>NZ_BMZP01000016.1 GCF_014652855.1 Novosphingobium pokkalii
CAATCCAGACAGCAAAACCCGGACAACCTTCCATCCCCGGTTCTCACCGGAAACCCCAAGCCGTCCGTAGCTATCTGGCGACCAACGCAACCACTCCAGGATCACCCAGAGAGCCAGTAAAACCGGCCTCACCGCGTCGGTGAAGCGGCATATATGGACCACCCGCTCAGGCGTCAACGGGTTTTTGCAATTTTGTTTCAAATTTCCCCAAAAGCCCCGGAAACACGGGGTTTTTGACACCGTAATTACCGCTAGCGCGAGGGTTTGAGTCAGGGCGCCGCCGGCCCTTTTGCGATCAATCCGTGATTCTCCTGATTCCTTGCGCCATTGTAAGCCAATCCTTAAGCCGGAACGGATTAGATCGAACCCGATGGTCGCACCTTCACCCCCCACTCTGCCAGTCGATGGCCCGCGCGTCAGCGTGATCGTGCCAGGCTATGGCGTTGCGGCTTTTCTGGATGACGCGCTGACTTCGCTTCAGCGGCAGACTTTGCCTGCGTGGGAAGCCGTGGTGATCGACGATGGTGACCCGGCTGTGGCCGGAACCGTCGCGCCGTTCCTGGCCGACCCGCGCATCCGGCTTTGCCAAACCGCCAACCACGGCGTTTCGGCCGCGCGCAACACGGCCATTGCCGCCAGCCACGCTCCGCTGATTGCCCTGCTGGATGGGGACGACCTGTTTCGCCCCACCTATCTGGCAACCCTGCTCCCGATCCTGGAAGCCGATCCCACCGTGCGCCTGGCCACCTGCAATGCGCGCATCTTCGGCGCGGTGACCGGCGAGCGCCATTGTGTGGAACACGACCAGCCAACGCGCGGTACCTGGCTGAGCGTGCTCGACCGCTCGTTCAACATCTATATCGGCTCGATCTTCCGGCGCGCCGATTTCGAGACCCTGGGCGGCTTCGACGAAACCATGACCCATGCCGAAGACCTTGACCTGTGGGTGCGCCTGATGGCGCTGGGGGGCGAGGCGCATTATGTCGATCAGGTGCTGTGCGAATACCGCGTGCGCGCCGGCTCGGCCTCTGCCCAGGCACTGCGCCTGCTGCGCGGCAGCTTGAAAGTGCAGGCAAAGGCCCGCGCCAGTCTTGCGCCGACCGCCCCCGCGATTGCAACCGTGGAGCGCCTGATGAACGAAACGCGCGATGCGCTGGCGTTCGAAGAGGCGATCGACCGCATCGTGGCCGGACAGGCGCGCAGTGGCCTGGCGGATTTGCGCCGGATCGGCACGCACGTGGAAAGCCACATGAGCGGCCCGACCTGGCAGCTCGCGCTGGCCTTGTGGCACTGGCTGCCGGGCCTTGCCGCGCCGATGCTGCGCTGGCGCCGCCGCGCCCATCGTCGGGGCGGCACGCGCGGCGCGCCCTCGCCCAGCTTTCTCGAAACCGAATCCTGAAAGATGCCTGCCATCCCAGCTTCCGCTCCTCCCGCGCCGGCCGTGACGATAGCCACCAGCATGCACAACGCCGCCGCCACTCTGGCGCCGGCGATCGAAAGCGTGCTTGCCCAGACGTTTGGCGATTTCGAGTTCCTGCTGCTCGACGATGGTTCCACCGACGCAAGCCGCGCGATTGCCGAGGCCTATGCCGCGCAGGATGCGCGCGTGCGCCTGATCGCGATGCCTCGCCAGGGACTGGTGCGCAGCCTCAACCAGCTTTTTGCCGAAGCCCGCGCGCCGCTGGTGGCCCGCTTCGACGCCGACGACATCTGCATGCCCGAGCGCCTGGAGCGCCAGGTCGCGTTCCTGGCGGCCAATCCCGACCATGGGCTGGTCGCGTGCGAGACCACGTTCATCGATGCCGCTGGCGCCCCGGCTGGCAATGCACCGATCCGCCGCCCACATGATCACGATGCAATCCTGGCCGTGCTGGAGGCCGGGCCGATCCTGTGCCACAGCGCGGTGATGGTCCGCACCGATCTGGTGCGCGCTGCCGGTGGCTATCGCGAAGCATACGTCCACGCCGAGGACTATGACCTGTGGCTGCGCCTGGCTGGGCAGACGCGCATGGCCAATCTCCCGGAATACCTGCTCGCCTACCGGATTTCGCCTGGCCAGGTGAGTTCGCGCCATTTGGGCGTTCAAGCCCGCAACGCGGCCATTGCCTGGCTGGCGCACCAGGCGCGAGAGCATACCGGCGTCGATCCGACCGCACACCTGGCCACGCTTCCGGAAGTCGAGGCGCTCGATAGCGCGTTCGGCGCGGGCAGCGCGGCCTATGTGCGACGCCGCACGATCGACCGGGTACTCTATGCGCCCGAGTGCCTGGCGGGCGATGCCTGGCCCATGCTGCTTGGCCATATTGCCGACGCTGGCGCCAGCCCGCGGCTGTGGCGCGTGGTGCTGCGCCTGCTCAAGGCCGGCTATCCGCTCCATGCCCTGCGCACCGCTGCCGCACTGATCCGGCACGCGGCATGAGCAAGCCCCCTGCCCCGCCGCGCCGGCCGCATCCCGCCACCGGCAGTCCGCCGCCGGAAATGTCGGTGCGCACGGCTGCGGCCTGGGCGCTGGTGTCGCAATATGCCTCGTTCGCGATCCAGTTCGCGACCAGCGTGGTGCTGGCCCGGTGGTTCATCACGCCGGCGCAACTGGGGCTGTTCTCGATCGCCTTTGCCGCCGTCACGATCGTGGCGTTTCTTCAGGACTTTGGCGTTGCCCGCTATGTGAATGGCGAGCGTGACCTGACCCCGGAGAAGCTGCAAACGGCGTTCACCATCTCCGTGGTGTTCGCCTGGGGCATCGCTCTGCTCGCCTTGGCCAGTGCGGTGCCGGTGGCGCGGTTCTATGGCGATCCCGCGCTGCTGCCGGTGCTGTTGGTCGTCGCCTCGTCCTATCTGCTGGTGCCGCTGTCGATCGTGCCGCAGGCCACCTGCCAGCGGCGCATGGATTACAAGTCCAACACCATGATCGAGGTGGGCTCCTCGATCGCCAACGCCGCCGCCGCGGTTACCCTGGCAGTGCTGGGCCATGGCGCGCTGGCGCTGGCCTGGGGCGCTTTTGCCCAGCAGGGTGCGCGCCTGGTGGTGAGCCAGTGGCGCGCCGGGCTGATGCTGCCCTGGCCGCTGCGGCTGAAAGGCGCGCGCCCGGTGCTGGAACTGGGCGGGACCAATTCGGTGCTTTCCACCTGCTATTCGATCACCGCCCGCGCGCCCGAACTGGTCATCGGCCGGCTGATCGACAACACGGCAGTGGGCCTGTTCGCCCGCGCCTCTGGCCTGGCGTTGCAACTGCGCATGCTGGTGGCGGGCGCGGTGACCGGCGTGTTCTATCCCGCGTTTCGTCGCGTGCGCGACAGTGGCGAGCCCCTGGGGCCGCCGTACCTTCGGGTCGTGGCGGCCTATACCGGGGTAACCTGGCCGGCCATGGCCGGCATTGCCACGCTGGCGCAGCCGCTGATCCTGGCGCTCTATGGGCCGCGCTGGGTGGCCGCCGCGCCGTTGCTGCGGTGGGTCGCACTGGCGCAACTGTGCTATATCTCCCTCCCGCTCAATGCTGACCTGCCGCTGCTGCTTGGCCGCAAGCGCGGGTTGATCCATCGCAATGTCGCGGAGACCGTGCTTTCGGTGTCGATGATCATCGCGGCCGCACCGCTGGGCCTGGTCGCCGTGGCGATCTCGCGCTTTGTGCACGGGCTGCTGTGGATGGTGATCTACGCCCCGTTCATGCGCCGCATGCTCGGCTTTGCCTGGCGCGATCTTTTGCGCATCTATGCCCAGAGCCTGGCGGCAACGGCGGCGGCGGTGGCGCCCCTGCTGGCCAGCTATGCGCTGTGGGCCGGGCCGGCGCATTGCAGCCTGGCCCAGGCCGCCGCCATGGTCCTGGCCGGGGTGCTGTGCTGGCTGCTGGTGCTGCGCCTCACGCGCCATCCGTTGCTGAGCGAAGTGCTTGGCCTGTTGGGCGAGATCGGCGCGGCCCTGCCCTGGCGCAAGCAACCTGTTTCCGGGTGAGAAGCCCCCGCCTTTAGGCCTTTTTCATCACGATCTTTTTGTGCCGCCGTGAAATTCACGATGGCGCTGCCGTTCAAGCAGGCGTACCCTGCCGGGCGGAGAGGAACATGACAATGACGATGCTGGCCCACAAGGTTGCCGGCACGCTCGGCCCACTGGCCCTTGCGGCCATGGCCCTGCCGGTGTCCGCGCAAACGGCGCAAACCGCGCCGCTCAATACTCCGGCTGCGACAACGCCCGGAACGCCGGGTTCCAATGCGCTGCCGCCCATGGAGGAAATCCATCTGGCCACCGATTCCCGCGCACGATTGACCGTGCCGGTGACGATCGGCGGCGCCGGGCCGTTTGCCTTCCTCGTCGACACCGGGGCAGAGCGCACCGTGCTGACCCGCCAGACCGCGCAGGCGCTGGGCCTGGCGCCAAGCGGCCGCGCCACGCTGGTCAGCGTCGCCGGGCTGGAAGACGTGGACCTGGTGACCGTGGCTGAACTCTCGCTCGGCACGCGCCGCTTTTCCGGGCTGGAAGCCCCGCTGGTGGATGGTCACGATCTGGAGGCCGAAGGCATCGTCGGCCTCGATGGCTTGCAGGACCAGCGCGTGACCATCGATTTCGCGGCCAACCGCATGATGATCGGCAATGCCTCGCCCGACGTGCCGCAGATCGACAGCTACGACATCGTCGTGACCGCGCGCCGCCGCTCGGGCCAGTTGATCATGACCGAAGCGATGATCGACGGCGTGCAGACCGATGTGATGATCGACACCGGCTCGGACACCTCCATCGGCAACCGCGCGCTGCAACGTGCGCTCAACAAGCGGCAGGGCGAGCAGCAGGCCAAGCTGATCGCCGTAACCGGGCAGACGATCACCGCCGATGTCGGGCATGCCCGCGTCATGCGGATCGGCGGCATGAACATCGAGAACCTGACATTCGCCTTTGCCGATGCCCCGGCCTTTGCCCATCTGCGGCTCAACCGTCGTCCGGCGATCCTGCTCGGCATGCGCGATCTCAGCGCATTCCAGAAGGTTGGCATCGATTTTGCCAGACGCAAGGTGATGTTCGATTTCACCCCGCCGCAGCCGCAAGCCCTCGCTGCACGATAGGCCGCGCCCGGAATGCGGAGGGCAAAGCGTGTTGCCCGCGCGATGGCGGGTGGCAACACGCGGCAAAATGCCTATGTGAAGGCGATGCCACCTGAAACTGCCGATACCGCCGCCAATACCGCCAAGGACCGTTCCGCCGCCCAGCGCCATGATGGCTGGCGCACGCTCCAGCGTTTCCTGCCCTATCTGTGGCCGGCGGACAATCCGGCGCTGCGCTGGCGCATCGTGGTGGCGTGCCTGTTCATCCTGGCCTCCACCGCCGTGCAGCTTTACCTGCCCTATCTGCTGAAATGGGCCGTCGATGCCATGAACATGTCCGGGCCGCGCCTGGGCATGCTGGCGATGTGGACGGTGCTGGGCTATGCGGCCGGGCGCTTTGCCGGGGTGGCGTTCGACAACTTGCGCAACATCGTGTTCGAGCGCGTCGGCCAGGATGCAACGCGCGCGCTGGCCGAGCATGTCTTTGCCCAGTTGCACCGCCTGTCGCTGCGCTTTCACCTGGCACGGCGCACCGGCGAGGTGACCAAGACCATCGAGCGCGGGACCAAGAGCATCGACACGATGCTCTATTTCATGCTGTTCAACATCGCGCCCACGATCCTGCAACTGATCGTGGTGGCGGTGATCTTCTGGATCAGCTTTGGCTGGGGCCTGGTGGCGGCGACGGCCGTGGCCGTGGCGGCCTATATCTGGGTCACGCGCACGATCACCGAATGGCGCACGCACTTGCGCGAGCGGATGAACCGGCTGGACGGGCAGGCCCTCTCGCGCGCGGTGGATTCTCTGCTCAATTACGAGACGGTGAAGTATTTCGGCGCCGAAAAGCGCGAGGAGGCCCGCTATGGCCAGGCCGCACGGGCCTATGCCGAAGCGGCCGTGGCCAGCGAAAACAGCCTGGGCCTGCTCAACATCGCGCAGGCGCTGGTGGTCAACCTGCTGATGGCCGGGGCCCTGGCCTATACCGTGTGGGGCTGGTGGCGTGGGCAGTTCACCGCCGGGCAACTGGTCTTCGTGCAGACCTACCTCACGCAGTTGTTCCGCCCGCTCGACATGCTCGGCATGGTCTATCGCACGATCCGCCAGGGCCTGATCGACATGGCCGAGATGTTCCGCCTGATCGATACCCATGTCGAAGTGGCGGACAAGCCCGGCGCCCCCGCGTTGGTGGTGCGCCATCCCTCGGTCACGTTCGACAACGTGGTGTTCGGCTATGACCCTGACCGCACGATCCTGCACGGCCTGTCGTTCGAGGTGCCGGCGGGCAGCCGCGTCGCCATCGTTGGGCCGTCGGGCGCGGGCAAATCGACGATCGCGCGCCTGCTGTTCCGCTTCTACGATCCGCTCTCGGGCCGCATCCTCATCGACGGGCAGGATATCGCCACGGTCACGCAGGCCAGCCTGCGCGCGGCCATCGGCATCGTGCCGCAGGATTCGGTGCTGTTCAACGACACCATCGGCTACAACATCGCCTATGGCCGCGAAGGCGCGGGCGCGGCCGAGGTGGAAGCGGCGGCGCGCGGCGCGGCGATTGCCGATTTCATCGCCCGCCTGCCGCAGGGGCTGGACACCGAAGTGGGCGAACGTGGCCTGAAACTGTCGGGCGGGGAAAAGCAGCGCGTGGCGATCGCCCGCACCCTGGTGAAGAACCCGCCGATCCTGCTGTTCGACGAAGCGACCAGCGCGCTCGACACCCGCACCGAGCAGGACATCCTCGGCACCTTGCGCGATGTGGCGACGAACCGCACCACGCTCTCGATCGCCCACCGCCTGTCGACCATTGCCGACAGCGACACGATCCTGGTGATCGAGCAGGGCCGCCTGGTGGAACAGGGCAACCACATCGACCTGCTGCGCCGCGCCGGGCTCTATGCCGAAATGTGGGCGCGCCAGGCCGCCGAAAGCGAGGAACTGGGCGAAGCGGCGGAGTAAGGCGCTCTGGAGTTGGCCCCAATGTCAGAAGTGCAAGCACTTCTCCCCATCCTCTTCAGAGGAGGGGGCCGGGGGGTGGTGGACGCCTCGCGCAAGGGTTCACACCACCCCCACCCCCTCCTCTGAAGAGGAGGGGAGAAAACCGTCGTCCGTTCGGGCTGAGCTTGTCGAAGCCCCCTGCCGGCATCCCCCGGAAACCCGTCACTTCACCACATCGGCCTCGTGCCAGACCACGGCCTGCGCCACCTTGATACAGTCCATGCCGCCGTCATAGGTGATCGAGGGTGAGCCATAGAGGCGCCAGCCCTCGGCCAGGGCTTGCGACACGCGCTCGCAAAAGGCGCGGTCATCCTTGCCGGTGAGCAGGCGATAGATCGGGCGGTTGTCGGGCGTTTCATGCATGGGCTGCGGTGTATCATGCGCGGCTCGGCTTGCCAGCCCCGGCTTTTGACGGCACCACCCTCGCCCATGGAACCTATCGCAGACGCCGCAGCAACCGCCTCCCCCGTCATAGAAAAGCGCGGCCTGCTCGATCACCCGCGCGGGCTTTGGGTTCTGGCCGGCACCGAATTGTGGGATCGCATTTCCTGGCATGGCATGGTCGCCATGCTGGTGCTCTACATGACCGGCGAACTCCTGCTGCCCGGCCGGGTGGAGCATGTGGTTGGATTTGCCACTTACCGTGCCGGGCTGGAGCACGTGTTTGGCCCGATGAACGTGACGCAGCTCGCCACGCAGACCTTTGCGCTTTATTTTTCAGCGATCACTTTCCTGCCGCTGGTCGGCGGCTGGATCGGCGACAAGGTCATGCCCCGCCGCGCGGCGGTGAGCCTGGGCGCCCTGACCATGACGGCCGGCCATTTCGCCATGGCCTTCGATGCCACGTTCCTGCTGGCCTTGGTCTTGCTGGTGATCGGCGCGGGGCTGCTGCGCGGCAACCTGATGCCGCAGATCCGCGCGCTCTATGCAGCCGGGGATCGCCGGCTGGGCGATGCATTCCAGGTCTATACGTTCTGCGTCAATGTCGGCGCGTTCATCGCCCCGATCGCCAGCGGCACCATGGCCAAGTATTATGGCTGGCACGCCGGCTTTGCCGTGGCGGGCGTGGGCATGCTGATCGGGCTGGTGTGGTATCTGGCCGGTTCACGCTACCTGCCCGCGCAAGTGCCCCCGCGGCAATCAGGCCCGGCCGGCCCGCTGAGCGCGGCGGACCGGCGCAATGTCTGGCTGCTGGCGATGATCTGGCCGTTCAGCGTGGCGTTCTGGACCGCGCAGGCGCAAGTCTGGAACGTCTACAGCCTGTGGGTGCGCGATCATATCGACATGGTCGTGGGCGGCTTTGCGGTGCCGATCCCCTGGCTGCAATCGCTCGATGGGCTGGCCCCGGCGTTCGAGGCGCCGCTGCTGATCCTGCTGTGGCGCTGGCAGGCGCGGCGCGGGGCAGAGCCCGACAGCCTGCGCAAGCTGGCCACCGGCTGCCTGATCTTCGCCGGCTCCACCATCCTGCTCGCGCTGGTCCCCACGACCGCGCGCGGCACGATCTGGTTGCCGGTGGTGTTCCACCTGCTGTCGAACCTCGGGGCGATGTTCTTCGCGCCGGTCACCCACGCCCTGTTCGCCGCCCGCGCGCCGGAACGCTGGCGCGGTACGCTGATCGGGGTGGACATGATGGCCGTGGCCGTGGCCAGCCTGATCAGCGGGCCGATGGGCGGCTGGTACACCCGCGTCAGCCCGCCGCTGTTCTGGACCGTCACCGCCGCGATTCCGGCGGTGGCCGGCGTGGTTCTGCTGGCCCTGCGCCGCCCGCTGCGCGCCTTCGGCGGCCCCGATCCGCTGGTGGAAAAGCCAGCAGCGCCCGCCCATTGAGAGCAGGCGCTGCCATGACTGTTCAGAGAATGTACTTCGACAAGTCCGCGTTGCCGGCAAGGCCCGCCAAGCGGTCAGACACATAGGCTTCGTCCACCGTCACCGTAGTGCCCACGCGATCCTCGGCATCGAAGCTTACTTCCTCCAGCAGCTTTTCCATCACCGTCTGCAAGCGGCGGGCGCCGATGTTCTCGACGCTTTCGTTCACTTGCGCGGCCGTGCGGGCAATCGCGCGCACCGCCTCGGGGGTGAAATCGAGCGTGACCTGCTCGGTGCCGAGCAGCGCGCGATACTGTTCCACCAGGTTGGCGCGGGTTTCGGCGAGGATGCGCACGAAGTCGTCCTCGCTCAGCGCCTTCAGCTCCACCCGGATCGGCAGGCGCCCCTGCAATTCGGGCAGCATGTCCGAAGGCTTGGCCACATGGAACGCGCCCGAGGCAATGAACAGCACATGGTCGGTCTTCATCGGGCCATACTTGGTGGCCACCGTCGTGCCTTCAATCAGCGGCAGCAGGTCGCGCTGCACGCCTTCGCGGCTGACCGAGCCGCCGCGCACATCGGACACCGCGATCTTGTCGATCTCGTCGATGAACACGATGCCGTTGGTTTCGGCGTTCTGGAGCGCCACGCGGGCCACGTCATCCTGGTCCATGCGCTTTTCGGACTCTTCGTCCACCAGCTTGTCCCAGGCATCGGCCACGCGCATCTTGCGCCGCTTGAGCGGCTGGCGGCCAAACGCCTTGCCCATCATGTCCGACAGGTTGATCATGCCGACATTGCCGCCGAGCCCTGGAATTTCCATCGGGGCGGCGGGTGCATCCTCCACCTCGATTTCCACTTCCACGTCGTTCATCGCGCCTTCGCTCAGCCGCTGGCGAAAGCTTTCGCGCGTTGCCTCGCTGGCGCCGTCGCCCACCAGGGCCTTGAGCAGGCGGTCCATCGCCGCCTTGCTGGCTGCGTCGCGCACGGCTTCGCGGCGGCGGTCCTTTTCCAGGCGGATCGCTTCTTCGGCCAGATCGCGGGCGATCTGTTCCACGTCGCGGCCGACATAGCCCACTTCGGTGAACTTGGTCGCTTCCACCTTGACGAAGGGCGCATCGGCGAGGCGCGCCAAGCGGCGGCTGATCTCGGTCTTGCCGCAGCCGGTCGGCCCGATCATCAGGATGTTTTTGGGGGAAACCTCGTCGCGCAGATCGGGCGAGAGGCGCTGGCGGCGCCAGCGGTTGCGCAGCGCCACGGCCACCGCGCGCTTGGCCTCGGCCTGGCCGACGATATGTTCGTCCAGCGCGCGGACGATGGCCTTGGGGGTCAGACTGTCGAGCATCAGATTTCTTCCAGCGTCACGCGGTCGTTGGTGAACACGCAGATGTCTGCCGCCACCTGCATGGCGCGGCGGGCAATCTTTTCGGGATCGTCTTCATAGAGATCGACCGCACGGGCGGCGGCCAGGGCATAGTTGCCACCCGAACCGATCGCCGCGATGCCGCCTTCGGGCTCCAGCACGTCGCCATTGCCGGTCAGCACCAGCAGGGTGCTGGCATCGGCCACGATCATCAGCGCTTCCAGATTGCGCAGATACTTGTCGGTGCGCCAGTCCTTGGCCAGTTCCACCGCCGCGCGCATCAACTGGCCGCGATGCTGCTCCAGCTTGCGCTCCAGCCGCTCGAACAGGGTAAAGGCATCGGCCGTGGCCCCGGCAAAGCCGGCGATCACGCTGCCGTCGCCAATGCGCCGCACCTTGCGGGCATTGGGCTTCATCACCGTGTTGCCCATGGAAACCTGGCCGTCGCCCGCGATCACGGTACGGCCGTTCTTCTTCACCCCGATGATGGTGGTGCCATGCCACTGGACCAGGCCGTGGCTCGCCTTGCTATCGTCCATCCCGGCGATATGGGATCGCCGGGATCGCTTTCAAGCAGCGGCCGATCAGCTACCGTTCGGGCCGGAGCCGGTCGGGCCACGGCCCTGGCCGACCGTGCCGCCGGGCATGGCGCCAACCGAGCCGATGTTGCCGAACAGATCCTGGAAGAAGCTGCGGTTGCGGCCCAGGGTCGGCGTGGCTTCGCGCACCGGGTGGATCGTCGGCACGCGGGTCAGCGTCACGCGGTCGACCGTGCTGACGTTGCCGGCCGGATCGAAGTTGACCTTCATCACCTGCTCGTTGGTCGTGCGCGGGCGCTTGAAGGGCTTCTGGCGGGTGTCGATCGAGACGTAATACCAGCTCTGCGGGCCGAACTGGCTCTTGAACGTGGCCTGGCCCAGCGCGCGTTCCACCGACATGCGGTTGTCCACGCCCGGCTGCACCGAATCGGTCAGCGCCTTGTCCATCTGGAACCCGCGATGGTCGTGGATGCTGGCGCAGCCGCTGACAAGCACCACCAGCCCGGCCAGTGCAGCGCCCTTGAAAGCCAGCGCCGCGCCGTTCAGGGCCATCCGATTCTCGCGCATTCCATCACTCCACATTCGACCCTTGGCCGACCGGCCAGGGGCCATGGCCCCCATCGATCCGCCGGCACAACGCACAAAGGCCCACTTTGCCTTCGCGCCGCAGCGCCCTATATCCGCGCAAGCCTTAGGGGCGAAACGGGTTGTCCGCAATGGCGGCGTGCCGGTTTGCGCCACGCAGGTGCAATTGGCGGCGCCCGGCGTCGCTTCCACGATCGCAAAGGATGCCCGCCCATGTCCCTGCTCGCCCGCCTGCTGGGCCAGACCCGCGACGATCGCGATGCCGCCCGCCCGCTGTGGCACCGCGTAGTGGCCATTGCGCGCGAAAAGGAATGGTATGCCGATTGCGGCGTGGCCGATACGGTGGCCGGGCGGTTCGACATGATCACCCTGATCCTGTCGCTGGTGCTGGTGCGGATGGAGCGTGACGAAGGCCTGATCCAGCCCTCGGTATGGTTGACCGAACTCTTCGTGGAAGACATGGACGGCCAGCTCCGCGAAAGCGGCGTGGGCGATCTGGTGGTGGGCAAGCACGTGGGCAAGCTGATGGGCACGCTCGGCGGCCGGCTCGGCGCCTATCGCGAGGGGCTTGAGGCAGGTGAAGACGCCTTTGCCGCGGCCCTTGCCCGCAACATGACTTTGACGGACGGCGCAGCCCCCCTGCCCCTCGCCCGCCGCGCCCGCGCCTTTGCCGCCGGGCTGGCGCTGGCACCGGCAGACCGGGTGCTCGCCGCGGAGATTGGACGATGAGCGATACCCCCGAATATTCCTGCGTGATCGACTTGCGCCAGATCGGCGATGCACCCGTGGTGCTGGAACCCGATGAAGCGGCGCGCCGCCGCCTGGCCGGGCGCTTCGGCCTCTCGGCGATCGAGACGATGCGCGCGCAGGTGACGCTCAAGGCCGATGGCCCGGTGGTGCGCGCCGATGGCCGGCTGACCGCCGCGATCCAGCAGGCCTGCGCCATTTCCGGCGAGGATTTCCCGGTGAAGATCGACGAGGCGCTGCACTTGCGCTTCGTGCCCGAAACGCAGGTGACGGCCGAACCTGACGAGGAAATCGAGATTTCCGCCGACGATTGCGACGAAATCCCCTATACCGGGCTGACCTTCGACCTGGGCGAGGCAGTGGCGCAAAGCCTGGCGCTGGCGATCGATCCCTTTGCCGAAGGCCCCCTGGCCGACAAGGCCCGCGCCGATCACAACCTCGCCGGTGACGATGCCAGCGGGCCCTTTGCCGCGCTCGCCGCGCTGCGCAACCCGGAATAAGGAAACAGGACCATGGCTGGCCCGCAAGGCAACACCGCTCCCGGCGGGCCCGGGGCGCGCGATCTCACGCGCGGCCCGATTCTCAAGACCCTGCTGCTGTTCTCGCTGCCCACGCTGGTGGGCAATATCCTCCAGTCGCTCAACGGATCGATCAACGCGATCTGGGTCGGGCGCCTGCTCGGCGATTCGGCGCTGGCCGCCACGGCCAATGCCAACGTGGTGATGTTCCTGGTCTTTGCCGCCGTGTTCGGCTTCGGCATGGCCGCCACGGTGAAAGTGGGCCAGTCGTTTGGCGCGGGCAATGTCGATGCGGCGCGGCGCACGTTCGGCACGGCGGTCGGCTTCTGCGTCGGCCTGGCGGTGATCGTGGCCACGGCCGGTTGGCTCTATGCCCCGGCGCTGCTGCGGATCATGTCCACTCCGGCCGATATCTTCGCCTTTGCGCTGGCCTATCTGCGGGTGATCTTCGTGGCGCTGCCGGCCACGATGATCTCGGTGATGATCTCGATGGGCCTGCGCGGCGCGGGCGATGCCAAGACCAGCCTCTATTTCATGATCGTCTCGGTGGTGCTCGATTGCGGGCTCAACCCGGTGTTCATCGCCGGCCTTGGCCCGATTCCGGCGCTGGGCATTGCCGGCTCGGCGCTGGCCACGGCGATTTCGTCCTATGTCTCGATGCTGGTGCTGGTGATCTATGCCTATGCCCGCAACCTGCCGCTGCGCCTGCGCGGGCACGAGCTGGGCTACCTGCTCCCGCGCATGGACGAATTGCGCTACATCGTCACCAAGGGCCTGCCGATGGGCGCGCAGATGCTGATCGTCTCGGGCGCGGGCATCGTCATGCTTGGCCTGGTCAATCGCGAAGGCTCGGTGACAAGCGCGGCCTATGGCGCCTCGCTCCAGGTGTGGACCTATCTCCAGATGCCGGCGATGGCCATTTCCGCCGCGCTCAGCGCCATGGCGGCGCAGGCAATCGGTGCCGGACTGGTGGAGCGCCTCGGCCGCATCACCCGCGCCGGGCTGATCCTCAACCTGGCGGTCACCGGCACGATGACCGCGCTGCTGCTGCTGTTCGACCGGCCGGTGCTGGTGCTGTTCCTGGGCTCCACCAGTCCGGCGGTGGACATGGCGCGCCACATCCAGATGCTGGCAAGCTGGAGCTACATCCTGTTCGGCATGACCATCATGCTGTTCGGCACGATGCGCGCGGGCGGCGTGGTCATGGCCCCGCTGATGGTGCTGGCCGTGGCGATGTTCCCGGCGCGGCTCGGGTTCTATCACCTCGCCTATCCCACGCTGGGCGCCGATGCGCTGTGGCTGGCATTCCCGGTCGGCTCGCTCGCGGCGGTGGCAATGGCCGCCATTGCCTATGCCCAGCCGGGCTGGCGCGCGCGGGCACAGTCCATCGGCGCGGCACGGCGCCAGCAGGCCGAAGCGGCGGCAGAATGCGCGGCGGAAACGATGCCAGGCTGATTGGGCCCGGCTGATTGGGCCCGGCTGACCGGGCGGGGCTGAAACGGGGAAATGTGGGGGGATTTCTGTTGCCCGGCACCCCCCGGGCCGCTGGTATCACTTCTGTTGACCGGTGTGTCCGACCGCGCTTTCGCTTTGTAAGATCAGGCCGTTAGGCCGTCAGGTTACGCGGCGAGAGCAAGTGCTTCGTTGTCGTTGGCACTTGTAGGTTTTGAGCCTTTAACGGGTTACTCAGCCCGGGCGAAAACAGCGCTTTTCAACACACGTCGATCCTAGTTCGGCCCCGTCATCTTGCCCGCCGGAACGGGAAAGGTGGTGGAGCCGCCGGGTACCGCCCCCGGGTCCGCTGCATCTATTGCACGCCGCAGTTTATCGCCATAGCCGGGTCAAACCCGGCAAAGCCCCATATAGGCATTCCGCGCGCAATGGGAAGGGGGCGATAGGAAACGGGCGTCGACATGCTCAGGGCGAACGGAATCAGGGAACAAAATCCCATGCCCCGTTCGCCCTGAGCCTGTCGAAGGGCGCCGGCGCTGCGCCCGGATGCGGGGGGCTTCGACAAGCTAAGCCCGAACGGGTCCTCAGGAAATCTACACCTCCCTCCGTTCGCCCTGAGCGTGTCGAAGGGCGCCAACACCGCGCCCCCCGCCTTCAATCCCTGGCTTTCAGCGCATCCCTGATCTCGATCAGCAGGTCCACTTCGCTCGGCCCCTTGGGCGCTTCGGGTGCGGCAGGCTTCTCCTCGTGCTTGCGGATCAGGGAGTTGGCCGCTTTCACGATCAGGAAGATGATGAAGGCCACGATCAGGAAGTTGACGGCCTGGGTGATGAAATCGCCATAGCCGATCATCGGAACGCCGGCCGCCTTGAGCTGGGCATAGTTTTCAGGATCGCCCTTGAACGTGGCCGGGATCGGGCCGAGCCGCACGAAGAAGCGGGTGAAATCGACCCCGCCGGTCACGAAGCCGACCACGGGCATGATCACGCTTTCGGTCAGCGAAGTAACGATCTTGCCAAACGCGCCGCCGATGATCACACCCACCGCCAGGTCGAGCACGTTGCCGCGTGCGATGAACGTCTTGAATTCTTCGAGAATGGCCACGGCCCTTTTCCCCTTTTTAACCATCGGATGGCGAATGATTGCCACCGCGCGGCGCAAGCGGCAAGCGTGCAGGCCTCCGCCCGGCAAATGCTTTACAGTTCGACGAACGGCAGGCCACCGCCCTTGATCCGCAACGCTTGCACGCTATGTCATTCACGCATCTGCGATAAGGATCGATCCATGTCCCGCGCTTTTCACCGCTTCCTGCCCCGCTTTGCCCTGGCCGCCGTGGCGGCGGGCAGCCTTGCCGGCTGCGGGGTCAACACGATTCCCACGGCCGAGGAAAACGCCAAGGCCAAGTGGGCCGAAGTGCAGAACCAGTATCAGCGCCGCGCCGATCTGGTGCCCAACCTGGTCGCCACGGTCAAAGGCTATGCCAAGCAGGAGCAGGACACCCTGGTCAAAGTGACCGAAGCCCGCGCCAAGGCGACATCGGTGCAGATCACTGCTGCCGACCTGACCGATCCGGCCAAGGTCGCAGCCTTCCAGAGCGCGCAGGGCCAGCTTTCGCAGGGCCTTGGCCGTCTGATGGCCAATGTCGAGGCCTATCCCGATCTCAAGTCGAACCAGAATTTCCTGGCCCTGCAAAGCCAGCTCGAAGGCACGGAAAACCGCATCGCCATCGCGCGCCGCGATTACAACGACGCGGTCCAGTCCTACAACACCACGATCCGCACGTTCCCGGCGGTGATCGGCGCCAAGGTGATCTATGGCGCCAAGCCGATGGTGCCGTTCCAGGCGACCACGCCGGGGGCGGAAGAAGCGCCCAAGGTCAATTTCAATTAAGCCGGTGAAACGGCTCGCCACCCTTGCCCTGCTGGTGCTGGCGATCTTCGCCACGCCAATCTTTGGCACTTCGGCCTGGGCGCAAACCTTTCCCCAGCTTACCGGCCGGGTGGTGGACGATGCCCACCTGCTGTCGGTCGACCAGGTTGCCGCGCTGGACCAGAAGCTCGCCGCGCTGGAAAAGCAGTCGCAGCGCCAGTTGGTCGTCGCCACCGTGCCCGATCTGCAAGGGCAGGAGATCGAGGATTATGGCTATCGCCTGGGCCGCGCCTGGGGCCTGGGCGACAAGCAGCGCAACGATGGCGCGATCCTGCTGGTCGCGCCCAAGGAGCGCAAGGTGCGGATCGAGGTCGGCTATGGCCTCGAAGGCATCCTGACCGACGCCTTGTCCGAAGTGATCATCCAGCGCGAGATCGTGCCCCGCTTCAAGGTGGGCGACTATTTCGGCGGCATCGACGCGGCGACCGACCAGCTCATCGCGCAACTGCAACTGCCCGAAGACCAGGCCAAGCAGGTCGCCGCACAAGCAGCCAAGGCGTCCGAGGAAGCCAGCCGGAAAGCCGCCGAACCACACTTCACCATCGGCACGGTGGTGTTCCTGGTGATTTTCGGGCTGGTCTTCGTGGTGCCGTTCCTGGGCGCCATGGCCGGCGGCGGCCGGCGCTATCGCAGCGGGCCCGGCGTGATCGTCATTCCCAGCGGCGGCTGGGGCAGCGGTTGGGGCAGCGGCGGCAGCGGCTTTGGCGGCGGCTCCGATTGGGGCGGCAGCGGGGGTGGCGGCAGCGACTTTTCGGGCGGCGGCGGCAGCTTTGGCGGTGGCGGCGCCACGGGAGACTGGTGAGATGATCCTGACACCGGCCGACCAGGCCCGCATTGCCCAGGCCGTGGCCCAGGCCGAAGCCCATACCGCAGGCGAAATCGTGCCCGTCGTCACGGCCGCATCCGATCGCTATCTCGACGTCGCGCTCGCTTGGTCCGCCTTCGTGGCGTTTCTCGCCCTGGCCGCGCTGGAGATGGCGCCGGCGTTCTATGTAGCGCTGGTTGATCGCCTGCTTGGTCTCTGGGCCACGGAATGGAGCGCGCGCGCCTATTTCGGCCTGGCGCTGACCGTGGCGGCTATCAAGTTTGCCGCCATGCTCGCGCTGCTGCAATGGCGACGCATGCGCCTTTGGCTCACCCCCGCGCCGATCAAGCGCGCGCGCGTTCATGCCCGCGCGCTCACCGCCTTTCGCCTGAGCGCGGAAAGCCGCACGACTGGGCGCACCGGCGTGGTGCTCTATGTCTCGCTGGCCGAGCGCAAGGCAGAGATCATCGCCGATCGCGCCGTGGCTGATCACGTGCGCCCCGAAGTTTGGGGCGATGCCATGGCCGCACTGCTTGGCCCCTTGCGCGAAGGTCACCTGGCCGAAGGGCTGGAAGCCGCGATCGCGCGGATCGGCACCGTGTTGCAGGACGCCGCGCCGGCCCGCGCCCACGATCACAACGAACTGCCCGACGGACCCATCCTGCTATGAGCCTGCAAGACGAATTTCTGAACAACCCGGAAGAAGTCCGCTGGGAAGGCCGTTTCATCGCCGCCAAGACCCGCGGCCGCTGGGAATATGTCGGCCGCGCACGCAATATCCGCGCCGCCGTGATCCTGGCGATCACCCCGGCGCGCGACGTGATTCTGGTGGAACAGTTCCGCGTGCCGCTGGGCCGCCCCTGCATCGAACTGCCCGCCGGGCTGATCGGCGATGATGACAGCAGCGCCGATGAAGACGCCAGCCTGGCCGCCTTGCGCGAGCTGGAAGAGGAAACCGGGTATCGCGCCACACACATGGAAGCGCTGGGCGAATTCTGGTCGAGCCCCGGCATGGTCTCGGAAAGCTTCACCCTGTTCCGCGCCCATGGCCTGACACGGGTTTCGGCCGGCGGCGGGGTGGAAGGCGAAGGCATCACCGTCCACCACGTCCCGCTCGACGATATCGCCGCCTACATCGCCACCTGCCGGGCGCAGGGGATGGCAGTGGACGTCAAGATCCTCACGCTGCTTGGGCCAGGGATTCTCGGCTGACGGGTCAGCGTGGGGCCCCGGGTCTAGCCCGGGGCGACGATGCTTTGGAACGCGCCGCCTTTCCCGTCGCCCCGGACTTGATCCGGGGCCCCACGCCGCCCTGCCCGCTCAATGCGCCTCGCGCAGCCGCAGCGCGAGCAGCGCCAGCGCCGCGCCCAGCGAACCCAGCGCCATGATGATCGAGACGGGCAGCAGCGGCAACCCGGCGGTGTGGAACAGCTCGCCCGCCAGGATCGGCGAACCGGCCGCGCCGATGCGCCCGGCGCCGATGGCAAAGCCGGTGCCGGTGGCGCGCACCTTGGCCGGGAAGCCATGGGCAAAGGCCGAATAGAACCCGACGATCGCGGCGTTGGTGGTAAAGCCGGTGAAGAACACCGCCAGGCGCCAGCCGGGCAGGCTCTCGGCTCCCAGGCCGAACAGCGACACGGCCACGGTGCCCGCGACCAGCATGGCGATGGTCGGCCACTTGATGCCGAACTTGTGCATCAGGAACCCGAACAGGCCGCCACCGATCGCCCCGCCGATATTGGCCCAGACCAAGACGCTGGCCGCCTGCGGCTGGGTATAGCCGAAGTCGGCAACGATCTTGGGGCTCCACTTGAGGATGTAGTAGAACGTGATGCAGTGGAGCGAATAGCCCACCGTCAGCAGCAGCGTGGTGCCAAGCAGGCCGGGGCGCAGGATATCGAGCAGGCTGGCGCGCGCCGCTTCCGGCTCCATCGGGGGCAGGCCGGTCACCGCCGGCAGGCGCAGCGCGGCGAGCGAGCGGTTCGCCCGCTCCAGCGCATCGGCCGGGCGGCTGACCAGGAACCAGGCCGGGGTTTCCGGCACCAGGAAGAACACCAGCGGGATGAACACCAGCGTGGCGATGGCGCCGAATTCGAACACCACGCGCCAGTCCCCGCTCTTGAGCAGCAGCGCGGCAATCGTGCCGCCCACGGTCGCGCCGATGGGATAGCCGATGACCATCAGCGACATCGCCAGGCTGCGCCCCTTGTTGCTGCAAATCTCGGCCGTGACGGCATTGATCGCCGCCAGCATGCCGCCGATGCCCAGCCCGGTCAGCAGGCGCCAAAGGCCCAGCGTGGTCGGGCTGCTCGCCGTCGTTGCCAGGCCCATGCCCACGGCCATTACCACCAGGCAGCCGAGCACGGTGGGCCGCCGGCCGAACCGATCTGCCGCGCCGCCCAGCACGATCGAGCCAAAGCCCATGCCGATCAGTTCCATCGACAGCACCACGCCCAGCGCGTCGCGCCCGATGCCCCATTCCTTGGCAATGCCCGGTGCGGCAAAGGCGCTGGACAGCACGTCGAACCCGTCTAGCGCGTTGAGCGCGATCATCAGCACCACGGCAATCCATTGCCGCGCTGTCATCGGCGATTGGCGAATCACCTCGCGCGGATCGTTCAGCATCGTATCTCTCCCACCCGCGCCTGGCTGACGCGCATATTGCTATGCTTTATAACATGCCGTAGCGATCTGGCTACTCGTGAATGCGCGCCAGCAGTTCCAGCAGCAGCTTCACTTCCTTGTCGGTGAAGTGGCGCTTCACCCAGGCCTCGTGCTCGCCAATCGCGAACTTGGCGCGCGACAGCATGGCCTGCCCTTCCGGCTCCAGGAACAGTGCCTGCTTGCGGCCATCCTCGGCGGACCGGTCACGCCGCAGATAATGCTTGGCCTGGAGGCGGTTGATGATCGCCATGGTCGTCGCGCGGTCCATGCGCAGGCGCTGGGCCAGGTCGGTCTGGGCAATGCCGGGATGATCATCGACCAGCCACAGCACCGAAACCTGCTTCTGCGTCAGGTCCAGCTCGGTGAACGTCTCGGTGAAATGGCGCAGGCAGGCGCCGTGCGCCAAGCGGATGTGAAAGCCCAGAATGCCGTTGATTTCGCCAATGTCGGCCTCTTCGCCCGGCGGCGGGGTCACCGCATCGGCAAACTTGTCCTTGATCAATGCCTGCTCCCCATTGCCTTGCGCATCCATTGAGCGCAATTGTTAGCCAACCATACAATATGCGCAGGAGGATGTCCGTGTCTCACTTTCCCGCTTCGCCCAGTTTCACCGGTTTCAACACCCCTTCGCGGATCGAGGCCGATATCGCCGACCTGGCCCATGAGGGTGAAATTCCCGCAGAACTGAACGGGGCGTTTTACCGCGTTCAGCCAGACCCGCAATTCCCCCCGCGCCTGGGCGACGATATTGCGTTCAACGGCGATGGCATGATCACCCGCTTCCATATTCACGATGGCCAGGTCGATTTCCGCCAGCGCTGGGCGCAGACCGACAAGTGGAAGCTGGAAAAGGCCGCCGGCAAAGGCCTGTTCGGCGCCTATCGCAACCCGCTGACCGACGATGACAGCGTCAACGGACAGATCCGCTCCACCGCCAACACCAATGCGTTCATCCACGCCGGCAAGCTCTGGGCGATGAAGGAAGACAGCCCCGCCCTGCTGATGGACCCGGCCAGCATGGAGACGATCGGCTTTGAAAAGTTCGGCGGGCGGATGACCGGGCAGACTTTCACCGCCCATCCCAAGATCGATCCCGCCACCGGCAACATGGTCGCGATCGGCTATGCTGCCAGCGGGCTGTGCACCGACGATGTCACCTACATGGAAGTCAGCCCCACCGGCGAACTGGTCCGCGAGGTGTGGTTCAAGGTGCCCTATTACTGCATGATGCATGACTTCGGCATCACCCAGGATTATCTGGTGCTGCATATCGTGCCGTCGATCGGCAGTTGGGAACGGCTGGAAGCAGGCCTGCCGCACTTCGGGTTCGACACCACCAAGCCGGTCTATCTTGGCATCATTCCCCGCCGCGACGATGTGCAGGCGGACGACATCCGCTGGTTCAAGCGTGACAACTGCTTTGCCAGCCATGTGCTCAACGCCTGGCAGGAGGGCAGCAAGGTCCACTTCGTCACCTGCGAGGCGAAGAACAACATGTTCCCGTTCTTCCCCGACGTGCACGGCGCGCCGTTCAACGGGCGCGAGGCGATGAGCTATCCCACCGACTGGGTGGTGGACCTGGCCAGCAATGGCGAGGCCTTTGCCGCGATCGAACGCCTGTCCGACACAGCTTGCGAATTTCCGCGCATCGACGATCGCTTTGCCGGGCGGCAGACGCGGCACGGCTGGTTCCTGGAAATGGACATGCAGCGCCCGGTGGAACTGCGCGGCGGCAGCGCTGGCGGGCTGTTGATGAACTGCCTGTTCCACAAGGACTTCGCCACGGGTGAAGAGCAGCACTGGTGGTGTGGCCCGGTCTCGTCGCTGCAAGAGCCCTGCTTTGTCCCGCGCAGCAAGACCGCGCCCGAGGGCGACGGGTGGATCGTGCAGGTGTGCAACCGCCTGGAAGAAGCGCGCAGCGACCTGCTGATCTTCGACGCCCAGGCCATTGCCCAAGGGCCGCTGGCCACTGTGCACATTCCCATCCGTCTGCGCTTTGGCCTGCACGGCAACTGGGCGGATGCCGCCGAGATTGGCCTCGCCGCCTGAGCGCGCTATGCTATGACGCATAACCATCTGCTGGGAGAGCGCGCATGATCAAGCCCGAACTGGAATTCGTCTACGAAGCCAGCGGCGACCTGGAACCCCCGCGCCAGATCGGGCCGACCTATGACGGCACCCGCCGAATCATTCCCATCGTGGGCGGCGGCCGCGTCGAAGGGCCACTGATCCAGGGCCGCCTTGTGGGCAATTCGGCCGACTGGCAGGTCACCCGGCCCGATGGCGTGACCGTGGCCGACGCGCTCTATGCCATCGAGACCGACGATGGCGTGCTGATCCAGATCCGCAACAAAGGCCTGCGCCGCGGCCCGCCCGAAGTGATGGCGCGGCTGGCGGCGGGGGAAGAAGTCGATCCGGCCGAATACTATTTCCGCACCGTGCCCGAATTCATCGCGCCGGTGGGCAAGTACGAATGGATGAACCAGTCGATCTTCCTGTGCAGCGGCGCGCGCTATCCGCTGGGTATCAAGCTGTGGGTGTGGCGGGTGTTGTGACGTTGCTTGCGGCTTCCACCACCCCCAACCCCCTCCTCTAAAGAGGATGGGGCTTTTCATGGATACTCCCCCTCCTCTTCAGAGGAGGGGGTCGGGGGGTGGTGCGAACCCTTGCAAAAACGCCACCTAGCGCCCCAGCAACCCGGCCTCGTCCCTGGCGCAGCGCCGCGCGATCAGCAGCATCAGCGCCACGATCGGCACGGCCACCACATTCATCGCCAGCATCGCATGAGTCAGATTGCCGGTCGCATCGGAAATCAGGCCCACGGCATAAGGGCCGATGCCCATGCCCACGATGGTCATGGTCAGCAGATAGAGGCTGGCGGTGATCCCGCGCATGCGCGGCAGCACTTGATCGTACATGATCGCATAGAGCGGCGGCATCCACCCCGTCAGCACCAGGCTGTAGAGCGCAAAGTGCCAATAGAACGTGGCCGGGTCGGGCGAGAGATAGGTCCAGAACGAGAGCAGCGGCGAAACGCCCATGGCAAACAGCGCCACCATGGCCCGGCCCGAAGACGGCCAGCGGCGGTGCAGGCGATCGGCGAGCGGCCCCCAGATCAACGGCCCGACAATGCCCATGGCCGCAGACAGCAAGCCGAACTGCAAGGCCGTATCCTTCATCGACAGATGATAGGTCTTGATCAGGAAACTGGGGTTGAACGCCATCATGCCATAGTTGATCGCCGATTGCAGCGTGCCCACGGCAATGGCCATGATCAGCGTGGGCGAGCCGGCAATCACGCGGAAGGCCTGGGCGTCGTCGGCGCGCATGCGCTGCATCAGGTTGACCAGCACGAACAGGCCAAAGCCGATCACCGACCATTGCAGCACGTGGGCATCGATCACCAGCGGGCCGAGCGGCACCGGCGGGCGCAGCGACAGCCCCCGGCAGACCACGGCCAGCCCGGCCATCACCGCCACAATCGCCGCCAGCGCACCCAGATTGAACGCAAAGGCCGCGCCCCGCGCCCGCCGCGCCGCCATGGCCAGCCAGTGCAGCCCCGGCGTCACGCCGCCCAGCAGCGCCAGACTGGCGCGAAACGGATGGGGATCGCGCGGCGCAGGCAAACCATCCATCCCCCCTCGCACCGGCTCCTTCATCGTGCCGACAAAACCCGCCAGGACAAAGCCCGGTGCAGCCGCGACCAGGAAGGCGAACTGCCAGCCCTTGAGACCCCAGGGCGCGGCGCCGTAGGCCCAATGCTCGGTCCAGGCCTGCGCCGCCACGCCGCCCAGGATCAGCGAGCCGCCCAGCCCCAGGGCAATGGCCGAGGCCAAAACCGCCATGACGAAGCCACGCCGATGCCGGGGCCAGAAATCATAGATCAGCGAGGTGCCGGCGGGCTGCGTCGCGGCCTCCCCGATGCCCACGCCCAGCCGCGACAGGGCGAGCAGGGCAAAACTGGTCGCCAGCCCGCCCAGCCCGGTTGCGGCTGACCACAACACCAGGCTGATGCCCAGCAGCCGGGTGCGTGTCCAGCCATCGGCCAGCCGCCCCACCGGCAGCGAGAACAGCGCGTAGAACAGCGCGAAGACCGTGCCGTAGAGCAGCCCCATCTCGGCATCGCCCACGCCCAGGTCGTGCTTGATCGCCGGCGCCAGGATCGCCAGGATCTGGCGATCGAGCAGGCTCATCGCATTGGTCAGCGCCACCAGCACCAGGGCATACCAGCCGCCGCGCGCAATCGCCTGCGATGGCGGTGCCATCCCGTCCGCTGCCGCCACGATCAGGCCAGCGCCTTGGCGATAGTCTGGGCAATCGGCGTGGTCGGCCGGCCGATCAGGGCGCTCAGGGTGCGGCTGTCGCCGAACAACTGGTCCTTGCTCGATTCGAAGCTGGAATTGGCCAGCATCTGCGCCAGGAAAGCGGGCAGGCCCACGCCTTCAAGCGCCGCGGCATAGTCGGCCTTGGTCATGTCGACATAGGCGACCGGCTTGCCCGCCACGCGCGACACTTCGGCGGCGAATTCGGCCATGGTAAAGGCCGTGTCGCCGGCCAGCTCATAGACCTCGCCGCCCTTGGCACCGATCAGCGCGGTCGCCGCGGCCGCCGCATAGTCGGCTCGCGTGGCGCTGGCGATGCGCCCCTCGCCCGCCGCGCCCAGGATGGCGCCATGGGCAATCGCCGGGGCCAGCGCGCCGGTGTAGTTCTCGTTGTACCAGCCATTGCGCAGCAGCACGAACGGTACGCCGCTCGCGCGCAGCAGCGCTTCGGTCTCGCGATGCTCCTGCGCCAGGCCGATGGTGGAGGTATCGGCATGGAGGATCGAGGTATAGGCGATCAGCTTGACCCCGGCCGCCCTCGCCGCTGCGATCACCGCCTGGTGCTGCGCCACCCGCGCGCCCACCGCGTTGCCCGAGATCAGCAGCAAGCGCTCCACCCCGGCCAGCGCGGGGGCCAGCGTTTCTGGCTTGTCGTAATCGGCCTGGCGCACGGCCACGCCCGCGTCCGCCAGCTTGGCCGGATCGCGCGCCAGCGCGACAACCCGCGCCGCGCCTGCCCGCGCCACCAGTTCGGCCAGCACCAGCCGCCCCAATTGTCCCGATGCCCCTGCCACAGCGTACATGGTCTCTCTCCCTCGGTCTGGTCTGGCGGATTACAACTTGAACCAGCGTTCCGCGTTGGTCTGGAAGAACTTCTTCTTGGTTTGCGCGCTCATGTCCATTGTGTCCATCGCCCGCACTTCATCGGCCACGTACTGATAGGGATAGTCCATCGCATACATCACGCGGTCCTCGCCCATCACCTCCTGGCAGAACTTGATCGCCGGTTCCCACGCCATGCCCGAATTGGTCACCAGCACATTGGAGCGCAGATATTCGGCAATGGTCTTCTTGAGCGGCTTCATCCGGGCATAGCGCTGTGACCGCACACCGGCCTGGTGCATGAAATCGAGGCGATAGAGCCAGTACGGCAGCGCTTCGCCCATATGGCCCACGATGATCTGCAAGTCGGGATAGCGGTCGAAAATGCCGATGGTGATCAGCCGCAGCAGATGCATGCCGGTTTCCACGCCGAAGCCAAAGATCGCGCCATCGAGCCCGGCCTCCAGCATCGGGCCGATCATCGCATCGGGCGGCGTCTGTGGATGAATGTAGAGCGGCTGCCCCACCTCGACGAGCGCGCGGAAGATCGGGTCGAAGACATCCTCGTCCAGATAGCGGCCCTGCGTGTGGCTGTTGATCTGGATGCCCTTGAAGCCCAGCTCCTTGGCGCCACGATGGATTTCGCGGGCGGACCATTCCGGGTCTTGCGGCGCCACCGTGCCCAGGCCGATGAAGCGGTCGGGATAGCGCGTGCAGGCCTGCGCCAGCGTGTCGTTGGCCCGCGCGGCAATGGCCTTGGCCTCCTCCAGGTTGGTCAGCGGCTGCACGCCGGGCGAAGTCAGTGCCAGGATCGCCTTGTCGATGCCGGTCGCGTCCATGTCGGCAATGCGCCGCTCGCCCAGATCGAGCAGGCGCTCCATGATCTGCACCGCGCGTTCGGACGGCGACTGGGCATAGAAACCCCAGAGCGAGACGAGCCCCAAGTCCGCCTCGCCATCGCGGATCATGCGCAAGTAGGCGTCGACCTGCTCCTGCGTCGCAAAGGCTTCCTCGGTGGCGATGCGCAAGTATCCTTGCGCGCCACCCGTTTTCAGATCGGCGGTCTTCAAATCCTGGGTCATGCGGGCCTCTCCTGGTCAGGGGCCGGCCCGCGCGCGATCACCTGCGGATTATCAGCGACAGGCTGGCAATATGGTTCATCCGGTCCTCGCGCGCCGGGCGCGACACGTATTGTCCTGAATAGCCGGCTTCCACGCTGATCCCCTTGCCCACCGGCAAGGCCAGACCGGCAAAGCCGCGCAACTGGTCGAAGCCCGATTTCTGGCCCCAGCCGGTGCGGTTGAGGCCCACGAACGGCTCGGCCCAGAGCACGGCCTGCGGCGTGCCCGGCTTGCCCAGCGGCACGTCCAGCCGCACCAGTTGGCGCAGGCGCCAGCCGGTGCCGCCCTGCCCCTCCACCATGCGCTGTTCCAGCCGGGTGCGCCCGGTCAGCGTGGGGCGCGTGGTGGCATTGCCGGCCCCGTCGCCAAACGCACGCCAGGTCACCTGCTCGAACACGCGATGCTCGTGGCTCACCCGCCCACCCTGCGGATCGGTGCGGATATAGCCATAGCCGCCCCACACCGTGGTCGAGCGGTCGAGCTTCACCCCCAGCGCGCCGCGTGCGATCGCCTGCCCGGCCCGCTCGGCATCGTCGGTCAGGCGCAGTTGCAGGTCGGTGAACAGCACCAACTTCTGGTCGAGATTGAGGAACGATTGCTGCGCAAGCCACACCTGCCCATCCTCTTCCGCTGCATGCAGCGGGCCGGCGGTCAACGCCAGGAAAGCGCCAAGACAAAGGACGGAAACGGGAAAGCGGCGCATCGGGCACTCCGGCAGGCAAGGGGCAAGCGGTCCGCGCTATGCCCCTTGCCTTGCCAGAGTGTTTCCCGAGTGTGACATTGCACGTGACTGGGCGCATGACGTTGCGCATCAGGCTTCGTGCACGGTCTTGGTCACCAGGCAGGCCATCAGCCCTTCCGGCCCGTCCTCGTGCCCGTGGCCCGACCATTTCACCCCGCCGAACGGCGCATCGGCCCCGCCGATCATCGTGGTGTTGATGCCCAGCATGCCGGTTTCCACTTCGGCCGCCACGCGCGCGCGGGTGGCGTGGCCCTGGCACCAGGCATAAGCCGCCAGGCCATAAGGCAGCCGGTTCGCCTCGGCGATCATGGCGTCTGCATCGGCAAAGCGGTTGATCAGCGCCACCGGGCCGAACGGCTCCTCGTTCATGATCGCGGCATCGAGCGGAATGTCGGACAGCACGGTGGGCGCGAAAAAGAACCCGGCATTGCCGACCCGCTCGCCGCCCGTGTGCAACCGAGCGCCGCGCGCCATGGCATCGCCGATCAGCCGCTCCATGGCCTCGGGCCGGCGCGGATTGGCCATCGGCCCCATCTGCACGCCTTCGTCCAGCCCGTTGCCCACGCGAATTGTTGCCGCGCGCGCGGCAAAGCCGTCGCGAAAGGCCGCGAACACCGGTTCTTCCACGATGAAGCGGGTGGGGCTGACGCAAACCTGCCCGGCGTTGCGATACTTGTGCGCCACGGCCGTCTCGATCGCGCGGTCGAGATCGGCATCGGCAAAGACCAGCACCGGGCCATGGCCACCCAGTTCCATGGTGGTGCGCTTCATGTCATCGGCGGCCAGCTTGGCCAGGTGCTTGCCCACCTGCGTCGATCCGGTGAACGACAGCTTGCGGATCACCGGGCTGCCCAGCAAGTGCCGGCTCACTTCGTCGGGCACGCCGAACACCGCCTGCGCCACTTGCGGCGGCAGCCCGGCGTCGAGCAGGCATTGCAGCACGCCCAGCGCAGAGGCCGGCGTTTCCTCCGCCGCCTTGAGGATGACCGAACACCCCGCCGCCACCGGCGCGCCTAGCTTGCGCCCGGGATTGCCCAGCGGGAAGTTCCACGGCGCAAAGGCCGCCACCGGCCCCACCGGTTCATGGCAGACTGTGGAACGCATGCCGGTGGGGCGCACCAGCGCGCGACCATAGAGGCGCTGCACTTCGCCGGCATAGAACTGGAACAGGCCCACGTTCATCAAGACTTCGATCCGCGCCTCGGCCAGGGTCTTGCCCTGCTCCAGCGTGGCAACGCGGGCGAGGTCTTCCTGCCGTTCCAGCATCAGCCGCGCCGCGCCGTTGAGCACGGCGGTGCGTTGCTGCGGGGTGGAGTTGCGCCACAGGGCAAAGCCCTGCGCCGCCACGTCCAGCGCGGCATCCAGGTCTGCCGCGTCGGCCAAGGGCAGTTCGCCCAGCACCGCGCCGGTGGCCGGGTTGACCACGGCATGGGTGCGCCGCCCACCCCCGCTCACGCGCTGGCCGTTGATGATCATGTGCAGCGAGGGATAGGCAGCCTGCGTCATGGGCTTACTTCGCGGCGATCGCGGCATCGTGGTCGAGATCGCGCTGCAAGCGCTGCGCCTCGATCGGCTTGCCGGTGATCGGGTGGTTCATGTGGAACGGGGTGATCCTGTGGGTCGGCCACAGCCAGTGCCCTTCCAGCAGTTCGTCCGGCCCGGTGGGATCGGTGGGGTAGGTCACCTTGGGAAACGGCACGTATTCGGGCGGGGTATTGGCCCAGCCAGTGTCAAAGTCGCCGTGCCAGATCGGCATGTAGTTCAAGATGTGGATGTGCCACTTGCCATCCACTTTCTTGTAGGTGTTCTCGTAGATCCCGCCTTCCCACCATTGGCGGGCTTTCAGGTGCGGAGCATCGCCTTCGAAATCCTTGTGGCGCCCGGCCTGCATCATCGAACGCGCGCGGCCCAATGCGGTCACGCCATCGGGCTGGATATCGATGATGTCCTGCAACTGCGGATGGTCGAGCAGGAAGCCATCGATCGGGCCGTTGTTGCCATAAGTGAAGCGCTTCTGGAACCGCTCCACATAGAGCCGGCGAATGCCTTCCTTGCCTTTCCAGGTGCCGCCGAAGAAGCGCACTTCGCCATCGGGCGTGAACAGGTCCACCGTCTCGTTGTAGAGGCACTTGTCGATCAGATAGCCATAAAGATGCTGCAACTTGCGCACGTCCAGCTCGTCTTCGCGCACGGTCAGGCGCGCTTCCACCTGCGCCAGCCTTTCCTCCAGCGCGGCCACGCGATCGCTTCCGGTCTCGCCCGTCATCACTCTCTCCATTTTGTTTGTCTAACTAACAAATTGCGGATCGGGATCGGGCTGTCAACGCCCTTGCGCTTCCAGCCGGGCCACTTCCTCGCGATAGGGACGGATGGCCAGGATCATGCTCACCGTGGCGATGGGCAAAAGGGCGCCGGCGGTGATCACCAGCGCTTTCCACAGCTCCGCTTCCACGCCCACCACGCGCTGCGCCACCACGCCGACCACAAAGCTGCCCATGGCCCCGAAAAAGGTGAACATGAACAGGTAGATGGCCGTCACCTGCCCGCGCATTTCATTGGGCGCGATACGCTGGATCGCGGCGTTCTGCGGCACCGCGCCGGCCAGACCGAACATGCCGCCAAGCGCCATGACGGCCAGGCTCGCCTCGCCCGTGGGCATCAGCGGAGCCGTGATCGCGCAGATCGTGACCAGGCCGAACAGGATCGCCGCGCAACGCACGTTGGCATCCTTGTGGCGCTTGGCCATCCATTCCACGAACACGCCGCCCAGGAAAATGCCCAGCAGCGAACTGGCCAGCAGCATCGGCGCCATGACCATGCCGATCCGCCCCTCGTTCCAGCCATAGGTGCGGATCATGAACGGCACCCGCCAGAACGCCAGGCCGAAGGTCTCGATCGCCGCCAGCGCCAGGCCGAGGAACAGCGGGTAATAGACCCGGCCCCGCGCATGGATCGCGCGCATCGCGTCCAGCCCGGTGAAGGCCAGCACCCGCCGGCCAAGCCCGGCTCCTGCCGCCATGCCGCTGGCCCCGGGCGCGGGCCGCTGTCCCCGCCGCGCCGGCTCGCGAATCGCCAGCAGCAGCAGCGCCGCCAGCACGCCGGCCAAGGCCTCCCCCAGCAAGATCAGTTGCCACGAATGGACGCGCAGCCCCAGGATCACCGGATCGGGCATGCCCGCCAGCGCCATGATCAGCTTGCCGCCCAGCGCCACGCCCACCGTCGTGCCGCCGATGAAGCCCAGTTGCAGCACGGCAAAGGCGCGCGTGATCTTCTTGGGCGGAAAGAAATCGGCGAGCAGCGAATAGGAAGCCGGCGCGTGGGCCGATCCGCCCGCGCCCAGGAACATGCGGCTGCCCACGAACTGGCCGAATGTCTGCGCCATGCCGCCCAGCGCCATGATCGTCGCGGTGGCCAGCATGCCGCCGGCCAGCACCAGCCGGCGCGGATAGATATCCGCCAGCCGCGCCAGGGGAATGCCCACTACCACGAAGAAGATCACGCTGGCTGGCCCGCCCAGGAACCCCAGCGCTTCATCACTCAGCGCGAAATCCTGCTTGATCCGCTGCGCCAGCATGCCGAACACGGTCTGGTCGAAGAAGTTGAGGAACGTGGCCAGCACGATGGCAAACAGCGCAAACCACGCCTTGCCGGCCGAGGGCCAAGCCTGCGCGTGCGCCGGCAAGGTTGCCGCTGCATCGTCGAACGCCGCTTCTGCCTGAAGAGCCGCCATCCCGTCGTCGGGAATCGTCGGCGCCATTGCACCTGCCATCGCTTGTCTCCTCTCCCGGCGGGCTCCTGTTCGGACGGAGCCTTTTTCGTCCGGCGCATTGTTAGTCTTGCATACAATTCCCAGGTAGGGAATAGGTAGGGTGAAAAACAGATTCAGCGCTGCCCACGGCGCCGATCACGATAACAAACGTTACAAGCAAAGCGGAGAGGAACCATGCAGGATCTGCCGGGTAAAACAGCAATCGTCACCGGGGGGGCCAGTGGCATCGGCCTGGGCATCGCCAAGGCGCTGCTGGGCGCGGGCATGAACGTGGCCATTGCCGACATTCGCGACGATCACCTCGCCGCCGGCAGCGCCGAACTGGCCGAAGTGACCGGCGGCAAGACCGACCGCATCCTGGCGCTCAAGCTCGACGTGACCGACCGCGCCAACTACGCCCAGGTGGTCGATGCGATCGAGGCGCGCTTCGGCAGGATCCACCTCTTGGTCAACAATGCCGGCGTCGCCGTGGTCGGTCCCACCGAGCTGGCCACCTTTGCCGATTGGGACTGGGTCATGGGGGTGAACCTGGGCGGCACGATCAACGGGATCGTCACCGTGCTGCCGCGCATCCTCGCCCATGGCGAAGGCGGGCATATCGTCAATACCGCGTCAATGTCCGCCCTGGTGCCGGCTGCGGCCACCACGATCTATTCCTCGGGCAAGGCGGCCGTCACGTCGATGATGGAATGCATGCGCCCCGAACTCGAATCGCGCGGCGTGATCTGCTCGGCCTTCTGCCCCGGCGCGGTGCAGTCCAACATTGCCGAAGCGGGCAAGACGCGCCCGGCGGACCTGGCCGAAACCGGCTATGCCGAAGCCGACAAGCGCCGCCAGGCCGGCGGCAATTTCGCACATCTCTACCAGACCAAGGAGCAAGTCGGGCAGCGCGTGCTCGAAGGCATCCTCAACGACGAGCTTTACATCCTCACCCACTCCGAATTCCTGCTGGGCGTGCAGGAACGCGGCGAAGCGACGACCGCCGCCGTGCAGACGCACTTGCCCGAAAACCCGGAATACAAGGCCACGTTCGCCATGCTGTTCCGCAACCCGGCGATCACCGCCGAAATCGAGCGACAGAACGCGCTCAAGGCCAGCCGCATGGGAGTGACCGCATGAAGGACTTTGCCGGCCGCACGGCCTTCGTCACCGGCGGCGCCAATGGCGTCGGCATCGGCCTCGTCCGCCAGTTGCTCAACGAAGGCTGCAAGGTGGCGATTGCCGACATTCGCCAGGATTCGATCGACCAGGCTCTGGCCAGCCTGGACAACCGAGAGGTCATGGGCGTGCAGCTCGACGTATCGAGCCGCGAGGCTTTCCGCGAGGCGGCCGACCGGGTGGAGGCCGAATTCGGCCCGGTCTCGCTGCTGTTCAACAACGCCGGGGTCAACCTTTTCCAGCCGATCGAGGAATCGAGCTATGACGACTGGGACTGGCTGCTGGGCGTCAATCTCCACGGCGTGATCAACGGGGTTATGACCTTCGTGCCGCGCATGGTGGAACGGGTGAAAGCCGGCACGCAAAAGGGCGGACACATCACGAACACCGCCTCGATGGCCGCGTTCCTCGCCGCCGGAACGCCGGGCATCTACAACACCACCAAGTTCGCCGTGCGCGGTCTTTCCGAATCGCTGCACTATTCCCTGCTGCCATATGGCATCGGCGTTTCGGTGCTGTGCCCCGGCCTGGTCAAAAGCTATATCTATGCCAGCGACGCGATCCGCCCCGAAGGCCTGAAGGGAGGGGCCAAGCCGGTCAACCACGAAGCGGTGGAGCGCCTGGCCGGCGTCCACGAATTCGGCATGGAGCCCGACGTGATCGCGCAGCGCACGCTCGACGCCATGCGCGAAAACCGCCTGCACATCTTCTCGCACCCCGATCACAAGGAAGAGATGCGCGAAATCTTCGACGAGATCATTGCCGAATATCGCGACTATCCCAAGGATCCGGGCCACGACCAGCGCGTGGCGTTCGAGGCCTTCCGCCGCGATGCCTTCGCCAAGGCCCGCGCCGCCTCGCGCGCATCGGATTTCTGAAGGCATCCAGGTTTGCGGAGGGCCCCGGATCAAGTCCGGGGCGACGATTCACCATATCCGTCGCCCCGGCCCCGAGCCGGGGCCCCACGCAACCCTAGGAACCCAGGCCCCACCGCAACGCCAGAACAGGTCACGCCAAGATAAGCGCCGGCGTCTCGATCAGCTTCTTCACCGCCTGAACAAAGCTCGCCGCATCCCAGCCATCGACCACGCGATGGTCGCAACTGATCGAGATGTTCATCAGCTTGCGCTTGGCAATGCGTTCGCCACCCAGGCCATCGGGCACGAACATCGGCCGCTCGACGATGCGGTTGGGGCCGATGATCGCCACTTCGGGCCGGTTGATGACCGGCGTCGTCGCCACGCCGCCCAAGGGCCCAAGCGACGTGATCGTGAAGGTGGAGCCCGACAGTTCGTCGGCCCTGGCCGTGCCATTGCGCGCCGCCTCCGCCAGCCGAGCAATCTCCTGCGCCAGTGCCCACGGATTCTTCGCCTGCGCATCGCGGATCACCGGCACCATCAACCCGCCGGGTGTCTGCGTGGCCATGCCCATGTGCACCGCGCCGTGGCGCGTCACCACGCCGGCTTCATCGTCATAGCGCGCGTTGAGCATCGGGAACTGCGGCAGCGTGCGGCAGATCGCCACGATCAGCAGCGGCAGCATGGTCAGGCGCGGACGATCGAGACCACCGGCATTGAGCTGCGCGCGCAGCTCTTCCAGCGCGGTCACGTCGCATTCCTCCACATAGGTGAAATGCGGAATGGCGCGCTTGGCCGCCGCCATGTTTTCGGCAATGCGACGGCGCAGGCCGATCACTTTCACCTGTTCGTCCGCCCGCGCCGCGCCGGCCGGGGCATAGCTGCGGTTATAGGCCAGGAACTGGTCCAGGTCCCCGTGGCGCACGCGGCCATCCTGCGACGGGCGCACTTGCGCCAGATCGATCCCCAGTTCACGCGCGCGCTGGCGCACGGCCGGGCTGGCCAGCACGCGCGCGTTGCTCTGCGGCCCTTCGACAAGCTCAGGGCGAACGGGGGTAGCAGGAAGATGGTCAGGTTCCGTTCGGGCTGAGCTTGTCGAAGCCCCCTGCGCGACCTCGGCGCCAGGCTCCCGCCCTTCGACAGGCTCAGGGCGAACGGGGGTGGGTTTTTGCAGTGTGGTTTCCGTTCGGGCTGAGCCTGTCGAAGTCCCCTCCCCAACATCGCCCTCAACCTCGATTTCCACCAGCACGGAGCCGATCGGAATCCGGTCCCCCACTTCGCCGGCGATCGAAACCACGCGGCCGGCCACCGGGCTTTCCATTTCCACGGTGGCCTTGTCGGTCATCATGTCGGCCAGCGGGCTGTCCTCGCCCACCGTGTCGCCGGGTTGCACGTGCCAGGCAACGATTTCGGCCTCGGCAATGCCTTCGCCGATGTCGGGCAGGCGGAAGGTGTAAAGCGCCATGCGAATCAATCCTTGCTGATGCGATCGAGGGCTTCGCCAATGCGCACGGCCCCGGGGAAATAGGCCCATTCCAGGCTGTGCGGATAAGGCGTGTCGAAGCCGGTCACGCGCTCGATCGGCACTTCCAGGTCATAGAAGCAATGCTCCTGCACCAGGGCGGACAGCTCGGCGCCAAAGCCGCCGGTGCGCGTCGCCTCGTGCACGATCATGCAGCGGCCGGTCTTGCGCACCGAAGCGCGGATCGTCTCGATATCCAGCGGCACCAGCGTGCGCAGGTCGATCACCTCGGCGTCGACGCCCTTGTCCAGGCACACCGCATGGGCCACGTGGACCATCGTGCCATAGGCCAGGACGGTCACCGCCTCGCCTTCGCGCACCACGCGCGCCTTGCCCAGCGGCACGGTGTAATAGCCTTCGGGCACTTCGCTGTCGGCGTGCTTGTTCCACGGCTCCACCGGGCGGTCATAGGCGCCGGTGAACGGCCCGTTGTAGATGCGCTTGGGCTCGAAGAAGATTACCGGATCGTTGTCCTCGATCGCCGCGATCAGCAGGCCCTTGGCATCGTGCGGGTTCGACGGGATCACCGTCTTGAGGCCCGCCACATGGGTGAACAGCGCTTCGGGGCTCTGGCTGTGGGTCTGCCCGCCAAAGATGCCGCCGCCAAAGGGCGAACGCACGGTCAGCGGCGCGATGAATTCCCCGGCCGAGCGATAGCGCAGCCGCGCCGCCTCCGAAACGAGCTGGTCCAGGCCGGGATAGATATAGTCGGCAAACTGGATTTCCGGCACCGGGCGCAGGCCATAGGCGCCCATGCCCACGGCCACGCCGATGATCCCGCATTCGCTGATCGGCGTATCGAACACGCGGGTCTTGCCATACTTCTTCTGCAAGCCGGCAGTCGCGCGGAACACCCCGCCGAAATAGCCCACGTCCTCGCCCATGATCACCACGGCAGGATCACGGCCCATCGTCACGTCGAGCGCGTCGTTGATCGCCTCGATCATTGTCATGCGGCGGCTCATGGCATTTCGTCTCCGTCCTCGGGGCGCCAATCGGGCCACTTGATCCGCCTCTCGCGCATGGCCTGCTCGCTCTGTTCGCGCAGATGCCAGGGCAGCGTCTCGAACACGTCCTCGAACATGGTGTGGAACGGATGGTGCATCCCATGGCCCAGCACGCCATTGGCCTCGGCCGCGCGGGTCGCGGCTTTCACCATTTCGGCCAGTTCCGCGTCCATCGCCGCCTGGCGGTTCTCGTCCCATTCGCCCAGTGCGATCAGGTGGTTCTTCAGCCGCACGATCGGGTCGCCCAGCGGCCAGGTGCTGCGCTCCTGCGCGCTGCGGTATTGCGAGGGATCGTCGGACGTCGAATGCCCTTCGGCGCGGTAGGTGAAATGCTCGATCAGCGTCGATCCGGCATTGCTGCGGGCGCGGTTCGCGGCCCAGCGGGTGGCAGCATAGACCGCCAGCGGATCGTTGCCATCCACCCGCAGACCCGCCACGCCATAGCCGATCGCGCGCGCGGCAAAGGTCTGGCGTTCCGCCCCGGCAAAGCCCGAAAAGCTGGAAATGGCCCACTGGTTGTTGACCACGTTGAGCACGACCGGCGCATTGTAGACCGTGGCAAAGGTCAGCGCGGAATGGAAATCGCCCTCGGCAGTCGATCCTTCGCCCACCCAGGCGGCGGCAATCCGCGTGTCGCCCGAAATGGCGCTGGCCATGGCCCAGCCCACCGCCTGCGGCAATTGCGTGGCAAGGTTGCCCGAAATGGTGAAAAAGCCATAGTCGCGTGCCGAATACATGATCGGCAATTGCCGACCCTTCAGCTTGTCCGCCTTGTTGGAATAGATCTGGTTGATCATGTCTTCCAGCGGATAGCCGCGCGTGATCAGGATGCCCTGCTGGCGATAGCTGGGAAAGACCATGTCATCGGCCGCCAGCGCCATGGCCGGCGCCACCGAAGTCGCTTCCTCGCCGGTGCACTTCATGTAGAAGCTGGTCTTGCCCTGGCGCTGGCCGCGGAACATGCGCTCGTCAAACGCGCGGGTCAGGGCCATGTTGCGCAGCATGGTGCGCAGCGTTTCGGCATCGAGCCGGGGGTTCCATGGCCCCTGCGCCACGCCGTCCTCGTCCAGCACGCGGATCAGGTCGGTGCACAGCGGCCAGGTCTCGGCGGCCGCGCAAGTTTCGTCCGGGCGTGGTTGCGCGCCGGCGGGCGGCAGCGTCAGGCCGCTCCAGTCCGGCTCGACGCCGGGCCGGGCCTTGGGCTCGGGCACGTGCAGCGCCAGGGGCTGCTGGTTGGCGAAATCGGCCACGGCTATCCTCTCCCAAGCCTTCATCGGGAACAGCAGCATAACGCGAAAGGGTTGGAAAGGGTTGCCAATTGCGGCGCAGGTAAAAGCCCTTGGCACAAATTTGCACTATCATCGCGCCATTGAGTGGTGCATTCACGCTTTCATGTCGGAAAACACCGCTGCACCCGAACTCGATTCCTGGGACATCCGCATCCTGCAATGCCTCACCCGCGATGGCCGGATGAGTTGGCGCGATCTGGCCGAGGAAATCGGCCTCTCGCTCACGCCCACGATTCGCCGCGTGCGCCAACTGGAAGCCGCAGGCCTGATCACTGGCTATTTCGCCCGACTCGACGAGCGCGCCCTGGCCGGGAAGATGAGCGTGTTCGTCTCGGTCACGCTGGAGCGGCAACAACGCGAGGCGCTCGACCGGTTCGAGACGCAGGTGGGCGAACTGCCCGAAATCATGAGCGGATTCCTGATGTCCGGCGGCTCTGACTTCCTGCTGCGCTGCGTGGTGCGCGATCTCGATCATTATCGCGAGCTGCTCGAACGCCTCACGCAAATTCCCGGCGTGGCCCATGTGCAGAGCAGCTTTGCCCTGAAAACCTTCATCAACCGCCCGGCGCCGCTGATCAGCGAAAGCCGGGTTCGGCGCGCGCGATGAGCGGCTCGGTCGCGCTCGTCCTGCTCGCCGCCGGTCGCGGCAGCCGCTTTGGCGGGGGCAAGCTTGCCGCCACGCTGGCGGGCAAGCCGGTGATCGCGCACGTCGCCGCTGCCACCCACGCCCTGCCGCTGGCACAACGCATCCTGGTGGCCGCGCCCGATGTGCCCGGCTTGCCCGGCTTCGCCCGCGTGGCGCTCGAACCGCCCGATGCACCGCAATCGCGCTCACTCGCGCTCGGCCTGGCTGCCGTCGGCGATGCCCAAGCCGTGCTGATCGCGCTGGCCGACATGCCGCTGGTGCCGCCTGCGCATTTTGCCCGCATGCTGGAGGCGTTCGACGGCGACCGGCTGACCAGCGTCTGCGAAGGCCAGCGCCTGCCGCCCGCGCTGCTGGGCCGTGCGCATTTCGCCGCCCTTGGCGCTCTCACCGGGGATCGCGGGGCCGGCGCCCTGCTGCGCGACGCGCCGACCTTGCCGCTCACGCCGGACCAGGCGCTGGACATCGACACCCCGGCCGATCTGGCCCGCGCGGAACGCCTGCTGGTGCCGCCCACTGCTCCCTGACGCGGCTCAAGCCGGCGTCTTGCGCAATTCCTGGCTGAGCCGATCGATCGCGCTTTTCATCTGGTGCAGGTCACCCAGCGGCAGGTCGATCGCCGCCAGCACGTCGAGCGGCACGCATTCGACTTGCGCCACCACAGCCGCGCCCGCTGGCGCCAGGGCCACGCGCACCACGCGCTCGTCCGCGCTGTCCCGGCGGCGCGAAACCAGGCCAGCGGCCTCCATGCGCTTGAGCAAAGGGGTCAGCGTGTTGGATTCCAGGAACAGCACTTCGCCCAGTTCGCCCACCGTGCGGTCCTCCGCCTGAGCCAGCGCCACCAGCACCAGGTATTGCAGATAGGTCAGCCCATGGGGCGCCAGCAATTGCTTATAGAGCCGGTTGAACGCCAGTTGCGCAGCATAGACCGAAAAGCACAGCATGTTGGCAAAGGGCTTGCCCGGCTCGCCCGGCGCCACGGATGTGCCACGGGCGGCAAGCTGCGCGGCGGCCTGGGGGCCGGTCAGCGCGGGATCGATCGGGTCGGGATGGGTCTGGGGCATGCGAACCAAGATAAATCGCACACGATCCAATCGCAAGGGCTTGACCTTCGCCAGCGACTCGCTTATTTAGATCGCATACGATCAAATCGTTTTCGATATTAATCCGAGAAAGGACATTCCCCATGTCGATCAAGCCGCTTTACACCGCCCATGCCAAGGCCACCGGTGGCCGCGATGGCCGCGCCACGATTGCCGAAGACGGCGTCAACAACGGCCTGGACGTGACCCTCGCCACGCCCAAGGAACTCGGCGGCAACGGCGCCGGCAACAATCCCGAACAGCTCTTTGCCGCCGGCTATGCCGCCTGCTTCATCGGCGCGATGAAGTTTGCCGCCAGCCAGGACAAGGCCCTGCCCCGCGTGCCCAATGACATCGTGGTGGATTCGGCTGTGAGCATCGGCGCGCGCGACGATGGCGGCTTTGGTCTGGCCGTGGCGCTGACCGTCCACCTGCCCGGCGTCGACCGCGCCGCCGCCGAAGCCCTGGTCGCCAAGGCCGACGAAATCTGCCCCTACAGCCACGCCACGCGCGGCAACATCGACGTGACGCTCAACGTCGCATGACGTTTCCGGCCGCCGGCGGGTTCACCAGTCCGCCGGCACGCCGGGATAGCTGTCCAGCACCGGGCCAAGCGCCACCCGCAGCGGATCGAGCCACGGCTCGAACCGCTTCCAGTGCTCCACGGCATCGGTATAGATCGGCTGGCGCACTTGTTCCGAACTGGCCGTGCGCACCGCGCGGCGGTTCTGCCAGAACGCCAGGCAACCGTCCTCGAACGGCACGCCCACGGCATCGAGCAGGGCGCGCACCTGGCCGGGCGTATCGGCCACCATCTCTTCATAGATCACGCGATGCACCGCGCCATGGCCGGCCTCCGCAGCCGCCCGGTCGAACTCGGCCATCTGCCGGACATAGGCGGCGTAATAGCGGCCGATCTCGCTCAGGTCATAGCTGAACACCTGCCCGCGCGCGAAATACTGCTTCCACCCCGAAAAGCAGCAGCCCAGCGGATGGCGCCGCGCGTCGATTACCGTGGCATAGGGCAGGATCATGCGGATCAGGCCCAGATGCTGCCAATTGTTGGGCATCTTGTCGACGAAGTAGGGGCGGTCGGTCTTGCGGTGGATGCGCGTGCGCTCCAGGTATTCCTCGCCCAGGCGGCGGCATTCCTCCGGCCCCAGCGCGGTGAGCAGAGCCGCCATATCGGCAAATTCGCCTTCTTCCACCCGCGCTTGCAGGCGGTCGGCAATCAGCATCATGTCGGGCAGTTCCATCGTGCCCTCGATCTGCGAATGGCTGGCCAGGATCTGCTCGACCAGCGTCGATCCGCTGCGCGGCAGGCCGACGACGAAGATCGGATCGGCCGCCGGACAGCCCCAGCCCGCCCGCTCCGCCAGGAACGGCGCGGTAAACAGCGCGGCATGGCTGGCCACCGCCGCCTCGGTGCGGGCGGGATCATAATCGAGCACGCTGCGGCGCAGGGCATTGCCGCGCGCATAGTGGGCAAAGGCGCTTTCGGCAGCAGCGGGGTCGTCGCGGCTCTGGTCCTCAAAGGCCTTGCCCAGCGCGAAATGCAGTTGCGCCACGTCCTCGGCCCGGTCCCCGCCCACGGCATCGTGCGGCAGCGCGGCGCGCATCGCGGCAATGTCCGCCTTGTCCAGCCGCACGGTCTTGAGATTGGCCAGGCTCCACCACGCTTCCCCTGTCGCGGGATCGAGCGCGGCGGCGCGGCGATAGGCCTCGATCGCGGCGGCCTGGTTGCCGATGGTCTTTTCCACGTGCCCCAGATTGAGCCAGACGCGCGGCCGCCCCTTATCGCGGGCCAGGATCGCGCGGTAGAGATCGCGCGCGCCCTCCTGGTCGCCGATCCGCACCAGCAGCGAGGCCTTGAGCATGGCATGACCGCCGTGTTCGGGATCGTCCGCCACCAGCCGCGTGGCATGGTCCAGCGCCTCGGCCACGTCCGGCCCCATGGCCAGCAGGCGCACCAGGAGTTCGCGCGCGGCGGCAAAGGCCGGTGCCCGCGCCACGGCGGCGCGCAGCAGCGGCACGGCCGCCTCGATCTCGCCTTGCCGCCACAACACTTCGCCCAGCAGGCGCAAGGCAGCCGGATCGGCCGGCCAGGCCGCCAGCCGCGCCCGCACTTGCGCCTCGGCATCCTCCAGCCGCCCTTCCCCCATGGCCATGGCGGCGCGCAGCAGCACCGGATCTTTCGATGCGGCCTCGATCCCGGCAACATCGGCGCGGGCCGCGCCGGCTTCGTCCCCCGTCGCGCGCAGCAGCCCGGCCAGGGCCTGCCACGCATGGGCCATGTCCGGCTTGAGCGCCACCGCGCGGCGCAACTGCGCAATGGCTTCGGGCACCGCCCCCAGCGCGGCCAGCGTCAATCCCAGTTCCGCCGCCGCCGCCGCCGCGCGCGGCTGCGCCGCTGCCAGCGCGGCCAGCACGCCACGAGCCTCATCCAGCCGCCCCAGCGCGCGCAGCGCCTGGCCTTCGATCAGCACCGCATGGGGATGGCCGGGCACAGCCCGCAGGATTTCGCGGGCCTGCGCCAGGGCCAGCGCCGGCTGCCGGGCCAGCAGGCGGGCTGCATGGCCCAGCGCGGCCTCGACCGTGCCACTGGCCGCCCCGCCCTTGGCTGGCTCACCCAAGCGCGCGGCCTGCTGCGCCGTGTTCGCCCCGCGCTGGCCGGCCCATTCATTTGCCATCACAGTTCCCGCCATCCGTGTTTACCCGAAGGCAAGCATGCCACGCCCGCACGATTACGCAACTGCGAACAGCACAATCCCGCGCCCGCAGCACGTTCCGGCGCCATCTGCGATGCCAGATCATGAATTTTTGTTGACAGCGCCTGTTTTGCTGGCACTATCCAATCCCAGACAGTCGTACAAAATGCGCCGCAACGCGGCACTATGTGGCCAAATCAATACCTTGCACACGCTGCGCTGCGATCGCGCAGCCCTGTTGCCATTTGCGCGGCGGGGCTTTCTCGCAATGGCTAGCCTGTACAGGGTTTGATCGCACAAGTGCCCACGACGGTGCGGCGACTGCACAAGAAGCGGCATAACAACAATAGAATACCAGGAACACCGCCACGATTACCGTCCGCAGGAAGACGGCAACAAGAATGTCAGGCCATCAGGGGGCATGAACAATGGTGTTTGAACAACGGTCGCCGATCAAGCGCGCGCTGGGTTTCCTCGGCGCTTCGACCGTCCTTTCCAGCCTGGCGCTGCCTGTCGCGGCCCTCGCGCAAACCGCACCGGCGGCAGCCCCGGCGCCCGATGCCGCCGATGCGGGAACGGGCGGGCTCGGCGAAATCGTGGTGACCGCCACGCGCAAGGCCGAAAGCGTACAGAAGGTGCCGATTTCGATCCAGGCCCTCGGCGCGGAAAAGCTGGAGCAGCACCAGGTCGCCACCTTCGCCGACTATGCCGGCATGCTGCCATCGGTCAGCTTCTCCGGCCTCGGGCCGGGCCAGAGCGAAGTCTATTTCCGTGGGATCGCCGTGGATGGCGGTGCGCTGTCGACCAGTGGCACTTATCTCGACGATGTGCCGATTTCCGCGCCGGCGCGCATGCCCGAAGTCCACATCTACGATATCGAGCGTGTCGAGGCCCTGTCCGGACCGCAAGGCACGCTCTATGGCGCCGGCTCGCTTGCCGGCACGCTGCGCATCATCACCAACAAGGCCAAGATCGGCAAGTTCGAAGCGGGCACCGACGCGCAAGTGGATGCCTATGGCAAGGGCGCGGCCGGGGCGATGCTCGAAGGCTTCGTCAACATTCCCGTCAACGAACATGTCGCCGTGCGCATGATGGGCTTCTACGATCACGAAGGCGGCTACATCGACAACACCCACGGCACTTATACCTACCAGTTGGGCGACGACGATCCCAGCACCACCTATACCGTGGACAACGCCACGCTGGTGCAGAAGAACTACAATCCGGTCGACAGCTATGGCGGGCGCATCAACGCCACGATCGAGGCGGGCGACTGGAAGCTCTATCCGTCCGTCACTTATCAATATCTCGATGCCAAGGGCTTCTTCAACTACGATCCGCGCGTCGGCGATCTTGAAGTGCACGATTACAGCCCGACCGAGAATATCGACAAGTGGGTCCAGGCCTCGCTGACCATCCAGGGCAAGATCGGCGATTTCGACCTGGTGTCGTCCTCGGGATATTTCCGCCGCAAGATCCACAACACCAGCGACTACACCTATTACTCGGTCCACTATGACCAGTTGGGCGACGGCTACGAGAACTATCTCAAGTTCCGCGACAAGAGCGGCAACTTCATCAACCCCACCCAATCCTACATCGGCCGCCTCACCCAGACCAAGGTGACACAGGAGTTGCGCCTGTCGGTGCCCAAGGAATGGGGCTTCGACCTCACGGTCGGCGGGTTCTTCCAGTTCCAGAAGATGTCGCAGGACGACGACTACCAGATTCCGGGCCTGAGCCAGATCGACCTTGCCACCTCGTGCGCCGATGGCTGCGAGTGGAACCCGGCGATCAAGCGTGACGCCTTCTACAACCAGGATCTCGACCAGAAATTCCGCGACTATGCGGTGTTTGCCGAAGGCACGGTGCCGGTCACGTCCAAGCTCAAGGTGACCGGCGGCATCCGCGTGTTCAAGGCCAACAACTCGGTCTATGGTTTCAGCGGCGTGGCTTCCACGGCAATCGCCCTGGGCTGCACCGTGCCGTTCCCGGCCGACCAGCGCTTTTCCTGCGTCAACAACAACAAGCCCGCCTACAATGAAACCGGCGAAACGCACAAAGTCAGCGTCGCCTGGCAGGTTACCCCGGACAAGATGGTCTACGCGACCTACTCCACCGGCTTCCGTCCCGGCGGCACCAACCAGTTGCCGGCCATGGGCACCTACAACGCCGACCGCCTGACCAACTACGAAGTGGGCTTCAAGACCAGTTGGAACAATATGTTGCGCTGGAACCTTGCTGCCTATTACGAAAAGTGGACGGGCGTGCAGTACACCGTCATTCCGCTCGGCTATTTCGGCAACGGCGGCACGGTCAATGCCGGCGCGGCGCGGGTGCTGGGCATCGAAACCGATTTCGACCTCAAGCTGGGGCAGTTCACCCTGAGCGGTTCGGGCGCCTACAACGACGCCAAGCTGACGCAGGATTTCTGCTTGCTCAACCCTGACACCTTGGTACCGTTCACCGATTGCGACACCAATTCAGACCATCTTGCCGCTGCCAAGGGCACCCGCCTGCCGCGCCAGCCGCGCTTCAAGGGCCAACTTTCCGCGCGCTATGACGGCAACTGGGGCTCGCTGAACGACTTCGCGCAACTGACCATGCACGCGCAGACCCTGTCCACATCCAATCTCGATACTGTCAAGAACGGGCTGCTGGGCAACACGCCGGGCTTCGTCAGCTTCGATTTCTCGACCGGGGTGTCGAAGGACAACTGGACGTTGACGGCCTTCGTGGAAAACATGTTCGATCGGCGCGGGCAGCTTTCCAAGAACACCTTCTGTGCCATCGAATACTGCTCCGGCTCGTCTCGCACCATGCCGATCAAGCCGCAGTATTTCGGATTGAAGTACTCGATACGCTATTGACGCGCTGCCGGGGGTTTACGCGATCCCGGATCACGCCATGCCTGTCCCCGTCGTGCCCCGGCACGGCGGGGATTTTTCCGGTTGCTGCGATCGCAACTGGCCGCCACCGGCGCGGCGTGATAGCCTCAAGGCAATGACGCCAGCAGACCGCGCTCTTGCCCTGCCCCTCACCCTGCCCCGGCCCGGCGGCTATGCCCGCGGCGCCGCCACGGCCGAAGCCATCGTCAAGGCCGCGCTCAAGGTCTTGATCGAGGAAGGCGCGGCGCAGTTTACCGTGCGGCGCATCGCTGCCGAATGCGGGATGAAAGTCGGCAATGTCAGCTATCACTTCCCGCGCAAGGACATGCTGGTCCAGGTCATGCTGGCCGACATGCTGGAAAGCTATGACAAAGTGCTCGACAGCCAGGTGCGCCAACCCGGGCTCAGCGCGCGGGAAAGGCTGCGCCGCGTCATTGCGCTGTGCCTGGAAGACATTGCCGGCAAGCGCACCACCCGCCTGTTCACTGAACTGTGGGCCATGGCCAACCACAACGCCGTGGTGGCAGAGCGCGTCGCCCAGTTTTACGCCCGCGTCCATGGCGTGATCTGCGAATATGTGAGCGAACTGAACCCTGCGCTTGATGCCGCGCAAGCCCAGACGGTTGCGCTCTACATCAGCGCCTCGATGGAAGGGGCCACGCCGTTCCTGGGCCATGAAAAGCCCTGGGCCGATCGCATGCCTGCGTTCATCGCCATCGCCGGCAAGGCGCTGGTGGACCTGGCCTGCACGATCACCCCGGATGACATCGCCGGCCTGCCGCAGCCCTGCCTGCTGCCGCAAACATGATGTGATGCCAGATCGGGCAAAAAGTTTTGCGGCACCTGCGAATGCGGCTTGACTGAAATAGGACATTCGTCAAGACTTGAGATCGCAACGGCAGGCGGGGGCATGCCGGAATCGGGGGAAAGCCCCGGTCTGCTGCGCTCCATCGCCCTGCCGCACACACCTTCGCGCTCACCACGGGCTGTTACATACGAACAGGGGCCGGCCACGATGACGTTTGCTGCCACCAAGGGGCATTTCTTCGCATCTGCAACATGGGTCATGGCGCTGGCTGGTGCCTTCGCCGTGGCGAGCATGGCCCCGGCCCGCGCGGCCCCGGTCGCTTCGGTCGAGCCCGAACAGTCCGACGTGGCGCAACTCACCCCGCCACAGCCGAGCTGGTTCTTCATCAACCGCGGCTTCACCGAGAATTCGTCGGCGATCTATGACACGGTGACCGGCAAGCTGCTCGGCCATGTCGAAACCCCGCAATTGACCGACCTGGCGCTCGATCCGGCGGGCAAGTTCTATTACGTCTCGTCCACCTTGTGGACCAAGGCCTCGCGCGGCACACGGCAGGACTATGTCTCGGTGTTCGACAGCGTCGATCTCAAGCTCCAGGCCGATATTCCCATGCCCGGCCGCCTCCTGGTCGGCGGCCGCCTGAACAACTTCGTGATCAGCCCCGATGGCAAGTTCGGCTATGTCTACAACATGAGCCCGGCCTCGTCGGTCAACGTGATCGACCTTGTCGCGCGCAAGTTCGTCAAGACCGTGGAACTGCCCGGCTGCGCCAGCATGGTCGCCGTGCCCGGCGTGGGCGTGTCCGCGCTGTGTTCCGACGGGTCGCTGGCCACGCTCACGCTGTCGGGCGCCAAAAGCCAGATCACCCGCAGCGAACCGTTCTTTTCGGCAACCGACGATCCGATCTTCGACAATTTCCAGGTCGACCGGGCGAAGAACCAGATCGTGATGCTCAGCTACACGGGCAAGATCTACACCGCCACGCTGGGCGCCAAGCCGGTGATTTCCGCGCCGTTCTCGCTTCAGGAAGCCGCCGGCGTTCCGGCCGGATCGGCCGCCCCCAACCAGGTCAACTGGTATCCCGGCGGGGTGCAGCAGATGGCCCTGCACCGCGCCACCGGCCAGCTCTACGTGCTGATGCACATGGGCGAATTCTGGTCGCACAAGGCCGGGGCCAACGAAGTGTGGCAGCTCGATCTGGCCAGCCACAAAGTGGTCAAGCGCATGACAGTGCCGGGCGAACCGCGCATGATCGCGGTGACGCAGGAAGCCGCCCCGCATCTGGTTTTCGCCGGAGAAGACGAGACGGTCTATGTCTATGATCTGGCCACCGGCAAGCAGGCGTGGAAGCTGGATCACGCCGGCAATGGCGTGATCACCGTGGCACAGGCGCAGTGATCACGCTCTCCGCCCCGGATCCCGTCGGTCTCGTGGCGCTGGCGCTCACCGGGCGGATCGCCATGGTGGGCGTGGGGCTGGTGTTCGTCTCGGCGGCGATTGCCAAGCTGCGCCATCGCGCCTTGCTGCCCGGCGTGATCGCCAATTACCGCCTGCTGCCCGAAGCGCTGGTGGCGCCCGCTGCAACCGTGCTGCCCGGCGCCGAACTGGGGCTGGGCCTGTGGCTGCTGAGCGGCGCGCTGGTTGCCCCGGCAGCGGCCCTGACCATAGCGCTGCTCGCGCTGTTTGCCTGGGCCATGGCGGTCAACCTGCGGCGTGGGCGCGGGCATATCGACTGTGGGTGCGGCCATGCCGCGCTGCGCCAGCCGCTGGCCTGGCCGCTGGTGCTGCGCAACCTCGGCCTGGCGGCGCTGCTGCTGCCGGCCCTGGCGGGCCTGCCCGCCCCGGCCGGCACCTGGCCGCTCGCCTGGGCAGGCGGCGCGGTGCTGTTTCTGTTGTTCCAATTGTTCAATGCGATCGTGGCGCTGGCGGGTTCGCCGCTCGCCGCCGCGCGGAGGTAAGCAGGCGATGATGACGGCTCTGATCGTTTCGCAAGGAATTTCCTGGGTGATCATCGCGTTGCTGGTGGTGGCGCTGCTCGCGCTGGCCCGGCAAGTGGGCGTGCTGCACATGCGCGTGGCGCCTGCTGGCGCGCTTACCACCGCCGGTGGGCCTTCGGTCGGCAGCGCCAGCCAGGCGGTCGCCAGCCACACGCTCGATGGCGCGGCGATCAGCGTGGGCGGCGCCGCGCCCGGCACGCCGCTGCGCCTGCTGATGTTCGTCTCGGCCTCGTGCCCGCTGTGCAAGAACCTGATCCCCATGGCCAAGTCCTTCGCCCGCGACGAGCGGGTGGCACTGACGTTTGTGGGGGATGACAGCGTGGATGCGCAGCGCGAGATGATCGCCCGCCATGGCCTGGAAGCCTATCCTTTCGTCAACGGGCCGGAAGTAGGCCAGGCTTTCGCCGTGGGCAAGCTGCCCTTCGCGGTGCTGCTCGATGACAAGGGCGTGGTGCTGTCCAAGGGCCTGGTCAACAGCCGCGAACATCTCGAAAGCCTGGTGATCGCCCACGAAATGGGAGTCCACTCGGTGCAGGACTATGTCGCGCGCATGCATGGCGCGGTCGCCTGAACAACGCGCGTTTTGAGGGGCAACGATCATGATCCATTTCGACGCTGACAGCCTGGGCGAAAAGGTCCTGCGGCGCTTTGCCGGCGGCACCTCGCGCCGGGGCATCCTCGCCCGCCTCGGCACCGCGCTGGTCGCCGCGCCACTGTTCCCGGTGCTGCCGGTCAGCCGCGCCAACGCCGCACCGGCCAAGCCCGATCGCGGCCCGGAAGCCAAGACCACGTTCGCGCGCGGCGCGCAGGTGACCGACAACACCAAGTGCGATTACTGGCGCTATTGCGCGATCGACGGCGCGCTGTGCACCTGCTGCGGTGGTGGGGTACACACCTGCCCGCCAGGTGCCGAACCGTCCCCCGTCTCGTGGGTGGGCACTTGCGTCAATCCCGAAGACGGCAAGTCCTACCTCATTGCCTACCGCGATTGCTGCGGCAAATCCTATTGCAACAAGTGCAATTGCGACAATGCCGACCGCGAGACGCAGATCTACGTGCCGCAATTGAACAACGACATCATCTGGTGTTTCGGCACGCAGAGCATGGAATACCACTGCTCCACCGCCGTGCTGGTCGGCGCGGCCTGAGGGCAAGGCCGATGATGCGGATCGCCCGCCTGTCCCTGCTCGCCGCCACGGCCCTGTTCAGTGCGGGCCTCGCCACCCGGCTGAGCGCCGCGCACGACGGCGCGGCAGCCGCCCCGGCGCAACACGTGATGGAAGACCCCAACCAGGCCCGCGTCGACTACATCGAGAATTGCGGCGGCTGCCACGGCGTGAACGGCAGCACGGTGCCCGCGCAACTGCCCGAGCTGATGGGCCGCGTCGGCTGGTTCATGTGCACGCCCGACAGCCGCGCCTATCTGCTGCGCCTGCCCAACGTGGCGCACAGCCGCATTCACGACAATGCCGAACTGGCAGACCTGATGAACTACGTGGTCTTCGTGCTCGGCGGCAACAGCGTGCCTGCCGGCACCCGCCCGTTCACCGCCGAGGAAGTGGGCCGCGAGCGCCAGCACGCCCTGTCCAACGCCTCGCTCACCGCCGAGCGCCTGCGCCACGCCACGGCCGCGGTGAAGCAATGCCACGCCCCGCAAAGCATCAAGCTGCTCTATCCCGGCTACAATCCCGCCACCGCGCATTGATTCTCGAACAGCAACGCCAAGCCCGCTCTCTCCTCTGAAGACGCGGGCGCGGTCCTTCTGCTCCCCTTCCTCTTCAGGGGAGGGGGTCGGGGGGTGGTACAGGCGGCCAAACCCACCCTTTGCCCCAGCCCGCCCGAGCGGCTAGGACTAGCCAATGCCGCGCCTCAATCCGCTCTACGCCCAGATGCCCACCACGATTTTCGAGGCAATGTCCGGCCTCGCGCGGCAGCATGGCGCAATCAACCTGGGCCAGGGCTTTCCCGACGGTCCGCCCCCGCCTGCCCTGGCGCAGGCTGCCACGCGCGCCATGGCGGAGCGGTCTCAGCAATATCCGCCCATGGCCGGGGTGCCCGAACTGCGCGATGCCGTCGCCGCGTTCTACGCCCAGCGCCAGGGGCTGAACCTCTCGCGCGAACACGTGATCGTCACCTCCGGCGCGACCGAGGCGGTGGCGGCTGCCATCCTCGCCACGGTGCAGCCCGGCGATGAGGTGCTGGTGCTGGCCCCGGCCTATGATGCCTATGCGCCGCTGGTGCGTCGCGCCGGCGGCGTGCCGGTGTTCGTCGCGCTCACCCCGCCAGACTGGGCCATGCCGCTTGCCGCCTTGCGCGCGGCGCTCACCCCGCGCACCCGCGCCCTGATTCTCAACGATCCGCTCAATCCCACCGGCACGATCACCACCCCTGCGGAGCGCGCCGCGCTTGCCGCGTTGTGCGTCGAAGCCGATCTCGTCGCGATCTGCGACGAAGTGTGGGAAGTGGTCCGCTTCGATGGCCAGCCCCATGCCTCGCTGATGGCCGAACCGGGCATGGCCCAACGCACGATCAAGATCGGCTCGGCCGGCAAGATCTTTGGCGCCACCGGCTGGAAAGTGGGCTGGCTGGTGGCCGACCCGGCGCTGTCCGGCGTGGTCGCCCGCGCGCACCAGTTCCTCACCTTCACCACGCCGCCCATGCTGCAATGGGCCGTGGCGGAGGGCCTGGCCGATGACGCGCTGATCGATGGGCAGGTGGCCGATTGGGCCGCCTCGCGCCAGGCGCTGCTGACGGCGCTGGCGGCCCATGGCTTTGCCACGCTACCCGGCACCGCCACCTGGTTTTCGTGCATCGATCTGCGCCAGAGCGGCTTTGCCCTCGACGATGCCACTTTCGCCAAACGTGCCGTTACCGAAGCCGGCGTCGCCACCATCCCGCTCTCAGCGCTGTGGGAAGGCCCGCCCGCGCCGCGCCACATCGTGCGCCTGTGCCACTGCAAGCCGACAGCCATGCTTCACGACGCGGTGGCGCGCCTCGCCCGGTGGCGCGAGGGCCTTTGACGTCGCGATTGTCGCCACATGCTGACGCATTTCTGTGCGACAAGATACGGATGTTCTGGAACAATAAGTAAAATAGCGTATTATCGCGCCGATTTGGATGCTCTTTCTCCGTCCAGAAGGATAAGGCCATGGCGCGTGTGCTTCCTGGAAAGATGGGCAAGTCGCTGCCATTTCTCGCCCTGGCGCTGGCCGCGCCCCTCACCGGATGCGGCGATGGCGGCGGCGTGGCCAGCACCAACGAACCCAACACCCCGCCGTCTCCCCCCGCCAAGCCCACCAACGACGATCTGGTCGGAACCCTGGTGAGCGAGGCGTTCGTCAACGACGCGCGCACGCAAACCGCCTATATGCCGATCACCACCGCCCAGCCCAACACCGCGACGAGCAGTCCGCTCACCATCGAATACAAGGCCTCGACCCAGACCTACACCGTAACCACCCAGGGCCGCACGCAAGACTTCGGGCCGGCGCAGAAGGATGCCACACTCAGCACCGCCGAGGCCACGGTCTACAGCCGCTCTGCCGGCGCGCTGACCGAGACGCTGTCCCTGTCGACGAACAGCACCGATCCCGGTACGCCCGATGCTCCGCTGTTCCGCTATGTCGGTTCCGGCCTGTGGCAGCGCACGCAGACCGATGCGCCCAACAGCACCGCAACGATGGACTATTTCACCTATGGCGTGCCCACGCCCGCGTCGGCCATGCCCAAATCGGGGACAGCCACGTTCGGCGTGCGTATCGATGGCGAAGCCGGCTACAGCAACTATATCCTGGTGTTGAAAGGTGGCGGCCGCTTTTCCGTCGATTTCGCCAGCGGCAAGCTGACCGGCAGCGGCACGATGGACGGCTATATCGCGGGTGCGCTCAAGCACACCGATATGATCTGGTCGTCGCAAGCGACCTTGGCATCGGGGGGCACCACCTTTTCCGGCAGCTTCAGTACCCTCTATCGGCCGGGCACAATCAATGGCCGATTCTACGGCCCCAATCACGAGGAATTGGGCGCGGTATGGGATAGTAAGCTGCTCGACAACGTGGTGGCAACCGGCACGATCAGGGGTCGCGATACGGCAACGATGCCATCCAACAACGGCCTGTCGAATCTTGTGATAAACGAGGACCTGGGCGGCGCGGCCATGGTCGTCAACTATTACCGAGCCGGAGGCACCAATGCCTGGTCGAGCGGCAATCTGTTCGGCCAGGGTTTCAATGTCAGCTATTCCGAAACGGCCAAGGCCTTGGTGGTGGAAGCGCCGATCAACGGATACACCGGCATTTCCGCGACGCTCACGCCGGCGATCCTTGACACGGCGCTGAGCAACGCCGCCTACGATGTCTATGCCGCCGAGGACGTGACGCATGGCGCGCGCACCGGCACGCTTCGCATATCCCGGCCCGGCCCGGCCAACCCGGTCGTGGCCCTGACCTATACCGGCTTCGGCACGTTCGAATCCGCGACGGTAAGGCCCGACACCGGCTCGCCGTATAGCGATTTCGCCTTTGCCTTTGGTGAGGCGACCCCGGCGTCTGCGGTTCCGACCAGTGGCAGCGCCACCTACAGCGGCGTGATCCTGGGCTATTCCGGCGCGCCATCAGACGGCACCACCCGCCCCTACGCGATCAGCGGTGAGGCGCACATGGCTTACAATTTCGCAGGCTCCACGCTGACCGGCACACTCAACCCGGTGGCAACCGACCGCGACACCGGCACGGCCTATGCCCTGGACGCCTATACGTTCACCGGCCAGGGCACTGCCGGCAAGGCCACATTCGCTGCCACGTTCGACAAGGCCATCAACGTGCTGGGCCTCGGCAATACCAACGGCGCGATCAACGGGCAATTCACCGGCCCCCATGCCGAGGAATTCTATGCCTCCTGGCACGCCGGGATGATCGATCCCAAAGGGGGCAGCAACCTCGACATGGGTGGGGTGATCGTCGGCAAGCAGGGGAAATGATCCGGAACCCCACTCTTTGCCTGGGGCCGATTTGCGCCTAAGGCGCAGCGATCATGACCGCTTCGCTTGCCCTGACCCGCCTGTCCCGCCTGATTGCCGCCAGCCATTCGTGGGAAACCGCCCGCGCCTTCAAGGCCTATGTACCGGGCGAGGACGACATGGCGGTGATGGCCAGCCGCGCGCAAGACGTGCTCAAGGTGATGGCCGGCAAGGACGTGACCGCGCCGATGCTCAATGCCGCCTATGCCGTGCATCTCGGCCGCGCGCTGACCGCGCCGATCATCGTGGTGGAAGGCACGCTGAGCGTGGCCGGCGAAGCCATGGCACAAGACCATGGTTGGGTGATGATCGGCCCCTGGGTGGCCGACATGGCGCTGTTTTCCCGCGCCTATGCCCCCGATGCGCCGCCGCGCCTCGCCACCCATGTGCTGCGCGCCTTCGGGCCGGGCAAGGGCCTGTTCTGCGAAGCCTGGCGCCGCACCGCGCGGCTCGGCCTGGGCTATGAACCGCGCCGCGTGCTGGCAGAAGCCGAAGTGACGGCGCTGGTGGGCGAAGCGACGGCAGCGATACGATCGGTGGCCTGAACCAAAGCGCCCTTCGACAAGCTCAGGGCGAACGGGTTTCACACATCAGATTTCACAGCCACCGTTCGGGCTGAGCTTGTCGAAGCCTGCTGGCCTGCAAGCGCTGCGTCAGCGCCCTTCGACAGGCTCAGGGCGAACGGGGGGCATAATTTCCGATGCTCGAAACGCGAGCAGATCAGGCCGACATCTTCAATCCCTGCCGCCATCACAGCGGGTTGCCGTCCTTGTCGCGATAGATCTCGCGGCGGCCGACGTGGTTGGCAGGGCCGACCAAGCCATCCTGCTCCATCCGCTCGATCCATTTTGACGCGGTGTTGTAGCCCACGCCCATCTGGCGCTGAATCCAGCTTGCCGAGGCCTTCTGGCTTTCGAACACGAGCTGGCAGACCTGGCGATACTTGCGGTCTTCGGGATTGTCCGAGGTGTCCAGCTCGTCGAAACCAAAGGAGCCTTCCTCGGGCTCTTCGGTGACCGAATCGACGTATTCCGGCTTGCCCTGCCCGCGCCAGTGATCGGCCACGCGCTCCACTTCCTCGTCGCTGACGAAGGGACCATGGACGCGCTTGATCGGGTCGGTGTTGGGCTTGTAGAGCATGTCACCCTTGCCCAGAAGCTGTTCGGCGCCCTGTTCGCCCAGGATGGTGCGGCTGTCGATCCGGCTGGTCACGGCAAAGGAAATGCGCGTGGGCAGGTTGGCCTTGATCACCCCGGTGATCACGTCCACCGACGGGCGCTGCGTGGCCATGATCAGGTGGATGCCCGCCGCACGGCTCTTTTGCGAAAGCCGCTGGATCAGCACTTCCACTTCCTTGCCCACCGTGACCATCAGGTCGGCCAGCTCGTCCACGATCACCACGATCTGCGGCAGCACCTGGTATTCAAGCTGCTGTTCCTCGAACAGCTCCTCGCCGGTCTCGGGATCGAAGCCGACCTGGATGCGGCGGCCGAGCGGCTTGCCCTTGGCCTGCGCGGCGCGGACCTTTTCGTTGAAGCCCGACAGGTTGCGCACGCCGATCGACGACATCTGGCGATAGCGCCGCTCCATTTCCTCGACCGCCCATTTCAGCGCGCGCACGGCCTTGGCCGGCTCGGTCACCACCGGCGAAAGCAAGTGCGGGATATCGTCGTAGGACTTGAGTTCCAGCACCTTGGGATCGACCAGGATCATGCGGCACTGCGCGGGCGTGAGGCGGTAGAGCAGCGAGAGCAGGATGCAGTTCAGCCCCACCGACTTGCCCGAGCCGGTGGTGCCGGCCACCAGCAGGTGGGGCATGGTGGCAAGGTCCGCCACGATCGGTTCGCCGGCGATGTCCTTGCCCAGAATGATCGGCAGCAGGCCCTTGGCATTGACGAACTTGTCGCAGGCCACCAGCTCGCGGAACGAGACCATGTCGCGGATCTGGTTGGGCAATTCGATGCCCATCACGGTGCGGCCCGGAATGGCCGAAACGCGCGCGGAAACCGCGCTCATGTTGCGGGCGATATCGTCGGCCAGGCCGATCACCCGGCTCGCCTTGATGCCGGGCGCCGGTTCCAGTTCATACATGGTCACCACCGGGCCGGTGCGCACGGCGGTGATTTCGCCTTTCACGTTGAAATCGTCGAGCACGTTCTCGAGCAGGCGCGCGTTGCGTTCCAGCGCCAGCTTGTCGATCTTGGGCTGCGCGCTGGCGGGAATTTCCTCGAGGATGTCGATCGCGGGCAGCGCGAACTTGTCGAACAGGTCGTTCTGCCGCGCCTGGGCCTTGGCGGCCGGAGCCGGGCCGCGCTGCGGATCGCTGATCTCGGTGGGGCGGCGCGGCGCTGCGGCATCGGCGGGAATCACCGGGCTGCGGGTTTCGAACGGCGGCTCGTCGTCGGCGTCGTCGTCATCGGCCAGTAGGGCGTCGGCAGCGGCCGCCTTGGCCTTGGGCGCACGGCGCTGGCGCGCGGGGGCTGCCTCGGCATCGTCGGCGCGCGGGGAGCGGCGCAGGAACGCGGGAATGGACAGCAGGCGCCCCCAGTCCAGCGCAAAGACCCGGCCGGTCAGGAACAGGCCTCCGCCCAGCGCCACCAGCGCCAAACCCAGGATGATCCAGCCCTGCGCCACCGGCACCAGCCCGGCCAGCGCACGCACGCCGGCCGCGCCGAGCAAGCCGGTCAGCCCGCCAAAGCCTGCGGGCAAGCCGCCGCCGCGCCCGGTGAAAGCCAGGGCCAGCGCGCTGCCCGACAGCATCATGGCCAGCACAAGGCCCAGCGCCAGCCGCCACCATGCCGGATCGGGCGTGGCTTCCTCGTCTTCCTCGTCCACGTCGATCAGGTCACCAGCCGCATCCCACAGGCGGCGGGCGAAGACGAACAGCAGCGGCACCAGCAGGCCGCCCGGCAGGCCGAACAAGACCAGCACGCGCTCTGCCGCCCAGGCACCGGGCAGGCCCATCCAGTTGTCCACCGGGCTGCCCGAAGCGGTGCTGCCCGAAGGATCGGTCTGGGTATAGCTGGCCAAGGCCAGCGCCAGGAACACCATGGCGCCAAACAGCGTGGCGCCACCGATCAGTTCGGCACTGCGCCGGAAGCTGCGCCGCAGCACGGCCCGCCAATTGGGGTTGCCCCGGCCCGCGCCGGGGGTCGAACGATTGGGGGTGAGTGCCCGCGAAGCCATGATGCCAAGTGTTCCCTTCTGGCCCCCATCATCGTCCCAAGTGCCCGACCGGTCAAGAATCCTGCGGGAAAAGCCAGGGATTGTGCGGGCTTTTCACGACAGGCCGTCGATCGCCGCCCAGCCCTGCACCCGCCCGCCGCGCGGCAGGCGGCGCGCCGCGCGTCGCGTCATCCCGCCCAGGGCCAGAACCGGGCACGGGCTCTGCCGGGCCAGCAGCAGGAAACGCACCATGCCCAGCACCGGGGCGCCGGGATGGCTGCGCGTGGGCAGCACCGGGGACAGCAGCACGGCATCGGCACCCGCCCGCGCCGCCGCGCCGATTTCCCGCAGCGAATGCGCCGTGGCCAGTCGCAAGCCGCCGCCAGCAAGCGCGGACGGCGCTCCATAGTGCCCCTGCGCCCCGCGCCCGCACGACGCCCCGGCCGCGATCAGGGCCACGCCACGGCTCGCCGCCTGCCGCCGCAACGCGGCCCAGCGACGGCGGCGCTCGGGCGCGGACAGGTGGTAATGGCGAAAGACCAGCGCACTGCCGCGCGGCAGGCGCGCCAAGGCCCGGTCGAGCACGGCATCGTTGCGCGCATCGCTGAGCAGGACCAATCGCGGCACGGGGTAGCGCTTTGCCATGACCACGCTATAGCACCGCGCCATGACCGGACCAGAGCATCCCCACTTGAACGACATCCGCGCCCGCATCGACCAGGCCGCGCGCATCGCCCGCCGCAAGGCCGAGACGGTGACGCTGGTCGCCGTGTCCAAGACCCACCCGGCCGAGGCGATCCGCCCGCTGATCGCCGCCGGGCAGACCGTGTTCGGGGAAAACCGCGTGCAGGAAGCCCAGGCCAAGTGGGCACCGCTGCGCGAGGAACATCCCGAGGTTGCGCTGCACCTGGTGGGCCAGTTGCAATCCAACAAGGCCGAAGACGCGGTGGCGTTGTTCGATTGCATCCACTCGCTCGATCGCCCCTCGCTGCTGACCGCGCTTGCCCGCGCGATGGACAAGACCGGCCGCCGCGTGCCGCTGTTCGTGCAGGTCAACATCGGCGCGGAAGAGCAGAAGGGCGGCTGCGCCATCGCCGACATGCCCGCCCTGCTGGACGAGGCACGCAAGGCAGACCTGCCGGTGATCGGCCTGATGTGCGTGCCCCCGGCCGGGATCGAGGCCGCGCCGTTCTTCGCGCTGCTCGACAAGCTGGCCGGCGACCACGGCCTGGCTGGCCGCTCGATGGGCATGAGCGAGGATTTTGAAACCGCGATCCAGCTTGGCGCCACCCACGTGCGCGTCGGCTCTGCCCTGTTCGGCGCGCGCGCCTGAATGCGTCGAATGCCGCGCAGGGCAATGCTTAGCGCGGTGCCCAGCCAGCCCTAGGCATTCATGCGCAGGCAGCCGTTCAGCCTGCTCCATCCGCCCTGGCCCTAAGGATGCGCAGTGGCGCCGGCATCCGCGTGGATGCGGGCGACGGCGCGGTGTCGACCGGGCCGGGTCTGGATCGGAACGGGAGCCCTGCGCGCGTGGTGAATGAGCGACGGCATGTCTTGCGTCGACTGCGCCTTCCGGGAATCGGAAGCAGCGAACGCCAGCGCCTGGGCTTCATGTACAATGGCGCCATCGCGTTGCAGGGCCTGTCGATCGCCATGGTGGCGGTGCACGACCTGCTCGATCGCATCGAGGGCACCAGCAGCGACCGCCTGCTGATCCTGGCGGTGGTGCTGCAAGTGGCCGTCGTCGCTTCGCTGCTGGGCTTCCGCGCGATCCTCATCGCCAATCACAACCACGAGCAGCACATGCGCGCCGATTCCGAAGCGGCACGGCGGCGCACGGCCGAACTCTTTGCGATGACCGACATGCTCCAGGCGGCGGAAACCAACGAGGAAGCCGGCGCGGTGCTGATGGTCACGGCGCGGCGCCTGCTCGGCGGCTATGGCGCCGCGCTCTATGTGCTCAACAATTCGCGCGATCGGCTGGACCTGGCGCGGCAGTGGGATTTGCCAACCGGATACCTCGCGCCCGATTCGCTTGCCCCCAGCCATTGCTGGGCGCTCAAGCGGGGCAAGGCCCACGTCAACGCGCCGGACGAAGGCGGCCTGTGCTGCGCACACCATGGCGGCGCCAATGCCGTGCTGGAAATCCCGATGATGGCCGGGGGCCAGGTGCAGGGCCTGCTGATCCTGGCGCGCAGCGGTGCCCCGCCGGAAGGCGACTGCACTGAAGAACTCGCCAACTTGCGCCACCTCGGCACGGCGCTGGCGGACTCCATGTCGCTGGCGCTATCCAACATCGCCTTGCGCGATCGGCTGCGCACGCAGTCGCTGCGCGATCCGCTGACCGGGCTCTACAACCGTCGCTACATGGAAGACACGCTGGAGCGGCTGCTGGCGCTGTCGCACCGCTCGGGCAATCCCACGGCCGTGATCATGATCGATCTCGACAACTTCAAGGATCTCAACGACCGCTATGGCCACGCCAAGGGCGATGCCGTGCTGCGCGACGTGGCGGCGCAGATCGTCGGCACGCTGCGGCCGACCGATGTGGTCTGCCGCTATGGCGGAGAAGAGATCATTGCCATCCTGCCCGATTGCGCGCTGGCCGATGCCGTGACCAAGGCCGAACAGATCCGCCTGCGCGTGCAGGGCGTCACCGACATCCAGGGCTGCCCCGTCAGCGCCTCGCTGGGCGTGGCGGCCATGCCGGAAACCTCGGTGCGCGGGGAGGAACTGATCCCGGACGCAGACGCATCGCTCTATCTCGCCAAGGCATCGGGCAAGAACTGCGTGTTCGCGGCCGAACGCGTGACCTCGGGCCTGACGGTCGCACGGGTCGGCGAGAAGGGATAGCGCGAGCGGCTCTTGCGCCCGCGCCGATCACGTCCATGTTTCAGTCGCCCTGGTGATGCTTCAATTCGTCCCCGGTAAGGGTGACGACGTGCAGCAGGTTGGTCGCGCCCGGGGTGCCAAAGGGAACCCCGGCCAGCGCCACCAGCTTTGATCCGGCGGTGCCGAAATCATGGCGAAGCGCCATGCGCTTGCCCTTGGCGATCATTTCCTCGAAGCTGCCGATGTCCTTGGTGTTGACCGCATGGGCGCCCCACAGCAGGCCAACCTTGCGCGCCGTCTTCTGGCTGGGGGTGAGCACCAGCATCGGCACGCCCGGCCGTTCGCGCGCCACGCGACGGGCGGTGGAGCCCGAGCCGGTGAACACGATGATCCCGGCGATCGGCAGAGTCTGCGCGATCGAAGCGCAAGCTTCGGCCAGGGCGTCCGCCGTGGTCGGATCGGGCAGCGTCTCGATGAAGTGGACGCGCGCGGCATAGCCGGGATCGCTTTCCACCTGCACCGCAATACGGTTCATGATGCTCACCGCCTCTTCGGGCCAGGCGCCCGCGGCGGTTTCGGCCGAGAGCATGACCGCGTCGGCGCCGTCATAGACCGCGTTGGCCACGTCGGACACTTCGGCGCGGGTCGGCGTCGGCGCCTCGATCATCGATTCGAGCATCTGCGTGGCGACGACCACCGGCTTGCCCTGGCGACGCGCGCTTTCCACGATGCGCTTTTGCAGCGGCGGCACTTCTTCGGGGTTGAGCTCCACGCCCAGGTCACCACGCGCCACCATGATGCCGTCGGACAGCTCGATGATCTCTTCCAGGCGCGAAATCGCCGCCGGCTTCTCGATCTTGGCCATCAGCGCGCCATAGCCGCCCATCAGGCGGCGCGCTTCGGCCACGTCTTCGGGGCGCTGCACGAACGACAGCGCGATCCAGTCGGCGCCCTGCTCCACGGCAAAGGCCAGGTCGCGACGGTCCTTTTCGGTCAGCGCCGGCACCGGCACCACCGCGTCGGGAACGTTGACGCCCTTGCGATCGGAAATCACCCCGCCAACTTCAGCCGAGCACAGAATCTCGTTGGCGTCGGCGCGGATCACCCGCAGGCGCAGCTTGCCATCGTCGATCAGCAGGCGCTGGCCCTTTTGCAGGATGCCGAACAGTTCGGGATGGGGCAGGCAGACGCGGTTTTCATCGCCCGGCTCGGGATTGCGATCGAGCGTGAAATGGCCCGAATGGCGGATCACCGCGCGGCCTTCCTTGAACGTGCCCACGCGCAGCTTCGGCCCCTGGAGGTCGCACAGCACGGTGATCGGACGCTTCACCTTCGCTTCGAGAGCGCGGATGTTGGCGATCGTTTCGGCGTGGATGGCGTGTTCGCCGTGGCTCATGTTGACGCGGAACGCATCAGCGCCAGCGCGGAACAGCTTTTCCAGCATTTCCGGCGAGCGGCTTGCCGGCCCCACCGTGGCGAGGATCTTGACCTTGCGTTCGCGCTTGTCAGGGCTCTTTCCCTGGTCAGGCTGGGCCATGGTGCAACAACTCCTCTTCCTATCGAACCGGGCAGGCTTTCAATCGCGCAGCCCTATGGCCTATGCTGGCCCAAAACCCAAGGGATGATAGCCATGGATACGAATTCCCCCCTGCCCCAAACGGCCCAAAACGGTGCGGATGGCCTCGACCAGATCGACGATGCCGTGGCCGCCGCCGCGTTCCGCCGCCTGGTGCGCCACTTGCGCCATCGCCACGATGCGCAGAACATCGATCTGATGGGCCTGGCCGGATTCTGCCGCAACTGCCTCGCTGACTGGATCGTGGAAGCCGGCGCCCCGCTCGACAAGGCCGCCGCGCGCGAAGCGATCCACGGGTTGCCCGCAGCAGAATGGAAAAGCCGCTACCAGACGCCGGCCACGCCCGAGCAACTGGCGCGGATGGACGAGAGCATGAAGCGCAACACCCCCGCGCATTCCCCCAGTGCCGGCGGTGCGTAAGCCGGTTCGGAGCAATCTTTCCACAGGCGCGGCTTTGCCAGCATCGGCGCGGACGGCTATTTGCCCCCGCCTGATGGCCGCCAAGGCCGCCCACTTAACAGATTCGGAGCATACCCATGGCCGACGCCGCCGATGATCGCCTGCGCCTCTTGATCGAGCGCATCGAACGCCTGGAAGAAGAAAAGAAGGGCATCGGCGACGACATCAAGGATGTCTACAGCGAAGCCAAGTCGGCCGGCTACGACGCCAAGATCATGCGCCAGATCGTCCGCCTGCGGAAGATGAAGCCCGACGACCGCCGCGAAATGGAAGCGATTCTCGACGTCTACAAGAACGCGCTGGGCATCGACTGATTCCCTGCCGCTGACGCGGCGTGACGGCATCAGCCCTCTCCCCACCCGGCCCTCCACAGGATAGCCGGGTGCGAGGGCGGGCCAGCGCCGTCACCGCATCAGCAGCGCTGCGGTCACCGCCACCAGATTGCCCAGCGCATGGGTGAGCATCGAGGCCGGCAGGCCGATCCGCACCCGCACGAAGCCGAAGACCAGCCCGGCCCATAGCTGCGGCAGCACCATCGGCACCAGCGCCAGCGTGATGCGCGGATAGTTGCCAAGGTGGAACAGCGCGAAAACCGCCGCGTGCAACACGAACAGCGCCGGAAACGCCACCTCGAACCAGGCGGGCGTTTCCCGTCGCCGCAGCGCGAACCAGCCACCCGCTGCCCCCAACACCGACAACATTAGTACCAGCCAGGCCAGGGGATGGGCTGCGCCATCGCGGATCGTCGACAGCGCGCCTGCCGCTGCCAGCAGCCCGCCGAGCAGCACCAGCGCGCGCGGGCGGCCCGAGAGCCAGCCGCGAAATATGCATTCTTCCGCCACCGGGGCCAGGATCACGACCGTCGGCAACAGCAGCGTCGGCGGCAATTTGCCAAAGGCATCGGCGCCAGGCAGGCCCATGCCGCGCTGCCACAGGCCGATCAGCGGCATCAGCACGACCAGCCCGATCAGGTAGAGCAAGGTGGCGCCGCGCCACAGCGCCCAGCTTTCAGCACTGCCCAGCCCCATCGGGCGCGACCAGCGCGGATGCGTCAGGAACTGTGCGAGCGACTGGGCGGCGGGAAGCGAAAGGCGGACCATGGCCAGGGCCATACCGGAGCAGGGATTAACGCCGCGTTTGCCGCATCGGCGCCTGCCCGATTGCCGTTTTGCCCGGCTTGGTCTAGGGGCGCAAGCAAACCCGCATTCCCACCATCAGCCGCAAGAAGCAGATCCATGGCAGGCCATTCCAAATTCAAGAACATCATGCATCGCAAGGGCGCGCAGGACAAGAAGCGCTCGGCGATGTTCTCCAAGCTCTCGCGCGAAATCACCGTCGCCGCCAAGATGGGCATGCCCGATCCGGACATGAACCCGCGCCTGCGCGCCGCGATCAACGCCGCCAAGGCGCAGTCGATGCCCAAGGACAACATCCAGCGCGCGGTCGACAAGGCCAGCAAGGGCGATGGCGAGAACTATGAAGAAGTGCGCTACGAAGGCTATGGCCCGGGCGGCGTGGCGATCATCGTCGAAGCGCTGACCGACAACCGCAACCGCACCGCCACCAACGTGCGCACCGCCTTTGCCAAGAACGGCGGCAACCTCGGCGCGTCGGGCGCGGTGAGCCACGGCTTCGAACGCCTCGGCCTGATCGAATACCCCGCCAGCGTGGGCGACGAGGAAAAGGTGCTGGAAGCCGCGATCGAAGCCGGCGCCGATGACGTGGAATCGGACGAAGACACGCACCAGATCTGGACCGCGATCGACAACCTGCACCCCGTCAGCCGCGAGCTGGAAAAGGCGCTGGGCGAAGCTGAAGCGGTGAAGCTGGCGTGGAAGCCCAACCTCAAGACCACGGTTTCGGCCGACGACGCGGCCACCCTGCTCAAGCTGATCGACGTGCTCGACGACGACGACGACGTGCAGACCGTCTGGGGCAACTACGAAATCCCCGACGACGTGATGGAAAAGCTGGGCTGATCGGGCCCGTGGACGCGCGGAATGCCTACCGATCCTCCCCCGCCTGGCGGGGGAGGTGGCGGCCGCTAGGCCGTCGGAGGGGGCGCCCCCTCCACCACGCGCTTCGCACGCGGTCCCCCTCCCCCGCGCTGCGGGAGAGGATCTGTTTTTCATGATCATCCTCGGCATCGATCCCGGCCTCACCTGCACCGGCTGGGGCGTGGTGGCCAAGGCCGGCAGCCGGCTGAGCCACGTCGCCAACGGCCAGATCCGCACCGATGCCAAGGCCACCATGGCGCAGCGCCTGGTGGAACTGGACGCGGCGCTGACCGACGTGATCCTCACCCACCACCCGGATGAAGGCGCGGTGGAAGAAGTCTTCGTCAACGTGAACCCGCAATCCACGCTCAAGCTGGGCCAGGCGCGCGGCGTCGCCATGGTCAGCCTGGCGCGCTCGGGCATGCCCGTGGCCGAATATCCCACCAAGGTGATCAAGAAGGCACTGGTCGGTACCGGCGGCGCGGAAAAACAGCAGATTCAGCACATGCTGAAAATCCTGCTGCCCGGCGTGAAACTGGCCGGCGAAGACGCTTCCGATGCACTGGCCGTGGCGATCACCCACGCCAACATGCTGGGCAGCCATCGCTGATCGGTCTTTCGGGCCGGGAACACCCTGCCCCGCCCGGCGTAGCAGCGTTCATGAACATCGCCGCAACCGACGACGCCTGGATGGCCCGCGCCATTGCCCTTGCCATTCGCGAAAAGGGCGACGATCCCGCGAACACGCCGATCGCGGCGCTGGTCGTGCGCCAGGGCCGTCTGGTGGGCGCCGGCGTCAACCGCACGGCCGAGCATTGCGATGCCACGGCCCATGCCGAGGTGGAGGCACTGCGCGCCGCCGGGCACGAAGTGGGCGACATGAAGATCGACGGGGCCACGCTCTACACCACGTTGCAGCCCTGCGGCATGTGCACGATGGCCGCGATTTGGGCGGGGATCACGCGCATCGTCTATGGCGCCGGGCGCGACCAGGTGCACAAGATGTATTTCGAGGACCGCCACCTCTCGACCGTCGATTACATCCGCGATGCCTTCAAGGACGACCTCACGCTGGAGGGAGGCGTGGCCGCCCATGCCTGCGCTCGGCTCTATTATGGCCCGCACGACAAGGTTCCCGACGAGCAGCAGGCCAATACTTGAACGCCGGTTGCGCCTGGAAAAGTTCCCTGCCATAGGGAACAAACCATGATCGCCAAACTCACCGGCATTCTCGACGACACCGGCCCGGACTGGGCGATCATCGACGTCAATGGCGTCGGTTACCTGGTCCATTGCTCGGCCAAGACGCTCACCCATCTCGGCGTGCGTGGCGACAAAGTGGTGGTGCACACCGAGATGCAGGTGAGCGAGACCGACCAGCGCCTGATCGGCTTTGCCAGCGCAGGCGAACGCGCGTGGTTCCGCCTGCTCACCGCCGTTCAGGGCGTGGGGTCTAAAGTGGCCTTGGCGATCCTTTCGGCGCTGTCAGCCGAGGAATTGCAGCGCGCCTGCGCCGGGGGCGACGCCGCCATGGTCGCCCGCGCCAACGGCGTGGGGCCGAAACTCGCCAGCCGCATCGTCAACGAATTGAAAGACAAGGCCGGCGGCCTTGCCGGCCTGTCCGGCGGCCTCGGCATCGCGGCCGAGGCAGACGTGGCCCTGCCCGCCGGCTCTGCCAGCGCCGACGCCATTTCCGCCTTGCAGAACCTGGGCTTCAAGCCCGCCGTGGCCTCCAGCGCGGTGGCCTTCGCGATCAAGGAACTGGGCGAAGACGCCCGCCTCAACGACCTGGTGCGCGTGGCCCTGAAGCGGGCGACGGGGTGATGCCGGCTACGGCGGGAAAGGCGGAGAGCTGGACCCCGGACCAAGTCCGGGGTGACGGCGATTTTGGAAACAGGTGCTGTTTGCCAGAAGTTCGTCACCCTGAACTTGTTTCAGGGTCCAGGGTGCGACCTGCCCTGCCCCAGAGGTGGAAAACCGAGACCGACGGCAAGATCGCGCCATTCGGGGTTGGCTGCGTGAACAAGATTGATCTTCCAGTCCCGCCGCCAGTTCTTGAGCTGCTTCTCGCGCGCAATCGCACGCTCCACGTCGTCAAACATCTCGAAGTGAACCAGGCGATAAACCCGATACTGCGCCGTGAAGCCGCCGGTTACACCTTCGCGGTGCTGCCACAAGCGCTGCATCAAGGCCGACGTGACACCGACATACAAGGTGCCGCGCACACCGCTGGCAAGAATATACACGCAAGGTTGCCGTTCGCGTTGCACACCCCATCGTGGCCACACTCCCGAGGCCAGACAACGGCCGTTGCTGCCGAATTGGCCGAAAGCCCTGATCCGTCATGACCGACAACCCGCTCCTTTCCGCCAAGGCCCAGGCCGAAGACATCGACGCCGCGCTGCGCCCCAAGACTCTGGCCGAATTCGTGGGGCAGGAGGCTGCGCGCGAAAACCTCAAGATCTTCATCGAAAGCGCCAAGCAGCGGCGCGAGGCGATGGACCACGTGCTGTTCTTCGGCCCGCCGGGCCTGGGCAAGACCACGCTGGCGCAGATCATCGCGCGCGAACTGGGGGTGAATTTCCGCGCCACGTCCGGCCCGGTGATTGCCAAGTCGGGTGATCTTGCCGCGCTGCTCACCAATCTCGAATCCGGCGATGTTCTGTTCATCGACGAGATTCACCGCCTCAATCCCGTGGTCGAGGAAGTGCTCTATCCCGCGATGGAAGACCGCGCGCTCGACCTGATCATCGGCGAAGGGCCTTCGGCGCGCTCGGTGCGAATCGACCTGCCGCCCTTCACCTTGATCGGCGCAACCACGCGGCAGGGCCTGCTGCAAACCCCGCTGCGCGATCGCTTCGGCATTCCCGTGCGCCTGCAATTCTATACCGTGGCCGAACTGGAGCGGGTGGTGACGCGCGGCGCTACACTGATGGGCGTGGGCATCGACCGCGAAGGGGCGCGCGAGATCGCCAAGCGGGCGCGGGGCACGCCACGCGTGGCCGGGCGTCTGCTGCGCCGGGTGCGCGATTTCGCCCAGGTCATGGGCGATGGCACGATCACCCGCGCGCTGGCCGACCAGGCGCTGACCCGGCTGGAAGTGGATGCGCTGGGGCTGGACCTGCAAGACCGGCGCTACCTGATGATGATCGCCGATATCTACAAGGGCGGCCCGGTCGGGGTGGAAACCCTCGCCGCCGGCCTGTCCGAACCGCGCGACACCATCGAGGAAGTGATCGAACCCTACCTGATCCAGCTTGGCCTGGTCGCCCGCACCGCGCGCGGCCGCTGCCTCAACGATCGCGCCTGGCAGCACCTGGGAATCACTCCGCCGACGGCGCAAATGCCGGGCGGCCTGCCAGGTACGCTGCCCGGCCTGTTCGAGCCAGACAGCGGCGAATAGACCCTCGCACCTGTCGGAATTGGCAACACTGGCGGGCGCAAGGGTTCCAGATTGGGACAGAGTTAACACACTGCGCCGAAATGCGACGAAATATGGCCGGCTATCCTGTCGATTTGCGGTTAACGTGGTGGACGCTGCCGCTATGATCTGCGTTGTTCAGCGGAGGGGAGTTTTGGCAGCAGCCTGTTAAGGCGCTTCTGCTAGGCCAACCCGGAATTTCAGCGAGAGCAACGATCATGTCGGTTCGGATGGCATTGGCGAAACTGGCGGCCTGCGCAGCGGGGGGCGCGGTCCTGGGCGGCGGCGCCGTGCATGTCTCCGAGGCACCATCTGCCGGCGAAATCCACCACATCAAGCCGATCAAGACCAAGCCGGCCAAGCCGCGCCGGATCGTCCGCCGCGCCCCGCCCCATGTCGTGCACCGCCAGCGCAAGATCGTTGCCACCGCCACGACCAAGACGTGCGATCCGCCCCGCCAATATGCCATGGCGCCAGCACCCTACATGCCCCCGCTGCCGCCACAGGCGCAGGCCGTGGGCGGCGGGGGCGGCGTGCCGGTGGTGATCGGCGGCGGCCCGGTCGGCGGCTTTGGCGGCGGCTTCTTCGGCGGTTTCTTCGGTGGCAGCGGCGGTGGGGGCGGCAGCGTGGTGGTCTCGTCCACCAGCACCGGCTCGACGTCCACCTCGGGTGGTTCCACCTCGACGTCCGGTGGGTCGACCTCGACCTCGGGCGGTTCTACCTCGACTTCCAGCGGGAACGTCTCCACGTCCAGCGGCAATGTTTCGACCTCGAGCGGAAGCGTGTCCACGTCGAGCGGCAGCGTCTCCACCTCCAGCGGCAGTGTGTCGACCTCGTCGGGCAGCGTCAGCACGTCCTCGGGCAATGTCTCGACCAGCTCGTCCACCTCGACGTCCTCGGGCAACGTGTCCACTTCGTCGGGCAACGTCTCGACCAGCTCGTCGACGTCCACGTCCTCGGGCAACGTCAGCACTTCGTCTTCGACGAGCAGCAGCACGTCGTCTTCCACCTCGTCGTCCACGTCCTCCTCGACATCGAGCTCGACGAGTTCCTCCAGCTCCACCAGCAGCTCGTCTTCGTCCAACGGATCGACATCGACCAGTTCGACCAGCAGCGGTACGACCAATGGTGGCACCGACGTGCCGGAACCTTCGATGGTTCTGCTGTTCGGCGCTGCCGCCGCGGCGCTGGTCGCACGCCAGCGCTGGGGTCGGAGCCGCAAGCCGGCTTGAAGCCACGGTCAAGCCCGTTCCTGCGGGCTCCACGGAAGGGGCGGTCTTCGGGGGGAGGCCGCCCCTTTTTCGTGCCGCTTTCCTGGCCTCCCCCTCCGTCAGGCCTGCGGCCTGCCACCTCCCCCGAAGGGGAGGATGCTTGTGCAGTGGCCACGAAAAAGGGCGGCTCCGGTCAGGAGCCGCCCTTTTTGCGTTCCGGCGGTCAGGCCGGCGGCGCTCAAGCCGCCAGCTTGCGCAGCACGTAGTGCAGGATGCCGCCGTTCTTGAAGTATTCAAGCTCGTTGGCGGTATCGATGCGGCACAGCGCTTCAAAGGTGAAGCTGCTGCCATCGGCGCGCGTGACCTTCACGGTCACGGTCTGGCGCGGCTGGAGATCGGCAACGCCTTCGATGGTGAAGGCATCGTCGCCGGTCAGGCCCAGGCTCTGGCGGGTCTGGCCATCGACGAACTGCAAGGGCAGCACGCCCATGCCGACCAGGTTCGAGCGGTGGATACGCTCGAAGCTTTCGACGATCACCGCGCGCACGCCGAGCAGGTTGGTGCCCTTGGCCGCCCAGTCGCGCGAGGAGCCGGTGCCGTATTCCTTCCCGGCGATGACCACCATCGGCGTGCCATCGGCCTTGTGCTTCTGCGCCACGTCATAGACCGCGCCCACTTCGTCGCCATAGCGCGAGAAGCCGCCTTCAGTGCCGGGGACCATTTCGTTCTTGATGCGGATGTTGGCAAAGGTGCCGCGCATCATCACTTCGTGGTGGCCACGGCGCGCGCCGTAGGAGTTGAAGTCCGCCTTGGCGACCTGGTGATCCTGGAGCCACTTGCCCGCCGGGCTGTCGGCCTTGATCGAGCCGGCCGGCGAGATGTGGTCGGTGGTGATCGAATCGCCCAGGATCAGCAGCGGCTTGGCGCCGACGATGTCGGAAACCGGGGCCGGCGTCATGGTCATGCCTTCGAAGTACGGCGGGTTGGCGACATAGGTCGACCCGGCGCGCCACGAATAGGTTTCCGAACCCGTCACGTTGATCGCCTGCCAGTGCTTGTCGCCCTTGTAGACGTCGGCATAGCGGGCCTGGAACATCGCGCGGTTCATCGCCCCGGCCATGACCGAGTGAACCTCGGCATTGGTCGGCCAGATGTCCTTGAGATAGACGGCGGCGCCATCCTTGCTCGTGCCGATCGGGGTGGTGGTGAAGTCTTCCACCACGGTGCCCTTGAGCGCGTAGGCGACAACCAGCGGCGGCGAAGCCAGGAAGTTGGCGCGCACGTCGGGGCTGACGCGGCCTTCGAAGTTGCGGTTGCCCGAGATCACCGAGGCGGCGACGATGCCATTCTCGTTGATCGCCTTGCTGATCGGCTCGGCCAGCGGGCCGGAGTTGCCGATGCAGGTGGTGCAGCCGTAACCCACCAGGTTGAAGCCGATGTTGTCGAGGTGCGACTGGAGACCGGCCTTTTCGAGGTAGTCGGTCACCACTTGCGAGCCCGGTGCCAGCGAGGTCTTGACCCAGGGCTTGGGCTTGAGGCCCAGTTCGTCGGCCTTCTTGGCAACCAGACCGGCGGCGATCAGCACGCCGGGGTTCGAGGTGTTGGTGCAGCTCGTGATCGCGGCGATCACCACGTCACCGTCGCCGATGTCGTGATCCTTGCCGTCGACGGCCACGCGCGACTGGCTCTTCTTGTAGACGTCGCCGAGGTCCTTGTTGAACACGTCGTCCACTTCGGGAAGCACGACCTTGTCCTGCGGGCGCTTCGGGCCGGCCAGCGAGGGCACGACGGTCGACAGGTCGAGTTCCAGCGTCGAGGTGAAGACCGGCTCGACCGACGGGTCGATCCAGAAGCCCTGCTCCTTGGCATAGGCTTCGACCAGCGCGATCTGGTCTTCGTCGCGCCCGGTCAGGCGCATGTAGTCCAGGGTCTTTTCGTCAATGCCGAAGAAGCCGCAGGTCGCGCCATATTCCGGCGCCATGTTGGCCAGCGTGGCGCGATCGGCCAGGGTCAGGCCGGCCAGGCCGGGGCCGAAGTATTCCACGAAGCGGCCGACCACGCCATGCTTGCGCAGCATGTTGGTGGCAGTCAGCACGAGGTCGGTGGCGGTGACGCCTTCCTGAAGCTGGCCGGTGAACTTGAAGCCCACCACTTCGGGGATGAGCATCGAGACCGGCTGGCCGAGCATGGCCGCTTCGGCTTCGATGCCGCCCACGCCCCAGCCGAGCACGCCCAGGCCATTGACCATGGTGGTGTGGCTGTCGGTGCCGACGCAGGTGTCGGGATAGGCGACGAGGTTGCCGTCCTGGTCTTCCGAGGTCCACACCGTCTGGGCGATGTGCTCCAGGTTCACCTGGTGGCAGATGCCGGTGCCGGGGGGCACGGCGTGGAAGTTCGACAGCGACTTGGAGCCCCACTTGAGGAAGTCGTAGCGCTCGCCGTTGCGATAGTATTCGATCTCGACGTTCTGTTCGAACGCCTTGGGGTGGCCGAATTCATCGACCATCACCGAGTGATCGATCACCAGGTGCACGGGCACCAGCGGGTTGATCTTGCTGGTGTCGCCGCCCAGCTTGGCGATCGCGTCGCGCATCGCGGCAAGGTCGACCACGCAGGGCACGCCGGTGAAATCCTGGAGCAGCACGCGCGCCGGGCGGTACTGGATTTCGGCGCTGCTCGACGGGTTCTTCTGCCAGTCGACCAGGGCCTTCACATCGTCGGCCGAAACGGTGAAGCCACCGTCTTCGAAGCGGAGAAGGTTTTCCAGCAGCACCTTCATCGAGAAAGGCAACCGCGAGACATCGCCGAACTTTTCGGCGGCCTTCTTGAGGGAGTAGTAAGCGACGTTCTTGCCGCCTACGGTAAGCGTGCTGCGCGTGCCGAGCGAGTCCTGTCCGACCTGGGTCATGGCTAAGCGAAATCCTCCTGCCGTTGGCGAGGGACCGCAGGCGCGAAGCGCGGTGCCTGATCCGGTGGCAAAAGCCGGTCCGGGGGCGACGACAGCCGAGCGGGCCTCTCGTGAACGGCGCCGCGATGCGCTGTTCGGGCCACCTCGTCAAGGGCGGGAAATCGCTAAATTTGCGGGATTTCGCTTATTGCGACGCAATAGCAGAAGTATTGTCTCGCACCGGGTGCAGTTCGTCGCGAATGGCCGCCGGGTAATGCTGCAAAGCAACCGGAACTATCGATCGAAGGCCCTCGCACGCAGTCACAGCAGGCCGGATGACGCGAGTCGCCCGGTCCTCTGCCACCCTCCCCACTCAATCGTAGGCGTAAGGGCCGCCCACCTCGATCGCCCGGCGATAGGCCGGCAAGGCCTGAACCTTGTCCAGCCAGGCCAAGGTATGCGGCCGCGTGGCATCGAGCCCGGCCCGCGCCCGCGCCGCCTCGATCGGAAAGCTCATCATCACGTCGGCGGCCGTCATCTCCGCACCGGCAAACCACGGGCGGGCCGCCAGCTCGCGCTCCACGAAATCGAGATGCACGTCGATCATCGGCTGGATGCGCTTGAGCGCGATCTTGCCCATGATCGGCACGCGCGAAAGCACCAGCTTGAGCAACAGCGGCGGCATCAGCGAGCCTTCGGCATAGTGCAGGAACATGCGGTAACGCAGCGCATCGTCGCCATCGGCCGGCGCGCCCAGCCGGCCACCGGCCTTGTCGACCAGGTATTCCACGATCGCGCCGCTTTCGGCGAGCACGCGCCCTTCGTCCTCGATCACCGGTGACTTGCCCAGCGGATGCACCGCGCGCAGCTCGGCCGGCGCGAACATCGTCCTGGCATCACGCTCATAGCGCTTGACCGTATAGGGCAGCCCCAGCTCCTCCAGCAGCCAGAGCACCCGCTGCGAGCGGGAATTGTTGAGATGGTGAACCGTGATCATCGGGCCTCCTGTGGTGGGCGCTTGCCTGCCATACGGGGTTTGTTTACAGTGTAAACTACAGCGGCGCCAACAGGATGTAAACATGCCATGAAGCCTTCAGATCCCTCGCCGCCGGCAGGCCTGCGCCAGAAACTGGTGGATGCGGCCACGCTGGCGCTTGATGCCGGCGCGGGAGAGCCCAGCCTGCGCGCCCTGGCCCGCGACCTTGGCGTTTCGGCGATGGCATCGTATCGTCACTTTCCCGACAAGGCGGCCCTGATGGCCGCGGTGGTGGCGCAGGGCTTCGTCCGGCTCTCCGCCACGCTGGCTGCGGCAGACGCTTCCGCCCCGGGCATGCAGGCGCTGGTGGCGCAGGGACTTGCCTATGTGGATTTCGCCATGGCGCAGCCGGGGCTGTTCCGGCTGATGTTCAGCCCGGCCGGGCAGGCGGACAACGCTGCTGCGGCCCGGGCACAGGCCTATAACCGGTTGTCGGCGCGCGTTGCCGCGTTGCAGCCCGGCAATCCCGCCGCAGCCACGCTGGCGTGCTGGGCGGTGGTGCATGGCCTCGCCGTGCTCCAGCTTGACCATGCTCTCGCCACCAGCCGCGAGGAATTGCGCGAGGCATTGGCCGTCGCGATACGCGGGCTGGGCGTGGAACAGCAGGCGGTCAATCCGCCAGAAACCCGTGGCTAAACGAATTTTTCAGTAACGATCCATAACGATAGGCGGCTGATGAAGCCGGGCAGCGCGCGCTGCATGATCGATGGACGACAATGAAAGCTCACTTCCACGTACTCGACGGCTTTCGCGGCATTGCGGCAATCGCTGTCGTCGTGGCCCATGGCTGGGTTCTGCTGGGCTACAAGGTGGCCGTCCACGGCTATCTGGCCGTCGATCTGTTTTTCCTGCTGAGCGGATTCGTCATTGCGCAGGCCTATGAACAGCGCCTGCGCAACGGAATGGCACTGGCCGATTTCTGTCGGCGTCGATGGCTGCGCCTCTACCCGATGATCGCGCTGGGCGCGGTGCTTGGCGCAGGCGTGACTCTGGCCACCAGACCCGTCACGCCAATCGACTTCGTGGGCACGTTCATCGCGCAGTTGCTGGTGCTGCCCACCCCCTTTTCGCACGTTCCCGGCTTTGGACCATGGCCGCTCAATCCGCCTTCCTGGTCCTTGTTCTGGGAATTGCTGGCCAATGCCGCCTTCGCGGTCTGGCTGGTGCACTGGCGCAACCGCCAACTGGCACTGCTGTGCCTGGTGGCCGGGGCTGGCCTGGCCTGCGTGGCGCTGATCCACCGGGATATCGAAGTGGGTTTCACGCTCACCAGCTTTTACGGCGGGCCGCTGCGGACGTTTTTCTCGTTCCCGCTCGGCATCCTGCTCAGCCGCCTGCATCGTCCATCGGCGGCGCGGCAGTCCTCGGGCAAGATCGGGCTGTGCCTCGCCGGCGCCCTGGTCCTGATCCTGTTCGGTCCTACCCGCTCGTGGGCTTATGACATGGTGACGGTCATGGTGGTCTTCCCCCTGATCCTCCTCGTGGCGATCAGGACCGATGCCAGCCACCCTTGCTGGACGTGGCTGGGCAATATGTCCTACCCGCTGTACCTGTTGCACAATCCCCTGCTGAAGATCATCGTGGCCTGGCGCCCGCATCCTGTGGGGGGACTGGCCGATCTCGCTCTGCTCGGCGCCTACCTGGGCCTCGCCCTGGCGGCAGCGACCCTTGTCGGCCGGTTCTATGACACGCCGATACGCCGTATCCTGGAACGCAGGCGGGCCACTCCGGGCTTGCCCATTCTCGGGGCGCAGCCCGCAGGCGGGTTCTAAAGCCGCACTTTTTTGCGCGTCACGCCGCCATTGTGACTTGAATTTGAAACAAACCCGTCTTTGTGGCGTTCATCCCCGGCATGAGATAGCTCCCATCCGGTGATTCCTATGGCCACACAACCCTCTTCCCCGCCCCGCACGGCATGGGCCCAGATCGAAACGCTGGGTGCTGCCCTGGCGCGACGGCGCGCGCTGGCCTTTGTGCCGCGCCCGGAAGGCGTGCGCGGGCCGGCCTGGCCGCGTCTGCTGGGGGAACTGGCCACGCCGATCGACCACTGGCAAGCCGCGCGGAGCGAGCCCCCTGCCCCGGTTCCACCTGCGCCGCGTTCGCGCCCGGTCATGCTGCTGCCCGGCTTCGGCACCCATCCGGTGCGGATGAAGCCGCTCGCCGCCGCACTGGAAAGCGCCGGCCACCGCGTCAGCGACTGGGGCCTGGGCTTCAATTTTGGATCGAGCGAAGACCGCTTCGAGCGCCTGGCCGAGCGCGTGGAAACCATGGCACGCCGCGAAGGCGAGCCGCTGGTTCTGGTCGGCTGGAGCCTGGGCGGCCTGTTCGCCCGGCAACTGGCCAAGACCGCGCCAGACCATGTGGCCCTGGTCATCACCATGGGCACGCCGTTTTCGGGCGATCGCCGCGCCAACAACGCCTGGCGCGCCTATCAGATCGTGGCCGGCCACAGCGTGGATGAAGCGCCGATGGCGCAGGATCTGGCGACCAAGCCGCCGGTGCCGACCATCGCGCTGTGGAGCCCGCGCGACGGCATCGTCAATCCCCGCAGCGCCGCCGGCTGGCCGGGCGAGCGTGATCTGGCCGTACCCCTGCGCGTCACCCACCTGGGCTTTGCCGCGCATCCGCAAGTAGCCCGCACGCTGGTCGATCTCGTCGCCCGACACTGATCGACTGGGCCTGATCGACGGGGCCTCACCGGCTTTCCTGCCAGTCAACACACGAAAACTGACGCGAACCGGCGCGGCGCGGATGCTGCCACGCCAAAACCGCCTGCGCAAGGGCTTCGGCCACGATGGAATCAATTGTTTCGCACGCGCAGCATCCGCGCTTGCGGAGGCCCGAATCGTGTGCAAGCAATGGGCCAGACGGGAGGTTCTGCATGACCAATTCCTCGCTCTCGTCCTATGACGAGATGCTTGACGCCGATGGCGCGACACGCCCCGCTTACAGCGGGTATTGCGAGTGGCTGAAAGAGCAGCCACCCGAATTGCTGCGGCGGAAATCGGGCGAAGCCGAAGCCTTTTTCCGCAAGACCGGGATCACGTTCAACGTTTACGGCAACGAGGACGCCGAAGAGCGCCTCATCCCCTTCGACATGGTTCCCCGCATCATCAACGCCGCACAGTGGCGGCGGCTGTCGCGGGGCATCGAGCAGCGGGTCCGCGCGCTCAACGCCTTCCTCCACGATCTCTATCATCGCCAGGAAATCGTCCGCTCCGGCCGCCTGCCCGAACGGGTGCTCAAGGGCAACACGGCGTTCCTGCCGCAGATGGCCGGCTTCACGCCGCCCGGCGGCGTCTACACCCACATCGTCGGCATCGACCTTGTCCGCACCGGCGAGGACGATTTCATGGTGCTCGAAGACAATGCGCGCACGCCCTCGGGCGTGTCGTACATGCTCGAAAACCGCGAAACGATGATGGCCATGTTCCCCGAACTGTTCACCAAGGTGCGGGTGCGCGAGGTGTCGGACTATCCCCGCCGCCTGGCCCGCAGCCTGGCGGCCTGCGCCCCGCCGGCCGCCAACGGGCACAAGCCGGTGGTCGCCGTGCTTACGCCGGGCACGTTCAATTCCGCCTATTACGAACACGCCTTCCTGGCCGACCAGATGGGCGCCGAACTGGTGGAAGGCAGCGACCTGAAAGTGGAGGATGGCCGCGTCGCCATGCGTACCACGCGCGGCTGGCAGGCGATCGACGTGCTCTATCGCCGGGTGGACGACGATTACCTCGATCCGCTGACGTTCAAGCCGGAAAGCGTGCTGGGTGTTTCCGGGATCATGGACGTCTATCGCGCCGGCGGGATCACCATCGCCAATGCGCCAGGCACCGGGATTGCCGACGACAAGGCGATCTACAGCTTCATGCCCGAGATCGTCGAGTTCTACACCGGCGAAAAGCCGATCCTGGCCAATGTGCCGACCTGGCGCTGCGCCGAAAGCGATTCGCTGGCCTACGTGATGGACAATCTTGAAGACCTGGTGGTCAAGGAAGTCCACGGTTCGGGCGGCTATGGCATGCTCATCGGCCCCACCTCGTCGCGCAAGGAAATCGCGATGTTCGCCGAGAAGCTGCGCGCCAATCCCGAAAACTACATCGCGCAGCCCACGCTCTCGCTGTCCACCGTGCCGATCTTCACCAAGGCTGGCCTCGCGCCGCGCCACGTGGACTTGCGCCCCTTCGTGCTGGTTTCGCCGCAGGGGATCGACATCACGCCCGGCGGGCTGACGCGCGTGGCGCTCAAGAAGGGCTCGCTGGTGGTCAATTCGTCGCAAGGGGGCGGCACCAAGGACAGTTGGGTGCTGGACGATTGAGGCGGAAGGGAAAACGATAAAATGCTTGGACGTTCCGCCAATGGCATCTTCTGGCTGTTCCGCTATCTGGAGCGCGCGGAAAACACCGCGCGCCTGGTGGAGGCCGGATTCCGCATGGCTCTCACCCGCGACGCTGCCGATGCCAGCGACGAATGGCGTTCGGTGGTGGTCACGCTGGGGCTGCAAGGGGCCTATCAGGCCAAGTTCGGCAGCGATTACACCGCCAGCACCGTGGTCAACTTCATCCTGCGCGATCGCGACAATCCCGGCAACGTGCTGAGCATGGTGGAGCAGGCGCGCCACAACGCGCGCATGGTCCGCACCGGCATCACGCGCGAGGTATGGGAAGCGGTCAACGAAAGCTGGATGATCCTGAAGCAGGAGCTGGCCCGCACCGTGACCGAAACGCGCCTGGGCGGCGTGCTCGACCTGATCCGCCGCCAGTCCACGCTGGTGCGCGGGGCGATGGAAGGCACGATGCTGCGCAACGACATCTATTACTTCGCCCGCGCCGGCAGCTTCATCGAACGGGCCGACAACACTGCGCGCATCCTCGACGTGAAATATTACGTGCTGCTGCCCTCGGTGTCCTATGTCGGCTCCAGCCTCGACAACGTGCAGTGGGACAACGTGCTGCGCGCCGTCGCCGGGGATCGCGCCTATCGCTGGCTCAACGCCGGGCGGATGGAAGCGCGCGGCATTGCCGAGTTCCTGATGCTCGACGGGCGTTTCCCGCGCAGCCTGGCGTTCTGCTACGCCCAGTTGCGCGACTATCTCGATCGCCTGGCGGCCGAATACGGCGATCGGCTGGAAACCCATGCGATCGTCGCGCGCACGCACGAACAGCTCAAGAGCCAGACGATCGAGGCCGTGTTCGAGCACGGCCTGCACCAGGTGATCGGCCAGTTCATCGCCGCCAACAACCACCTCGCGCAACAGATCCAGCGCGATTACCGTTTCACCGAATAAGGAAAGGGGAAAGGCCGCCCATGCGCCTCGCGATCAGCCACACCACGCGCTACACCTTTTCCAACCCCGTTGCCCACGGGCTGCAACGCCTGCGCCTCACCCCGCTGGCCTGCCAGGGGCAGACCACGGAGTTCTGGGAAATCGAGCTGGAAGGTGCCCGGCCCGAAGTGACCTATGACGACGAGAACGGCAACCGCGTCACGCTCATCTCGTTCGTGCCCGGCGCGCGCGAAGTGGTGATCCGCAGCCAGGGCGTGGTGCAGACCTCAGACACGGCTGGCGTGGTGGGCAAGCAGCAGGGGCAACTGCCCTTGTGGCATTTCACCGAACAGACCGCCCTCACCCGCGAAGGCCCTCTCGTGCGCGCACTGGTCGAAAGCCTGCCGGTCGACTCGGAAGACACGCTGGCCCGCCTCCACGCATTGAGCACCCTGGTGCGGGAGGCCGTGGCCTATGAACCCGGCCACACCGATGTCGCCACTTCGGCCGAGCAGGTGCTCGCCGCCGGGCGCGGGGTGTGCCAGGACCAGGCCCACGTGTTCATCGCCGCCGCGCGCCATCTCGGCATTCCCGCGCGCTATGCCAGCGGCTACCTGATGATGGACGATCGGGTGGAGCAGGAGGCCGGCCACGCCTGGGCGCAGGCCCATGTGCCGGGCCTCGGCTGGGTCGGCTTCGACGTGGCCAACGCGATCTGCCCCGATGCGCGCTATGTCCATGTGGCGACGGGCTGCGATTACACCGCCTGCGCGCCGATCACCGGCATCCGCTATGGCGCGCGGGACGAGGCGATGCACGTCAGCCTTGCCGTTGAACAACAGCGTATGGAACAATAAGAGGCTGAGGACTGGCCACGACCCCGACCGGGGCAAAGCGGCAAGTCTTGTTGGCGCAGGATAGCGGGGGACCGGCCGGCGCGCGCCGGGCGGACGGGGACGAACGATGACCTATTGCGTGGGGATGATGCTCGACAAGGGGCTTGTCCTGATGAGCGACACCCGCACCAATTCGGGCGTCGACAATATATCGGTGTTCCGCAAGAGCTTCACCTGGTCGGTGCCGGGCGAGCGGATCATCACGATCATGACGGCGGGCAACCTCGCCACCACCCAATCGGTGATCAGCCAGTTGGAAGAGCGCAACAAGGCGCCGAGCGAACGCCGCCCGTCGATCCTGGAAGAGCCGACGATGTTCCAGGTCGCCACCCACGTCGGCAACCTCTTGCGCAGCGTGATCGAAGGGCGCCAGTCCGGCCCGGTCCAGGGCGAAGGCGCGCGCTTCACCGCCACGATGATCGTGGCCGGCCAGATCCGGGACATGGAACCGCGCCTGTTCATGATCTATCCCGAAGGCAATTTCATCGAGGCGAACTTCGACACGCCGTTCTTCCAGATCGGCGAGACCAAGTACGGCCGCCCGATCCTGCTGCGCGGCTATGACAAGGGGATGGATTTCGAACAGGCGGTCAAGCTGCTGATGGTCTCGTTCGACTCGACCGTGGCGGCCAATCTCTCGGTCGGCCTGCCCTTCGACCTGACCGTGATCGCGCGCGACCATTTCGAGCCGCTGCACCAGCGCCGCATCCGCGCCGACGATCCCTATTTCAACGCGATATCGTCAAGCTGGAGCGAAGCGCTGCGCGCCGCGTTTTACCAGTTGCCGGATTATCGTTTCGATTGAAGCAAAAGCGGTCGGACATAGTAAAACTACTTAGCACAATTACTATGGAAACCGTCGTATAGTCTCGCTAAAGTCCGGCAGGGATGCTTGGCAAGACTTGACTCATCGCCCCGTGGCAGTCTGTAGCCATGGGACAGGAATCGACACATATTGATGAACTTCGACTGAATAATCGGGTCCGCTTCGGAGCCGAAATCCCTAAGGAATATGGGACGGTAATCGCCCCGCATCCTAAGGGAAGCGTTCAGAACGAAGCTTTCGCGCGTGGCGCGACGATGCCAGAGGGTGGTTACTTCGGCCCCATGGTCGAACGTGTCACACTCCACATCCTCGATAGCGACTCTGCCCGCAGGGCACAGCTCGCTCGTCTCGCCTTTGCCGCCGGGCATCATGCCGAGATATACGGCAGCACCGACGAATTGCTGGCGCATGCGCCCAGCAGCGGGCTGCTGCTGGCGCATGACGATCCGCCGGGCGAAGCGGTGCCGGCACTGATCGGCGCGATGATGCGCGCCGGCCACTGGCTGCCGGTGATCGCCATCGGCGATGCGCCCGATACCTGGGCCGTGGTCCGCACGATCAAGGCGGGCGCACTGGATTACCTCGCCATTCCCAGCCAGATCGCGCCGCTCAACGAAGCCATTGCCCGCGCCGCGCACGAAGCTGAAACCCACCGCGTGCAACGCGCCCGCGCCGCCGAGGCTCGCCAGCGCATCGCCCGCCTCTCGCTGCGCGAACGCGAAGTGCTCGATCGCCTGGCCGAAGGGTGCAGCAACAAGGCCATCGCCCGCGACTTGGATATCAGCCCGCGCACCGTGGAAATCCACCGCATGAAGATGATGGGCAAACTCGGCGCCCGCCACGCCGCCGAAGCGGTCCGCCTGCGGATCGAGGCCACCGGCCTGGGCGACGCTGCCGCCTGACACCGCAACAGACACACGACATCGGCCATAAGGGGGGCCTTCAGGAAGGCGGGAGGCGGGATCCTCCCGCCTTTCTGCACTTATAGATCCTCCCCCACCCCGTGGGGGAGGTGGCAGCCCGCAGGGCTGACGGAGGGTGCATGTTCGCCCACTCTCGCCCTGCCGCCCCCAACCCTTCTGCGTCTCCGCGTCAATCCATTTGGCACGCGGAGACGCAGAGACGCGGAGAACAAGGAGATTGCCCGGCGCTGCGCGATCATGTGCCGTCAGGCAATGAGCTGAATAAAAGAAAAAGGTTTGTTCGCGCAGAGGCGCGGAGGCGCAGAGATTCAGCTTTTTCTCCGCGCCTCCGCGCCTCTGCGCGAAATCAATCATTTTGCCTGAACTGGCTGCACACGAGGTTTACTGCGTGAGCACCGGCGCGTCAGAAAATGAAGAGGAACAGACGTCAGCGCAACGCAAAAATGGAACGATTACAAAAGTTACTTCGCAGTTTCGCCGGAAGAGTTGGATCGCGCAGATCGGCAAGCTCTGGCACATATCGGCCTAAAGCCTGAGCAGCCAAGTCGCCCAAGACGTCGTAGTGGCAGGGTGAGTTCCCTTCTCCTGAGGTTATTGCCCCAGCGCGCCGCCGCTCAAATGCCAATGGCGTTCCATCGGTAAGAAGTCGCCCTTCGCCTGAATACCCATCAGTGATCTCATCCCATCGCCTCAGGAACAAAGCCAAATCGTCTCTGGGTACGACGAATGTATCTTGTCGCAGAACCTGACCCGCTAGGGTCGTAACGATCACTTCTCCCATGCTTCGTGTGCCTGTCTCAGAAAGCGATATTGCGAACCATCTCTTGCCAAACGATGGCATAGCAGCAAACTGAAGACTATTTGCCGCTTTGGGAGTCTGCAAATGCGCCAGCAAGGCGTGAGCATCGATCAACACCGGATCGCGTGCATCAACTAACAGCGGCCGCTGGTGGGTTCGGTTGAATTGAGCGAGCCGATGCTTTTCTTTCAACAGGAATAAAGCTGAGCTGATTGCGGCTAGCGTAAAAATTGCCGCAATTGTGAATACGCCACGCTTTATCCAGAGCCATATCGCCTGCTTCATCTGAACTGGTTAGCAGGGTTAGAAACGACCGCAACCGTACCGTGTCCGAATAAGCAGTTTTATTCCGAAAAGCGCCCACCCCGCCCCCTCACCCACACAACGGTCGCCCGCTCCCCACCTCCAGGTGCAAGTGATCGCGATGCGCGGCGTTGTAATCCGGGCTCAGCACGGTGTTGAAGCGCTTGCAGGCGCTGGTGTGGATCGCGCGCAGGAACGCACGGATTTGCGGGTCTTCGTCGTTCCAGTCGCGCAGCACGGTAACACGGCGACCATCGGCGAGGAGGAAGCCGGAAATGTCGATGGCATTGGCCGTGGCGTGGGCGGAGCGGCGCGCGGTGCCGGCCACGTTGCGGCAGTTGTAGCTGCCCATCGTGTCGATCTTGACCAGCGGGCTGCCCAGGATCTGCTGCGCCGCGCGGTCCACGCCAAAGCGCGCCCAGCCTTGCAGGGCATTGGCCAGTTGGCAGGTCACCGGCCCGGCATTGGCCAGGGCTAGCTGCGTGCTGTCGCTGCGCAGATAGGCCAGGCGCACGCTGCCCAGCGTGCTGCACCCTGCGCCATAATATTGATCGGGCACCGGCACATAGCCGATGGCGTTCTGGCGCAGCGAAACCAGGCAGGCGCGCGTGGCGGCGGAACTGGGCACCGGCTGCACCACCGGGCGCGAGACCATGCGCGCTGGCCGGCGCGGGCCACGTGGGGCGTCGACACAGCCGGCAAGGACAATCACCGGCAGCATGGCCCAGGCAAGAAGAATGCGTTTCGCCATAAACTTAAGCCTGACGCAGTCTTGGTTACTCCAGGATAAATGGAAAGCCCGCAGATGCACGCAACCGCACTTTTTGCGACGAACCGCTGCGCAGCATTTCACACAAGGGTGCGCGGCGACGCATTGACAAGCCCGTCCACACCTTTAAGAGCGGCTCCGGGCCACGCGGTCCCAACGCCGCGCGTGCTCTCTGTAAGGAGAGTCTACATGACTGTTGGTATTCCCGCCGCAAAGCCGGCGCGTCCTTTCTTTTCCTCGGGTCCGTGCGCCAAGCCGCCGGGGTATTCTCTCGACAAGCTGCAAACCGAATCGCTGGGCCGCTCGCACCGCGCCAAGATCGGCAAGGCGCGCCTCCAGCTGGCGATCGACCTGATGCGCGAGGTGCTGCAACTGCCCGCCACGCACCGCATCGGCATCGTGCCCGGTTCGGACACCGGCGCGTTCGAGATGGCAATGTGGACGATGCTCGGCGCGCGCGGCGTGACCACGCTGGCCTGGGAAAGCTTCGGTGAAGGTTGGGTCACCGATGCCGTCAAGCAGCTCAAGCTGGAGCCGACCGTGCTCCGCGCCGATTACGGCCAGTTGCCCGATCTCTCCAAGGTCGATTTCGCCGACGACGTGCTGTTCACCTGGAACGGCACCACCAGCGGCGTGCGCGTGCCCGATGGCGAATGGATCACTGATAACCGCGAAGGCCTGACCTTTGCCGACGCGACCAGCGCCGTCTTCGCCTACGACATTCCGTGGGACAAGATCGACGTGGCCACCTTCTCGTGGCAGAAGGTGCTGGGCGGCGAAGGCGCGCACGGCGTGCTGATCCTCGGCCCCCGCGCGGTCGATCGCCTGGAAACCTACACCCCGTCCTGGCCCCTGCCCAAGGTGTTCCGCCTGGTCTCCAAGGGCAAGCTGGCCGAAGGCGTGTTCAAGGGCGAAACCATCAACACCCCCTCGATGCTCGCTGTCGAAGACGCGATCTTCGCGCTCGAATGGGCCAAGTCGGTCGGCGGTCTCGAAGGCCTCAAGGCGCGCTGCACCGCCAATGCCCACGCGCTGGACAAGATCGTCGCCGAACGTTCGTGGCTCGGCCATCTCGCGGTCGACAGCGGCATCCGCTCGCGCACCTCGGTGTGCCTCACCGTCGAAGGGGCTGACGCAGACTTCATCAAGAAGTTTGCCGGCCTGCTCGAAAAGGAAGGCGCGGCCTTTGACATCGCTGGCTATCGCGATGCCCCGGCCGGCCTGCGCATCTGGTGCGGCGCCACGGTCGATACCGCCGATATCGAGGCGCTCGGCCCCTGGCTTGACTGGGCCTACGCCCAGTTGACCGCTACTGCCGAAGCCTGATCGACTTTCAACGTCACTCCCATTCCCCGTCGCCCCGGACTTGATCCGGGGCCCCACGCGACATTGCCTGCCACGGCAAACAAGCGGGACCCCGGATCAAGTCCGGGGTGACGAGGGGAGAGAGGCAAATTCCCCATTTCTGCCGGCATTTCCGGCACGCGCCGCCTGATCCGGCGCACCCCATGGAGCAAAGACCATGACCAAGCCCAAGGTTCTCATTTCCGACAAGATGGACCCCAACGCCGCCCGCATCTTCCAGGAGCGCGGCTGCGACGTGGACGTGATCACCGGCAAGACCCCGGAAGAACTCAAGGCGATCATCGGCCAGTACGATGGCCTGGCGATCCGCTCATCCACCAAGGTGACCAAGGAAATCCTCGAAGCCGCGACCAACCTCAAGGTTGTCGGCCGCGCCGGCATCGGCGTGGACAACGTCGATATCCCGGCCGCTTCGGCCAAGGGCGTGGTGGTGATGAACACCCCGTTCGGCAACTCGATCACCACCGCCGAACACGCCATCGCCCTGATGTTCGCGCTCGCCCGCCAGTTGCCCGAGGCCGACGCCTCGACTCAGGCCGGCAAGTGGGAAAAGAACCGCTTCATGGGCGTGGAAGTCACCGGCAAGACGCTTGGCCTGATCGGCGCGGGCAACATCGGCTCGATCGTTGCCAGCCGCGCACTGGGCCTCAAGATGAAGGTCGTGGCCTTCGACCCGTTCCTCACCCCCGAGCGCGCGGTGGAAATGGGCGTCGAAAAGGCCGACCTGGAAACCCTGCTGGCCAAGGCGGACTTCATCACCCTGCACACGCCGCTGACCGACCAGACCCGCAACATCCTCTCGGCCGAAAACCTCGCCAAGACCAAGAAGGGCGTGCGCATCGTCAACTGCGCGCGTGGTGGCCTGGTCGATGAAAAGGCGCTCAAGGAACTGCTCGATTCCGGCCACATCGCCGGCGCCGCACTCGACGTGTTCGAAACCGAACCGGCCAAGGACAGCCCGCTGTTCGGCACGCCCAACTTCATCTGCACCCCGCACCTGGGCGCCTCGACCACCGAAGCGCAGGTCAACGTGGCCTTGCAGGTGGCCGAACAGATGGCCGATTTCCTGGTCACCGGCGGCGTGACCAACGCACTCAACATGCCCTCGCTCTCGGCCGAGGAAGCGCCCAAGCTCAAGCCCTACATGGCGCTCGCTGAAAAGCTCGGCACCCTGGTGGGCCAATTGGCGCACGACAACCTCGCCAAGATCGCCATCGAAGTGGAAGGCGCTGCCGCCCAGCTCAACCAGAAGCCGATCACGGCGGCGGTCCTCACCGGCGTGATGAAGCAGTATTCCGACACCGTGAACATGGTCAACGCGCCGTTCCTGGCCAAGGAACGCGGGCTCGACGTGCGCGAAGTGCGCCATGATCGCGAAGGCGAATACCGCACCCTGGTGCGCGTGACGGTCAGCACCAGCCAGGGCGATCGCTCGGTCGCCGGCACGCTGTTCGGCAACGGCCAGCCGCGCCTCGTCGAAATCTTCGGCATCGGCATCGAAGCCGATCTCGACGGTGACATGCTCTATATCGTCAACACCGACGCGCCGGGCTTCATCGGCTCGATCGGCACCCTGCTGGGCCAGTCGGGCATCAACATCGGCACGTTCCACCTCGGCCGCCGCGAGGCCGGTGGCGAAGCGGTGCTGCTGCTCTCGGTCGACAGCCCGGTGAACGAAGACGTGCTGGCCAAGGCCCGCGAAATCCAGGGCGTGCGCCTGATCAAGGCGCTCAAGTTCTGAGCGGCTTTTCCGTTTCAGGCCTGGCCTGAAAGGCCGAAAGGGGCGGTGCCGGCCGGCGCCGCCCCTTTTTGCATCTCAGGACTTCTTCTTGATCTCCTTGGCCACCATCGTGTTGCCTGGGATGTTGAAGCGGATCGTTTCGCGATTGGCGCTGCACGCCGCGCCATTTTCCGGGCGATAGCTGGCCTGATAGCGTGCCTTGGCCAGCATGCTGTGGGCGGCATCGTCGAACACGAATGGCGGATAAGACGCCACCGCGCGCAGGCCGGCGGTGTGGCCATCGGCCAGAATGTCGTATTCGCTGCGCACCCAGCCTTCAAATCCCCAGCGCGCGGCGTCCATCGGGAAGGCCGTGGAACCAGTGTTGATCGCGGTCAGCGCCGGCTTCGGGCCGATCAGCGCGCATTGCTCCTGAGTCAGGCCGGTCTGGGCAAACAGCCGCTGCGCTTCGTCCAACTGGCCCTGGCTGGCGGCCTGGTTGGCCAGGCGCAGCAGGGCGAACTGGCGCAGCGGATGGTGGGCGGGCAAGTCCGCGTCGGCGGCCACGCGCTGCAACACGGCCGTGACATTGGCCTGGTCGGCCGGCAACGGACGGCGCGGCAGGGCGAGCAGCATGCTGGCGTTGCGCGCCAGGGGATCGGCGGCAATTGCCGGCTCGGTGGCCAGCGCCTGCAACGCGGGATAGCTACGGGTATCGCGCAGGGTGACGCGGCTGGACTGCTTGGCGGAGGTAATGATGTCCACGCGGTGGGCCGTGAGCAGAACCCGCGCGGCGTTGCGCACGGCCGGGGGCAACGAGGCATCCTGCGCCACCACCAGCCCGCGATCGATCGACGCCAGTTGCTCGGCATCAGGCCGTAGGTCTGCCTCGGCCAGCATCACGCGCGCGGCGAGTTCGGCTGCGGTCTTGCCACCCTGCCGGGCCGATTCCGCCGCCGCCAGCCAGGGAGACCAGCCATCCTGGCCCATCGGCAGCGCCAGCCGGGCCTGCTGCGCCCAAGCCGCAATCGCCTCCTTCAACGGCGCGTCGGGCGTCAGGCCACCGGTGCCCCGGCTGCAACGCAGTTCCACCCGCGCGGTGGCGCGAAAGAACGCGGGCATCTTGGCCGCGTCCTCGGGCTTCCAGTGCCAATCGGCCGCCGCGCGGGAAAAGGCGCTGGCCTTGGCATAGTTGCCGGTGCTGTAGACGGTCTGGGTGGCCAGCACATCGCCGCTTTCGCCGATCACCAGTTGCACCACGCCCACGTCATCGGGCGAAAGGCCGGTTTCCGGGCCGCAATCGGGTGAGTCCATCCGCGCCGCACTGCCAAAGCTGGCGCTGCCTGCGTGCCCGGCGCCGGAATAGGCCATGTAGCGGCGGGCATCTTCCGTCTGCTTGGCCAGCAAGGCGGCCTGGGCCAGGTCCTGGCGCAGACCGGCGTCGAACTGGCTGATCTGGCTGCGCATGCCGCCGGTCAGTTTCAATGCGGCTTCAAGTTCGGCCTGGCCGGCCTTGACCTGCCCGCGATTGAGCATGGCGCGGCCCAGCAGCAAGTGCCATTGCGCCAGCATGCCCTTGTCCGGCGCGGGCTTGGCGGATTCCAGCCGCAACCCTTCGTTGGCGGCATCAATGGCGCGGTTGTCGCCGTCGAACGCGGTGAGCAAGGCAATGCGCTGGAGCGTGACGCTCCGCGAGCCATCCTTTTGCAGGGCCAGCGCGGCATCGAAATGGGCGAGCGCACCGTCATGGTCCCAGCGGGTCGCGGCCAGCGCGCCCAGCGTGTTTTCGGCGTCGGCCACGTCGAGCGCCAGATCGCTGGCATGCGGGCGCATGGCGGCAAGCCCGGCCACCAGCAGCGGTTCGCCGCGATCGGTCTCACCGGTGCGGACCAGGCACGCGCCGCGGTGCGCCATGATCACGGCCGCCGCCACGCTGGTGGGCTTGACGTGGGGATCGGCAGCCAGCGCATCGAGCAGCGGCAAGGCCGTCGCGCAGTCGTTCTTGTCATAGGCGGCCGTGGCCATGTCGAACCGCTGTTGCAGGCTGCCCTGCGGAGCTGGCTGGGATGCAGGCTGGGCGACTGCCGTGGCGACAGGGACGAGAACCGTGAACAACGCTGTCGATCGCAGACGCAAAGCCGATCTCCCTGGCCATTTACTTCGATTTACATGAGAAATACTATGAAGCAATGACAAGCCTGTCCACCACGATCGCGCGTTTTGTTGTCCCGCCTGGACGATGGCTTGCCGGCGCTTTTGCGCTCTCCCTGGCCCTCTCGCTTGCAATGCCCACCTCGGCCTTGGGGGCAGAGCCGCATCGCATCGTGCTGCTTGGCGCGCGCTGGTGCGCGCCGTGCATGGCCGAATATGCCAATCTCCCGGCCCTGGTGCGCGCGGCGGCGCCCGATCGCGTGGTGCTGGCCTGGATCGATCGCCCGATCGCGGTGCCGGCCGGCCTGCAAGGCCAGGTCGACAGCCTGCCCGCGCCGGCCGCGCGCGCCCTGGCCGAGCATGAACTGGGCGTCGGCTTTGGCCTGCCCGCCGCTCTCGCCCCAGGGCGCGGTTGCCCGCCTTGGCGTGGGCCGTTGCACCCGACGGACCTGGCCACTTGGCGCAGTCATTGCGCAGGCGCGGCGCATTGATCGCTTGCCTCGCGGCCATTCCGGGGCCAGTCGCCACCACGATGCGCACGCTCGACAACATCGTTTCCGATCGCGGCTCGAAATACGCCGTCTCCGGCGCGCCATGTCGCTCCGCCGAGGAAGCGCGCGCGCTGGTCGACCAGCTCAAGATGATCAAGAAATTCGCCAAGGCCACCCACAACACCTGGGGCCTGCTCTGCGCCGCCGGGCCGATCAAACATGATGATGGCGAAAGTGGCGCTGGCATGGTGATCCTGCGCATGCTGGAGCGCGAGGGGCTGCGCGATCACGTGGTCGTGGTTACCCGCTGGTATGGCGGCAAGCATCTGGGCGGCGACCGCTTCCGCCATGTGCAGACAGCGGTACGCACCTATCTCGACAGTCTGGCGTGAACGCGACGGACCCGAACGCCGCCTGGCCGGTTGTGCGTTGCAGGCCGATAAAGGAATTTCCATGACTGCCCACGCTTCCCCCTCGCCCGCCGCCTGGCTGTCCGCCATGATCCCGCTGTGGAACCAGCAGGCCATGTTGGGCGCCGAAGCCTCCCAAGTGGTGGCGCGGCGCCTGTGGCTGATCGCGCTGGGCGATCCGCGCGCAGCGGCCGAAAGCCAGCGCATGGTCACCGAAAAGATCGAGGCGCTCGGGCAGGTGTGGTGGGACATGGCGCGCGTGCAGGCCGACGCCCTGATGCGCGGCCGTCCGGCCCCTGCCCCGCACATTCATGCCCGGCGCGCGGTGCAGACCTATCGCCGCAAAGTGCGGGCCAACTTGCGCCGCCTGTCGGGCTGAACAGCGCCCACGCGGCAGGCGCCGGTCAATCCCGCCGCGTCGCTTTGACGAGGCCCCAGCCCATCGCGCCGCTCAGGCCAAGCGCCACCGCCAGGCCCAGCCCCGCGCCCCATTCCGCCCCGCTGCGGCCGGCCAGCAGCCCGCCCGCAATCAGGCCCAGGATGGGGAACACCAGCAAGGCAAGACATCCGACGGCGACCATGGATAACTCTCTGCCCGCCGCGCGATGAACCGCTCGTGAGCTGTCCCGGTCTTACGCCACCATCGCGCGCAGCGCCTCGAAACAGGCGCCGTCGATCGCCTTGCCCACTTCCCCGCCCATGATCGCCAAGGCGCGCTCCACCGGCATGGCGGCGCGATAGGGCCGGTCGGCGGTCAGCGCGTCATAGAAATCGGCAACGCTGATGATCCGCGCCTCGGTGGCGATCAGGCTGTGGTCGAGCCCCAAGGGATAGCCTGTGCCATCCAGCCGCTCATGATGCGCGCCGGCAACGGCGGCCATGTCGCGCAAGGGGCCGATGCGCGACAGGATTTCGGTGGTGTGGCTCGCATGGCTGCGCATTTCCACCCACTCGGTATCGTCCAGCTTGCCCGGCTTTTCCAGCACGCGGCTGGAGACAGCCAGCTTGCCGACATCGTGCAGCACCGCCGCCCGGCGCAACCCGCGCAAGTCGCCCTCGGCAACGCCCATCGCCCGGCCCAGGGCGGTGGCATAGCGACCCACGCGGCAGGAATGGCCGCCGGTATAGGGGCTCTTGGCATCGATCACCGCGCCAAAGGCATCGGCAATGTCGTCGAGGTAATCCTCGTCCACGGCCACGCGGGCTTCTTCAGGCTCCAGCGCGCGAACGTGCAGTTCCAGCGCGGGATCGTTGCAGTGGCTCCAGAACCCCGGCTGGGCGCAGACCCGCACGAAGGCATCGACCAGCTCGGGATCGAGCCAGGTGCCGCGCCGCGCCTGCACTTCGGCCAGCGCCGCTTCCGGCCCGGCGGCCATCTGGAACACATCGGCAATCTGCGCCAGCAAGGCCAGGCGCGCGGGCAAGGGAATGGCGTGCCCGGCCAGGCCCAGCGGCTTGCCGCCACCGTCCCAATGCTCGTCCAGCGCGGCAATCGCGCCGGCCACGCTTTCGGGAAAGCGCAACTGCCGCGCGATCGTGGCACCGCGCGTGCAGCGCGTCTGGATCAGGTCTGTGGCGATCCGGGTGCCATCGCGCAGGATCGTTGCGATGGCCCGCATGCGGGCTGAAAGCGGTTCGCCTGCACCGGTCTTGCGAAACACGAAGCCCAGCGTCGGCCCCAGCCCTTGCCCGATCAGCTTGAACTCGTGCTTGAACGCGCGATCATCGGCCAGATAGAGTTCGGAAATCCGCGCGGCATTGCTGGAACAGCCCAGATCCTTGAGCAGCGTTGCATAATAGATCGTGCGCCGTTCCGCCGCCGGCAGGCCCAGTGCCAGTGCGATCTGGCTGGCGATCCAGCAGGCGCGCAGGGAATGACCCGCCGGCTGCCCCTCGGTCAGGTCAAGGGCATAGGAAAAGGCCCCCAGGATCTCGCTGAGCGACGTGGTGGCCATGGTGGGCCGGTCAATCTGGAATTCCTGCGCGAAAGCATGGCGCATGGGCGGCCCCTGTTCATCGTTGTCACAACACGAGTGACACGATTCGCGTTAAGAGGCCGTTCCCATCGGGCTGTCTTTTGGTGCGGCTTCCTCGTCGCAACAAAAAAGGGGCAGCCATCGCTGGCCGCCCCCTCTTTTCGGTCACCGCCGTGGCGGATCTTACCAGTTCACGCCGAGGCGCGCATAGAGGAAGCGCCCGTTGAACCCGAACGGCGAGAAGAACGGAAACGCCACGCCGCCATTGGTCGCCATCAGGTTGGCCGGCACCTTGTCCGGATAGATGTCCAGCAGGTTGTTGGCGCCCAGGCTGATCGTCGCGCGATCGAGCAGCTTGTAGCGCACTTCCAGATCGGTGATCGCGCGCTGGCCGGTGTAGAAATCACCCGAGGCCGTGCTCGCCGGCTGGATCACGTTGCCGTAATAGGTGACGCGCGCCGTGGCGCCCAGCTTGCCGAGGGTCCAGTCCAGCGTGCCGACCACCTTTTCGCCCGGCGTGCCGTTGGTGATGGTGACGATGCGCTGGCGGGCAAACAGCGCGGTGGTGCCCACGGGGTTGGCCGGCACGCTGTCCACGGTCATCTTGTTGACATTGCCGGCCAGGGTCAGGTCGAACGTGCCCAGGCTGTCGGTGCGGTGGCGATAATGGGCCACGGCATCGATGCCCTTCGCGGTGTTGTGGATACCGTTGACGAAGAAGCGCGCCGCCGAAACATCCAGCAATGCCTGGTCAGCCGCCGACAGCGTGAGGTTTTCCGACAGGCCCAGCCCGTCGCGCACCTTGATCAGGTAGCCGTCCACGGTCAGGTCGAACCCGCCGAAGCGGATCACCGTCCCGGCCGAGAAGTTGACCGACTTTTCCGGGCGCAGCGCCTGGCCGCCCAGCGACTTTGCCACCGCGCTGGTCGAAGGGAACGTGCCGGTATCCACGATCACGCCATTGGTCAGCACCGACGAGGTGGTGGTGAAATACTGCTGCTGCAACGACGGCGCGCGGAAGCCGGTGGACACCGCGCCGCGCAGGGCAAACCAGCGGGTGAAATCGGCGCGGGCCGAAACCTTGCCGGTGGCGATGTCGCCAAAGTCGGAATAGTGCTCGCCACGCACCGCCGCGCCCAGCGTCAAGACCTTGGGCAGCTTGGCTTCGAGGTCGAGATAGGCGGCATTGCTCACCCGGCTCACGCGCAGCGCATTGCCCGGCTGGAATCCGGGAAAGCCCTGGGCGCCGCCCGAAAGCGACGACGAAGCACCCTCGGCGCGGATGTACGAGGCCTGCTCCCCAGCGTTGATGCGATAGCCTTCGCGGCGCCCTTCCACGCCCCAGGCCACGTTCAGGTTGGTGCCGCCCAGGTCATAGGCGCGGCTGGCATCGATGCCGCCCACCCACTGGTCATAGATCAGCGCGCCGTCATAGAAATTGGTCGGGGACGATGCGCCCAGCGTCGAATTGATCGAGTTGAGCGTGCGATAGTCCAGCCGGTTGCGGCCATAGGAAAGCTTGATCGTCGCGTCCCATTCCCCCCACTTGCCCTTCAGACCGGTGGTGGCGGTCAGGTCCTTGGAGCGCACGTTGATCAGCGGCAGGAACCCGTCGGGATAGACCGAGGCGACGTTGTTGGCATTGCTGGGATTGCGGGCAAAGGCCGCGCTGGTGCTGTCGCGGAACTGATAGCCGCCAAACAGGAACGCGCTCCAGCCGCTGTCGCCCAGCGGCAGCGACGAGTTGATGTAGCCGGTGCCCTGCTGCACCTTGGGATCGCCGATGCGCGAGCGCACCTTGTTGGGCGTGTCGCGAATGTCGAGATCCGAACGGTTGGTCGGCAGGCGATTGAGGAATTCGCCGGTCACGGTCAGGAAGCCGCCGTTGTTGCCCAGCTTCAGGCCCTGCCACGCGCCCACGGTCAGCGTGTCGCCGTCGGTGATATGGCGGGCCGAGCGCGCGCCGTTGAACTGTGTATCATATAGGCCATAGCTGACCACCGCGCCGCCGCCATGATCGGCCTCGCGCAGGCGCATGTTCACCACGCCGGCAATCGCGTCGGAGCCATACTGGGCCGAAGCACCATCGCGCAGCACTTCGACCGAGCCGAGCGCCAGCGTGGGAATGGTGTTGAGGTCAACCGCGGCCGAACCACGCCCCACCGAGCCGTTGAGGTTGACCAGCGCCGAGGCATGGCCGCGCACGCCGTTGATCAGCACCAGCGTCTGGTCGGGCGAGAGGCCGCGCAGCGTGGCCGGGCGGATCGAGTCGGTGCCATCGGTGCCCGCCGAGCGCGGGAAATCGATCGATGGCGCCACGTTGGCGATCGCCGCGCCCAGTTCCGTGGTGCCCTGGCGAGTCAGGGCATCGGCCGTCAGCACGTCCACCGGCGCCACCGTGTCCAGCTTGGTGCGATTCTGCGCGCGGGTGCCGGTCACCACGATTTCGGCGTCGGCGGGCGGCGCGGCACTGTCGGCCTCGGCGGCAAAGGCAGGCGTGGCAGCCACGAGCGGCAGCGCCAGCGCCGCGCCGGCCAGGAACAGGTATCGATTGGTGTTGATCATGCGAAAGCCCCGTGACGAAACAATTTGTATAAGTCTTTCCGCTCTTTGTCGGATTTCATCGACCAGCCAGGGTCTAGGGCGCGCCAAGGCTTGGGGACAATTTGAATTTTGTCATCGATCACAGTTTTGACAATCATGTTGCAGCGCGGCAACGGCTTGCCTGGTCAGGCCAGCGTGGCAGGACGACCGGCACCTTGGCTTTTTCCCTACCCGCCACCGGCCAATGCCGCTAAAGGCGCGGGCCATGGACACCAGCGATCCCGATCTCCTGCCGGCCGATCTTCTTCCCGAAGGCCTCGAAGACCGTCTTCCCCGCGCTGCGGCGGCCGCCACGCGCGTGATGCGCACGATTCATGGCGTGATGGAAGGCCATGGCTATGACCGCGTGCTGCCGCCGATGATCGAGTTCGAACGCTCGCTCGCCAGCCGCATGGCCGGGATCACCTCGCGCCGCATGTTCCGCTTCGTCGATCCGCAATCCTTGCGGATGATGGCCCTGCGCAGCGACATCACGCCCCAGATCGGCCGCATCGCCGGCACGCGCCTGGCCGCCGCGCCTCGCCCCTTGCGGCTGTGCTATGCCGGCCAGGTCGTCACCATCAAGGGCGACGGGCTCGATCCCGCGCGCGAAAAGCTGCAATGCGGCGCCGAACTGATCGGCGCGGACAATGTCGCGGCCGCAGCCGAAGTCGTCGCCGTGGCGATCGAGGCACTCCAGGCCGCCGGCGCCAAGGGCGTCAGCGTCGATTTCACCCTGCCCGACCTGGTCGATACCCTGGCGGCAGAGGCCCTGCCGCTGGCCCCGGGCCAGATCGACGCAGTGCGCCGCGAACTCGATACCAAGGATGCCGGCGGCCTGGTGGACGCAGGGGGCGAAGCTTACGTGCCGCTGCTCTATGCCACCGGCGATTTCGCCACGGCGATCGACAAGCTTGCCGCGATCGATGCCGGCGGCGCGCTCGCCGGGCGCATTGCCGCGCTGCGCGAGATCGCGCTGCGTCTTGATGGCCGCGCCCGCCTCACGCTCGATCCGTCCGAACGCCATGGCTTTGAATACCAGTCGTGGTTCGGCTTCGTGCTCTATGCCGAAGGCGTGCGCGGCGCGCTGGGCCGGGGCGGCACCTATCGCATCGCTGCGCCCGATGCCGATGGCGCTGGCCACGAAGGCGAAGTGGCCACCGGCTTCTCGCTCTATCCCGATGCCCTGATCGACCTGATCGCCAGTGCAGAGCCGCCGGCGGACAAGCTGTTCCTGCCGCTCGGCCACGATCGCGCTGCGGCCGATCGCCTGCGCGCCATCGGCTGGCGCACCGTGGCGGCGCTGAGCGAGGCGGACGAGGCCGCGACGCTCGGCTGCACTCACGTTCTGGGCGCAGCGGGGCCGGTGGCGCTGTAACGCCTGTCGCAGCAGTCTTGACTCTTGCCGGGCGGTGCCCCTAGGGCGCCACCCGCACCGACCGGGCGCCCCCGCGCGCCCCCTTGTTCCACCCGCTGCGCCGAGTCCTGTCGAAGGGCGCTGTTCGGGTCCACCTGGCAGGTGGAGGAGTGTATCTGTGGCAAATGTAACCGTGATCGGCGCCCAGTGGGGTGACGAAGGCAAAGGCAAGATCGTCGACTGGCTGGCCAGCCGCGCCGACGCGGTCGTGCGCTTCCAGGGCGGGCACAATGCCGGCCACACCCTGGTGGTGGGCGAGCAGGTCTACAAGCTTTCGCTGCTGCCCTCGGGCATCGTCACCGGCACGCTGTCGATCATCGGCAATGGCGTGGTGCTCGATCCCTGGGCGCTCAAGGCCGAGATCGAGAAGCTGACCGCGCAGGGCGTGGAAATCAACGCCGACAACTTCGCCATTGCCGACAATTGCCCGCTGATCCTGCCCTTGCACCGCGATCTCGACGGGTTGCGTGAGGCGGCCGCCGGCGCCGGCAAGATCGGCACGACCGGTCGTGGCATCGGCCCGGCCTATGAAGACAAGGTCGGCCGCCGCGCCATCCGCGTGTGCGACCTGGCCCACCTCGACGCGCTCGATGCGCAGCTCGATCGCCTCTGCGCCCACCACGATGCCCTGCGCGCCGGCTTTGGCCAGCCGCCGGTCGATCGCGCCGCACTGCTTGCCGAACTGCGCGAAATCGCGCCCTATGTGCTGCAATTCGCGCAGCCGGTGTGGAAGCGTCTCAACGCCGTGCGCAAGGCCGGCGCGCGCATCCTGTTCGAGGGCGCGCAGGGCGTGCTGCTCGACGTGGACCACGGCACCTATCCGTTCGTCACCTCGTCCAACACCGTGTCGGGCACCGCCGCGTCGGGTTCCGGCCTCGGCCCCTCGGCCACCGGCTTCGTGCTCGGCATCGTCAAGGCCTATACCACCCGCGTCGGCTCCGGCCCGTTCCCCACCGAGCTGGCCGACGAGGTTGGCCAGCGCCTGGGCGAGCGCGGCCATGAATTCGGCACGGTCACCGGCCGCAAGCGCCGCTGCGGCTGGTTCGACGCCGTGCTCACCCGCCAGTCCTGCGCCATTTCCGGCGTCACCGGCATCGCGCTGACCAAGCTCGACGTGCTCGACGGGTTCGACAAGGTGAAAATCTGCATCGGCTATCGCCTGAACGGCAAGGTGCTGGACTATTTCCCGAGCCACGCCGCCGACCAGGCCAATGTCGAGCCGATCTACGAGGAAATGGACGGCTGGCAGGGCACCACCGCCGGCGCCCGCTCGTGGGCCGATCTGCCCGCCCAGGCGATCAAGTATATCCAGCGCGTGCAGGAACTGATCGAAACCCCGGTGGCCCTGGTCAGCACGTCGCCCGAGCGCGAGGACACCATCCTCGTGCGTGATCCGTTCGTGGATTGATCCGCAGGGCCGGGTCGCTAGGATGGCGCCCATGCGCCGTCCCCTCGTCCTTGCGGTCCTGATCGTGGCGGCGGCGGGCCTCTGGGCCTTGCCGCCGCTGCTGTTTTCGCCACCGGCGCGGGCGCAGGCGGCCGGTCCCGAACCGGACGTTGCGCGCGTGCGCGTGGAAAAGGCCGCGCGGCGGCTCACCCTGCTTGATGCGGACGGGCGCCCCTTGCACGTGTTCACCGCCCTCCAGCTAGGCCCACACCCGGTCGGCCCCAAGCATTTCGAAGGCGATGGCCGCACGCCCGAAGGGCACTACACGATCGATCGCGGCAATCCGCGCAGCGCCTATCACCTCTCGCTGCACATCTCCTATCCCGATGCTTCAGACCGCGCCTATGCCGCAGCGGCCGGCCGGGCGCCGGGCGGCGAGATTTTCCTGCATGGCCAGCCCAATGCCTTTGGCCCGGTGCGCGCGCCCGGAGACTGGACCGAAGGCTGCATTGCGCTCACCAACTCCGAAATCGAGGAAATCTGGCAGCGGGTTGGCGATGGAACGCCCATCGATATCGAGCCCTGAGGCGAAACGGCCCAGCCACGTTGCTCCAAAATCGAGGTATCTGGCGTTGACCTGATCCCGCTTTGTTCCACAAGTGTTCGCATACGCGATTTTACGGAGTGGGGACAATGGGGCAGGCTGCGGCGCGTTTTGAATATGGGCTTCCTGATGAAGGGCTTTCCGGCGACAGCGGGGCGGCAAACGACCGGGTGCAGGAACGCCCGCTGGGCTGGAGCCATGGCGAGGGGCGCGGGGTGCAGCCGCTGGCCGTCTCGATCTTTGCCGATCGGGGCTATCTGCGGGCGGAAATGGCCGAAGATGCCGCCGCCGCCGGCCTGCGCGTGGCGCAGACCAGCGATCTCGAACGCCTGGTGGCCGATGTCGCCACGCCTGGCCTGGGCGATGTGGTGCTGGTCGATTGCCCGGTGATCGATGGCAGCGAACTGGCCGCGCTGTCCCGGCTGGACAGCCGCGCGGCGCAAAGCGGTTCGCAGCTTGTCGTCTCCACCAGCATCGGCTCGCTGGACGAAGTCTATGGCTGCCTCGACCAGTCCGAAGCGCAGATCCTGGTCACGCCCAGCCGCGCCGAGCGGGTGATCGCGATGGGCCGGGTGCTCGCCCGCACCGGCAACCGCGTGCGCGAACTGGGCGAGGAAGACCGCCTCACCCTGCTGCGCCTGACCGAGCAGGTGACCAACATTGCCGCCCGGCTGGAACAGCTTTCGTCCGGCAACAACGTCGATGCCGAAACCGCCTCTGCCTTCCGCTTCAATGGCGAGAACGGGGAAGCCGGGCCGACCAGGCTGGACGACGGCACCGACCGCCTGGTGCGCACGGCGCGGCCGCCGCTGCCCGATCCGCGCCTGGTGCGCAAGATCATCCGCCAGCGCCAGTTGCGCGCCCGCTTCTTTGAAGGCGACCTCTTCGCCGATCCGGCCTGGGACATGCTGCTCGATCTCACTGCCGCGCGGGTGGAACACGTGCGCGTTTCGGTCACCTCGCTGTGCATCGCCTCGGGCGTGCCGCCCACCACCGCGCTGCGCTGGATCGGCCAGATGACCGACGCCGGCCTGCTCCAGCGCGTAGACGACGAGACAGACCGCCGCCGCGCGTTCATCACCCTGACCGACAAGGCGGCCGACGCCATGGCCCGCTATTTCGCCGAACTCGGCTCCTCGGCCAACGCACTGGTATAAGCGTCCTGTCAAACCGGTGCACGGGCTGCACCGGTTTGACAGCCAAGCCCCCAGCCGCCCGGCTTGTCGCCTTCCGGCCCATGCAGTAGCATCGTCGGCAATGTTGACGCTGCGATCCATCGAGCGGGCAGGACCAACCGGCGAGGATGTGCGGGCCTATCCGCTGTCCTATTACGCCGCCACCACGCCCACGTTCTTTAACGGCGCGGCGCTGGATCAGGATGTGCAGGCCGACGCCTGCATCATCGGCGGGGGCTACACAGGTCTGGGTGCCGCACTGCGGCTGGCAGAGGCCGGGCGATCGGTCGTTCTGCTGGAAAGCGGGCCCGTCGGCTGGGGCGCGTCAGGGCGCAACGGCGGCCAGGTGCACCTGGGCTGGAACAAGGACCAGGCCTGGCTGGCCCGCCGCCTGGGGCAGGATAGCGCCCGCGCGCTGTGGACCATGGCCCGCACCGCGCGCGACCATCTCGACCGGCTGATCGCGCTCGATCCCGATCGCTGCGATTTCCGCCCCGGCCTGATCCACGCCGATCACAAGCCCGGCTATGTCGCGCAGACGCATGAGCACGTCGCGTTCATGCGCGCCGAATATGGCCATGATGGGCTCACCCCGCTCGATCTCGCCGATATCCGCGCCCTGGTGGGCAGCCAGGCCTATTTCGGCGGCAGCCTCGATGCGGCCGGCGGCCATCTCCATCCGCTCAGGCTGGCGCTGGCCATGGCCCGCGCGGCCCGCGATGCCGGCGCCGCGATCCACCCGCACAGCCGCGCCACCGCGCTGGCGCAGGACGGCGCCGTCTGGCGCGTGGAAACGCCGGGCGGCACGGTGCGCGCCGGGCAAGTGCTCGTCGCCACCGGCGGCTATGCCCAGGGGCTGGTTCCGGCAGTCGATGCCCATGTCCTGCCGATCAACAATTTCATCGCCACCACCGTGCCGCTCGGGGCAGAGCGCGCCGCGGCGCTGGTGGCCGGGGAATACACGGTCTCGGACTCGCGCTTCGTGGTCTATTATTTCCGCGTGACGCCCGATCACCGCCTGCTGTTCGGCGGCGGGGAGCGCTATTCCTATGCCTTGCCGGGCAATATCGCCGCCTTCGTGCGCCCCCACCTGCTGCGCGTGTTCCCGCAACTGGCCGATGTGCCGATCGACCACGCCTGGGCCGGCACGCTGTCGATCACCCCGCACCGCCTGCCCCATGCCGCGCAGGTCGCGCCCGGACTGTGGTCGCTCAGCGGCTTTTCCGGGCTCGGCGTGGTCCTGGCGCCTTGGCTCGGCGCAGAGATCGGCGCGGCCATGGCCGGTCTGCCCTCCCCCGCGCTCAATCTGGCGCGCCGCCTGCCAACCCCGCGCTTTCCCGGAGGCACCTGGCTGCGCTGGCCGACCATGGCCGCCGCGATGACCTTCTACGCCCTGCGCGACCGTTTCTGACCCCTTTTCAATAAGCGAGTGATCCCATGACCGAAGCTTTTGCCGAATGGATCCGCGAAAAACGCATCAGCGAGGTGGAATGCCTCGTCCCCGATATCAACGGCGTGGTGCGCGGCAAGGTCTGGCCGGCCGACAAGTTCATCGCCTCGGTCGGCAACATGAGCCTGCGCCTGCCCTCCTCGGTGTTTTCCGTCACCATCACCGGGGACTATGCCGATACCGACGAGGAGGATTTCCTCTACCGCGATCCCGACGTGACGCTGCTGCCCGATATCCACTCGATCTGCGTCGCGCCGGGCTTTCGCACGCCGACCGCCTTTGTCGTCGCCGATGCACTGCACCGAGACGGCTCGGCCTTTGAAGTGGCGCCGCGCCACGTGCTCAAGCGCATGCTCGCGCGCTATGCCGAAATGGGCTGGCAGATGCTCGTCGCGCCCGAGCTGGAATTCTACCTGACCGAGGTCAATTCCGATCCCGACCTGCCGATCCAGCCGCCGCGCGGGCGCTCGGGCCGCGCGGAAAGCTCGCCCCAGCCCTATGGCCTTGAATCGGTGACCGAATACGAAGACATCATCGAGGAAATCTACGACAATTCCGAAGTCGCCTCGCTGCAACTCGATACGATGATCCACGAAGGCGGCACGGCCCAGCTCGAAATCAACTTCAACCACGGCGATCCCGTGGCGCTGTGCGACCAGGTGGTGATCTTCAAGCGCATCGTGCGCCAGGTGGCGCTCAAGCATGGCGTCTATGCCACGTTCATGGCCAAGCCGATGGAAAGCCAGCCGGGCAGCGCCATGCACCTGCACATCTCGGCCGTGGATGGAGAGGGGAACAACCTGTTCGGAACGCAGGCCGGGCTGACCCAGGAATTCCGCTGGTTCGTCGGCGGCATGCAGCGCTACCTGCCGCAGGTGGTTCCGCTATTTGCGCCCAACGTCAATTCCTTCCGCCGCATCCGCCCGGCCCACAGCGCGCCGATCAACGTGCAATGGGGGCTGGACAACCGCAGTTGCGGCTTGCGCATTCCGGTCAGTTCGCCGCGCAACACCCGCATCGAAAACCGCCTGCCCGGCGCGGATGCCAACCCCTATATCGCCATCGCCGCAACGCTGGCCTGCGGCTATATCGGCCTGACGCAAAAGATCGAGCCGCTGCCGCTGATCACCCGCAACGCCTATGACGAGGAACGCACCCTGCCGCGCAATCTCGACGCCGCGCTCAAGCAGATGATCGAGTGCCAGCCGGTGATCGACCTTCTGGGCGAGCAGTTCATCAAGGCTTTCTACGAGATCAAGCTCAACGAACTGGCCGCCTATGACGAAGTGATCTCGTCGTGGGAACGCGATCACCTCTTGCTCAAGGCCTGATCTGCCCGCAAAGCCGCTGCCGGGTTTCCCCTGCCTTCAGGAATTGAACGAAGATGGTCCATTCCCGCCGCATGTTCCTGCGCCAGGCCGGCCTTGCCGGCATCGGCCTGTCCTTTACCGGAGCGCTGGGAGCCTGTTCGCGTGGCAAGCCGGCCCGCGCGGTCAACCTCTACACCTGGGACACCTATATCGGGAAGAACACCGTCGCCGATTTCACCAAGGCGGCGGGCGCGGGCGTGAACATCAGCCTGTTTGCCAACAATGACGAGCTGTTTGCCAAGCTGCGCAGCGGCAACCAGGGCTATGACGTGATCGTGCCTTCCAACGATTTCGTCGAACGCATGCATGCCGCCGGGCTGCTGACCGAGCTGGACCACAGCAAGATTCCCAATCTCAAGAACATCGCGCCGCAGTTCCTCAACCCGCCGTTCGATCCCGGCCGCCGCGTCTCGGTGCCCTATACCTGGATCGTCACCGGCATTGGCTATCGCAAGTCCAAGGTGCAGGGCGTGCCCGATAGCTGGAAATGGGTGCTCGATTCCGATCGCTACAAGGGGCGCATCGCCCTGCTGGCCGAAGCGAGCGAGCTGTTCGAGATCGGCGCGAAGTATCTGGGCCACCCGGCCAATACCAACGATCCAGCGGTGATCGCGCAAGTCAAGGCCATGCTCCTTAAGCAAAAGCCCAATATTGCCGCGTTCCACGACGACAACGGCCAGGACCTGCTGCTCGCCGGAGACGTCGACCTGGTGATCGAATACAACGGCGATATCGCCCAGGTGATGCGCGATGATCCCGATCTCGATTTCGTGATCCCGCGCGAAGGCGGCATCCTGGCCAGCGACGGCCTGTGCATTCCGCGCGGCGCGCCCAACCCCGATCTGGCCTATGCCTTCATCGATTTCGTGCTGGGCGCGCAGGCCGGGGCGGACATTGCCCGCACCATCCGCTATCCCACCCCCAACCAGGCCGCGCTGGCGCTGATGCCTGCCGACTATCGCGACAGCAAGGTGATCTTCCCGCCGGCAGAGGCGCTCTCCCGCTGCGAATATTCGCGCTATCGCGGGCCGGAGATGAACAGCCGCTATGAGCAGGCGATGACCCAGGTTCGCGCCGGATAAGCGGCGATGCGCGCCACTTTGATGCAAAGTTTTCCCCCAGCAGGCCAATTCCGGCGTTGCATTCCCGGCCGCTTGCCGCCACTCAGCGTGGGTTAAGCCGGGGGGCTGCACGCCCGCAGACGCCCGCAAAACGCATTCTGCATGCCTGACAGGAAGTTCAGATCGCCATGAAGTCCATCTACCGGCTGCCCCATTTCCGGATGCGCCCTCTGGTCGGCCGGGCCGCACTGGCGCTGGGCCTTGCCGCCACGGCCGCCTTGCCGGTGGCCGGCAGTGTCGCCCAGGCGCAAGCAGGCAATACGCAGGCCGAAGGCGCTGCCGCCGATGCCTCGGGCCAGCTCAACATTCCGGCCAACGTGCAGATCTTCGGCAAGAGCGACCCCAACGTGCGCCGCGCCACCGCGATCGTGAACGGCGAGATCCTGACGGGCACCGACATCGACCAGCGCCTGGCGCTGATCGTCAATGCCAATGGCGGCAAGGTTTCGGCCGAGGAACAGGAACGCCTGCGCCTTCAGGTGCTGCGCAACCTGATCGACGAAACGTTGCAGATCCAGGAAGCCAAGTCGGCCGGGGTGGATGTGGACGATGACGAGGTCAACCAGACCTATGAGCGTGTCGCCCAGCAGAATTTTGGCCAGAACCCGGCGGCGCTGGACAAGTACCTCGTCTCGATCGGCTCCTCGCCCGCCTCGCTCAAGCGCCAGATTCGCGGCGAACTGTCGTGGCAGCGCCTGCTGCGCCGCAACGTGCAGCCGTTCATCAATGTCTCCGACGGCGAAGTGAAGGAGATGATGGAGCGCCTCAAGGCCGCCAAGGGCACCGAGGAATACCGCATCGGCGAAATCTACCTCTCGGCCAATGACCAGAACCGCAGCCAGGTGATGGCCAACGCCAACCAGATCGTCGAACAGCTCAAGAAGGGCGGCAGCTTCGTCGCCTATGCCCGCCAGTATTCCGAAGCTTCCACCGCAGCGGTGGGCGGCGACCTGGGCTGGATTCGCCTGGCCCAGTTGCCGCAGGATCTCGCCAACGTGGCAAACTCGATGCAGCCGGGCCAGTTGGCCGGGCCGATCGAGATTCCCGGCGGCTATTCGATCCTCTACCTCATCGACAAGCGCCAGGTGCTGACCGCCGATCCGCGCGACGCGGTGCTCAGCCTCAAGCAGATCTCGCTCACGTTCCCCAAGGGCACCACGGAAAAGGACGCAGCCGCCAAGGCCGCCGTCTTCGCCTCGACCGTCAAGACCATCCACGGCTGCGGCGAGGCCGATGCCGCCGCCGCCAAGCTGGGCGCCTCGGTCGTCACCAACGATCAGGTCAAGGCACGCGACCTGCCGGCGGCCTTGCAGGATTCGATGCTCAAGCTGTCGATCGGCGAAGTCACCCCGCCGTTCGGCTCGATCGAGGACGGCGTGCGCGTGCTGATGCTGTGCGGCCGCGACGATCCCAAGGTTTCGGATGGCCCGAGCTTCGAGGAAATGCAGTCGCAGATGGAAGACGACCGCGTCAACAAGCGCGCGCAGACCTACCTGCGCGACCTGCGCCGCGACGCGGTGATCGAGTATAATTGAGGTGCTTGCCGCCACCACCCCCAACCCCCTCCTCTAAAGAGGAGGGGGCTATCGTACTCCCCCTCCTCTTCAGAGGAGGGGGTTGGGGGGTGGTGGCGGCCCGGACCCAACGCCCGAACCATATCCAAACCCGCACCAACACCCACTACCCCAGCCCAGCAAAGCCCGATAACCCAGCGCCATGAATCCCATTGCCATCTCCCAGGGTGACCCCGCCGGCATCGGCCCCGAACTGATCGCGGCCTCGTGGATCTTGCGCGGCATGGCGCGGCTTGAGCCGTTCGTGGCCGTGGGCAGCCGCCGCGTGCTGGACGAAGCGGCGCGCCATCGCGGGCTGGACGTGCCGGTGCGCCCCGTGGGCAGCCTGGCCGAAGCGGTAGCGACGTTCGATTCCGCCCTGCCGGTGCTCGACCTGGGCGATGCGGACTATACCCCCGGCCAGCCGACCGAGCAGGGCGCCCTGCTCGCGCTCGATGCGCTCGACGCAGCCACGCAGCTTACCGTGGCGGGGGAAACCTCGGCCCTGGTGACCGCACCGGTTTCCAAAAGCCGCTTGGCCAGCGTGGGCTTCAACCATCCCGGACAGACCGAATTCGTCGGCCAGGCCAGTGGCGTGGCGCCCGAAGACGCGGTGATGATGCTGGCCGGCCCCTCGCTCAAGGTCGTGCCGATGACCGTGCACGTACCGCTCCATGCCGTGCCGGGGCTGATCACGCCCGAACTGATCACCCGGCGCAGCGCGATCACGGCGCGGGCCCTGGTGCGCGATTTCGGCATTGCCGATCCGCGCTTGGCGGTGGCCGGGCTCAACCCCCACGCCGGCGAGGACGGCCGCATGGGGCACGAGGACCAGAGCTACATCGCGCCGGCCGTCGCCGCGCTCCAGGCCGCCGGCATTGCCGCGCGCGGCCCGCTGCCGGCCGATACGATGTTCCACGCCCAGGCGCGCAGCACCTATGACGTGGCGATCTGCATGTATCACGATCAGGCGCTGATCCCGTTGAAAGCGCTCGATTTCGATGATGGCGTCAATGTCACGCTGGGCCTGCCGATCATCCGCACCTCGCCCGATCACGGCACCGCCTTCGGCATTGCCGGCAGCCGCCAGGCGCGCCCCGGCGCGATGATCGCCGCCATTCGCCTGGCCGGCGAATGCGCAGCCCGCCGCGCCAGCACCACGGCATGAGCGCGCCCGACTTTCCCGGGCCAGAGCTTCCCCCGCTGCGCGATGTCGTCAATCGCCACGGGCTGCTCGCGTCCAAGGCGCTGGGCCAGAACTTCCTGTTCGACGAGCAGTTGCTGGCGCGCATCGCCGCCATTCCCGGCAAGCTCAAGGGCGCCAACGTGCTCGAGGTTGGCCCCGGCCCCGGTGGCCTGACCCGCGCCCTGCTGCGCGCTGGTGCCAATGTCACCGCGATCGAGATGGACAAGCGCTGCCTGCCCGCGCTGGCCGAACTGGCCGAAGCCTTTCCCGGCCAGTTGCGCGTGATCGAGGGCGACGCCACCAAGGTCGATCCTGCCACCCTGTTCGACGGGGCATGGCACGTGGTAGCCAACCTGCCCTACAACGTCGGCACCATGCTGTTTACCGGCTGGCTTTCGGGCCAGGCCTGGCCGCCAGCCTGGCTGTCGCTGACGCTGATGTTCCAACTCGAAGTGGCCGAGCGCATCGTGTCGGGCGCGGGCAGCGATGCCTATGGCCGGCTGGCGATCCTGTCGCAATGGCGCGCCACCCCGCGCATTGCCATGAAAGTGCACCGCAGCGCTTTCACCCCGCCGCCCAAGGTGATGTCCGCCATCGTCCACGTCACCCCCGCCGCCATGCCCGAGGGCGTTTCCGCGCGGATGCTGGAGCGGGTGACCGAGGCGGCCTTTGGCCAGCGCCGCAAGATGCTGCGCCAGTCGCTGAAAGGTCTGCCCGGCGCACTCGACGCGCTCGATGGACTGGGCATCGACCCGGCGCGGCGCGCCGAAACCCTGACGGTCGAAGATTTCGTGGCGATCGCCAAGGCGCTTTCGTAAAACGGAACGCCGCCGTTCAATTTATCGCATTCAATTCTTGTGCTTGCGGAACAGCACCCGGTCTTCCGGGCCGAAGCCGCGCCGCCAGATCACCAGGCCATAGACGCCCAGGATCGCCGGGATGCCCAGGCCAAGTTCGGCCCATTCCGGCAGGAAGCGCGCCAGCACGCCCACGCCCACGGCCGGACCTGCGGCCCAGACCAGTGCCCAGCGCCAACTGCTGATCTTCTGCCCAAGGATGCTGCCGAGCAGGCGCGCCTTGAGCAGTGACGCGAGGCCGAGCGAGATCACCAGCGCGAGCGCGGCGCCCATCGCCTCCACCATGCCGCCCAAGCCCAGTTCGCGCGCGGCGACGATGAAGGCCACCGTCAACACGCCTTGCAGGCCGATCGTGCCCAGGCTGATCCACCAGTTGCGCAGGCGCGCGACGTAGATCAGCGCCGCTTCGCTGACCACGGCGGGCGAGGCGACCACTTCGGCAGCGAGCAGCAGCGCCAGCGAACCGGTGCCGGCCACGAAGTTCGGCCCGAACAGGCCCATCACGCCCTTGCCCGGCAGGCCCAGCGCCAGCGCGATGCCGGCCTGCGCCGCCGTGATCCAGAAGCCGACCTGGCAGACCTGGCGGGCAATCGCCCCCAGGTTGTTCTCGCGCAGGTTGCGGGTGATCACCGGGCCTAGGATCGGCTCGAAGCTGGTCTTGAGCTTTTGCGGCAGCGTGGCGACCTGCTGCGCGACGTAATAGATGCCGACCGCTTCGGCGGGGGCGAAAGTGCCGAGGATGAACAGGTCGAGCTTGCGCGTGCCCCATTCCACCGCATCGGCACCGGCCAGCGGCAGGTTGCGATTGGCGAGGCGCAGCAGCGCGCCGGGGCGCGGATCCCACTGGCGCGGCAGGCCATAGCTTTTCAGCAGAGGCACGAAAGCCGTGACCATCGCCGCCAGCATCGCAGCGGCATAGGCCAGGATCAGCCCGCTGTCGCGCAGCGGCGCCCACCATTGCCCGGCGAGCCACAGCCCCCCGGCGGCGAGCGACTGGGTCCACGGCTCCACCACCGCGCGGGCGCGCACGGTGGCGCCCACGTCAAAGCGATAGGCGAGCGCAGCCAGGGCCACGTCGCCCAGCGCGCGCGGCAGGATGGCCAGCGGCAGCAGCCGTTCGGTGGAGGTGTAATCCCCACTGGGGAACATCGCGATCGGCACCAGCCACAGGAGCACCGCGCAGAGCACCGAGACGAGCGCGGACAGCAGCAGGGCATCGGCCACCACGCTGGCGCCGGGGCGGTCTTCCTTGGCCAGTTGCTGGGCCAGGCCGCGCTTCTGCCCCAGCGTGGCCAGTTGCGCGGCGAGTTCGACCACCAGCGTGGCCGAGGCATAGCGGCCCAATGTGGCCGCGCCATAGAGGCGCCCGGCGATGAACAGGAACGGCACGCTGGCGGCCAGGCGCAGCACGAAACCGAAGAAATTGGTGCGCCCGCCCTTGGCCAGCGCGGCGATATCGGCCTGTTCGGCCTTCGCCTCGGAAGCCTGCGCGGAAGGAGTGGAGTCAGCCAAGCGGACGTTCCGCGCGCAAGGGGCGGGCCAGCAGGCTGGCGACGACATCGCGCGCCGGAGCCTGGCCTTGAACCAGCGTGACGACCGCATCGACGAGCGGCATGGCAATTCCCTTCTGGCGGGCAAGATCGGCCAGCACGGGCGCGGTATACGCCCCTTCGGCCACGGTGGCACGGCCGGCCAGCGCCGCCGACGCGGTCTGGCCTTCGCCCAGCGCCTTGCCCAGCGAAAAATTCCGGCTGGAGGACGAGGAACAGGTGAGCACGAGATCGCCCAGGCCGGACAGGCCGGCCAGGGTTTCGGCCTGCGCGCCCATGGCCAGGCCAAAGCGCTGCATTTCAGCAAAGCCCCGGCTGATCAGCGCGGCGCGCGCGTTCTGGCCCAGGCCCAGCCCTTCGACCACACCGCAGGCGATGGCCAATACGTTCTTCACCGCGCCGCCGATTTCCGCGCCAATCACGTCGGCCGAGTAATAGGGCCGGAACGTCGGCCGCGCGATGGTTGGCGCAAGGCGCTGCCACTGCGCGTCCCCGCCCGAGCAGGCCAGCGTCACGGCGGTGGGCAAGCCGGCGGCCACCTCGTGCGCGAACGTGGGGCCAGAGAGCACGGCCACTTGCGCGGCGGGCGCGGCGGCGCGGGCCACTTCGGCCATCAGCCGCCCGGTGCCCGCCTCGATGCCCTTGGCGCAGAGCACCAGATCGCCGGCATAGTGCGGCAGGCCCGAGAGCACGCTGCCCAAAAACTGCGCAGGGGTGACCCACAGCAGCACCGGCAGCGCGGCCATCGCGGCCAGATCGCTGGTGGCGGTGATCGTCTCGGCCAGCGTCGCGCCGGGCAGATAAGTGGGATTGCGGCGCGTGGCATTGATCGTGGCGGCGAGGTCCGGCTCGCGCGCCCACAGCGCCACCGCGCGGCCGTCGCTCGCCAGCATCTGCGCCAGCGCGGTGCCCCAGGCCCCAGCGCCGATCACGCCGATCGCCAACCCGTTCAGGGCCGCGCTCATGCCTTCACCCCGGCGCCGCGCACCGGGGCGGCGCTATCGTCGAGCGGCCAGCGCGGGCGCGCCGGCAAGTCCAGCGGATCGGACTGGCCCGTGGCAAAACGCTCTGCCCCGGCCCAGCCGATCATCGCGGCGTTGTCGGTGCACAGCTTGACCGGCGGGGCAACGAGCGGCAGCCCGGCCTCGCCGGCCAAGGCTTCGAGCGCGCCGCGCAGCGCGGCATTGGCCGCCACGCCGCCAGCCACGACCAGCGCAGTCATGTTCGGGGCGCAGGCCGCCAGAGCGCCGCGCGTGCGGTCGATCACGCAGTCGATCGCCGCCTGCTGGAACGAAGCGGCGAGATCGGCCGGGGCATATTGGCCCGAATCGCGGGCGCGCAGCACTGCGCTTTTCAGGCCGGCGAACGAGAAGTGCGGCTCCCCGCTGCCCACCAGCGGGCGCGGCAGGGGCACCGCGCGCGGATTGCCCTCGCGCGCCAGGCGCTCCACCGCCGGGCCGCCGGGATAGCCCAGGCCGAGGACTTTGGCGGTCTTGTCGAACGCCTCGCCCAGCGCGTCGTCGATCGTGGTGGCCAGGCGCCGATATTGGCCCAGCCCGATCACTTCCAGGATCTGGCAATGCCCGCCCGAAACCAGCAGCAGGCAATAGGGATAGGCCAGCGTCGGGTCTGCCAGGCGCGGCGACAGCGCGTGGCCTTCGAGATGATTGATACCGATCAAGGGCTTGCCGCTGGCCATCGCCAGCGCCTTGCCGGTGACGAGGCCGACCATCACGCCGCCGATCAGACCGGGACCGGCCGTGGCGGCAATCGCGTCCATGTCATCGAGGGTCAGCCCGGCATCGGCCAGCGTGGCGGCCACCATCGGGGCGATCACATCGGCATGGGCACGGGCGGCAATTTCGGGCACAACACCGCCATAGGGCCGATGCGCTTCATCCTGAGAGGCGATGCGCTGGGCCACGATACGATCGGCAAGCGTCTTGGCGCTGCCGTCGATAACGGCAACGGCGGTTTCATCACACGAGGATTCGATGCCAAGGATCAGGGCCATGCGGAGCTTCCCCTTAGAGATAATCCCGTTTACGGCAAGCCAAGCATGATCAACCCGTCTCACAACTCGCCGCAGGCGCCGGCTGACGCATTGGCCCACCCCCTTGCCCGGCCGCTGCGCCTGGGCACCCGCCGCTCGCCGCTGGCCATGGCCCAGGCCGAGGAAACCCGCGCCCGGCTCTGCGCCGCGCATGGCTGGCCGGAAAGCGCGGTGGAACTGTGCCCGCAAGTGGCCAGTGGCGACCGCATCCAGGACCGGCCGCTGGCCGAGATCGGCGGCAAGGCCCTTTGGACCAAGGAGCTGGACGCGGCCCTGCTGCATGGCGAGATCGACTTTGCGGTCCATTCGATGAAGGACGTGGAGACGATCCGCCCGGCCGCAATCATGATCGCCGCCGTGCTGCCCCGCGCCGACGTGCGCGACGTGCTGGTGGGCGCGGCGAGCATTGCCGCCATTCCGCAAGGGGCCAAGGTCGGCACCAGCGCCCCGCGCCGCGCCGCGCAGATGCTGCACGCCCGGCGCGACCTGGAGATCGTTTCATTTCGCGGCAACGTGGCAACCCGGCTGGCCAAGTTGCAGGCGGGCGAGGCGGACGTGACGCTGCTGGCCGCGGCCGGGCTGCAACGCCTGGGCGAAACCGGCGTGGGCCACGTACTGCCGGCCGAGGAATGGCTGCCCGCCCCGGCGCAAGGCGCGATCGGGATCGAATGCCTTGCCGCGCGGGACGACGTGCGCGCACTGCTCGCCGCGATCGACCATGGCCCGACCCATGCCGCGATCCGCGCCGAGCGCGCGCTGCTGACCGGCCTTGGCGGCACCTGCCACAGCCCGATCGCGGTGCTGACCACGGCCGAGGGCGAAGACCTGGTGCTGCGCGCGGCGCTGTTCAGCCCCGATGGCGCGCTGCGCGTGGAAGACACCGCGCGCTTTGCCGCCGACGATGGCGACACCCCGCTGGACCTGGCGCGGCGTCTGCTCGCCCAGGCACCGGAAGGCATTGCCGCGTTCTTCCACGGCGGCTGAACGGCGGCGATGCGCCCGCTGCTGGTCCTGCGGCCGGAACCCGGCAATGCCGCGAGCGTGGCGGCGGCGCGCGCGCTGGGACTGACCGTGCTGGGCGCGCCGCTGTTCGCGGTGGAGGCGGTCGCCTGGACCGTGCCCGATCCGCAGGGCTGCGCCGGTATCCTGGCGGGCAGCGCCAACCTGTTTCGCTTAGGCGGGCCAGGCCTGGCGGCGCTGACCGCGCTGCCGGTGCTGGCCGTGGGCGGGGAAACCGCGCGCGCGGCGCGCGATGCCGGCTTTGCCGTGGCGGCCGTGGGCGAAGGCGGCCTGGCCGAAGTGGCGCGGCATCTGGCGCCGGGCCGCTATCTGCGCCTGTCGGGCGCCGATCCGGTGCCGCTGGAGGTGCCGCCGGGCGTGGAGGTGGACACGATCACGGTCTATGCCGCGCGGCCCCTGCCCCTCTCGGCGGCGGCGCAGGCCCTGCTGGCGCAGCCTTGCGTGGTGGCCCTGCATTCGGGCGAAGCGGCGCGTCATTTCGCCACCGAATGCACGCGGCTGGGCCTGGTGCGCGGGCAGATCGCGCTGGCCTGCCTGGCGCCGCGAATCGCCGCGATGGCGGGTTCCGGCTGGCAAGCGGTTGAAATATCCGCAATGCGCCGCGATCAACCATTGCTGGCCTTGGCCCACCAAATGTGCCAGAACCTGTGACTTCGGGGCCACGAACAAGCGAAAAAGATTGATGCAGGACACGCCATACGGACAAGCAATTCCGCCGCGCCGCCGTGGCGGCGGCCGCCTGGTGGTGGGCTTGGCGCTGATCGTGGTTCTGGCCCTGGGCGGGGGCGCCACCTGGTTTGCCGCGCGCGAAGGCTGGCTGCGGCTGGACGTGGGGCCGCTGGCCAGCGCCAGTGGCGATGTGCCTGCCGCCGTCGCTTCGGAAGCAGTGGTCGCCGCCGCCAGCAGCGCGGCCAGCGATGCCCTGCTGGCCAGCACATCGGCCAAGGTTTCCGCGCTGGAACAGCGCTTGGCCGAAATCAACCAGCAGGCCAATGCCGCCGCTGGCCAGGCCACCCGCGCCGAAGCGCTGCTGGTGGCCTTTGCCGCGCGCCGCGCGATCGAGCGGGGCCAGCCGCTGGGCATTCTGGAAAACCAGCTTCGCGTGCGCTTTGGCGCGACGCAGCCGGGCGCGGTGGACCGCGTGATCGCCGCCGCAGCCCATCCCAACACGCTGGGCAGCCTGTCGGAAGAACTGGCCGGCATTGCGCCGCAATTGATCGGCAAGGCGCCGCGCGGCAACACCTGGGACTGGCTTTCGGCGCAGATTTCCGGGCTTTTCGTGATCCGCCACGATGAAGGCCCCAATGCCACGCCCGAAGCGCGGGCCGACCATGCGCGGCTGGCCGTGGCCGGTGGCCGGGTGGACGCGGCGATCAGCGACGTGGAACGCATGCCGGGCAAGGACGCGGCCACCGAATGGCTGGCCCATGCGCGCGACTGGGTTGCCGCGCAGCGCGCGCTGGACCAGCTCGAAACCGCCGCCATGGTACTGCCCGCACCGCAGCCGGTGGCTCCGATGCCGCAAAGCCAGGCAACCCCCGCCCCGGCGCCGAGCGGGACGGCGCCGACTGCGCCAGCCTCGCCGGACGTGCAGGCGAGCCCGGTTGCCCTGCTGAACTGAACCGGCCGCGCCGCTATCAGACGATCAGCGTCAGACGATCAGGGCGTTGGTCAGGTCTCCCGGCGGCGGTCCGCCGGCCGCCAGCATCGCCTTTTCACGCTCGACCAGGCCCGGCAGCGTCTTGAGGCCAAAGCGGCGCACCAGGAAGCGCGCGATCGAGCCGGTGTCGTAGATCGTGTGATCGACATGGCCGCGCTTGGCGTGGGGCGAAACGATCAGCGCGGGAATGCGCGTGCCCGGTCCCCAGCGATCGCCCTTGGGCGGGGCGACATGGTCCCACCAGCCGCCGTTTTCGTCGAACGTGACGACGATCAGCATCTTGTCCCACTGCGGCGAGCGGCGCAGCGCGTCGATCACCCCGGCGATATGGCGATCGCCGGCGTCCACGTCGGAATAGCCGGCGTGCATGTTGAGATTGCCCTGCGGCTTGTAGAACGTGACCGGCGGCAGCTTGCCCGCCGCGGCATCGGCCAGAAAGGTATTGGTGCGCGCGGTTTCGCCCGTCCCGGCATCGCGCAAGTGGCGTTCGCGCGCCGCCGTGCCCGGCGCGAGATTGGCGAAATAGTTGAACGGCTGGTGGTGCGGCTGGAAATTGGGGCGCGAGGGGAACGCCGCGCTGTTGGCCCGCCCGGCCAGCGCCTCGGCCCAGCCGCCGGCATACCAGGCCCAGTCCACGCCCGCCTCGGTCAGGCGATCGCCGATGTTGGCGTGGGTCTGCGGCGGCAGGGTCTGCGCGGTCACCAGCGCCATGCCGGGCTTGTCGGGATCGGCCTGGTAGGTGGGCAGATAGGGCGGCAGCATGGTGTTGACCGCGCGGTGATCGGGCGTGATCGAATCCGCGACAAAGCGCACCGGGCCATCCATCGCGCTGGCCGGGGTGCCGGCTTTCAGCAGCGGGCGCGGCGGATTGCTGTAGGCCGGATCGAGCTTGACCACACGATCCTTGGCCGGGCTCTTGTCCGCATCGGGATAGAACGGCGGCATGGCGGCGACCAGATACTGGTGGTTGAGGAACGAGCCGCCGAATGCGCCCATGAAGAAGTTGTCGCACAGCGTGAATTCGCGCGCCACCTGCCACAGCCGCAGATTGGCCCGCACATCGCCATAGTGGCCCATGACCAGCGCGCCGCTGTCGCCCCAGGCCACGAAGCCATCGTTGCGCCCGCCGTTGATCTGCCACTGGTTGTTGTAGAAGCTGTGGATCAGGTCGCGGGTGATCACGCCATGGGGCAGCGGATCGCCTTCGGGCGTCTTGAGCGCAAACGGCCCGTTGGGCAGGCCGGTGATGGCGTCCTCGCCGATCTGGAACTCGGCATGTTCGACCACCTGCTTGTCGGGCACCATGCCGTCCCAGATTTTCGGCAGGGTTTCCAGCACGCGGCCATCGCGGTCCTTCTGCCGGGCCCGCTCGGGCGGCACGGCGGACAGCGGCTGCTCAAGCCCCGGAAAATCGGCGAACAGATTGTTGAAGCTACGGTTTTCCGCATAGATCACCACGACCGTGTCGATCTTGGCACGCAGCGCGGCGTCCACCTTGGCGCGCGGGGCGGCGGCCTGGGCTTCGACACCGGCGGCAGCGCTGGTGATGGCAAGTCCCGCCAGCAGGCTGCGGCGGTCTAGGGCGGGGCCGTTGGGCTTGTCGGTCATGGGGACGCAGTTTTTCCGTGGGGGGAGGAATCGGTCGGTGGAATAGAGACTTGCGCGGCGTCTGTCCAAGGTTGAGTGGGCTGGTTTGGCGCGAGGCTTCGCACCACCCCCAACCCCCTCCTCTGAAGAGCAGGGGAATCGCATATGGGCTTGCGCTGCTGATTGAATAGGATT
>NZ_BMZP01000017.1 GCF_014652855.1 Novosphingobium pokkalii
CCCTATGGGAGGTCGGGTGGGGGAGCGGGCCGGTGCCGCAAATCCGGCGAAGCCGGATTTCCAAACAACCTCTGAAGCCCTTGCCCATCGCGGCGTGCTGACGCATGGCCGAAACCATGTCCCGTCGCGTCATCACCGGGTTTTCCAACCCCACCGTCAAGTTCGTGCGCAGCTTGCGCGACAAGAAGCACCGCAAGCGCGAGCAGCGCTTCCTGGCCGAAGGCCTGCGCCTGCTGACCGATGCGCGCGCCGGCGGGCGCCTGCCGGAAATCCTGCTGATGGCCCAGGGGCGCGAGGCCCATCCGCTGCTGGCCGAACTGGAACAGGCCGTGTCCGCCGTCGGTGGCGACGTGATCGAACTGCCGGTAGATATCCTTGCCAAGGTGACCGGCAAGGATAACCCGCAGGCCGTGGCCGGGGTCTTTGCCGAATGGGACACCGGGCTGGACCAGATCGACCGCGCCGCCGCCCCGCTGTGGCTGGTGGCCCAGGCCATGCGCGATCCGGGCAACCTCGGCACGATGCTGCGCACGGCCGATGCCGTGGGCGCAGGCGGGCTGATCCTGCTCGACGATTGCGTCGATCCCTTTTCGGTGGAGGCAGTGCGCGCCAGCATGGGCGCCATCTTCACGCAAGGGCTGGCGCAAGCGCGTTGGGACGAATTCCTGCCCTGGCTGCGGCGCGCAGAGGGCCAGCTCGTCGCCGCCTCGCTACGCGATGCCGTGCCCTATCGCGGCGCCGCCTATGCCGCGCCCTGCTTCGTCATGGTTGGCAACGAATCGCGCGGCCTGCCCGAAGACTATGAACTGGCCTGCGACTTGCGCGTGACCATGCCGATGAAAGGCCGCGCCGACAGCCTCAACGCCGCCGTGGCCGGTGCGGTGCTGGCTTACGAGGTGCTGGCGACGTTGGAGGGCTGAGCCTGGCGCAGGGGGCTTCGACAAGCTCAGCCCGAACGGAATTCACGGAAAAATTCCCCGCCCCCGTTCGCCCTGAGCCTGTCGAAGGGCCCCGCGCAACAGGCGCAAAATCAAACCGGCCGCCGCGCGCGCAAGGCCTGGGCCAGCGTGCCTTCGTCCATGTAGTCCAGCTCGCCACCCACCGGCAGGCCGTGGGCCAGTTGCGTCACCCGCACCGGCAGGTCTTCCAGGCGTTCGGCGATGTAGTGCGCGGTGGTCTGGCCCTCCAGCGTGGCGTTCATCGCCAGCACCACTTCGTCGATCCCCCCGGCCTGCACCCGTTCGAGCAGGCGGGCGATCGTCAGGTCTTCGGGCCGCACCCCCTCCAGCGCCGAGAGCCGCCCGCCGAGCACATGATAGCGCCCGGTGAACAGCCGCGCGCGATCGAGCGCCCAGAGATCTGCCACATCCTCCACCACGCAGAGCGCGCGGGCATCGCGGCGCGGATCGGCGCAGATGCCGCACGGGTCGGTGGTGTCCACGTTGCCGCAGGTCCGGCATTCCACCAGGTTCTGGCGCACGGTGTCGAGCGCGGCCAGCAATTGCGGCAGCGCGCTTTCCCGGCGCTTGATCAGCCACAGCACGGCCCGCCGCGCAGAGCGGGGGCCAAGGCCGGGCAGACGGGCCAGTGCGCTCGCCAGCGCCTCGATCTCTTGCGATGCCATGGCGCGACAGATAGGGCCGCGCGCAGGATTGGAAAAGGACCCATTGCGCGATGCGTGTTGTCTTCATGGGCACACCCGAATTTGCCGTGCCCACGCTCGATGCGCTGGTGGCCGCCGGACATCAGGTTGTCGCCGTCTACAGCCAGCCGCCGCGCCCGGCGGGCCGGGGCAAGAAGCTGCAACCCAGCCCGGTGCACCTGGCGGCCGAACGGCACGGACTGCCGGTGTTCACGCCGGTGAGCCTCAAAGGCGCCGAGGAACAGGCCATGTTTGCCGCCCATGGCGCCGATGTGGCGGTGGTCGCCGCCTATGGCCTGCTCCTGCCCCAGGCGATCCTCTCGGCCCCGGCACAGGGCTGCCTCAACGTCCACGGCTCGCTGCTGCCGCGCTGGCGCGGCGCGGCGCCGGTGCAGCGCGCCATCCTGGCCGGAGACGTGCACACCGGCATCACCATCATGCAGATGGAGCGCGGGCTCGATACCGGTCCGATGCTGGCGACCGTGGCCACGCCCGTGGCAGGCAAGACCGCCGGAGACCTGACCACCGAACTCGCCACGCTGGGCGCTGACCTGATGATCCGCGTGCTCGCCGACCTGCCCAGCTTTGCGCCCGAAGTGCAGCCTGAAGCCGGGGTCACCTATGCCGCCAAGATCGACAAGGCCGAAAGCCGCCTCGATTTCAGCCAGAGCGCCGAGCAGGCCGAACGGCAGGTGCGGGCCTTTGCCCCGGCGCCCGGCGCGTTCTTCGAGCTGGAAGGCGAACGCTTTCGCGTGCTTGCCGCAGCCGTCGCCGATGGCAGCGGCACGCCCGGCACCGTGCTTGACGATGCGCTGACGATTGCCTGCGGGCAAGGCGCGCTGCGCCCGCTCACCGTTCAGCGCGCCGGGCGCCCGGCGATGGACACCGCCGCCCTGCTGCGCGGCCGCGCCATTCCGGCCGGCACGGTGCTGGCCTGATGCCCCGCTACGCCCTCACGCTGGAATTCGATGGCGGCCCGTTCATGGGCCTGCAACGCCAATCGCATGGCCCCTCGGTCCAGCAATCGTTGGAAGAGGCCGCGCAGAGCGTGGTGGGCCATGCCGTCACGCTCCACGCCGCCGGGCGCACCGACACCGGCGTTCATGCGCTGGGCATGCGCGCGCATATCGACGTGGAACGCGCCTTCGATCCGTTCCGCCTGTCCGAAGCGCTCAACGCGCGGTTGAAGCCCGATCCGATCGCCGTGCTCGACTGCCGGCTGGTGCCCGATGATTGGCATGCGCGCTTCTCGTGCCTGGGCCGCGCCTATGAATACCGCATCGCCAACCGCCGCGCGCCACTGACGCTCGATGCCGGGCGCGCCTGGCGGATCGCCCGCCCGCTCGACGCGGCCGCCATGCATGAAGCGGCGCAGGAACTGGTCGGACACCACGATTTCACCACGTTCCGCTCGGTCCATTGCCAGGCCGCCAGCCCGGTCAAGACGCTCGACCGGCTCGACGTGCGGCGCGAGGGCGACATGGTGATCATCGAAGCCGCCGCGCGCAGCTTCCTGCATCACCAGGTCCGATCAATGGTAGGATGCCTGGGCCTGATCGGCCAGGGCCACTGGACCCGCGCCGACCTCGTCGCCGCGCTCCACGCCCGCGACCGCCAGAAACTGGGCCACAACGCCCCGCCTGAGGGGCTCTATTTCGTGAAGGCGGTCTACCCGGGGGACAATTGAGGCGTTGCCGAGGAGGGCTTCGACAAGCTCAGCCAGAACGGAAAACCCAACACACTCCCCCTCCTCTTCAGAGGAGGGGGTCGGGGGGTGGTGGATACCTTGCGCAAGGCTTCGCACCACCCCCAACCCCTCCTCTGAAGAGGAGGGGAGAAATGCTTGCACATCAAGCCTTGTGCGCAACGCTTTCCGGCAGATCGCGGCCAAACACGCGCTGATAGTATTCGGCGACCAGTACGCGCTCGGCCTCGTCGCACTTGTTGAGGAACGAAAGGCGGAAGGCAAAGCCGACATCGTTGAAGATCTGGCTGTTCTGCGCCCAGCTGATCACCGTGCGCGGGCTCATCACCGTGGAGATGTCCCCGGCCATGAAGCCCTTGCGCGTCAGGTCGGCGACACGGACCATCTGCGCGATCACTTGCGCATCCAGGCCCTGCACCTTCTTGGCGACGACGTCGATCTCGGTCTCGGCGGGCAGATAGTTGAGCGCCACGACCAGGTTCCAGCGGTCCATCTGGCCCTGGTTGATCGCCTGCGTGCCGTGATAGAGGCCCGAGGTATCGCCCAGGCCCACGGTGTTGGCCGTGGCGAACAGGCGGAAGAAAGGATTGGGGCGAATCACCCGGTTCTGGTCGAGCAGGGTCAGCTTGCCTTCGGTTTCCAGCACGCGCTGGATCACGAACATCACGTCGGGGCGCCCGGCGTCGTATTCGTCGAACACCAGCGCGGTCGGCGTCTGGAGCGCCCAGGGCAGCAGGCCTTCGCGGAATTCGGTCACTTGCAGGCCATCGCGCAGGACGATGGCATCACGGCCGATCAGGTCGATACGGCTGATGTGCGCGTCGAGGTTGATGCGCACGCAGGGCCACTTCAGGCGCGCGGCAACCTGCTCGATATGCGTCGACTTGCCGGTGCCGTGATAGCCCTGCACCATCACGCGGCGGTTGTGGGCAAAGCCGGCAAGGATGGCGAGCGTGGTGTCGGGATCGAAGACATAGTTGTCATCGGTGTCGGGCACACGCTCGTCGGCCACGGAAAAGGCCGGCACCGTCATGTCGATGTCGATGCCGAACACCTCGCGCACCGAAACCTGGGTGTCGGGCGCGGGCAGGGCGGTGGTGGCACCGGGCTGGGCCACAAGATTGGAAGTGTCGCTCATCACTTCCCTGCCTATCCGCGTGTGCGCCGCGCCGCAACATGCTTTGGCATGCCTCTTTGGTCCGGTCGGCTTTTCGCTGGATCGGGCGTGGTGGCAGTGGGGCGTGGACCGACAAACTGCTATACTGCGGCCCATAATCCGGGCGAATCGCTTGCCTGGCAAAGCGGGGCTCGCCCCGCGGGAGAGAGCTGCCATGCCCCAGGGCCTGTTCGTGTGGTACGAGGTGATGACCGACGCGCCGGAGGCCGTGCGCGCCTTCTACCAAGGCGTGATCGGCTGGACCATCGAAGGCGCGCCCGGGCACGAGGCGGGCGCGATCGACTATCGGCACATCCACCGCGCCGACGGCGCTGGCCAGGGCGGCATGCTGGTGCTGCACCCGGCCATGGTCGAGGCCGGCGCTCGCCCGTGCTGGTTGCCCTACCTGATGGTCGACAGCGTGCCGGCCACCGTGGCGGCGATCGCGGCAGACGGCGGCCACACCCTGAGGCCATCGCAGACGATTGCCGAAGGCACCTTCGCGATGGTCACCGATCCATGGGGCGCGCCGTTCTACCTGATCGATCCGACCCCGCCGCCGGGACAGGCCACCCCGCCACAGCCGGTCTTTGCCATGGACCTGCCGCAGGCGGTCACATGGAACGAACTGCTCACCGCCGATCTGCCAGCCGCGCGGGATTTCTACGCGCGCCATTTCGGCTTCACCTATCCCGATACCATGCCGATGGGGCCACTGGGCGACTACCAGTTCGTTTCCCATCCGCTGCAAGGCCCGGTCGGCGCGATGATGGCCCAGCCCAGCGCCGAGGCACCGATCGCCTGGCGCACCTATTTCCGCGTGGACGATGTGGAACGCGCCGCCCAAGCGGTGACGGCGCTGGGCGGCACGCTGGAAAGCCCGGTGCACGATGTGCCGGGCGAAGACCGCATGGTGCAGGCCCGCGATCCCGCCGGCGCCTTCTTCGGGCTCGTCTCCCGCAAGCCGATCTGACCCGCTACGCTCCCGACGGAGAACCAGCCATGGCCGACTACACGCTCTACACCCATCCCATGTCGCGCGGCCAGATCGCCCGCTGGGCGCTGCACGAAGCGGGCGCCGATTATCACGCCGTGGTGATCGACTGGGCCGATCGCCCCCCTGCCCTGCTTGCTGCCAACGCGATGAACAAGGTGCCCACGCTGATACACCACGCTGCCGAAGGCGATCGCGTGATCACCGAATGCGGCGCGATCGCCGCCTATCTGGCGCAAGGCACTGCGCTGGCCCCTACCCCAGAGGAAAGTGCGGCCTACTATCGCTGGCTGTTCTTTGCCACAGGCCCGCTGGAACAGGCGATCGTAGCGCAGGCGATGGGATGGGAGGTTCCGCCCAAGCGCTAGGGCATGGTCGGTTTCGGCAGCTTCGAGCGAGCCGTTGGCGCGCTCGAACAGCATCTTGCCGCCACCGAATGGGTCTGTGGCGAACGCTTTACCATGGCCGACGTGCTGGTTGGCGCGCAAGTCGATTGGGGGCTGACGTTCGGCACCCTGCCCGCGCGGGCAGCCCTGGCCGCCTATGCGGAGCGTTGCCGCGCGCGCCCGGCCTATCGCAAGGGCAAAGCCATCGACCAGGCGCTGCTGGACCAACACGTGGCGCCATGAAAACACCCGACGCGCCCTTTGCCACCGGCGCCTGCCCGTGCGACGCGGTGCGCTTTGCCATGGTGAGCGCACCCTATGTGGTACATGCCTGTCATTGCCGGGATTGCCAGCGGCTGACCGGCAGTGCCTTTGCCATCAACGCCGTGATCGAGACCGATCGCCTGGCCTTGCTGGCCGGCACCGTGCTGCCGGTTTCGCACCCAACGCCCAGCGGGCGGGGGCAGACCATTCTGCGCTGCAACGAATGCCAGGGTGCCGTGTGGAGCCATTACGGCAGCATGGACGAAAAGGCCGCATTCGTTCGCACCGGTACGCTCGATTCGCCTGCGCTGTGCGCGCCGCACGTCCACATCTACACGCGCACCCGTCTGCCCTGGATTACCCTGCCTACCGGCATTCCGGCTTTCGAAGCGTTTTACGGTGGACGCGACATACCCCTGATCTATGGCGCGGAAGGCGCGGCGCGACTGGCCGCCCTGCGCGCACGCATAGTTTAACAACGTATTGTATTAACGATATTTTCTATGACAATTGGCAATTGCGGCTTGCCCTAAGTAATGATCCTTATGAGTCCTCACGAGCAGTTTGGTTAATGATGCGTTAGTCACGATTGCGCATGCCCTGCCCTTGCGGTGCACCGCGATATCGCGGCGCAGCATTTCGGGCAGACGCACCACCGGTTCCAACCGGCGGCCAAGGGGGCACAGGCGCATGAACATGGCAAGACGGCAGGCCGGATACGGCGGGCACTTTGCCCTGCTCGATGAACTGCGGGGCATCGCCGCCCTCGCCGTCTGCCTGTTCCACATCGGCACGCGCGCCACGGGCGTGCAATTGTTTCCCAACGGCTATCTCGCGGTCGATTTCTTCTTCATGCTCAGCGGCTTCGTTCTGGCCGAAGCCTATGAAGCGCGTCTTGGCCAGCCCGGTGCAAGCGGCGGAATGGATTGGACCGGCTTTGCCCGGCGCCGACTGGTGCGCATGGCGCCGGTGGCCGTCCTGGGGGCAGCGCTGGGTGGGCTCTATCTCCTGGCCCGCTGCCTCGTCGCGCCAGAGCGGTCAGACCCGCTGGACCAGATCCTGCTGGGCAATGCGCTCAACCTTCTGATCCTGCCCAAACTGTGGCATGGCCCGGCCACGGGCTGGGAACTGTTTCCCGCCAATGGCCCGCTATGGTCGCTGTTCTTCGAAATCGTCGCCAACCTGGCCTGGGCCGCCTTTCTCGTGCGGCGGAGCACACCGGTGCTTGCCCTGCTCGTGGCGCTTTCGGCCCTGGCGGTGATGGCCTGCGCCGTGCGCCATGGCACGCTGGACATGGGGTGGCAGGCGTCCTCGCTCGATGGCGGGCTGGCGCGGGTATGTTTCGGCTTTGGCGTCGGATTGCTGCTGCATCGCTTGCGCGCGGCCCTGCCCACCATGGCCTGGATCGTCGCGCCGATCGCGGCCCTCGCGCTGGTCTATGCCCTGGCCCTGCCGGTCCAGCGGCTGGCCTGGACGCTGTTTCTGGCGATGGTCTTCCTGCCCTGCGTGCTGATCCTTGCGGTGGCGGCCGGGCGCCATGCCGCAGTGCCGGGCGGGGCCTGGCTGGGGCGCATCTCCTATCCGCTTTACGGCATTCACGTTCCGCTGCTGGCCATCGTTGCCGGTGCGGCCAAGCGCCTGATGCACGGCGCGCCGCTAGGGCTGTGGGGAATGGCGCTGGTGCCACCGCTGCTGCTGGCGGCATGGCTGGTGCTGACCCGCATCGACGAGCCGTGCCGCGCCGCACTGACGCGCTGGCTCGACCAGGCTGGCCGGCCCTCACCCCGTCCCGCAGCCATTCGCCATGGTTGAAGCGCAGCGCACAATAGGGAGGAGCAGCGACCGAACGTTGACCGCCAAACTTGGTCCAGATTGAACCCGTCTTCTCACGGTTATGGCACGAAACAGCCAATATGAATGGGAAACACGGGCACGCTGCACAGCAATATGGCGTTATAGTTTCCGCAAGGCAGGCACTGATTCAAGCCTTGCAGGCCAAGGTGATCTCGCAATTACCCAATAAGACAAGTCTGGTCGCAATCGTGACTTGCGTGGCCGAGGAACGTGTCAGTTCTTCCCGACCACAAGGTATCCTCGAAAAATACTTGTGGAACAACTTTCCGCACGACGGCGGAACGAAGGAGAATGAACATGGCAGTGATCAATGGCACCAGCGGCGCCGACACCATCGCCGCGCCCAAGGGCAACAACATCGTCAACGCCGGTGGCGGCGACGACGTAGTCACCGGTGGTTCGGGCAATAACATCATCAGCGGCGGCGACGGCAACGACACCCTTTATGGTGGTGGCGGCAACGACGCGATCTATGGCGGCGATGGCAACGACATCCTCAAGGGCGGTGGCGGCAAGGACGGGCTGACCGGCGGCGCGGGCGCCGACCAGTTCGTGTTCCGCTCGGGCGAAGGCTTTTCCGCTTTCGACTTTACCGGCGGCCACGGCGTTGGCACGGTGTACCAGTGGGTGACGGTGGAAGACCTCAACTTTGCCGAGCACGACGTCGTGCGGATCACCGGCTTCGACACCATCTTCAATGCCATCGGCCTGACCGTGAAGGGCACCGGTTCCGCCTATATCGATTCGCAGGACGATGTGAACAAGCTGGCCGCGTACCTCAAGGCGAACCCCACGCTGGGCAGCTACTTCGTCAACACCAGCGGCTTTGATGGCACCACGTTCATCCTCAACGATGCCATGGGCCATCAGCAGGCGCTGACGCTCAGCCACATCATCGCCGACGATACCGTCGCCATCTGATCGTCCCGCACCGGGGCCACCCTGCCCCGGTCGCGTGTCCCCTCGCGCTCTGCCCTGGCTTGCCACGGCAGAGCGTTTTTTGTGGCGCCGGTGCCGCCGGGCGCGCTATCGGTGATGCAGGCCGCCGCATCGGCGGTCTGCATCAGGGGATCAAGGCGATGAGCGTGTTCGACAGCATCCTGGGTCAGGTCAGCGGCGCGGTGGACGTCAAGAACATGGCCGCCAAGCTGGGCATCGATCCCGCCCAGGCCGAAACGGCCATTGCCGCGCTCGCCGCCGGTCACCAGGCCAAGGGCGACACGATCGAGACCGCCGCCGCCAATTCCGGGCTGGATGCCAGCGTGCTGCAACAGATCGTGGGCCATATCGGTGGCGAAGGCGCGCTGTCGCAGTTTGCCGCGATGCTCAGCCAGCATCCCGATGCGCTGGGCCAGGTCGGCAAGTTCCTCGACCGGGATGGCGATGGCAACCCGATCAACGACATTGCCGGCATTGCCAAGGGCCTGTTCGGCTAAACCCGATGATGGACACCGTACTTTCGCTGCTGATGCTGGCCACCATTGCGCTGGTCGGCGGCGCAATCTTTTTCTGGCGGCGGGGCGAACGCAAGCGCCCCGCACTGATGCTGGGCATGGCCTTCCTGATCGGCGCCGATCTCGCCGTCTGGCTCACCCCCGTGGCCGGCGGCCCCTCGATGATCGAAGTGGCCCACCAGGCACCGGATTGACGCTTTACCGGAACGCCGCTGACTGGCGCAAATGGTCGTAAGCGGCCACCACGCGCTGGAGCTTGCCTTCCAGGCTGCGGTCGCCGCCGTTGCGATCGGGGTGATAGCGGCGCACCAGATCGGCATAGCGGCGGCGCAGGGCGTGGCGATCCGCGTCGAAACCCAGGCCCAGCGCTTCATAGGCGGCGCGGTCTTCGGGTGACAGGCCGCGCCGGGCGGCATCCTGCGCCGCCTGGTGATCCATCTTGCGGGCACGGGCGCGCTGGGCGATCGCTTCGAGCGGATCGGCGAAATCAGCCCAGCGCGGCGCCTGGTCGATCCCGGCATCGGGCCGAAACGCGCGGCTATGGGTATCCCACCCCGCCAGCGGCGATTGCGCGGCCAGGATCTCGTCCATGCTCATGCCGTCGAAGAAATCGTAGCCGGCATTGAATGCGCGAATGTGATCGAGGCAGAACCAGCGATAGTCGCCAGGGCCGTCAAACCCCGATGGGCGCACGCCGGGCGCACGGAATTCCCCCGGGGCGTCGCACCCCGGGGCACTGCACAGGCGCCCGGTATCCGTGACGCGGCCATGGAACTTGTCATGCTTCACGCCATTGCACATGGTGGCTGCCAGCCCGAAAGGAAAGACATGACAGGCCCGATCGCCCAGGAAATCGAACGTAAACTTGTGGACGCCTTCGCCCCCACGCATCTGGCGGTGATCAACGATTCGGCCAGCCACAGCGGCCATCTGGGCGATGACGGCACCGGCGAATCGCACTTCACCGTGGAAATCGAGAGCGCCGCCTTTGCCGGGGTTTCGCGCCTCCAGCGCCAGCGGCTGGTCAACCAGGCGCTGGGCGATCTGCCGGGCCAGCGGGTTCACGCCCTGGCCATTCGCGCCCGCGCCCCCGGCGAATGAGCGAGCAAGCCAAGGCGGAGGCCGAAGCCATTGCCGAAGCCGGCAAACCCGCGCCCAAGGCAGAAACCGATGGCGTCCCTGCGCCCGCCTCGCTCTTGCGCAATCACGAAGGCGGCCATGCCCCGGTCAGCTATCTCGAACTGTTCTTCGATCTGGTCTACGTCTTTGCCGTAACCCAGCTTTCCCACCACGTGTTGCATCACATGGACCCGGCCGGCCTGGCCGAAGCGCTGGTGCTGTTCCTGGCGGTGTGGTGGGCGTGGATGTTCACGGCGTGGGCGGCCAACTGGACCAATCCCGAGCGCGGCCCGGTGCGGATCATGCTGCTGTTCGCGATGCTGGCCAGCCTGGGCATGGCCGTGGCCATGCCACGCGCCTTCGCGCCGGGCGGGCGTGGCGATGCGGTGTTGTTCGCGGCCTGTTATGTGGCGGTGCAGGTCGGGCGCAGCGGCTTCGTGGCCTGGGCCATGGCCAAGAGCCAGCGCGGCGGCTGGCGGGGTAGCGGCGCGCGCAACATGATCCGCATTACCCTGTGGTTTGTCGCCTCCGCGCCCTTGTGGCTGGGCGGCGCGCTGGTCGACGCGCCGATGGCCCGGCTGGCGCTGTGGGCGCTGGCGCTGGTGGTGGATTACGGCGGCCCGTTCCTGGGCTTTGCCACGCCGGGCCTGGGGCGCTCCAGGCCGGAGGACTGGGATATCTCGGGCAGCCACCTGGCCGAGCGCTGCGCCTTGTTCATCATCATCGCGCTGGGTGAAGGCGTGGTGGTCACCGGCTCCAGCTTTGCCGAGGAAACCGCCGATCTGGCCCGCACCACGGTCTTCGTGCTGGCCTTTGCCGGATCGGCGCTGATGTGGTGGATCTATTTCGATCTTGGCGCCGAACGCGGCGCGCGCCACATCGCCCAGCATGCGGAACCCGGCCGCGTGGCGCGCAGCGTCTACACCTATCTGCACATGCCGATCGTGGGCGGCATCGTCATCACCGCCGTGGCCGATGCCCTGTTGCTGGAGCATCCGCTGGCCCCGGCCGGCTTGCCACTGATCGCCACGCAAGCGGGCGGTCTGCTGGTGTTCCTGGCGGGCACCGGGCTGTTCAAGCGCCCGTCGAGCCCGCACGGCAACTTCCCGCTGTCCCACTGGATCGGCGGCGGCCTGCTGCTGGCGCTGTCCGCGCTGGGCCTCGCCTTGCCGATGCCCGCGCCGGTGTTCGTGGGCGCCACAGTGCTCGCCCTGCTGGTGGTGGCGGTGTGGGAATGGGCATCCTACCATCGCCACGGCGCCAGCCACGGCTCGTCGCAGGGTGACGCTCAGGGTTGAAGCCACTCCACCCAGGCGCCATGGGCATGCGCGGCGGCAAGGCGCACCGGCACGCCGTCACCGGGCCAGTGCCGCACGGTCAGTTCATGGCGGAACGTGGCGCGGTTGGTCTCCAGCGTCAGCCACGCCAGCCGCTGCCCGGCGCTGGCGCGTTGCCCTGCCGCCTCGATCGCGGCGATGATGCGCGCCTGGGTGGCGGGCGGCAGATATTGCCAGACGATCGAATGATAGATCACCCGCGTGCTGTCCTCGGGCTGCGGCGCCGCCAGCACGGCCTCGACATAGTCCGCCGCGTCCATCGCCACCACGTCGGGTCGCCTAGCCTGCGCCAGGGCCACTGCCGCGTCGAGCCGGGCCAGGCGCTCGGTCATTTCCGCCCAGACATAGCTCTTGAGGCGCAGCGCCTGGGCAGGGTCGGCCAGGTCGATCGGCGCGCGATCGCATCCCGCAATGGCCAGCACCTCCACCGCCACCTGCGGTGGCCGGCCGGTGCCGCGCCATTCCGGCGCCACCCTCAGCGGCGAATCGGCAGGGCCGGCGCGGGTGCCGCCCAGATCGAAGGCAAAGCGGTCCATCATCGTGTTGACGCCCGCGCTCGCGCCTAGCTCGTGCAGCACGAAGCGCGGCCCCACCCGCTCTGCCAGCCACAGCAGCCCGGCCATGATCGAGGCAGACCGCCCCGCCTCGTTGGTCTGCGGTGGACCGTCGAGCCAGGGCATCAGCCGGGCCGCAAAGCGCTCGGCAAGATCGGCGACCAGGGCATCGATGGCGTGCTGGTCGGTCAATGCGCCGCGATAGACTGCGGCCAGCCGCGTGTCGGCGCCGGTCAGCACCAGGTTGTGCAAGCCGCCGGTCAGGCGTAGCGGCAGCGCGTCTTCCAGCGGCTTGCCGGGCCAGGCCGCCATGCGCGCGCCGATCGCGCCGCCGCCCGTCAGCAGCGGCAATTGCGCGCGCACCACGCGGCCGGTGGCCGGGGCGCCGTTCTGGGTGGCGTGGTCCGCCTGCCAGGTGATCGCCTGTTCGACGGAAGCGATATCCATGATCGACGCCATGAGGTTGCCCTTTTCCCGCGCTTGCCATAGGGGCGAAGGCGTCATGACCACCGCCACCCCGCTCGTTTTCGCCCTGCCCAAGGGCCGCATCCTCGATGAAGCGCTGCCCCTGCTGGACCAAGCCGGTGTGGTGCCCGAGGCTGCGTTCTTCGACAAGTCCTCGCGCGCCTTGTCTTTTGCCACCAGCCGGCCCGACGTGACGCTGATCCGCGTGCGTGCGTTCGATGTCGCCACGTTCGTGGCCCATGGCGCCGCGCAGGCCGGCATCGTCGGCTCCGACGTGATCGACGAATTCGACTATGCCGATCTCTATGCCCCGGTAGACCTCGACATCGGCCATTGCCGGCTGTCGGTGGCAGAGCCAGTGGGCGGGACCGGCGATGGCGGCAGCGCGCGCGAAAGCCATGCCCGCGTTGCCACCAAGTATCCCAACCTCACCCGCCGCCATTTCGAGAAGATGGGCGTGCAGGCCGAAGTGGTGAAGCTGAACGGCGCGATGGAACTGGCGCCGTCGCTGGGCCTGGCCAGCCGCATCGTCGATCTCGTCTCGTCGGGCCGCACGCTCAAGGAAAACGGCCTGGTCGAAACCAGCCAGATCATGCAGATCTCGGCGCGGCTGATCGTCAACCGCGCCGCGCTCAAGACCGACAGCGCCCGCCTGGGCGCGCTGATAGATGCGTTCCGCACGCACGTTGCCGCACGAAAGGCCGCCGCCTGATGCTTCGCCTCAAGACGACCGACCCGGATTTCGCCACCCGCTTTGCGCGCCTGGTCAAGGACCGCCGCGAAAGCGACGAGAACGTCAGCCGCGACGTGCAGACGATCATCGAGGACGTGCGCCTGCGTGGCGACGAGGCCCTGGCCGAATATACCCAGCGCTTCGACGGCCACTTGCCGGCGGCCGACGGCTGGAAGATCGACCCGGCCGCCTGCCGCGAGGCGTTCGACGCGCTGGCGCCCGATTTGCGCGCCGCGCTGGAACTGGCCGCACAGCGCATCCGCACCTATCACGAGGCGCAACTGCCGCAGGACCGCGACTATACCGACGCGGCCGGCGTGCGCCTGGGGGCCAAGTGGCGCGCGGTCGATGGCGCGGGGCTCTATGTTCCCGGTGGCCGCGCCGCCTATCCCTCCTCGCTGTTGATGAACGCCATTCCGGCCAAGGTCGCCGGAGTGGAACGCCTGGTCGTCACCACGCCCACGCCCAAGGGTGAAGTCAATCCGCTGGTGCTCGCTGCCGCGCACCTTGCCGGGGTGGACGAAGTGTGGCGCGTGGGCGGGGCGCAGGCCGTGGCCGCACTGGCCTATGGCACCAAGACGATCCGCCCGGTGGACGTGATCACCGGCCCCGGCAATGCCTGGGTGGCCGAAGCCAAGCGCCAGCTCTATGGCGTGGTCGGGATCGACATGGTGGCCGGCCCCTCGGAAATCCTGGTGATCGCCGATGCCAAGAACGATCCGCAGTGGATCGCGGCCGACCTGCTCAGCCAGGCCGAGCACGATCCCGCCGCGCAATCGATCCTGATCACCGACGATGCCGCCTTTGCCGATCAGGTGGTGGACATGGTCGGCGTCGAGATCGCCATGCTGCCCACCGCGCGTGTGGCCAAGGCCAGTTGGGACGCGCATGGCACGGTGATCGTGGTGCGCTCGCTGGACGAGGCGCCCGCGCTCGCCAATGCCCTCGCGGCCGAGCATGTGGAGATCGCCACCGACGATCCCGATGCCCTGTTTGCCCAGATTCGCCATGCCGGCTCGGTGTTCCTGGGCCGCATGACGCCCGAGGCGATCGGCGACTATGTCGCCGGGCCCAACCACGTGCTGCCCACCGGGCGCCGTGCGCGGTTTTCCTCGGGGCTTTCCGTGCTCGACTTCATGAAGCGCACCAGCTTCATTGCAGTGAGCGATGCTTCCATCGGCGCGGTCGGCCCGGCGGCCATCGCGCTGGCCGATGCGGAGGGGCTTTCCGCCCACGCCCGCTCCATCGAACTGAGATTGGGAATATGACGAACATCAAGGGCCAGGCCCGCTCTGCCGCGCGGCTGGCTGCCGTCCAGGCGCTCTACCAGGTTGAAATGGAAGGCACCGAACTGCGCTTCCTGCTCGACGAGTTTCACCAGCACCGCCTGGGCGCAGAGATCGAGGACGTGGAATATGCCGCGGCCGACGTCGAATTCTTCGACGACGTGGTCAAGGGCGTGCTCGCCCGCCGTGACGAGATCGACGGCCTGCTCCAGGCGCGCCTGGCGCAGGGCTGGTCGCTGGCCCGGCTCGACAAGACCATGCTCCAGATCCTGCGCTGCGGCGCTTATGAGCTGCTCGCCCGCACCGACATCGCGGTGGGCACGGTGATCAGCGAATACCTCGACGTGGCCCACGCCTTCTTCGATGCGCGCGAAGCCAAGTTTGCCAACGGCGTGCTCGACGCCGTGGCCAAGGATGTGCGCAAGTAAGCAGCAGGCGTCCCTGCCACCGGCGCTGGACCGATGGCAGGGAGCTGTCCTTTACAGCCGCTCTGCGTGCCAGCGCAGATGGTCGTCCATGAACGTGGAAATGAAATTGTAGCTGTGGTCATAGCCCGGTTGCAGGCGCAGGGTCAGGTCCACGCCCGCCGCGTTGCAGGCCTGCGCGAACAGTTCCGGGCGCAACTGTTCAGCCAGGAAGCCATCGGCCTCGCCCTGGTCGATCAGGATTGCACCCGCCGGGCGCTTGCCGTCTTCCACCAGCGCAGTGGCATCGTGCGCGCGCCAGGCGGCGCGATCTTCGCCCAGATAGCCGCCCAGCGCCTTGTGCCCCCAGGGCACCTGCCCCGGCGCCACGATCGGCGCGAAGGCAGACAGCGACTTGAACGTCTCGGGATAGGTCAGCCCCAGCGTCAGCGCGCCATGTCCGCCCATCGAATGGCCGGTGATGCCCATGCGCGCCAGGTCCACCGGGAAATGCGCGGCGAGCAGCGCGGGCAGTTCCTGCGCAACATAGTCCCACATGCGGTAATGCGCCGCATAGGGTTCCTGCGTGGCGTTGACATAGAACCCCGCACCCAGGCCAAAGTCATAGGCGCCAGCCGGATCGTCGGCCACATCCTCGCCACGCGGCGAGGTATCGGGCGCCACGAAGACCAGGCCCAGTTCCGCGCAGAGGCGGCGGTATTCGCCCTTGTCGGTGACATTGGCATGGGTGCAGGTCAGCCCCGAGAGATAGAGCAGCACCGGCAGCTTGGCCCCGGCCTGTGCCTGCGGCGGCACGAACACGGAAAAGGTCATCGGCGTGGCCGTGGCAGTGGAGGCGTGCTTGTACACGCCCAGCACGCCGCCATGCGCCTTGCTGGTGGAGACGGTTTCCAGCGTCATTGCACTTCGCCATAGTTGTGCAGGGCGCAGATCTTGTGGCCATCGGGATCACGCAGATAGGCGAGGTAATAGGGGCTGCCCTTGCGCACGCCCGGCGGGTCTTCGCACGGCGCCCCACCGTTGGCGAGGCCGGCGGCGTGCCAGGCGTCGGCCTGCTCGGGCGTCATCGCAAAGCCCACGGTAAAGCCATTGGCGCACGTGGCCGGTTCGCCATCGATCGGCTTGGTGAGAATGAAGATGCCGCCGTTGTGCAGGTAGATCAGCCGCCCCTTGGGATCGATGAAGCCCTTCGGCCCGCCAAACGCGGCAAAAGTGGCGTCGTAGAACGTCTTGGCGCGATCGATATCGTTCGTGCCGATCATCAGGTGGCTGAACATGGGCGTCTCGTCTCCCGGAGGTGATGGCGGTGCCCGATGCACCGCGACAGGCGGGGTGTGCCCGCCCCCTGCCCCGGCGGTCAAGTGCCCGCGTGGGACGATGGCGCGACTGCCTGCCCCTGGCTCACCGCCACGCGCAGTTCCTTGAGACCATAGGGCTTGTTGATCACCGGAACCCCGGGCCAGCGCTCTGCGCCGATCCCCTCGCCATAGCCGGTGGCAAAGGCAAACGGCACGCCCAGTTCGGTCAGCCGGTCGGCCACCGGCGCGCTGGTGTCCACGCCCAGGTTGAAATCGAGCAGGGCAAAGGCAAACGCCTGCTGATCCAGCAGACGCAAGGCATCGCGCACCGTGGGCGCCGTGCTGACCGAAGCGGCGCCCAGTTCGCGCAGCGCGTCCTCGCCATCCAGGGCAATGATCATGCTGTCTTCCACCAGCAGCACGTCGCACCCGTCGAGCGGCGTGGTCGCGCCGCCCAGGCTGATCGGAACCGGCCCGCTGTGCCGCGCTGCGGTGACGCCCGCCACGCAGTGTTCGGGCATGGTAAAGCGTGCATGCACGCCGGCCGGGTGATAGGCGATTTCCGCCGTGCCACCCAGATCATAGGGGATCGAACGCTCGATGATCGTGCTGCCAAACCCGCGCCGGGTGGGAGGCGCCACCGGCGGGCCATCCTGCTCCTGCCAATCCAGCGTCAGACCACCGCCCGCATCGCGCTGCCACGAGATATGCACCGTGCCCTCGCCCGCCAGCGCGCCATACTTGACCGCATTGGTCATCAATTCGTGGATCACCAGGGCGATGGTGACATAGGCGGTGGGATAGAGCAGCACGTTTTCGCCCTGCGCCACCACCCGTTCGGACTGCGCGCGCAGATAGGCGCCCGCTTCCACTTCGACCAGATCAGCTAGGCGCGCCGGCCCCCAGCGATCGGCCGTGATCTGGTCATGCGCGCGGGCGAGCGAGCGGATGCGATCATCGAGGGTGGCAATGAACCCGGTGACATCGGCGGCACCGTCGCGGGTCTGGGCGATCAGGCCGCGGATCAGCGAGAGAATGTTGCGCACGCGGTGGTTGAGTTCGGCGATCAGCAGTTCCTGCCGTTCCGATGCGCGGGCGCGCTCCGCCCCGGCGGTTTCGGCCAAGCGCACCAACACTTCGAGCATGCCCACGCGCAGCGCCTCGGCCACGCGGCGCTCGGCCGGGGTGAACGGTTGGCTGGTGCCCTTGACCAGCTCGGCCCAGGCCTCGAAGCTCTTGCGCGGCGTCAGGCGCGGGCCGTTGGGACCATGGACGATTTCCTTTTCCGGCTTGCCGCCCCAGCGTACCTCGCGAAGCCGCTCGGCGCGGAACAGCACGATGTAGTCGCGCGGTTCCCGCGAGAGCGGAATGGCCAGCATGCCCGCTGCGACATCGGCGTGGGCGGCCGCCTCGGGCAGCAGCGCCGCGATCGTCTCGCTGGCAAAGACCTGGCCTGAAGAGACACGATTGAGCAGGCGCACGATGGCATCGAACTGCCCTGCATCGGGCGTCAGCCCCACCAGCGAGGTTTGCCCGCGCACGTGCACGCCAATGCCGTCAGCGGGGATCGCGTCGCCGATCACGTCGGCCAGCCACTGCGGATTGTCGAGCAGGTCGTTGTCCTGCGCCACGGTGGCGAGCAGGCGATCGGTCACGGCGCGGCCGCGCGCTTCGTATTCGCGGGCTTGGGCATTTTCGCGCGCGTCGAGCATCAGCGAAAACATCTGGCCAAACAGCTCGGCCGCACTGCGCGCTGCCATGTTGGGCAAGCGCGGCGCATAGTGGTGGCAGGCAAACAGCCCCCACAGCTTGCCGCCGACGACGATCGAGATCGACAGCGACGCGCAGACGCCCATGTTGTGCAGATATTCGATATGGATCGGCGAAACCGCGCGCAGCACCGACAGCGATTGGTCCAGCAGCACCCCATCGGGATCGCGCTGCGGCACCAGCGGCACGGGCGTTGCCCCCACATCGGCAATCACGCGAAAGGTGTTGCGCAGATAGAGTTGCCGCGCCTGCGCGGGAATGTCGCTGGCCGGGTAATGCAGGCCCAGGAAGCTGTCGATGCCATGGCGCACGGATTCGGCCACCACTTCGCCCGATTCCTGCGCATCGAAGCGATAGACCATGACGCGGTCGAAACCGGTGATCGCGCGCACCTGCCGCGCGCCTTCGCGCAGGAACGCGGGCAGGCCGTCTACCTGTTGCAGCCGCGCGATCATGCTGCGCACCACCGAAGTCGCCTCCAGTGGCTCGACCGCCGCCGGTTCGGCCTCGATCACGATCTCGCGCCCGGCAAAATGCACCGCGACGTCGAACGGCGGGCGCCCGGCCAGCAGCGGCACGGAAAAGATGCGCTCTACGGCGTCCGGCCCGCGCAGCGTGGTCAGGCGATTGCGGATGGTGTGAATAGCTTCCCGCTCGAACAGGAACGACAGCGGCTGCCCGAGCGCGTCCTGCGCACTCGTGCCGGTAAAGTCGGCCAAGTTCTGCGATACGCGCGCCACCATCCAGTCTGGCGTGACCGCAACAAGAAAGCCGAAAGGCTGGATGATGCCCAGAATGTGGATCGGCTCGCGATCGCAATTGCTGAGATCCACGGCAAAGGCTTCCGCCCGCTCGACGGGAACCTGGCCGCTCGATTCAGTTTTCTGGGTCATTCGTGCAGGCAGTAACGCGCCCACGAAAAAAAGGTGCCGAAAAATTCGGCACCCTGTTCATTTTCACGCAGGCAAGCCCGGCACGGGCTGGGCGGAGATTGCCGGGGCTTCGAAACTCGCCATCGGCCAGGCGCAATAATCGGCGGCGTAATAGGCGCTCGGGCGGTGGTTGCCGCTCTCGCCCAGCCCGCCGAACGGCATGTTGGCCGCCGCCCCGGTGGTGGGGCGGTTCCAGTTGACCACCCCGGCGCGCACGAACAGGCGGAATTCCTCCCACAAGGCCGGATCGGCAGTGATCAGGCCCGCCGAAAGGCCGAACGCCGTGTCATTGGCGCTGGCCACGGCCGCGGCAAAATCACCCACGCGGCGCACGCTCAGCACCGGGGCAAAGACTTCGCGATCGGGCACGGTCAGGCCGGTCACATCCACGATCACCGGTGCGAAGAACGCCTCGCGCCGCCCCTCCTGCGCCGCTTCGGCCAGGATCGGCCGGGCGCCGGCGGCCACTAGTTCGGCCACGGCCCCCCGCGCGGCGCGCGCTTGCACATCGCCCACCAGCGGCCCCATGAACGCTTCGCCCGGTTCATCCCACGCCGCGATCGGCAGGCGACGGGCCAGATCGACCAGCGCTTCGATCACCGCATCGCCCCAGGCACCCTCGGGCAGGATCAGCCGCCGCGCGCACGAACAGCGCTGGCCGCTGGTAACGAAAGCGGAATGCACGATGAGGCTGGCCACCGCTGCTGGATCGCCATCCCAGGCCACCAGCGGATTGTTGCCGCCCAGTTCCAGCGCCAGGATCACATCGGGCCGATCGGCAAATTGGCGGCGGAAAATCTGCCCGGCCGCGGCCGAACCGGTGAACAACAGCCCGTCGATCCGCCCTTTCAGCAGCGCCTCGCCGGTTTCGCGCCCGCCCTGCACGATGTTGAGCACGCCGTCGGGCAGGCCCGCTTCACGCCACAGGCCGATCATCGCCGCGCCAGTGGCCGGGGTCAGTTCCGAAGGCTTGAACACCACGGTGTTGCCGGCCAGCAGCGCCGGCACGATATGGCCATTGGGCAAGTGGCCGGGGAAATTGTACGGCCCCAGCACGGCCATCACGCCATGGGGGCGGTGGCGCAAGGTGGCCGTGCCAAATGGCATCTCCGCGCTGCGCGAGCCGGTGCGCTCGGCCTGCGCCGCAATCGAGACCGCCACCTTGCCGGCCATCGAGGCCTGCTCGGTGCGGGTTTCCCACAGCAGCTTGCCGGTTTCGGCGGCGATCAGCTCGGCCAGGGCCGGGCTGGCCTTGACCAGGCCGGCATAGCGCTCGGCCACGGCCACGCGCTCTTCCAGCGGAGTGCGCGCCCAGGCCGTAAAGGCGGCATGGGCCTTGTCCAGCGCAGCGCCGCAGGCAGCCGCATCGGCGACATCGCCTTCCCACACCAGGCGGCCATGGGCCGGATCGAACGACTGGAGCCTTTGGGTCACGGCAATCAACTCACGATCAGCGGCTCGCCGGGGCGGGTGCCCAGCGCGGCCAGGGTTGCTTCGGGAACGACCAGCGCCTTTTCGTCGACGCGAGCCGGGGTCAATACGGCGCGGAACGTGGCCAAGCCCGGCGTTGCCACCAGATGCAGGCGCTCCCCTTCGGCCAAGTCCACTGCGCCGGCGGCGGCCGGCAGCGTCCGCGCGTTGCGGACGGTGCGGATCTGGTCGCGCGGCGCGGTCACCGTGGGGCCGCCGTCAAAGATGTCGATCAGGCCGGAACGGGTAAAGCCCTCGTCCTCCAGCATGGCCAGCGCCCGCGCGCCGTGGCGATGCACCTTGGCAATGGCCTCTCGCGCGGCGGGATCGACCAGTTCCAGGTAGATCGGATGGCGCGGCGCCAGGTCGAGGATGAACTGCCCGTCAGTGGCGGTGATCATCCGGTCCGCATCCTCGAACGGCAGGCGGAAGAACTTGGCGGAAATGCCGTGCCAGAACGGGCTCTCGTCGCGCTCGTCGAACCAGCCGCGCAGCTCGGCCATGATGGTGGCGGCAAACAGATCGCGGTTGGCGCCGATCAGGGCATAGCGCGCCCGCGCCAGCAGCGAGCCCGCCCCGCCCTGCCGCCTGCGCGGGCGCAAGAACAGCGAGCCGACTTCCGAGGCGCCGGTGCATTCGTTGACCAGCACCAGCGCCTGGTGATCGAACCGCGTGCCCGTGGCCGAGGAATATTGCGCGAGGGTCATCACCCGGAACGAGAAGTGCGGCCGGTCCAGCCCGACCGCGCCCTTGATCCCGGCCACGCCCTCGATCCCGCCGGTTTCGCTGTCTTCCAGCATCAGCGTGTACCAGGCCTGCTGCGGCGGCACTTCGCGCGCAAAGCTTTGCGCGGAAAGCGCCAGCCGCTCGGCCAGCACGGCGCGATCCTCGGGCAGGCTGGTAAAGCCCTTGCCCGACAGGAACGCGAGATCGAGCAAGGCGTCGATGTCGGCCGGGCCCGCCGGCCGCACCACCAGCATCAGGCCGCCACCGACTGGCTGGCCGCCACGTTGCCCCAGCCGCGCGCACGGGCGTCGGCCAGCGTCGCATCAAGCCGGGCCAGCGCTTCGTCCACTTCCGCCGCCGTGATCAGCAGCGAAGGCAGCATGCGCACGCAGTTTTCGCCGCCGCCGGCCACCAGCAGGCCATGCTCGCGCGCCAGCGCCATGACTTCGCGGTTGTTGGCGTGGAGCTTGAGGCCCATGAGCAGGCCCTTGCCGCGCGTCTCCACGATCTGATCGGGATAGCGCGCCGCCAGTGTGGCAAAGCCGGTGTAGAAACGGTCGGACATCGCGGCAACATGCGCCAGCGTGGCGTCTTGCGCAATCACGTCGAACACCGCCAGGCCCACGGCCATGGCCAGCGGATTGCCACCAAAGGTGGTGCCGTGCACGCCGGTGACCATGCCGCTCGCCGCTTCGGCGGTGGTCAGGCAGGCGCCAATCGGGAAGCCGCCGCCCAGCGCCTTGGCAATCGCCATGATGTCGGGCTCCGCGCCGGGGAACCACTGGTGGGCAAACAGCTTGCCGGTGCGGCCCATGCCGCTCTGCACTTCGTCGTGGATCAGCAGCACGCCGGCCTCGCGCGTCAGGCGGCGCAGTTCCAGCAGGAATTCGCCCGACAGCGCCCGCGCGCCGCCTTCGCCCTGCACCGGCTCGACAATCACTGCCGCCGTGGTCGGCCGGGCAATCGCCTCGGCCAGGGCGGGCATGTCGTCGATCGTCATCTGGTGGAAACCGGGCAGGCGCGGGCCGAACCCTTCGAGATAGGTCGGATTGCCCGAGGCATTGATCGCGGCATAAGTGCGGCCGTGGAACGAGCCGGCAAAGCCGATCACGTCGATCCGTTCCGGATTGCCCTTGGCATGGTGATAGCGGCGCGCGGTCTTGAGCGCGGCTTCCACCGCCTCCGTCCCCGAATTGGCGAAATAGACCAGGTCGGCAAAGGTCGCGCCGGTCAACTTTTCGGCCAGCGCCTCCTGGCCGGGAATGCGGAAGATGTTGGATACGTGCCACAGCTTGTGCGCCTGCGCGGTAAGCGCGGCGACCAGCGCGGGATGGGCGTGGCCCAGGCTGCACGTGGCAATGCCTGCCACGCAATCCAGGAAGCGGCGCCCGTCGCGCGCTTCCAGCCACACGCCTTCCCCACGCTCCACTTCGATCTGGGCACGGGCATAGAGCGGCATCAGGGCTTCAGACATGACGATTTCTCCCCGCAATCGATGTGCGGCGTGTTGTGTTGCGATCAGGTAAGAGCCATCCCCCGCACGGTTGCGCGCGGGGGCGGCAAAGGCGTCAGGCGGCGGCGGTCATCTTGAAGATGCCCGTGGCGTTGCCGCTATCGAAGGTGAGGTCGAGCTTGCCGGTGGCCGGATCGACGCGGCGGGTGATGAACTCGAAGAACGAGCCCGGCACTGTCTGCGCCGTCAGCGTGCCATCGGCGGCGCGGAACGAACGCTTGACCTGCGCCGCGCGCAAGGCGGTCTGGCGCACCCGGCCGGAGGCGGAGACTTCCACCTTGTCCTTGATGCTGCGGCCCGCTTCGCGCTCGCCTTGTGCCGTGGCTTCCACGTCGGTCACGCGGTCGGTCACGTGGTTGAAGGCATTGCCCTCGGTCGAAATCCAGGCGGCTTCCGCGCTTTCGGCCAGCAGGATCTCATAGTCGCTTTCGAACGGCACGGGATGCTGGCGATCGAACAGCGTCATCACCACCTTGAGCGCAGCAGCAGCATCCTCCTGCGGCACGCTGCCACCGGCGGCAAAGCGCGCCAGCACCTGCGCCGTAGCGGCGTCCAGGCGATCGAGCGCCGGGCCGAACACACGCACCGCCGCCTTGGCAAAGGCCGGCGAGAACTGGTCGACATGCAGTTCGCTGACGAAGAACTGCGGCATGGTTTCGGGCAGGCGCGCATGGCACCAGACATGGCCGGTCATCTTGAGGCGCGGCAGCGGATAGACGCCCACTTCGACATAGCCGAGCGGTTCGAGCACGCGGCGGAACGCCTCCACCCCGTTCGGCATGGCGCAACGCGCGCCCTGCGGCAGGGCCACGGTGCGCAGGGCGCCATGGTCGAGCACGATGCGACGGCCCTCGCGCTGGCACTGCTCCACATATTCGCCGCCTTCGGGAACGCGCTTCAGCAGATCGGCAAAGAGGACCAGATTGAGCGCCTCGGCAAAGCGCAGCGCATCGACTCCATTGACCGGGGCATGGCCACCCACCGGCACCATCGGCGCGGCCAGCGCACGAATCTTCGTCGCAGCCTCGTGCCCGAGGACATTTTCGACAAGGTCTGCGCCCGCGCCTTGTTCGATGGTTGCCAAGTTCGGCATCATGCGCCCTTTCGATCTAATATCGTCCCGCAGCGCAATTTATGCTAGGAAAGTGGCGCTTCAAAACGGGGAAGCATCATCTGTTGATCGGGTTTTGGAATGAGCGAATCACGCCGTGAACTCCCCTCGATGACCGCGCTGGCCTGCTTCGTGGCCGCCGCGCGCGAAGGCGGCTTCTCCCGCGCCGGGGAACAGCTCGGCCTGACGCAAAGCGCGGTCAGCCGGCAGATCGCCCTGCTGGAAGAGAGCTTGCAGACCCCGCTGTTCCAGCGACACGGCCGCCGCGTCACGCTGAACGAGGCCGGGCGCGCCTATGCCGAGGATATCGAGCCGGCGCTGCGCCGCATCCGCATGGCGACCGCCAAGGCGATGGACCGGGGCAGCCGCCGCGACCTGACGATCGCCACCCTGCCCAGCTTCGGCATGCGCTGGCTGGCCCCGCGCCTGCCGGGCCTGACCGCGCGGCATCCGGAACTGACGGTGAACTTTGCCGCGCGCTCGTTTCCGTTCGATCTGCGCGAGGAACGCTTTGACGCCGCGATCCACTTTGGCGCGGCCGATTGGGACGATGCAGTGATGGTGCCCCTGTTCACCGAGCAGGCGGTGGTGGCCTGTGCCCCGTCATGGCTGGCGGCAGAGCGGGTGGAACGGCCGGCCGATCTGCTGGGCAAGCCGCTGCTGTTCCAGATTTCACGCCGCACCGCGTGGAACCGCTGGTTCGCGCTGGCCGGCATCGACGGCCTGCCACCGCTCAAGGGCGCGACCTTCGAGCATTTCCTGATGCTGGCGCAGGCGGCGGCGGCTGGCTCGGGCGCGGCGCTGCTGCCACGCTTCCTGATCGAGCCGGAACTGCAATCGGGCGCACTGGTCACGCCCTTTGCCACGGCCCTGGTCGATGAGGGCCAGTATTACCTGGTCCTGCGGCCGGACTGGCGAGACCACCCCGGCCTGGTCAAGTTTCACGACTGGCTGGTGGACGCGGCGCGCGAACAGGGGATGCGCGCCGCCCCGTGATGCCTGGTGTTCAGGCCTGGCCCTGCCCGGCGTCCTGCCCGGCGAGCCGCGCTTCGAGGTCGGCGATGCGCGCCTTGAGCGTTTCGACTTCCTCGCGCGCGGCGGCGGCCATGTCCTTGACCGCGGCAAACTCCTCGCGGCTGACGAAGTCGAAGCCGCCGAACACTTCGCGGGCCTTTTCGCGCGCGGTTTCGCCCGCTTCGCGGCCCAGGCCGGCCAGCGTACCGGCAGCGCTGTTCAGCACCTTGACGAAATCGGCGATCATCGGGTTTTCGGTCTGCATGGCGGCCCATCCTGGGGTTGAACGTGTGGCCGCCTACATGGTGCGGGCGCCCGCGAACCGCAAGCGCCCAATCCACTTAATCCCGCACAGAGTCGCGCGATTTACAGGTTCACCCGCACCGCCGCCTGCGGCGCAGCCGCACCATCAGCACCGGGATTGGCCTGGATGAACTGGAAATTGAGCACGGCGGCAAAGCATACCCAAGCGAGGTAAGGCGCCAGGAGCCAGCCCGCCGCCGGGCGCACCCGCCGGAACAGGAACAGGGTCAGCGCCACCAGCGGGATCAGCGCCAGGATGATGCCCTGCGCCACGACCATGCGATGCAGCGCGAAGAACACCGGGCTCCAGGCCAGGTTGAGCAGCAACTGGACGATGAAGGCCGCCACCGCGCCCGGCCGGCCCGGCGCACCGCGCGCGGAGAGGACCATGGCCAGCGCCAGCCCCATCATCAGGTAGAGCACGCTCCACACGATGCCGAACGTGGCCGGGGGTGGAAACAGCGCCGGCTTGACCAGGTTGGCAAACCACGGGTTGTCCGGCCCGCTGCCGGCCGAGCGGCCGGACAGGAAACCGAGCCCCAACACCAGCGGAATGGTGAAAAGGGACCAGCGCATGAGGCTGGCACGAAGCTGCGCGGGCGAAGCAAGATAACGCATGGTGTGGTTTTACGTCTGCCTCAAGCAAATGGTTCCGAAGCGGCCGGTTCCGCCGCCCGGTATGGCAAGTGTCGTGGCTCTAGGCAATTGGCGAGGGAATCTCATTCCGAAACGCAGATATAAGGAATTCTACGTTGCCCTCCGGCCCGGTGATCGGGCTTTCGACAATCCCCTGCACGTCCCAGCCTTCGCCCTCCAGCCAGTCGCGCACTTCGCTGCAGACCCGCGCGTGCAGCGCCGGATCGCGCACCACCCCGCCCTTGCCCACTTCGCTGCGCCCTACCTCGAACTGCGGCTTGATAAGCGCCACCAGCCGGGTGGGCCGCGCCGCCAGCGACAGTGGCACTTCCAGCACCTTGCGCAAGGCGATGAAGCTGGCATCGCACACCACCCAGGTGGCGGCCTGGTCGATATGGGCAGGGGTCAGGATGCGCGCGCTGGTTTGCTCCAGAACGGTGACACGCGGATCCTGGCGCAGCTTCCACGCCAACTGGTTGGTGCCCGAATCCACCGCAAAGACATGGGTGGCCCCCTTTTGCAGCAGGACATCGGTGAACCCGCCGGTGGAACTGCCGATGTCCATCGCCACCACCCCGGCCGGATCGAGCCCGAAGTGGTCGATCGCATGGGCCAGCTTGATGCCGCCGCGCGACACCCACGGGTGATCGCGGCCGCGCACCTCGATGGCGGCATCGGCGGGCACGGTCTGCCCGGCCTTGGCTACCTTGGCCTCGCCGGCGAAGACCAGGCCGGCCAGGATCAGCGCCTGGGCGCGGGCGCGGCTTTCGGCCAGACCGCGTTCGACCAGAAGCTGGTCCACGCGCTGTTTCGTGGCGGGTTTGGCACGGGGTGCCGGATCGGGCGGGGGCGTTCGGCTTGTCGTCACGCGCGCTTCCTTCCATAAGCCGGGCATGAAGATCAACCATGTGGCCCGGTCCGGGCACAATTCTCCGCTGCTTCCTGCCCGGTTTCGCGCCTGTGTCGCGACCTTCGCTCTCCTGACGCTCGCCACGGCCTGCGCGCCGCAGGCGGTGATTCCGCCCGCTCCCGTGCGCCCTGCGCCGCCGACGCCCCGCCCGGCCCCGCCGCCAGTGGCCGCCACCCGATCCAGCGACTGGCGCGATTGGCCGCAAACGCCGGGCACCTGGCGCTATGCCGATGGCCGCGCGCAATTCGGGCAGCCGGGCGCCGCGCCTGTGCTGGCCATGGAATGCCGCCAGGGCCAGGTCGCCCTGATCATTGCCGGGGCAGCGGGCCAGCCGGTGCCCGCCGCGATCACCACCACCAGCCAGCAACGCGCGCTCAGCGCGGTGCCCGCCGATGCGCAGAGCCTGGTCATCACCCTGCCCGCGCGGGACAATCTGCTCGATGCCATGGCGTTCAGCCGGGGCCGCTTCATGGTGGACGTGAACGGCCTGCCCACGCTGATCCTGCCCGCATGGGCAGAAGTGGGCCGCGTGGTGGAGGATTGCCGCTGAAAGTCGCCGGAATTGGCGGTTTTCCGGTGCATCGGCGCAGGCACGAAGCGGCGATTTTGACGGCAAAATAAATGAATGCAAGTCTTGTTGTTTGGCGATCGATTGCGCACATAGATCACAAGGTCGGTGAGCGGTTCGCAAGCCCTCCCGGCCTAGCTGTTTCGGAACGCCCCGGGCAGCGACTTTGGCTCAACAGCGCGAAAGGAGGTGATCCGATGTCTCATGGTTCAGCAGAGAGGTCGGCATTCCGCAGCGCGAGGCATTATCGCTGATTTCCAGCACAGCGATAAAGGCTTCGTGAGCGGCACTTCCGGCCGCTGACCATGCGAAGGGCCGTTTCGGGACTGCCGAAGCGGCCCTTCACATTTATTTCTTTTTCCTTGCGTTTGGCGCAACAATCGTTCAACGGGCGAATCACCGATTCCCTATCTTCAAGGATGATTGTGCCATGGCGACCACCGCCGCGCCCGCGTTGCGCTTTACCCGCGTTCCCCACCCCGCGCCGGCCACGGCGCAGGTGCGCGCGGAGGTGCTCGCCAATCCGGGCTTCGGCACCAAGTTTTCCGACCACATGGTGTCCATCGAATGGACCGAAGCAGAAGGCTGGCACAAGGCCGAAATCCTGCCCTATGGCCCGATCGCGCTCGATCCGGCGGCCGCCGTGCTGCACTATGCCCAGGAAATCTTTGAAGGGCTGAAGGCCTATCGCCTCGCCGATGGCGGCATCGCCCTGTTCCGCCCCGAAGCCAATGCCGCGCGCTTCAATGCCTCGGCCCGGCGCCTGGCCATGGCCGAAATTCCCGAAGACCTGTTCGTACAGGCGGTGGAACAGCTCGTCCTCACCGATGCAGACTGGTTCCCCACGGTCGAAGGCGGCTCGCTCTACCTGCGCCCGTTCATGTTCGCGTCGGAAGCCTTCCTCGGCGTGCGCCCGGCCAAGGCCTATCGCTTCATGGTGATCGCAAGCCCGGCCGGAAACTACTTCAAGTCCGGCTCGCCCGCCGTGTCGATCTGGGTCAGCGACTATACCCGCGCCGCACCCGGCGGCACGGGCGCAGCCAAGTGCGGCGGCAACTATGCCGCCAGCCTGGTGCCTACGGCCGAGGCTTTTGCGCGCGGCCATGACCAGGTGCTGTTCCTCGACGCGGCCGAGCACAAGTGGATCGAGGAACTGGGCGGGATGAACCTGTTCTTCGCCTTCGACGATGGCTCGATCCTCACCCCGCCGCTTTCGGGCACGATCCTGCCGGGCATCACCCGCGAGAGCCTGATCGCCCTGGCGCGCGAGGAAGGCCTGACCGTGCGCGAGGAACGCTACAGCCTCGACCAGTGGCGCGCCGATGCCGCTTCGGGCAAGCTCGTCGAAACCTTTGCCTGCGGGACGGCCGCGGTCGTCACCCCGGTGGGCAAAGTGGCCGATCACAACGGCGAATTCGTGATCGGCTCGGGCGGGCCGGGCCAGCTCACGCAAAAGCTGCGCCAGCGCCTGGTCTCGATCCAGCGCGGTGAAGCCGAAGATACCCACGGCTGGGTCCGCAAGATCGCCTGATCTGCCCTTGCCGCCACCCGCATCCTGCGCCTATCCATCGGGAAAAGGCGGGGGATGCGTGTGGCGCGATTGACGTTGGAACAAGGGCTTTTCCGGCTCAACCGATTGACCAGGGCGCTGTCGTGGCTGTTGCCCATCAGCGGTAGCACGATGGCCGTGGCCCTGATCGGTGACGGTCCCTTGGACGGCGTTGCACGACTGCCTTCAATCATGGGACCCTTCACGGTTATCGCTCTCGTGGTCATGATCGTGACTATGGCGATGTGCTGCATGTGGTTCTATCGCGCCAATGCCAATCTGCGCGCAGCCGGCATTCCCCTGAAACACGGGCCGACGATGGCATGGCTCTGGGCATTCGTTCCGATCGCCTCGCTGTTCAAGCCATTTGACGTCATGCGCGAGATCTGGAGCCAAAGCATGGAACTGTCGTCCGGCCACACTCCCAAGGCGCCCCCGTTGATGGCGCAATGGTGGGGTGCCTGGGTCGTGGCGACACTCAGCATGAACCTGTCGGGCAGCCGCCACGTTGTCGATACCGAAATGGATCGTTTTGTCCTGACCCCGATTGCCGCGCTCGCCGGCTTGACCGCTTGCGTTCTGTTCCGGGTCCTGGTCCGCCAGGTGAACACGGCACAGCACGAACGCGCCGCAACGTCGGTGTTCGCCTGACCTAAGGGACGGCTCGCCGCCACGGGCAATCACGCCGATAGGCCGGGGATGGCATCGGCCCCATCCTTTCCCGTCACCCGCGCCGATGCGCTGGCGCGCCTGGCGCAATTCGTGCCGCAGGCTGGCGCCGCCTATGCCAAGGGGCGCAATTTCGATCACGGGCCGGGGCAGCATCGCGCCGTCTCGCGCCTGTCTGCCGCACTGCGCCGCCGCACGATCAGCGAGGCCGAAGTGGTGCGCGCCGTGCTTGCGGCGCACGGGCCAGAGGCTGCGGCCAGTTTCATCAGCGAAGTATTCTGGCGCACCTACTGGAAAGGCTGGCTGGAGCAGCGCCCGGCGATCTGGACCCGCTATTTGGCCGGGCGAGACGCTGCCACAGCCCGCCTGGCCCGCGATCCTGATCTCGCCGCGCGGCACCGGGATGCCCTCACCGGCCGCACCGGGATCGATGCATTCGACCACTGGATCGGCGAACTGGCCGAGACCGGATACTTGCACAACTGGGCACGGATGCAGGTCGCCTCAATCTGGATCTTCACGCTGGGCCTGCCGTGGCAGCTGGGCGCCGCCCATTTCCTCGACCAGTTGCGCGATGGTGATCCGGCCTCCAACACGCTGTCCTGGCGCTGGGTGGCAGGGCTGCATACGGCGGGCAAGGCCTACCTGGCCGATGCCGCGCGCATCACCGCGATGACCGATGGCCGCTTTCATCCCCGGGGCCTGGCCACGCAGGCGATCATTCCCGGCGACGCACCCGCGCCCCTGGCCGCACCATGGCGCACCACCCCGGCAGTCGATCCGGGTCGCCCAGCCCTGCTGTGGATCACGCCCGAAGACGCGGGACTGGAGCAGGAGGCCGCCCTTGCCCGCCTGCCTGTGCGCGCCGTGGTTGCCTGTCGCAGCGATGCCGGCACTGCCGCAGACGCGGCTGCGCTGGATGACGCGCTGGCCCGCGCGGCGGCCCATTGGAACGCACCGGTGCAGTGGATCAACAGCCCGGCCGAACTGGCCGCTGCGGCTCAGGGTGCCGGAACCACGCAGATTGTCACCGGTTTCGTTCCCGTCGGCCTGCGTGCCGATGCCTTGCCCGCGATCCGCGCCGCGCTGTCTGCGCAAGGCTGCGTTCTGGCCGAGCATCTGCGCGCATGGGACAAGGCCGTCTGGCCGCACTGCCGGCGTGGCTTCTTTGCCCTGAAACAGGAGATTCCCGCCTTGCTGAAAGACCTGGCATGAGCGATTCGGCCCGCAGCAGCGCCAGCGCGCGCAAGGTGCCCAGCGGCCGACTGTCGCGCCTGGCGGCGTTCGGCCAACTGGCCGGGGGCCTGGCCGGTGGTGTCGTGGCCGAAGGGGCCAAGCGCCTGGCGCGCGGCGAGCGCCCGCAATTGAGTGACCTGGTGCTGACCCCGGCCAATGCCCTGCGCGTGACGGAGCAGCTTTCCCGCCTGCGCGGCGCGGCGATGAAACTGGGCCAGATGCTCTCGCTCGATGCCGGTGACATGCTCCCCGCCGAACTCACCGCGATCCTGGCGCGGTTGCGCGATTCGGCCCATCACATGCCGCCCGCGCAATTGCAGAAAGTGCTCAATGCCGAATGGGGCGCGGACTGGCGCCGCCGCTTTGCCCACTTCGACCCGCGCCCGCTGGCGGCCGCCTCGATCGGGCAGGTCCACCGGGCCCGCCTGCCCGATGGGCGCGAACTGGCGATCAAGGTGCAGTATCCGGGCGTTGCCGCCAGCATTGATGCGGATGTGGACAACGTGGCCACGCTGCTGCGCCTGTCCAACCTGCTGCCCGCCTCGCTCGACATCGCGCCGCTGCTGGAAGAGGCCAAGCGCCAGTTGCACGAAGAGGCCGACTATGTGCGCGAGGCAGCGCAGATGCGCCACTATCGCGATCTGCTGGCTGACGACCCGCGCTTCCTGGTGCCCGCGCCGGTGGAAGAGCTGACCACCACCCGCGTCCTGGCGATGGACTATGTCGCAGGGCGGCCGATCGACACTTTGGCGGAAGCGCCGCAGGAGCAGCGCGACGCGATGCTGACCGCGCTGCTCAACCTGGTGCTGCACGAGTTGTTCGTGTTCGGCTACATGCAGACCGATCCCAACTTTGCCAACTATCGCTGGCAGCCCGACAGCGGCAGGCTGGTGCTGCTCGATTTCGGCGCGGCCCGTCCGGTCCCGGCCGAGACCGCCGCTGCCTATCGCGCCGTGCTGGCCGCCGGGCTTGCCGAAGACCCGCAGGCGCTGCGCGAGGCGATCCTGCAAGTGGGTTTCGTCTCCCCCACTCTGCTCGAACGGCACGGCGAGCGCATCGATGCGATGATCGCGATCCTGATGGCGCATCTCTCGCGCCCCGGCCCGCTCGATTTCTCGGACCGCCGCTTCGTGGAAGACCTGCGCCGGATCGGCCGCCCGATTGCCGAAGACCGCGCCGCCTGGCACGTGCCGCCGGTGCAGACCCTGCTGGTGCAGCGCAAGGTCAGCGGCACCGCGCTGCTCGCCGTGCGCATGCGGGTGCGCGTGCCGATCCGCGATCTGGCCGCCGAAGCGATCAGAACGCGCTGAAATCGTCGTCGGCGTGGACCAGCGCCAGGTTGCCGTGAACGGCGTGCGATACAGGCGCCGACCGCGCAGGCTGCGCCGCCGGGCGATAGGCGCCCGCCCGGTTGGCGATGGCAAAGCGATCGACCAGGTCGGTCAATTGTCGCGCTTCGGTGGCCAGGCTCTTGGCTGCGGCCGTCGCTTCTTCCACCATGGCCGCGTTCTGCTGCGTGGTGCGATCCATGCCGGCCACGGCCACGTTGATCGTGCCCAGGCTCTGCGACTGGTGCTCCGATCCCTCGCGAATGCGTTCGACCAGCGCGGTGATCTGGGCAATGCGCTGCCCGATCGCGCCGAATGCCTCACCCGCGCGGCGCACCAGTTGCACCCCGCCCGAAACCTCGCGGCCCGACGATTCGATCAGGCTGCGGATCTGGCTGGCCGCGTCCGACGATCGCTGTGCCAGGGCGCGCACTTCGCTGGCCACCACGGCAAAGCCCTTGCCCGCTTCGCCCGCGCGCGCCGCTTCGACCCCGGCGTTGAGCGCCAGGAGGTTGGTCTGGAATGTGATGCCGTCGATCACGCTGATGATCTGGCTGATCTCGTCAGAGGCTTTCTCGATATTGCCCATGGCGGACACCGCCTCGCGAATGGTCTGGCCGCCCTCGCCCGCCTCGCGCACGGCAGTGCTGACCACGCCGGCGGCTTCGGTGGCGCTGCTGGCGGTGTCCTTCACCGTGCCGGTCACTTCGCCCAGCTTGGCCGCAGCGGCGCTGAGGTCGGCCGCCTGCGCTTCTGACCGCAGGGAAAGATCGTGGCTGGCGGCATCGATTTCGCGCGCGCCGTTCTCGATCGCGGCCGCTGCCATCGAGACCGAACTGATCGCATCGTGCAGCGCCTTGACCGCGCCGTTGAAATCGGTGCGCAGCTTGGCAAAGGCGGGGGAGACTTCGGGCATCGTCACGGTCAGATCGCCCTGCGCCAGGCGATCGAGCGCGCTGACCATGGCATTGACCAGGGTGCGCATCTCGTGGTCGGCTTCCTCCCGCGCCTTGCTGGTTTCGCGCAGGTTCACCGCCGCCCGCGCCAGTTGGCCGATATCGTCGGCGCGATCGCCAAACGGCACCATGGTGTTGTAGTGGCCATCGGTGATCCGGCCGATGGTGCTGGCCAGTTCGCCCAGCTCGCCCGAAATCGAGCGACGCACGCGGCGCGCCAGAAGAAACGAGAAGGCGCCGATCAAGCCGCTGATCGCCCCGGTCACGGCCAGCGTCACCCAGGCCAGCATGGTCTGTTGCGCGTCCACCGCAGCGGCCTTGGCGATCACCGGATTGCGGATCTTCTCGATCGTGTCGTCGATCTCGTCGCCCATGTGTTCCGCCTGCTTGAGCGTGGCATGGTCCACCTGGCCATTGGCGAAGGCCTGATTGACCAGGGCGACATAGCGGTCGAACTTGCCGGCCACCTCGTCCACCACGGCATCTTCGGAATCGTCCAGCTCGGCCTTGGCGGCGGTCATCGAATCCTTCATGTCGCCGATATTGCCGTCCACGTCCTTGCGGCTATCGGCGGTGTTGATTGCGGCATGGCGGAACACGTCGCGCGCCAGCGAGGTGAAATCCTTTTCCAGCATCGCCGCGCGCAAGGCCTGCTGGGCATAGACATGGGCCTGCTTCTGGCGATCGAGGGCGAGCAGCGAGCTGGTGATGATCGTGGCAAACATCACCACGGCGGAAATGATCGCCGCGCGGGCCTGGATATTGAGCCGCGCGTCGATCGACTTGTCTTCCAGACTGCCCAGCCGCGCGCCTGTCCATGCCATGTTTGGTACTTTCATTGATGCCTTCGGGGCAGGCCCTGCTGCGCCTGCGGTTCAGCGCATGGCGATAGCGCGCACCGTGCAAGGCTTCGGTAACCGGGGCATCCGGCGATTACCTTACGGTGCGGAAACTAACGCGGGCAAACCCCTGGCGTTGCCCCGGCAAGCTGCATGGTGTGGGTGCGGTCCATCGCCTCGCGCGCGGAGAGGCGCCGCGCCGCGCCGGTCTGCCCGTCGATCAGCAGGGGCGCGTGGCATTCATCGTCCACCAGGCGAGTGGTGATCGCCGCGTCGCCATCGCGCGGAAAGGTCAGCAGCATGCGATCGTGCGCGTCGCGATAGACCACGCGCATGACCGGGGTTTCGCGCGGCCCGGTGGCCCGGCGGGCCGGCGCATCGTGGCAGGCGTTCACCAGCGCCAATGCAGGCAGCAGAAGGCTAGTCTTCCACCACCTTGAGCAGCCGCCGCTCAAGCGGGGAGAGGACGCCGGCCAGCTCGTGCCCGCGCTTGAGCACTTGCCCCGCTTCGCCATAGAGCGCCCACATGCCCTGGCGGCCACGCAGCGCGGGGCGCTTTTCGATGCGCGCGGTAGGGCGCTCGGCGGTGCGCCGAAAGGCGGAGAAACTGGCCGCTTCCTTGCCGAAATCCATCGCATAGTCGCGCCACAGCCCCGCCGCCACCATGCGGCCGTAAAGATCGAGAATGCGCAGCAGTTCCAGCCGGTCGAACGCCACTTGCGCGGCGATACGCGCGGCCGGCACCAGCGGCACCACGTTGCCCGGCATGTCAGCCGGCCCATTGACGGGCGCGCTCAGGGCATCACCGTCTGCTGCGCAAGCAGCGCCGCCACTTGCGCCTTGAGCGCGGCCACTTCGGCTTCCAGTGCCTCTACCCGCGCGGCATCGGCCACGCCGGACAGATCGGGGCAAGGGTCCGCGCAGGGCGTGCCATAGGGCATGAAATCGCGCAGCCAGGCCTCCATTGGCACATGGGTGGGCCGCGCTTTCCAGCCGACCATCGTGGTGCCCGGGGCAACATCCTCGGTCACCACCGCATTGGCGCCAACCCGTGCGCCTTCGCCCACCGTGATCGGTCCCAGGATCTGCGCGCCCGAACCGACGATCACCCCGTCGGCCAGCGTGGGATGGCGCTTGCCCGCCACGCCGTTGGCCGGATTGGTGCCGCCCAGCGTCACGCATTGGTAGATCGTCACCGTGTCGCCGATCTGCGCCGTCTCGCCGATCACGGTAAAGCCATGATCGATGAACAGATGGCGGCCGATCGTGGCGCCGGGATGGATGTCGATCCCGGTCAGGAACCGCGCCAGATGGTTGACCAGCCGCGCCAGGAAAAACATTCGCCCTTCGAACAGCCAGTGCGCCACGCGATGCAGCGCCACGGCCCAGAGACCGGGGTAAAGCAGGATTTCCCAACGCGAACGCGGCGCCGGATCGCGGGCACGAATGGAATCCAGGTATTCGATCAGGCCTGAAACCATCGCCCCTTATGTCTCCTTGGCGCCTGCGCGGTCAATCCGCGCCCTGCACTTGCGCCAGCGCATCGCGCACCAGCGATATGGTGACGGGCGCCTTGCGCTCAAGGCTGAGGCGGTCGATTGTTTCCACCAGGGTTTCGGCCGCGGCATGGCTGCGCTCCACCCGGGGCAGCAGGAACGCCAGCACGCCATCGCCCAGAGCCAGCCCGCGCCGCGCGGCATGCTCTTCCAGCAGTTGCACCAGCAGCTCCTCATCGGGCGCGGGAATGGTCAGCGCCATCGACCCGCCCAGGCGCGAGCCCAGGTCGGGCAGTTTCACCCGCCATTGCCCCGGCCCGGCATCGTTGATCAGCAACAGCGGCCGGCCGCTGGCCTGCGCGCGGTTCCAGGCGTGGAACACCTCGTCTTCGGGCAGGCGATCGGCGCCGTCGAGCGCGTCGCCCAGATCCGAGGCGACGAACCAGCGCGCCAGCAGGCTTTTGCCCGAACGCGAGGGGCCAGACAGGATGCAACTGCGATAGGGCCAGTCCTGGCCCGCCATCAGGCCATCGATCACCGGTTGCAGCGACGGGCCGACCACGATGTTTTCAGCGCCGTGGGCCGGCGAAAGAGGAAGGGCAATCTGGCTGGTCATGGCAGGCCATATAGGAACGAGGGAACGGGAAGGGAACGGCCCATAGCCCCTGACCGGCGCCGAAACCGTGCGAATCTGGGGGCTACCCTGTGGATCGCACCACCGGGGGTGGGGATAAGACCGGGAAAACCAGCGCTATCTGCGGATCGAGAGGGCGTTGGCCCCGGCCGTCACTTTCCAGCCCTGCGCGCGCAGGGCCGCCGCCAGGGTTTCCAGATTGCCGGCATAGGTCACGCGCAGCACCGAAGTGCCGCCGATCGCCACGCTGCTGGTGGCCGCGCCCTGCACCCCGGCCACGCCGCGCACGGCAGCCAGGCCAGCGTCGAGCGCGGCGCCGTCGGCGGTTGCCACCTGCACGGTGAACGTGGCCGCCGCCGGCCCGGCCGGCGCCGCGCCGGTTACTGGTACTCCCGGCGCGGGCGTCGTGCTCGGCGCAGACTGCTGCACCGGCCCCAGCGAATCGAGGATCTGGTTGATCAGCTTGGTATCAAGCTGCGGCGCCATGTTGAGCGAGGGATCGGGCGCAAGCTGCCCCTGCTGCAAGGCCTGGGTGTAGAGCGCGTCGAGGCGGTGGACGGCATCGGCCAGCATCTGCGGCAACTGGTCGTCGCTCGGCGCGGTCAGGTCGAACTGGCCGATGAAGCGGTTGTCCGGCCCGTGGCGCGCGGTGAACGTGCCGTGGATCGGGCCGCCGGGGAATTCGCGGGTCAGCCGGGCGATCGGCATCACCACGTCGGCCGCGCCGAATTCGTCGAGCACCAGGCGCCACCAGTTGCGGCTGCGCCGGGTCAGTTGCCCTTCGGTCAGCAACAGCGAATCGGCACCCCCGCCATTGGGGCGGACATAGTCGATCGCGCTTTCGCCGGTGTGGAATTCGGCCCAGGCCCGTTGCCAGGGCGTGCGCGTTTCATAGACCGAAGCCACGCCGCCTTCATAAAGCACCGGAATGATCAGCAGCGGCGCAGAGCGCGCGACCTGGCCATGCATGCCCAGATAGCCGCCGGTGCGGGCGCGATCGAACGTCACGCCCAGCCGCGCGATATAGCGGTGCGGGCCGATCTGCTCCTGCTCCACGACCACTGCCGCTACCATGGCATCAAGCGTGCCAGCATCGAGCGCGGGGGCCTCACCTCCGCCCAGGCTGTTGGTTTTCCAAAGCTTTTGCCAGGCCAGCTTTTCCGCTTCCTGCCAACCCTTGGCGCGCGCATCGGCGGCAGAGCTGCCCTGCACGTTGACCTCGATCCCGCTCACCTCAAAATCGCCGGTGCTGGCGATCGGAGCGATGCCGCGATCGCCCTCGATCTGCGCCAGGATCGCCGGGCCGACCAGCGCTCCGCCCACGGCCAGCACCAGCGCACCGGCACCAGACAGCAGCCACGAGCGGGAAAAACGAAGCGGACGGGACAGGCGCAGGACGGCCAAGGGAACTCCGGACAAAATGTGCCGGGCGCTTTTGCCCAAAGGCAAGTGGAAATCCAAGCCGGAAACGGCTAGGCGCCGATCATCATGGCCAACGACACCTCCAAGCCCCAGAGCTATTCCTACGAACAGGCCGGCGTGAACATCGCCGCCGGCAACGCATTGGTGAAGGCCATCGGCCCGCTTGCCAAGGCCACCGCACGCCCCGGCGCCGACGCCGAACTGGGCGGATTCGGCGGCTTTTTCGATCTCAAGGCAGCCGGTTACAAAGACCCGCTGCTGGTCGCGGGCAACGATGGCGTGGGCACCAAGGTGAAGCTGGCGATCGATCATGATCGCCACGATGCGATCGGCATCGACCTGGTTGCGATGTGCGTCAACGATCTGATCGTGCAGGGCGCCGAACCGCTGTTCTTCTTGGATTATTTCGCCACCGGCCGGCTCGACAACGGCGTGGCGGAGCGAGTCGTGGCCGGCATTGCCGATGGCTGCAAGCTGGCTGGCTGTGCCCTGATCGGCGGCGAGACGGCGGAAATGCCGGGCATGTATGCCGATGGCGACTATGACCTTGCCGGTTTCTGCGTCGGCGCGGTGGAACGCGGTGAGCAACTGACCGGCGACAAGGTGGCGGCCGGAAACGTGCTGCTCGGCCTCGCTTCGTCGGGCGTCCATTCCAACGGTTATTCGCTGGTACGGCGCCTTGCCGCCGACAAGGGCTGGAAGCTCGATCGCCCGGCGCTGTTCGACAACGAGCGCCTGCTGATCGACGTGCTGATCGAACCCACGCGCATCTATGTGAAGACGCTGCTGCCGTTCATCCGCTCGGGCCGGATCAATGCCCTCGCCCACATCACCGGCGGTGGCCTGCTGGAAAACGTGCCCCGCGTGCTGCCCAAGGGGCTCCATGCGCGGATCGATGCCGATAGCTGGGAGCAGCCGCGCCTGATGGCCTTCCTCCAGGCCCAGGGCAATATCGAGCCGGGCGAAATGGCGCGCACCTTCAACTGCGGCATCGGCATGGTACTGGCCGTGGAGGCTGGCGAAGCGGAAAGCCTGTCTGCCGACCTGACCGCTGCGGGCGAAACCGTGTTCACCATCGGCACCGTGGTGGAAGGCGACAAGGGCTGCACCGTGTTCGGCAGCGCCGAAGCCTGGTCTGCGCGCGAAGCCTGGGAAGCGGTGCACATCGGCTGAGGTTCGGGTGCGGGGGGCTTCGACAAACTCAGCCCGAACGGGGGGTGGTGACAATTTCTCCTAACCCAACAGTCCGTTCGGCCTGAGCCTGTCGAAGGCCCCAGCGCCCACCCACACCAACCCAGCGCGCCAAGGATTGAACACAGTGGCCAAGGCAAAGGTAGCGGTTTTCATCTCGGGCAGCGGCACCAACATGGCTGCCCTGCTCTATGCCAGCCGTGCGCCCGGTTGCCCGTACGAGATCGTGCTGGTGCTTTCCAACGATCCCGCCGCCAAGGGCCTGGCCCTGGCCGCGGCCGAGGGCGTGCCCACCTTTGCCCTGCCGCACAAGGGCATTCCCCGCGCCGAGCACGACGCGCTGATGGAAGCGCAAGTGCTGGCCCATGGCGCGCGCTATATCGCGCTGGCGGGCTACATGCGCATCCTCTCGCCCGAATTCGTGGCCCGCTGGGACGGGCGCATGCTCAATATCCACCCTTCGCTGCTGCCGCTCTACAAGGGCCTGCACACCCACGAGCGCGCGATTGCCGCCGGGGACAGCCACGGCGGCTGCACCGTCCACCTGGTCACCCCGGAACTGGATGACGGGCCGATCCTGGGCCAGACGCGCGTGGCGATCCTGCCCGGCGACACGCCCGAGACGCTGGCGGGCCGCGTGCTGTTTGCCGAACACCAGCTCTATTCGCGCTGCCTCGAAACGCTCGTCACCCGCGAGACCAGCCCCGATTGGCTGACCGCGCAAGTGCGCGAACGCGCCATGGCCCTGCCCGAGGCGGACGAAGTGAACAGCCATGGCATGTCCTGCTTCGGCGTGATCAAGGGCAAGAAATTCGCCTATGTCAGCGCCGATCACCACGGCGATGGCCGCGTGGCGCTGCTGGTCAAGATCAGCGGGATCGAGGAACAGGCGCAGTTGATCGAGAACGATCCCGAGCGCTTCTTCCGGCCGGCCTATTTCGGCGACGGCTGGGTGGCCATCCGCCTTGACCTTGGCGACGTCGATTGGGACGATATCGCCGCCTGGCTGCAACGGAGCTGGGCCGCCGTCGCGCCCCGCCGCCTTGCCGCCATGCTGGAGTTCTGATCGCGATGGCCGCCGATCCGATGCGCCGCATCTATGTCCACGTCGGTCTGCAATCGTTTGTTGAATCGAGCGGCGGGCTGTTCATTGCCGGCTTCCTGGTGGCGCAGGGCTTTTCCCATGGCATGGCCCTGGCCGCCTTTGCCGGCACGCTGCTGGCGCGTTTTGCCCTGCGCGGGCTGGTGCTGCCGCTGGCCTGGCGCGCGGGCCTGCGCACCGTGGTGCTCATTGGCGTGCTGGTGCGCGTGGTCAGCTTCCTGCTGCTGCCGTTCGTGCCGGGCGCGGGGCCGGTGCCGGCCGTGGCCATGCTCGCCCTGTTCATCCTGGTGACGGGCCTGGGCAGCGTGCTCTATTGGACCGGCTGGCACAGCTTCGTCTCGGCGCTGGCCGACAGCGACCGGGGCGGCCGCCAGGTGTCGATCCAGCAGGCGACCACCGCCGTGGTCGGCATCGTCGCGCCGCTGGTCGGCGGGCTGCTGGTCGATCGCGCCGGTCCGCTGATCGGCTTTGGCGCGATTGCCCTGGTGCAACTGGCCGCCGTGCTGCCGCTGATTGGCGCGCCCAACCCGCATGTGGCGCGCGAGGCCGCGCTCGACCGGCCGCTGACGCTGTTCGCCCGCCGTCTCTATCTGTCCGAGGGGTTCCACGCCGGCTGCGCCACGGTGATCTGGAACCTGGCGCTGTTCGTTACCCTGGGCCAGCATTTCGATGCCTTTGGCGGGGCAATTGCCGTGGCTGGCGTGGCCGCTGCCGCCGGCAGCTTGCTGATCGGCCATCTGATCGACGGCGGCCGCCCGCTGCATTCGCTGGCGCTGGCCTATGGCGCGGCGATCCTGGCCCTGCTGGCCAAGGCCCTGGCATTCGACACGCCGCTGGCCGCCGTGGGCGCGACGGCGCTGGGCGCACTGGTCACGCCGATGGCGGCCACGGCGATGCTCGCCCCGCTCTATGCCATGGCCCGCGCCTCTTCGTGCACGCTGCGCTTCAACATGGCCACCGAAGGCGGCTGGGATCTGGGCTGCTCGCTGGCCTGCCTGATCGCCGCCGGCCTGCTGGAGGCCGGGGCCGGGTTCCGCCTGCCGATCCTGCTCGGCCTGATCGCGGTCGGCGCGATCTGGCGCATGCTGGCGGGATGGTATGGCCGCCAGGGCGTTACGGCCTAAGCCCTAGACAAATCGCGGCCGGGGTGGGACCACAGCCCCACATGACCATCTATCACTGGATCTTCCTGGCGCTGGCCACGGTTGCCGAAGCGGCCACCCTGCTGCGCGTGATCCTGCGGCCGCACCGCGATCCCGCCGCGCGCTTAGCCTGGCTGGTGGTGGTGATGGTGCTGCCGGGGCTGGGCATTCCCGCCTATATCCTGTGGGGCGACACGCGCCTGATCCGCCGCCGCCGGCTGCACGGGCTGGGCGTGGAGGCCGCGCTGCCGCGCCCGCCGGCCGATCCCGCCGGGTCGGCCGCCATTGCCGCCAGCCCCTGGCAACCGCCCTTCGCCCTGGCCGCCTCGGTCAATGGCCTGGCCGCCACCACTGGCAACCGCGCCCGGATCGCCGCCGACAACCGCGCCGCGATCGCCGCGATCATTGCCGATATCGAGGCTGCGCAAGCCAGCGTCCACGTCTGCTTCTACATCTGGCTCGATGACGAGAGCGGCGCCGCCCTGGCCCAGGCGCTGATCCGCGCAGCCCGGCGCGGGGTGGCGGTGCGCGTGCTCGCCGATGCGCTCGGCTCGCGCCGGTTCTTGCGTTCGGCCCACTGGCAGGCGCTGCGCGACGCCGGGGTCGATGCGCGCGAGGCGCTGCCCGTGGGCAACCTGCTGTGGACGCTGATCCGTGGCCGGGTGGACTTGCGCAACCACCGCAAGGCGGTGGTGATCGACAATGCCATTGCCTGGTGCGGCAGCCAGAACGCGGCCGATCCCGAATTCCGCATCAAGCCGCGCTTCGCCCCATGGGTGGACGTGATGACGCGCTGGGAAGGCCCCGTCGCCCGCCAGTGGCAGTTCCTGTTCGCGGCCGACTGGATGGCCGAAGGCGGCGATGATCTGTCAGCCTTGCTCGAACAGCCGCTCCCGACCTGCGGCGACGGTATCGTGGCCCAGGCCATCGGTACCGGGCCGACCGTGGCCTATGGCGCGATGAATGCCTGCTTTGCCGCGATGATTCACGCCGCGCGCCGCAGCCTGACAATCACCACGCCCTATTTCGTGCCCGGCGAGCAGGTGCTGACCGCCCTGGTCAGCGCGGCCCGGCGCGGCGTGGCCGTCACCCTGATCGTCCCGCGCCGCAACGACAGCCGCTTCGTCGCCGCCGCCAGCCGCAGCTATTATCCCTCGCTGCTCGAAGCAGGGGTGCATATCTTCGAATTCCTGCCCGGCCTGCTCCACGCCAAGACCATGGTGGCCGACGACAGCGCCGGCATCATCGGCTCGGCCAACCTCGACCGCCGCAGCTTCGAGCTGAATTTCGAGAACAACATCCTGTTCGCCGATGCCACCCTGGCCCGCGACCTGGCCGCCCGCCAGCGCGAATGGCTCGGCCAGTGCCTGGCCATCACCCCCGCCATGGCCGCGCGCACCCCACTGCCCAAGCGGCTATGGCGCAACACCCTGGCGATGATGAGCCCGCTGTTGTGACGCCCACGAGAAAAGGGCCGGGAAGCGGCATGCTCCCCGGCCCTTTTCGCCATCAGCAATCCGGTATCGGATCAGCCGACGATTTCTTCGGGCTTGAAGAAGAAGGCGATTTCGATCGCGGCGTTTTCTTCCGAGTCCGAACCGTGGACGGTGTTGGCTTCGATCGATTCGGCCAGTTCCTTGCGGATCGTGCCGGCATCGGCGTTGGCCGGGTTGGTGGCGCCCATGATGTCGCGGTTGCGCTTCACGGCGTCTTCGCCTTCCAGAACCTGGACGACCACGGGGCCGCTGGTCATGAACGAGACCAGGTCACCGAAGAAGGGACGCTCGCGGTGCACGCCGTAGAAGCCTTCGGCCTGTTCCTTGGTCATCTGGATGCGCTTGGAAGCAACCACGCGCAGGCCGGCTTCTTCCAGCATCTTGGTGACCGCGCCGGTCAGGTTGCGGCGGGTGGCGTCGGGCTTGATGATCGAAAAGGTGCGGGTAACCGCCATGATGCGTTCCTTGCGAAGGTGGGCGTTGTTTGGGCGCGCCCCTAGCCGGAATGGGCCGCATCCGCAAGGCGCGGGGCAAAACTTACGGACCCTCGCGCCATTTCCCGCCGTCCTGCCGCCAATACTTGCGCTCCACCCCCTCGCGCGTGCCGAGCAGGCGCCAGGTGGCGCGGGCTTCGTCGATGCGGTCGGGCGGGAACAGCAGGAACACGCGCTCCCCCTCGCTTTCGCGCCAGCCGCCATCGGCCAGCGCGACGAACTGCGCGCCGTTGGCCGGTTCCACCGTGGTGGACAACAGGATCGGCTGGCGCGCATCGTGCGGCCCACCGGCGCGGCCATTGGCCAGGAACGTATCGGGCAGCCGCGTCCACAGCGCCTCGCCGATCCGCGCCAGTTGCGCTTCGTCTTCGGAAACCACCAGCAGGCGCTCGCCCGCGCCCAGCGTGTTGCGCGCGATCAGCGGCACGACCAGTTCGGCCGGATCGCGGGATAGCTGGTAGAAATCGACGCGCATGGTTTGGTCCTTCTGGGCCGTGCTTGGCTTCGCACCACCCCCCGACCCCCTCCTCTGAAGAGGAGGGGGCTTTCAGGCATCTGTTCTCCCCCTCCTCTTCAGAGGAGGGGGTCGGGGGGTGGTGGGAGCCTAAACCGCCCCGCCCTTTCCCCGCCGGCAACGGTCGGAACAATACTTCACATTGTCCCAGTCCCGCTCCCATTTCTTGCGCCAGGTGAACGGCAGGCCACACGCGGCGCAGGTCTTGCTCGGCAGGTCAGACTTGCGCCGCATCTTGGGCATGGCGTCAGCCTTCCAGCACGTCGCGCACGTAGCGGTCGAGCAGGCGCACGCCAAAGCCGGTGGCGCCCTTGTCGTGGGTGGCGCCGGGCTTGTCGATCCACACCGTGCCGGCGATGTCGAGGTGCGCCCAGGCCACGCCCTTGTCGATGAAGCGCGCCAGGAACTGCGCCGCCGTGATCGAGCCGCCATAGCGCGGCCCCACGTTCTTCATGTCGGCAATCGGGCTGTCGATCAGCTTGTCATAGGCCGGGCCGATCGGCATGCGCCACAGCATGTCGCCCACCGCCTTGCCGGCGGCATCGAGCTGGCTGGCCAGCAGATCGTCGTTGGCAAACATGCCGGCGTGCTCGTGGCCCAGCGAAATGATGATCGCGCCGGTCAGCGTGGCCAGGTCGACGATCGTGGCGGGGTTGTATTCCTTCTGCACCCAGGTCAGCGCATCGCACAGCACCAGGCGGCCTTCGGCGTCGGTGTTGATCACTTCGATGGTCTGGCCGTTCATGCTCCTGACCACGTCGCCGGGGCGCTGGGCATTGCCGTCGGGCATGTTTTCCACCAGGCCGCACACGCCGATCACATCGGCTTCGGCCTTGCGCCGCGCCAGGGTGAGCATGGTGCCGGCCACGGTGGCCGCGCCGCCCATGTCCCACTTCATGTCTTCCATGCCGGCGGCGGGCTTGATGCTGATGCCGCCGGTGTCGAAGCACACGCCCTTGCCGACAAAGGCAGTGGGCCTGGTGCCGGCCTTGCCCTTCCAGCGCATGGCGAGCAGGCGCGGCTTCTTGACCGAACCCTGCGCCACGCCGAGCAGCGCGCCCATGCCGAGGTCCGCCATCTGCTGTTCATCGAGCACGACGATTTCCACGCCGGTGCCAGCCAGGCGTTCCTGGCAACGGGCCACGAAGCTTTCGGGATAGATCACGTTGGCCGGCTCAGTCACCAGCTCGCGGGTGAACTCCACGCCTTCGGCCACGGCGCTTTCCACCGCCCACAGGCTTTCCGTGCCTTCGGGCGCATCGAGCGCCACCACGGTCTTGAGCGAGGGCTTCTGCTCGTCCTTCAGCCTGGTGCGATAGACGAGATACTGCCACGCGCGCAGCCGCGCGCCGAGCAGGACCGCCGTGGCCTCTTCGGCGGACAGGCCGCTGCCGGCAAAGTCGATCGCCAGGGTTTCCTCGCCAGAGGTGAGATACTTGGCGACCAGCGCGCCGGCGGCGCGCTCCAGCGCCGCACGGCGGTTGCCGCTGGCCAGATCGCCGGCACCGGCAAAGGCCAGGCGCGACAGGCCCGCAGGGCCGCTGACAAAGGCTTCGAACGTCTGCCCCGCCTTGCCGGCAAAGCGCGCCGCAGCGGCGCCCTGCACCACCAGATCGGGTGTGCCCTGCGGCAGCGGCCCTTCGCCCACGATCCGGCCGACCAGGCGCGGCAGGTCGGTCCGGCTTGCGGCAAATTCGATGTTCATCAGCAAACTCCTGTCCGAAAGCGGCCACAGTTTGCCCGCAAGGGAAACCGGGCCGCAATTGTGGGTTTGCAGTTACGACCGACCAGTGCGATAGGCAACCGCATGTCCCCCGTTACGCCGCTTTCCGCCGCCTTCTCCGCTCGAAATCGGCGCCTGTTTTCCCATCGCCTGTCGCTTGGCAGTGCCCGCAACGCCTTGTTGATCGGGACCATGGGTCTGGGTGTCAGCCTGTGGGCGCAGCCTGCCCTGGCGCAAGATGCCCCAAGGGACAATGCCCCTGGAGGCCAGGCCGCCGTGGGCATGGCGCCGTTCAAGACCGATCCCGCCCCGGGCGACCAACCAGCGAGCGACCAACCGCAAGGTGAAACGGCCCAATCCGACGAAGTGCACTTCGAGGCGGACAAGCTGCAATATGCCAGCGATCCCGACGTGGTCACCGCCACCGGCAGCGTCGTGCTGCGGCGCGACGAGCAGACCGTGCGGGCCGACACCGTCACCTGGGATCGCAAGACCGGCAAGATCGAGGCCAGCGGCAATATCCGCGCCGTCGATGAAAGCGGCAACGTGCTCTACACCGACAAGGTGGAGCTGACCGACGAATTGAAAGCCGGTGCCATGCAGGATCTGCTGGTGGTGCTGCGCGAAGGCGGACGCCTCGCCGCGCGCCAGGCCACGCGCGATGGCAATGGCAACCTCACGCTGCACGACGCCGCCTTTTCCGGCTGCGCGGTGGAAAACGAGGATGGCTGCCCCAAGAAGCCAAGCTGGGAAGTCACCGCCGTCAAGGTGACGTGGAACGAGAAGACCAAGAAGGTCCATTATTCCGGCGCCACCTTGCGGGTCTTCGGCATTCCCCTGCTGCCGCTGCCCGGCCTTGCCCATACCAGCGATTTCCGTGCCGAGACCGGCCTGCTGATCCCCGACATCCGCTCGACTGCGGCCAACGGGGTGGAATTTGCCGACACGTTCTACTGGCGCCTCGGCAATGACAAGGACCTGGCGGTAACCGGGCACCTCTATACCGGGGCGCTGCCGATGATCTCGGGCACCTATCGCCAGTTGACCGACCTGGGCGCGTTCCAGATCACCGGCTATCTCACCCGGTCTTCCGCCATCCCGGTCTATTCCTCGGTCGATGCCGGATCGGGCGTGGGCACCAGCCAGTGGCGCGGCTATCTGGAAGCCAACGGCAAGTTGCAGTTCGACGAGAACTGGAGCCTGACCGCCTATGGCCGCTATGCCAGCGACCGCACGTTCCTGCGCCGCTACGACATCAGCCGCGACGACCGTCTGCGCTCGTCGATCAACCTGGAGCGGATCGGCGACGACAGCTATTTCAGCCTGGCCGGCTGGGCCGTGCAGACGCTGCGCGTGGGCGACGATCAGGGACAGGTGCCGATTGCCCTGCCCGCGCTCGACTGGCGCTGGCGCATCGCCACGCCGGGCATCGGCGGCCACCTGGAACTGGAAGCCAATACCCTGGCGATCAGCCGCTCCGCCGGGCAGGACACGCAGCGCGCCTTTGCCCGCGCGCAGTGGGATCTGCGCACGATCACCGGCATGGGCCAGGAAGTGACGTTCACGGCCCTGATGCGCGGCGATGTCTATCACAGCGATGCCAATGCGCTGACCACGGTGGACATCTACCGCGGCGTGCCGGGCTGGCAGGCGCGCGGGATCGCCACGGCAGCGGTGGACGTGAAGTGGCCGCTGGTCGGCGCGCTGTTCGGCGGCAGCCAGGTGCTGACCCCGCGCGTGCAACTGGTCGCCACGCCGCACGTGCGCAACACATCGATCCCGAACGAGGATTCGCGCGCGGCCGATCTCGACGATTCCAACCTGTTCTCGCTCAACCGCTTCAACGGCTATGATCGCTACGAAGACGGCGTGCGCGTAACCTATGGGTTCGACTGGCAGCTTACCCGTCCGGGCTGGCGCATCTCGTCCACCGTCGGGCAAAGCTATCGCCTGTCTGACGAGCAGAGCCTGCTGCCCCCGGGCACGGGCCTGCAAGACCGCTTGTCCGACATCGTCGGCCGCACCGACCTGCGGATCAAGGACATCATCCAGTTCACCCACCGCTACCGGCTGGACAAGGACAATTTCGTCCTGCGCCGGAACGAGATCGATGCCACGATCGGCGACCACCGCACTTACGCCGAAATCGGCTACCTGCGGCTCAACCGCAATATCCCGGCGACGTTCGAGGACTTGCGCGATCGCGAGGAACTGCGCGCCGCCGCGCGGGTGGGCTTTGCCCGCTATTTCTCGATCTTCGCCTCGGGCGTGGTCAACCTCACCACCAAGGCTGACGATCCGATCTATGGTTCCGATGGCTTCCAGATGCTGCGCCACCGCGTGGGCCTGGCCTATACCGACGATTGCTTCGACCTGTCGGTGACCTGGAAGCGCGACTATGTGACGACCGGGGACGCCACGGCCGGTAACTCGTTCCTGTTCAGCGTATCGCTGCGCGGCCTGGGCTCGCGCTGAGATAAAAGCCCCCTCCTGCTCCGAGGAGGGGGGCGAGGGGTGGTTCCGAAGCCTAAACCACAGGCCTCAACGCCGCGCGTTGTATTCCAGTTGCGCGTTGCTGAGCTGGAAGCCGATCAGGTGCTCGAACGTGGCCGAGGCAATCGCCTTCTTCACTTCGGGCAGCGACAGCGGATCGATCGCGGCGTCGGCCTCGCCGGCGCGGCGCTTGCGCGACAGGCGGCGGCGCACGTCGTCAGGCAGGCTGGCAGCAGCGCGGTCCACGCTGGCGCCGGCCTTGGCATGGCCCACGGCACGGTCCTGGCCATCGGCAAAATCCAGCGCCACGGTCCCCAGGCGCTTGGCCACCACGGCCGCGCCGCCGCGCATCACCACCGAGAAATAGGGCAGTTCGACATGGCGCGCGCCGCGGGTGTCGGTGCGGCGGGCCAGCACGTCGAACGTGGCTTCGCTGTTCACCGGATCGGCAGCGTCGTTGCAGGTGGAACGCAGGTTGGTGATCGAGGCGACCAGGTCGATCGCCTGCGAATCGGTGCGCGAGGGATCGGTGAACAGCGTCACATCGCCGGTCATCTCGGGAATTTCCACGATCGGGCAAGCCGTGCGCAGCGCCGTCACGCCCACGCCGTCTTCCACCACCAGCTCACCCTTGTTCTTGGCGCAGCCCGCCAGGGCACCAGCCAGCATAGTGGTGCCGATCACGGCCTTGGCAAGCGAGAGACGGCGGCTCTTGGCGATCATCAGGGCAACTTCCTTAGGCGCGAAGGCAGGCGGCAGGGGGTGCCGCCCGATCGAGTAGTGCGCTCTCCTCTACCCACGCGGTGCCGCTTGGGCAATGGCGCTGCCCGGGCGGCTTTCATGTTTTACGGCATGTTTTAAACGCGGGGTCGTTTTACCTGGGCGCCTTGCGCTGCTAAGGGCAGGGGCATGAACGCCAGCTTTCCGGATTCCGCCGCCAGCGCCCCCCCGCCCGAAACCGGCCCAGCGCCCGAAACGGGCCCCTCGCCTGTAGCAGGTCTGCCGCCGCTGCATCTCCTGATCGCCGCGCCGCGCGGCTTCTGCGCCGGGGTGGACCGCGCGATCGAGATCGTGGAGCGGGCGATCGAACGCTATGGCGCGCCGGTCTATGTGCGCCATGAAATCGTCCACAACCGCTATGTGGTCGACAGCCTCAAGGCCAAGGGCGCGGTGTTCGTCGAGGAACTGGACGAAGTGCCCGATGGCAAGCCAGTGGTGTTTTCCGCCCATGGCGTGCCCAAGGTAGTGCCGCTGGCGGCCACCGAACGCGGGCTGGACTGGCTCGACGCCACCTGCCCGCTGGTCAGCAAGGTGCACCGCCAGGCCGAACGCAAGGTGGAAGCCGGGCGCCACATCCTGTTCGTGGGCCACAAGGGCCATCCCGAAGTGATCGGCACGATGGGCCAGGTGCCCGAAGGCGCCATGACGCTGGTCGAAACGCTCGACGATGTTGCCCGGCTCGATTTCCCGGTGGACAAGCCGCTGGCCTTCCTGACCCAGACGACGCTGTCGGTGGACGACACTGCCGAGATCGTCGCCGCGCTCAAGGCGCGCTTTCCCGCGATTGTCGGCCCGCGCGCCGAAGACATCTGCTATGCCACGTCCAACCGCCAGGCGGCGGTCAAGGCGATTGCCCCGCGCTGCCAACTGGTGCTGGTGATCGGCGCGCCCAACAGCTCCAACTCGGTGCGCCTGGTCGAAGTGGCGGAGCGCGAGGGCACCCGCGCCCGCCTGATCCAGCGCGCGGACGAGATCGATCCGGCCTGGCTTGACGGGGTAACCACGCTCGGCCTCACCGCCGGTGCTTCCGCCCCCGAAGTGCTGGTGCGCGAAGTGGTGGCGCGCCTCGCGCAGACGCGCAGCGTGGTGGAGGAGCCGGTGACCACGGCCGAAGAGCACATGGTGTTCAAGCTGCCCCGCCAACTCGTCGGCTGAAAGACCCGTCCATGGCTGTCTATACCCACCTCGGCGCGGAGGACATGGCCGCGCTGCTCGCTCCCTATCACCTCGGTGACCTGGTTTCCGCCAAGGGCATTGCCGAAGGGGTATCCAACAGCAACTGGCTGATCGAGACGGCCCGGCCCGCCGGCGAGACCGCGCGGTTCATCCTGACGATGTACGAATTCCGCATCGAGATTGCCGACCTGCCCTATTTCCTCGGCCTGCTCGATCATCTGGCCGCCAAGGGCTGCCCGGTGCCGCGCTCGATCCACGATGACGCCGGCAATCTCTATCGCGTGGTCGATACTGCGCGCGGGGAGCGCGCGCTGGCGCTGATCGAGTTTCTGCCCGGCGTTTCACTGGGCGATCCCACCCCCGGCCAGGCCCGCGCGGTGGGCGCGGCGCTGGCCACGCTGCACGGGGCGGCGGCAGATTATCCGGCCACCCGCGCCAACGGCATGGGCCTGGCCGAATGGCAACGCCTGGCGCAGGAATGCGGCGCCGATGGCCTGGCCAGCATCGCTCCCGCGCTGGCAGAGATGGTGGCCGAGCATCTGCCGCGCCTTGCCGCGCAGTGGCCCACCGGCCTGCAGACCGGGGTTATCCACGCCGATCTGTTTCCCGACAACGTGCTGATGCAGGGCGAGACCGTCACCGGGCTGATCGACTTCTACTTCGCCTGCAACGATATCCTCGCCTACGACCTCGCCGTGACCCACGCGGCCTGGTGCTTTGATGCGTCAGGCGAGGCATTCCGCCCCGATCTTTCGGCCGCGCTGCTGCAAGGCTATGCCAGCGTGCGCACGCTGTCGACGGCCGAGCAGGCCGCCCTGCCCCTCCTGGCGCAAGGCGCGGCGATGCGCTTTGCCATGAGCCGCGCCTATGACTGGCTCAACACGCCCGCCGATGCGCTGGTCACGCGCAAGGATCCGCTGGCCTTTGCCCGGCGTCTGCTGTTCTATGCCGATCCGGCCAATTCCGGGGTCTTTGCGGCATGAAGCAGGTGGACATCTTCACCGACGGCGCGTGCAAGGGCAATCCCGGCAAGGGCGGCTGGGGCGCGCTGCTGCGGATGGGCGCACATGAAAAGGAACTGGTCGGGTCCGATCCCGAAACCACCAACAACCGCATGGAAATGATGGCCGCGATCAAGGCCCTGGAAGCCCTGACCCAGCCGTGCCAGGTGACGCTGCACACCGACAGCAAATACGTGCTCGACGGCATCACCAAGTGGATCTTCGGCTGGCAGAAGCGCGGCTGGAAAACCGCCGACAACAAGCCGGTGAAGAACGAAGACCTGTGGCGCGCGCTGGTCGCCGCCGCCCGCCCGCACAAGATCGAGTGGGTCTGGGTCAAGGGTCACGACGGCCATCCCGAGAACGAACGCGTGGACAAGCTGGCCAGCGACGCCGCCAAGGCGGCCTGACCCGATTGGTGCGCGAGATAATGGAACGAAGCCGTTCCATTATCTGAAAGGCTAGGCGGCGCCGACCATGTCGAACCGCGCCGGGGCATAGCGCGCCGGATCGAGCCGCTCGGTCATCGCGTCAGGCCCCAGGCCCAGCAGCACTTGCGCGGCGAGGCGGGCGGCCGCCGGCGCGGTCTGGATGCCGAAGCCGCCCTGCCCGGCAAACCAGAACAGGCCCGGCACGCGCGAATCGAAGCCATAGACCGGGGCACGATCGGGCGCGAAGCTGCGCAGCCCGGCCCAGCGCCGTTCCACCGCCGCGATGCGCCAGTCCACCACCTGCTCCAGCCGGTCGATCGCCACGGCCACGTCGATCTCTTCGGGGGCGACATCGTGGGCCACGTCGGGCGTTTCATCGTGCGGGGAAAGCCACAGGCGATCGCCGGAAGGCTTGAAATAGAAATCGCCGGCCAGCCCGAAGGTGAGCGGCAGCGTGGCCGGCACCGGCGGATCGACCCGCAACTGGGTGATCGTGCGGCGCAGCGGGGCAATGCCCAGCGGCCTGGCGCCGGCCAGGCGGGCGATGTCATCAGCCCAAGCCCCGGCCGCATTGACGACAATGGCCGCGCGCGCCTGCCCGCCGCGCCAGGCCAGGCGCCAGCCGCTGCCATCGCGGGCCAGCTCGTCCACCCGCGCGCGCAGCCGCACCACGCTGCCGGTGCGGCGCGCCAGGGCCAGATAGTGCTGGTGCAGCCCGGCCACGTCGATATCGGCGCAACCCGGCTGCCACGCGCCCAGGCACCACGGCGCACGCAAGCCGGGCACGAGCGCGTCCATGCCGGCGCGGTCGATCAGGTCCACCCGCGCGCCCAGCGCCGAATAGTCGGCCACGAAGGCTTCCAGCGCGGCGCGATCCTCAGCCCGCCCGATCACCAGCGAGCCGCGCGGTTGCAGAAAGCCATGCCCGGCCAGGTAATCGCCCGAGGCAAGCGTGAGCGGCACCACCGCCGGGCCGCCATAGATCTCGTCCCAGAACGCGGCGGAACGGCCGGTGGTGTGATAGCCGGGGGTGTCTTCGGCCTCGACCAGCAGCACGCGGGCGTGGGGCGCGCATTCGGCGGCAAGACTCGCCCCGGCCATGCCGGCGCCCAGGATGGCAATGTCGAATTCGTCCATCATAGCCGCTTTCCTCGCGCTACGCTGCCGGGGTGGCACTCCCGCCCGGTGCGGGGGCTTCCCGTTCGAGGAATTCGTCGATCGAGGCAAGCACCCGATCGCGCACCACGTCGCTTTCGCGCAGCAGTTCGTGGCGCCCCTCGCGGCCCCAGGCGACCAATTCAGCCTGTGGCAGGCGCCGCGCCGCGCGCGCGATCGCTGGCCACGAAACCAGCGCATCGTGGCGGGTCGCCACCAGCAGGACGGGACTGTGCACCGCTTCCAGCAGGCCGGGGCTATCGAGCCGGTCGAACGATTCGCTGGCCTTCTTCAGCCAGCGCCAGCTTGCCGGGCCGAGCGCCAGCCAGGGCCGCTGCGCGCGCCACCACTGCTCGTCGGCATAGCGGGCTTCGTCATGGGTCAGCAGGTTGGCCCGCATCGCTTCGCGCGCGCCGGGCTTTTCGCTGGCCTTCCACGCCGGCCGCGCGGGATCACCCAGGCGGTTCATGATCGCGGCATAGCGGCGCTGCACCCAGCGCGGGAGAATCGTGGCGAATCCCAGCATCGGCGCGCTCAGCACCGTGGCGACAGGATCGATTCGCCCTTCGGCCAGGGTGCGCAGCACCAGGTGCCCGCCCATCGAATGGCCGATCACCACATGCGGCCCCGGCGTGGCGGCGCGCCAGATTTGGTAAAGATGCGCCAGGTCATCCACCCAGACCGCAAAGTCCGCGATATCGCCCACGTCGCTGCGCGATTCCGGCCCGGCAGAACCTGCCTGGCCGCGCCAGTCAGACGCGGTTACGTGCCAGCCCTTAGAGGCCCAGTAATCGAAGGTTTCCAAATACTTTTCATAAAAGTCCCCGCGCCCCGGCAGGAACAGGATCGAACCGCGCGGCGCCACTGGCTCACGCCGCCAGTCGATCCGGCGGATGGGCGTGCCGTCGGCCGCGGTCCAGGTCGATTCGGTGGCCCCGGCGGGAATCTCGCGTCCGCCGGTTCCCTGCCAGACATGCTTAACCATTGCTTGCGACGCCCTGTTTCACGCCCGATCCCGCCGCTTGGCTTGGTTACCGTTTGGTAAGTGATTTTCCGGTATCCCCACATCATCAAGGGGGATTTCGATGGTTTACGGATTGGCCGGGGTCTTGGCAATCGCGCTGCTGGTGGCAGCCTTTACCGACCTGCGCCGCAGGCAGATCGACAACTGGCTCAACGCCGGGATTGCCGCACTGGCCCCGGTCTATTGGTGGGCCTGCGGGCTGCACCTGTGGCCCGATGTCGTGCTGCAACTGGGCGTGGCCGTGGCGGCCTTCGTGGTGCTGGCCGGGCTGTTTGCCCTGCGCATGATGGGCGGGGGTGACGTCAAGCTGCTCACCGCGCTGGCGCTGTGGCTGCGGCCGGTGCTGTTTGCCAAGCTGCTGCTGATCATGGCGCTGGTGGGCGGCGTGCTGACCGTGGCCATGGGGGTCTGGCACGTGATGCGGCGGCGCAAGGACCATCTCAAGATTCCCTATGGCGTGGCGATCGCCACGGCGGGGCTGTGTGTCCTTGGTACAACGTACGGCGCGGGGCTTCAGGCGCTCGCGGCCGGCTAAGGCCAAACTTAACCAATTTGTCGGATGGCTGCCGGGTGGATCGGGCACTGTTCTGTAAGGGCGGGATAACTGGCGATGGACAAGAAGAAACTGCTGCTGCTGGGAGGGGCTGGGCTCGCAGCGATCCTCATGGCCAATGTCGGCCTCAACATGGTGCGCGGTTCCGGCTCACCCCAGGCGGCGGCCGCCGCCAAGGTGGAAATGGGTTCCAAGGTGCTGGTGGCGCAACGCGCCCTGCCGGTGGGCACGATCATCACCGCCGACTCCATCGGCTTCAAGGCCTGGCCCAAGGAAATGGTGCAGGACGCCTATTTCCTGGAAGGCGAGGCCGACATGCAGAAGCTGCTCGGCACCGTGGTGCGCAACCCGATCACCGCCGGTGAACCGATCACGCAAGGCTCGCTGGTCGCGCCCGGCGATCGCGGCTTCCTCGCCGCCGCGCTCGGGCCGGGCATGCGCGCCGTCACCATTCCGGTTTCCGCGCGCACCGGCGTGGCCGGCTTCGTGTTTCCGGGCGACCATATCGACCTGGTGCTGACCCAGACCGTCAAGGGCAATGACCCCCAGCCGCTCAAGGCTTCGGAAACGATCATCCGCAACTTGCGCGTGCTCGCCACCGACCAGTCTGCCACGCAGGAGCAAGTCGAAGGCAAGACCAAGGTCAAGGCCTTCAGCACGGTCACCGTGGAAGTGACGCCCAAGATCGCCGAGAAGATCGCCGTGGCGCAGACCATCGGCACGCTCAGCCTGTCGCTGCGCTCGCTGGCCGACAATTCGGCCGAGCTGGAGCAGGCGATCGCCTCGGGCGATGTCAAGGTTCCCGCCGGCGCCAGCCCGCAGGACGAGGAAAAGCTGCTCAAGCAGGCGCTGGCCCATCCTCTCGACGGCGGCACCAGCTTTGCCACCGGCGGCGATGTCTCGCGGTTCCAGCGCAAGTCCATGCCGCCGATGGGCGGTGGCGGCAGCGGCGGCTTCACCGCGCCACCCGCACCTGCGCCTGCGGCCGTGGCCGGCCCGGTGGCGCCACCGCGCCCGCGCGGCCCGGTCGTCAACATCACCCGCGGCAAGGACACCGTGACCGTCAGCGTGGGAGCGCAGTGAGATGAACGCCGTCTTCGCTTTCCGCCAGTCCGCCTCGTTCCGCCGCGCCGCCAGGGGCCAGAGCATGTCGAACCGCTTCTCTTCCATGCTGCTCCCGGCCATGGCTCTCGTCACGCCGCTGGCCGCGCTGGCCCCGGCCGCCCATGCCCAGAACGTGACCAGCCCGGCCCGCTCGATCGCGGTGGGCCTGGGCCGGGGTGAACTCATCACCCTGCCCTCGCGCATGGCCGACATTTTCGTGGCGGACGACAAGGTCGCCGACGTGCAGGTGAAATCGACCAACCAGCTCTATGTCTTCGGCAAGGGGCCGGGCGAGACCACGGTCTATGCCAGCAATGCCAAGGGTGACGTGATCTGGTCGGCCAACGTGCGCGTGGGCACCAATATCGACAGCATCGACCAGATGCTGCACCTCGCCATGCCCGATGCCAAAGTGCAGACGGCAACGATGAACAACACTGTGCTGCTGACCGGCACCGTGAACGCACCCGAAGATGCCGCCGAGGCCGAACGCCTGGTCAAGGCTTTCGTGGGCGAGAAGATGCAGGTGATCAGCCGGCTCAAGACGGCCACGCCGTTGCAGGTCATGCTTCAGGTGCGCATTGCCGAAGTGAGCCGTACGCTGACCCGCTCGATCGGGATGAACTGGGCCACGGCTTCCTCGGGCGACGGGTTCAAGTTCGGCATTGGCCAGGGCAGCGCCGCCACGCAATACGTGGCCGGTGGCCCGCTGATTACCGGGATGTCCACCGCGCTCAACGCCACGACCACGGTCACGCCATCGGCAGCCACCGGCACGCGCCTGGTCGGCAACGGCAAGCTGTTCGGCATGGACGTGCTGGGCGCGCTGGACCTGGGCGAAACGATCGGCCTGGCCAACACCCTCGCTGAACCCAACCTCACCGCGCTGTCGGGCGAGACGGCCGAGTTCCTCGCCGGGGGTGAATTCCCGATCCCGCTGTCACAGGGCCTGGGCACCACCAGCATCGAATACAAGAAATACGGCGTCAGCCTGGCCTACACCCCCACGGTGCTGACCAACGGGCGCATCTCGCTGCGGGTGCGGCCGGAAGTGTCGGAACTGTCCACCGACGGGGCGATCTCGCTCAGCGGCTATTCGATCCCGGGGCTGAAAGTGCGCCGCGCCGAAACCACCGTGGAACTGGGCTCTGGCCAGAGCTTCATGATCGCCGGCCTGCTCAGCAATTCGGCGCAGAACACGATCACCAAGCTGCCCGGCGCGGGCGACCTGCCGATCCTGGGCTCGCTGTTCCGCTCCACCGCGTTCAAGAAGGGCGAGACCGAACTGGTGATCGTGGTCACGCCGTACCTGGTCAAGCCGGTCGACGCCAAGGACATCAAGCTGCCGACCGACGGCTTCCGCGCCGCCGACGCCGTGCAGCAGGTGCTGGGCAACCAGGAAACCGCGCCTTCCAACGGCGAGACCCGCCCGCTGCCGACCGAGCGCGAAGGCACGGTGCAGGGGCCGCCGCCGCCCAAGGTGGGCGACGCCCGCAGTCCGCAGGCCGACAAGACCAAGCAGGCCAGCGCCGACATCAAGCCCGGCTTCAGCCTGTGACCGATCCCGCGACAAGGAACCCGCCCATGTCCACCCCGCGCAACAGCATCGACCGGCGTATCGGCCAGCGTATTCGCAATATGGCCCTGGCCTTCACCGCCCTCGCCTTCACCGGCGCGCTGGCCGGTTGCGTCGGCGGCCAGCCGACCAACCGTTCGCTCAACAGCGTCCACCAGCCCGTGGTCGAGCGCACCAGCTATACCCTGGATATCAACACGCTGCCCGGCGGCGGCGTACCGGTGAGCGAACAGCGCCGCCTGGCCGGCTGGTTCGAATCGCTGGGCCTGGGCTATGGCGACAAGGTGGCGCTGGACGACCCGGCCGCTGATCCCGCCACGCGCGCGGCCGTGCAGGCCGTGCTTTCGGCCCACGGCCTGATGCTGGCCGATGCCGTGCCGGTGACGGCCGGAACGCTTGCTCCAGGCACGGCGCGCCTGGTCATCGCGCGCACCACCGCCTCGGTTCCGGGCTGCCCGGACTGGTCCACCCACAACGATGGCAATGGCAACAATGCCACGTCGACCAACTATGGCTGCGCGGTGAATTCCAACCTGGCGGTGATGGTCGCCAACAAGGAAGACCTGGTGCGCGGCCAGACCGGCGATGGCAGCACAGCCGTGATGAGCGGCAACAAGGCGATCGAGGCCTATCGCAACAATCCTCCCAGCGGGATGGGCGGTGCCACCGTCAGAAAGGTCAACACCTCCACCGCAACGGCGAGCAACTGACATGAGCGCACCCTGGAAATCCGGAAACCGCGATCTCTTCGCCGCCTTCCTGTGCGACGATGCCGCGCTCGACGTGGTGCGTGCCGTGGCCGCCGACATGGGCTGGCCGCCGGAAAAGTGCGCGCGCGGCGGCCTGCGCAACGCGGTGCAATCGCTCTCGATCAGCGCCAGCCCGGCGATCCTGATGGTCGATCTGTCGGAAAGCGGCGATCCGCTCAACGATATCAACGCGCTGGCCGAAGTGTGCGAACCCGGCACGGTGGTCATCGCGGTGGGCCAGGTCAACGACGTGCGGCTCTATCGCGATCTGATCGCCTCGGGCATCCAGGATTACCTGCTCAAGCCGCTGGCCGTGGGCCAGGTGCGCGATGCGCTGAGCCAGGCCCAGGCGATCTTCAACGCGCCCAAGAACCACGATGGCAGCGCCGCCAAGCGCCATGTCACCACTGCCGTGGTCGGTACGCGCGGCGGGGTCGGCGCCTCCACGCTGGCGACTTCGCTCGCCTGGTCGTTCAGCACCGATTTCAAGCGCTCCACCGCGCTGCTCGACCTCGACGTGCACTTCGGCACCGGCGCCCTGACGCTCGATCTGGAGCCGGGGCGCGGGCTGACCGATGCGATCGACAATCCCAGCCGCATCGACGGGCTGTTCATCGAACGCGCGATGATCCGCGCCAACGACAACCTGGCGATCCTTTCGGCCGAGGCACCGATCAACGCGCCGCTGATGACCGACGGCAGCGCGTTTGTGCAGTTGCAGGAAGAATTCCGCCAGGCGTTCGAGACCACCGTGATCGACCTGCCGCGCAACATGCTGATCAACTTCCCGCATCTGCTGGCCGACGTGAACGCGGTGGTGCTGACCACCGAACTGACCCTGGCCAGCGCGCGCGACGCCATCCGCCTGCTCGCCTGGCTCAAGGCCAACGCGCCCCACGCGCACGTGCACGTGGTGGCCAACAAGGTGCAGCAGGGCGTGGGCGAGATCAGCCGCGCCGACTTTGAATCCTCGATCGAGCGCAAGCTCGGCTTCGTGGTGCCTTATGATGCCAAGGCCGCCGCCAACGCCGCCAAGCTTGGCCAGACGTTCCTGGGCGCCAACCGCAGCGCCAAGGCCGCGCTGGCGATGAAGGAGGTGGCCCAAGCCATCGCCAGCCTGTCGGAGGAAAGCGACGACGCCGCAGTACCGGGCAAGACAAAGGCCAAGGCCAAGCCCACCTCGCTGCTCGGCAAGCTGGATTTCAAGAAGATGCTGCCGGCCAAGGGCAAGACCAAGGCCGGTGCGCCGGCCTGACCGCCGGAGGCATCATCCCGTTCCGCGTTTTTCAGGTAGGCAGGTCCGTCGATGCTCTCTCCCCAGGTGATGTTCATGCTGGCCGGCCTCGCCCTGGTGATGCTGCTCCTGGGCGCGTTCAGCGGGCCGAACGCCAAGAAGGAAAGCACGCGCCGGTTGCAGCAGGTGCGCTTTCGCCATTCCGACAGCGCGGTGGACAAAGTGGAGGCGCAGTATCGCAAGGCGATCGCCTCGCGCACGCCCCGCGCCTATCGGGTCGCCGGCTCCGCCTCGCGCACCGAGGCGCTGGCGCTGCGCCTGCATCGCACCGGCAAGGGCTGGACGCTGTCGCAATACCTCTACGCTTCGCTGGGCCTGGGCCTGACCGTGGCGGCGCTGATCTTCCTCAAGACCGGCGCGCTGCTGCTGGCCGTTCCGGCCGGTCTGCTGGTGGGCGCGGGGATTCCCCACTTCGTGGTCAACCGCGCCATCACCAAGCGCACGAACGCCTTTGTCACCCGCTTTCCCGATGCGCTGGAACTGCTGGTGCGCGGGCTGCGCTCCGGCCTGCCGATCACCGAGACGCTGGGCGTTGTCGCCAGCGAGCTGCCCGGCCCGGTGGGCGAAGAGTTCAAGCTGGTGACCGACCGGATCAAGGTGGGCAAGACCATGGAGGAAGCGCTTCAGGACACCGCCGACCGGCTGGACATGGCCGAATTCAGCTTCTTCTGCATCACCCTGGCGATCCAGCGCGAGACCGGCGGCAATTTGGCGGAAACGCTTGCCAACCTGGCCGACGTGCTGCGCAAGCGCGCGCAGATGAAGCTCAAGATCAAGGCGATGAGTTCGGAATCGAAGGCTTCGGCCTATATCGTCGGCGCCCTGCCGTTCATCGTCTTTGGCCTGATCTATTGGATCAACCCGGTCTACATGGGCAAGTTCTTCATCGACGAGCGCCTGATCGTGGCGGGCATGGGCGGCCTGTGCTGGCTGGGCCTGGGCGCCTTCATCATGGCCAAGATGGTCAGCTTCGAGATCTGAGCCAAGGACCACGCTGATGGAACAGACCCCCGCCGCCCCCACGCTGCTCGGCATCAATGTCGTCCACGCCGGCTCGATCCTGCTGATGCTGGCCGCCGCCGCGATGATCCTGGCGATCTATGCCGCGATCACGGTGCGCGATCCCATGGCCAAGCGCGTCAAGGCGCTGGGCGAGCGGCGCGAGCAGCTCAAGGCCGGCATCATCACCTCGACCGCGCGCAAGCGCAACTCGATCGTTCGCCGCAACCAGACCACCGACACCATCCGCAGCGTGCTGGAAAAGCTGCGCGTGTTGCAGGACAGCCAGTTGGCCGTGGTGCAGCAGCGCCTGGCCCAGGCCGGCATCCGCAAGAAGGAATGGGCGGTTGCGGTGATCTTTGGCCGCATGATCGGCCCGATCGTGCTGGGCGGCCTGGCGATCCTGTGGATCTACGTGCTCCAGTTCTTTCCCGAATGGGGCGCGTTCAAGCGCTTCATGGGCTTCGCCGTGATGGTCATTTTCGGCTACAAGGCGCCCGACATCTGGATCGCCAACCTGGTGTCCAAGCGCACCCACGCCATCCGCAAGGGCCTGCCCGATGCGCTCGACCTGCTGGTGATCTGCGCCGAAGCCGGCCTGACCGTGGACGCCGCCTTTGGGCGCGTGGCGCGCGAACTGGGCCGCGCCTATCCCGAACTGGGCGACGAATTCGCGCTGACCGCGATCGAGCTGTCGTTCCTCACCGAGCGGCGCCAGGCCTTTGAAAACCTGGCCTATCGCGTCAATCTCGATTCGGTGAAGGGCGTGACCACCACGATGGTCCAAACCGAACGCTATGGCACGCCGCTGGCCTCGGCGCTGCGCGTGCTCTCAGCCGAATTCCGCAACGAGCGCATGATGCGCGCCGAAGAAAAGGCCGCGCGCCTGCCGGCGATCATGACCGTGCCGCTGATCCTGTTCATCCTGCCGACGCTGTTCATCGTCATCCTCGGCCCGGCTGCCTGCGCGATCAGCGACCAGTTCATCAACCGCAAGCCGCCTACGCCGTAAGGCCTGGTGCCAGGCTTCGCACCACCCCCCAACCCCCTCCTCTGAAGAGGAGGGGGAATTAAAGCGCTGAAAAGAAAAGCCCCCTCCTCTTCAGAGGAGGGGGTTGGGGGTGGTGCCGGGCCTTACCCTGCGCCGCAAATCAAGCTGGAACACGCACCGCTTGTTCGATGGCGCCGAACAGGCTGCGCCCGGCGGCATTGCGCGCTTCCACGCGCAGGGTTTCGCCCGCCCCCAGCGGCGCGCCCGGCAGGGGCGCGGACAGGCTGACCAGCGTACCGGCGGCAAGCGCGCGTTCGGCGGCGAGCCCCGCAATGGTGTCACCCAGCGTCGGCGGCAGCGTCACTTCAACGGTTTCGTCCCCGCGCGTGACGCGCAGCGGCACGGCCAGCGCGCCATCGGCCCAGGCTTCGCCCAAGGCCTGCGGCGTCACGAATACCGGGGAAAAGTGCCCGGTGGCGCCCGGTGCGCTCTGCACCGCCACGGCGTGGGCCAGGCCGACCAGGCGCACGCGGCCCAGCGCTTCGGCCGCAGTGGCGCCCTGCGGCACGTCGGCCGTCATCGCCACCAGGCCCACGGCCGAGGCACCGGGCCGGCGCAGCGGATCGCGCGCGCCCATCAGCCCGTCGCCGGGCTGGTGGCGCAGGGCATCGGCCGAATCGGTCCAGTGAAACGTGCGCGGCAGGGGCGCGGCGGCTTCCCGTTCGTGGAAACGCTTGCGAGGGATGGCGCCATGGGCCAGCTCGATGCTCAGGCTTTCCAGCAGATCGGCATGGCGGTGCCATTCGTCGAGCAGCCGCTGCATCGTCGGCACCACATGATCGGCGTCGGCATACCAGGCGAGATCGTCGGACACCACGATCAGGCGCCCATCGCGCCCCTGCGGCAACGATGCCAGTTTCATGTTCACCTCTCCTGTATTGGCTGCGACGATAATATCCTGGTTCTATTCTGGTCTTGCTATTGTCTTGCCGTTTACTTGGGCCGCGCTTCGAACCGCCGCACCGCGCCGAGCAGCTTGTCGAGCAGCGCGCGCAGCTTCTCGGTTTCGCGCGGCGTCAGCGCGGAGAAGATTTCCTCATAAATTTCAAGAGCCTGCGGCCATATCTGGGCGTGGATCTCGCGGCCTTCCTGGGTCAGTTCAAGATGGTGCGAGCGTCCGTCGGAGACATTGGGGCTGCGCTGCACCAAGTTGCGGTCTTCCAGGACTTTGCACGCGCGGTTGACCGCCACCTTGTCCATCTGCGTGGCGCGAACCAGGTCGCGCTGGGTCAGCGGACCGGCATCACCCAGCACCGCCATGACCCGCCATTCCGAGATCTTGAGCCCGAATTGCATACGATATTCGTTGGCAATGGCCTGGCTCACCGCACCAGAGGTGATAGCCATGCGGTAGGGCACGAATTCGGCAAGACGGGTCTGGGTTCCGGGCATGGTTTCGTATCTACGGAAACCAGCGGCAATGGCAACAACGATATTTCTCTTAATTGGCTATCAACTCTTGCAATCGTGCAAGACAAGCTATCGCAGCGCAACTTTCGTTACGCGCTGCATTGCAACAGTCCTGCCTGTCAGCCCTCATTCCTGAGCGCCCGCCCAGCCACCGCACCGAGCCGCGCCACCAGCACGGGATCGCGGTGCGCCGGCGCGGTCATGATCGCGCCGTCGAGCGCGTGATCGATCGGGCTCGGTGTGCGCACCTGCGGCAAACGCGCGGCGAGTTGCCCGATCGTCGCCTTCGCGAGGGCAGCATTGCCGCGCATGACCTGAAGCACCTGCGCCACGTCGACATGATCGCCTTCCCGCCAGGCGTCATAGTCGGTGACCATGCCGATCAGCGCGTAAGGCAGCTCTGCCTCGCGGGCGAGGCGCGCCTCGGGCATGGCGGTCATGCCGATCACGTCCGCACCCCATTGGCGATAGAGCCGGCTTTCGGCGCGGGTGGAAAACTGCGGCCCCTGCATCGCCAGATAGCAGCCGCCGCGATGGACCCTGGCCCCGGCCGCTTGCGCCGCATCGGCGAGGTGGGCAGACAGGCGCGCGCAGACCGGATCGGCGAGCGAGACGTGGGCCACCAGCCCTTCCCCGAAGAAGCTGTCGGCGCGACCGTGGGTGCGGTCGATGAACTGGTCCACCGCCACGAAGCTGCCCGGCGCCAGTTCCTCGCGCAGCGAGCCGATCGCCGAAATCGCGATCAGGTCGGTCACGCCGCAGCGCTTCATCACATCGATATTGGCGCGGTGGTTGATGCCTTCGGGCGGAATGCGGTGCCCCGCGCCATGGCGGGCCAGGAACACGAATTCCACCGCGCCGATCCGCCCCAGCGTGACCGGGCCGGACGGCGCGCCGAACGGCGATTGCACGGCGATGTCCTGCACGTCTTCCAGGCCGGACAGATCGTAGATCCCCGATCCCCCGATCACGCCGATGCGCCAATGTGCGTTGCCCGAGGGCTGGTTGGGTTCAGTGTGCAAGAATGCCTGCCATGATGAGATCGACGGTGTGTTCGCGATAGCGGTCGCGCAGTTCCTCGGTCAACGAATCCTGGCCGAAGCAGTGGCGCAGCACCAGCCGCGCGGAAAAGAACCGGTCGGCCGCGCCGCTCATGGTGAAATAGAACAGTTGCGGATCGATCGGGCGGAACACGCCGCTGCGCACCCCCTCGCCGATCAACTGGTCATAGGCGCGGCTGAGCGGCCGGAGATACTTGTCGGCGATCCGCTGCGCCTCGGCTTCGTCACTGTCGCGCACCAGGCGCATGAGCAGGCGGTTGAGATAGGGATAGCGGTAATAGGTATCGATGCAGCGCGAGATATGGCGGCGCAGCTTGTCCTGCGGCAGCATGTCATCCTTGGCCACCAGCGCGTCGACCGAGCGGACGATCTCGGCCATGTCGCGATCGAGCAGCGCGGTGAGCAGGCCGGCCTTGTTGCCGAAGTAATACTTCACCAGCGCCGAATTGAGGCCGGAACGCAGCGAGAGTTCGGACAGCGAGATATCGACCAGATCGCCTTCGCGCATCACCGCAGAGGCGGCGGCCAGCAGGAGGTCGCGCGCGCTGCCGCTGCCTTCTGCCTCGCTGCCGGCCGGTGCGCCCTGTGCCGGTGGTGCTGCTGCGCTCGTCATGCCCTGGCCCGTCCCTTTGCCCTGTCGGGCTTGCGTCACCCGAATTCAACCGATCGATTAGGCGGGGCGGGCGGCCAGGGTCAAGCGCTTGTCCCACACGCGAGCCTGCCGGCAACGGCCCGCTTGCAAACCCCCGGTTTGCCATTACCGCACCGAGGCATGGACGAAGCTGCTTTCATCGCCGCGCTGCGCGCCCTGGCGCCCGATCCGGCCGCACGCGGGCTGGACGACGACGTGGCGGTGATCGCCCTGGGCGGCGAGCATCTGGTGCTGACTCACGACATGATGGTGGAAGGGGTGCACTGGCTGCCGGCGCAGGATCCGGCAGACGTGGCGTGGAAGCTGGTGGCGACCAACCTGTCGGACCTGGCGGCCAAGGGCGCCGCGCCGCTCGGCGTGCTGCTGGGCTATGGCCTGGGCGGCGGGGAAGAGCGTTTCCTGGCCGGATTGGCGCAGGCGCTGGCCGCGTTCGACGTGCCGCTGCTGGGTGGCGACACAGTGCGCCGCGCCGGGCCGGCCGCGCATGGCCTGACAGCGCTGGGCCGCGCCACGCATTGCCCCGTGCCCACGCGCGGCGGCGCGCGGCCGGGTGATGCGCTGTGGGTCACCGGCACACTGGGCGATGCCATGCTGGGGTTCGAGGCGCTGCGCGAGGGCCATGCCGGCAAGGCCGGCGCGCGCGACACCACGCGCTTCACCCGCCCCGTGCCGCGCCTGGCCGAAGGACGCGCGCTGGCCCCGCTCGTCGGCGCGATGATGGACGTGTCGGACGGGCTGCTGCTTGATGCCACGCGCATGGCCCGCGCCAGTGGCGTGACCTTGGCCATCGACAGCGCCGCCTGCCCGCTGCCGCCCGACCTGCCAGTGGCCCGCCGGCGCGAGGCGCTGGCCTGGGGCGATGACTACGAATTGCTGTTCACGCTGCCCGCCGGGACGTTGCCGCCCTGCCCGGCCACGCGGATCGGCGTGGTGCAGCCCGCCGGGCCGGTGCCCCTGCTGCTCGACGGCGCCTGCCCGCAAGGACGGCTGGGCTATCAGCACGGCGAATAATCGCACCGAACACCCGTACAATACCGCTTGCGGGGCGCGACAAATAAGATAGCTTCCCGAATGTTTCCAGCCAGCGTGCGGAAACGCCATGTACCCGGCACATCAATACAAGCCGGGGCATGGGGAGTTAGGGGGATGCCATCGTGAACCTTGTCGTAACCGCCATCGGGTTGGGGTTGCTGGCTGTACTTTATGGCTTCATCACCAGCCGCCAAGTGCTGGGAAGCCCGGCCGGAAACCAGAAAATGCAAGACATTGCCGGCGCCATCCAGGAAGGGGCGCAGGCCTATCTGAAGCGCCAGTACGGCACCATTGCCGTGGTTGGCGTGGTCGTCGCCGCTGTCGTTTCGATGACACTGCACCCGCTGCCGGCGGTGGGCTTCATCATCGGCGCCGTGCTTTCGGGCGTGGCCGGCTTCATCGGCATGAACGTGTCGGTGCGCGCCAACGTGCGCACGGCCGCAGCCGCGCAAAGCGGCTTGCAGCAAGGGCTGACTCTGGCGTTCCGCGCCGGGGCGATCACCGGCATGCTGGTGGCGGGCCTGGCCCTGCTCGCGATTGCCGGGTTCTTCTGGTACCTGGTGAGCGTGGCGGGCTATGCGCCGGGGGATCGCACGGTGGTGACCGCGCTGACCACGCTGGCGCTGGGCGCTTCACTCGTCTCGATTTTCGCGCGCCTGGGCGGCGGCATCTTCACCAAGGCGGCCGACGTGGGCGCAGACCTGGTCGGCAAGGTGGAAGCCGGCATTCCCGAAGATGACCCGCGCAATCCCGCCGTGATCGCCGACAACGTGGGCGACAATGTGGGCGATTGCGCCGGCATGGCGGCTGACCTGTTCGAAACCTATGTCGTCACCGTGGGTGCCACGATGATCCTGACCGCGCTGCTGATCAAGGGCGTGGGCGATCTGCTGCTGCCGCTGATGGCGCTGCCCCTGCTGATCGGCGGGGTGTGCATCGTCACGTCGATCATCGGCACCTATTTCGTGCGGCTGGGCGGCGGCAAGAACATCATGGGCGCGATGTACAAGGGCTTCCTGGTCACCGCGCTGCTGTCGATCCCGGCGATCTGGTTCGCCACGCAGGCGGCGCTGGGCAGCATGGAAGCGCCGATCGGCGATGAAGGATTTACCGGCCGCACCCTGTTCTATTGCGCGCTGGTCGGCCTGGCGATCACCGGCCTGATCATCTGGATCACCGAGTACTACACCGGCACCGGCTATCGCCCGGTGCGCTCCATCGCCAGGGCTTCGGTCACCGGCCATGGCACCAACGTGATCCAGGGGCTGGCCGTGAGCCTGGAAGCAACCGCCCTGCCCACCCTGGTGATCTGCGCCGGGATCATCGTCGCCTACCAACTCGCCGGGCTGATCGGCATTGCCTATGGCGCCACGGCGATGCTGGCGCTGGCGGGCATGGTCGTGGCGCTCGATGCCTATGGCCCCGTGACAGACAACGCCGGCGGCATTGCCGAAATGGCCGGGCTGGAAGACGCGGTGCGCGAACGCACCGACGCGCTCGACGCTGTGGGCAACACCACCAAGGCCGTGACCAAGGGCTATGCCATCGGCTCGGCGGGCCTCGCCGCGCTGGTGCTGTTTGCCGCCTATACCACCGACTTGCGCGAGTTCTTCCCGGACCTGGACGTGAATTTCAGCCTGGAAAACCCCTATGTCATCGTCGGCCTGCTGCTCGGCGCGCTGCTGCCCTATCTGTTCGGCGCCATGGGGATGACCGCCGTGGGCCGCGCCGCTGGTGACGTTGTGGTGGATGTGCGCGAGCAGTTTGCCGCCGATCCGGGCATCATGGCCGGTACCAGCCGCCCCGACTATGCCCGCACGGTGGACCTGGTCACGCGCGCGGCGATCAAGGAAATGATCGTGCCCTCGTTGCTGCCGGTCTTGGCGCCGATCGCGGTCTATTTCGTGATCCTGGCCGTGGCCGGGCAGACCAACGCTTTTGCCGCGCTGGGCGCGCTGCTCCTGGGCGTGATCGTGGGCGGGCTGTTCGTCGCCCTGTCGATGACGTCGGGCGGGGGCGCCTGGGACAATGCGAAGAAATACATCGAGGACGGCCACCACGGCGGCAAGGGTTCCGACGCGCACAAGGCGGCGGTGACCGGCGATACCGTGGGCGATCCCTACAAGGACACCGCCGGCCCGGCGGTAAACCCGATGATCAAGATCACCAATATCGTCGCCCTGCTGCTGCTGGCCGCCCTGGCCAGCCACGCAGCGGGCTGACCACGCGCTTCCGCTGGCGGACCAGCATGCTGGACTGGTGCCGCCAGCGGGATGAACGGGAGGAAAGCGGGGGAAAACCCGCACCTGCCCGTGCCCGAGGTTGGGGAGGAGAAGGACAAGCCCCGTCAGGCCACCGGCCCGGCGGGGCTTGTTCTTTCACCAGCGGGAGCCGCAGCCAACGCCCCGGTTTCACATTTGTGACGAGGCGCGGCGATGCGTTGACGCCGCCCGAACCGCTGGAATAGGCGCGCGCCCATGCTCCACCCCCTTTCCACCACGCTGCTTTCCGATTCCACCGATCCGGCCGCGATTGCCGCTGGGCTGGTGCGCCTGCTGACCGTTACGCCCGATGCCGAACAGGCCGATCACTTTGCCGGGCCGCGCAAGCCGGGCGGGGTGGGCCGCGTGTTTGGCGGGCAGATCGTGGCGCAGGCGCTGGCGGCGGCGCAGGCCACGGTGCCGGCCGATCGCCCGGTCCATTCGCTCCACGCCTATTTCCTGCGCCCCGGCCGCGAGGATGCGCAGATCCGCTATGCCGTGCTGCGCGATCTCGATGGCGGGCATTTCGCCAATCGCCGCGTGGTGGCAAGCCAGGGTGACGAGACCATCCTGACGCTGACCGCCTCGTTCCACAGCCGGGGCGAAGGCGTGCGGCACGATGTGCCGATGCCGTCGGTCCCTGCCCCGGACGACCTGCCCAGCGAGGCCGACCTGCTGACGATCTATGCCGATCGCCTGTCGGAGCAGCGCCGTTCCCTGCTCGGCCGCCCGCGCGCGATCGAGATGCGCCCGGCCGAGCCGCTCAACTGGCTGCGCGACACCCCGGCCGAGCCCGTGGCGCACACCTGGCTGCGCTGCGTGGCGCCGCTGCCCGATGATCCCGCCCTGCACCGCGCGGTGATCGCCTATATCAGCGACATGACGCTGCTCGGCACCAGCATGCTGCCCCATGGCATCAGCGGCAAGGCCGGCACGGCCAAGGGCGCCAGCCTGGACCACGCACTGTGGTTCCACGAAGACGCCCGCGCCGACCAATGGCTGCTCTATGCCTGCGACAGCCCCTGGGCCGGGCAGATGCGCGCGTTCAGCCGGGGCCGCATCTTCACCCAGGATGGGCGGCTGATCGCCGAAACCGCGCAGGAAGGGCTGATCCACGCGCTGAAATAAGCGCGCACTTCAGGGCACAGCGGGCGCCGGGCTGGCCAGCGCGAGCGCCGTGGCCGGTGGCAAGGCAGGCTTCGTGCCGGCCGCAGCGCAGGCCATCCGGTCCATTTCCGGGCGGCCGATCATCGCCAGCGCCACGCCGTGCAGCCGGGCGCCACTGGCATCGGCCGTGACCACCCGCATCGCACCATCGATAGCGCCGCAGGTGGCCAGGCTGGTCGCCCCGCCGCCATAGCGGTTGGCGAGCACGGTGGCGTAGCTGTCGAACGCATGCGCGCCGGCAAAGCCGTGGGCCGGGGTGACATAGCCGTGCATCACCCTATCGGCGGCGGCAAAGGTGGCACGGTGCGCCGCCATCATCCTGGAAAAGCTGCTTTCCACGTCCACCCCATGGGCGCGGCAACGCAGCGACACGGCCATCATCATCGTCTGGAACTGGTGGACCCGCGCCGCCTCCAGCGTCGGCAGGTCGAGGCAGGAGGGCGGCAACGGCGGGGCCGCCTGCGCAGCAGGGGCGGCGCATATCATGCCGAGCAGGGCAAGCGCGGCGGAGCGATGGCGCGCCATCATCGTGCCGGCGCGCAGCCGGCGATGGGCACGGCCATCAGCGCATCGAACTGGCGCACCAGCGCCTGCTGCGTCTGGAACGTGGCATCGGCAATCGGCTTGTAGGCCAGCCCTTCCCGCGCCAGGGCATTGCGCTGGTCCGGATCGCCCATGGCCATGGCATCATAGCGCGCCTGGATGGCGTGGAGATAGCCGATGGCGCGGGTGTTGTTGGCCTCTGCCGCCTCGCTGGCCGGGCGGAAGACCTGGGCGTGAAACGCATTGCGTTCCTCCGCACTGCAAAAGCGCGCGGGCAGCGTGATGCTGGGCACCGTGTCCAACCGGGGGCGCGCGGCGGCAAGGTCCACGGGCGGTGCGCCCACTGGAAGGGCAGCGGGCGCAGAAGGTGGCAGGGCCGGCGTTTCCTGCGTGGCGGCCAGCCGCGCCAGCAAAGCGAGGTCGGCCGCTTCGCTCCCCGCCGGCGCGGTGTCCGACGCCACCGCCGGCAGCATCGCGGGTGCAGGGCTGGCGGTCGCCGTGACCACGGCCGGGGTGATCGGTGGCGCCGGGGGTGGCACCGGCGCCGGTGCGGCGGCCGGAGCGGGCGCGGCGGGTGGCAGAGAGGGTGGAGCGGCCGGCATCGGCGCGGCACGGCGCAGCGTGGCGGCCTTCACCCGGGCCAGCGTGGCAAAGGTGCCATTGGGAAACTGCTGGAGATAGGCATCGAACAGCGCGGGATCGGTGCTGGTGGCAACCGAGCGCCAGAATTCCAGTTCGAGCGTCTTGTCGATCACCGCTGCATCCTGCGCCAATGCCGGCGCGCTGCTGGTGCCGCCCAGAACCAGGCCCAAGGCCAGCCCCGCACCCACGCCGGCGCGTGTCATGACGCGGCGCCATGCCCCCTGCCCCGCTCTCTCGCTTAGCACCACGCCGTGGCGCGCATGCTCGACCCTGCTGTCCATCGATTCCCCACGGCATCTGTGTACCGAAGGCAGCAGATTGGACTCGCGCTCTCTACAGAGCCGTTGCCGGATAGGGTTAGCACCTATCAACCATTGCGGCACCGCACGTCCACGGTGCGGCGCTCATGCCACGCGCAATTATTTCATCAGGAAAGCACTTTAACCACCGGGGTGATAGAAATCATAGATGGTCTGGGCCACCGCCTCGCTAACCCCAGGGGCACGCTTGAGATCGTCGAGCGAAGCCGCCCGCACTTTGCCGGCGGTGCCGAAATGCAGCAGCAGCGCGCGCTTGCGCGCGGGGCCGATGCCGGGAATCTCGTCCAGCGGGCTGGCGGTGATGGCGCGGCTGCGCTTGGCGCGGTGGGCACCGATGGCAAAGCGGTGCGCCTCGTCGCGCAATTGCTGCAAGTAGAACAGCACCGGTGAATTGAGCGGCAGCAGCTTCTCGCGCCCGTCGGGGAAGTGGAAATGCTCGCGCCCGGCGTTGCGATCTGGCCCCTTGGACACCGCGATCAGCGGCACATCCTCGATGCCGAGTTCCTCCAGCGTTTCGCGCACGGCGGTCATCTGCCCCTTGCCGCCGTCGATCAGCACCAGATCGGGCCAGGTGCCGCCCTGCCGATCGGGGTCTTCCTCCTGCACCCGGCCAAAGCGGCGGGCCATGACTTCGCGCATCATGGCAAAGTCATCCCCCGGCCGGGTTTCGGCGCGCTTGATGTTGAACTTGCGATACTGGCCCTTCTGGAACCCTTCCGGCCCGGCCACGACCATGCCGCCCAGCGCGTTGGTGCCCTGGATATGGCTGTTGTCGTAAACCTCGATGCGCTGCGGCACATCGGGCAATTCCAGGAATTCGGCCAGTTCGCGCAGGATCTTGGCCTTCGTGCCGGTTTCGGCCAGGCGCCGGTCGAGCGCCTCCACCGCGTTGCGGCTGGCCTGTTCCATCAGGCGGCGGCGGTCGCCGCGCTGTGGCACGCTGATCTCCACCTTGCCGCCAGCCGCTTCCTGCAAGGCCTCGGCCAGCAGGTCTGCCTCAGGCAAGACGCGGTCCACCATGATCAGGCGCGGCGGCGGCACTTCCTCATAGAACTGGGCGAGGAAGCTGGTCATCACTTCGGCCTCTTCCAGCCCTTCGGTGTGGCTGGGGAAGAAGGCGCGATGGCCCCAGTTCTGCCCGCCGCGAATGAAGAAGGCCTGGATGGCGATCTGCCCACCCTTGGTCGCCATCGCGAACACGTCGCCATTGCCGACGCCTTCGGCGTTGATCGCCTGGCTGCCCTGGATGAAAGTTGCCGCGCGCAGGCGGTCGCGCAACATTGCCGCCCGCTCGAAATCGAGCGCCTCGGCCGCCGCGCTCATCTGCGTCTCGATCTCGCGCTGCACCGCGCCAGACTTGCCGCCAAGGAAGTCCTTCGCCTGGCGCACCAGTTCGCCATAGTCGGCCTCGCTGATGCGGTCGACGCAAGGGGCCGAACAGCGCTTGATCTGGTAGAGCAGGCAGGGCCGGTCGCGCCGCGCCATGAAGCCATCGTTGCAACTGCGCAGAAGGAACAGCTTTTGCAGCGCGTTGATCGTGGTGTTGACCGAGCCGGCGCTGGCAAAGGGGCCGTAATAGTTGCCCTTGGCCTTGCGCGCGCCACGGTGCTTCATGATCCGGGGAAAAGCATGATCGGCACGCAACAGGATGAACGGAAACGATTTGTCGTCGCGCAACAGCACGTTGTAGGCCGGGCGATAGCGCTTGATCAGTTGCGCTTCGAGCAGCAGCGCCTCGGCTTCGGAATTGGTCGTCACGATCGTCATCGACCGCGTCTGGCTGACCATGCGGCGCAGGCGGTTGGGCAGGCGATCGACCTGGGTGTAATTGGCCACGCGGTTCTTCAGCGCGCGCGCCTTGCCCACATAGAGCACGTCGCCGCGCGCATCGAGCATGCGATAGACGCCCGGCTTGGGCTTCAGGGTGCGCACCACCTCGCGGATCGTTTCGACGCCGCGTTCGAGGTCGGGCTGGTCGGTGCCGCGCACCGTGAACGTGGCGGCGTCTTCGTGGAAGCGCTCGGTATCGCGATCGGGGGAAGGTGCGCTCTTGCGGGCCATGCCTGCCAGATAAGGACTGCCACCCGGTTTGGGGAGAGCCCGAAAGGTCGCCGATGGTGGACAAACCCGCCCCGGTATTGCTCCAGAGCGGATTGTAAATTGTTCTTTACCGTTTTTGCGCGATAACCCACTGATGTTGTACGCCCCGATCCCAGGCGACTCCACCAGGCGCGGGCGCCGCGCGGAGGCCCGGGCGCGTCTCAACATTCCTGCACGGCTGACCTTGCGGCGCGGCGTGATGCCCTGCCTGGTGGAAGACCTGTCGCGCACCGGCGCGCGCCTGGTGCTGGCCGAGCCGCCCGCATTGGGCGAAACCGGCATTCTCGAAATCAACCGTATCGAAGGCTTTGGCGCGGCCGTGTGGATCAAGGGGCGCCATTGCGGCTTTCACTTCGACGATCCGCTGGACCTGCAACAGGTGATCGACCTGCGCCAATATGCCGATCATTTCAGCGAATACCGCCGCGAGCAGGAACGCACCGCCGCGCGGGAGTTCGTGCAAGGACGCCGGTTCGTTTAGGAACCGGCGATCATTGCCCCCTAGAACTGCTTGCGGAACTCAATCTTGAACACGCGCCCGGTGGGATCGAGATAGCCGGCCTGGTAGCGCAGCGGGATGTCGCCGTTCTGGTCGGTGACTTTCTGCTGCGCGTCGAACAGATTGACCACACCCAGCGAGACCCGCGCGTTCTTGAGGAACGGCACGGCCTTGACCACGCCGGGGCGGCGGCCAAGATCGGCAAAGAGGCGCAGGTTGAACTTGGCGATCGGGTGGAAATCGAGGCTGGTGGTGCCCGAGTCCGCATGCGCGCCGCCGGTATAGGTGCCCGAGAAGCGCAGGCCGAAGCTGCGGTAGAAGCCGCCGCCTTCCAGTTCGATGCTGTGCCGCGCAACTCCGGTGCTCGACAGCGCGCTGCCGCCGAGCAGGTCGTAGACCGTGCCATTGGGCGTCAACTGCACGCGGTTCATCAGCATGATCGTGTGCGTCAGCGACAGGTTCCAGCGCCCGCGCCCATCGAACCCGCCGGGGCCGCCCGGCGGCGGGCCGCCTGGGCCACCCGGACCGCCCCCAGGCCCCATCCCGCCGCCACCTGCGCCCATGCGCGGCCCGCCGCCACCAGGCCCACCCGGCCCGCCGGGCGGCGGCATCATGCCGCGCATACCCATGCCGCGCCGGGGCATATTCGGATCGGGCGTGCCAAAGCTGCCGGCCAGGTTGATGCCATAGCGGAAGCTTTCGCTGTCCTCGCGCGCGAACGTGACCGGGCTTTCATCGACGGACACGATGTCACCCGCAGCATTGCGCGTCACCCGCCCGGGATAGGCCGCTTCCACTTCGGCGGTGAGCAGGGGGAAGCTGTTCGAGGTGTTGAAGCTGCGGTTGCGGAAGTATTCCACCACGAAAGTGGAATTGGTCAGGAACGGCAGAGTCCAGTTGCCAGCCAGCTTCACGTCGCGCTGGCGCTGCTTGAGCAGATCGGGATTGCCGCCGCTGGTCACCGTGGCCAGCACCGTCGCGCCCTTGATGAAATCATAGATAGCCACGTTCTGCGTGGTGGTGGTCGGCGCGCCGAGTTGCGACAGCGTGGGTGCGGCTTCGGCGCCGATGAACGTGGCGGTAAAGCTCAGCTTGGTGGTCGGACGCCAGGTCAGCCCGGCGCCATAGTCATAGAGCCCGCCGAAATCGGACAGGGTATGCGCCTCGCCATTCAGATTGAGCGAGAGATTGCCCAGGAACCCGCCGAAATTCTCGCGCGTGCTGGTGATCGGCAGGTCGAGGCTGAAGCCCACTTGCGCATCGCCACGCTTGAGCTCGATCGCGCCGGTGGTCGTGCGGGTGTCGGTGCTGTGGATGCCGGAATAGGCAAAGCCGGTCTTTACCGTGAGCGAGGCCGGCCCACCCGGCAGGCGGAACGGCTGGCCATTGGCGGTGGCCAGCGTGGTCAGGCTGTCGGTGCGGCTCAGCGCGCGGTCGATGCCGCCCGCCACAATCGCCCCGGTCGGCAGCGCGCCGGTTGCGCTCAGGCTGCCATCATCGACCATGTCCTGAAGGCCGGAAAGATCGGCCGAGCGGTCGATCCGCGTGTCGGTGGTCACATGGCTGCCGTCGGCCGTCACCGAAAGCTGCCAGGCGCCGATCCCGGTGTTGAGCCCCGCCCCGGCCGAGAGCGTGGTGGTGTAGACGCGCGTGGTCAGCGGCTCTGGCGCGGTGGTGGTGCGGTTGACGCTGGTGCCGTCGGTGTCGGTCAGCGTCACGGTGTTGAGGCCGTTCCAACTGCGGCTGTAATCGCGCTGCGCCAGGGCATTCAGCGTCAGGCCGGTGCCCAGGCCGATCGGCTTGGACCAGGTGGCATTGAGCGCGGCGCTGTCGGCCTTGGCCTGGAGCGTGCGATAGTCGGCCTGCTTGGGGTCGCTGGCAACGCTGCTGCCTGTGCCAGTGGTGCTTTGGCTGATGCCGCGCTCGGCCTCGGTCACCGCGCCCTGGGTGGAGACCGTGCCGGTAATGTTGACGCGCGCCTTGTTGGCGATCTTGGCCAGAGTCGCTTCCTCGCTCAGCGCGGCATAGCTGCCGTTGCCGGGCGCGCTGGCTTCGGTCTCGGTGCTGAGGCTCTTGTAATGGTCCTTGAGGATGAAATTAACCACGCGCTGGTCCGGGCGATAGCCATACTTCAGGGCCACTTCCTCGGGCAGCACTTCAACCCGGCGGATCGCCTCGGGCGGCAACCCGCGCATTTCGCGGAAGTTGGAAATGCGCATGCCATTGAGCAGGATCACCGGCCCGTCGCTGCTCCGCCCGCGCCCGGAACCGGTTTGCGGCGCCAGCACCGACAGCAGCTCCTGGATCGAGCTGACCCCGTAGGACGCGATTTCCTCTTCATCCAAAGTCACGATCGGCGGCTGATCGGCCTTGACCACGCCCTTGATCGGATAGGCATTGACCAGGATTTCGCCGGTCGCATCATCGATACCGTCGCCATTGGCATCGACGCCCGGCTGCCCCTGGCTGTTGACCATCTGCTGGCCCGTGCCCCCGGCCGCTCCGGTCGTTCCGTCCACCTCGGCTGCGAGTGCCGGCGCCTGCGCGGCCTGTTCGGCGGCACGGGCGCCATCCCCGCCGGCAACGGCAAGGGCGGACACGGCACAGAGCAGGACAAGACGAGAGGACACGCGCGAAACACCCCATGATGGTTTTTGACGCAGCCCTGCTGGCCGGTCGGCCCTTTTGAAACAACACGCAAATCGTATCAATTTGTCGTCCCGATCGACGAACGACAGGGCCGCCCCCGGCGTTGCCGATGCCCGGCCGCCAATTTCCCGAAGCCGGAGGCATGCCCACAAATGCGGGGCTTTTCTTTTCTTGGCCGGAACGCTATGGGCGCCACGCGCGTCGTATTCCTGCGACCCCGTGTTCATGGCTGGGCAGCTTGCGCCGCGTCGGTGCCGGCTCTCGCTTCGGCCATTCAAGACAAAAGGCTACTGAACCCGCCGATGGCGAAAGAAGAACTCCTAGAGATGCGCGGCACGGTGGTGGAACTGCTGCCCAATGCCATGTTCCGCGTGCGCCTGGAAAACGATCACGAGATCCTGGGCCACACCGCCGGCAAGATGCGCAAGAACCGCATTCGCGTGCTGGTGGGCGACGAAGTGCTGGTGGAACTCACCCCTTATGACCTGACCAAGGGGCGCATCACCTATCGCTTCATGCCGGGTCGAGGCGGGCCTGGGTCTTACTGATGACCGCGCCCGTGCCGCTGGTGCTGGCCTCGGCCAGCCCGCGCCGGCGTGACCTGATCGCGCGGCTGGGCCTGGTTCCCGATCGCGTTCTTGCCACCGACATCGATGAAAGCCCGCTGCCGGGCGAACTGCCGCGCGCCCATGCCGTGCGCCTGGCGGCCGAAAAGGCGCGCGCTGCGGCCAGCCTGGCGCCCGATGCCGCGATCCTGTCGGGCGATACCGTGGTCGGCGCCGGGCGCCGCATCCTGCCCAAGGCGGAAGACGAAGCCACCGCGCGCGAATGCCTGGCGCTGCTTTCCGGCCGCCGCCACCGCGTGTTTTCCGCCGTCGCCCTGCTCATGCCCGATGGCACCCTGCGCGAAGCGCTGAGCGAAACCATCGTTCGCTTCAAGCGCCTCTCGCCGGCCGAGATCGATGCCTATATCGCGGGGGGCGAATGGCATGGCAAGGCCGGTGGCTATGCCATCCAGGGCAGCGCCGAAGGCTTTTGCGCGTGGCTGGCCGGCAGCCATTCGGGCGTGATCGGCCTGCCCCTGTTTGAAACCCGGCGCCTGCTGGTGGCCGCCGGCCTCCTGGCCTGACGCGCGATGGCCGCCACCTGGCTGGTGGAACGGGGCATCGGCGAAACCCGCGCCGCGCTGGTCGAGGGCGGCACGATCCTGGCCGCGCGCGTGGATTGGCATCAGGGCCTGGCCGTGGGGCTGGTCGCGCAGGCGCGCGTTTCCAGTCGCCTCGCCGGTACGCGGCGCGGCACGGTCGAATTTGCCGATGGCGCGATGGCGCTGGTCGATGGCCTCACCCCGGCCCTGCCCGAAGGCGCCAGTGCCCTGTTCCGCGTGACCCGCGCGGCGATTGCCGAAAAGGGCCGCACCAAGCTGCCCATGGCCCGCCCCGCCGCACCGGGCGAAGACGCGCGCCCCGCGCCTGAACTGTCCGAACAGCTTGCCGCCACCGGCCATACCGTGCGCACGGTTCACGCGCACGATGGCGCGCTGGACGAAGCCGGCTGGGACGACCTGATCGACGAGGCGATGACCGGCGAAATCGCGTTCCCGCGCGGCGGCCTGTGCATCAGCCCGACCCCGGCCATGACTCTGATCGACGTGGATGGCAGCCCGCCCTTGCCCGGCCTGGCGCTGGCCGCGGTGCCGGCGATCGCCGCCGCGATCCTGCGCCTCGACATCGGCGGCTCGATCGGCATCGATTTCCCGACGCTCGCCGAAAAGCGCGATCGCCAGGCCGTGGATGCCGCCTTGGCCGAGGAACTGGCTACGCGCGGCGCGCAGACCGGCTGGCGCGGCGAACGCACCGCAATGAACGGCTATGGCTTCGTGCAACTCGTGGCCCGGCTGGAGCGCCCCTCCCTGCCCGCACTGTTTGCCCGCCACCCGCTGGGCGCCGCCGCGCGCCGCCTGCTGCGCCGGGCCGAGCGGGTACGAGACCCCGGCGCCCTGCTGCTCACCGCCCATCCCGCGCTGGCCCGCGCGGTGCGGCCGGAGTGGCAGGCCAAACTGACCCGCCGCACCGGCCGCATGCTGCACTGGGCGCTGGACGATAGTCTTGCACCCACGGCCGGATTTGCCCAGGCGATCACCCCATGACGACACCCCCGAAACGCTGCCCGATCTGCGGCAAGCCGCGCAGCGATGCGCACAAACCCTTCTGCTCGGCCCGCTGCCGCGACCGCGACCTGATGCGTTGGCTGGAAGACGGCTATGCCCTGCCCGGCCCGCCTGCCGACGCCGAGGAAGAAGGCCCGGACTGAGCGGACCGGAAACGCCGAAGCGATTCCCGCTTGTGGAAAAATAGATGCAATTGAGGGCTGGACAAGCCCGGGCCACGCCGCCATAGGGCGCTTCACCAAACGCAAGGCAGCGGCCCAACGGCCCGCCAGCGCGGCAAGCCCGGGTAGCTCAGTTGGTAGAGCACGTGACTGAAAATCACGGTGTCGGCGGTTCGATTCCGTCCCCGGGCACCATCTTTCTATTCGCCACCATCCGCCAAAAGTTGAAGAAAGCGCAGTTTTCTGCCATTTTCATTATCGGCCTAACCGCTGATGACCGCCTTTGTTCGCCCGCAATCGGGTGACTCAGGGGGCCACCTTGGGGGCCATTCTGAAACCGGCGAAAGGCGTGGCCCCCAATGGCGCTGACAGACACCGCAATCCGCAATGCGAAGCCCCAAGCGAAGCCCTACAAGCTTGCAGACGAAAAGGGCTTGTTCCTGCTGGTCCAGCCATCGGGCGGCAAACTCTGGCGGCTCAAGTTCCGCGTCGATGGCCGCGACGAACAGGGCAAACCGAAGCGCATTGAAAAGAAGGTAGGCTTTGGCGCCTATCCGGACGTGAACTTGAAGGAAGCGCGGCGGCTGCGCGACGAAGCCCGCGCCACGCTGGCGGCTGGCATTGATCCTGCGGAGAAAAAGCGCCGCGATGCCCACACCGCCAAAATCAGCGCCGCCAATTCGTTTCAAGCCGCAGCCCGCGCCTATATCGACAAGTGCAAGCGTGAAGGCCGCGCAGAGGCCACGACCACGAAACAGGAATGGCTGCTGAACTTGCTGGATCGCGCCATCGGCCAGCGCCCCATTGCGGAAATTCAGCCGTTTGAAATGCTTGAGGCCGTCCGCAAGTATGAGACCACCGGGCGCACCGAAGCGGCCCACCGCGCCCTGCAATTCGCCAGCCAGGTGTTCCGCTTTGCCATCGCCAACCAACTTGCCGCGTCGGACCCGACGCGCGATTTGCGCGGCGCCCTGACCAGCCACAAGGCCAAGCACCACGCCGCCATTCTGGAGCCTAAGAAGGCCGGGGAACTGCTGCGCGCGATTGACGGCTATGGTGGTCATCCTGTCACCCGCTACGCTCTGCAACTGGCTGCACTGGTCTTTGTTCGCCCCGGCGAACTGCGCCATGCCGAGTGGTCGGAAATCGACGCGGACGCAAAAGTCTGGCGCATTCCAGCCGCCAAGATGAAAGCCCGCGCCGAACACGTCGTGCCCTTGTCACGCCAAGCGCTGGACGTGCTGACGCAAACCCGGGCGCTGACCGGCGATGGCCATTATGTGTTTCCATCGATCCGCACGCATCTTCGCCCGATGTCGGAAAACACGGTTAACGCGGCACTGCGGCGACTGGGCTATTCCAATGACGAAATGACCGGCCATGGCTTCCGCGCGATGGCAAGCACGCTGTTGAACGAATCGGGAAAATGGTCGCCCGACGCGATCGAACGCGCACTGGCCCACAAGGACAAGGACGCTGTGCGCGCGGCTTACCACCGGGGCCAGCATTGGCAGGAGCGTGTGGACATGGCGCAATGGTGGGCGGACCATCTTGATACGCTGCGCACGGGGGCCGACATTTTGCCGTTTCCGCAACCTATGGCGAAGTGACCGCGCCAAAGCGCTGCAAGGTTGCAGGCATCGCTTGTCGCGCGCTTACGGATAACTGTTGATACGCTGATATTCGCCCTTGTGCGTTCACGTTCTATTCCACACCATGATTACATGCACTCGCTCCCCCGCGCGCCGAAGGCATCGAAGCAGGCTGACCCGCGCCGCGACTGGATCGCTGCGCGGGAGGCACTTCGCCTTGTGAGCGAGGCCTATGCGCTTCATGATATTGTCGAGCACGAAACCAGGGAGAAGCAGCAGCGCGCAGCGATGGTGAGGGCCACCGATGCCTTGATGCGTCGGCTTACGGAAGGGACGCTTCTGGCCTGCCCGGTGTGGTTTCGCTTCGTGCAAGGAAACCGCGATGGCGGCGCAGAGCATGTTTTCCATCTGCGCGAGCCAGACAGGACAATCGATGCCAATTTCTGGCGCACCTTGCAGCGTTTGCGCGCTGTGGCCGAAATCGACTGGATTGCGGGCGATTTCTCGTTCGAAGACAACGATGCAGGCGTTTACGCGACCGGCTTCGCCAGCGGGGTGAAGTTTGATCGCTCCGCGCTGCCAGCCGTTGATCGGCTTACGCCAAAGACGGCAACCAATCCCGGCGGCGCCCCGCGCAAGTGGGATTGGGATGGCGCCCTGCTCCATCTCGCCGCTGTGGCCCATGGCAGCCCCGATGGGCTGTTTCGGGACGACGGCAAAGACCCCAACCAGTCCGACATTGCGCGCCACTTGCGCGCCTGGTTCATCGATACCCGTGGCGACGCGCCCGAAAGCAGCCAGTTGCGCGACTATGGCAAGCGCTTCGTGGCCGAGTTGAACGCCGTCAAATTGCAGGCTGCCAATAACCTCCTGCCGCCAGACTAATTGGCAGTTTCTGGCGCTTGTTGGCCGACGCACTGCCCGGTTTCGCTGATGCTCCATTGCATCCGCTGGCACCCGCCACGGTTCAAACGGAGCAATACCGATGGAACGCCTTGCCTACTCGATCAACGAAACCGCCCGCGCGCTTAGCCTGGGCCGCACCTCGATCTATGCGATGATCGCCGACGGGCGGCTGGAAGCGTTCAAGTTGGGCCGTCGCACGCTGGTGAAGGCGGATTCGATCCGTCGCCTGGTGGCGGGCCTGGAGTAAGGCCGGTGCCCGCCCGCCGCGTCAATCCGCACCGGGTGAAGCTGCATCGCGTCTACAGCGTGCAGGAACTGGCCGATTGCCTGGGCGTGCACAAGAACACGGTGCGCCACTGGCAGGGCGCGGGCCTTGCCGCGATCGACGGCAACCGCCCCACCCTGTTTGACGGGAAAACCACCAAGGCGTTTCTGCTGGCCCGCCAGACCAGTCGCAAGCGCCCGTGCCCGCCGGGCATGATCTATTGCTTCCGATGCCGCGAACCGCGCCCGCCCGCGCTGGGCATGGTGGAGTTCATCCCCGGCAAGGGCACCACCGGCAACCTTGCCGCGCTGTGCGAAACCTGCGGCACCGTGATGCACCGACGCGCCAATGTGACCAAGATTGCCGCGATCATGCCCCGGCTGGCCGTCCAAATCAGGCAGGCACCTTGACGCCTAATAGAGCGCGCCCCGCCCTCCCTGAATTGTGACAAAGCGAAGGAGTGACCGACCATGGCAAAACACAACGCTGCCAATGCCCGAACGAAGCGGGAATATTTCCAGTATCTCAAGGAAGCGGGCCGCCGTAGCGAAGCGTCGATCGATGCCGTGGCCAAGGCGCTGGACCGCTTCGAACAGGCCAACGGCCACAAGGATTTTCGCAAGTTCCACCGCGAACAGGCCGTGGCGTTCAAGCGCAAGTTGGATGCCGAACGCACCGTGCGCACCGGCAAGCCCTTGAGCCGCGCCACCGTCAATTCCACGCTTTCGGCCCTGCGCGCGTTCTTCGTCTGGCTGGCGGGCCAGCCGGGCTACAAATCCTGCCTGCGCTATGGCGATGCGGACTATTTCAATCTGCCCGACACCGACGTGCGCATTGCCAAGGCCGTGCGGCACAAGCCGTTCCCGTCGCTGGAGCAGGTGCACCACGTTCTTGCCGTCATGCCCTGCGCCACCGACATCGAAAAGCGCAACCGCGCGCTGGTGGCCTTTGCCCTGCTGACCGGCGCGCGCGACGGGGCGCTGGCGTCGTTCCGGCTGAAACACGTCGATCTGCAAGAAGGCCGCGTGGACCAGGACGCGCGCGACGTGCAGACCAAAGCCAGCAAGACCTTTTCCACCTGGTTCTTTCCCGTGGGCGGGAACGCGCTGGAGATCGTGCGCGACTGGTGCACGCACTTGCGCACGGCGCTGCTATGGGGAGACGAAGACCCGCTGTTCCCCGCCACCCGCATTGCCCTTGGCGAAAGCGGCGGCTTCGTGGCCGCTGGCCTGCGCCGCGACGGCTGGACCAACGCCGGGCCGGTTCGCAAGATTTTTGCCGATGCCTTTGCCAGCGCGGGGCTGCCCTATTTCAACCCGCATTCCTTCCGCGACACGCTGGTCCAGCTTGGCGAGCGCGTCTGTCCCAATATCGAAGCGTTCAAGGCCTGGTCGCAAAACCTGGGCCACGCCCGCGCCATGACCACCCTGACCAGCTATGGCACCCTGGCCCCACACCGGCAGGCGGAGTTGATCCGGGGGATGGCGGCTGACCAGACCGCCCCGGCGATCTATCCGGCCACCTTGGCACAAGTTATGGGCCTGTTGCAGAAATTGGGGGGCAAAGGCCTGGCATAGCCTCTTGGCGGGGCGGCGGTGGCGCTGCTAGGCTTTGCTCGAAGGGGGCAAGAGCTTGAGCAAACAGCTAATCAATGAGTACCGCGCCGAGTTGGATCGACTGCGCGCAGTGTCTGGTAGCCGCCGCGAAAGCGTCCTGCGCGAGGCGTTCAAGGATTTGCTGAAGCGTTGGGGCCGCTCACAGGAGTTAAGCTTCGTCCCCGAACACGATATTCTCACGGCGCAAAAGAACCGCATCTACGTGGACGGGGCGCTACTGCACGCCTTGCGCGTGCCGTTCGGATATTGGGAAGCCAAGGACGCCGACGACGATCTGGACGCGGAAATCGCGGCGAAGTTCCGCAAGGGCTACCCGCGCGATAACATCATCTTCTCAGATGATCACACGGCTGTGCTGGTGCAAGACGGCACCGAACTGGTTCGCGTGGCCATGGACGATACCGACGCGCTCTACGGCCTGCTGACGCACTTCTTCGGGCATGAGCGGCGCGAGATTGCCGAGTTCAACAAGGCGGTGAAGCAGTTTGCGGCGGACCTGCCAGCCGTGCTGGATGCCCTTCGCGCGCTCATTGCCGACAAGCGCAAGGTATCGAGGGAATTCGACAAGGCCGAGAAGGCCTTCCTCAAGCACGCACAGGACGCCATCAATCCGGCAGTGACCCGCGACGACGTGCAGGAAATGCTGATTCAGCACGTCCTGACCGAAGACATCTTCGCCAAGGTCTTCGACAACCCTGACTTCCACCGCCAGAACAACGTCGCGAGCGAACTTTACAAGTTGGAAGACAAGCTCTTTGCTCGTGGCGAGAAATCCACGCTGCTACGCGCGCTGGCCCCCTACTATTCGGGCATTGCCGCCACCGCTGCGGTGATTTCCACGCATTCGGAAAAGCAAGGGTTCCTGAAGGGCCTCTACGAGAACTTCTACAAGGTCTACAACCCGAAGGCGGCGGACAAGCTGGGCGTGGTCTATACGCCGGGCGAAATTGTGCGGTTCATGATCCGCAGCACCGACTGGCTCTGCGAAAAGCACTTCGGCAAGAACCTGATAGACCAGGGCGTCGAGATCCTCGATCCGGCCACCGGCACCGGCACGTTTATCGTCGAACTGCTCGAAAGCTTTCGCGGCCATGGCGACAAGCTGCGCCACAAATACAAGGAAGAGCTGCACGCCAACGAAATCGCGATCCTGCCCTATTACGTCGCCAACCTGAATATCGAAGCGACTTATCAGGCGATCACCGGCCAGTTTGCCGAGTTTGAGAATCTGTGCCTGGTGGACACGCTGGACAACGTGGACGCGCTGGGCATTCACGCAGGCCACCAGTTCGACCTGCTAGGATCCTTGAGCGACGTAAATATTGAGCGCATCAAACGTCAGAACCGTCGAAAGATCAGCGTCATCATCGGCAACCCACCATACAATGCCAATCAACAGAATGAAAACGACGATAATAAGAATCGTGTATATTCACATATCGATAAAATGATAAAGAACACTTACATTAAAAATTCTATCGCTAAAAAGCCAAAATCCTATGATATGTATGCCCGTTTTTATCGTTGGGCTTCAGACAGGCTATCTGATGAAGGCATTATCGCCTTTATTACCAACAGAAGTTTTATATGGGCTAAGACTTATGATGGATTTCGAAAGTTGCTGGTGCGCGACTTTGCGGAAATTTGGGTGTGCGACTTAGGCGGAGATTGGAAGCAAACGGGTGACGCGGGCGGCGCCAACGTGTTTGGCATCTCAACCGGTGTTGCAATTTGCTTTCTTGTCAAAAAGAGAAAACTCGGTGCAGAAAGGATATTCTATGGCGCACAGCCTGAGAAGCTTAGCAAAGAGGACAAACTGACTGCGATTTCCCAGAAAAGTCTGGCAGATGTCGCGCAAACACTAATCAAGCCTGACAATCTTGGGTACTGGATCGAGCCCGGCCATCCTGACTTTGGCCAGCACATCCCCATGATTAGCGAGAAGACAAAAAAGGTGAAAGGCTCGAGAGGAATTGATGCAATCTTCCGCAATTTCTGTAATGGAATAAATACCGCAAGGGATTCTTGGGTGTATGGGACCGATCCTGCAACTGTCGCATCCAAGATTTCATTTTTTGGAGAGGTCTACCGGGCGCACAAGCTGGGTGAAAAGTTTGATGCAGCAATAAAATGGTCTCGGAACCTCAAAAATAAACAAAAATCTGGAGTTACCGAAAGCTTTTGCGGTACAGTTTTTGATACGGTAAATTATCGCCCTTTTTCGAAACGGGTCATTTATCATTCAAATCTTTTGATCGACGAACCCGCTTTTAACTTTGATTTTTTTAACGGTATAATTCCAAATTTCGGAATCACTTTTCCAGATACATCTTCTAGAGCTAAATGGACGCCGTTCTGTAGCGATAAGCCTATTGATTTTCACTTTGGCGCATCCTCTGATGGCCATAAAATTGTTCCGCGTTACACAACAGCCTTAAATGAACTGAATGACAATATCACCGACTGGGGCCTGAAGAAGTTCACTGCGCGCTATGGCAAAAAGGCCGTCACCAAGGACGCGATCTTTGCCTATTGCTATGCCGTGCTGCACGATCCGGTTTATCGCGAGAAATACGCACTGAACCTAAAGCGCGAGTTTCCGCGCATACCGTTTTATCCGGATTTCGCGCAATGGGTGGCCTGGGGGCAAGCGCTGATGGCCATGCACATCGGCTATGAACTGGTTGAGCCGTGGGCACTGGAGCGCATCGACGTGCCCGAACCCAAGCGCGCACCCGACACGCATCCCAAGCCTGTGCTGAAAAGCCATCCCGACAAGGGGTACGTCGTCGTCGATGCCGATACGCAGCTTACCGGCATTCCTAGGCAAGCGTGGGATTACCGGCTGGGCAACCGTAGCGCGATCGACTGGGTGCTTGACCAGCACAAGGAGAAGAAGCCCCGCGATCCGACCATTGCCGCCAAATTCAACACCTATCGCTTTGCCGACTACAAGGAGAGTATGATCGACCTGCTCGCCCGCGTCGTCCGCGTGAGCGTCGATACGGTGGAGATCACCGGCGCAATGCAGGCACTCGATCGCTCAGACTGGGAGTGAAGTGGTGGTTTGAAGGAACCTACCGTAGCCGTTCAAGCACGCGCAAAGGCGGACGAAATCAGTGGAAAAATAGAGTAGCATGATGGTACTGGGGGCCACATTGGTGGCCACCCAAAAACCAAAATTCAATTTTCCTCTTAATATCAATTATATATGTAATTTTCGCGGTTCCGTCCCCGCACCATTTTCCCATTCGCCAAAATTTGAGAAAAATGCGGTGTTCTGCCGCTTTCACCATCCGCCTAACTGGCTGATGGCCGACTTTGGTCGCCCGCAATCGTGTGATTCACGGTGCCACCTTGGGGCCATTCTGAAACTGGCACGAGGCACGGCAGTGGCCCACCCCAGCTTGTCGTCATCACAAAATACGATCCCCGCTTTTGTCGGCGCAGCCTATCCAATCAGCACAGCACGGAAATCGTTGACATTGGTGTGGCTGGGCCCGGTTATCAGAAGGTCGTCGATCGCAGCGAAGAAACTGTAGCTGTCGTGCCCGGCCAGTGCCTCTTGCGCGCTGGCACCTGCGGCGCGGGCGCGGGACAAGGTATCGGGCGTGATGACAGCGCCTGCGGCATCCTCGCTTCCGTCAATGCCATCGCTGTCTGCCGCCAGCGCCCAGATTCCCGGCGCGCCATCCAGCGCAACGGCCATGGCCAGGGCAAATTCGCAGTTGCGACCGCCCCGACCGAATTCTCGGCCGGCAAGGGTCACAGTGGTTTCACCGCCCGACAGGATCACGCCGGGCGCGCGCAGCGGATCACCCCATGTCGCAGCAGACCGGGCAATGCCGGCCATGGCGCGACCAAGTTCACAAGCCTCGCCTTCCAGTGCGTCGCCAAGCACCAGCGTCCCCAAGCCCTGTTGCCGTGCCCAGGCGGCTGCCGCCTGCAAAGCCAGGCGTGGAGAGGCGATGATGCGGTGTTCCCCCGCCGTGGACAGTATCGGTGGCGCGGTGCGCAATGCGTCCAGCACGGCCAAGGGCACGGGCAGGCGGTAGCGGGCGATGGTTGCCAGGGCATCGGCGGGAACGGTTCCGTCGGCCAGCGTCGGTCCGGAAGCAATCGCCGCTGGATCATCCCCCGGCACATCGCTGATCAGGAGAGTCAGCACTGGCGCAGGCGCTGCAAGCGCAGCCAGCCGCCCGCCTTTCACCCGGGAAAGATGGCGCCGCACCGTGTTGATTTCAGCAATGCTGGCGCCGGATTCCAGCATCGCGCGGGTAAGGCGCTGCAAGTCAGCCAGGTCCATGCCGTCAACCGGCCATTCCATGCAGGCCGAACCGCCGCCGGAAACCAGCGCGATGACCAGATCCTGCGCGGTAAGGCCATCCAGCGCCGCAACAATCTGCTGAGCGGCAGCCAAGCTGTGGCGATCGGGCACAGGATGCCCAGCCTCCACCACGGCAATGCGCCCGGCAGGCAGGCCGGCAGCATGGCCATGCCGCGTGGCAACCACGCCCGAGACCGCCACGCCTGGCCCCCATTGGGCCAACAACGCAGCATCGAGCGCAGTCGCCATGGCTGCCGACGCCTTGCCCGCACCGACCACGACGCACCGACCGGCCGGCGGCGGCGGCACATGCCGGTGGATCATCGCTGCCGGCTGGCTGGCGACAATCGCCGCATCGTACATCGCACGCAACAGGTGGCGCGCCGTTTCGTCCGTGATGGCAATCCGATCAGACATTCCCGCTTCCGATGGCAGCGATCATCGCGTCGATAACGGCGCGGGTCGTCGCCGTGCCCCCCACATCAGGCGCAAAGACCTGCGCGGCCTTCGTGACGTTTCAGCAATGCGCGCTGGCGCAGATCGATTCCAGGCATCCAGCAAACCCGGTGCAGCATAGACCAAATGCGTCCTCCCCCTACCGAGTGACCCGCTCAAAAAACCTGACCGGCGCGTTCTGGTGGTAGCCGATCCCGTGCCTCACGGCAGGCCCAGGCTGGTGCCGTCCATCAGGCTGGCGGCGAGTTCGGCGCGGGCGGCGGCGTGGCGGTATTGCGCGTCGATCTGGCGCAATTGTGCGTCGGCGGCGGCTTCCTCACGCAGGTTGACCGGCAGGAAATCGCTGGCGCCCAGGGCAAAGCGGCGGCGTTCGGCCTCGGCCATGCGGCGCGCCAGTTGCGCTTCGTCGCCGGCGAGAACGGCCAGCCGCTCGGCGCCGCTGACCTGGACGCGCAGGCTGGCGAGATCAGCGGTGATCTGCTGCTCGGCCAGGCGCAGGCGATGGCTCAGCGCATCGGCATCAGCCTGCGCCTCGGCCATGCGGCCACGCGCCGCGCGCTGTTCCAGCGGCATCGACAGGCGCACGCCAAACAGCACTTCGCCCGGCACGCGGGTATAGCTGCCGCTGCCGAAATCCTTCGAGGCTTCGACCCGCACGTCCAGCTTGGGCAGCAGATCGTTGCCCGCCAGGTCTCCGCGCAGGCGCGCCTGCTCCGCCCGGTTCATCAGGATCTGGAGATCGGGGCGGTTGGCCAGCACCGTGGCCGTATCGGCCAGGCGCGGCGCCACGCCATCGGGAAAGCTCGCCGGCAGGTCGTCTGCCGTGGCCACGATCGGCTGGCCGAGATCATCGCGCCAGAACAGCGACAGCGCCTGCGCAGCCACGGCGAGATCCTGTTCCGAGCGGACCAGCAAGGCTTCGCGGCGCACGATGTTCTGGCGGTTTTCCACCGCCAGCACTGCCGGCCGCGCGCCCAATTGCACCTGTCGCTCGATCGAAGCCTGGCGTTCGCGCGCCAGGGCCAGCAGATCGCGATAGGTGCGCATGCGCAGGCCGGCCGCCACCCATTGCTGATAGGCATCGGCCGCGCGCCGCTGCACCCCGATCGCCACCATGGCCTGGTCCAGCCCGGCAATCTCGGCATCGGCCTGGGCCTGGGCCAGCTTGGTCCGCCGTTCGTCGACATAGCGATCGCGCAGCAGCGAAAACACCGCGCCCGCGCGCACTTCGCCCAGGCCATTGGTCACGCTCTTGCCGTCATAGGTGGCAAAGCGCCCGGCCGAGACGCGATAGCCGCCATAGACCTGGCCGCCATTGGTGGCGAGCGGCCGGGTCAGCTTCACGTCGGCCAGGGCATTGTCATAATATCCCAGTGGGCGCGCCTGCACGTCGACATCGAACACCATGTCGAACAGGCCTTGCGCGGCCAGCGTGCGCGCGTCGGCGGCGCGGCTGCGGGCCATCGCCTCCAGCACCAGCGGCTGGTGCCGGGCCGAGGCTTGCAGCACGCGATCGAGCGTCAGTTCGGCGGCCAGGGCGCCCTGGCTCCACACCAGGGCAGCCGCGGCGGCGAGCAGGGTGCGGATCACTTGTCCTCCTCCCCGCCATCCTTGGCATCGTCCTTGGCCGGCTTGGCCTTCTTCGACGCTTCCTTGTCCGCCAGGCCCTTGCCGGCACCCTTGCGCGGGCCGGTTTCCACCGGGCGCTGGAATTCCAGCGGAAAGTCGTTGAGCTGGCGCCACAGTTCATAGCCGACCGAGACGGTTTCCATCTGGATCCAGCCGCGCACGCGCGAGCCGAGGCGGGTGAAATGGTCGTCGGGCCAGCCGGGCTTGCCGGGCATCGGTTCCACCAGCACGCGGAACAGGCCGGTGCCCTGCGCCGAAGGGTCGATACTGCGCACGCGCCCGTCGAACATGCCCTGCGCCACCGAAGGCCAGCCGCTGAACTGGATCGCGGGCCAGCCTTCAAAGTGCAGCCGCACCGGCTGGCCGGGGCGAACCAGCGCCACGTCGCGCCCGTCCACCATCAGTTCGACCACACGCACCGCGCGTTCCGGCGCCAGCGTCGCCAGCCAGTCCCCTGCGCTCACCAGCGTGGCACCGGCGGCAGTGTTGAGCGACTGGATGCGGCCATCACGCGGGGCGCGCACGAGCTGCGCCGACTGGCGCGTGCGGGCGATGTCCACCCGGCTGAGCTTGGCGCGCGCTTCGGCCAGCTTGGCGCCGTGCTCGGCCACCTTGATCTGCGCATTTTCATAGTCGCGCCGCGCGGCCAGGCCATCGGCCAGCAATTGCGCCGAACGGCCAACGTCGATCCGCGCCGTGGCCATGGCCTGCTCGCTCGCCGCGATCTGCGCCAGCACTTGCGCCCGCTCGGCGGCGAGGCGTTCGAGCAGGCCGGGATCGTTGTCCACCACCCGCGCGATCGGATCGCCGGCCTTCACGCTCTGCCCGTCGGTGACATACCAGCGCTCCACCCGGCCGGGTACCAGCGCGGTCACCTGCTGCACACGGTCTTCGGGGTTGAGCGCCACGACCTGCCCGGTGCCGGGCGCGGTCTGCACCCAGGGCACGAACAGCAGGGCCAGCACCACCAGGGGAATGGCAATCCCGATCATCCATCCCACGGCCACCGCCGTGCGCGGCGGACGCAGCCCGGCGAGCGTGGAAAAGCGCTTCATTTCATCGGCATGGCTCGCCATGGCTCAATTCTCCTTCGCGGCCGTGGGGCGATCGGCGCTGCGGCGCTGCTCGGTCTCGCCCAGATGCAGCCAGGCATCGTGGGCAAGCGCGCCCGGCCGGCCGGTGAAATGCAGCACGGTGGTGCCCTGCGGGCGCAGGGCAGCCAGCACGCGCGCCAGTTGTTCTGGCTCCAGCATGTCGTAAAGCGGGGACAGCACCAGCACGCGCGGGCTGGCGAGGATGGCCCCGGCCAGCTTGAGCAGCATGGTTTCCCCCACCGACAGCGGCCAGCCGGAGCTGGACAGCATGGTATCCAGCCCCTTGGGCAAGGCGCCCACGCGGTCTTCCAGGCCAACCAGCGCCAGCGCTTCGAGCATGTCCTGCCCGGCGCCGTCGGCACGCCCGGCGCCAGCCAGGCGCAAATAGTCGCGCACCGACATTTCCACGATCGTCGGGCGATCGAGCACGGTCACGTCTGCGCGCAGGCGCACCATGTCGAAGCTGCCGAGGTCCGCGCCACCCACGCGCACCAGGCCGCGCTCGGGTGTGGCCAGGCGCTTGAGCAGGGTGGCCACGCTGCGCTCCACGCCGGGAGCGGCGAGAATGCCCACCTGCTCCCCGCTTTCGATGGCGAAATCCAGGCGATGCGCGCCCAGCACCACGCCCTGGAAGCGGATCGCGCCGTGCGGCAGGGCGCGGGCATCGGCGGCCGGTGGCGCTTCCTGCGGCACGTCCCAGAACAGGGCCAGTTCCTCCATCCCGGCGGCGAGATCGTAGAACACCTCGAGATAGCCGCCGAGCTGGGCAATGCCGTAGAACACGCCCGAGAGGATCAGTTCGGCGGCGACCAACTGGCCCACCGAAAGTTCGCCTTGCAGGATCAGCCAGCCGCCCATCGCCAGCAGGCCGGCACTGGCCATGGCATAGAGCAGCAGCAGGCACAGCGTCTGGCTGAACGTATGGCGGAAATGGCGGCGATGCGCGGCCACATACGTGGCGGTCATCGCTTCGCTGCGGTCGATCGCGAAGTTGATGTGGCGGCCCGACTTGTAGAAGCCGTTCGAGGCCCCCAGGCTTTCCAGCCAATGCGCGGCGGCATGCTTGGCATGGCTCTTGGCCACCGCGCTGCCCAGCGAAGGCAGCAGCCAGGCGCGCCAGATCACCAGCACCAGGACCACCAGCACCACGTTGAACGCCAGGAAAAACGGGTGATAGAAGCTGGTCACGACCAGGCCCACCAGGCTTTGCAGGACGATGGCAAAGCCGCCGATCACCAGGCTGGTCAGCGCCTTTTGCACCGTGCCCATGTCGAAGAAGCGGTTGAACAGGTCACCCCGCCGCGCATCGACGAAGAACGGGTTCTGCGCGTGGATGGCACGCGTGGTGATCTCGGCCATCAGCCGCGCGAAGAAGCGCTGCTCGAACCGCGCCATCACCGCCACGCGCAAGGCCATCAGCGCCCCCGCCAGCAGCAGCAGGGCAAACAGCACCAGGGCCAGCGTGAACAGCGGGGCGGGCAGCGCGATATTGGCCACCGAGTTGATCAGCAACTGCACCGAAATCGGCGTGGCCAGCGACAGCAGCGAGATCGCCGCACCATAGACCAGCGCCAGGCGGAGGAAGGCCTTGTCGGGCGACAGGACCAGGCTGGCCCAGCGCCGCAGATCGCGCAGCGTCAGGCGATGGGCGTGATGGCCCCCATGGTCTCCACCATGATCGGGGCCGTGATGGGCCGAATGTTGGTCGCTTGCACCCATGAAGAGCGGCCTTTCTTGCCTGGCTGAAAATTCTCCTGAAAAGGTGGCCTCGGCAAAGCCTTACGCCAATACGGTAGTCACCTATGCTTTCGATAGGTTTTTCCTATCGCCCGGCAATGCTCCGCAATGTCTCTGCCAAAAGCATCATGTCGCTCGATCGCCCGGCGCCGGCGCGCCAGAGCAGCCCGATCTCGCGATAGGGGCGCCCGCCGGCAAAGGGGCGCACCACCACGTCCCCACCCTCCGCGATTTCCTGGCGCACATAGAGTTCGGGCAGCAGCGCCAGCCCCATGCCCATGCCGGCCATCTGCCGCACGGCATCCAGGCTGGTGCCCTCGTAATCGCGCAGCACGTGGGCGCCGCAGCGTTCGGCCAGGGCGGCCACCTGCTGGCTCAGCCGGTATTCGGGCTGCATCGTCAACAGGCCGCGCCCGGCCAGGTGCTCGGGCCGCACGACCTGCACTTGCGCCATGGGATCATCAGCCGCCATGGCCAGAAACATCGGTTCACGAAACAGGCGTTCGACATGGAACCGGGCGGCGGCCACCGGCAGTTGCAGCAGCACGGTATCGTGCCGTCCTTCGGCCAGATGATCGAGCAGGGCATCGGGCAGCCCCTCGCGGACATGGACCTTGAGCGTGGGGTGCGTGGCATGCAGCCGCGCCACCAGTTGCGGCAGGATATAGGGCCCGAGCGTGGGCGATACGCCCAGCCGCAGCGTGCCGGCCAGTTCCCCTTCGCGATGGCGGCGGGCAAGATCGGCAAAGCCTTCTGCCTCGGCCAGAACGCGGCGCGCGGCGGCCACCGCTTCACGCCCGAGCGGGGTGAGTACCGCGCGCCCGCCGCGTTCGGCCACCGCGCCCCCCAACAGACCTTCGAGCAAGTGAATCTGTTGCGAGAACGACGGCTGCGACACGCCCATCGCCGCCGCACCGCGGGTAAAGTTGCCGCAATCGGCCAGCGCCACCAGGCAGCGCAATTGCCGCAAGCTGGGCCAGGCCGGATTGTCGGTCATGCGGGTCCCCTTGTTTCCGCTGCCTTCTGTCATAGCGCAGATCGGGCGGTGATCCAAAGTCCTGTTCCACGCACATAAATATGATAATTGCGCGAAATGCAACTGGAATGCCGTTATTCGCATTTGTCAGGGCAGGCAAATTCCACCATCTAGGGCGGGCCTTTCAGGCATCCTCTCCCAAACTTTCCAGGGCCGGTCGCAAGACCGGCCTTTTTTTGGCTCGCTTCACCGCTCAGACGTGGTTGGGAAGCGCCAAAGCGAAGCGCCGGTTCCCGCTGCGGGCACGGCGCCATACACCCCGGCGGAGGCACCCTACCCCAGCACTTTCCCTATGCGTCACTTGCAAGAGACGCATGATCAGGCTGCCCCTCGCAGCGTTGCCAGGACTCGTCCCTGCATGCGGCGCAAGGGGCCGATCCAGCGCAAGCGGTTGATCGCCTGCGCGCGCGCCATGCGCTCCACCAGCACTTCGGGCGGGCACGGCAGGCCGCTGACTGGATCGAGATAGCGCGGATAGCGAATGAGCACGCCCGCCACCAGGGCATCGAGCGTCAGCGCGCGGCCGCGCCGCGCGGGTACGGGCGCAAGGTCTCGCGTCAATCCCCAGCCGGCATAGAACGGCGTGCCGTGGCACGTCACCGGCCGGCCGCGCAGCAGGGCCTCGAAGCCCGCCAGCGAGGTGAGCACGTGCACGGCGTCCACCGCATCGAGCAGGGGGGCCATACCGCCGCCCCGCACCACGCGATCGGCATAGCCCAGGATCGCCGCGTCGGGCACCGCGCCCTTGCGATGGCCGGCATCGACATCGGGATGGGGGCGGAACCAGATTTCGGCGTCCGGCTCGGCCAGGCGAACCCGGCGCACGAGTTCGAGATTGGACGCCAGGCCATGGCCGCCGGCCTGCACCGACAGATCGTCTTCCACCTGCCCCGGCACCAGCACCCGGAGCCGTGCCGGGGCGCTCCGCTCCGGGTACGCGGCATCGGCGCCCGCCGCATATTTGCTGATGCCGGCGGCCACGATCGCCTGGCGCAGCCGCGCCGCGCGGGCCAGCAGGCGTGGCGGAAAAGCCGCCTGGGCCAGAATCGACTCCAGGTCGCTGGGACCGGATGGATCGAAATGCATACCCCGCGCATCGACCACCACCGAAGACGGCGGCACCAGATCGACCCCCAGCCCCACCGAACGCACGAACCCATCTTCCACCCTGACCAGGGGCACGCCCTCGTCGCGCGCTCGGGCGATCAGGTGCGGCGACACGCGCGAAGGCCAGATCGCCACGGCGCCACCGGCCGTCCGCGCCTTGGCCAAGGCCAAGCGAGGGTTGCGGAAGAAGCGCAAGCGCTGCTCCGGGTGCCACAGGAAGCGGCGCATCTCGGCGCGCTTCCACCAGGCCATGCCGCTGGCCACGGCAATCGTGCGGTTGGCCGCCAGCGCCGTGCGCCAGGTGGCGAGTATATCGATCGCTTCGCCGATGCCGATCGCCGCCCCCGTGAACGGGCTGCGATAGGCCACCGCCACAAGGGCGGCCAAGGCCCGCGCCGTCAGCGCCTCTGTGCTGTCGCCGGGCTGGCCATAACGCCCGGGCGACAAGACCCGCACATCCAACCCGGCGATGCAGGCCAGCGCCACCCATTCGTCATCCCCATGGGCAACCACCCGGCGCGCCCGGCCCAGCACCGACCACGGATCGACCCGTGACGGCGCCGTCTGCCGCCCGGCAAGGCACTTCGCCCAAACCGGTTCATCCCCCGGCAGCAACCACAGGCCCGCCCCGTCGTCCTCGTCGCACAGCGCGGCCACCTCTGCGGATCGGGCTGGCCGCAGCACGGTGGACAAGGCCTCGCTCCCCGGCACGGGCGGTCCCCAGAACGCGCCCCCCACCTGCGCCGCGCGGATTTCGGCAAACAGGCACTCGGCATCCAGCGCCCTGTCAGCAGGCGCCTGGCCTGCGCCCGATATCGCGGCATCGCCCAACGGGAACGGCGGCGAGCGCAGCAGCGCAGGCGCGGCCGCGCTCACGGGCGCACGTCCCACGCGGCCAGGCGCAAGGCGCCATCGGCCTCTCGCACGATCAGTCCATAGGCCCCGGTGGCCAGCTTGAGCGCGCCACCCGGCGCCAGGCCCAGCGCCAGCAAGGCAAAGCGCGCCGCACCATTGCTGGTGACCAGCAAGGTTGGCTGCGCTGCCGTGGTCAGAAACGCCTGCCAGGCGTGCAGACGCTCGGGCGCATCCACGATCCAGCCCGGCGGCGGCGTTCCCTCGCGGTCCCATGCGGCCAGCGCCTGCGGGCCGATCCGCGCCACGACCTCGGCCTCCGGGCGATCTTCATCGGGTCCATGGTCGATCTCGCGCAGCCATTCGCATGGCTCCGGCCGCAGAGTGGCCGGCTGATGCGCCAGGATGGCCGCAGCCGTCGCCCGGGTGCGCTGCAATGGCGAGACCAGAGCTCGGCCAAAGTGCCAGCCCTGCTGCGCGAAATGGCGGCCCAGCGCCTCGGCCTGCGCCACGCCCGCTGGCGTCAGCGGCAGATCGGTGCGCGCCCCGATGCGCGGCGCCGGCTCGCCCGCCGCGAACGTGTTGCCGTGCCGCACGATGACGAACATCGGCCCGCCCGGGGGTGGCATCGGCCCGCTCATGCCGGAAACGGATCGCCCAGCCGCGCAATCGCGGCTTCGGCCAGGGCCAGGTCTTCCGGTGTATCGATGCCCGCCATGGCATGCAGCGGCGGATCGACCGGAATCGTCGCGATCGTCCGCCCCGCCTCCAGGAAGCGCAATTGCTCCAGCCCTTCGAGCACTTCGCACGGGCTTGGCGGCGCCTGGGCGAACCATGCCAGCGCGGCCAGGCGATAGCCATAGAGCCCAAGGTGCTGCCACACCGGCGAAAGCGTGTCCCTCGCGCGCAATTGCGCCTCGTTGCGCAGCACGGGAAGGATCGCCTTGGAAAACCACAGCGCTCGCCCCTGCGCATCGCGGACGCAGGTGGTGCCGCTGAACGGCGCGGCCTGCTTGTGCGCGCGCAGGCGGTCCAGCCGCTCCCAGTCCAGCCGATAGACCGGCGTGGCCACATCCGCGTCGCCCTCGCGCAGCGCCGCGATCAGCCCCGCCACCACGCCAGGCGCCACGAACGGCGCGTCGCCTTGCAGGTTGATCACCAGTTCCGGTGCCTGCGGCTGCGCCAGGGCAGCGGCATGGGCGCGGGCCGAGCCGGAATCGAGCGCAGCATCGGTCATCGTCACGGCCGCGCCGATGCCGCGCGCATGATCGGCAATCCGCGCGTCATCGGTCGCCACCACCACCGCGCAGTCCCCGGCAAGGGCGGCCGCCGCCTGCGCCACGGCATGGACCCGCTGCAACAGGGTGCGCCCTGCAATCGGCAGCAGGGGCTTGCCCGGCAGGCGGGTGGAGCCGAAGCGCGCCGGAACGACGATCAGCGCGCGCATCGATCTCGACGCCAAAATGGACATTGCCCCCACCTTGCCAAAAATTTCCGTTCCGCCAAGATTTGCCTGCTCTCCCCGCGCGCCGGCGCACAGGGGGATATCGATCCGATCTGAACCAGGCCCACCCCTTTTCCATCCAGGCGAGTCCCAGCTTCATGAACCTTTGCGGCAATGCCCTTACGCCTGCCTCCCCCCTGTTCGCGATTGCCGGGCCCTGCGTGATCGAAAGCGAGGCGATGACTATGGCCATTGCCGAGACGCTGGCCGGGGTGGCGCAACGGCTGGGCCTGACGCTCATCTTCAAAGCCTCGTTCGACAAGGCCAACCGCAGTTCGGACCAATCGTTCAGGGGCCTTGGCATGAGCAAGGGCTTGCAAATCCTGGACAAGGTGCGCCGCGAAACCGGCCTTGCGGTGATCACCGACGTGCACGAGGCTGGCCAGGTGGACGAAGTGGCCGCCGTGGTCGACGTGTTGCAGACGCCCGCCTTCCTGGCGCGGCAGACCGATTTCATCGCGGCGGTCGCGGCCAGCGGCAAGCCGGTGAACATCAAGAAGGCCCAGTTCATGGCCCCGGCCGACATGCAGCAGGTGGTCAACAAGGCGCGCAACGCCGCCCGCGCGGCCGGCCACGATCCGGATGCATTCCTGCTGTGCGAACGCGGCACCTCGTTCGGCTACAACACCCTGGTTTCAGACATGCGCGGCCTGGCGATCATGGCCGAGACCGGCTGCCCGGTGGTGTTCGATGCCACCCATTCGGTGCAGCAACCCGGTGGCCTGGGCGAACGCTCGGGCGGTCAGCGCGAATTCGTGCCGCTGCTGGCGCGCGCTGCGGTGGCCGCCGGTGTCGCCGGGGTGTTCATGGAAACCCACCCCGATCCCGACCAGGCCCTGTCGGACGGCCCCAACGCCTTGCCGCTCGGCGATTTCGAGGAACTGTGGAAACGCCTGATGGCGATCGACGCGGTGGTCAAGCAAGGTTGAACCAGATCGCGCCGCTCATCCCACGCCGTGCCAGGCCAGCACCGCGCGCAAATAGTCCGCATAGTTCGATTTGCCCAGCTTATCGACGGCGCGGATCAGGCCCGCCGCATCGATGAACCCCCGGCGGAACGCGATCTCTTCCGGGCTGGCGATCTTGAACCCCTGCCGCTTTTCCAGGATGCGCACATATTCGGCGGCATCGAGCAGGCTGTCCGGCGTCCCCGTGTCGAGCCAGGCATAGCCGCGCCCCAGCATCTCCACCGAAAGTTCGCCGCGTTCGAGATAGGCGCGGTTGACGTCGGTGATCTCCAGTTCGCCACGGGCCGAAGGCTTGAGATTGGCAGCAATGTCGACCACTTGCGCGTCATAGAAATAGAGCCCGGTGACCGCCCAGTTCGACTCCGGGCGCGCCGGCTTTTCCGCGATCGCCACCGCCTTCATCGCCGCATCGAACGAGACGACGCCGTACCGTTCGGGATCGGAGACATGATAGGCGAAAATCGTCGCCCCCTGCGGGCGCGATGCGGCCGAAGCGAGCACTTGGGGCAGCCCCTGGCCATAGAAGATGTTGTCCCCCAGGATCAGCGCCGAGGACTGGCCGTTGACGAAATCCGCGCCGATCACATAGGCCTGCGCCAGCCCGTCCGGGCTGGGCTGCTCGGCATAGTCGATCTGCATGCCCCACTGCGACCCGTCGCCCAGCAGCGCCTGGAACGCGGGCACGTCGCGCGGGGTGGAGATGATCAGCACCTCGCGAATGTCGGCCAGCATCAGGGTGCTGAGCGGGTAATAGATCATCGGCTTGTCATAGACCGACAGGAGCTGCTTGGAGGTGGCCAGCGTCATCGGATAGAGCCGGGTGCCGCTACCCCCTGCCAGAATGATGCCCTTCATGCCGTGGCGCCTCCCGTAAACGCGCTGCTCATGCCCGCCCCTGTCATGCCTGCATCGCCGGCGCGGGTTCCAGGCCCAGGCGCGCCCCGTCATAGCGATCGCGCAAGGGGCGCCACCACCAGGCATTGTCGCAATACCACTGCACGGTCTTTTCGATGCCGCTGTCGAAGGTTTCCCGGGCGCGCCAGCCCAGTTCGGTTTCCAGCCGGGTGGCGTCGATCGCATAGCGCGCGTCGTGCCCCGGCCGATCCGCCACGAAGGTGATCAGGTTTTCGCGCGGCTCCGCCCCCGGCACCAGGCGATCGAGCACCGCGCAGATCCGCCGCACCACCTCGATGTTGCGCCGCTCGTTGCGACCGCCGACGTTGTAGGTTTCGCCCACGCGCCCCTGCGCCACGATTCTGTCCAGCGCGCGGGCATGGTCTTCCACATAGAGCCAATCTCGCACGTTCTCGCCCTGGCCATAGACCGGCAGCGGCCGCCCTTCCAGCGCGTTGAGAATGGTCAGCGGAATGAGCTTTTCGGGGAAGTGATAAGGGCCATAGTTGTTGGAGCAGTTGGACACCACCACCGGCAGGCCATACGTGCGCTGCCAGGCCTTGGCGAGGTGATCGGACGCCGCCTTCGACGCCGAATAGGGCGAGGACGGATCGTAGGGCGTGGTCTCGGCAAACAGGCCGGTTTCCCCCAGCGAACCATAAACCTCGTCGGTGGACACGTGGAGGAAGCGGAACGCGGCCTTGGCCGCCGCGTCCAGATCCTGCCAATAGGCGCGCGCCGCCTCCAGCAGAACGAAGGTTCCCACCACGTTGGTCTGGATGAAATCGGCCGCGCCGGTGATCGAGCGATCGACATGGCTTTCGGCCGCCAGGTGCATGATCCGGTCGGGCCGGAACGTGGCGATGGCCTGGGCCATGGCGCTGCCGTCGCGAATGTCGGCCCGCAGGAAGCGATGATTCGGCTGGCCCGCCACCGCGCGCAGCGACGCTTCGCACCCGGCATAGGTCAGGGCATCGATCGTCAGCACGTCATAGCCGCGCTCCAGAACGAGAAAGCGGACAAGAGCCGATCCGATGAAGCCGGCGCCGCCGGTAACGATCACGCGCATGGAAAAATGCTCCGAAGCGGGTGCCCTTGCACAGGCTGCACACTTTCGCGGCGGTTACTTTGGTCTCCAGCCTCGGGGGCGCTTTCTATGCGTTTGCAGCCTAATATCCGGTTACCCTGCCGGCAGGCGCCGTGAAACAAAAAAGCCGTTGGCGGCCCGATGGCGCCAACGGCTTCATGCAACGGCCATGGCCGCTCGTCAGAAAATCTTGGCCACCTCGTAGAACACCGCGCCGACAAAGGCCGAGGCGGGGATCGTCACCAGCCAGGCCACGACGACACGCTGCGCGACGCTCCAGCGCACGGCCGAAGCGCGGCGGGCGGCACCCACGCCGACCACGCAGCCGGTGATGGTGTGCGTCGTCGAGACCGGAATGCCGAAGGCACTGGCCGCGAACAGCATGATCGAGCCGCCGGCCGAGGCGCAGAAGCCCTGGTGGTGCGACAGCTTGGTGATGCGGCTGCCCATGGTTTCGATGATCTTCCACCCGCCCGAGAGCGTGCCCAGCCCCATGGCGACATAACACGAGAGCACGACCCAGCCGGGGACGTGGAACGTGCCGCCCAGCATGCCCTGCGAATAGAGCAGCACGGCGATGATCCCCATGGTCTTCTGCGCATCGTTGGCGCCATGGCCGATCGAGTAGGCTGCCGCCGAAAGCAGGTGCAGCTTCTTGAACGTGCTTTCCGCCGTGCGGGCCGAAGCCTTGGCAAAGGCCCAGGAAGACAGCAGCATCAGCAGCATCGACACGACCAGGCCGACCACAGGCGAAAGCACGATGGCCGAGGTGGTGGAGGTGACGCCCTTCCACACGATTGCCCCGGTGCCCGCGTGCATCACACCCGAGCCAAGGAGGCCGCCGATCAGTGCATGGCTGGACGAAGACGGGATGCCGCGCCACCAGGTGATCACGTTCCAGGTCATCGCGCCGACCAGGGCGCCGAAGATCACCTGGGGGGTAATCACATCCTTGTCGACGATGCCCTTGCCCACGGTTTCGGCCACTTTCAGGCCGAATGTGAAATAGGCGGCAAAGTTGAAGAACGCGGCAAACAGCACGGCCTGAACCGGCGTGAGCAACCGCGTGGAGACCACTGTGGCAATCGAGTTTGCCGCGTCGTGCAGTCCGTTGATGAAGTCGAACGCCAAGGCCATGATCACCAGCGCGATGATCAGGGGCAGGGCCACGGCCACATGGTTCATGAACCTAGCTCCTCAGGCCCGGACATCAGGCATGGTCGATCACGAGACCGTCGATCTCGTTGGCGACATCCTCGAACCGGTCGACCACGCGCTCAAGATGGCTGTAGATTTCGCGGGCGACGAAGAACTGCATCGGCGCGCTCTGCCCGTGGGCCTTGAACGCCTTGGACAGGCCGGCATCGTGAATCTCGTCGGCCTTGCCTTCCAGGCGCACCAGGCGCTCGGTCAGCTCGTGCAGGCGGGCGGCGTTGGCGTGGATCGAGCGCAGCAGCGGCAGCGCTTCGGCGATCACGCGCGCGCATTCCACGATGATCGCGGCCATGTCGGCCATTTCCTGCTCGAACGCGGTCACTTCATAGAGCGAGATCGCGTTGGAGGTCTGGTGCATCTGGTCGATCGAATCGTCCATCGCGCTGATCAGCGAGGTGATCGCGCCACGATCGAAGGGCGTAAGGAACGTGCGGCGCACGGTCACCAGCACTTCGCGGGTGATCGCGTCGGCGTCGTGCTCGCGCTCGGCGATCTCGCGCACATGATCGGCCATGCCCGACCCGCCCTGGAGCAGGCGCGCCAGCGCATTGCTGCCGGCAATCAGGGTTTGGCCGTGCGCCTCGAACAGTTCGAAGAAGTTGCCCTGACGCGGCAACAGGTTCTGGAACCAGTGAAACATGCCCAGTCTCTCTTTCACGTGGCCCAAGCTGCGGACCAACGGTGCGGTGGTGGCAAGGGCCCGGAATTCCGTGGCCCGGAAGCTGCGAATCAAGGCTTGCAGGTCTGGCTCGTCCACCGCATCGGCTGCGGCGGCAAGCGAAAACCATTGGCGCTTGCGTTGTTCCCCTTCGGCCCAGCGCGGCAGTTCCTCGGTCACGGCCAGGGGAAACACCTGGACCTGGACCATCACCGACGCGCCAGACCGCAGGGTCTTGCGATACTCGAACCGGCCAAGCGCGGCGGGGCAGATCGCCCCGACCACGCCGGCTTCCTCCTCCGCCTCGCGGGCGGCGGCGGCGTGGGCGGCCTCCCCCTTGCCGAAATTGCCCTTGGGAATGACCCAGCGCCCCGTCCCGCGCGAGGTGACGAGGAGCACTTCGATGGGCGCGGAAAGGCCATCACCGATGGTGCGATAGGGCAAGGCGGCAATTTGGCGAACGGGACCCACTCCGGCTGCATAACAAAGCTTGGCGCGCGCTAGAGGCTGCGCAGGCCAATCGTCAAGAAATGGTCATATCCCCCATGCGAAATATCGCCGGGGCGAGACGGCCCCATCCGCTTCCCCTCCAGCAGGGAATTGTTGCAGATGCATGGCAACGCGGCGCTTTGCAGGCTAGCACTACTTTGGCAGAAGTGTGATTTTTGGGATTCCCAAGGCGTA
>NZ_BMZP01000018.1:0-60277 GCF_014652855.1 Novosphingobium pokkalii
GCCAGCGTGACCTGGATTGCACGGAATTTGAGTCAGACCCCCTTTTGCACGCCGGTCCACACCATAACCACCACCGGCCCCATTCCGCCCTTGCCGGTAGCACCCCGGCAGAGGCATATGGGCACATCGGCGCATCAGGTCATGGGGGGCATGCCCCCCATGACCTGATGCCCAAACTCGCGGCATGACGACATCGGCTTGAGCTTAACTTCGCCGCAAATCTGTCCAGGAAGGCGGGGCCACCTCACAGCACCATGGCGATGTGCCAATCGTGCTTGCGCGCAAAGGCCAGGATCCGCTCGGCCGAGCGCGTGCCGGCCACGCCGCTTGCCATATCGAAATCGAGCGCGGGGTCGATCACGGCGGCAGTCTGTGCAGGTTGCCGATACGCTCAAGGCGATCGGCAATGCGCGCCGGCTCATGCTGCCGTGCAAGCTGGTCGAGCATGGCGAGATGACGGTCGGCGATCTCGCCCGCGAGGTTGGGCTGTCGCAATCGGCCTCCTCGAAGCACTTCGCCCGCATCCGGGCGAAGGCCTCGTGACCTACCGGCGCGAGAGCCAGGCGTTGTGGTACGCGCTGGCCGATGCGCTGCGGTCGATGCCGGCGCCCACTTGGTCGACGTTCGCGGCGCTGACGAGCACGCGCGCGAGCGCATTCCCGGCGCGCTGGACATTCCCCTCGACCGCATCGGCGATATGCCGTGCGATGGTCGCCCGGTCGTTTTCCACTGCAAGTCGGGGATGCGCACCGCCGCCCATGCGGTGCAGCTCGGGGCGGCCACAGGCGGGAGCCCGGCCTATATCCTTGCCGGCGTCCTGCTCGGCATGTTCGTTGCGCCCGGATTCCTGGGCCTGGCGGCATTCGTCGGCGCCGGCCTGCTATTTTCGGGGATCACGGGATGGTGCGGCATGGCCAGCCTGCTGCGCATCATGCCGTGGAACCGGCAAGCGGCTGGCCGGGGGTGATCGATGGATAGCGCCACGATCCTGGAAGCCTTGTGTCGGGGGGCATGATCGGCGCGATCCTCGGCTTGGTCGGGGGTGGCGGGTCGATCCTTGCCGTTCCGCTGTTGATCTATGTCGTGGGGGTGGGATCGCCGCACGCCGCGATCGGCACGGCGGCCGTGGCCGTTATGGTCAATGCCCTGGCCAGCCTGATCGGCCATGCCCGTGCAGGCCGGGTGAAATGGCGGTGCGCCAGCGTCTTTGCTCTGTTGGGCATGATCCTGCGTTGCGGGCCTGAGACCAGCGCCGCCCGGATCAGCTTTCCAGTTCCACGTCCCAATAGAGCCAGTCGCGCCAGCTTTCGTGCAGGTGATTGGGCGGGAAAGCGCGGCCCTTTTCCTGCAATTGCCAGGTGGTGGGGCGGATCGGCTCTTCCATCAAGCGCATGTGCGCCTGGGCCGGGGTGCGGCCGCCCTTGGCCATGTTGCACGGGGCGCAGGCCGTGGTGACGTTTTCCCAGGTGGTGCGTCCGCCCAGACGGCGCGGCACCACGTGGTCGAACGTCAGGTGCTCGCCGCTGCCGCAATACTGGCAGACGAAGCGATCGCGCAGGAACAGGTTGAAGCGGGTGAAGGCGGGAAACTCGCTGGGCTTCACATATTGCCGCAGCGCGATCACCGAAGGGATCTTCATGTCCAGCGACGGGCTGTGCACCGCGCGGTCATAAGTGGCGATGATGTCCACCCGTTCGAGGAACACCGCCTTGATCGCGGTCTGCCAAGGCCACAGACTGAGCGGATAATAGCTGAGCGGGGTGTAGTCGGCATTCAGCACCAGCGCCGGGCAATTGTCGAGATGGCGGTTGGATGCCAGCAAACGCGGTGTGGCGGCGCTATCGCCGCTATGGGGCCTGGCCGCAGCCGCCCGTTCGATCAGCGCCTGGTGAAGCATGCTCCGCTCGCGCTCCTGTGCCACATCGGCTTCCGCCTCGCTCGGGGCGAGGCATGAAGGACAGGCATGACCGCTTCATGACGCATGCACACAACGAACACCTTTGCGCGCTTCCGGTCAAGGCCCGACTGCCGCAGGGGAGGGGCAGCCGGGCTTTATCCACAGCTTGGCGTTACCGCGCGAAGGCGGTGACCAGATCATAGAGATAGGCGCGACCGGTCAGCAGCGACTTGACCTCGATGCGCTCGTTCAGGCCGTGCACGCCGTTGCCGTCCGGGTTGCCCCACAGGCCGGGCACGCCGTAGGTCGGGATACCCACCGCTTCAAGGAAGATGCCGTCGGTTGCCCCGGTGGACATGTCGGGCACCACCGGCACGCCGGGGAAGTACTGTGCCGAAAGCTTTTCCATCGGGCCGATGATCCTGGGATCGAGCGCGGGCGCCTTGGCCAGCGGGCGCTGCGGCGGCACCAGGCTGACAGTCACGCCGGGGTCGGCCACGACCTTTTGCAGCGCGGCCTGGATTTCCTCCACCGAATGGCCGGGGAAGATGCGGCAGTTGACATTGGCCCCGGCGCGCTGCGGCAGGGCGTTGTTGGCATGGCCGCCATCGAGCAGCGTGGCAACGCAGGTGGTGCGCAGCTTGGAGTGATAGGTGCGATCGGTGTTGACCAGCTTTTCCGCCTCGGCAAAGGCCGGGCTGCCGATCGGGTTGGCGGCCAGCGCCTGCATGGCCTGGCCCATGGCGCCGCCACGCGCGGCACCTGCCTTGGCGAAATAGGTGCGCGTGGTGTCGCTCAGTTCGGCAGGGAAATCGTAATCGCGCAAGCGGCCCAGCGCATCGGCCAGCTCGTAGATCGCGTTGTCGCGCACGGGAATGGAGCTGTGGCCGCCGGGGTTGCGGGTTTCGAAGCGATAGTTCTGTACTGCCTTTTCACCCACCTGGATCGACTGGTTGACGAGGTGGCCGCCTTCGGACAGCCCCTTGCCGTCGGTCTTGCCGCCGCCGCCTTCGTTGAGGGCGAATTCCGCGTCGATCAACGCGCGTTTGTTCTGGGCCAGCCATTGCGCGCCGTTGAAGGCCCAGGTGGTTTCCTCGCCGCAGGTCAGCGCTAGCTTGACCGTGCGCTTGAGCGGCTTGGCGGCCTTGAGGCGCACCATGGTGTCCACCCAGATCGCCGCCATCGCCTTGTCGTCGGCGGTGCCGCGCCCATAGAAATAGCCGCCTTCCTCGATCAGCGTGAAGGGATCGCGCTCCCAGTCGGCCCGCTTGGCTTCCACCACGTCGAGATGGGCGAGCAGCAGGATCGGCTTGGCGGTCTTCGAGGTGCCGGGCAGAACGGTGACAAGGCCGCCGTCCTTGGGGTGCTCGGGCGTGGAAAACAGCGTGATCTGGCTATCGGGATAGCCCGCAGCCTTGAGATGCGCGGCCATGCGTTCGGCCGCCAGGGTGCACGAACCGGTGCTGACTGTGGTGTTGGTTTCCACCAGTTCCTTGTAGATCGCGCGGAACTGGGTTTCGCCGGTATCGGGTGCGGCGAGGGCCGGCGTGGCCAGCAGGGCCAGCGTCAGGGAGGTGGCCGTCAAAAGAGAGGATCGCATCATCAAAAGCCCCACTGTTTTCTGGGTGCAAACTGCGATGAAGCGTGTGGGCGCGCAAGTGTCGTCTTCCGTCTCGCCCCCTGTGCAAAACCTGGCCAATCCGCTTGGGTTTTGCCGGCAAAGTGCCTATGTGCAAAACTATGGCCAGCACCAACGAAAATACCCCGAACACCAATTCCTATGGCGCCGACTCGATCAAGGTCTTGAAGGGCCTTGATGCGGTGCGCAAGCGCCCCGGCATGTACATCGGCGACACCGACGATGGCTCGGGCCTGCACCACATGGTGTTTGAAGTGTCGGACAACGCGATCGACGAGGCGTTGGCTGGTCATTGCGACCTGGTGCTGATCGAACTCAATCCCGATGGCTCGGTCTCGGTCGAGGATAACGGGCGCGGCATTCCCACCGATATCCATGCCGAGGAAGGCGTCTCGGCCGCCGAAGTGATCATGACCCAGCTCCACGCGGGCGGGAAGTTCGAGAACACGTCCGACGACAACGCCTACAAGGTTTCGGGCGGCCTGCACGGCGTGGGCGTGTCGGTGGTCAACGCGCTGTCGGAATGGCTGGAACTGACCATCTGGCGCGAGGGCAAGGAACACTGGATGAAGTTTGCCCACGGCGATGCCGTGGCGCCGCTGAAAGTGACCGGGGACGCGCCACTTGCTCCCAATGGGCAGCCCAAGAAGGGCACGCGCGTGACCTTCTCGGCCAGCCACGACACGTTCAAGAACGTGACCGAGTTCGATTTCGACAAGCTGGAACACCGCTACCGCGAACTCGCCTTCCTCAATTCGGGTGTGCGCATCCTGTTGCGTGACAAGCGCCATGAAGAGGTCAAGGAGCACGATCTCTATTACGAAGGTGGCATTGCCGCTTTCGTGAAGTACCTCGATCGCAACAAGCAGGCGCTGATCCCCGAGCCCATCGCGATTTCGGCGATGCGCGACGGCATCGGCATCGATGTCGCGCTGGAATGGAACGACAGCTACTACGAAAACGTGCTGTGTTTCACCAACAACATCCCGCAGCGCGATGGCGGCACGCACCTGGCCGCATTCCGCGCCGCGCTGACCCGTACGCTCAACGGCTATGCCGATCGGTCCGGCCTGCTCAAGAAGGAAAAGGTCTCCCTTTCGGGCGACGACATGCGCGAAGGGCTGACCGCGATCGTTTCGGTCAAGCTGCCCGATCCGAAGTTTTCCAGCCAGACAAAGGACAAGCTGGTTTCTTCCGAAGTGCGCCAGCCGCTCGAAAGCCTGATGGCCGACAAGATGAGCGAATGGCTGGAGGAAAACCCGGCCCATGCCAAGGCGGTGATCGCCAAGGTGATCGACGCCGCCGCCGCGCGCGAAGCAGCCCGCCGCGCCCGCGAACTGACCCGCCGCAAAGGCGCGATGGATATTGCCAGCCTGCCCGGCAAGCTGGCCGACTGCCAGGAACGTGACGCCAGCAAGTGCGAACTGTTCCTGGTCGAAGGCGATTCGGCCGGTGGCAGCGCCAAGCAGGGCCGCGACCGCAAGACCCAGGCGATCCTGCCCCTGCGTGGCAAGATCCTCAACGTGGAGCGAGCGCGGTTCGACCGCATCATTTCCTCGCGCGAAGTGGGCACCCTGATCCAGGCCATGGGCACGGGCATCCGCGACGAATTCAACCTGGAAAAGCTGCGCTATCACAAGATCGTGATCATGACCGACGCCGACGTCGACGGCGCGCATATCCGCACCCTGCTGCTCACGTTCTTCCACCGCCAGATGCCCGACATCATCCGCGCGGGGCACCTGTTCATCGCCCAGCCGCCGCTCTACAAGGTCGCCAAGGGCCGCAGCGAGGTCTACCTCAAGGACAACGCCGCGCTCGATCGCTATCTGGTCGAGGCGGGCCTTGCCGGCCGCGTGCTGGAAACGCCGGGCGGCGCGCGTGGCAGCCAGGAATTGACCGAACTGGTCGAACACGCCCTGCGCCTGCGCAACCTGATGGGCTTCGTGCCGCGCCGCTACAACCCGGATATCGTGGAAGCGCTGGCGCTGGCCGGGGCGCTCGATCCCGACCTTTCGGCCGAGGCGCGCACGGCTGCGCTCGCCCGCGCCGCCGCGTGGCTCGATCGCGGCGATCCCGAAGCGCAGTGGAATGCGCAGATCAGCGAGGATGGCGGCTATCACATCCAGCGCGCCTGGCGTGGCGTGACCGATCATCACATGATCGAGGCCGGCTTCCTGACCAGCGCCGAAGCGCGCAAGCTGGCCCGCCTCGCGGCTGAACATGCCGAAGTCTATACCGGCGTGGCCCGCTTGGTGCGCGCCAGCGCCGCCGCGCCGGAAGCCGAGACCCAGCCGACCGCCGATGGCGAAGACGCGCCCGCCGCCCGGGCTGAAAGCAAGGACGGCGGCATCACCCGCCCGTCGCAATTGCTCGAAGCGGTCATGGCCAATGGCCGCAAGGGAATGTCGATCCAGCGCTACAAGGGGCTGGGCGAGATGAACGCGGAACAGCTCTGGGAAACCACGCTCGATCCCGAAGTCCGCTCGCTGCTCCAGGTCAAGGTGGAAGACGCCGACGTGACCGACGAGATATTCACCCGCCTGATGGGCGACGTGGTCGAACCGCGCCGCGACTTCATCCAGGAAAACGCCCTCAACGTGGCCAACCTGGACGTCTGAGGCGATGAGCACGCAGACCATCCCCTGGGACCAGGCCGCCACGATGATCGATCTGGAAGGCCGCACGCCGATCATCGGCACGATCCGCGACTGTGCGCTGCACTTCTCGCTCTACAAGCCACACGCCCGCGAAAACGCGCGCGTGCTGCTGACCGTGCCGATCCACCGCGAGGGCCGCAAGACCCGCACCTGGCTGCTCGATCCGCCCGAAATCGCCGAACTGGCGGACCGCCTGGCGCGCGAGACGCAGTAAGACCAGCGCTGCGCCTGGTCCCGGATCAAGTCCAGGGCCAGGCACAAGTCCTACCGGCTCACGCCGCCGGCATCTGCTGGCTGGCGCAGTGGAAGCCGCCGCCGCCCACCAGCACGGCATCGCCCATCACGCCCACGGTGGCGCGACCGGGGAACAGGGCGCCGATCGCTTCCACCCCGGCTTGGTCGTGAACCGAGCCGAAGATCGGCACGACCACCAGATGGCTGGTGATCACGAAATTCATGTAGCTGGCCGGCTGGATCGTGCCGCCCCATGTGATGCGGCCGGGCGAAGGGACTTCGACCACCTCCACGCCGAAGTCGCGGGCGCGGGCGGCCGCGTCGGCATAGATCGCCGCGTTGGGATCGTCCGGCCCGGTGGCGCGGGGCAGGGCGAGGCGGTTGGGGCCAACGAAGCGGGCGAGGTTGTCGACGTGGCCATCGGTGTGGTCGTTGATCAGCCCGTCGCCCAGCCACAGCACGCGATCATAGCCGAGGTCTCGCTTCAGGCGCAGCTCCAGGTCGGCGCGCGAGAGGTGCGGATTGCGGTTGGGATTGAGCAGGCACTGCTCGGTCGTGGCGACCAGGCCGGTGCCATCGCCATCGAGCGCGCCGCCTTCCAGCACCCAGTCGGCCTTGCTGGCAGCCAGGCCCGCACTGGCGGCCAGATCGGCGCCGATCTCCTGGTCTCCGGGCATCAGGTACTTGCCGCCCCAGCCGTTGAAGCCGAACAGTTGCGCGCGGCGCCCGCCCGCCCCATCGGACACCACGAGCGGGCCAGTATCGCGCAGCCACACGTCGCCATAGACGCGCTCCTCGATCGTGACGGCGGCGCTGGCCAGCCGCTCGGCGCGCATGCGGTTGGCCGCATCGCGCACCACCAGGCGCACGGGCTGGCCGGTCTCGGCCACAGCGCTGGCAAACTGGGCGATCTGCTCCTGGGCGCGGTCGATCACGCCCGACCATTCGTCGGCCAGATGGGGAAAGCCCACCCACAGCCAGTCCTGCGGGGCGAATTCGGGCGGCATCAGGCCGCCCGTGAACGTGGTGTCGGTCATGCGTTGTGCTTACTTGCTCTTGGTGACGGTGGCGCGGCTGGCATCGCGGATGGCGCGGAATTCGTCGCCCTGATGCCAGTTGGGCCAGGTCGTGCCGGTCGCCAGCGCGCGGCCGAGGCGGTAGTACAGCTCCACTTCCTGGGCCATGCCGGTCATGTCCCAGCTATCGGAATATTCGTCCGAAGGCTGGTGATAGTGATGCTCGACATAGTCTTCGGTGGCCGCTTCGCCGGCCTTGGTGCCGCCATTGACCAGATCGGTGCCCCGGCCCACGGCGAACATCGGCACGCCGCGCTTGGCCAGGCTGAAGTGGTCGGAGCGGTAATAGTGGCCGCGCTCGGGATGGTCTTCGGGCGTTTCGGTCAGGTGCATCTGCGTTTCCACGCGGCGCAGGATCGCGGTGAGGTCGGACTTGTCGCCACCGGTCACCTGCACGTCGCGCGTCGGGCCGATCAGCGAGAGCGCGTCCATGTTCACTCCGCCCACGGTGCGGGCCAGCGGATAGACCGGATGCTGGGCATAGAATTCCGAACCCAGCAGGCCCGATTCCTCCAGCGTCCAGGCGGCAAAGACCTGGGTGCGCGGCGTGGGGCCGGCGCGGCGGTTCATGTCGGCCAGCGCCACCAGCGCGCCCACACCGCTGGCATTGTCGATCGCGCCGTTGCAGATGTCGTCACCGGTGGCATCGGGCTTGCAGTGGCCCAAGTGATCCCAGTGGCCCGAATAGAGCACATATTCGTTGGCTCGGCTGGTGCCGGGGATCACCCCGATGACGTTGTGCGAGGTGCTGTGCGTCACCGTGTTGTCGAACGACAGGCTGGCCTTGGCGCCCAGCGGCACGGCGTGGAAGCCCTTCTGCTTGGCCGCGGCGGACAGTGCGGCAAAATCCTTGCCGGCGGCCTGGAAGATCGCCTCGGCCACCGGGCGGCGGATCCAGCCGTTGGCTTCGGTCTGGTCGAAGCCCTTGTTGGCGCTGGCCACGAAATTGCCGGTGCCGCCGCTCGATTCCAGCACGTTCCAGCCATAGGCGGCCGGGAAGGTGTCGTGCACGATCAGCGCTGCCTTGGCGCCATGGCGTGCGGCTTCGGCATACTTGTAGGGCCAGCGGCCATACCAGGTCATGCGGCGGCCCTTGAACAGGCCCTGCTCGTCGGCGTTCTCGTAATCCGGGTCGTTGACCAGGATCACCGCGATCTTGCCCTTCATGTCGACGCCGGCATAATCGTCCCAGCCCAGTTCGGGCGCAGTGATGCCATAGCCGACGAATACCAGCTCGCTGGCATCGATCGCGGTGTGCTGCGCCTCGCGATAGGAGCCGACCACGAAATCGGCGCCGGGCTTGAACGACAGGCTGCCCACGGTCAGCGGGCTGATGTTCTTGGCCGCGATGGTCACCATCGGCACGGGTTGCAGCCATTGCCCCTTGTTGCCGGGCTTGAGGCCGGCCGCCTTGAAGCGGGTGATGATCGCATCGAGCACGGCCTGCTCCTTCGGCCCGCTCGGCGCGCGGCCTTCCAGTTCATCCGATGCCAGGGTCTTGATCGCTTCGCGCATCAGCGGCACCGGCACTGCGGGAACGGGTGCTGCAAGGACAGGGGCAGCCACGGCAGTGGCCAGCAGGGCGGCAGCCGCGCGGGCGGCAAAGGAAACACGCATGGGGGCAAATCCCTTTTTGCAAACATCCCGCGCCATGGGGGGGCGCGCGGGCCTCATGCCGGCTACTTGGCAGAGGCGGCCCGCTGCGGCAAGACGGCCAGCCCCAAGGATGAGAGGAACTGGCGTGCGGCATGGAATCGACTGGGCAGAAGGGCTTGCCCTGGCGCGGCACCACACCACGTTCCTGGCCCGCGCGCTTGATCGCCAACCCGATCTGGCTGCCTTGCTGGCGCAGGGCAGGATGGATGAGGCGCTGGCCTGGGCCCGCCAGGCCGGCAGCGGCGTGAGCGATGTCGGCGTGGCCTTGCGGCGCGAACGCCTGGCGCTCGCCCTCGCGCTGGCGGTGGGCGATCTGGCCGGCGCGCTGCCTCTGATGCGGGTGGTGCAGGAACTGTCCGGCTTTGCCGATCGCGCGCTCGATGCCGCGATTGCTGCCGCGATGGCCCGCCGCGCGCCCGATGCCGAGCCGGTGGGCTTTTCCGCCATCGCGCTCGGCAAGCACGGCGCGCAGGAACTCAACTATTCGTCCGACATCGATCCCATCCTGCTCTACGATCCCGAGGTGCTGCCCCGCCGCGCGCGCGACGAGCCGGGCGAAGCGGCGCAGCGCGTGGCGCGGGGCGTGGTGGAACTGCTCTCCACGATCACCGACGAAGGCTATGTCTTCCGCATCGACCTGCGCCTGCGCCCGGCCTCGGAAGTCAGCCCGCTGGCGATCCCCTTCGAAGGGGCGATCACCCATTATGAATCGAGCGCCCTGGCGTGGGAGCGGGCAGCCTATATCCGCGCCCGCGCCGCGTCTGGCGATGTGGCGCGCGGGCAGGCCTTCCTCGATACGATCCGCCCGTTCGTGTGGCGGCGCAGCCTGGATTTCGGCGCGATTGCCGAGATCGGGCGGCTGACGGCGCGCATCCGCGATCACTATGCCGCCGGACAGCAGGTGGGGCCGGGCTATGATCTCAAGCGCGGGCGCGGCGGCATTCGCGAAGTGGAATTCTTTGCCCAGACGCACCAGTTGATCCACGGCGGGCGCAACCCGGCGCTGCGCCTGCGCGGTACCCGCGCCGCGCTCGATGCCCTGGCCGAGGCCGGGATCATCGCCGAGGACGATGCGCTGGTGATGGGGCAGAGCTATGACCGGCTGCGCGTGCTGGAACACCGCTTGCAGATGGTGGCGGATCAGCAGACCCATGCCCTGCCGGTGCAGGAAGCCGCGCTCGCCGGTGTCGCGCGGCTGTGCGGCCATGCCGATGGCGCTGCGCTGATCAAGGAAGTGCAGGGCATTTCGCAGGCCGTGGCCCAGCGCTTCGATGCGCTGCTGGCGATCATCTCGCCCACCGGCGCGGTGGCGGTGGACAACCGCAGCCTGGCCGACGACCTTGCCGCGCTGGGCTTTGCCGATGCGCCAGCCGTGGCGCGCCGGGTGGAAGCGTGGGACAGCGGCGCCTTTCGCGCCCTGCGCAGCGACGAGGCGCGGGCTGCCTTTGCCCGCGTGCGGCCGCACCTGCTCCAGGCCCTGGCCGAGGCGCCCGATCCCGATCATGCCCTGGCGCGCTGGGAACGGCTGCTGGCCGCCCTGCCTTCGGCGATCAACGTGTTCCGCCTGCTGGAGGCGCGTCCGGGCCTGATGGCGGTGGTCATGCGCGTGCTCGCCCATGCGCCGACGCTTGCCGAAGACCTGGCGCGCCGGGCCGATCTCCTCGACACGCTGATCGATCATTCCGCCTTTGCCCTGCCCGGCACGGTGGACGAAATCCGGGCCGAACTGGCGCGTGGCGAAGTGGGCGACGATTACCAGCGCCTGCTCGATGCGGTGCGGCGCAAGGTGGGCGAACTGCGCTTTGCCCTGGGCGTGCAACTGGTCGAAGGGCTGCATCCCCCGCTCGCTGTCGCCGCCGCGCTCAGCCGCGTGGCCGAAGCGGCGATTGCCGTGCTGGGCAGCGCGACCGAGGCGGAATTCGCCCGCGTTCATGGTCATGTGCCCGATGCCCGTCTGGTCGTGCTCGGCCTGGGGCGGCTGGGCGGCGGGGCGCTGACCCATGCTTCGGATCTCGACCTGGTGTTCCTGTTCGGCGGGCCGGAGGATGCCTATGCCCGCGAATCCGATGGCGGGCGGCCGATCGGCGGCACGCTCTATTTCAATCGCCTGGCCCAGCGCGTGATCGCCGCGCTGTCGGTGCCGACAGCCGCTGGCGCGCTTTACGAGGTCGATACCCGCCTGCGCCCTTCCGGCGCGCAAGGGCCGATCGCGGTCAGCCTCGACAGCTTCGAGCGCTATCAGCGCGAGGATGCCTGGACGTGGGAGCACATGGCCCTGTGCCGCGCCCGTCCGCTGTTCGGCCGCGCAGATGATCGCGCCGCGCTGGCGGCGATCGTGGCGCGCGTGCTGCACCACCCGCGCGAGGCCGGCGCGCTGCGCACCGACGTCCTGGCGATGCGCGAGGAAATGGCGCGGCACAAGCCCGCGAAAGGCCCGCTCGATGTCAAGCTGGCGCGCGGTGGCCTGGTCGACCTCGAATTCCTCGCGCATTTCCTGCAACTGCGCGATCATGTGGCGCTGGAGCCCGATCTGGGCGCGGCGGTGCTTGCGCTTGAGGCGGCCGGGCTCCTGCCGCCCGGCCTGCGCGCGGCGCACGATCTGCTTGCCGGTCTGCTCGTGGTGGTGCGGCTGGTTGCCCCTGATGGCATGTTTCCGCCGCCCGCTAGCCGTGCCATCGTGGCGCGCGCCTGTGGCCAGGCAAGCTGGGACGCCCTGCTTGACGCCGTGGCCGGGGCGCGCCACCGCATCGCCGCAGCCTGGCAACAGGTTTTCGGCCAATCCCTGGAGACGTAACGCATGAGCACTTTCCCCGGCGTGGGCGATCCCTTGCCCGACCTGCCGCTCACCGCGCCCGATGGCAGCGTGGTCAAGCCGTCCGACTTTGCCGGCCGCAAGCTGGTGCTGTTCTTCTATCCCAAGGATGACACGCCGGGCTGCACCACCGAGAACAAGGACTTTTCGGCACTCGCTGACGAGTTTGCCGCGGCCGGCACGGCGCTGCTGGGCGTGAGCAAGGACCCGCCCAAGAAGCATGAGAAGTTCATCGCCAAGCATGGCCTTGCCGCGCCGCTTGCCAGCGATGCCGAGGAAGGCGGCCTGTCCGACGCGCTGGGGATCTGGACGGAAAAGTCGATGTATGGCCGCACCTACATGGGCATGGAGCGCACCACGTATCTGGTCGGCACCGATGGCCGCATCGCCCAGGTGTGGAACAAGGTGAAGGTCAAGGAGCACGCCGCGCAGGTTCTCGCCGCCGTCCAGGCGCTGTAACGCGCCGCGCATGACTGCATCCCTTCCCTCCGTGGCGGCCGCGATTCGCGCCGCCATGTTGACTGCCGATCCGCAGGACAAGGCCATGGCCACCCGCGCGGTGGTGCGTGACTGGCGCGCCGGGCGCCTGGCCTTCGCTTTCGACGTGGTCATGCCCGATGTGCCGGCGCGCCCCGCTCTGCCCGAACTGCTGCCGCCCAACCGCATGCCCAAGCGCGGGCGCGGCGGGTCGGAGCGGGGGCGGATCGCGCTGATCCATGCCTTGTGCCACATTGAATTCGTGGCGATCGACCTCGCGCTCGATGCCGCTGGCCGCTTCGGGGCAGAGCGCGGGGCAGATTTCGTTACCGACTGGCTGGGCGTGGCGGCGGACGAGGCGATGCATTTCGGCCTTCTCGCCCGGCGGCTGCGCAGCCTGGGCAGCCACTATGGCGCCATGCCCGCGCACGACGGCCTGTGGGATGCCGCGCGCGAAACAGCGCACGATGTCGCCGCGCGGCTGGCAGTGGTGCCGATGGTGCTGGAAGCGCGTGGCCTCGACGTGACGCCGCAGACCATTGCCCGGTTCGTGGCGGCGGAAGACCACACCACGGCGCGAATCCTGCAACGAATCGTTGACGATGAAGTGCGCCACGTCCGCTTTGGCACAACCCATTTCGCCCAGGTCTGTGCAGAGCGTGGTAAACAGGCCCCGCAGTTTTGGAATATGCTGGTTACGCAACACTTCCGAGGCAGCGTTAAGCCGCCGTTCAACGACTCGGCGCGTCGTTCTGCCGGTCTGTCGTGTGAGATGATGGCGGCTCTTGCGTGAAGGGCGCACCCGCCGCTACCCCACGGCCACGAGATCGGCGGGGGGTATCCACCAATCTCTGAACAACGCCCGGCCGGCGCAGCGGTTCCTAACCGACAGGCTGGCAGGGCAGGGTTCGCTGGGGGTCAGCATCGAATGGATGCCGCAGACGCCATGGCCAGTCAGGCCAGACGTTGGCGAGCATCTGCCGAAAAGAGGTTGTACGGGTCGCAATGAAAAACACCTTTTCTACCGGTCTGGCTGCCCTGGGCACCATTCTTGCTCTGGGCATCGCCTCTCCGGCTCTCGCCAACAGCGCCGCCTCGGCCGATATCGCAGCCCCGCTGCGCAACGCCGAAGCTGCCAAGGCCGGCATGACCGCGCCGGCCGGTGACGAGGAATTCTCCAAGCTCTTTGCAAGCTGGGAAGCGCTCGATGGCGGCAAGGGCACCTCGTCCCAAGCGCCGCTGGTGCGCCCCGCCAGCGTTTCGATCCCCACTCTGATGCCGGTCACCAGCAGCCGCCCGATGAGCAGCGGCTTTGGCCTGCGCACCCATCCGATCTACGGCGGCCTGCGCGCCCACAAGGGCGTCGATCTGCCCGCGCCCACCGGCACGCCGATCCGCGCCAGCGCCGATGGCGTGGTCGGCAAGGCAGAGCGCTTTGGCGGCTATGGCCTCTATGTGCAGCTCGAACACGGCGGCAACCTGGAAACCCGCTATGGCCACATGTCGCGCATCGCGGTTGCCGAAGGGCAGCACGTGCACAAGGGCGACGTGATCGGCTATGTCGGCTCGACCGGGCACTCGACCGGCCCGCACCTCCATTATGAAGTCCGCGTTGCCGGCGAAGCGGTCAATCCGCTGCCCTACATGCAGCGCGATGCCAACCTGGCCCAGCTCGCCAGCGCGGCCGATGCCTCGCAGATCCGCGCCTACAACGCGCCGGACGCAGAAGGCGACGGCGACGAATAAGCGTCTGTTTCAGCGATAACGCATCGGAGAGGATGCGGAAGAAGGCGGCCCGCAACGGCCGCCTTTTTCTGTGCGCGGCTTCTTCCCCGCAACAAAAAAGGGCCGCGCGGGCGGCCCCTTTCCGTTTGTATGGCTGTGAAGTGACGCTCAGCCTAAAAGCTTCTTGATCGCGGCGCGCACGTCGTCGGCCAGGTCCGGGCGTTCCAGCGCCAGGGCGATCGTCGCCTCGACGAAGCCGGCCTTGCTGCCGCAGTCAAAGCGACGGCCGGCAAAGGTCACCGCGTGGAACGGCTGGGTGCCGATCATGCGGGCCATGGCGTCGGTGAGCTGGATTTCGCCGCCGGCCCCCTTTTCCTGGTTTTCCAGCGTGCGCATCACTTCGGGTTGCAGGATGTAGCGGCCCGAGATGATCAGGTTCGACGGTGCTTCCTCGCGCTTGGGCTTTTCCACCAGGCCGGTCACTTCGGTCAGGCTGCCCGAAATCTTGGCGCCCGGCGCGATCACGCCATAGCTCGACACTTCTTCTTCCGGCACTTCCAGCACCGAGATCAGGTTGCCGCCCACTTCGTTGTAGGCTTCGACCATCTGCTTCATGCAGCCCGGCGCACCGACCATCAGTTCATCGGGCAGGAAGATCGCAAAGGGTTCATCCCCCACCACTTCGCGGGCGCACCACACGGCGTGGCCCAGGCCCATTGCCACCTGCTGGCGCACGGTGACCAGGTTGCCCGGCTTGATGCGGGTATCGTCCAGCACCGACAGATCCTTGCCACGGCTGGCCATGGTGGTTTCCAGCTCGAACGCGGTGTCGAAATGCTCGACGATCGAGGTCTTGCCGCGCCCTGTCACGAAGATCAGTTCCTCGATGCCGGCTTCGCGCGCTTCGTCCACGGCATACTGGATCAGCGGGCGATCGACGATCGGCAGCATTTCCTTGGGCACGGCCTTGGTCGCGGGCAGGAAGCGGGTGCCGAGACCGGCAACGGGAAAGACGGCCTTGCGGATCGGCTTGGGGCGGCTGGTGGTTGGATCGCTCATCTCGGTATCTTTCCCATTGTCCTGTTACAGCGAAGTTAAGCAGCCTGCCTTGGCGATGACAAGTTCCACGCACGGTGCGGCGTGCAAAAAATGCTGCAACGCAATATCCACTGGGCAATATCCGCGGGGCAATATTCACCGCGTTGCGCCTCTTGCCGCCGCTGGCCCCTTGCCCTGCATCGCAAACCGGCTAAACCGCCGCGATGGACAAGATCATCATTCGCGGCGGCAAGCGTCTTTCCGGTACGGTCCCGGTTTCGGGGGCCAAGAACGCGGCGCTTACCCTGCTGCCCTGCGCGCTGCTTACCGATGAAGCGGTCACGTTGCGCAATCTGCCGCGCCTGGCCGATATCGACGGTTTCCAGCATCTGATGAACCAGTTCGGCGTATCGACCGCGATCGCCGGCGCCCGGCCCGAGGATTTCGGCCGGGTGATGACGCTCCAGGCCACGCGACTCACCTCCACGGTCGCGCCCTATGACCTGGTGCGCAAGATGCGCGCCTCGATCCTCGTGCTCGGCCCGCTGCTGGCCCGGGCGGGAGAGGCCACCGTGTCGCTCCCCGGCGGCTGCGCGATCGGCAACCGCCCGATCGACCTGCATCTCAAGGCACTGGAAGCCTTTGGCGCGCATATCGAACTGGCCGCCGGCTATGTCCGCGCGATTGCGCCTGATGGCGGCCTGCCCGGCGGGCGCTACAGCTTCCCGGTCGTTTCGGTCGGCGCCACGGAAAACGCGCTGATGGCGGCCGTGTTGGCCAAAGGCAAGTCCACGCTGCACAACGCCGCGCGCGAGCCGGAAATCGTCGACTTGTGCAACCTGCTCGTGGCGATGGGTGCCGAGATCGAAGGCATCGGCACGTCGGACATCACCATTCACGGCGTGGAGCGCCTGCATGGCGCCACCTACATGGTCATGCCCGATCGCATCGAGGCTGGCTCCTATGCCTGTGCCGCCGCGATCACCGGCGGTGAAGTGACGCTACAGGGCGCGCGGATCGAGGACATGGAAACCACTGTCCAGGCGCTGCGCGATGCCGGTGTCTCGGTAGAGCCCGTGCGTGGTGGCCTGCACATTGCCGCCGATGGCGATCTGCGGCCGGTGACGATTTCCACCGCGCCCTATCCCGGCTTTGCCACCGATATGCAGGCCCAGCTCATGGCGATGCTCTGCCTGGCCAAGGGCTCGAGCATGCTCACCGAAACCATTTTCGAGAACCGCTACATGCACGTGCCCGAATTGAACCGCATGGGCGCGCGCATCGAAACCTCGGGCCGCACCGCCGTGGTGCATGGGGTGGACAAGCTTTCGGGCGCCGAAGTCATGGCCACCGACCTGCGCGCCTCGATGAGCCTGGTGATCGCCGGCCTTGCCGCTGAAGGCGAAACCCAGGTCCACCGCCTCTACCACCTCGATCGTGGTTATGAGCGGCTGGAAGAAAAGCTCGCCCTGCTCGGCGCCGATGTGGAGCGCGTCGGCAGCGACTGAGCGCTACACACCGATCGCAACGGAAAAGGGCCGCGTGGGCATATGCCCCGCGGCCCTTTTCTGTGAATCGGCTCGGCGTCTCAGGCTTGGGTCGGTTCGCGGCGCTTGCGACCCAGGATCAGCCCACCCAGGCCCAGCGCGAGCAGGGCCAGCGTGCCCGGCTCGGGCACATCGGTGCCGCCCGTGCTGCTGCTCGAGGTGGAGGAGGACGGCACCTGCGGATCGCTCGGCACGACATAGCTGCCGCTATAGGTGCCGATGTGCATTTCGCCGTCCTGGACCAGGCTGCCGAACACGGCCGAGCCCTGGATATAGTTGTAGGTGTGCGCGGCGGCCTTGGGCGCCAACACCGAACCGCCCCAGGCAGTGGTCAGCGTCAGGTCGGTGGCGTCGGTAAAGTTCCAGATCACATGCTGGCCCAGGTTGGCCGTGCCGCCCAGGAAATTGTCGTTCAGGTTGATCGTGCTGCCGCTGACATTGACGATCACCGTATCGGCGCCGTTGGTGTTGAACTGAATCTCGCCGATCTTGTCGAGGTCTGCCGCCGTGATCGAGAACACCGCCACGCCGCTGCTGTTGGGCTGGGCATTGAATGTGCCCCGGTTGCCGCTGATCGACAGCGTGCTGTTCGCGGTCTGCTGCGAAAGCTGGTAGGAAAGGCCGGTCATGCTGGTCGACATCAGGCTGCCGTCCTGCTTCAGGTTGCTCACGAACGCCGGATCGCTCGTCCCCAGGTTGGACTGCACGATGTTGGAATTGACGTTGGTGTTGGCAATCGTGCCGCCCACCTGCACCGTCTGCGTGGCGCCGTTGAGATTGAACCCGCTCGACACGCTGCCGCCCACGATCGCGCCCGAACCATTGTTGAGGTTCTTGATCCCGCCGGTCACGTCACCGACCACGACCAGCCCGGCGCCGGTGTAACTCGACGCCGGCAGCGTGGCGATCTGGTAGTTCGACGAATTGCCGGTGAGGTTGCCGCCCACGAAGGTGCGCCCTTCCACTTCCGAAGACGAGGTCAGGTCACCCAGCACGATGAGGTTGTAGACCTTGAGCGCGTCGATCCCCACGGGCGTGGTCGCGGCCATGGCGTTCCATGGCAAGGCCAGGGCGGCCAGAACGGCAGTGGCAGTGGTCATCCGGGAGCGGGCGGACATGATCGGCTGGTTTCCTGTCGCGGGCACGCCGGCATGGCGGACGCGCGCCTCTCCTGCGCGCGCAACGCACCGTAATGCAACCGGCAATTGCTGATCGTGCCTGGTTGGGACAGGTTTTTGACAATCCTTAACGATGCCGGCCTTAACGATGCCGGCCTTAACGATGCCGGTGGCGGCAGTGGGGGCAGTGCCCGCTTTCTGCCGCCATGGCGGGTTAACCGCCGGCGCGCGCGCTCAGGATATCGACCTGGGCGCGGATCGGCGTGATGTCATAGCCGCCGGCCGCCGCCTTGGCCGCGATCTCGAACGGATTGGCGCCATTGGCAGCCTGGGCCAGCGCCCACAGCAGCGTCGATCGCGTGCCGGAACGGCAATAGGCCAGCACCGGCGCATCGCCGACCTGGGCCAGCGCCTGTTGCAGGGCTTCCACCTGCGGCATCGAAAAGCCGGCATGGGTTACGGGAATGGCGACATAGGCGATCCCGGCGGCCTGCGCCGCAGCGGCGATCTCGGCGCCCGGAGTCTGGTCGTCGGACTCGTCCTCCGGACGGTTGTTGACGATCAGCGCCACGCCCAGGGCCTTGGCCGTGGCCACGTCGGCAACGGTGATCTGCGGGCTGGCCAGGAACTGGCTGTCGATCTGGCGGAACTGGGACATGGCAAGACCTTGTTGTGGGAAGGATGGGGGTAAAGGGCGGGCAACCGGACGATCAGGGCGCGGAGCGCTTGCGCCGGCCGGCGATGTTGAGCAGTTCGACGAACACCGAAAAGCCCATCGCGGCATAGATATAGCCCTTGGGAATGTGCACGCCAAAGCCATCGGCGAGCAGCACCAGGCCGATCATCACCAGGAATGCCAGTGCCAGCATCACCAGCGAGGGATTGCGCTCGATGAAGCGCGCCAGCGGGTCGGCCGCGAGCATCATCAGCGAGACGGTGGTGATCACCGCCGCGATCATGATCGGGATCTGGTCGGTCATGCCCACCGCCGTCAGGATCGAGTCGATCGAGAACACCAGGTCCAGCGCGATGATCTGCGCGATCGTGGTGCCGAAGTTGGCCACGACTGCCTTGCCCGCGCCGGCATGGCCTTTTTGATCGAGCTGTTCGCCACTCGGTTCGGGGTCGAGGGTGTGGTGGATTTCCTTGGTCGCCTTCCACAGCAGGAACAGCCCGCCGGCCACCAGAATCAGGTCACGGCCCGAGAACGCGGTCTCGAACGTGGGTTCGCCATGGGCGCCCGGCGCGCCGGTGAGGCCAAGGTCGAACAGCGGCGCCTGCAAAGTCACGATCCAGCCGATCAGCGACAGCAGCCCCAGCCGCAGCACGAGCGCCAGCGCCAGTCCGATGCGCCGGGCGCGCGCCTGCTGGTGCTCGGGCAGCTTGTTGGAAAGGATCGCGATGAACACCAGGTTGTCGATGCCGAGCACGATTTCCAGCAGCACCAGGGTGATGAAGGCTGCCCAAGTCTGCGGGTCGGAGAGAAGAGCGACAAGGTCCATGTGCGCGCTTGTGCCGGATCGTTCAGGCCCCGGCAAGGCGATTGCCGGCACAAAGCGCGGCACTTATGTCACGAATTGTGGCTGCAACCGATATTTTGCGATTGAATCGCGTATGCCCGTCGATTCCGTTCGCGCATCGCCTTTTTTTTCGTTATAGTCTTTCGCGCAATGGAGAGGGCCGGCCCTAAAGCCCGGCACGTTGTCCTTGTCGTGCCTCTGGTCTCCGCGTCCGGCCAGTGGCGCCAGGAAATTTGGGGCGGATTGTAAGGTTAATTGGGTTTTATGGGTTTTGACAGAGGGCGGCGTGGTCGCGGACGCGACAAGCGCGACGGTTTCGGCGACGACGGCGGTTTCGATCCCTACGGCGGTGGCGGCGGTTTTGGCGGCGGCTACGATCGCGGTGGCTTCGGCGGTGGTGACCGCGGTGGCTTCGGCGGTGGCAATCGCGGCGGCTTCGGCGGCGGCGACCGCGGTGGTTTTGGCGGCGGTGATCGCGGCGGCTTCGGCGGCGGCAATCGCGGCGGTGGCGGCGGCTTCGGCGGCCCGCGCGGCGGTGGCATGCCTGCCCAGGTGGTTGGCACCGGCAAGGGCGTCGTCAAGTTCTTCAACGGCCAGAAGGGCTTCGGCTTCATTCAGCGTGAAGACGGCGGTGAAGACGTGTTCGTCCACATCAGCGCCGTGGAACGCGCCGGCCTCGAAGGCCTGGCCGAAGGCCAGACGCTCGAGTTCAACCTGGTCGATCGCGGTGGCAAGATCTCTGCCGCCGACCTCCAGGTCGTTGGCGACGTGATCCCCGTGGCGGCCAAGCCGGCTGCCCCGCAGCGCCAGCTCACCGGTGAGAAGGCCACCGGCACGGTCAAGTTCTTCAACAGCATGAAGGGCTTTGGCTTCATCACCCGCGACGACGGCCAGCCCGACGCTTTCGTGCACATCAGCGCGGTGGAGCGTTCCGGCCTGCGCGAGCTGAACGAAGGCGACAAGCTGGAGTTCGATCTCGAAGTTGATCGACGAGGCAAGCACTCGGCGGTCAACCTGGTGCCGCGCCAGGATTGATCCCGGCCGCATAGCCCCTTGGGTCTGCTTGACCCCAGGGGCCTTGCATCACCACATACGCGTGCAAATGGCGGTCCGCTGGGCCGCCATTTGTCGTTTTGCAGCCTTTCCCGTTCCGAACACCTTTTCCTTGGAATCCACAGGAGCACTGCCCATGTCCATCACCCCGCTCATGCCCGTCTATCCCCGGTGTGGCGTGCGTCCGGTGCGCGGCGAACACTGCCACCTGATTTCCGAAGACGGCACCCGCTATCTCGATTTCGCCAGCGGCATCGCGGTCAACCTGCTGGGCCACTCGCACCCGCACCTGATCGGCGCGATCCAGCGCCAGGCCGAAACGCTGATGCACGTGTCCAACCTCTATGGCAGCCCGCAGGGCGAAGCCCTGGCGCAGCGCCTGGTGGACCTGACTTTCGCCGACACGGTGTTCTTCACCAATTCCGGCGCGGAAGCGGTGGAATGCGCGATCAAGACGGCGCGTGCCTATCACCAGTATCACGGCCAGGCGCCCGAACGCTTCGAGATCATCACCTATCGCAATGCCTTCCACGGCCGCACGATGGGCACGATCAGCGCATCGGACCAGGAAAAGATGCACAAGGGCTTCCTGCCGATCCTGCCCGGCTTCCACTATGTCGATTTCGACGATCTGGAAGCGACCAGGGCGCTGATCGGCCCGCACACCGCCGGCATCCTGGTCGAACCGATCCAGGGCGAAGGCGGCATTCGCGAAGGCAGCGAGGCTTTCATCAAGGGCCTGCGCGCGCTGTGCGACGAGCACGGCCTGATGCTGATCTTCGACGAAGTGCAGTGCGGCGTTGCCCGCAGCGGCACGATGTTCGCCTATGAGCAGTATGGCGTGGCGCCGGATATCATGGCGATCGCCAAGGGCATCGGCGGCGGCTTCCCGCTGGGCGCCTGCCTGGCCACCGAACAGGCGGCGCGCGGTATGGTGTTCGGCACCCACGGCAGCACGTATGGCGGCAACCCGCTGGCCATGGCCGCCGGCAATGCCGTGCTCGACGTGGTCGCCACGCCCGAATTCCTGGCCCAGGTGCGCGCCACGGGCGATCGCCTCAAGGCGCGGCTCGAACAGTTCATCGGCAACTATCCCGATCTGTTCGAACTGGTGCGCGGCAAGGGCCTGATGCTGGGCGTGAAGTGCAAGATGGAACCGCGTCCGTTCGTGGCCCACATGCGCGACAATCACCAGTTGCTCGCGGTTTCGGCCGGCGACATGACGTTCCGCGTCCTGCCGCCGCTGGTGATCGACGACAGCCACATCGATGAATTCATGGACAAGCTTTCGGCCGCCGCGGCCAGCTATGTTCCTCCGGCTCCTGCGGCGTGAGACGACCGGCGATGACCAGGCATTTCCTCAATCTTTCCGATGCCGGCGGCGATGCCGTCGCCGCGATGCTCAACGACGCGCTCGATCGCAAGGCGGCCCGCGCCGCCTGGCCCAAGGGCAAGGCCGATGCCGACGCCCCGCTGGCCGGGCACGTGCTGGCGATGGTGTTCGAGAAGAATTCCACCCGCACCCGCGTCTCGTTCGACGTGGCGATGCGCCAGCTTGGCGGCTCGGCGCTGATTCTCGATGCCGGCACCACGCAGTTGGGCCGGGGCGAGACGATTGCCGACACTGCGCGCGTGCTCAGCCGCATGGCCGACGCGATCATGCTGCGCACCGACGATCACGCCAAGGTCGAGGAACTGGCCCACTATGCCAGCGTTCCTGTCATCAATGGCCTTACCGACCTGTCTCATCCCTGCCAGATCATGGCCGATCTCCTGACCGTGATCGAGCATGGCAAGGCCCTGCCTGGGCTGGAAGTGGCCTGGCTGGGCGATGGCAACAACGTGCTGCATTCGATCGTGGAAGCCGCCGGCCTGATGAAGTTCAACGTCCGCATCGGCGTGCCCGAAGGCTATGACTGCGATGCGGGCTTCGTCGCCCGCGCGCAGGCGCAAGGTGCGCGTATCACCATCACGCGCGATGCGGCAGAGGCGGTTGCGGGGGCAGACATCGTCGTCACCGACACTTGGATCTCGATGGGCCAGGCCCATGCCGAGGCCAAGCTGGCCGCCATGGCGCCGTTCCAGGTGAACGAGGCGCTGATGGCCCAGGCCAAGGGCGATGCGCTGTTCCTGCATTGCCTGCCCGCCCACCGCAACGAAGAGGTTACCGATGCGGTGATCGATGGCCCGCGTTCGGTGGTGTGGGACGAGGCCGAAAACCGCATCCATGCGCAGAAATCCGTGCTGCGCTGGGCCTTTGGCCAGATCTGACACTCCCATTTCCGATACCGAAAGAGTCCATGACCGAACAAGCCGAAACCGGATTTGACCAAGTGCTGCAATTCACCGTTCCCGCGCGCGATGCGCGGGGGCGGGTGGTGCGGCTCGGGCCTGTGCTCGACACCGTGCTCTCGGCGCATGCCTATCCCGCGCCGATCCGCAATCTGCTGGCCGAGGCGCTGGCCCTGACCGCGCTGCTCGGCGCCCTGCTCAAGGACGACGACGGCCAGCTCACCATGCAGGCCCAGACCCAGGACGGCGTGGTCGATCTGCTGGTCTGCGACTATCGCGGTGGCGAGCTGCGCGGCTATGTCCGCCACGATCGCGCGCGGCTCGATGAACTGGGGCCGCATCCCTCGCTCCACGCCCTGTTCGGCGACGGCTATCTGGCGATCACGTTTGACCTCGCCAGCAGCGACCAGCGCTACCAGGGTATCGTGCCGCTGGAAGGGGATAGCCTGGCACGCGCCTGCGAGAGTTATTTCTTCCAGTCGGAACAGGTGCCCACCCTGATTCGCGTCGGCGTGCATCACGACAATGGCCGCACGGTTGCCGGTGCCCTGCTCGTGCAGCACCTGCCCGATGGCGAGGAAGGGCGCGAGCGCCTGCACGCCCGGCTCGATCATCCCGAATGGGAGCATGTTGCCGCGCTGGCCGGCTCGCTCAGCGAAGAGGAGCTGACCGATCCGGCGCTTGGGCTGGAAAGCCTGGTCTGGCGGCTGTTCCACGAGGAAACCGAAGTGCGCGTGGCACGCGGCACGAGCCTGTCGCGCGGCTGCCGCTGCACGGCGGAGCACTACCGCGACCTGCTCGCCCGCTTCGGGGCCGCCGAGCGCGCGGAAATGGCCAACGAGGATGGGCTGATCGTGGTCGATTGCGCGTTCTGCTCGAAAGAGTTTCCGCTCCGTTTCGATTGACAACTATTTTCGCGGTGCAAGGCTTCAATCGCGGCAGCGTTGCTCTATATTGCTTCCAGTTGCCGCAGGGCCTGCGGCAGCGATGGAGGGTTGATGATGACGGTCCGTGCTGCACTGCGCCGCGCCAGCGCCGCAGCCATCCTGTTTTCGGCACTGGCCTGGGCCCCCGCCGCCGATGCCGAACGCGGCGGCATGACCCTGGCCATGCTGGACCGCATCGCACCGGGCCAATGGCAGGTCCGCACCCGCGAAACCGGTGGCTTCGACGGCCGTTTGTGCCTGGCGGAAGGACGCCCCCTGCTGCAATTGCGCCATCCCGGCCAGTCCTGTCGCCAGTTCGTCGTGCAGGATGAGCCCGACGCGGTTTCGGTCAGCTATACCTGCGGGCCGGCCGGATCGGGCCTGACCCGCATTCGCTTCGAGAACGAGCAGCTTCTCCAGATCGAGGCGCAGGGCATTGCCCGTGGCTTGCCCTTCGCGTTCAACGCCGAAGCCCGCCGCATGGGCAGTTGCAGCCACTGACACGGTCCTGCGGGGCTTGCCTGCGCGCGGCGAGGGGGCTAGCCCCAAGACCATGAACGAACCTGTCTTGTCTTCATCGCGGGATGCGGCTGATGCGCCGCTTGCCGTTGTCCTGCTGTCCGGCGGGCTGGATTCCATGGTCTGCGCCGCGCTGGCGCAAGAGCAGGGCTTTCGCGTCCTCGCCCTGACGATCGATTACAACCAGCGCCACCGCGTGGAACTGGAAGCGGCCAAGGTCATTGCCGCGCGGCTCCAGGTGGAGCGGCACGTGATTCTGCCGCTCGATCTGCGCCAGTTCGGCGGATCGGCGCTGACCGCCGCGATCGACGTGCCCAAGGACGGGCTGACCGACGATGTCCCGATCACCTATGTGCCGGCGCGCAACCTGGTGTTCCTGTCGCTGGCGCTGGCCTGGGCAGAAGCGGCCGGGGCGAATGCCTTGTTCATCGGGGTGAACGCGCTCGACTATTCCGGCTATCCCGATTGCCGCCCCGAATTCATCCATGGGTTCGAGGGGCTGGCGCGGGTGGCCACCAAGGTTGGCAGCCAGGGCGGCACGGTGACGGTCCACGCCCCGTTGCAGCATCTCAAGAAATCGGAAATCGCGCAGGAAGCGGCGCGGCTTGGCCTCGATGCCGGGGAAAGCTGGTCCTGCTACGATCCGCTGCCCGATGGGCGGGCCTGCGGTGAATGCGATAGCTGCCGCCTCCGCAAGGCCGGCTTTGCCGAAGCCGGGTTGACCGACGGGACGCGCTACGGCGCCTGACCTGCGGTTTCACGCAGTCAACAAAAAGGGGATGCACCGGGTGGCCGGTGCATCCCCTTTTTCGTGAACGCATTTCGTTACTGGCGGACGAACACGCCGCAGGCAAGGCGAGCACCGCTGTTGCCGCTGGGATCGGTCTTGTAGTCATCGGGCGCAGCGTGGATGATCAGCGCGGTGCCATCGGCGTCGAACAGCGCCGGGCCGGTCATGTCCGCACCACCGCGCAGCGCGAAGTCGAGCGCGCCGGTTCCATCGGGGCCGACGGTCAGGTTGGTGAGGTCGCCCAGATGCGAGCCGGCCGGGTTTTCCGCGCCGTGCTGGTGACCATCGGGATTGAGGTGGCCGCCGGCGGTGGTGAAGCCGGGCGCATCGCACTTGCCCACGGTGTGCAGGTGAATGCCGTGTACGCCCGGCGGCAGGCCCTTGGCATCGACATGGACGCGGAAGCCATCCGGCCCCTGCAACAGTTCGGCCGTGCCGGCGCTGGCGCCGCTGGCCAGCATCAGCGTGGCATTGGCCACGACCTGCGCCTTGGGCGCCGGGGTGCTGTGCATGCCCTGCATGCCGCTTTCGCCGCAGGCGGCAAGCGCCAGCGGCAGCGCGCAGGCAAGGGTCAGCCGGGGAAAGGCTTGGGTCAGGCGGTGGGATGAAAGCAGGGCAGGCATCGCGGGATCTCCTCAGCTTGGCAAGGCAGGCGCGCGCATGGCCAGAGAGAGAGGAAGCGTGGGCCGGCGCGCTTCTGGAAACGGGCATTCATGATGCGGACAACGAAAAAGGGACCGGATTGCTCCGGTCCCTCGTTCGTTTTGGGTTTTCGTAACCCGGCCCCGGATTGCCGGGGCCGTGCCACTTAGTTGCCCGAACCCGGACCGTAGGTGATTTCCACGCGACGGTTCTGGAGTTCGCGAACGCCGTCGGCGGTCGGAACGCGCGGGTTGGCTTCACCGAACGCCTGGCTGGTGATCGACGACGCCGGGATGCCGTGCGAGGTCAGGTAAGCCTGGACCGATTCGTTACGACGTGCGGACAGGCCAAGGTTGTACTTGGGCGAGCCCGAACGGTCGGTGTAGCCGGCCAGCATGATCGGAACAGTCTGGCAATTGCCGTACTGGGTGATCGCGTTGTCCAGGATGGTGGCCGCTTCCGGCGTGATGTCCGACTTGTTCCAGTCGAAGAACACGATGTACGGGCCCTTGTTGCACACCGGCGGCGGAGGCGGCGGCGGCGGGGGCGGCGGGGGAGGCGGCGGCGGGGGCGGCGGCGGCGGCGGGGGCGGCGGCGGAGCCGGCTCTTCACCACCGAAGTTGTAGGTCAGCGTGCCCAGGATCGAGTGCGAGCGCCAGCGGGTCGAGAAGTCCGAACCGGCGAATTCGCCGCTGGTGCCAACCAGGTTGACGTCGCTGACGTTGAAGAAGCGATACTTCAGACCCACGTCAACGTGCTTGCTGAGCGGAGCGCGCACACCGGCGATGACCTGCCAAGCGAACTTGGTCTGCGAGTCATCGACGCCACCCAGGTCGGCGGCGAACACGTTGTACTTCACCTTGGCAACACCGGCACCACCGCCGATGAAGCCCTGAAGGCCATCGTCATCGCCGAAGTCGAGCAGGCCGTTGACCATGAAGCTCAGGGCGCTGCCGTGGCCGGCAAGCGTACCCGAGTCACGGGTGTATTCGGTGCCCGAGGTGTTGTCGCGCAGCTTGTCGGCGCGAGCGCGGCGATAGCTGGCTTCGGTTTCGAGGCGGAAGCCACCGAAATCGTAACCAACGATGGCGCCGAAATCGTAGCCGGTCTTGCTGTCATAAGTGGCAGCATTGCTGGTGCCAGCCACGGCAACGTCGGCATCTTCGACCAGCATTGCGCCGCCGTCGCCTTCCACATACCAGCTCTTGCTCTTGGCAAGCGCGGGCGTCGCCAGTGCGCTTGATGCCAAGGCAACGCCCAGGATCAGTTTCCGCATTAAGTTTCCCCTTTTTTGCGAGATCATGCCACGTCGTGGCGGTTGTCTACCGGTTCTGTTATGTTCATGCAAGCGGACACACGCGTGAACTGTTGCCTAAAGGCCACTGTAACAGTTGCCATTGCAGCAATTTCCCGGTTGAAACCACCCTCATGTGCCCCCTCCAATGCGGCAGGCCAAAGGCGGTTCCCGGAAGAGTCGCAAAAAATGCCGGTGAGGCGGATTTTTTCAGCGACGTGTGGTGAAACGCCACAAAGCGGTGCGCCGGCGTGGTGCCAATCTGGCGCGCGGCATCGGTGCCACTCTGGCGCGTCACTGTGGTGTGCGATGCGCCGAGATGGCTGGCGCATTCTTGTGCACTGCACTAGGAACGGCGCGTCGAGCGGCGTCTTTGGCGCCATTGCCCCGGGGGAACCGAACACTCATGTTGCGCCGCCTTTACGATTGGACCATGGCCAAGGCTGCCCATCCGCAGGCATCGTGGTGGCTGTTCCTGTTCGCGTTCATGGAGGCGAGCTTCTTTCCCATCCCCCCGCATCCGTTGCTCGGGCTGATGTGCCTGGCCCAGCCCAAGAAGGCGGTGCGCTATGCCGCCTTCGCCACGGCGGGTTCGGTGCTGGGCGGTCTGCTCGGCTATGCGATCGGCCATTTCCTCTATGATAGCGTGGGTACACAACTGCTTGCGTTGCTGCACCTGACCGCCAGCTTCCCCAAGGCGGCGTGCTATCTGCGCGAATACGGCGTCGAGATCATCGTGATCAAGGGCGCCACGCCGATCCCGTTCAAGCTGCTGACGATCACCGCCGGGTTCATCGGCATGCCGCTGGTGCCGTTCTTCCTGGCCAGCGTGCTGTCGCGCTCGATCAGCTTCATGATCGTGGGCGTGCTGTTCCGCCTGTTCGGGGCACCGATCAAGCGCTTCATCGACAAGTACCTCGGCCTGGTCACCGCCGGCTTCGTCATCCTGGTGGTCGCCGGCTTCGCAGCCGCAACCATGCTGGGCGGTGGCGGCGGCAAGAACGCCGCCATGGAACGCTGCGAGAAGGCAATCCTCACCCAGCCGTAAACGCCGTTGCGGTTAGGCCACTGGCTTGACTGCGCGGCGCAACGTGCCAAGCTTGTGGCCTCAAATCTTCAGGCTTTCACGGGGCCTGACCGCTTTGCGTCGGGCCAGGCCCCCTTTTGGCACGGAGGGATGGCATGGCGCGTGGAGAAGCGAATACTGGGCGAATTGACAGCGATTTCTTGAGCCAACTGGCCGGCTATGGCCTGACCACGATCGAAGTGCATTATTACATGCCCGATCACCCGGCGCTGCTCCAGATGTTTGCGTTCCAGCAATATGATCTTGCCCCACGCTTTCCGCGCCTGGGCGGTTTCCTCGATCACTGGCGGCGGGAGATCGATGCCGCGCTCCATTCGGTGCGCATCGCCCACCGTCACCTGATCGGCCCGCAGGAATACCGCGCGGTCAATGGCGTGATCACGATCAATTGAGCCGGCCCGTCCGCTCGTCAGGTCAACCCGTTCCGTCGATACGCGGCAGGCGCCGGGCTTCTATCCCGGCATAGAAGTGCGCGACGCTGCGTTGCAGCTCGTAGCGCGCCATTTTCATGGTGGCGAAACGTTCGGGTATCGGAAGCATGCCGGCTTCGGTCATGTCCAGCCCCTGCGTGACGGCCTGGTCCAGCGCGGGTTCCAGCCAGTCGAGCCAGTCGCGGGTCTGGGCAATGGCGGCCGTGCCGGTGGGATCGAACGGGCCATGCCCGGGCACGAGCTGGCGATGGGGCAGGGCGAGCAGCGCGTCTAGGCTCTGGCGCCAGGCGGCCAGATCGGCATCGGGCGTGGCCGGGGCGCGATCGTGGAACACGAGGTCACCGGCCAGCAGCGTCCCGCTGGCTTCGTCCACCAGGACCAGATCGCCATCAGAATGGCCGTGCAGCGCCAAGGCGGTCAGCCGCCGGCCGCCGACCTCGATCGGGCCGGGCACGACGGTGGCGGCGGGCAGGGCGACGGCGGTGCCGCGCATCCAGTCGGCCAGGATGCGGTACATCGCATCGGCAAAGCCATTGCCGTCGCGCTCCAGTTCGCGGCGCGTGGCCGGCAGAGCGGCGACGATGGCCGGATCGAACGCCGCCGTGCCCAGCGCGTGATCGGGGTGGAGGTGGCTGAGGAACACGCGGCGCACCGGGCCGTGGCACAGCTTTTCCGCCAGCGCGGCCAGCCCCTGGGCATAGCGCAGCGACGGCCCGCAATCGAACAGCACCGCCCCGCCTTCCGGGCAGGCGAGAATGGCGGCATTGGCGATGGCGCCGCCATTGCCAAAGGCGATCGCCTCGTCCGCGCCGCGCACCAGCCACAGGCCCGGCCCGATCGCCTGAGGATCATAGGCATAGCGGCCGGCAAAGGTTTCCGCGTTGGCGGCCATGGGGGCGATGGCAGGCGCGGTGGCGAGCAGGCCGAGCGCGGCGCGGCGGGACAGGATCATGGCGCCAGGGTTCCGTCAAAGGTGCGGCCGTTGCTGTCGGCCATGTGGACCTGGACCGGCCCGCCCAGCCCTGGCGGCAAGAGCAGGGTGAAGGCGGGATCTTCCGACACCGAGCCATTGATCGTCATCGTGCCCAACGCCTGGCCTGCCGCGCCGCGCAGGCGCAAGCTCTCGATATTGTAGGCGGCGATATTGTCGACATAGCCGGTGTCCATCGGGTGGCGCACGGTCACGCGCAGGCGGGTCTGGTCTGCCTGCGGCCAGAGGCGCCCGCGCATTTCGCCCAGATGCTGGGCCCAATCGCCTTTCACCCGGCTGACCGGCGGGGCCGAACAACCGCCACCGGCGGCGTCGACCCAGCGCCCGGCAACGTGCCAGATGCCATCGGCGGTCAGCACCAGGGCGCGCACCGGGGTGCGCTGGTCCAGCTTGATACGCAGCGAGACGTAAGCCAGCGCGCCTTCCGGCTGGTAGTCGATCGCCACCGGCAGCGGGTTGAGATCCATCAGCACGACGATGCGCTGCACTTTGGGCAGGGCACGCGCATCGACAGTGACGGGAAAGACGTGCTGGTTTTCCGTCACATCGGGCATGGTGACGATCACCGCCGGATCGAACCGGACCGGCGCCTTGCCCAGCAGCCAGGCGGCATGGTTGGCCCACATCGGCGATCCAAGTGGATCGGCCGGTGTGGCCTGGCCCTGGCCCGGGCTGCACAGCGCGAGCAGGGCTGCCAGCAGAAGGGACGCGCGACGTGTCATACCAAGGCACCATTTGCCCTGGCCGATACCCTTCCTACAATTGCACCATGGACCAAGACCGGGCGGGCCGTGTGCCCGACCCAATGGGCAGGAGAGGATCACCGCAATGCGCCGCCGCGCCCTTCTTGCAGGCCTGATGCTGGCGCTCGCCCCGCCGGCCCTGGCGCAGGCGGCGCCGCCGTTCGATGCGCAGGGCTACCGCAACGCGGCGTTTCGCGCGCCGGTCGATCGCGATCCGGCGCCGGCCACGGCGATGGCCCTGGCCGATGCGCGACGCCTGGCACCAGGCGCGGCCCTGTTCGTCGATGTCTTGCCGGCCGAAGGCGCGCATCGCGATCCGGCCAGCGGGCGCTGGACGCTGGCGGCGCCGCACGCGACGATTCCCGGTGCGCTATGGTTTCCCGAAACCGGCCGGGCTCCACCCGATCCCCTGCTGTGGGGGGCCTTGCTGGCGCGGGCAATGGCGTTTCGTCAGGCCCACCCTGCCGCGCCCATCGTGCTGTTCTGCCGGGCCGATTGCTGGATGAGCTGGAACGCGGCGCGGCGCCTGGCGCTGGCAGGGGTGCCCGGCGTGCGCTGGCTGGCCGAAGGCATCGAAGGCTGGCACGATGCCGGCGGCGCGCTGGTGCCGGCCACGCCCGTGGCCGTGCCTGACGCGGAAAAAGTCGACCACACCCCCTGATGACAGGAGCAAGACCATGGCCACGTTGATCGTCAGCTATCCCAAGCACGAAGGCGCGCGGTTCGATGCCGCGTACTACACCGCCACGCATATTCCGTTGGTGGAGCGCCTGTGGACCGCGCACGGCTTTACCGGCGCCGAAGTCCTGCTGCCCGCCGGGGACCAGCCGTGGGCAGCCGCCGTGCTGCTGCGCTTTGCCAGCCAGGCGGCGGTCGATGCCGCGCTGGCCAGCCCGGACACGCCGCAGATCATGGGCGATGTCGGCAATTTCACCGACATTGCCCCGGTGATCTATCGCGCCGGAGATTGAAGGGGGCGATTGAGCCGGGAAGCCGTCACGGCGCGCGGTAGACCACCTTGCCGCCGACCATGGTGAGCAGCACGCGGGTTTGCGCGATGGCATCGGGATCGCCGGCAAAGATGTTGCGGTCGATCCAGATGAGATCGGCAAACTTGCCGCGCTCCAGGCTGCCGACCTGACCTTCGGCGCGCAGCGACCAGGCCGCGTTGATCGTGGCGGCGCGCACCGTCTGTGCCACGGTCAGCGGCGGTCCGCCGGGCAGCGGCTGGCTGTATTCCGGCCCGGCCGAAGGATCGTTGCGCCGGGTCACCCCCACCTTGAGGGCGAACCATTCGTTGAGCGGATCGACCGGCCAGTCGCTGCCGAACGTGATCCGCGCGCCCGCCTTGGCCAGCAGGCCCGAAGGCTCCATGAAGGCATAGCGTTTCGGGCCGAGGAAATCCTTGGCGCCGGCCACCGTGTCGGCCGCCAGCTTGCCCCATTGCAGCGACAGCACCGGGGTGACGCCCAGCGCCTTGTAGCGCGGGAAATCGGCCGGATCGACGATCTCGTCATGGGCCACGGCGGGGCGCACGTCGCGGGCGGGATGGCTCTTGCGCAAGGCTGCCACGGCATCGAGCGCGATGCGGACCGCGCCATCGCCATCGGCGTGCATGTGGGGATCGAACCCCAGCGCGGTGATGCGATCGAGCAGCGGGGCGAGCACCGGCGGCGGGAAATAGGGGGCAGGCCCCTTGTTGGTGCCGGGTTGCCAGTCGGGCTTTTCCGCAGTGCCATGGTTTTCCAGATAGGGCGCCAGCATCACCCCGGTGAAGGCCGGGGCGGTGATCACCCCGTCCATGTAGAGCTTGATCGTGCGCACCATGATCGTGGGCTGCACTTGCGCCGCGCCCTGGTCATAGGTGCGGCGCCATTCGACGATGCGCAACAGCGCCGGTTCCGGGGCGGGGCCTTCCTCGGGGGCGATGTGGGGGGCGAAATGGCCGCGCGCGGTCAATTCTCCAGCCTTGGACAAGACCGAGAAAGCGCGGATCGATTCGAGCGGGGCATCGGCATCGAGGAACGTGGTCACGCCCTGCGCCGCCATGGCCGCCAGCGCCGCGCGCGCGGCCACCACGTCGTCTTCCGGCGTGGGCGCGGGCACGTGCTTGCGCACCAGGTCTTGCGCGGCATCTTCCAGCAGGCCGGTGGGCGCGCCCGTGGCATCGTGGTGGATGCCGCCCCCCACCGGATCGGGCGTCTTGGCGTCGATCCCGGCCAAGGCCAGGCCGCGGCTGTTGACCAGCGCCGAATGGCCGAACGAGGAAAACACTGCCACCGGGCGCGTCGTGGGCAGGGCATCGAGCATGGCCTTGGTCATCTCGATGCCGAGAGGCTGCATCTCCTGTTGGAACCAGTGCACTGCGATCAGCCACTTGCCGTCATGGCCCGCTCCTTCCTTGGCCGCGCAGGCGCTGAGCGCGGCCTGGAATTCGGGCACGGTCAGCCGCTTGTATTGCAGATCGCAGGCCAGCAGGCCCGATCCGCCTTCCAGCGGGTGCATGTGCGCGTCGACCAGACCCGGCATGACCACGCCGCCTTTCAGGTCGATCGTCTGGGTCGCCGGGCCGGTGAAGGCCTTGGCCCCCGCGTCCCCGCCCACATAGACGATGCGTCCATCCTTGATCGCCAGCGCCTGGGCCACGCTGTCGTGCGCGTCGATGGTGTGGATCTGGCCGTGGAGCAGCACGGTATCGGCGGCCGGGGCCGTTGCGGCGTTGGCAGCCGTGGCGATCAGCGATGAACCGGTCAGCAGGGCCAGAGGGCGAAGGAAAGGCATGAGGCACCTCGCGGAAGGCGCGGCGCCCCCTGCGCCGCCCCATCTGTGATCTAAGCAGACAAGGCGGGGGTAGGCAACAAAATCAGTCATTGTGCGCGGCCACGTTGGCCGAACATCCTAGTTACTGCGATGCCGCAAAAACCAGGAGTTATATATGCATACTATCAAAATCGGCCACACTGGGCACCCACTTGCCAGCTTTGCTGACTATGATGGCTACGTTGAAGTCACACCAAAACATGGCGGGACCGTGATGGGCGTAGATGGCCGTCTAAGTGTCTGGGGAGAACCTTGGCTCGTTTATTGGCGTGGTGGAACCCAGAAATCCTTGCGCGACTGGACACAGATTATCGTTACTAGGTTGCACGATCAAAGCAATGTAATTTCGGGCCAAATCTGCCGGAATCTTGGTGTCAAAGCAGAACGTGATGGCGTCTCGTTCTACGTCTGGCCAGATCGCTAGGCGGTGTGGATGCATTGGAATACCTGGGTATGCGCAACAGGCGTAGTGCTGCCCGATCCCAACAAAGCTGGACCCCGGATCAAGTCCGGGGTGACGAAGAAAGTGCTTATGTTTTAATTATTCACGTCACCCCGGACTTGATCCGGGGTTCAGCTTGATACCATGCGCCGTGGCTGCCGTTTGCCCGCCGACTTCCGATCCCTGCCAATTCGGCTTTTCGCCAAGCTGCTGAATTTGTTCACAGGACCCAATCTTGCGGCGCTCCTAAAAGGAGAAGTGCATATCAGCGCGCCTTTTCCGCTTCGGCCAGGGCGGCGCGGGCAATCGGCTCCATCACGGCATAGCCGGCCGCATTGGGGTGGACCCCGTCACTCGACAGGCCCGGCTTCATCGCGCCTTCGGGCGTGGCCATGGCGCCATAGTAATCGGCATAGGCCAGGCCGCGCGTGCGGGCGAGATCCTTGAGCCAGGCGTTGAGGGCGGCGATCTGCGCGGCCGGCTTCATCTCGCTGCGCCAGTTGAAGCCGCCGGCGGGCAACACGCTGCCCAGCACCACGGCAATGCCGTTGGCCTTGGCCAGATCGACCATGGCCATGACATTGGCGGCATATTCATCCGGGCTGGTCGGGCCGGTGTTGCCGGCCACGTCGTTGGTGCCGCACATGATGTGGACCACGCGCGGGCGCAGGCGCACCACGTCCTGATAGAAGCGCAGCAGGATCTGCGGGCTGGTCTGCCCGGCAATGCCGCGATCGACAATGCCGCCGGCAAACAGGCCCGGCGCGGTCGTCAGCCACCATTCGGTGATCGAATCGCCGATGAACACGGCGCGCACCGGCTGGGGCACCTGGCGGTCCGCCTTCTGGTAGCGGCACAGGTTGCCCCAGTCATAGCCACCGACGCGGCTGGGCGTGCAGGGCTCGGGCACCATGGCCGTCGGCCCGGTGGGGGTGACCGCCACCTGCACGGCGCCGACCGGTGATGCGGCCTGCCCGGCCTGCGCTGCCCAGGCGGGCGCTGCGGCCAGCGCCAGGGCGCCGGCCAGGACCACAAAGCGCGCGCGCATCAGATAATGCCCACCGCCTTGCCGGCGCGTTCAAACATGCCGATGATCGTCTGCACCTGCTCGGCGCTGTGCGCGGCGCAGAGCGAGCAGCGCAGCAGAGTCATGCCGGCCGGCGTTGCCGGCGGGCGCGCCAGGTTCACATAGAGCCCTTCGTGCAGCAGCGCTTCCCACATCGCCGCGCCGCGTTCCAGATCGGGCATGATCACCGAAATGATCGCGCTTTGCGGGGTTTCCGTGCCCAGCTTGAAGCCACGGCTGGTCAACCCGGCGTGCAGCGTCTTGGAATTTTCCCACAAGTGCGCGCGCTTGTCGGCCGCATGCATCAGCTTGCGGATCGAGGTGCTGGCGGTGTGCACCACGCTGGGCGGCAGCGAGGCGGTGAACACGTAAGGGCGGCAGACCAGGCGCAGGATCTCGAACTTGGGATGGTTCGAGACGCAGAAGCCGCCGACCGTGCCGACCGACTTGGAGAACGTGCCGATCACGAAATCGACCTGGTCGAGCACACCCTGGTCTTCGGCCACGCCGCGCCCGTTGGGGCCGATGAAGCCCATCGAGTGGGCTTCGTCCACCAGCACCATGGCGCCGTGGGCCTTGGCAATCGCGATCATCTCCTTGAGCGGGGCAATGTCGCCCAGCATCGAATAGACGCCTTCGAGCACGACCAGCTTGCCCGCGCCTTCGGGAATGCGCTTGAGGCGCTTTTCCATCGCCTCGATATCGTTGTGCTTGAACGGCACGACTTCAGCGTCGCCCATCTTGCAGCCGTCCCAGATCGAGGCGTGGCTGTCGATGTCGAGCACGATGTAGTCGCCCTTGCCGGCCATCGTGGAAATGATGCCCAGGTTCGCCTGGTAGCCGGTGGAAAACACCATGGCATGGTCCATGCCATAGAAATCCTTGAGCGCGTCTTCCACGGCGCGGTGCCCGGCATAGGTGCCATTGAGCACGCGGCTGCCGGTGGTGCCCGAACCGAATTCGTCGAGCGCCTGCTTGCCCGCCGCGATCACGTCCGGATCGAACGTCATGCCCATGTAGTTGTATGTGCCCAGCAGGATCGTCTCGCGCCCGTTGCACACCGCGACGGTGGGCGAGATCACCTTTTCCATCACCAGGTTGAACGGATCGGTGACGCCGGTGGAGAGCAGCGCGCGGCGTTGTTCGATCAGGCCGTCGAACTTGGAAAACAGGTCGGTCATGAGCGCAGCTTACCCTTGCAGCTTGGTCACGGCGTCGATCAACTGGCCGTAGGTTTCGATCTCGGCCTGCTGGTTCATGCTGATGATGATGTCGAATTCGTCCTCGATCGCGGCGACGAAATCCATCACCGTCAGGCTGTCCCACTCCAGGTCGCCGGCAAAGGTGGTGGCCTCGGTGATCGCCACGCCCTTCTTGTTGAACGGCTCGATCAGCTCGGCGATCTTGGCGGCAGTGGCGGCGCGGTCCATCGTATCTCTATCTCCGTGGGGCAGGGCTTGCGCCTCTGCCAGAACATTGCGGCGGAAAAGCGGCTTGTCGCCTGCCCTGTCAAGTAAGAACCTCTAGCCTGAACGGGCGATGATGGGGATTTCATGCGCGGTTGCTGTCGCGCCTAGACCAGCTTCATCACCGCCTGCATGAACGGGCCGATCGAGACCGGCTTGGCCAGATAGCCCTCGGCGCCTGCTTCGCGGATGCGTTCCTCGTCGCCCTTGCCGGCATAGGCGGTGACGGCGAGCACGGGAATCTGGCGCAGCACGGGATCGGCTTTCAGCGCCTCGATCAGCTCCAGGCCCGAGATATTGGGCAACTGGATATCCATGATCACCAGGCCGGGCACGAACTGGCGCGCGCGGTCGAGTGCCTCGCGCCCGTCAGCTACCGGTTCCACGGTAAAGCCGTTGGCCACCAGCAGGTCGCAGAACAGCTTGCGGTTGAGGTCGTTGTCCTCGACAACCAGAATTCTTTTTGCCACGGAACACCTCTATAACACGCGCCGGTGCGGCCGCGTAGCCCTTGCTCTATTGACCGCGAAAGGCTCTGACAATCATCCGCGAACCTTCGTCCCCCGTCCCCGATCCACAGGATCTGGCGCTGGCCGCGCTCGGCTGGGTGCTGGGTGACGGGCAGCGTGCCGAACGCTTCCTGGCGCTCAGCGGATTGACCCCCGAAACCCTGCGCGGCGGCCTGTCCGATCCGGCGGGGCAGAACGCGGTGCTGGGCGGGGTGCTGGATTTCCTGCTGTCTTACGAGCCCGATCTTGTTGCCGCAGCCGACGCGCTCGATATAAGCCCCCAGGCCTTGGCCGCCGCACGGGAGAAACTGACATGACCCGCCCGCTGGTGATCAGCGATTGCGATGAAGTGCTGCTGCACATGGTCGCGCCCTTCCAGGCCTGGCTCAAAGCCCATCACGACATCGATTTCGTGATGGAAAGCAACGATTTCGGCAAGGCCATGCGCTATGTCCACGATGGCAGGGCGGTGGAGTCGCGCGAAATCTGGCGCCTGCTCGACCTGTTTTTCGACACGCAGATGCACACGCAGCCGGCGATTGCCGGCGCGGTGGATGCGGTGGGCGCCCTGGCGGACCGGGCCGATTTCGTGATTCTCACCAATTTGGGTGACAGCTATCGCGCGGCGCGCACCGCCCAGCTCGAAGGCGTGGGGATCAAGGCGCGGGTCTTTACCAACCAGGGGCCGAAAGGCCCGGCGCTCAAAGCCATTCTCGACGAATATCGCCCGACCCGCGCGGTATTCATCGACGATCTGCCCCAGCACCACCATTCCGCCGCGCAACTGACGCCCGAGGTGTTTCGCCTGCACTTGTGCGGCGAACCCCTGCTCGCCCCGCACATCGATTGCGCGCACAAGGCGGGCCATGCCCATGCGCGGATCGACACCTGGGACCATGCCCTGCCGTGGTTGCTGGCCCGGCTGGACGAGGCCGCCTGATTCTTTCGCTTCCCTGGAGTTTTACGGATGACTGTTTCGATCGACGCCCGCCTTGCCGAACTGGGCCTGGACCTGCCGCAGGCGGCAGCGCCGGTGGCGGCCTATGTCCCCACCGTGCTGGCCGGCGGGCTGCTGCATGTCTCCGGGCAATTGCCGTTCATCGATGGCAAGCTGGTGACCGGGCGCCTGGGCGAGGACGTGTCGCTGGAGCAGGGCGCAGCCGCCGCCAAGGCTTGCGCGCTGATGCTGCTGGCGCAGGCCAAGGCGGCGCTGGGCTCGCTCGACCGGATCGAGCAGGTGGTCAAGCTGGGCGCCTTCATCAATTCGACCGGCGATTTCACCGATCAGCCCAAGGTGGCCAATGGCGCGTCTGAACTGATGCAGGCGGTGTTTGGCGATGCCGGGCGCCATGCCCGCAGCGCGGTGGGCGTGCCGGTGCTGCCGTTGGGCGCGGCGGTGGAAATCGATGCTGTCTTTGCTGTTCGCGCTCATTGATCGCTTCCTCCTGCCGGCGCGGGCGGCGTCCCGCGCCGGTTGGTTGCGTGAAGTGATCTACGCGCATCGCGGGCTGCATGGCCCCGGTGTGCCTGAAAACTCACTCGCCGCTGCTGACGCCGCGATCGCGCGCGGCTTTGGCATCGAATGTGATGTGCAGCGCAGCCGCGATGGCCAGGCGATCGTGTTTCACGACTGGACGCTCGATCGCCTGACCGGCCATGCCGGCAGCGTGGGCGAAATGACCGCCGCCGAACTGGGCGGCATCGGCCTGCTCGACGAACAGGGGCAGGCGGTCGCGGGCGAAGCGATCCCCGGCTTGCGCCAGTTGCTCGACCGCATCGATGGGCGCGTGCCCTTGCTGATCGAAGTGAAATCGCGCGCCGGGCTGCGCATCGCGCCGTTGTGCCTGGCGGTGCGCCGCCTGCTCGAGGGCTATCGCGGGCCCGTGGCGGTGATGAGCTTCGACCCGCGTGTGCCGGCCTGGTTCCGGCGCTATTCGCCCCATGTGGTCCATGGTCTGGTGGTGACCGAGGCCGGGCGCCGCACCCTGCTGGCCCGCCTCAAGAGGCATCTTGCGCTGTGGCGCGCGCGCCCCCAGTTTCTCGCCTATGACATTGCCGACATTGCCAATCCCGTGGTGCGGCTGGCGCGTCGTCGCGGCGTGCCGGTGCTGACGTGGACCGTGCGCACGCCGCACGACGCGGAGCGGGCCGCCGCCCATGCCGACGCACCGATTGCCGAAGGGCCGGTGCTGCTCGCTGCGCCCACGCCGTGAGGCTGGCTGCGCCATGGCGCTGACGGCGCGGGTCGAGCGTGCGGTCGGCGCGCTGGCGGCCGAGGACTGGGACCGCCTGGCCGGGCCGGACGATCCGTTTACCAGCCATGCTTTCCTGGCCCTGCTGGAGGAATCGGGCAGCGTCGGCGGGCGCAGCGGCTGGACGCCGTTGCCGCTGGTGATCGATGATGCCGCCGGCCGCCCGGCAGCGGCGCTGCCGGCCTATCTCAAGCAGCACAGCCAGGGCGAATATGTGTTCGACCATGCCTGGGCCGATGCCTGGCAGCGCGCCGGCGGGGACTATTATCCCAAGCTCCAGATCAGCGTGCCGTTCACCCCGGCAAGTGGCCCGCGCCTGCTGTGCGGCGACCGGCCCGATCTGGCGCTGCCACTGCTGCGCGCGGCCGAAGCGGTGGTGGACCAGAACGGCCTGTCTTCTGCCCATGCCACGTTCCTGGTGCCCGAAGAGCTGCCGGTGTTCGAGGAGGCGGGCTGGCTGCTGCGCGCCGACCTGCAATTCCACTGGGAAAACCGGGGCTATGCCGGTTTCGACGATTTTCTGGGCGCGCTGTCTTCGGCCAAGCGCAAGAACCTGCGCAAGGAACGCGCGGCGGCGCAGGCCGGGGTGGAGATCGTGGCCCTGACCGGCAGCGCCATCCGCCCGGAGCATTGGGATGCTTTCTGGGTGTTCTACCAGGATACCGGCGCGCGCAAGTGGGGGAGGCCCTATCTCACCCGTGCCGCGTTCGACCTGATCGGGCAGCGCATGGCCGACAAGGTTCTGCTGGTGCTGGCGCTCGACCAGGGCGAGCCGGTGGCCGGCGCGCTCAACTTCATCGGCCGCGACACGCTCTATGGCCGCTATTGGGGCGCGGTGGTGGACAAGCCGTTCCTGCACTTCGAGCTGTGCTATTACCAGGCGATCGACGCGGCCATCGCCATGGGCCTGCGCCGCGTGGAGGCCGGCGCACAAGGGCAGCACAAGCTGGCGCGCGGCTATGAGCCGGTGCAGACCTGGTCGGCGCACTATATCGCCGACGCCGGATTTCGCGCGGCGGTGGCCGATTTCCTCGAGCGCGAACGCGAAGGCATCGCCCAGGGCCAGTTGGAACTGGCCGGGCACACCCCGTTCCGCAAAGGGTAGCGCGGGCAACGGTCCCTTTTGGCGCAACAATCGCTCGTGCCGCTGGCAAACCACCGCTAAGTCTGCGTCCGAGCAACCTTAGGGACGGGGTTATCGGATAAATGTTTGGGATTCTTTTGATCGGGGCCGTGTTCTTTCCATTTATCGCGATGCCGCTGTTGTGGCGACGCATGAAAAGGGTGCGTGATGGTGCCTATCGCAATCGCGATGACGCTTGGAGCGAGCAGCCTTGGGAGGAAAAGGTTTCGTCCGAAGGCAACCTGGACCTTGTGAAATCGAGCGCAGTCGACGGCAATCTGATCGATTTGGGCAACAGGGCGCGGGAACCCCGCTGGCCTATCGATAACCCCTGAGGCACCGCAGAAATCCCATTTGACTGCGATCAGGCGGCGCGGCGGGCGGCGCTGCGCAGCCATTCGCGGGCGCGGCGCTGGGCTTCGGCGATTTCGCGTGCGGTCATTTCCTCGGCGACATCGGCGCGGGCGCGGGCGGCGTCGTCATGCCCGGCCACGGCGGCCAGGTTGAACCACTTGTGCGCCTCGACCAGATCGCAATCGGCGCCATAGCTGCCGGTGGAAAACGCCACGCCGAGATCGAAATAGGCATGGCTTTCGCCCTGCGCGGCGGCGGCAAGACACGCGGCGATCAGGCTGTCGGCACGCTCTGCGGCGGTGTGCCCCATGGCACTGGCATGATGCGGTGCGGACGGCACCGGCGCGATCCTTGGCTGCGTGTGCGGCATGGCTTCATTTCCCCCTGCGAATCCGCCGTACCCACCAGGGCCGGCTGGGCAAAAGCTGGCCAAGTAAGGTCAACAAACCGTTAAGCATGAATCGCGAGATCGCGCGTCGTGCGCACGGCCCTGCGCGCAAAGCCCGATGCCGCTGTTTCACAACGGTTCAGGGGCAATGCGCCAAGGTGTTGAGGAAGTGCTTGTGCGCCCTTTCCTGCCTGCCTATAGGCGCGGCAAGCCGGGGGCTGGTCGCGCCGAATGCGGCGCGGTACGGCCTCGGGGTCGGAAGGCGCAACACGGAGGGCCGGATGGCTGGGGTTCTGGGTGACGAAATTGACGTGTTGGCAAAGGCCCGTCGGGCCATGCCGGGTGATTACGTTCCGAGTGACGACGAACCCTACATGAGCGAGCCCCAGCTCGATTATTTTCGCCGCCTCCTGCTCGAATGGAAGAAGTCCATCCTTTCCGCCTCGGCCGGCACGCTTTCGGCCTTGCAGGATGGCCCCTTGCGTGAACCCGATCTCAACGACCGCGCATCGAGCGAAACCGACTGGGGCATCGAACTGCGCACCCGCGACCGCCAGCGCAAGCTGATCGCCAAGATCGATTCGGCCATGCGCCGCATCGACGAGGGCGAATACGGCTTTTGCGAAGTGACCGGCGAACCGATTGGCCTGGGCCGCCTGATCGCCCGCCCGATCGCAACGATGACGGTGGAAGCGCAGGAAGCCCATGAACGCCGCGAAAAGATTTCGCGCGACATGTGACGGTCAGCCCCCATGCGCCGCCTGGCGAATGGGGGCTCTGCGGCAGGGCAACAGGGGCATCGTCTGCATGGTCCGGTAAACGCCGGGACAGCGCCGTTGCCCCGTGTAGCCGGGCTTTTTCCGGCGCCCTTGGTTGATTTTAAGGATTTCTTTGCCGTTATCGTTTACAGCAGCGGTACGGATAGCTGCGCATGAAGGACTGGTTCGGCGCAAGCCGCTTGCGGCCGATGCCATCCTTGCTGGAAACGGAACCTGACGGTGACTGATATCGACCATCGGCAATTGGGGCGTGACAGCCTTTTCCTGATGGCCGACCTGCGCCTCGATGGCCAGGACGGCGAGCATCGCGTGCGCGTGCGCAATCTCTCGGCCGGCGGGATGATGGCCGAAGGCGCGCTGCGCGTGATGCGCGGCACCCGGTTGCAGGCCAACCTGCGCCATATCGGCTGGGTCGAAGGGGTCGTGGCCTGGGTGCAGGACACGCGGTTCGGCATTGCCTTTGTCGAGCAGATCGATCCCAAGCTGGCGCGTGAGCCGGTGGCCACGCAGCCGGCCGACGATTACGCCCCGCGCTATGTGCGCCCACCGCTGAGCCAGCCGGAAGCCAAGCGCCTGCGCAAGCTTTGAGGCCGGGCGGCGGCCGATTTCGCCCGATCTTTACTGGCCTGCCACGATCGATCTGCTAGGCAAGGTGGCATGGCTTATCGGTTCTGCCATTCGCGCCGCGCGCTCGTGGCGCTGATTCCCGGCCTTGTGCTTGCCCTGGCCAGTTGCGGCGCCGATCGGCGCGGCGCGCTGCCGGTGGCGCTGGCCGGAGACGAAACCGCGTTCCAGACCGCAGCGACGCGGCCATCGCCGGCGGCGCAGGTCTTGCGTGCGGCGACCGTCGAAGGGCTGGTGGGCTTCGATGCCCAGGGGCGCGTGGTGCCGGCGATTGCCGAACGCTGGATCGTGACCGACGACGGGCTGAGCTACATCTTCCGCTTGCGCGATGGCACCTGGCCCGATGGCACGCCGATCGACGCACCCAGCGTCGCGGCGGCGCTGCGTCGTGCCCGCGCTGCGCTCGCCGGCACTGCGCTGGGCCTGGACCTGGCGCCGATCGACGAGATCCGGGTGATGACCGATCGCGTGGTGGAAGTGGACCTGTCCGCCCCGCTGCCCGATCTGCTGACTCTGCTGGCCCAGCCCGAATTGGGCCTGCCGCGCACCCGGCTGGGTTCCGGTCCGCTCGGCCTGCGCCGCGAAGGGCTGGTGGCTTCGCTATCCCCGATCCCGCCCGAGAAGCGCGGCATGCCGGCACAGGACGGATTCTCGCGCAGCGTGCGCCCGTTGCATGTGGAAGTGGAAAGCATGGCGATCGCCGCCAAGCGCTTCAACGACGGGCTGGTCGACGTGGCGCTGGGCGGCACGATCGATTCGCTGCCGCTCGCCGGCACCACGATGCTCTCGCGCGGGAACGTGCAGCTCGATCCGGTGATGGGGCTGTTCGGCTTGCAGGTGCTGCGCGCGCAGGGCTTCCTGGCCGATCCGCTGCGGCGCGAGGCGCTCGCCCTGGCGATCGACCGCGACGGGCTGGTGGGCGCTTTCGGCATCGGCGGCTGGAGCGGTACGACTCGCCTGGTCTCGCCCGAAGTGCCCGACAGCGACGGCTCTGTGGGGGAGCGCTGGAGCGATAGCACGCTGGACCAGCGCCGCGCCCTGGCGCGCCAGCGGGTGCTGGCGTGGATGGCGGCCGGAGAGGGCGCGCCCCGCCTGCGCGTGGCTGCGCCCGATGGCCCCGGCTCACGCCTGGCCCTGGCCCGCATCGGGGCGGATTTCGCCAGCATCGGGGTGCAGATCGAGCGCGTGGACGAAGGCCAGCCGGCCGACCTGCGCCTGGTTGATACCGTGGCGCGCTATACGCGCGCGGCCTGGTTCCTCAATCAACTGGCCTGCCCGGTGAGCCCTGCCGGATGCAGTGCGGCAGGCGATGCGCTGGCCGCGCAGGCACGCACCGAGCGCGATCCGCAGGCGCGCATGGCGCTGCTTGCCCAGGCCGAGCGCGCGGTCACCGCCGCAAACGGGTTCATCCCCATCGCGCGGCCCTTGCGCTGGTCGCTGGTGCGCAGCGGCGTGACCGGATTTTCCCCCAATCCATGGGGTTGGCACCCGCTTCCGCCGCTTACCGTCGTACCAAAGTAGCCGCATTTTCGATGAAATCGCCCCATTGCGGGCGATTTTTCGCATTTGGTCATGGCGGGGAAAGGAACAAGGCGCTAAGGGGCAGGCACTGAGAGATGGTATATCGGGCTTCGCGTGGTGAGGCCATGGCATCGTCATCAGGCCTTTGGACCCTTCCCGCAATTGCCCCCCCGCCGGTCTTGCCCCCGTTGCAGCCCGGCCCAGACCCATTGAGTTTCATGCCCTTTTCCTTGCTTCCCGACGCCGTTGCCCAATCCCTTGCCGCCCGCGGCTATGCCGAGCCGACTCCGGTCCAGGCCGCTGTGCTCCAGGACGAGGCCGTTGGCCGCGATCTCCTGGTTTCCGCCCAGACCGGATCGGGCAAGACGGTTGCGTTCGGCGTGGCCATGGCCGCCGATCTGCTGAACGATGGCGTGCCGCCGGCCGGTGCACCGCTGGCGCTCGCCATTGCTCCCACCCGCGAACTGGCGCTCCAGGTCAGCCGCGAACTCGCCTGGCTCTATGAAAAAGCCGGGCTGCGCATCGCCACCTGCGTCGGCGGGATGGACCCGTCGAAGGAACGTCGCCAGCTCAACCACGGCGCGCATATCGTGGTGGGCACGCCCGGCCGCCTGCGCGACCATCTCGAACGCGGCGCGCTCGACCTGTCGAGCCTGCGCTTCGTGGTGCTCGACGAAGCCGACGAAATGCTCGACATGGGCTTTCGCGAAGACTTGGAAGAGCTGCTCGACGCCACCCCGGCCGAGCGCCGCACCCTGCTGTTTTCCGCCACCATGCCGCGCCCGATCGCGGCGCTGGCCAAGCAGTATCAGCGCGATGCGCTGCGCATCTCGACGATCGACGAGCGCCAGGGCCATGGCGACATCAGCTATCAGGCGGTTGCCGTTTCGCCCAACGACATCGAGAACGCGGTGATCAACCTGCTGCGCTTCCACGAGGCGGAAACGGCCATGCTGTTTTGCGCGACCCGCGACAATGTTCGCCGGCTGCACGCCACGCTGCTGGAACGCGGCTTTGCCGCCGTGGCGCTGTCGGGCGAGCACAGCCAGAACGAGCGCAACCAGGCGATCCAGGCGCTGCGCGATGGGCGCGCGCGCATCTGCGTGGCCACCGACGTGGCGGCGCGCGGAATCGACATTCCCTCGCTCAGCCTGGTGATCCACGTGGAAGTGCCGCGTGACGCCGAAACCCTGCAACACCGCTCGGGCCGCACCGGCCGCGCCGGTCGCAAGGGCACGGCGGTGCTGGTGGTGCCCTATCCGCGCCGCCGCCGCCTGGAAGAAATGCTGCGCCGCGCGCGGATCGAGGCGGAATGGATGCCGGCCCCCGGCGCAGCCCAGATCCGCGAGCGCGACCGCGAGCGCCTGCTGGAAAAGCTGCTCGCCCCGGTCGATGCCGACGACGTGCTGGAAGACGATGCCGCTCTGGCCGACACGCTGATGGAGCGCATGGAAGTGCGCGATATCGCGCTGGCGCTGGTGCGCAGCTATCGCTCGGCCATGCCGCAGCCCGAAGACCTGATCGACCTGTCCACCGAGGAAGGCCGCAAGGCCACGCGCCGCACCGGTTTCGACGATGTGGCGTGGTTCCGCATGGACATCGGCCGCCGCCAGAACGCCGATCCGCGCTGGCTGCTGCCGCTGCTGTGCCGCCGTGGCCATATCACCCGCAACGAGATCGGCGCGATCCGCATCGGCCCGGCCGAAACCTATTTCCAGGTGCCCAAGGCGATGGAAGAGCGTTTCCGCGCCGCGCTGCAACGCACCGCACGCGAAGGGGCCGAGGACGAAACCGGCATCCGCATCGAACCGAGCGAACCGCCGCGCGAAATGGCCCGCACCAATCGTCGCCAGGGCAATGGCCCGAACCGGCCGCGCGAAGGCTTCCCCCCGCGTGGCAATGGTCCGCGTTCCGATGGCCCACGCCCGCACCGCAAAGGCCCGCCGCGCCGCCGCGAAGACTGATCGCGCAAGGCTCTCCCCCGCCATGGCGGGGGAGATGCGCCGGGCCGCACTTTACCCCGCGCGCTCGTCCTGCCGTTCCAGCGGCTGAGCGCGCAGCATGCTGGCCAGCGCCTCGGCATCGGCACAGGTCGCTTCGCCCGCCAGCCGAGCCTGCAAGGCGCGATAATGCGTCAGCACCGCGTGGCCCAGCGCGCTGATCCTGGCGCCGCCGCCATGGGCACTGCCGGGAAAAGTTTCGACCAGTGGCCCGTGCCAGCAGCGGTTCATCACATCCACCAGTTGCCAGGCGCGGCGATAGCTCATGCCCATGGCCCGCCCGGCTGCCGAGATCGAGCCTTCGCGCGCAATGGCATCGAGCAGGTCGGCCTTGCCCGGCCCCATGGCGATGGCATCGCCGCAATAGAGCTGAAGCTTGATCTTGATCTGCGCAGGTTTGGTCATGGTTGGAATCTAGGCGGCGTGGACAAATTCCGCAACGCCACGGTTGCCCTGTAAAAGGCCCTGGTGAGGCGCGAGGACGCAGGAGGAGTGGGCCTCCTTCAAGGACGAGCAACGCTGCCAGGGCCTTTTACAGGGCAACCCCTGCGGGGCTGGACCAAAAACCGCCATTTCAGCGTCGGCTCGTCGCGCAATATTCCCGATATTGCGCTTCCTCGCCTCCTTGAACTGGCGGTTTTTGCCTCCAGCCGTGGCGCTGCGGAATTTGTCCACGCCGCCTAGGGCGGCCACAGCGGTCGCTCAAGCGCCATCGGCGGTTGCCGCCATCTTGACCACGATCGATGATGGCATTTGCGAAACAAACAGTTATCATCGCGGCGCAAACCGGGAGAGAGCGATGCGGGCTGCTTGGACTGTTCTTGCCATGGGCACGGCGCTGGGCCTTGTCGCGAATGTCAGGGCTGCAACACCGGCGGCGATCGAGGCGAAAGGCGCGCAGGGCGATGTGGCATTGACCATCTATAAGGACATGGCCCTGGTCGAGGATGTGCGCCGGATCGATTTGCCCAAGGGGGTGAGCCGCCAGGAGTTTCCCGATGTCTCGGCGCAGATCCGGCCAGAGACCGTCACGATTGCCGCGCCCGGCGCTGCCGTGGTGGAACAGAACTTCGATTACGACCTGCTCACCCCGGACGCCTTGCTCAACAAGTCTGTCGGGCAGGATGTGAGCGTGGTGCGCGAAGGCGCGGATGGCAAGGAAGTGGTGACGACCGCGCATGTCCTGGCCAACAACCAGGGCGCCGTGGTGCAGGTAGGCAGCCGGATCGAGGTGCTGAGCGAGATGCCGGGCCGGGTGGTCTATTCCGGCTTGCCGGCGGGGCTGCGCGCAAGGCCGACGCTGTCGGTCACGCTGGATTCGGCAAGCAGCGGCGCGCGCAACGTGGGCCTGCGCTATCTCTCGCGCGGGTTTGGCTGGAAGGCCGATTACGTCGCGCTGTTCGATGAAAGCGCGGGCAAGCTGGATGTGCAGGGCTGGGTCACGCTGACCAACACCACCGGCACCGGCTTTCCCGATGCCCGCGTGATGCTGGTGGCGGGCCAACCGGCTGGCGACGATGGTGATGGCGATGGCGAAGCCATGGTCTATCCCCCGTCACGATCGCGCCCGATGGGCAATCGCATGGGCACCGGCGGAGACGACGGACGCGAGACGCTGGGCGATTTTCACGTCTATCCGCTGGCCGGTCGCACCACGGTGGCCAATGCCCAGACCAAGCAGGTCAGTTTCCTCAACGCCACGGGCGTGCCGGCGCGCAAGGTCTATCAATATCGCAACCCATGGCAGCACAGCGCGGAAGAGGGCGAAAGCGTCGATACCGTGCTGGCGTTCACGTCCGCGCGGGACGGCGGGCTGGGCGATGCGCTGCCTGCCGGCACGATCCGCGTCTACATGCGCGATGCGCGCGGCAATCCGCAGTTCGTGGGGGAAAGCCCGCTGCCGCACACCCCGATGGGATCGGACCTGGCGCTGAAAACCGGCACGGCGTTCGACGTGAAAGTGCAGCCCAGCGTGGAAAAGCGCGAGCGCGTCACCGCTGCGGAATGGGAGCGGACGGGCCAATGGCGCATCACCCGCAATGCCGATGGCCCGGTCACGTACACGATCGAAGAGCACCCGGTCTATTGGCGCACGCAGATGGCCTGGAAAGTGACCAACGCCCGCGCCGTGCCGGTGGAGGTGGACGTAGTGCAGGACGGGCTGGACAATGGCTGGCACGACACGCGCGTGTCGGCCGAAAGCCTGCCGGGCCGCCAGGTGTCGCTCGACAGCCGGACTTGGCGCGTGAAAGTTCCGGCGCGTGGCGCGGTGACGCTGACCGCCACGATCGACACCCGCTATTGAGCCGCGCTGCCGTGCGCACGCTGATTGTCGCCCTGGCGCTGTGGCCCGCGCTGGCGCTGGCGCAGCAGGCGGTGACATCACCTGCGCCCGCGCACGTTTCGGTGACGATCTATCGCGAGCCAGGGCGACAGCCGGATGCAGAATTCGATCGAGACTGGCTGCGTGGGTATGCGCTCGTCACCGAAACGCGCGAGGTGGACCTGCCCGCCGGCCCTGCCACCGTGGGGTTTGCCGGGGTGGCGGCAGGCATGCTGGCGGAAACGGCCCTGGTGCGCGGACTGCCATCGGGCGTGGCCGAACAGAACCTGGACGCAGACCTGATTGGCGCGCGCAATCTCTATGCGCGCAGCTTTGGCCGTCCGGTGCTGCTGCGCCGCGTCGATCGGCGCACCGGCGCTGTGGTCGAAGAGCAGGGCGTCATACGCTCCGGCCCCGATGGCGCTGCTGTGATCCAGACGCGCGAGGGCTTTCGCAGTGCGCGCTGCGCCTGGCCCGATGAATATGTCAGCTATGGTGAGCTTCCGCCGGGCTTGGTCGCCAAGCCGACCCTGTCGGTGCAGACCACCGCAGCGATGGCGACGCACGCCCGCCTGACGCTGAGCTATCTCGCCTGGGGATTCGACTGGCGGGCCGATTATGTGCTGACCATGCGCCGCGATGGCCGTCATCTCGATCTGGCGGCCTGGGTCACTCTGGCCAGCAGCGACGATACCGCCTTCGTCGGGGCAGACGCGGCCGTGGTTGCGGGCAGGCCGGACAAGGCGCAGCGCAGTTGGGAGGATCGCAGCGACGGCGATCAGGAATTGTCGTTCCAGTGCGAAACCGCCCCTCCTCCTCCGCCACCACCACCTCCGCCGCCGCCAGCAGCCTATGCGCCACCCCCGCTGTTCATGGCCGCGCCGCCGGTTGCAGCGATGGCCGACATCGTCGTGACCGGGCAGCGGCGCATGCCGGTCCTGGCGCGGCAGGAAGCCCTGGGCGATTTCAAGCTCTATCGCCTGCCGGTTCCCACCACCATCGCCTCGCGCGGGCAAAAGCAGGTGGCCCTGGCCGAGCGGCGCGGCGTGAAGGTGCAGCCGTTTGCCAAGGGCACGCTGACCCTCCGCCGCCGCGAGAACCAGTCGCTTCGCCAAGTCCTGCGGCTGCACAACCGCAAAGCCGACGGCCTGGGCCTGGCACTGCCGGCCGGCCATGTCGTGGTGCTGGAACCCCACGGCCCCACCAGCCTGCCGGTGGGCGAAGGCCGCATGGACGACAAGGCGGAAGGCGAGGAGATCGAGATCGAACTGGGCATGGCCACCGCGCTGAGCCTGAGCGAAACGGTGGCCGCGCAGGACAAGCGCGGCTTGTGGCGCGATCACACCGCCACCCTCACCAACCGCCGCAACCAGGCGATGCAAGTGGAACTGGCCATCCCGGTGTCGGCAGACCAGCGCCTGAGCCGCTCCTCCCGCGCGCTTACGCGCAAGAACGGCCAACCGCTGTGGCGGGTGACGGTGCCCGCCCATGGCACCGCACGCTTGGTTTTCCGGCTGGAACAGGCGGGGTAAAACCCCGTTGACCTTCCCGCGCAAATCCCGCAAAGGCGCGCTTCCCCGCATGGGGGCGGTTAGCTCAGTTGGTAGAGCATCTCGTTTACACCGAGAGGGTCGGCGGTTCGAGCCCGTCACCGCCCACCAGGACCACGCTCCAGAGCGTTCCCCGACATCCTTGAAAATCCAGCAAATCCGGGCTAAAATCGGTCTTGTCAGGTCCACTGCGTCTCCGCAGATGTCACCACGGCTCACCCATTTGGGGGCCTTTCTGGGGGCAGCGCGAAGGCCCCCTGAAAAAGGCCCCCACGCCATGCCGCTCACCGATGTTGCGATCAGAAACGCCAAGCCCCGCCCAAAATCCTACAAGCTGAGTGATGGGGGCGGGCTCTACCTCCAAGTGGAGCCATCGGGCGGCAAACTCTGGCGACAGAAATATCGTTTCGAGGATCGCGAGAAGAAGCTGGCGATCGGGTCCTACCCAGCGATTACACTCAGCGAGGCGCGCAAGCGTCGCGATCAGGCCCGCGCCCAGCTATCGGCCGGCCTCGATCCCGCCCGCGAAAAGCAGCTTGCCAAGTATCGCGCCAAGGCGGCAGCGTGCAACACGTTTGGCGAGGTGGCCAAGGAGTTCATCGCCAAGCGCGAGCGCGAAGGCATGTCGAAATCGACCGTCGAGAAGAGCGGCTATTACATTTCTCGCCTGGGGCTTAGCATCACGCGTCTGCCGGTGGCCGACATCACCACCCCGGAAATCCTCGAAGCGCTGCGCCGCATCGAGGCCAAGGGCAACTATGAGACTGCCCGCCGGGTCTTGCAACTCACCGGGCGTGTCTTCCGCTACGCGGTGGCGACGGCGCGGCTAAAGGACGATCCGACTCGCGATCTTCGCGGTGCCCTGACCGCACCCCAGCCCAAGCATTACGGCGCAATCATCGACCCGAAGCGTACGGGCGAACTGCTCCGCGCAATCGAGGGGTATGAGGGTCAGGAGCTGACCAAGCTGGCCATGCAACTCTCACCGCATGTCTTCGTGCGACCTGGCGAACTGCGGCATGCCGAATGGTCGGAGGTCGATCTCGAAGCTGCGGTGTGGACCATACCGATCGAGAAGATGAAAATGCGACGGCCTCACCACGTTCCGCTGTCCAAGCAGTCGGTGCAGATCCTGCGGCTGGTTCATGCGATCACCGGGCCTTCGGGCTATGTCTTTCCGTCTATCCGCTCGCCGCAACGTCCGATGAGCGAGAATACGGTCAATGCTGGCTTGCGGCGTCTTGGCTTCACTGGCGACGAGATGACGGCACATGGCTTCCGCGCGACTGCCAGTACGCTCCTCAACGAATCCGGCAAATGGTCGGTTGATGCTATCGAACGTGCGTTGGCCCATGGCGATTCCGACAAGGTCCGCGCCGCCTATCATCGCGGGACGCACTGGAAGGAACGCGTGGAAATGGCGCAGTGGTGGTCGGATTACCTCGACACCCTGCGCAATGGTGCCGAGATTGTGCGGTTCCCGGCGCAAACGGGGTCATGAACCGGGATAGTCGCATTTCATCCACGCCCAGCGAAGGGCTTAGGCGCCGGACAGGCAGCGTCGCTTGAACGCATCGTCTCAGGCCGTCTCGGCCTGACCGCGCTCTCCTTCCGCTGCGCTCCAGCCGAGCCGGCGGTGCCGTCTCGTCGGCATGGCCGGGACGATCGCTGACTTTTGGCCCGGCCATGCTGACCGGTCCTGTCGGTCCGCCTGTGGCTGCCCTGCAATTGTCGCCGCGCTTTGGGTGCGCGGCGGCGTCTGCCTCGGCTCCAGGGTGACGGGGGGCGTCACGGCCCTGTAGCCCCGCCGCGACGGGGTGCAACCCGGCCCGCTGCGCGGCTCCAGGTGCTCCACGCTGTTGCGCCCTGCGGTGCACCCCGCCGCCTGATGCGGGGCTTTTGGTCCGCTCCTGCCGCCCCCCGCCACCCCGGCGCCGGGCCATGGCGGTTTAAGGAGCTTGAAGATCATGAGCACCGTGAACACGCGTGAACGCCAGTCCCTCTATGCCGAGGTGACTTCCCGGATCATTGCTGAACTGGAGGAAGGGCGCCTGCCTTGGGTGCAGCCATGGGACGCCAGCCGCTGTCCCTGCACGCTGCCCCACAATGCCGGCTCTGGCCGGACCTATTCCGGGATCAATGTTCTCATTCTCTGGACCTCTGCCATCGAGCAGGGCTTTTCCTCGCAGCGCTGGTTGACCTATCGCCAGGCCGAAGCGGCCGGGGGCCATGTCCGGCGCGGCGAGAAGGGCACGGTGGTCTGCTATGCCGATCGCTTCACCCCGCGCGAGGAAGCCGCCAAGGCCAGGGACGAAGATCGCGATCCGCGCACGGTGGCCTTTCTCAAGCGCTTTACCGTTTTCAATCTCGACCAGTGCGAGGGCTTGCCCGACGGGATGGTGCAGCCTGTGGCACCGATTGCGCCCGAACTGGCCATTGCTGGCGCCGATCGCGTGATCCAGGGCAGCGGGGTGACCTTCCGCATCGGTGGCGGAGAAGCGTTCTATTCGCCCAGCCATGACGTGGTGCAAGTGCCGCCTCAAGCTGCCTTCCTCGAGCCGATCAACTGGTTCCGCACGGCCCTGCACGAACTTGGCCATGCCACCGGCCACAAGAGCCGGCTGGACCGTGACCAGACCGGCGAGTTCGGTTCCGCGTCCTACGCCAAAGAGGAATTGGTGGCGGAAATGGCCAGTGCCTTTGCCTGTGCTGCGCTGGGCATTGTCCCGACGGTGCGGCACTCTGATTACGTCGGAGCATGGCTCGAAGTGCTGCGCGCCGACGAGAAAGCGATCTTCCGCGCGGCCAGTGCAGCGAGCAAGGCGGCCGACTTTCTGCTGGCCTGGGGGGAGGACCGGTCATGAACCAGCCTCTCCCGCCCGAATGGGGCACGCCTGTCCTGCCGACCATGTCGCCGCGCACATTCTGGCGGCGGGGGCAGCGCGGTCTGCGCCGGATGACCAGGCGCCAGCGAGCGATCTTTGGGGCCGTGCGCTTCGAGGGCGCAAGCTATGCCGAGCTGGCGCAGCGCCATGGCATCAGCATGGAGGCGGTGCAGGCCGAGCTCGCCAAGGCCCTCTCCACGCTGACCCGCGCGGTCTATGGGCACTGGTGGCAGCGCTGGTGGCCGTGGTGAAAAATTCAGGCTGCCCGATGGCTCGCCATCGGGCGGCACCGTTGTGTGGGTCCCATCAGGTGAAGTCGTCAACGGAGTAGAACATCGGGTTCTGCAGCCACTGGTCGAGCGAGCTGCGACGCCAGCCCACGCAGCGCGTGGCGATGCGCGACTGCTTGGGAAAGGTCCCATTCTGGACCTTGCGATAGAGCGTCGCGCGCGAGAGCCCGGTTTCCTTGAGCACCTGGGGCAAACGCACGAACGAATTGGGAGAGCTGGTATTCATGGCACATCCTTCCTGTTTCATGGGTTGGATTGGCCGGCCACGAGTAGAATTGGGGCGTTGCGGGAAAAGCGCAACCACCTGAGAATCCGGGAAATGCGGCATCTGCCGCGAGCATGCTGCCCGGTACACCGAAGCGCACCGGTACGACCTCGCACGAACACCAAAAAAATTTGCGCGCAGGGGCAGCGCTGCTGGCAAAACCACCAAGGTCAGCGGCATCACGCAATCAACTGCTCGCAACCGATATTGCCGCGCGAATCAGCCTGGCGCGGCGATACCGATCAGGACGGCGCCCGGCGCAGTCTCCGTCGGCCGTGTCCGGTCACCTCGGCGACGTGGTCCACCAGCGCGGTGATGATGTCGCGAACCTCCCCAGCGGCAAAGCCTCCCGTGTCCGGCTTGATACCGTGCGCGCGGCTGAGGTCGTTCCATTTCCAATAGGGCGAGAGCAAGTTCATCAGCCGCTCGGTCTCCATGTCTCCGCAACCAAAGCCAGTGGCATTGGCGTAGGCCAGGGAACGGTCAACGTGGAGGCCGATGTATTTGGCGCACCACGCGTCTGGGAAACCCACGTCGAGCAGGTGCGACGACATCGCCAGCTGCGCGACGATGCCGGCGGAGTAGAACAGATAGGCAGCGTCATCGGCCATGGGAGAGGTCAGCGATCCCATGAACTCGCCTGCACGCTGGTAGCGATCCAGGCTGAGTGCGCGGCCTTCGCGGGTGCGCAGGAGCCGAACGGGCCGCGCATCGTAGCGTCGCCATAGCGCGCCGAGTTCAGAATTCTCGCTCGGCAAAGTGATGATGGCAGCGCCCAGCGCGGGGGCGCCAACGTGGGATGAAGTAGCAGGAACGATCGTGTCCATATATACCTCCGGTCCGCGTCAGAAGCGGGGAGCGGAAGGCCTCAGGTCATCACGCGGACTGACCCCGAGCTCCCGCACGCTTGCGCGCGGGAGCCGCCGGAGCTGGTAACATGTCAGTAACATGCGCCGCCGTCTTTAACCCGAAGGTCTGGACATGCACGGCGACACCCCGGAAAACCGCGTTTTCCGAGTTGGCTTTACTGACGGGATTACCAGTCCCGGCGCTGCCCTTTGCGCAGCGCGGACCCACGATACCAGACGCGAATCCGCGCGCCAAGTTTTTGCGTGAATTATGGAAAAGTGGGGTGCCCGCCTTCAGCTCTTGGGCGAGCATGTTCAAACGACTGCGGCAGGGTAGCACTTCGTGAAGGCGCCGGGCGGGTAGCGGCCTTCAGCCTTGCGCGTCTCGCTGACCCCATCGCGCAACGCATTGGCGATCATCGCTACGAATTGAGGGGAGGCCTGCGGTCCGCAGTTGCACCGGCAGTCACAAGACGTGTCGCGTAACCTGTGACTGCCGGTACAGCAAAAGCTTTAGCAGATCGCGCGCGTCTGTGAATTGGTTTCCTCCTAAGAGGTTATACCTGGAAGATATTTGCCTAGCTATTTACGAGAGCAATCCATTTTTTCAGTGCCGACCAGGCGCCTGTATTTCCTGTTGATCGGAATCGGTCCGACGCTCCGTTCTAAACCAGCCGAGGGGTGCGGTACGGGGCATGATTTTGGCCAATGGCGAAGGCTGTCTGGTTTGACGTTGGCGCTCAATCGGCCGTTTCCAGACTCTCGCGAATGGCATCTACCAACATCGCGGCCAGCGCCTCTTCCGCACGTGCGCGTGAGGCCGGATCCTTGGCGGCGAGATCGTTGCGAAGCCACTGCGGTGCGCGTTCGATCACGCCGAGAATTCGGGTCTTGGTCTTGTCGTCCATAGCTCACTCTATGGCGCCGTGGCAGGCATGGGGCAACGTGCAGGCGATGGACGGTGGAAGCGGTGTTGCCGGCTGCTCAGTCTTTGTCGTCGGCATCGGCAAATGCCCGCTGTCCCCGCCGCCGCCAGAGCGTGAGCTGGTTGCCGCTGTCGTTGGTACGCAGCTTGGCTGCCGCCTCGACCAGCAGACCAAGAATGGTGGCGCGATCATCATCGGTCAGTTCGATAAGGCCCGCCTTGGCAATCAGCCCGCCCAGCTCGATCAGCTGCCGCGTGCGTTCGCGCCGCTTCACCTGCCACGCCCGCGTGTCATGTCGCGCCTGTTGCAGGGCCAGGCGATGGCGCGCGCTGGTCGTGCGGCGCTGCTGGTTACGCGTTGTCGCCAGTGCGCTGGCCAGAAGGCTGTTCGGTCCGCTCGCCGGAAAAGAACGCGGCGCCGCGTTTGCGCCATGCCTCCCGTCGCGTCGGATCGGTGATGGCGGCAATCGAGAGCAGCGCGCCGGCCAGCTCTTCGATTGTAAGGTGATCGGCGCCAGTGGCTTCAACCAGTTCGCCCAACTGGCTCTGCTTGCGTGCCTTGAGTTGCTTGGCCTTGGCGGTGAGCGCCTTGAGGTCCTCGTCATAGTTGCGGGGTTTGCGCATGTCTGGTGTCCTGTGACGACGGTCCGTTGCGCCGTGAGGCCTCCCAGTTATCGGCCTTGACGATCAATGCCAATTGCCTGAAACCTCATGGGATTCTGCCGTCCCGAGAATGATGAAATCTTTTGAGGGCGCGCTTATACGTCGTGCCGACGTGCGCTTTTAGGCGTATCTGAAGAGTAGGGATGAAGCGCTCCATCACTTTACAGTGACGAGTCTCTTCATCCCTCTCGCCGAACCGGACGTGCAAGTTTCCCTGCATCCGGCTCTCCATGCTCGCGCGCTTGGACACGCGAGGGTGGCCGTCAACCCCAATTGAGGCGACCAAATGCGTCCCAGAAGCCCTTCATGCTCTCGCGTTGATCGCGCCTCTGGACCGCATTCCATCCGTTCGGTTTCTCGATGCTGCGGTGTGGGTATCGCATTGTCCCTCCTTCCCGGAGGAGACGCAGCCGTTTGGACCCATCGGCCCATCGCAGCCGTTGCCCCCGAGCGTTGGTGGTGAAGCGATGTCGCAGCGTTCGCCACGACGTCTTTCGGTGCTTCTTCCGAAGCCAACGCCCTACGCGCTCCCATATCCATCTATCGAGCCGGGAGAAATCCCGACAGGCCAGTGTGGCGTAACGGTAGTAGTTCCGCCACCCAAGCAGGATAGGGTTGAGCTTGTCGACGACATAGGCGAGGGGGCGTCCGGTCGGGATGCTCTTCACCATGACCTTGAGCCTGTGGCGCAGATCGGTCAGCTTGCCCTTCGGGATGAAGAGATTGCCGACCAGACGCCCTGTGCGGAGCGCCTTGGTCTGCGCCACCCGATAGCCGAGGAAGTCGAAGCCTTCCCTGACGTCGGTGACCCGGGTCTTTTCCATCGACAGCTCCATGCGAAGCTCCGTTTTCAGGAACTCCGCCAGCGCGGCCTTTTCCGCTTCCGCATCCTCCCGCGTGCCTTCCACGAGAACGACGAAGTCGTCCGCGTATCTGACCAGATAGTAGGTCGGCTTGCCCTTCTTGCGATCGAGCAGCCGGCGGGCCGCCGCCCGCTTACCCGGTTCACGAGGATGGATGGACCATCGTCCGTACCGCTCGTCGAGTGCCGTCAGATAAATGTTCGACAGCATCGGCGAGATGATCCCGCCTTGCGGCGAGCCGGTGACGGGATGACGAAGAGTCCCTTCGACCATGATGCCCGCTTTCAGGAATGCGTGGATCAGCCTCAGCACCTTGCGGTCGCTGATGCGCCGTCGCACGCGCCCCATCATGACGTGGTGGTCGATTGCGGTGAAGCAGCCCTTGATGTCGCCCTCGACGACGAACCGGTAGACGGAGGATCCACGGCTCGACGGATGAAGACATTTCTGGATGCGTTCCAGAGCATCATGGGTGCTGCGTCCCCTCCGGAACCCGTAGGAGGTCGGATAGAAATCCGCCTCGAAAATGGGTTCCAGAATCAGCTTCAAAGCCATTTGCACCACACGATCGATCAGCGTGGGTATGCCGAGTGGCCGGAACTGTCCCGGTTTGCCGGGCTTTGGGATGAGCCGTTGCCTGACTGGTTGCGGGACATAGGTTCCGTTGCGCAGCGCCTCGCGTATTTCATCGAGGAGCCTTGCGGCGCCACCGGCGCGCTGCTCGACCGAGCGCCGCGTCATTCCATCCGTTCCCGGTGTCCGGCTGCCGCTATTGCGGGCGAGCTTTTGCCAGGCTTCGGACAGGGTTCTGCGGTCGCATACGAGATTGAACAGATCGTCGAAGACCCTGTGTGGGTCTTCGTTACTCCACCGATACAGCTTGCGCTGCATGTCGAGGACGAACGCGGTATTCACCGCGCCGGGCATATGCCCGCCTCCTGCTTGCATGCCGTATCCACTGCCTTCCTTCGCCATGTAAACGGCTTTCCCGTCCTCAGACTACTACGAAGGCTCCGCCCCTCTTCACCACGGTCGCTGGTCGCTTCAGCCATCCGGCGTCCGAAAGCGCCGGAAGTGATGACAAGGTTCTCAGGTTCCCCCAATGATCTCTCGCTTGCTGTAGGCACCGACTATACCCCGTGTGAAATCCGGCCCCGGCACCACGCAAACCCATGCCGGGGCTGGCGCGCGGCGAGCCGCGTGCCTCCAGTCTGCGTCAAACCACCGCAGACCAACGCTTCACCGGTCAGCGGCTTGCGCCGCCGACCGACCCGCCCACTTCCGAGTCGGCGAGTTCCATATTCTGACGAGGCGTCCGCCATCGGTTCGGTTGCCCTTGCCATGGCAAGCTCGCTGGCCGGACCGCTCACGGGATCGGAAGTTCCCGCCCGTCCGGCTTTGACGGGTTCTGCTGATTTATGGCTCCCCGGAAGCACCCGGTTCACCTCACCCATCTGCTTGTCGTCGCGTGCTGCGTCACACGACGCGCGGGGCATCTCACCCCACGAGATCATCAGGAGCATGAAGTTGAAGAACCTCCTTTCTTTCAACGTCAGAACCTGACGCACGGTGCGTCGCCATGGCGATCTACCACTTCTCGGCCAAAGTTGTTTCGCGCGGTAGCGGCTCGAGCGCCGTGGCCGCGGCCGCCTATCGCTCGGCCGATCGGCTCTATGATGCGCGGCTCGATCGGCACCACGATTTCTCCAACAAGCCCGGTGTCGTACACAGCGAAGTGATGCTGCCCGAAGGCGCGCCGGAAGAGTGGCGCGATCGAGCTCGCATGTGGAACGACGTCGAAGCAGTCGAAGTGCGCAAGGACGCGCAACTGGCCCGCGAGATCGAGTTCGCCATTCCGCGCGAGATGTCTCAGGCCGATGGCATCGCGCTGGCGCGGGACTTTGTGCAAAAGGAGTTCGTCGATCGCGGGATGGTCGCCGATCTCAATGTGCACTGGGATGTAGGGCCCGACGGCCTCGCCAAGCCCCATGCCCATGTCATGCTGGGCATGCGCGAAGTTGGCGAGGACGGCTTCGGCGCCAAGGTGCGCGAGTGGAACAAGACCGAGCTCCTGACCCACTGGCGCGAAGCCTGGGCCGAGCACGTCAACGAACGGCTGGCCCAGCTCGATATCGACGCACGGATCGATCACCGCAGCCTTGAGGCCCAGGGCATTGGCTTGGAGCCGCAGAACAAGATCGGCCCGGCTGCGGCGCGCATGGCGCAGGAAGGCCTGGTGCGCGAGCGGCTGGAAGAGCATTTTGCCATCGCCAGAAGCAATGGCGACAAGATCCTCGAGAACCCCGGCATTGCGCTCGATGCGATCACCCATCAACAGGCGACATTCACGGCCCGAGACCTTGCCACGTTCGTGCACCGGCACAGCGATGGGAAGGACCAGTTCGACGCCGTGCTCGCGGCGGTGCGTAGCTCACCTGATCTGGTACGCTTGGGACCTGACGGACGCGGCGAGGAGCGTTTCACCTCGCGCGCTATGCTCGAGACCGAACAGCGGCTGGAGCGCGCGACCGTTACGCTGGACGCGCGGCGCCACCATGGCGTCAATGACCGTCACCTGGAACGCGCGCTCATCCGCGCCCAAGAGCAACGCGGCATGGTGCTCTCGCCGGAACAACGCGGCGCGTTCGAACATGTCACAGAGGCACGCGGGATCAGCAGTGTCATCGGCTATGCCGGCACCGGCAAAAGCGCGATGCTGGGCGTGGCACGCGAAGCGTGGGAATCGGCTGGCTACACCGTCCATGGCGCGGCCCTCTCCGGCATTGCCGCCGAAAACCTCGAAAGCGGCTCTGGCATTGCCTCGCGCACGATCGCCAGTCTGGAGCACCAATGGGGCCAGGGTCGCGAGATGCTGACCGACAAATCGATCCTCGTTATCGACGAGGCCGGGATGATCGGCACGCGCCAGATGGAGCGCGTCATCACCGAGGCCGAAAAGCGCGGCGCCAAGGTCGTGCTGGTCGGCGATCCCGAGCAGCTCCAGGCAATCGAGGCCGGGGCGTCATTCCGCAGTATTGCCGAGCGTCACGGCGCGGTGGAGATCACCACCATCCGCCGCCAATCCGAGGACTGGCAGCGCGATGCCACGCGCCAGCTTGCCACCGGCCGCACGGACGAAGCGCTGACCGCCTATGAGGATGCTGGTCATGTCCACGCCGCCGAGACGCGGAAGCAAGCGCGCGACAAGCTGATCGATCGCTGGGATCGCGACCGCATGGCCGATCCCGATGCCAGCCGGATCATTCTCACCCACACCAACGATGAAGTACACGAGCTCAACGAAGCTGCGCGTGGGCGCATGCGCGCAGCCCAGATGCTCGGCGAGGATGTCGGTCTGGAGGTCGAACGTGGGCAACGGTTGTTCGCGTCCAGCGACCGCGTGATGTTCCTCAAGAACGAGCGCAGCCTGGAGGTGAAGAACGGCACGCTCGGCACGGTGGAAGAGGTAAGCCAGATCGCCATGCGCGTGCGCACGGACGATGGGCGATCGATTGCCTTCGATCTCAAGGACTATGCCCATATCGATCACGGCTATGCCGCCACCATCCACAAGGCGCAGGGCATGACCGTGGACAGTGTCCATGTGCTGGCAACGCCGGGGCTCGATCGCCATGCCTCTTATGTCGCGCTCTCGCGGCATAGGGACCAGGTCGATCTGCATTACGGCAAGGATGACTTCGCCGATCGCGATCGGCTTGTCCGCGCGCTCAGCCGAGAGCGCGGCAAGGACATGGCATCGGACTATGCCCGCGTGCCCGAGCCTGCGCCCGAAGTGCAGCCCAGGCGCGGTATCTTCGATGGGCTCAAGCTCAAGGTGCCCAATTTCTCTGCTCTGCCCGAACGGGTGAACTTTGATGGCCAGCGCCTCAAGGTCTCCAAGGACCTGCTCCAGCCTGTCGTCCCGTCACCTGAAATCGCTTCAATCCCGACCAGCGCTGAAACCCGCGAAGCGCAACTGCGGCGCGAGCGTATGGAGGCGCTGACACGCCATGCCAAAGCGATCGATACCATCTACGGCGCACGCAACCAGGGCGGCCGGGAAAGCCCCGAACAGCTTGCCGAGCTCAAGTCTGCGCGCAAGGCGTTCGAGGAGCTGCGCCCGCATGGGCCGCGCGATGCCGAGGCGGCCTATG
>NZ_BMZP01000018.1:60331-98768 GCF_014652855.1 Novosphingobium pokkalii
GCGCTTCAGCTCGAAACCGAGCTGCGCACCAATCCCGAACTGCGCGCCGAGCGGTTCGTCAGCCGCTGGAACGAGCTGTCCAACCAGGCCGATCGCCACTATGCGGCCGGCGACATCGACGCCCACAAGAGCGCGCGCACCGCCATGGCAAACATGGCGAGGAGCCTGGAGCGCGATCCGCAGCTTGAATCCCTGCTGGCCAGCCGCAAGGCCCAGCTTGGCATCACCATGATGGACAGCCAGCGTAAGCTTGGCGCCCAGCTCGCGTTCGAGCACGGCCTCGATCTTGGCCGGGGACGCGGCCTGGGGCTGTAGGGCAGGCCAAGGCCCGAGTCGCGGCGCCTCCACCGGTTTGCACAATCTCAAGCCGCCTCAGCAGCGTGCGCGCCGAAACGGCCACAAATCTCACCCCTTCCAGTAAGGTTCCAGCCTCTGGCATTCTGCAATTGGCAGGGTTTAGCTGCGCCCATGACCGACACAAACGACACGGAAGTGACCACCGCCCAGGCTTTTGAGGCCGTGCGGCACGAGCTCAGCCTTTTGCACAATGCCGTCGCCAATCTGACGGCGGCACGCGAGCGCATACCCGACCACACCGCCGCGCTCGATGGCATCGACCGAAGTCTGGGCAATGTCCGCGCCCGGCTTGCCGCCATCGAACAGGCACCGGCGGTCTCGCTGACGCCTGCCGAAATGACGAAGCAGATCAATCTCGCCGCCCAGACAGTGCGTACCGAGGACAGCCCCGGAGCCATTGCCCGATCCCTGCCGGCCAGTTGGCACGTGCCCGAGTGGATGGCTGCGCGAACCATGAACATGGATCAGAGGGCCGCCGGCGAACGATTGATTGCGACGGCGCGCGGGCTAGAGCGGCCGTGATCGAGGATGTTCCGGAACGTTTGCTTTAGAAATGTGGAATATGCCTTTCAGCCAATCTGGCCTCGTGATCTCCTCGCCATACCAGGTCAAGGAATGCGCTGCTGATCTCATTTAAGTATTGAGAACTGCTGGAACTTTACAGATCTACCATCTTCTTCAGACAATTGTTCTGCACGGATCGTCAATTGATCCGCGAATTCCGTGAGCTCCGGTTTAGTGCCGTCTGTCAGGCTTCCCTTGAGGGAGAAGCCGAAGTCGACCAGCAGGTAGATTCCGTGCCTAACACGCCTGTCCCCAATCAGATATTGATCAACAAGCTGGCTCTTAATCTTGTCCAAAAGCACATCTCGGTTCCAGCGATGAGCGAGTTTTATTTCGATAACCAAAACCGCGTGATTGCCACCCCGCAGTTCTATGCGGAGATCAGTCCGCTTCTCCCCCCTCGTTACCGTTTCCTGGGTGATCGATGCCCAACCTCGCAGTCGAGCATCCAGTTCATGTCCGAGCCAGGCGCGGAAGTCGCTTTCATCGGTCGATTTGTCGAACAGCGCCCTCCGATCGAACTCGGATCCATTCATTTCGCCACAGATTTCCGCTATTTCGGCCATGACATGCGCCAGCAAGCCATCCCCATTCGATGGCGCAATTGAACCGCACCGAGCAAATTGGGAAACGTGATCAATTGTCCAACCTTGGGGCTGATTAGCTGCGCGTGCATGGCTCACCAGCCAACGTTCGCCCCAGTCAGGGAACGCAGGCAAGATTCTGTTTTCAACAAAGCAGACCAAGGCTTGGCGACCAGCAGGGCTGTGGTCGGCACCGAGATAGCTGTCGACCAAGCGCCTGACATCCTCCAATTCGCGCCGCCGCGTAACCGTTTGCATCCCTTCGCGAGTTGGTTCGTCCTCAGCAGGGCGGACGATATCGTGCACCAGATTTGCCAACCGCAAACGCAACTCGCTCGGCAAAGGCGTAATCGTAACTGCTTCACGGTTCCATCGACTACCCAGCAGATTTCCTAGGGCCGACAAGGCATAGAACTCGCACGTCTCGTTTCCGCGCCATACATTCTCGAGCCAATCGCACAGGCATTCGATCGATGCCACATCATGCCGGGCCCAGACCTCCAACCAGGCCAGACCGCGACGCCACTGCCCTTCATAAAGGGCTTCAAGCGCTCCCCGGCGGGCTAGAGATTGGAGGCGAAACACAAGTTCTGGGGTCGATTGAACGATGTCTGCCAAGGGCCGTATGTCGACCCGGCACATCGTGGTATTGCGCTCGGCCCAATCGAGCAATGCGGACGCAACAGTTGATTGCAGATTCACCGGCTGCTTGTGCAGTTTCCAAAGCGGCGGGTTCGAATGCTCAGGCTCAAACTTGGCTCGTCGCGACAGTTCTGCGATCACTTCTGACATCGCGACTTTCGACCAGAGGACCAAGTCAGTGGCGGCAATCGCCTCAGCCCAGACCGGGCTGTCGTCGCTGTCCCAAAGATCTTGTTGAATTGCCGCTCGCCGAACCGAATCCGCTAACCCGCGAACAAATTTTGGATCTGCTTCGTAAAGCCAACGAAAACCGACATCGTTCAGCCAGACAATCTCTGATCGATACGTGATGTCGGGCGAAATCTTGCTGACCCAGCGACCAGCTGCGTTAATAAGTATTCTGCCGAAAATAGAGCCCTTGCGCCTCACAAAATCCTCACGACTGAGCTTCTCGTCGCGATCACCGAAGATAAAATGAAATGCAAGATTCCAGTCATCTCCCTGGTTCAGCCTGCGCCAATTTCGAACGAGCGCCCAGCTCCAGGCCAAATTCTCGCGCAAGCCTCCAAGAACAGACCTCAGCTTGAACCGGATGTGCCACCAATCGTTGTAGGTGTATCGAAACCACAACCGTCGCACCCAACCAAATGGGCGCCAGCGCACCGTTTTCAGCGTCGGCCAATCGATGCCCGACCTTTGACGAACTGCCCTGCGCGCAAGTTGGAAACAGATTTTGCGATGTGTCATCCTCGACACCGGACGGATCCATCGCATCAACAGGTCAGCCCAGATTTCACGGAGTTCGGCACTTGACTGCACATACTCACGCAGGGCGAACGCGATATCGGCAAACCTCGCGTCATGATCCTCGCCCCACACACCGCTCAACATGCTCTGAAGGCCAACAAGGGGATGGTGAGTCTGGTTGGAATTGACGGCCGCCACGATTAATCGCTGCCGAACAGTGGCCGACCGGCGCAGCGCCATAGACAACTCGCCCCATTCTTCTTTGTCGCGATCGAGCCTCGAATACCTGCTGGCGTTGAAGCACCAACAGATACTCTCGATGCGAACAGCGTCCGGCTGCTCAACGACGGAGCGAGCGATGGAAGCGCAAAGTCCGTCGAAAAGCAGGCTGGCTCGGGATGTCTTTTCCGGGGCTTTGTGGCCGAAATGAATTGAAGGTCGGGTCCTCCAACACAGACTTTCGAACCCTTCGATCAGCAGGGGCAAATCGGCAAGGGGGGCACGTTCGGAAAGCGCGACAAAGACATCCCCATCGCGCGCGAATTCACGCCCTCCGACCTGCGCCAGCAGTCGCAGCATTGTTTCGAGCGAAATGGCATGCGGGTACGCAGCACCGATCAGACGGATGCGAGCATCGTCTTCTCGCTGCGAACGGTGATCTGAATGATCCTTCCCGAACTGCGGGGCTCCCCATGCAAGCATGGTTTCGCAAGTCCGACGAAGATGATCCCCCGTCCCGCAGGCGATCAGAGCGCGAACTGCATACGCCCTGATTTCGGCAGGAGTGAATGCGTCACCGCAAACCTGCTCCAGCCAATCGGCGGCCGAAGCATATTTTCCCATGCGTACGATCTGAAGCAGGTGGAGCTTAGCTTCACGGGCAACTGGAACGCTCGTCAGGAGATGAACTACGGTCGATTCCAGGTCGGCGGCCGCAAAGCGCGCCAAAGCAGCGTTGGGGAAGTAGAAGCCACCTGACAGATTTCGATGTGTTTGGCTCACATGCTGCTCGAGCGCCGCGATACGATCCCCAACTGCCAAGGTACGGGGATCACCGTCCTCGATCAGGAACTCAGGACCGGTTTTAGTCAGCCAGCGCAAAATCCGTTGATCGCTCGCGGCTAGCCACGCGAGCATCGGCCCGAAGGGCTGAGCGACAAACCGAACGCCAAATGACTCGCTGCCGAATGCTTCAGTTATTTTGGTTGTTGGCAGATGATCGAGCATCGACTCCAGGTACTGAGCAGCGAGCATTGCTTCTATCTCGGGGCGATAGAACCGCACGGATCCACGTCCTGCAGGTGTAAACAATGGCGTTGCCAGCATCTGTCGAAGTTGTAGTGGCGATGCTGAAACGGGACCTTGCTCCAATAGCGACCTTGCATCGAGGGCGCCGGGGACAGGAGTGTCGAAGCTGATGTCCCGCAGTTGCATTACTGTTAGCGCAAACGCCAGGAACCGTGCGACTCCCAGCGCTTCGATCGGCACCATTTCCGTTCTACTGCGACTGTCCGGACGGTCCGCCAAGCGCCGTCGAACCGAAGCATTGAGGACGGCTGACCGTGACGACAGTTGCAAGACCAGCCCCGTCTTGTCCTCATTGGCAAAATAGACGGTGGCCAAATGGACAACATCCATTGGCGTGCGCACTTCATCCCACAGCTGATGTTCATCGAGCGCCTCGAGAAAGCCGTCGGGCTCCCCTTGCGCGGCAGCGAGCAACTTGACACGCGGGATGTCCAAAGCCGCAAAGCTTACATTCCGCAAGACCTTTGAATTGTCGGATGGCATATCCTCGCTTCGAGCAGCGGCGCCGACACGTGATGCGAATGACGAAATGTGGGTCTGTTCGGTTTCGCTGTACCACTCGCTGCCGCGGCAAGAAACGACAACACGTGTGCGCCCTATTCGCGATCCAATGGCACGCTCGAGTGCGTTTAGTGCATCGCGCAGAGGTTCGGATTTTTCTCCTTTGGGAAGCTTTGCCTCATCCACCGAGTCCAGGAAGAATACCGCATCTTCGTCTCTTGCTTTCCAGGTTCGGAACGCAGCTTCCTGTTCGGGCGCCTCGAACGCAGTTTCGAGCGATCCGCTGCACATACGTTCGATGCGAAAATAGAATGCGAATCGGCCAATGCGAGCCAGGCGATCAACTTGGGCCCGAAACTCATAGGATTTGCCCGAACCGGCTTCGGCCAAAAGAGCAACGACGCGGTGTGACAACAGCCAATCCCAGTCACGCGTCTCCTCCCTGCTTGCAAGGACGTCTGCCCACAACTCATCTGCATCTGGCCTGCCGAGCTGTTCGAAAGGAACAAACCGACGATCGATCTCGATGAAGTCTTTTGGAGTTAGAGCCGTGATCATGACGGAGCGGGCTTACCTCGAGGCAGTTTAATGAACTCTTCGGTTTGGCTGAGAGGAGAATTTTGGGAGAAACCGGGCTTTGGAGAAAGCATCAAGAATCCTGTCATCCCCACGTCAGCCTGTTCCCTCGGTAGTCGGTCGCGCCAATTCATGTCACCTATGCAAGCGGTTCTAGCAGCTTGGGAGACGGAACCGAGGATTTTTGGAACTGTTCACGCAATCGCCTCGCTACCTCGCCGATCGCATCCTTTCGATTGATCGCGATCTGCACGAGAAACGCCGCTGTCTGACGTGCCTTTGCTTTGCTTTGCAGGGCATTGGCCCAGCCAACCTCGGCCGTCCTTGCATCAATCGCCGCGAACATCTGTTCGAAGCCCACGTGATCGAATTGCCTGACCGTGCGAAGGAACAGCAGGGGCTCGTCATACCAACTTGAATGCTTTTGAGACAGGCTCGTGGCCGCGTTCTTCAGGTGTGGCGCAAGGAACGCGTGTATTAATTCGGCGTGATTTTTCGCGAACTTGGCCATGAGAATCGTGGCCCAGTCCCAGGCGAATGTATGGCCGTTTGAAATTCCGATTACGCGTCCCGAGCGAATGAATTCGATGGCGTAGTCGAAGGCAATGTAGGCGAGCCGTGGCGTGAGAGTCCGAAGCTCAGAATTGTGCCGAGCGAGCATCGCGGCAATTGCGTGCTTGCCGGCCGTGGATATCCCACAAATTGAAAGGAAGACGTCGGCGTCGTGAAACAGGTTATCGAGGTGGTCGGCGAGGGTCGCCTCGATCACTAGCCAGTCGATCCTGTTGACGATGTTCGAGAAGCGCTTCTGGTCTACTTTCCTGATGAAGAGCAGAAAGCCTGCAGCATTCTGGAAATCCCTTAAAGAGCATTTTGAGACGGCCGCCGCGAGATCTTCGTCATGCCATACTTCGGCAAGTAGGCGACCCGCTTCTCGCATTTCGAGGGTAGGTGCTTCACGTCCCTTGTACAGGCCTAGCGGATCATGGAGCCTGAGGACATGCCAGAAAATGTCATTCATTTCATGGAATGTCTGGAACGGGTCGACGGTCATGCGCTGCGCTGTTCGCGCGGAAAAGATCTTGAGCAAGTCGAGGGCAAAGCGCCGGTCATGATAAGAAAGGTGCGCGCAAAGCTTGGCAAACGACGACAGGTAAGCATCATCGGGCCATTTGGCGGCAAGGCGACGGAGGCTGTCCTTGTCGAGACGTGCGACAAACCGTTCGTTCCAGGTAGCGAAAGTCGGGCTCGATACGTGCGATACAAGCTCGCTCATCGCGAAAACTTGGTCCGGCGTCACGGCAGAAAGCTTGTCCGCCAGCTTATGCAGATCGATCTTGCTGGCTATTCGCCCGGAAAGGGACCCGTCCTTCATCGACAACTGGCCGAGTAGGAATCCAGCTCCATATGCGGACTCACCCTCGGCCTCATCGATCCAGTTTGACAACGTCTGGCCGTCGTCGCGGATTATCGCCGCCACCCAGGCATCGTAGTAACACTGCAGCTCAGAAAGTAGCAGGCACGCGTGGTTACGCTGTTCCTCTCCCGCCTGCGTCCAGCATTCGGCTATGATCGCGTCCAACAGTTCACGTTTGACGAGGCCATCGAACCGCCAGTTCCTCGTGCCCAGTCGAAGCTCCTGCAGAAGGTTGCGCAGGCCGATGAGCGTCCGGCAGTCATCGGAAATCAGTCTGTTGACGAGCGCAGCCAGGGCGTCAGTGTCCGTTGCTTCACAGGCCAATACCAAGAGCTGCTTCAAGATTACCGCAGCAAACCTTTGGTGCGGGGTACGCAAATCCTCATGACTCAAGACGAGCCTGTTCTTGATTAGCCAGTCTAGCGCGCTGTCGATCGCTTCGGCGACGATTGGCGCCTGCATTTCGGCGAGCAGGCTGGTAATGTCGCTTCGTGACGCCCGTTCGTCCCTGGTGAGAATCTGCCGCGCGGCTATCGCGGCGAGAACCAGGTCCGCCCTGACACTGCGTGCGGAGGACGCGGCGGCGTCTGCACGGGTCCATCCACCTCCCAGAATGAAGCAGAATTGCCATGGAATTTCGGCCCTTTCAGCTGCGTCCAACCTTGCGTCGAAGGATTCCTCGAAGGGCTTGTCACCGATGTTCGGATCGACTCTGCGAACCACCTCAAGGGTCGCGTCGCGACGGGTGCGCAATGCCTTTGCGATCGTCCGTACTGCGCGCCGTGCGTCGAGATAGGTAGTCCCTGCTGCATCCCCTTTCTGTTGGGCGGCGTTGAAAGTGCAAAGGAGCATCGCGCCCGAATGCGTCGCCTGCTCTGCGGCCGCGAGAATGTGCTCCGGTGTGAGGTGAGCATCGTCCACGACGTAGAGAGCCAACGTCTGTGTCTGATCGAACTTGAACTCCTCGACCTTTGGGTTCCGGGCGCGGAAGACCTTCCAGCCCTTCTTCTGGAAATGCGAGGCAACTTGCATGACGCAGACGGACTTTCCAGCACCCGGCTCGCCAAAAAGCCGTGCCGAATAGGCACGTTCGAGATCCCGGGCAAGCAGCGAAGTCTCCACCAGTTCCGGGCATGCTGCGGCATCGGCCGGCCCAAGGGGGCGCCCCATTAGCGCGGGCTGGAGATCGCGCTTGTGTTCGAACTCCAGTTCTTCCCAGATGGCGCTATGATCGCCTGAAGCAAGCTGTAGGGTTCCTGGGCGCTCTGAGTGGCGCGCCTCGTGCCGCTGCTTCATCAATCTCAGCTGCGCAACGGAATAGCAGCCCTCATCGTCGTCAATGACAGTGTGATGGTCGCCACAAAGGAGGAGCAGATTATCGTACGAGCGCCGTTCCTCGTTCGACATCGCGTCGTTGAATCGCTTGCCATCGGGTAAGGCGGCTTCGATGTGGCAGATTCGGCCGATCATCGTCTTCTCGCGGGTCACGAGTACGGTGGAACAGCCAGGGAAGGCGCATCTATTGCCCGATCGCAGGTACAATTCTCGCCTGACCTCGGATGTCGGCCGCAATCTTCGTGGAGTTTCCTTGGTTACTTTCATTTGTTAAAAATATCCGGCAGAAGGAGTTTTACCAGCTAATTAAATCCATTCGCACTCTTGGCAGGAGTTTGCCGTTCTGCAATCTCTACCCAGACGCCATCGGCAGACTTTAAACATACGACCGCTTCTGAAGGGCCAGCTTGAGGTTGAGAAAGACTGCAACGGCGGCAGCACCCGAACAGATACTGCCGTCCACCTAGTATGGCGATAACGTACGGATCCGACCAAAGCTGCCGGACAAAAAGCACCCTCAAAGCCAATATCCACAGGATCATTCGCGGTTTTCGAAAGAAGGCGTTTGTCCATCCACAACGCAACAGATAGAAAATTCTTCAAATCATGAGCTAATCATCTCAGTGATCATACAAATATACAGTGAGAGATTGAGGGGATACTGCGATATGGAACTAACTTCCGCGCAATCGGATTGCTCCCCCTCTCGTCCTGTCACCTATTACATCGATGAGAGTGGAAACACCGGCGACCTGATCACGGCAAGGGTCGAAACCTACGGCAAGGAGCAGCGCATGTTCACGCTTGCCGCCGTGGGCTGCGATCTGGACCAGCCGTTCAAGGACCGGTTCGATGCCCTCAAGGCGGCCCATCGCATCCAGTCTGCGGAAGTGAAGTCCAGGCAGGCCTATGACCGGCCTCACTTCGTGTCCGGCCTCCTCGATCTGCTGGAGGAGCGCGGCTGCCCGATCTTCATAGAGGCCGTGGACAAGCACTATTTCGTCATCGCTAACATCATGGATCGGATCGTTGTGCCCTACGTTGGGGCATGCGACGTTCAGCCACGCACGCTCTGGATGAAAGGGGTGATGGCGGATCACATGGCGATCTACGGGCCGCCTGAGTTGGCCCAGGCCTTCATCGCCTGTTGTCAGAGCCGGGACTACGTCGAGGTCCGCGACTTCTACAAGCAGGTCATCCGCTGGGCCCAGTCATGTCGGCTTCCCACCGAAGGTGTGGCCGATGCCTTCGTCCGCTTCACCCGCGACAGCCTCAAGGATTTTCGGAAGCTCCCAAAGGCAAGGGCGGTGGAACGCGCGCTGCCCATCCCCGACACCTCACAAAAGGGAAAGCTCCTCTGGGTCCTGCCGAACCTGACGTCCTTCACCCACATCTATGCCCGGATCAACCGCTTCCTTGAAAAGCAGGTGTCGGACGTGACGCTGTTCCATGACGAGCAGCTGCAATTCGGGGACATCCTGCTTCATAACAAGATGGTGATGGAGGCCTTCAACGATAAGGACGTGATTCCTCCGCTCAAGACCGCGGATTTCCAATTCTCGGCATCTGCGAAGTTGGAGTTCCTGCGCTCCCACGATTCCATTGGCATCCAGATCGCCGATGTCCTTGCCGGCTTTGTCGCACGATACATCCAGGATGCAGTCTGGGGCGGAATGGCGATGGATGCTGGCAGGATGTCCATTTTCAGCCGCCTTGTAACAGCTGGCGTGCGCGAGCAGGGAACCGGGGTGAACATCGTGGCCCCGAAGAGCCTGGTCCGCCTTCTCGGTATAGCCCCGCGAGCAAATTATTCATAACCATCTATTCAGAGTTAGGAATATTCCATTTCTGGAAGGAATGAACAGCGTGTTGGGGAGGAAGCTGTGATAGATGCGGTCGGCGATCTTGAACGTGAAAAGCATCTCAGAAGGGCACCCGCTCATCTGCCGGCGAGCCTTGGCAATGTCGTGGAATATCGGAAATCCGGCCTCAGCCTGAACCATATCGTCGGGTGCCCACTCGATTGCGGCTACTGCGTGCGGCACCTGTTCGACAACTTCGAGATGAAGCGCCCTCACCTCGTGATGGATGATGAACAGGCCGTGGCAGCGTTGATCGCGCATTGGGCCTTCGTTCCCCACGTCACACCCGTCCAGATCTTTAATCGCGCGACCGATCCGTTTCTGCCTCTCGTGAAGCAGCACATGCTGCACTCCCTTGAACTGCTCGATGGGCACGGGCTCAGAAATCACGTTCTCGTCATCACCCGATGGAAGGTCACGCCAAAGGATGTCGAACGCCTGGAGCGCCTGCGGCATCTCAAGGTCACGGTTCTTGTGACCTGGTCTGGCATCGCGGACCCCCGTCTCGAACCGGTTGACAGCATGATCGCGGAAAGGTCGCTCGAGGTGCTGGCCGAACATGCCAGACGGACGAAGAGGATACTCTACTGGCGTCCCATCATAGCGGGCGTGAACGACACGAACGAATGCATCGACAGGGCAGGCGCGCTGTCGCGGCTGGCCGACGCCACCGTCTTCACCGGCCTATTCCACCGCGAGCAGATCCGCGCCCACTTCCGCTCCGCCGGCGTCGAGGATCTCTATCATGACGTGCCCAGGCGCAAAATCCTCCCGCGCGAGGTCGAGCAGCACGTCCTGCGCCGCTACTCCGGCGCGCCGATCTTCCGCAAGACCTCTTGCGGCATCGCCTACGCCTACGGAGAAGCCGATTACAACGGCCATTACGGTATCCGGGAGATATGCGACATCTGCCCGTCGGGCCAGATCGAGCTCTGCGCAGCGGGGCATAGGACGCCCTCACCCGACCGGCTGTCTTCACTCGCCCAGATGGTTGGCCTGGCCCCCGAGCGGATTGAAATCGCTGCAGGGAAGGTGATTGTTGAGGACAGCACCGAGCAGCAGCGCTACTTCATACAGCATTCACTGGGCTTCCAGGTGCATGATCGTGCTCAGCCGCATCTGCCGGAACGCCACGGCCGTGCCGAGGAGGGCTGGAATTGAGCGAGAAGATGTGGGCTGTCGATGTCGAAGGCAGCGGAAAGTCACCGCCTGAGATCGTCGAACTAGCGATCGCCGAGATGGAGGGGCTGACCCTGACCGGGCGCAGCAAGCATTGGCGCTTCAGGCCAAAGAACGGAATCTCTCCCATTGCGGCCCGCATCCACGGGATCTGGGACGAGGATGTGGCCGATGCGCCCGATCTCGAGGACGTGGTCGATGATGTGCTGCTGTGGCTCGAGGACAAGGCGATCGTCGGCCATAACGTGAAGGTCGAGGTCGACATCCTCAGCCAGGTTCTTGAAGGGTGGGAGCCCGTAGCGGCCTATGACACCTTGAAGATCGCGCGACGCCTTCTCCCCGCCGAGGAGAAGCACGGGCTGGAGCACCTCGGCTCCAAGTTGGACCTAAGCCGTCAGGCCGAGGAGATCACCGGCGGGAAAGCCCACTCAGCCCCCTTCGACGCAGTGTTGTCAGCTCTCCTTCTGGACCACATGCTACGCGACCGGTCAGAGGATGACCGGCGTGCGATCCTTACCGATGCGGACATCCTCGGCAGCGCGCAGGGTTCACTCCTGTGAGCCGGCCACCATTCCGCATCGCGGTCGCAGGTACACATTCCACCGGCAAGACGACGTTCCTCACACGACTGAAGGAGTTGTTCGAGCAGCGCGGGCTTGCCGTGGCCTACGTCCACGACAGTGCAGTCAATGCCCAGGAGAAGGGCTTTCCCATCCTTGCACATCACACCTTCGAAAGCACGGCCTGGCTGATGGCGAGGGCAATCGAGCTGGAAACCGAGGCCACCATCGCGGCAGACGTCGTCCTCGTCGACCGGCCCGTCGCCGACGCTCTCGGATACCTTCTGGCCGCACTGCGGCACACCAATAGGTCGATTGCCCCTGCCCGCGCCGAGGCTCTGGAGCGGATCTGCGAAGCCTGGGCGCCCGAATACGACCTCTCTTTCCTGACGGTCCTCGATCCGTCAGTCGAGCTCGGCGCGGGGCGTGACGGGGATGCGCTTTTCCGCGCAAGGGCTGCCGAGGAGGTGACCCGTGTGGTCAACAGGTTCATGCCCGGCCGCCACCTTCTTTGCCATGGCGGCGCGGATGCAGCCCTGGCGCTCGCCATCACCGCGTTCGAAGACTACGAACCCGAAGCCTCATGATGGACCTCGAGCAGATCGACCCCGCCAGGACCGCCGAACACCGGGCGATCGGCTTGGCGGGCGAGCGCCGCATCGGCCTCGGCTGCATGGCGCTGACCGGGATCTACGGCTCCGTTAGCCGTGAGCAAGCCATCGCGACGATCATCGCAGCCCTGGATCATGGCGTGACGCTGTTCGACACGGCCCCGCTGTATGGCAACGGGGCGAACGAGACGTTGCTGGGCGACGTGCTGCGCGGCCGCCCCGATGCGACCATCGTCACCAAGTTCGGCCTCTATGCCGACGCTGGTGGCAGTCTACATCGCAACAGTCGGCCAGAGATGATCAGGCAGTCGGTCGAGGCCTCGCTCACGCGCCTGAGACGCGATCGCATCGACCTGCTGCTCCAGCATCGCGCCGATCCCGAGACGCCTGACGACGACGTTCAGGGCTGCATCGAGGATCTGATCTCCGCGGGCAAGGTTGTCGAGTTCGGAATCTCCGGCGTTTCTGCCGAACAGATCGCACGGTGGCCGATGTCATGCGCTCTCGGCGCAGTGCAGAACGAACTTTCCCTGGCAACCGGCCCGAAGATCGAGGAAATCGCTGCCGCCGCGACGCGGGGCGCGTGCTTCATGGCATTCTCTCCACTGGGGCGGGGTATCCTGACAGGCTCAAAGCCGTCACAACCAGATGACCTTAGGACATCGATGGCAGCTTTCGCGCAGATCTTTGCGAGCGGACGCGCGCACGGCGGTAGTCCTAATCCCGGTACGAAAGCCGGGGAGCAGGCCTCCGCTTCCCGGGCGTTGGCCTGGGTTCTTGCTCAGGGCGCCAATGTCGTGGCGATTCCCGGCTGTCGATCGCCGGGCCACGTCTCAGCGATTTTCAATGATGCCAATGGCTTTCCGGCCCTTCACGCCACTGTGTCACAAGGCAAGATCGCGCAGGACGCTTCAGGCTGAAGCTGCCCCGACCTGCTGTAGGCATCCGCCGAAGGCCGCAGCGTGTTTCCATCAGGCGGCGATTGCGCGCTGATTGGCGCACCAGTTCCAGGGCAGCTGGACGTCGAGTCGGTTGACCGGATGCTCTGCGATGCGCGCGAGCGCATCGGCGAGCGATGCCTGCGGATCGACGTCGTTGAGGCGGCAGGTCTCCGCTTCCGGCGACAGCCGACCAGGTATTGCCATTCTCCTGTGGCGGCGCGAACGTCCGGATCTGACGGGAGCCGCCGATCGAGCATCGTAAAGCCGCCTTTCTGCAGCCGCCCTCATTGCGGTCGCCCCCGCGTCGATGACCGATGCCTGGAAGCGGGCGGTCAGTGCAGACATCTACGGTTTGAGCGGCGGCCTTCACGCGGCTCGTCGAACGTGCATTCGAGGGCGGCATGGCGACAGGCAGGCAGCTTTCCTGACCGATCGCGCCATCGCTGGCGAAGTCGAGTGATCGCCGGATTTTCCACGCATCTCGGATCGATCCGGTGTGGCGGCTCTCATACAACGCAGCTATCACGGCAGCGACGCCGACCGGCGAAGGGAAAGACATGCAGACGCGCTTGATCGAGGTGGTGCCGGACATGGAGAGCTGGCCCGCCTGGGGTGCTAGGCTCATACGGAAGAACCCGGCGAAGACGATCGCGCTGGCGAGCGCAACTCCCATCGTCGCGGTCGCGGCGATTCCGACCGCGGCGACGCTGACCGGCGTTGCCGTCGTCAGTGTCATCGCGGACCTGTGGCTGAGCGACGAGAAGATCAAGCGGGTCCAGATTAAGGACGCGCTCGCCCTGCGCGATCCCAACGGGGATGCTCCGGAGACCAACCGCATATATGCCTTCCATCCGGACCGATCGCGCGAGACGCTCGTCATCCAGGCCGCCTCGTTCCACAGCCAGATCATCGGCGAGCAGATCGCGCATTTGGTGGCCTTCATCCGCAGCACCGTCGCCGCCCGGGAGATCAAGATCTCGGTCTTCTCGGAGAACGGCGCTACGGTGGCGGTCACCGGGCCCGTGCAGGCCGAGGATCTCAACATCAAAGCTCATGCCGGATCGGCCCGGCATCACTCGGTCGAACTGCGCTACGACGAGCCCGAGATCGTGCCGAGCAACGGACTGCCCTTCTGGATGAAGGCCTTCCCGGAGGTGGTCGCGGCCTTCTATGGCGCCACCAAGGGATCGGTGAACAGAAGCGTGCTGATTGACACCAGCTTCGGGCTCAGCGCCTCGCTGGCCAAGTCGGCCGGCATCGACACCAACTGGCTGGGGCGGCAACGGTTCGCCATCGACGCGAAGTTCGGGTGATTCCGCCGGCATAGCGGATGGCGGGACCGTTCGATCTGCGGCATCCCAGCCCAAACATTCCGGGTCGCCCCGCGATGATGCAATGCTATCCTTCTCTCATGGGCCAGAAACCGAGACGCAACCCCGCCAACAAGCTCGACCGCTGGGAGATCGCCCTGATCAAGCGGATGATCGCATCGACCAGCCTCAACGATCAGGACATTCTGGCCTACTTCACGCGGCCTACACGCAGCATCAATCACGCCCGAATCGCGGAGATCCGAGGCCAAACCAAGCACCGGAGCGTGACCACGGCGAGCCAGGCGGAGCTCGATGCCTTCCTCGCCGCATGGCCGCAGATCGATCTCACGACCGGCCTCCACCTGCGCGGAGACGAACTTCTGGTGAAGGCGCGTGAGGCGATGCTTCACGCCGTGCAGGGGTTCAACAATCCCCGCGCGCACTTCAAGAGTGAGACGTTCATCGTCGTCGCCGTGATCGCGTTCACCTATCTGCTGCATTGGCACTATCGTCGCAACGGCGTGGACATCCGCTACAAGCGCATGGTTGACGGCGTGGAGACGGTGCTGAAGACGCGCCACGGCGCCGACAAGCACTGGGAACTCGAAGCATGTCTCGACTACGGCGACTGCCCCCTCGACGGCGGCACCGTCACCAACCTACGCTTTCTGATCGCGATCCGGCACGAGATCGAGCATCAGCTCACCACGCGTATCGATGATGCGATCTCCGCCAAGCTCCAAGCCTGCTGCCTGAACTTCAACCGGGCGATCAAGGATATCGCCGGCGCGCAGCATGGCCTAGATCGCGATCTCGGTCTCGCACTGCAGTTCAGCGGGATCGAGCGTGACCAAAGGGACCTGCTGCTGTCCGACACTGACATGCCGGCCCACATCCAGGCCGCGCATACGGCCTTTGAAGACGGTCTGACCGATGAGATGATGACCAATCCGCGCTATTCCTATCGAGTAGCCTACATCGAGCAGGTGGTGAACTCGCGAGGGAAGGCGGATCAGGTCGTCGAGTTTTTGAGATCAGGAACCGAGAAGGGCGACCATGTCCGGCTGGCGTTGAAGGAGGTCGAGAAGCCCAAGCTCAAGCCGGGCCAGATCGTCGACCTGATGATCGCCGAAGGCTTCCCGCGGTTCACTATCTACCACCACACCCAGCTCTGGAAGGATGCCGACGCCAAGGCTCCGGGCAAGGCGTTCGGCACCACGCTCGCCGATGGTGCATGGTACTGGTATCCATCCTGGGTCGATCAGGTGCGCGCCCACGTTCAGGCTCACCCAGAACTCTATGGTCGCGCCTGAAACTCGAAAACTTGAACGGACAAGATCGACCATGCCTCCATTGATCGTGAATCGACCCGACGCCCCGCAGGCCGAGCTCAGCCTCGCGGAGATCATGCGCCTGATCGAGCGCACGGCGCGGTACGTTTCGACCACAGCCGGTCGTTCACATCGACCATCGAGAACGTCTGCTCTTACCAGAATCTGCCGATGGGATGTCCAGACGCGAACGTCCGCTAAGGCGACAGGGATAAGGATGGGCTCGCTTTTCGCGGTCGCAGCTTCTCGGACGATCTGATTGAGGTGCACCGCTCCGACGAACTGTCGGTGCCAAAGACGCTGAAGCCGGGGATCGACGAAGGCGCGCTGACGCTGGTCTGAAGGCTATGTTGGCACTCGGCAGGACCAGCCATAAGGGAATCTGACGCTCGCAACACCCTTGGCAGGCTTGCCGTAGCTGAAGGTGAGCAACCGGCGCGGAATCACCAGCTGACGCGCAATCCGGTCCTCGAAATCGTCGCGATCCAACGTGCGGTGCACGATCTTATCGCCTTCTTCAAAATCGGCGTCGACCGAACCGAGCACGTTGGCACCTCCAACGAAAATCTTCTTTACCGCATTGTCAGCCGTGGCGTCGAGCGTCACATCGACGGCGGTCGGCTGTTCCTTGCCCGGCAACACATAGAAGCGCCTGATTTCGGGCAGGAGGCAGCGCGAGATGAAGGCAAAGCTGTCCGCGAACTCCTTGTGCTTCTGCAGCGCGAAAACCTCGTTGAACTTGTCGTCCTTCGGATCGTCGCGAACCTCACCGGCACTATCAAAGAATATCTCGAAGAGCATGCCGTCGAGCAAGGCCTTGCGCTTGGCGGCCGGCACAGCGGTCGTGCGATCGGCGAATGCGTTAATGAACCCAACCGCGGAATTCGAATGGCCGCACGCCGACTGATAGATATTACGGCCGAGGACGAACAGAGAGTCGGTGGCGAACTTCGCCAGCACCGGCCCCTTCAGGGTGTCGATCGTCGGGTTCTGGGTGGGCCAAGTGAGCGACTTCAGCTTTTTAATGGCTTTGTGCGAGGTGCGCGCCTCGTCGAGCACGAACAGAGCGTCGCTCAGTGCGGTCGGACCATACTCGGTGATCCGCTTCGCTATGCCGAGGTTGAAATAGAACTCACCGGCGAGCGATGTGTGCTCCCAAGATATCTGTTTGCCGCTGGTGGTCGCGCTGAGCGTATTGCGCACGCGCTTGAACATCGCTTCGATCGAGCAGTCCTGCGCGTCGATATGCTCGAGAAGGGCTGCGGTATAGGCACCATTGCGGCCCTTGCCATCGTCGGCAAACTGGCCGGGCGAAGTCGAAAAGGCGATGATGGTGCCGCGTGGCGCGTAGACGGCGGCAAGCCCCCTAGCCACGCCGCGGTGCCAGCTCCGTTCGAACGGATTGTCGCGACAGGCGTCTAGGATGATGATGTTTGTGGAGGTGTCGGACTTCTCCATCTGGGCGATCACGCGATTTAGGCAGAGCGAAGTGTGCTTGGCCTCGATTTCGTCCTCGACCTCGGTGTCGACGGCCGCCAGATAATTGTCTCCGTCGATCTGAAAACCATGCCCCGCAAAAAAGAACAGCCCGACGTCCTGGTCGACGAGCGCGGCTTTGAAATCCTTCAAAGCCTTGTCCATCTGCCGATGGGTGGCATCGTTCAGAAGCGTGACATCGAACCCGCAGCGATCGAGCACCTCCGCGACATCCTTAGCGTCATGACCCGGATTCTTGAGCTTGCTGGCATGGGTGTATTTCGCGTTGCCGATGACGAGGGCGGAGAGGGATCGGGACATCTGACCTGGCGGCTGGCAAGCGGAACAATGCTGACTATCATTGCCCAGTTCGACCCGAGCCACCACCAATATAGGTATCGCCGCACCTTCCATCAAGCGCTTGGTAAAATGTCATGTAAGACGCCGAACGGCGCATGAGTCAATTCTAAGAGAAGGAGCTTAAACGGGTCCCCATATGACTGGTTTCAAGCTACTCGGGTGATGCCAACGGCGACGCCAATCGGCAGGAAAGTTCCAAGATACGGCGTTCCGCTTCCGGCAGCAGGCGACCAGAGTCGGTCCTTCGCCTATGAACCGAGAAAGGTCCGGCCCCGCCAAAGGCGGCCAATCATGCTGGTCGGTGCGGATCATTGGTAAGGCGCCCAACTAACGCCGTTGCCGGCGCCGACGCCGCTTCCCAGCTGCTACCTATCCGCTTTATGCCGCCGCTCGGATAGGCTGGCCTGGCGTGGGCCGGTGGAAAGTGGAATAGCCGCTTTCGGGCACCCTCGACAGGCTATGGACACGGGCGACGGTTCCGGTTCAAATGCCGCGATGCTGACGAACCTCTTCAGACTGGATGGCACGCCCAAAGTGCATCAGCAGGAAGAGGCGATGCCGTCGATGTCGCCGGGCGATGATGTGACTAACATCCTGTTCCGGGGGGAGCAGTGGTATCAGCCGCGCAAGAAGATCAAGAAGGTGACATTCAGGAACGTGTCGATCCAGAACATGGACCTGTTCCAGCTTACCTTCACCGAATGCACTTTCGAGGATTGCCTGTTCAACGGCAGCCGCTTTCGCGAGGTCGAGTTCCACAAGTGTAGATTCGTCAATACGAGCATGTGGAAGGCCAAGTTCGAACAGTGCTATCTAGATCCCCGCACCATAAGGCTCGACCGGCGATATCGCGTCGAAGCGGCGAACGTGCCCGTCACCATGTACCAGGCACTACTCTCCAACTACTCGAATGAGCGGCAGGACGCCTTCTATGCGGATGCGGACATCCAGTTCAGGCGCTGGAAGCGGTATCAGTTGGACTGGGACATCCGCAGCGGGAAGGTCGACAGGATGCCGGGAGAATGGGCGAAACTGAAGAGTCTGATCTACGACGTGCTGGCTGGCTACGGCTACAAGCCAGTGAGGCTCTTCGGCTTCACAATCTTCTTCTTCCTAGCGATCTCTCTGCTGAACCACCTTTTGATCGGTGCGGATCTCGTGGTGAACGGCACCCGTCCTGCGGCCCCTTCGATTGTGGACAGCATTTTCTATTCATTTTCCGTCTTGACCGTTCTCGGATTCTCCACTGTCGTCCCTGACAGCCCCTTCGCCAAAATGCTGACCGTGTTCGAGGCATTGGCGGCGATCGGTTGGTTGTCTATATTCACATCCGTGCTCGTGAAGAGGTTCCTGCGATGAGGTCGGCTCCGGCCTTTGCCGCCTCCGAGGCGGAGTTCGGATCGTCTGCGCGCGGCGATGCCGACGCGCTGAGCGATCGCGATTTTCTCATCGTCGACGATGACCTCCGAGTCTTGCGCGAAAGGTCGGCGGCTCTTCAGGCAGAGGGGTTCTCGGTTGCGTCCTACACGTTCCACAAGCTCGAGCATCTGTCGCGTGTGGGGGCGCTCTTCGTCCAGCACCTGCGGCTGGAGGCCGACGTCTTGGTGGATCGTGACGGACGTCTTGGCCGCCTGCTGGCGTCTTTTCGGCCGAAGTCGTCCTACTCGGCTGAGATCTCGGACAACGGCGCACTGGCTAGGCTCATCGCTCGGATTCCGCCTGGTCCGGTCGCCGAGATGTGGGCGGCGGACGTGCTTTACGTCACAACGCGGAACTTCGGCGTCCTCTCGCTTGCGGAGCGCGGTCGCTACGTCTTCGCTTACGATGCCATCCTCGACGCTCTGCGAGAAGAGGGCTTCCTCGACAGGGGAGCGGTCGCGAACCTGCGGCAGCTGCGGTTCATGAAGTCGCTGTATCGCGGTGACGCGACGGGCAGCCATGGTGTGGTCGGGCTGAAGGTGCAATCCGCGCTGGCCGGTCTGCCTCACGGCCATTTCCCTCGTGTCAGTTCCGTTGTTCCCGCTGCTTCGGTCCTCTCGGCACCGGGGCCTGCGGAAAGCGGGTCAGCCTACCTGCTGTTGCGGGATTTGGAGAAGCGGTTGATCGCCGCCCGTCTCGTCGGGTGCTTTCCAGAGCTGGATGACGGACTCGTCAAACTTGGGAGATGGATCCGCAACCCGCGCGCCTACGCCAATTTGGCGGCAGGTCTGGCTCCGGAGTTCAGGGCCCGACTTGCGGCACTTCAGGATCGACATCTTCTTTCACGGGCTGGCTGACCTGAATGGCGTCGGTCCGGTGATGCTGAAGCTCCATCCCGCCCAATGACCTGTAGGTGTCGCGTTCATACCAGCGCGACTGCGGTGACCGCTAGTGTGAACAACGTGTGGGTCTGGTGATCCAAGCCGAGGTGAAGTAAGGGCCAGACCAGCTACTTCAGGAATGCGAGAGACTACGCCAGCAAAGGTCGAGTTCTGGGAGGACCCGACGTTCGAGTTGTCCGGCTGGAACGACCGTAAAGTCCCGATTGTGTTGAAAAACTCCTCGTGGGCCGATCACAGCGGCCAGCACTGAGATATTGATGCCGTAGAGGCTCGCAGGTTGTAGTTTAATAACTCATAAGGCTGTTCATGCGAACTCATGTTACGCAGCCGTCGCTGCCGCGTGGCTGCTCACGGAGTTTTTCAACACAATCTCCCAGATTCCGACCTTCCAAGATCGGCTCTTGCTATCAGTGAAAAGCATGTCCCGCCTGCTGCCTTGCGGGATGGCTAAGGTGCACCGATGGTAAAACTTGCGCCAAAACTTCTGTCGCCGCAGCCACGAACCATGAATATCTTGCCGATTCGGCAGCCCGGTCAGAACCAATGTGAGCCCTCTGTTTCCTCCACATTTCAGCAATTTTTGGCTGGGGCCGATTTGGGGGCTTGCTCAAAAATTAATCATCAAAAAATGATTTTGTATCTGTGCATTGGATAATTTGTTCGAGCCCGTCACCGACCAGGGTTCCCCAGACATTTTGTCCTGATGACAAGCGCGGCATCGGCGTCTAATCGGGCGGTCGCATGATCGCTTTGCGCGCCTTTCTGCTGCGGCATTCCACGCTGGCCTTGGGGCTGGTGGCTTTGGCGCTGGCGATGAAGGCGCTGCTGCCAGCCGGCTACATGCCCGGTGGCGATACGCGCAGCTTTACCATCCAGCTCTGTTCCGAAGGCATCGACGGGCGCCATGATCTGGTGCGCCAGATCACGGTGCCGGCCAGCGATGCGGCGGAAAAGGCTGCGGCCGGTCATGCCAAGGCGCATGGCACCTGCCCGTTCGGGGCGCTGGGTCATGCCCTGCTCGGTGGCGCCGATCCGGTGCTGCTGGCCGCTGCGCTCGCGTTCATCCTGGCGTTGGGCTTTGCCCCGGTTGCCGTGCCGGCGCCGCGCCGCCGTGCCCATGCCTGGCCGCCTCTGCGCGGACCACCCCTGATCGCCTGATCCATCCGTGCCGCCCGTCGATGGGCGGGATCATCAGGTTAAACCGGCGCTGGGCGCCGGAATCAGATCGTTTGCCGGCGCCGGGTGCCGGTAGGGGGAATTTTCAATGCATATTTCTTGTGGCGCGCTCGTTTGCGCGCTTGCTGTGGCCGTGCCTGCGCGCGCGGCAGAGCCGGCTGCCGATGTGGCGCCAACTGCTGAGGCCGGGCACGTCGATACCGGCTTTGCCATTGGCGAGCAGATCGTGGTTTCGGCGCGGTCGATGGCGGCTTCGTCGCAGAACGTGCTGACTTCGATCGACCGCATGGGCGGCGACGTGGCCCAGCGCGCCAATGTCAACTATGCCTGGGAACTGGCGGGGCGCCTGCCGGGCGTGATGCTGACCAATTTCAACCAGGGTACCACCAGCGGCAAGTTCAGCTTTCGCGGCTTCAATGGCGAAGGGGAAATCAACGCGGTCAAGCTGCTGATCGATGGCGTGCCGGCCAACAGCAACGATGGCAACATGCCTTACATCGACAGCGTGTTCCCGCTCGACATCGCCGGAATCGAGGTGGTGCGCGGCACGTCTGACCCGCGCTATGGCCTGCATGCCATTGCTGGCAGCGCCAATATCCAGACGCGGATCGGCGGCACCTATCGCGAAGCCAAGGTTTCGGGCGGCAGTTTCGATACCTACGAGGCCCAGGCTGTGGCCGGGATCGAGACCGGCCGGTTCAGCCAGAACTACCTGGCGGCCTGGCGCCAGGCTGGCGGCTGGCGCGACCATGGCGGGCTGACGCGCGGCAGCCTGGCGGGCAAATGGTTCTTCCGCCCGAGCGCGGACGTGCGGATCGGAGCGATCGCCCGCTGGTATCGCGGCACGGCCGACGAGCCGGGCTATCTCACCCTGGAAAATGCGGCGGCCAACCCGCGGATGACCAATGCCTACAACCGCAGCGACGGCGACACCCGCACCGTGGCGCAGGGCAGCCTGCACCTGGATGCCGCGATGGGCGACAGCGTGGATTTCACGGCCAAGGCCTATGCCAACCGCCTGCGCGACGATCGCTATGTCAAGTTCTCGGCCACGACCTCGCAACAGCGGCGGGTGACCGATGAAGACCACTATGGCGTGATGGCGGCGCTGCACTGGCACACGCGGGTGGCCGGCGTGCCGGTCATGGCCGAAGCGGGCGGCGACATGCAGTGGCAGGACAATGTCTCGCTGCGCTACAACACGGTGGCCCGCGTGGTTTCGGCGCAGACGCGCGACCAGGCGTTCACGCTGGGCGTGGGCGGCGTCTATGGCCAGATCAAGCTGGAGCCGACGCCCTGGCTGACGATCAGCCCGGCCTGGCGGTTCGACAAGGTCAGCGGCACGTTCCACAATCGCCTGGCCGGCACCAGCGCGCCGGTCAACGACTATGGCACCATCAGCCAGCCCAAGCTGCAAGTGGCGCTCACGCCGCTGCGCCAGCTCACGCTCTATGGCAACTATGGCAAGAGCTTCCAGATCGGCACGGGTTCGGGCGCCTATCTGATCCCGCCGCGCACCACCGATCTGGCGCCCTCGATCAATGAAGGATGGGAAGCGGGGATCAAGCTGAGCCCGGTGGCTGCGGTGGACGCGCGCGTGGCGCTGTGGCTCCAGGATGCCAGTGGCGAGATCAAGCGCAAGCTCAACGATCCGCTGGGCGACAGCGAAAACGTGGGCGCCACGCGGCGGCGCGGGCTGGACGTGCAGGTCAACGTCCGGCCCATGGCCGGCGTTTCCGTTTGGGGCGCGCTTTCGTGGCAGACCTCGCGCATCCGCGTGGCCGATCCCGCGACGCCCACGTATGTCGGGCACGAGATCGACCATGTGCCGCACTGGCTGTGGTCGGGCGGGGTGGATGTCACCCCCGGCGCGCGCTGGCGCCTGTCGCTGTGGGGCAACGGGCAGTCCAGCTATTGGCTGACCACGGCCAATGATCCGGCGGTGGGCAAGTTCGGGCAATATGCCGTGTTCAATGCCGAAGTGGCGTTCCGCCCGCTGGACAAGCTGGAACTGGCGTTGACGGGCAAGAACCTGTTCGACCGGCGCTATGAATATGTCTGGTACGATACCTCGGTGCTGGGCAGCAGTGCTTCGCCCACCCAGCACAGCCCGGCCGAAGGGCTGGGGGTGACGGCCAGCGCCCGCGTGCGGTTCTGACCATGGCGCGCCGCACCGCTTCGCCGCGCGTCTGGGTGCGGCGCGTGCATCTGTGGCTGGGCCTGACGCTTGGCGCGCTGATGGTGCTGGCCGGGGTGACGGGCGCGTTGCTGGTCTTCTACGTGGAGATCGATCGCGCGCTGCATCCGGCGGTGCAAGTGGCGGGCCGCGCCGGCCCGGCCGACTGGGACCGGGCGGCGGCCACGCTCCACGCCGCCTTTCCGGCCCGCACCGGGCCATGGCGGCTGGAGCTGACCGGCGGCGAGGGCGCGATCCCCGCGCGCTATTACCATCCGGCCGAGCGCCCCGGACCGGGGCATGCCCCGCTCCTCGCCTGGCTCTCGCCCGATGGCGGCCGCGTGCTGCGCAGCGAATTCTGGGGCGATGGCGGCATGACCTGGATCTATGACCTGCACTATTGCCTGAAACTGGGGCCGGTGGGGGGCACGATCTTCGGCTGGGCCGGGCTGGCGCTGGCCCTGCTGCTGGGCAGCGGGCTGTGGGCCTGGTGGCCGCGCGGCGGCTGGGCCAAGGCCTTGCGCGTCAAGGCCGGGGCGCCGCGCGTGCGCCAGCTTTATGATTGGCACAAGCTGGCCGGGCTGGCGGGCCTGCCGATTTTGCTGATGCTGACGCTAACCGGCGTGATGCTGGCCCTGCCGCAGGAAACCGATGCCGTGCTGGCTCCGGTGCTGGGGCAGGCGCAGCGGGCGCCGGTGCAGCAGGCGGACCTGGCGCGCGGCGCAGACATTTCGGTGTCGCGCGCCGTGGCGGCGGCGCAGGCCGCCTTGCCCGGTGCACGCGCGGTGTGGGTGGAGCTGCCGGGGCAGGGCCAGCGCGCCTATCGCATCCGCCTGGGCCAGGCCGCCGATCCTTCGCCGCGCTTTCCGCATAGCTGGGCCATGGTCGATCGCCACAGCGGCGCGGTGCTCGCCCTCGCTGATGTGGCGCGGGGCGGGCCGATGGACGGGCTGCTCAAGTGGCTGCACCCACTGCACGATGGATCGGCCGCCGGGCTGCCGTTGCGGTTGGCGGTGCTGCTCGCCGGACTGGTGCCGGTGGCGCTCTATGCCACCGGCCTGTGGCGCTGGTGGATCAGGAGGCGGCCTTGATCAAGGCAGCCGCTTCCGGCCCGGTCCAGTCGAATGCGCCGACCACGCGGCCCACTTCCTTGCCTTGGGCGTTGTAGACCACGGTGGTAGGCAGCACGCCGGTGTTGTAGTGGAACGACAGGTCGTTGTCGGGATCGAGCAGCATCTGCACATGGGCCAGGCCATGTTCGGCCTTGAAGCCTTTGACCTTGTCTGCCTGGCCGGCGCTGTCCTCCGACACGGTCAGCACGCGCAGGCCACCGGCGGCCAGCTTGTCGAGCGTGGGCATCTCGATCACGCAAGGGCCGCACCATGTGGCCCAGAGGTTGATCAGCACCGGCTTGCCCGCCAGATCCTTTGACGAAACCTTGGCGCCATCCGGCCCGGCAAAGCTGAACGTGGGCATGGCGGCACCCTTGTGGCTCAAGTCCACCTTGCCGGCAGCGGCATTCGCGTCTCCACCCGGAGCCGCAGCCTCGCTCGATGGTTGCACAGGCGGGCTTGCTTGCCTATCGCAGCCGCCAAGCGCGGCGCAGGCCAGCGCTCCCAGGATCAACGGCAGACAGGGCGGACGAGCGGACATGAGTGGCAATTCGGGCTCCAACCAGATGTGGGGCGGGCGTTTCGCCGCCGGCCCTTCGGCCATCATGCGCGAGATTAACGCCTCGATCCCGTTCGACAAGGCGCTGTGGCGCCAGGATATCGCCGCGTCAAAGGCCCATGTGGACATGTTGGCGACGCAAGGCATCGTTTCTGCCGAGGATGCGGCGCTGATCGCGCAAGGGCTGGACCAGGTCGCCAGCGAATACGAAGCCACTGGCGTGCCCGAGAACTGGGACCTTGAAGACATCCACATGACCACCGAAAGCCGCCTGGCCGAGCTGATCGGCCCGGCCGCCGGGCGTCTGCACACCGCGCGCAGCCGCAACGACCAGGTCGCCACCGATTTCCGCCTGTGGGTGCGCGATGCGATCGACCAGGTCGACGCCGGCCTGCTGGCGTTGCAGACCGCGCTGGTCACCCGCGCGGGCGAGCATGCCGGCTCCATCATGCCGGGCTTCACCCACCTGCAAACCGCGCAGCCGGTGACGCTGGGCCACCACCTGATGGCCTATTACGAGATGATCGCGCGCGATCGCTCGCGCTTTGCCGATGCGCGGGCGCGGATGAACCGCTCGCCGCTCGGCGCGGCCGCGCTGGCGGGCACCGGCTTCCCCATCGACCGTTTCCGCACCGCTGAGGCGCTGGGTTTCGACGGGCCGACCGACAACAGCCTCGATTCGGTATCCGACCGCGATTTCGCGCTGGATTACCTGATGGCGGCGGCGCAGTGCTCGCTGCACCTCTCGCGCCTGGCCGAGGAATTCATCATCTGGGCGAGCCAGCCGTTCGGTTTCGTCACGCTGCCCGACAGTCTTTCCACCGGCAGCTCGATCATGCCGCAGAAGAAGAATCCCGATGCGGCCGAACTGGTGCGCGGGCATTCGGGGCGGATCGTGGGCTGCCTGACCGCGCTGATGATTACCATGAAAGGCCTGCCACTGGCCTATTCCAAGGACATGCAGGACGACAAGCCGCCGGTGTTCGAGGCCGCCAGCCTGCTCGCCCTGTCGATCGCGGCGATGGCCGGCATGGTGGCCGAGGCCAAGTTCCGCACCGACCGCATGCGCGGCGCGGCCGAACTGGGCTATGCCACGGCAACGGACCTGGCCGACTGGCTGGTGCGCCAGGCCAACATCCCGTTCCGCGAGGCCCATCACATCACCGGCAGCGCGGTGAAGCTGGCCGAAAGCCGGGGCATCGCGCTCGATCAACTGCCGTTGGAGGACCTCAAGGCCATCGATGCGCGGATCGACGAGCGCGTCTATGCCGCGCTTTCGGTGGAAGCGAGCGTGGCGGCGCGATGCAGCCATGGCGGAACCGCCCCGGCCGAGGTAAGGAAGCGTGTGGCCCAGGCGCGTGCAGCGCTTGGCCTGGAGGAGTAATCGCTTGATCCGTCCCAATGCCCCCAAAGCCGCTGGCTTCGTGCTCGTTGGTCTGGCTGCCCTGGCGCTCGCCGGGTGCGGCAACAAACGCGAGCTGAAACCGGCGCCGGGGCATGGCCTGCCGCCTGCGCCCTATGGGCGGGAGCAGAGCCGCGGGGCGGACGCGCTTTTGAAAGCGCCGATCCAGGCCAAGCCCGATCGCAACGTGGAACTGCGCAGCCGCTCGCAAGAGCGTGAAGACGACCCGTTCGATCTGCCGCCCGAAGAATAACGCCTTTCACCGCTTGCCTTTTCGAGAGTCTCGATGGACCACTTTGACTACCGCAACGGCGTGCTCCACGCCGAGGATATCGCCCTGCCCACGCTGGCCGAGGCCGTGGGCACCCCGCTTTATGTCTATTCCCGCGCCACGCTGACGCGCCACGCGCGCGTGTTCCGCGATGCACTGTCCGTGCTGCCGCGCGTGAAGCTGGCCTTTGCCGTCAAGTCCAACCCCAACCTGGCCGTGCTCAAGGTGCTCGCTGCCGAAGGCTATGGCGCCGACGTGGTTTCGGGCGGCGAGATGGAGCGCGCCCTGGCCGCCGGCATGAAGGCCGATGGCATCGTGTTTTCCGGGGTGGGCAAGACCCATGCCGAACTGGCCCGCGCGCTGGAAGCGGGCATTGGCCAGTTCAATCTGGAAAGCGAGGAAGAAGGGCTGGAACTGGCGGAAATCGCCACGGCCATGGGCAAGACCGCGCAGTGCGTGCTGCGCGTGAACCCCGATGTGGACGCAGGCACCCACGGCAAGATTTCCACCGGCAAGGCCGAAAACAAGTTTGGCGTGCCCTATGATCGTGCCGCCGCGATCTATGCCCGCCTCGCCACCACGCCGGGCCTCGCCATGCGCGGGCTGGCGCTGCACATCGGCAGCCAGCTTTCGCGGCTTGATCCGCTGGAAGCCGCCTTTACCAAGATCGGCGTGCTGATGCGCGCAATTCGCGAAAGCGGCCATGCCGTGACGCATATCGATTTCGGTGGCGGCGTGGGCGTGCCCTACAAGGCCGGCGATGTTTTCCCCCAGCCGGAAGACTATGCCGCGATGGTCGCCCGCGTGACGGAAGGCTGGGACGTGACCGCGATGTTCGAGCCGGGCCGCGTGATCACCGGCAACACCGGCGTGCTGATGACCCGCGTGGTGCGGGTGAAGGAAGGCGTCGGCGCGCCCTGGGTGGTGGTCGATGCCGCGATGAACGACCTCGCGCGCCCGGCGCTCTATGATGCCTGGCACGATTTCGCCGCCGTTGTGCCCGAAGGCGCCACGATTGAGGCCAACATCGTCGGCCCGATCTGCGAATCGAGCGATACCTTTGCCATGGGGCGCACGATCGACGCGGTGAAGCGCGGCGATCTGGCCGTGTTCCGCACCGCCGGCGCCTATGGCGCGACGATGGCCAACACCTACAATTCGCGCCCGCTGGTGCCCGAAGTGATGGTCGATGGCGACAAGTGGGCGGTGGTGGCCGACCGCATCGAGCCGGCAACGATCCTCGCCGCCGAGCGCGTGCCGGAATGGCTGGCCTGAGCTGACGCGATGAGCCTGCCCGCGCTCCCGCTGTTTCACCGCATCGCCGGCCAGCCGGTGATCGTGCTGGGCCATGGGGAGGCGGCGCAGGCCAAGCGGCGCCTGGTCGAGCGTGCCGGCGGGCAGGTGATCGAGGACCTGGCCCACGGCATCGACATCGGCGCGCGGCTGGCATTCATTGCGCACGACAATCCCGAGGCCTGCTCGGCCGACGCCTTGCGCGCGCGCGGGGCGGGGTTGCTGGTCAACGTGGTGGATCGCCCGGCGCTGTGCGATTTTACCACGCCTTCGCTGGTCGATCGCAGCCCGGTGGTGGTGGCCGTGGGCACGGCCGGGGCTTCGGCCGGCCTGGCCAAGCATGTGCGGCTGCGGCTGGAGCGCGCGCTGCCGCAAGGGCTGGGCGCGCTGGCCGATGCGCTTTATGCCGCGCGCGAGGCCCTGCGCGCGCGCTTTCCCGATGGTGCGGACCGGCGCCGCGCGCTCGATACCGCGCTGGGCGAGGGCGGGGCGCTCGATCCCATGGTGGCGCATGGCGCCGATGCCGTGGCGCTGTGGCTGGACGGTGCGGCCGACGTCGCCCCGGCGCACCATGTGATCGCGCTGCGCTCTGCCGATCCCGAAGACCTGACCCTGCGCGAGGCGCGCCTGCTGGGCATGGCCGATGCCGTGGTGGCCGATCCGGCGATCCCGGGCGCGATCCTGGCCCGCGCCCGCGCCGATGCTCAGCGCCTGCCGCCCGGCGCGCCACTGCCCGATGGCCTGACGGTGGAACTGCGGCTTCCGGCCTGATCAGCTCTTGGGAGCAGACAGGTGGAAGTTCATCCAGCAACTGGCGATGGGCGTGGCCCGGTCGGTCTGCCACGCTTCCACCCGCACATTGGCCACGCGGCGCCCGGCGCGCAGCACCTGGCCCATCGCATGCAGCGGATGGGGCAGGCCCGCGCGCAGATATTCGATCGAGATGTTGATCGGCTTCATCCGCTGTTCGATCCCGCGTTGCCCCAGATGGGTGGCGAGCGCGGCAAAGCCCGCCATTTCCAGCAGGCCACCGATGGCGCCGCCGTGGAGAAAGCCCGGCCGCCCTTCCGAATGCGGGCCGAACTGCATGGTTACCACGGGCGCTTCGCCATCTGAGTCCGACAGGGCCATGCCCATGGCCAGAGCGAACGGCGGCAGCCCGAAGGGCGGCGGAACGCTCATTCGCTGTCTCCCAGCACCATGAAGATCGCGGCGGCATGGGCCAGCGGATCGGCGGCGTCGCCATCGTGCGCCAGCGCGCGCACGAAGGCCAGATCGCCACGCAACTGATAGCATTCGGCCCGCGCGATCACGCTGCGCCCCGGCACGGCCGCGCGGACATAGTCGATGCGCAAGTCCAGCGTGACATGCGGCACGAAGCGGCCACGCCGGGTCCAGATCGCCATCGAGGTGCAGTTGTCGAACAGGCTGATGATTGGCCCGGAGGCAAGCACGCCGCTGTTGCCGGCGCCGACCAGATCCTCGCGCCAGGGCAGTTCCGCCTCGAACCAGTCCGGCCCGTGATTGCCATAGCGCATGCCCAGGAAGCCGCCGTGGCCCATGCGCCCGAGCAGCTTGCCCGCCTCGGCCGGATCGAAGGCTCCCTCGCGGCGCCAGGTCAGGGGGTGTTCGTCAGCCATCCATGCTCCTTGCCGCAATCCGCGTGCCGGTTCAACCGATTGGTTAAATTACAGGACGCCACCGGCCAGCGAGTCGATCGCGGCCTGGAGAATCAGCGCAGCGGCATGCGAATCGATGCGTTGGGCGCGCTTGGCGCGGCTGAAATCCTGCTCGATCATCGCCCGCTCCGCCGCCTGGGTGGACCAGCGTTCGTCCCACATCAGGATCGGCAGGCCAAGATCGGCGAGGTTGCGCGCCATGGCGCGGGCGGACTGGCTGCGCGGGCCATCGCTGCCATCCATGTTGAGCGGCAGCCCGATCACCAGGCCCTTGACGCTGCGCTGGGCAACGATCGCCGCCAGCGCGGCCTTGTCTTGCGCGAACTTGCGGCGGATCACGGTTTGCCCGGCCGTGGCAAAGCGCCAGCCGGCATCGCATAGCGCCACGCCGATCGTCTTGGTGCCGGGATCGAGCCCCATCAGCACGCCGCCCATCGGCAGGGCGGCGCGCAAGTCTGCGGTGCTTTGCGTGATCATCGGGTTCCTCCGTCCCGCGCGCGGTGCCAGGCGGCACTGCGACGCAGGGCGTCGGCGCGCAGGTTGGCCCAGAACAGCGGGATATCATAGACGTGATAGGTGTTGCCGGGCAGCACGAACAGCCCGATCCTGGGCGGCGGCCCGATCAGCAGCAGGCCGCGCGCATCGCACCGCGCCGGCACCATGCCTGGCACCAGCGGCCCGGCGCGCTCGGTGTCGCTGTCATCCTCGTCGGGCAGCAGCGTGCCGCGATTGGCGCTGCGTGGCGCCGCACCACCCGGGGTGCCGGTCAGCGGGTTGACGCACAGCAGCGGGTCGGTCGCGGGGGCGGTGTCGGGCCAGCGGCCGTAGGCGCGCAGCAGCATGGTTGGATCGGCCGGTTCGGCAAAGCTGAGCCAGCCGACGAGGCAATGGGGCTGATCGGGCGCGGTGCAGGGAGTCAAGCCGGTCTCGGCCGCAGCACGGCTGGCCACGATCGGCCAGCCCACGGCATAGGCCGCCACCACCCGGCGGCCGAGTAGCCTGCCCCGCACTTCATCGTGCAGCAGGCGTGCCACGGCCCAGGCACCCTGGCTGTGCCCGGCCAAGATGATCGGCGTTTCGGGAGGCAGGGCCCCCAGGAATGCGGCAAATGCGGCGCGCACATCGGCATAGGCTACCTCCATGGCGCGCTGACGCTTGGTGCCGTCCATCAGGAAAGTGCCCAGGGCGGCCTGGCGATAGCGCGGTACCCACACCGAACCCACGGCGTTGAAGGCACTGGCCGTGGCCGCCACCAATACATCGGCGCGGCGACGCGAATCTGCGTCGTCCAGTGGCGCATTCCAGTGGTTGCGGCTGAGGTAGGTGGTGGAATGGACGAAGAACACGGCCGTGTCACCGGGCGTCTCGGCGACGGTGCCCGGAGGCAGCCATTGCGCCGGGTCGGCAGGCATGCCCGGCCGCGCAATCCACAGGCCGGGATCGGCATAGTCCGATGCATGCAGCGGCAGCGCCGGCTCGAAGGCATGGATCGGCGCAAAGGCATAGCGCGAGATTTCCGCCGAGCACTGGCGCAACACGCCCAGGCACAGCAACGCGAGCACCACGAACAGCGCGCCGGCCTGGACCACGCGCCGGATCACCATGCGTTCATGTGCCTGCCGGGGCGGCTTCGGGGGCGCTGTCGTCGCGGTCCCCATCATTGCGCTCTGCCTGCCGTTCCAGCGCGATCTTGATCATCGCTACGATCGGATCGGCCAGCGCCAGGCCAAGGATGCCGAACAGCACCCCAAAGATGAGCTGTGCGCCCAGCACCATGGCAGGGGCCAGATCGGCGGTCTTCTTGGCGACCATCGGCACGATGATGTTGCCGTCCACCGTCTGCACCACCAGATAGACGATGATGCAGTAGATCCCCATGTCGGTGCCGCCGGAAAAGCCCACCAGGACCATCAGCAGGCCCGACAGCGGCGCGCCGATATTGGGCAGGAAGACCAGCAGTCCGGTGAGAATGCCGAGCAGGGCCGACATCGGCACGCCATAGACCGCCAGCAGCAGCCAGGTGGCGATGCCTTCGGTGAACATGCCGATCATGCGCCCGAAGAGCAGCATGCGCAGCGATTTGCCCATGCGTTGCAGCGTCACCTGGAAATGCGGGCGGCTTTCCAGTGGAAACAGCCAGGCAAAGCCGCGACGATAGATGTCGGGCTCCAGCACGAAGTAGATGCCCAGGATCACGATCAGGAAGAACGTGGTGAACCCGCCGAACAGCCCGCCCAGTGCCTGGGTGACGGGGCCGACTCCGCCGATGACCTGCTCGGCGATCTTCGAGACGTCGGCCTGGCCCACATCGATGCCGTGGCCATGCAGCCAACCCAGCGTGCGCTGCGCCTGTGCTTCGATGATATGGGGAAACTGCGCGGCCTGCGCGGCGATCTGGTTGCCGGCGAAATAGCCCAGCCAGACCAGGAAACCGACCGCCGCCAGCAGCACCACGGCGATCCGCAGCGCGCGCGGTCCCGGCATGATCCGGCCGAGCAGGCGCTGGCCGCCCTCGATCAGCGAGGCGAAGACCACCCCGCCGAAAATCACCAGCAGCGGTTGCGCCAGGAACACCGCCAGCACGACCAGCGCGGCAATCCCGATCCACACGAACGCCTTCTTGGCTTCCTGGCGAATCGTGCGATCGGCAATGTCGGTGGGGCCGGGGGCATGCGCCTTGGTTGCCGTGCCCTGAATCGCGGCAGAGGCAGGGACGGAGTGTTCGGCAGAGTCGGCCATCGCGCGCAAGCTACCCTCGCAAGTCTGGTTCAGGAAGCCGGAACGGACGGTGGCGCAACCCGTTCCGGCCGCAGGCTGGTGCCGCCACGTCCCCGGCGCAGCGCGTGCCACCAGGTCAGCGGATTCCAGGTCTCGCTGCCGTCGAGCGAGACGGTCACGAATTCCGCCCGGCCGCCCACGTCGGCCAGCGGCACTGGCCCGCCCAGCCCCTTGAGCGCCAGGGGTTCGCGGCTGTCGGCCGAATGGTCGCGGTTGTCGCCCATCAGGAAGACATGGCCGGCGGGCACTGTCACTTCGGCATAGTCGTCGAGCGGCTGCTGCTTGTGGTCGATCACGCGATAGGTCGCGCCGTTGGGCAGGGTTTCGCGCAGGATCGGCAGTTCGCAGAAATCGCGGCCCATCGCGTCGCGAAAGCGCAGACCGGGAAAATCGGCCGGGTCGCAGGGATCGTTGACATCGACCGGCAGGTCGAGCGGCGCTTCGGCGACTTGTGGCACGGGGTGGCCGTTGAGGATGATCTGGCCGTGGACCACGGCGATGCGATCGCCCGGCAGGGCCACCACGCGCTTGATGTAGTCCTCGTTGCTCCCGCGCGGCACGACGATGACGATGTCGCCATATTGCGGCGTGGCCGGGAACAACCGCGTCGCGGAGCGCGGCAGGACATGGAACGAGGGCGATACCCACGACCAGCCATAGGGATACTTGGAAACCACCAGCCGGTCGCCCACCAGCAGGTTGGGCATCATCGACATCGACGGGATGTAGAACGGCTTGGCCAGCAGGCAGTGGAACACCAGCACGGCCAGCAGCATGCCGATCAGGCCGCGCAGTTCCTCCCACCAGTTGACCCCGGCGGGCCGGACCTTGGCCTGTTCTGGCGGCGCCCCGGCCACGCCGTCGCTCATGCGGGCTCTCCAGCAGGCGGGGGCGCTTCAGCCAGGGGAACCGCCTCGATTACCACGAACGCCTGCGCCCAGGGATGGTCGTCGGTCATCGTCAGGTGCACCACGGCACGGTGGCCGGGCGGGGTCAGCGCGGCCAGCCGCGCCGCCGCGCCGCCGCTCAGCGCCAGGGTCGGCGCGCCCGACGGCGCATTGACCACGCCGATGTCCTTCATGAACACGCCGGCCTTGAAGCCCGTGCCCACCGCCTTGGAATAGGCTTCCTTGGCGGCAAAGCGCTTGGCCAGCGTACCCGCGCGGGTATAGGGGCGGCGGGCAGCCTTGGCCTGCTCGACCGGGGTAAACACCCGCTCCACGAACCGGTCGCCGAACCGGTCGAGCGAGTGCTGGATGCGCTCGATATTGCACAAGTCGGAACCCAGGCCGATGATCACGCGGGGGTCTTCCTTTCAGCCGCGCGCCAGGCTCAGCGCACTTCGTCCATCAGCGTGCGCATGCGGCGCACGGCTGCGTCAAGCCCCACGAAGATCGCTTCGCCGATCAGGTAGTGCCCGATGTTCAGTTCTGCCACTTGCGGGATGGCCGCCACCGGCTGCACATTGTCATAGGTCAGGCCATGGCCGGCGTGCGGCTCGATCCCGTTCTTGGCGGCGAGCGCGGCCATGTCGGCCAGGCGGCGCAATTCCACTGCGCGCGCCTCGCCCTGCGCATGGGCATATTCGCCGGTGTGTAGTTCCACCACCGGGGCGCCCAGCTTCATCGCCGCTTCGATCTGCCGCGCTTCCGGGGCAATGAACAGGCTCACGCGGATGCCGGCATCGGCCAGGCGGGACACGATCGGCGCCAGGCGGTTGTGCTGGCCGGCGGCGTCCAGACCGCCTTCGGTGGTCCGCTCCTCGCGCCGTTCGGGCACGATGCAGCAGGCATGCGGCTTGTGCCGCAGGGCAATCGCCAGCATCTCGTCCGTCGCGGCCATTTCCAGGTTGAGCGGCAGGCTGGTGGCCGCCTGGATGCGCGCCAGGTCCTCGTCGCGGATGTGGCGGCGATCCTCGCGCAAGTGCGCGGTGATGCCGTCGCCGCCCACCGCCGCCACGATCTCGGCCGCGCGCACCGGATCGGGATGGTCCCCGCCGCGTGCGTTGCGGATCGTTGCCACATGGTCGATGTTGACGCCCAGCCGCAGCCGGGCCGGCGTGAACAGTTCGCTCACGGCCACCCTCTCCTGTCTCAGGGTTGTGCCCGGCTGCCGGGCTTGATCGCGGGAACTGCGGCCAGCGCGGGCGGCAGTTCATCGGGCGCATAAGTCGGGAAATTGAGCGATACCAGCGGGTAGAACGGCACGCCCAGGTCCACCGCGCCTGCCGAGCGATCGACCAGCGCCGCTTCGGCAACCACCACGCCGCCGGCTTCTTCCACGGCCAGAATCGCTTCGCGGCTGGACAGGCCGGTGGTGACCACGTCCTCCACCATCAGCACTTTTTCGCCGGGATTGAGCGTAAAGCCCCGACGCAGTTCGAACGTGCCGGTGGGGCGCTCCACGAAAACCGCTTCCACGCCCAGCGCGCGGCCCATTTCATGGCCGATGATCACCCCGCCCATGGCCGGCGAAACGACCTTGGAAATCTGCTGGCGCAAGTCGCGCGGCAGCTTGGCAGCCAGCGCGCTGGCCAGGCGCGAGGCGCGCATCGGGTCCATCAGCACGCGCGCGCACTGGAGGTAATAGGCGCTGTGCCGGCCCGAAGAGAGCAGGAAATGCCCTTCGAGCAAGGCTTGGCTGGCACGGAATTCGGAAAGGATGTCTTCTTCCTGCATGGCTCTGGTTCGCTGGTCCTGCCTGGGTCCGCCCGTCCGGGTTGCCGGTGGGCTTGCTGGGTTTGCGGCCTGCCATGGGCTCTGGCGCGGCGGTGGGCAAGGATTTTTCGCCTGTCGGCACCACGGGCCGGGCCGGGTTGACGCTCTGGCTTGACCCAAGGGGCAATCCTTTCCGGCAGCCTTGGTGAAGGTCGCAACTTGTGGGCTGGGACAAGGCCGCGTATAGCCGGATGCAATCGAGGGAATTACAATCAGTGCACGCGGACCTCGAAACCGGCGTGTACGCGGGGAAGAGCGGAACAAGCGACGATGAGTCCAATCGAATTCGTCCGCCATGCGGGCACAGCGTTTCGGACCGCCGGTCATGTCGTGGCAGGCATTACAGCAACCACTGCGGCAGCGGTGCCTTCACTGGCACTGGCAGCGGCGACTTACGTTCCGGCCAAGCCGGTCGACGGCAAGGGGCAACCCGTTCCGGGCGGCTGGACTTTCCAGGACCAGTATTCGCCGATCGGCCAGGAAGCGCTGAAAATGCACGATTACCTGCTGATGCCGGTAATCACGGCGATCGTCCTGCTGGTCCTGTTCCTGCTCATCGCGGTGATGGCCAAGTTCAACCGTCGCAAGAATCCGGTCGCGTCCAAGACCAGCCACAACACCGTGATCGAAGTCGTCTGGACGCTGGTTCCGGTGCTGATCCTGGTGGTGATCGCGGTTCCTTCGATTCGCCTGCTGGCCCACCAGTATGAACCGGCCCCCAAGGGCGCGTTGACCGTCAAGGTCACCGGCTACCAGTGGTATTGGGGCTATACCTATCCCGATAATGGCGGGTTCGAGGTGATTTCCAACATGCTGCCGCCCGCAGAGGCGATCAAGCGCGGTGAACAGCCGCAACTGGCCGCCGACAACCGCATGGTGGTGCCGGCCGGCGTTCCGATTCGCCTCCAGACCACTGGTTCCGACGTGATCCACTCGTTTTCCGTCCCCTCGCTCTGGTTCAAGCTGGATGCCGTGCCGGGCCGGATCAACGAAAAGGTCATGATGATCAACAAGCCCGGGGTCTACTACGGCCAGTGCTCGGAACTGTGCGGCGCCCGCCACGGCTACATGCCGATCGTGGTCGAAGCGGTGACCAAGCCGCAGTTCGACGCCTGGATCAAGAGCCAGGGTGGCACGGTGGGCGGCGCTGCCGCTCCGGCCGCCTGAACGACAATCGGAAAGAGGATCGCCCGATATGGCCACCATTCCCGCCGATCATGAAAGTTTCGATGCGCATCACGACCATGCGCATGATCACGATCACAAGCCCAGCTTCTTCGCGCGCTGGTTCATGTCCACCAACCACAAGGACATCGGCACGCTCTACCTGATCTTCGCGATCTTCGCCGGCGTCGTCGGTGGCGCGATTTCGGGCATTATGCGCGCCGAACTGGCGCATCCCGGTATCCAGTACCTCGGCTTCTGGACCCGCTTTGTTGGCGGGGACGGTGCCGATCTCAACCAGACGCTGCACATGTGGAACGTGCTGATCACGGCCCACGGCCTGATCATGGTGTTCTTCATGGTCATGCCTGCGATCATCGGCGGTTTTGGCAACTGGTTCGTGCCGATCATGATCGGTGCGCCCGACATGGCCTTCCCGCGGATGAACAACATCTCGTTCTGGCTGACTTTCGCGGGCTTTTGCTCGCTGATGATCTCGCCGTTCATGCCCGGCGGCACCGGGCATGGCGCCGGCACCGGGTGGACGGTCTATGCGCCGCTCTCCACGTCGGGCTCGGTCGGGCCGGCGGTGGACTTCGCGATCTTCTCGCTGCACCTTTCCGGGGCCGGGTCGATCCTGGGCGCGGTCAACTTCATCACCACCATCTTCAACATGCGCGCGCCGGGCATGACCCTGCACAAGATGCCGCTGTTCGTGTGGTCGGTGCTGGTCACCGCGTTCCTGCTGTTGCTGGCGCTGCCGGTCTTGGCTGCGGCCATCACCATGCTGATCACCGATCGCAACTTCGGCACGACGTTCTTCGATCCGGCCGGCGGTGGCGATCCCATTCTCTACCAGCATCTGTTCTGGTTCTTCGGCCACCCCGAAGTCTACATCATGATCTTGCCGGGCTTCGGCATCGTCAGCCAGATCATCTCCACCTTCTCGCGCAAGCCGGTGTTCGGCTATCTCGGCATGGCCTATGCCATGGTCGCCATCGGCCTGGTCGGCTTCATCGTGTGGGCGCACCACATGTACACCACCGGCCTCGACGTGAACACGAAGATGTATTTCACGGCGGCCACGATGGTCATCGCCGTGCCCACCGGGATCAAGATCTTCTCGTGGATCGCCACGATGTGGGGGGGCTCGATCGAGTTCAAGTCGCCCATGGTCTGGGCGATCGGCTTCATCTTCCTGTTCACCGTGGGTGGTGTGACCGGCGTGGTCCTGGCCAACGGCGGCATCGATGACAACCTGCAAGACACCTACTACGTCGTCGCCCACTTCCACTACGTGCTGTCGCTCGGGGCGGTGACCTCGCTCTTCGCCGGGTTCTTCTACTGGTTCCCCAAGATGAGCGGCCGGATGCACTCCGAGTTCCTCAGCCATCTCCAGTTCTGGGTGTTCTTCGTCGGGGTGAACCTGATCTTCTTCCCGATGCACTTCCTGGGCGTTCAGGGCATGCCGCGCCGCTATCCCGACTATGCCCCGGCGTTTGAGCTGTGGAACCACGTCGCCACGATCGGCTACATGATCATGGCCGTGTCGCTGGTCATCTTCTTCGTGAACATCGTCTACGCCTTTGTCGCTGGGAAAAAGGCTGCGCCCAACTATTGGGGCGAAGGCGCCACCACGCTGGAATGGACTCTGTCCAGCCCGCCGCCGTTCCACCAGTTCGAAACGCTGCCGGTGATCGAGGATACCCCGCACCACTAAGCCGCGATTCGAGCGCGAACCAAAAAGCCCCGCAGTGCAAACTGCGGGGCTTTTTGGTGACCAATGCCCCCTCCCGCATGCGGGAGGGGGCGGGGGAGGGGGTGTTTTCGGTGTGATTCTGCGTGCGTGATTCGGGGCTTTTGGGTGCGGATGACAGAAAAGTTTCGGTCCAAAACCCAAGCGGCGCGGGGGTTTTGGCGGTGATTTGGTTGGTTGTGGAAAAATGGTCGTTGACGCCTGAGCGGCCTCTCCATATATGCCGCTTCACCGACGCGGTGAGGCCGGTTTTTCCGGTTGCTTGGTTGTCTCCGAGTGGTTGCGTTGGTCGCCAGACAGGTCGGACGGCTTGGGGTTTCCGGTGAGAACCGGGGATGGAAGGTTGTCCGGGTTTTGCTGTCTGGATTG
>NZ_BMZP01000019.1 GCF_014652855.1 Novosphingobium pokkalii
TCCGTCCTTCCAATGGACCAGACTCTAATCAAGCTTGGAGGAAAATCAGGGGGTCACGTCAGTTGGCTTGGTGACGGCAGAACACTGCGTTTCACCGTCCGGAATGGTGGAGCTCTATCATCCGTCAAAGCCATCGAACAAGTTCTCGGCATCTGTGAAGCACCGGTGCAAGCACCGCGATCTGGCGGTCCTTGACCATAATATCTCAGAAAATGAATACTATGAGCTCATGACAGCTAAACAGCCCGCTACCACAGGCGACCCGACCACCGCTATAGGATATCCAGGATATGGCCCAGGTGATAAACTAAATGTCCGTCCGGGCCCCGTGACTTCGCTGCCAATCAAGAGTGGTGTGCAGATGGTGGAGGTCCAGCAAATGTTAACACAGGGCATGTCCGGCGGGCCGCTATTGAATGCGGACGACGGAATCATTGGCGTCGTCCACAAAGGGGGACCCGAGTATGGTCGGCAACTCGCGATCAGCATCGGGGTGCTACACGCTTGGTTGCCATGATGCTCCCCGACTCCAGACGTTCAGCGTTCCATTCTGAATTTATCCGAAAAAATATTCGACACTGGTCATAGCCGCGCGATTATCGAATTCATCGACTAGGATGGCGCTGGTTCGAACAGGGTCAGCAACGAAGGGACCACGACAAAGTCGGTTCTCGATCACGGTGCGGGTTCGCCCTGCACAGGAGCCCCGGGCGGTTCTGGAGGCACCTGTCGCTTCGCAAGGCGATCTTGCCACGCCTTTTGGAACGCCGGCCCTTTGCTGTCGGGCGGGGTCGTGGGGCGGCGCACGAAGATCGGCACCGGTGCGGGCAGTTCAGGGCCAATTACCACAGCCTCGCCCGGTGCAAGCATAGGCACGAACTGAGCGGCGCTGCGGTCAAGATCGCCACAGGCGCGCTCGACCGTCTCGCGATCCTGATCATTGGTCAGGCGGTGAACGATAAGGGTGCCAAGTTGGCTGAGCACGTCCGGCGGCACGTCGCGTGGGCGCTGCGTCGCGAGCACGCATGTCAGCCCATATTTTCGGCCTTCCTTGGCGATTATGCCGAAGGAATCGAGTTTGATCGACGCATAATCGTCCCCAACGGTCCGCCCGAGAAATTGATGGGCCTCATCGAGGAACACCACCAGAGGGTCGGTCCGGAAACGATTAGCGCGCGCCTCGCTAAGCAGGAAACGTCCGATCACGTTGAGAAGGATCTCGCGTGTATTATGTTCGAAACGTACCTCCTTGAAGGACACTACGGCGACATCTCGCGCACCGTCCTCGAAGAAAGCACGAAGCTCGTCGACCAGCGATACCCCGTCCTGTCCGAAGACGCATTGCAGCTCCTGCGACGCGAGGAGCGTGTTGATCCGCGCAGTCAGGCTTTCGCAGAAGGCGACACTGCCTTGGTCGGCGTTGCCGAAATGACCGGGCTCTCCCGTCAGATAGATGCACTCGGCCCGGATCTGCTCGGCGAGGCGATGAATGTCGAAGGCGCATCCCGGCGCATGCAGCGTGACCGCGTGATCGCGCACGGCTGTGAGGAATGGCGCGCGCGGCTTCATGCGCTTGATGATCGTTCCGTCCGCGACAGTGACGCCCTGCGGGATGGCAGCCCCCATTGCGCTTACCAGCTTGAGACTGCGGATCGCTTCGCGCAGCTTGGGTCCCTGGCTCTGTCCCGATGGCCGGAACAGCGAAAACAGATCGTCCTCTGTCATGTGCCGATAGGGGAAATACGCTAAATCCTGACCCGCAGCCGGCGCCGCAAAGGTGAATACCTTGTCGACACAGGCGAGGTCGGAAAACTCGCCGGTTGGGTCGAGAACGACAGCTTTGCCTCCGGCGGCCTTCACCTGCTCGACCAGCGTTGCGACTGTCCAGCTCTTGCCTCCCCCGGTCGCGCCAAACACCCCGCAATGACGCCCAAAGAGGCGATCGGGGGGGAGGCAGACATCAACCCCATCGGCGGCGTCGATCCGGCCGATGCTCAGGGTTAGATCGTCCGATCCTGCAACCGCATTGCGGATCAGGGTCGCGAGTAGCTGGGGCTGGGCGAGATAGACTGCGTCACCGATCTGCGGGAATTGGACAAGGCCTCGCTTCAGCCGATTGGATCGCTGTTCGACGGCGGCGAGCAGCTGCACCCGTCCGATCGGATTGACCGTACCGCCGTCACCCACCTTGGGCTCGACGGTCAGCCGCTCGCCGTCGGGCAGGCGAGTCTCGACGATGCGACCAAGTATGAAGGATCGCTCGCAGTCGATGAACACGAAGTCGCCGACCGCTCCCAACGACGTTCCCCGGCTCTCGCGCCCTGGCACGGCGTTGGGCAGGTTCATATGGATATGGGACGCCGTGACTTGGGTCACCGTGCCGACGTAGCGATCGATCTCGATCGGATTAATCGGGGTCATGCCGGACCCGCCGCGCCTTGCTGGATCGCACGCATGCGTTGGACATGCCGCTCGCGGTCGGTCTCGCCGATCAGGTCTGGCATCGCGGCAGCGAGATCTTGGAACCGGCCGTTCATCAGGTGCACACGGGCATCGCCACTATCGGCCAAGCGCCGGAACCGGGTAAGAAAGCGGTTGGGAAGCTCGGCCTTGCCCGCCAGATCGTGGCCGCCGAGCAGCAGCTGCTCGTCGGGGATGAAAGCGATGTCGCAGATCGCGAGCCGCAGCGACATGTTGGATTCGATCGCGGACATGATCGGACTGCTGATATGGTCGTCATTGAACCCGAACCCGGAAATCAGGAGCGCGGTATCCGGTTCGCGCAAGGCCGCCTGGAATGCCGAGAGCATGTCGAGATAGGGCGCGTCGAAACTCTCCTGATATTTGCTCGAACGCGGATAGATCAGGACCGGCTTGCCTACCTGCGCACGGGTGCGCAGGATGTCGCCTCCGACACGGCGCCAGTCGATCGAGCCATGCAACTTGTAGAATTTCAGGACATTGGCCACATAGTCGGGGTTCTCGCGGTGCCCATCCCTACGCACGATATCGAGATCGAAATTGGTGCGATCGTAGGTTTGGTCGAGATGGTGCGAAAAACCGTCGATCAACGTGAAACGTGACCGGCGCGCCACCTCTTCAAAGCAGAGATCATAATTGGTTGTGAAGAGTTTGGCGCGGGGTTTGCGTACCCCACGGCGTCCGATTTTGCGGATCAGGGCGTCATGAGCATCGAGGCCACTCTCCCGATCGATGAAATCGACGCGCGCTAGGATGGCCTGCTCAGCGATTTCGACAAAAGCCTGCATGGATAGCACGGGCTCGCTCGTCTCGCCGTCATGAAGCTCGAGATAGAGTTTGCATAAGGTGAGCAGCTTCTCGATATTCTCGCTCACGCGCTCGGCGCCGAAGCTGGCGACGATCGCATCGAAAACAGCGTCGCCTGCCGCCGCGCGCACAGCGACCCAGACATCCGACATCCCCGCCGGCGTCGGTCGCCCTGGCGGGTTGCTGACGCCGAAGGACGAGCCGGTGCCGGTGAGGACTACCAGATTGGTGGCGTTGAGGATATTCAGTAGCACGCTGCCGACCGCGTTGGCCGACCCTGGGACCGGCGTGTCGTCAGAATCGCCCTCAATGCTGACCGCTGCCCGCCAGCCCGTGCCCGGAACATAGAGTCTGATATCCGCAGCATTGGCAGCACGGCCGTCCCAGAATGGCATTTGGATCCCTGTTCTTGTACATCCTGTTTCTAGGACCATCGCGGGCTTTTGAGCTAAAGGGAAGCGATAGGCCCGCATTTTTTCGACAGGTCCCCTTATGTGGAAGGCTGACATTAACAGGCTGCGGAAAAAGGCTTCCGTTGAGCACCTTGATGTGATTCAGCCTCTGCCCAGGATGAGGTTGAGGACGAAGCGATGCGCGGATCTGACGAGCGGAGCGAAGGACTGTTTTCCTACGTGAGTTGCGAGGCACGGGTTCTAGCAGGGCACCCGCTGCGGGCCATCCGGGCGATCGTTGACGAGGCTCTGGACATCCTTTCGCCGGATTTCTCAGGGCTTTACGCGCCGATTGGTCGGCCCTCGATTGCGCCTGAGAAACTGCTGCGCGCGCTGTTGCTGCAGGCCTTCTACACCATCCGTTCCGAGCGCCAGTTGATGGAGCAGATGGATTATAATCTGCTCTTCCGGTGGTTTGTGGGCTTGTCGATGGACGCGCCGATCTGGGACGTGACGGTGTTCACCAAGAACCGCGAGCGGCTGCTGGCCGGCGACATCGCGGCAAAGTTTCTCACGGCGGTGTTGCAGCAGGCCCGGGTCAAGGCGCTGCTTTCGGATGACCATTTCTCGGTGGATGGCACGCTGATCGAGGCCTGGGCCAGCATGAAGAGCTTCATGCCCAGGGATGCGGGCGAGGGTTCCGATGACGACGACACCCCGCCGCCGCCCAAACACAAGGGACGCAACGCCGAGCGGGATTTTCACGGCGAAAAGCGCAGCAATGCCACCCACGCTTCAACCACCGATCCGGATGCACGTCTGTTCAAGAAGGCACGCGGACAAGCCGCAAAGCTGTGCCACATGGGTCATGTCCTGATGGAAAACCGCCATGGTCTCGTGGTTGATGCCACGCTCACGCATGCCACGGACACTGCCGAGCGGGAGGCCGCGTTGACCATGCTGGAGCGCCTGGACGGCTGCCACCGCATCACGCTGGGGGCCGACAAGGCCTACGACACCGCCGATTTCATCGCCAATCTGCGCGCGTTGAACGTGACGCCCCATGTCGCGCAAAACACCGCCAACCGGCGCTCGGCCATCGACGGCCGCACCACCCGGCACCCCGGCTATGCCGCCAGCATCCGCATCCGCAAGCGGATCGAAGAGGTCTTCGGTTGGGCCAAGACCTGTGGCAATCTGCGCAAGACCCGCCACCGTGGACTGCCACGCGTGGGCTGGGCCTTCACACTAACCGCCGCCGCCTACAATCTGGTGCGCCTGCCAAAGCTGCTGGCGACAGGATAAGTGCGCCTGATGTACGCCAAATGGGCGGTGAAAAGTCTGGATCGGCGCGCATCACACGAAAAAAACGGGGCCCAGTCCCGCAGTGCATCGCATCAAAGGGAATAGACCCCGCCATACAGGGCCTATTTCCGCAGCCTGTTAAGAGTCCGTCAAGGGAAATGACTGCTTGATCCCACGACGCCGCGTTCGCTTCCGACCAGAACACGACGTTGCGATGTAGCGCCGGGCAGGTCATTCTAGGCCAACACCGGCCATTCCACGCGCCGTGCCATGTTGATCGTTGCCGCCCTCAAATGCAACGTTCGCAAGCCAAATCCATACAGTCCAAAGCGGGCTTTCATTCAAGGAGCTGGATCGGCAAGTGAGACATCTTCTAAATTGAAAGCAATCGCCAAACCGAATAGGCCATCGCACTGATCACATGTTTATTTTCGCATGCTGGACGCCTTGCCGATGAAGGTTGAAGATCTCGAGGACTATCCCGCCCTGCTGCGGCTTTCCCAGACGCTTTGGAAAAGCGAGGGAGCTCGTGGCGCAGCCGTGATGGTGGGCGCCGGAATTAGCCGGTCAGCCATTCTGGCCGCGGATGATATCCCCTTGCCTCCCCTCTGGTTTCATCTCAAGCAGGCAATGGCGCGGGAACTCTATGCGGCGGATCCGACCCGAGCGCCCGATGATGCTTTGCGCCTAGCCGAGGAATATCGGGTCTACTTTGGCCAGAATGCGCTCGACGATTTCATTCACGGGCACATCAGGGATTCTTCTTGGGCGCCTGCGCCGCTTCATCGGATCCTGCTGGAGTTGGACTGGTCGGACGTACTGACCACCAACTACGACACCCTTCTTGAACGGGCGTCCCAAGCCGTCGATCGAAGTTACGAACCTGTGACCAGTCCTGCCGACTTGGCACGAACCCGGGCGCCGCGAATCGTCAAGCTGCATGGATCGATTGACAAGGGCGGACCGTTCATCCTCGCGGCAGAAGACTATCGTGCCTACCCACAGACCCATGGCGCCTTCGTCAATTTCGCTCGGCAGACCTTCATCGAGAATGACCTATGTTTGCTCGGTTTTTCCGGCGACGACCCCAATTTTCTAGCCTGGGCGGGCTGGGTTCGGGATCATTTAGGAGATTCCGCGCGACGCATCTATTTGGTCGGTGCTCTTGATCTCGGCGCGGCGAAACGCCGCTATCTTGTCGCTCATAACATCGTTCCCATCGATCTTCACCCGCTAGTGGCGCACCTGGATAGTAATCGGCGCCATGAGGCCGCGACGTATCGCTTTCTGCAACTTCTGCGCGATCATCGCCCCAAGCTCAGCCATGAGTGGCAGCCTGGCGAGTGTCCAGTGACGCCAACTCCCGATGCTAAGACCATTGAGGAACAGGCGGAAAACCTGCGTACCTGCATCAATCAATGGCGGTTGGATCGGGAGAGTTACCCTGGCTGGCTGATCTGCCCTCACAGTCAGAGGCGTGCGATCAGGAGCGCCACTAGCAACGCTCCGATGTCCCTTCCGGTGCTGCAAGCACTGCCCCAAGAAGAGATTATCGGCTTTTTCAGCGAGCTGATTTGGCGCCATCGTACTGCCTTATGGCCCCTCGATCCGGTGATCGCGTCCTGGATTAGCGATCTAGCCGATCCCGAAGGCATGTCTCAGATTTCACAGCAGGCGCAGGCAGATCTGGCTCTTGCCCTGCTAAATCACGCGAGGCTTGAGGGCGACGAGGCAAGCTTCGAGCGACTTGCTAGGTTTATCAGGAGCCTACCTTCTTTCGCGGGCGAAATGAAGGCCGAGGCCGCCCATCAGACTGCGCTTTACCACTGTGCGCGGTTCGATCTGGCAGCTGCGCTTGCCGTGACCGCCGACATACAGGGAAAGGATCCGATATGGGCACTGCGTCAAGCGGCAATTTTGGCCGAATGCGGCAAGCTCGAAAACGCCGAGGCTCTCGTCCACGAGACACTTAAGGATCTGCAGCGCCGAGAGAGGCTTAATCGAACGTCACTCTGGATTCAATCGCGGCTTGCCTATTTCGAGTTCATAGCAGGCAGTTATCGTCGTGATAGGTTCGAGGACTATGCATGGAATGATCGCTATCGGGCAAGGCATTGTGATCCTTGGAGTGAAATCGACGCCCTAACATCCTCGATCGCAAAAGCCGTGCGAGACAGCCGGCGCCGCCCTGATGTTGGGACGCCCCGCTTCGATGCCGGATCGTCGGTTACGCCAACTGTAACTCTCAGTTTCGGCAGCTATGCAACGGTAGAGCCTATTGACGAGTTGGCTGGCCTATTCGAAACGGTCGGCGTGCCTCCGCGCCTTCGCTATCTGAACCTCTTCAATGATGAACGGATAGACGCGCATACGCTCAAGGAGGAGCGCAATGCGCCATGGCTTCTCAATTTGATCCGCTATCTGGCTGGAGACCGTGACGCACTGCTTGATCGCTACCTGTCGCGGCTGGTTATCGCGACCCTGTCGAATGATGATGCCGCAACAGCCACCAATGCCCTTATCAAGGCTCGGAACTACTGGCTTGCGCAGATGCAAGGCGCACCGATCGAAAGCGAGCGCCACCTCGCCGCTGATCGTCTGAAGTCACTTCTCCAAGTTCTGGCTCGGTTTGTCATTCGCTTACCCAGTGCTGCTGCCTATAATCTTCATATCGAGATGCTCGGGCTGATCCTCGGCAGCAGCTTGCGCAGTCCGCTTCTTTTTGAGCCCATAGCGCTTCTCCTGCGCAACAGCTACGCCGCCATCGCGCCGGATCTTCGGCCTCAAGCAGCGCAAAAAGGCCTTGCCTTGCCCCTTCCGCTAGATCCCCATGCCATCGATCCGCTCAAGTGGATTGGGCACGATGATATGCGTGCAATTAAGCCTAACGCCAACACAGCAGCCTTAATTGACCAATGGCTGGCGGAAATGGAAGTGGATCAATGTCGGAATCCTGCACTTCATCGCCTGATTTCCTTGAGGCAGGCTGGTCATCTCTCCGATGCCCAAAACCAGATCTTGTCTGAACGGCTGTGGGGAGATCTTGATGCTGGCGATCCTCCTCTGCCACGACAGCAGGTGCTGTATCCCTTCAGCCTGACCGACATTCCCAAGCCTGACAGGACTTCAGGTAGCGACGCGTTCAGGAAGCGTATATTCGCGATGCCGCCCGATCTGACCAGCGAACATGGTGCGATCTCGATCCTCTATACCGTCAGATCGAAAACATTTAAGCCGACATACAAGCAGGCCAGAGAACTCTTCGATGTGTTTTGCGCGTGGCGTAGTTCGGCCATCACCCCAGACCGCGGCCTACTCACGCCCTTACATGAGCAAACGCAGGGTGCGATTCGACACGCCGCCGGACTGGCTCTTTCCGAGGCCCTGACTCCGTTCCTAAGTTCCAAAGACAAAACCGGTGAGCGCGCCCTCGCGCTCTGGAACTTCGTCACAGCGACATCCGACAATGCCGGTTTGGGCGCGCTTATACATTTCACAGCAAAATTCAGCGACTGGCGCTCGCGTCTTTCGGGGCAAATTTTGAAGGGCTTCGTGTCATCTGACAGCAGGACCATCCGCAATAGTTATGACGCGATTCAGCGATGGGTCGGTGCCCCACCGGCAATTAGAAGAGTCCTGCCGCCCGCCATCATTGATCGTCTGGTAATGATGATTGAGGTCCAAACCGATTTCGAAATGCCGATGCTTTTAGACACGATGCGTGAAGTGGTCGTGCATAAGCTGCTCCAACTGGAACAGCGGCACCGCCTTGAGGCAGCATTAGGTGACCTCCTCAACATGGCCCAATATAAGCTCGTCAATCCGAAATCTAAGCTCGCTGTCGACATCTCGCTGGTGCGCCGCGAGGCCGTTCGCCTTTGCCAGGCAATCCGCGAACAAGGCAGCAAAGCCCCGATCCTTGACGCATGGCTGCGAGAAGGATCGGAAGACATTCTACCTGAAGTGCGATATTGCCGCTGACAGCTTTACCACTAGGGGGTCGAGCATTTATCCTCAGGTGAATTAGGTGAAGGTCAGCTAAAGTTTTTCTCGCAGTCCAAAGGAGGCCTGCCGGTCTGTCCATCCCCAACCGAAGGTGAGAGGGCATACTCGGTTCGATGAATGGCGGCTTTCGGCGCAGTCAGATAGCACCTGCTGCCATTGCGACCGGCGGGTAAGTCCCAGCCCTCGTCCTTCGGTAGTACCACCGACAGCGTTAATGTACGGCCGGTTTCGATGGCCCGGCCCAAGCCGCTGAATGTCGCCTTTCGCGGCGGCAATTCCAACCACGGCGAACCGGCAGCACGCGACCAGATCACGTCATTCCGAGGGGGTGGATGGAAGGACGGTCTAGGCGGACACCGGCCACACGCTCACTCGATCTGCTGGTCTGCTGAAAGATGTGGTCTGCGGAAAACTGCCATTCGTCTCCCACAGTTCAAAACGTCACTGACATCGAAAGCCCACACATTCCGCGTGTTTATACTGGGCCGAATGACCTGCACGATATGCGAGTATGCACAGGGAGGCAGTTAGCTCGTGATCGCGAACGGCATTGGAATGCCCACCCAACGGAGCGGACCGCCAAATCCATTATTTCCGGCAGAGCAATAGTAAACTTCCAAAATTCACGATTATCGTCATCAACGATCGATGACAAGCATGGCCTCATGAGCTGAACGCACGACAAAGAGCTGCTCCACGTCGCGCATTGCGGGGCGAGGACGGAAACTGGTCCACCTGCAGCCAGCACCGCATCTTTTCCCCGCTGTATCGAACGGAGAGCACCATGAAGCTGTATCATCATCCACTGTCTGGCCATTCGCACCGCGCGCGCCTGTTTCTGTCCCTGCTGGGCCTCGACCATGAGCTGATCGAGGTGGACCTTGCCGCCCGCGCCCACAAGGCACCCGCGTTTCTGGCCTTGAGCCCCTTTGGCGAAATACCGGTGCTGGAGGATGGACAGACGGTTATTGCCGATTCCAATGCCATCCTCGTCTATCTTGCCCGGAAGACCGAAACGGATGCATGGCTGCCGAAAGACATTGCGACCGAAGCGGAAGTGCAGCGCTGGCTGTCTATCGCGGCGGGGAAACTCGCATACGGTGCCTGTGCGGCCCGACTTATCACCGTCTTCGGCGCCTCATTTGACGCCGATGAAGTGATCAGCCGGGCGCATGATACACTGGTCGTCGTGGAAAAGACGCTGGCCACGCGCACATGGCTGGCGGCAACCACCAGCCCATCCATCGCGGATGTCGCGCTCTACAGCTACATCGCCCGCGCACCCGAAGGGAATGTGGACCTCGCGCCCTATCCCCTCACATGCGCTTGGTTGCAGCGGGTCGAGGCGCTCGAAGGTTTCGTGCCGTTCCAGACCACGCCAGCGGGACTGACCGTCTGACGCCTTATCCGGTCGGCGGGGAAGCCCTTGGCGCGTTTCCCCGCCGCATGGAGATCACGATCATGTCTGAACACCCCGCGATGGAAGCGGCTTCACCTTGGCACCGCGGCGAAATCGCTTTGCAGCACACCGTCGGCGTCGCCGCGCAAATGGCCGAGCTGGGTCGGCGCGTGATCCGTGACCACATGATCGACCAACATCGCCAATTTTACGAACAACTGCCCTTCGCGGTCTTTGGCACTATCGCCCCCGATGGGCTGGTGTGGGCCTCCCCGCGTGCTGGCTTGCCGGGCTTCCTGTCGGCCAGTGACGCCACGCATCTGCGCGTGACCAGCGCAGCGGACCCCGGCGACCCGGCGCAGGCTGGTCTGGTGCCCGGCGGCGCTGTGGCTATGATCGGCATCGAACCTGCGACCCGGCGACGCAACCGGCTCAATGGCAAAGTGGTAGGCATGGGCGATGGCGACTTCGTGATCGCGGTCGAGGAATCCTTTGGCAATTGCCCCCAATATATTCAGCAGCGATCACCGCATTGCACGCGCGATCCGCGCCTGCATGTGGCGATCCCCCCACAGCATCTGGCGGCGCTTGACAATGAAGCCCGTGCCCTGATCGGGCAGGCGGACAGCTTTTTCGTCGCGAGCTATGCGCAGACGGCGCAAGGCTTGCGCGCCGATGTTTCGCACAGGGGTGGGCGGCCAGGCTTTGTGCGGATTGATGATGATGGCACCCTCACCATCCCCGATTTTGCCGGGAACCAGTTCTTCAGCACGCTTGGCAACATAAGCGAGACGGGCAAGGCCGGGCTCGTGTTCATCGACTGGTCAAAGGGTGATGTGCTGCAGATCTCTGGCGAGGCCATGGTCTTGCTGGATTCGCCCGAAACCGCCGGATTTCAGGGTGCCGAGCGGCTGTGGCAAGTAGCGCCCCAGCGCATCGTGCGCCGCAAGAGCGCCCTGCCGCTGACATGGGATCTGGCAGATCACGGGTGGTCACCCAATCTGGCCGCGACCGGCATCTGGGCCGAGGCGCGGGCAAAGCAGGCAATCACCGAGTGGCGCCACTTCAGGATTGCGCGGATCGTCGATGAGAGCCGCGATGTGCGCTCCCTCCATCTCGAACCTGCCGATGGGGGATCCATGCCGGTGCCGCTAGCCGGGCAACACCTGCCAATCCGCGTGGCGCTGCCCGATCAGCCTCGCCCGCTGGTCCGCAGCTACACACTCTCCTCTGCCCCCGGCGCGCCACTATACCGCATCAGCGTGAAGCGCGCCGGTCGCGCCTCGCGCCATCTGCATAGTCTTGCGGTCGGCGATGTGATCGAGGCGCGCGCGCCGCAAGGCAGCTTCACGCTGGATACGGCCGAGCAGCGCCCCGCCGTTCTGCTGGGGGCAGGGATCGGCATAACCCCGATGGTGGCGATGGCCCGCCATCTGGCCGATCAAGGTGCCCGCAGCGGCAAGCCGCGCCGGGCGTGGCTGATAACGTCAGCCCATTCGCCCGATGACCAGCTTTTCACCAGCGAACTGGCGGCCATTGCACAGGCCAACCAAGGGGCCATCAAGGTGCTGCGGGTGGTGGGTCGGGTTGATCCTGATGGGTTGCCCGGCAACCACGATCACCTTGGCCGGATAGACATCGACCTGCTGCGCCGCACGCTGCCGTTTGGTGATTATGACTTCTATCTCTGCGGCCCTGCGGGTTTCATGCAGGATTTGTATGACGGCCTGCGGGCCCTGAATGTGGCCGAGGAGCGCATTCATGCCGAGGCCTTTGGCCCATCCGCGCTGAGCCGCAGGATCGAGGCGGGAGCGGCGGTGATCGATTCGACCGGGCCTGCCGAACAGCCCGTCGCCATTACATTTGCCGATGCGAGCATCAATAACGGCACCAGCGCCATCTGGACCCCAGAGGTTGACAATCTGCTGGCTCTGGCAGAGCGCTCGGGCCTGTCTCCCGATTATGGCTGCCGGTCGGGGCAGTGCGGCGCGTGCCGGACCCGCGTGCTGGCCGGGCAGGTGGTCCACACCACCCAAGTGGGCGTTTCGCTTGCGTCCGACGAGGCGCTCATCTGCTGCGCGGCTCCCGCCAAGGAGAGCGGCCCGGTGACCCTGCAAATCTAAACCTTTGTGGTGGCGCCGATACCGTGCGCCCGGCCCATCCTCGTTCTCGCTTATTCCCAATGGGCATAAGCGTTAGTCGATCAGCCGATCTTCGTTGCCGCCCACAAAGGAGCCAATGTGTGTGGGTCGAACAACGACCCCTTCCACTGATCCAGACAAGGACCGCATCCATGACCGAGTTCACCGCCTACACCATCGAGACCGCTCCTGAAGCCGCCCGCCCCATCTTCGAGGGCGTCAAGGGTGCCTTTGGCTTTGTGCCGAACCTTCAGTCCTACATGGCTGAATCGCCTGAACTGCTCGCTGGCTACACCGCGCTGTGGGATCTGTTTTCCAAGACCACGCTGACCGTCCACGAACAGCAGGTGGTCTATCTGACCGCCAATTTCGAGAACGAATGCCACTATTGCATGGCTGGCCACACCACCTTGGCCAAGATGCAGAAGATGGGTGATGACGTGATCGCCGCGCTGCGCGCCGGCACCGAACTGCCCGACGCTCGCCTTGAGGCGCTGCACCGCTTCACCACGCTGGTGGTGCGCGACCGCGGCTTTGTCGCTGATGCCGATGTTGATGCCTTCATCGCCGCCGGCTTCACCCGCCGCAACGTGCTCGAAGTGATCCTGGGCGCGGCGACCAAGCTGATGAGCAACTACACCAACCACATCGTCCACACCCCGCTCGATGCTTTCATGAAGGGCAATGAGTGGACCAAGCCCGCCGCCTGATTTCAGGCCAGGCGCCGGTCGAGGCGTAGCCTCACATGCACCGCCCCGGTTCCGCGTCTTCAAGCGGTGCCGGGGCTTCGCGTTTGGCATACTGTCAGGTGCTGGCGCTGCGGATACCGGTCATTGCCATTTGCCGCTGTGCGACATCGATAAAGGCGCGAATGTTCGGCTGATCCTTGCGGCCGCTCTGGAACAGCAGCGAGACCGGCACTGCCGGCGCGTGATCGCCATCCGGCACCGGGATCAGACGGCCAGAAGCAAGGTGATCGGCCACCTGATAGGACAGTGTCCGCACAATCCCAAGCCCTGCCACTGCGGCGGCAATCGCCGCATCGACATTGTTGACCGACAGGCGCGGCAACCGGCCTTTGCCCCCGGTCTCAATCCCCCAGCCGCGCTGCGGCCCAAGTTCGTCTTCCAGGACGATCAGATGGTGACGGCGCAGATCGGCCAGACCGCCTGGCATGCCATGCGCCTGCACATAGGCCGGGCTCGCACTGAGCACCCGCCGCACTTCGCCGATGCGCTGCATGTGGAGCGCACTGTCACGCAGATCGGCAATGCGTACCGCGATGTCGACGCCCTCCTCGACCATGCGCACCATGCGATCGAGCAGCAGCAGCCTGATGTGCAGATCGGGATAACGGCCAAGCAGTTCCGCAACGACGGGAAGAATATGCAGCCGCCCGAACATCACCGGCGCCGTCACCGTCAGTGTGCCACGCGGGGCAAGGCGGCTGCCACGGGCTGTTTCGAAAGCGCCATCGATCTCGGCCAACCCTGCGCGGGCGCGGTCGAGAAAGGCTGCCCCCTCCTCGGTCAACCGAACGCTGCGTGTGGTGCGCATCAGCAGGGATACGCCAAGGCTGGCCTCAAGAGCGGCAATGCTGCGGGTCACGGTGGTGGGCGACATGTTGAGCCGCCGCCCCGCTTCGGCAAAGCTGGCATGTTCGGCAACGCAGACAAAGGTTTGCAGGGTTTTCAGCCGGTCCATTGCGCACTCCCTTCGGCCTGCTAGGACTATCAGCCAAAATGGCAATAATGAAGTGAATTATTTCACGATTATCGACGAGGTGGGAATGAGAGAGAAGGAGCCATCGCCACCATTTGTCGACAGGAGCCCAACATGTACCAAGCAAACTTTCTTCGCGCGGTCTGCGCCGCAGCCATTGCCATGGCGGTGCCCACCGCCAGCCAGGCCGCCCCGGCCAGCACAATCGCCGCGCTCCCCGCCGCTTCAGCCGTCCACTATCGTACCGCCAAGGTCGAGGGCCTTGATGTCTTCTATCGCGAGGCGGGCCCGAAGGATGCACCCACCGTCCTGCTGCTGCACGGCTTTCCCAGCTCATCCTTCCAATACCGCAACCTGATCCTTGCGCTTGCCGACCGCTATCATGTGATCGCGCCCGATTATCCCGGTTTTGGCAATTCCAGCGCGCCGGATCACACAAAGTTCGCCTATACGTTTGCGCATCTGACCGACGTCACCGATGCCTTGCTCGGCCAGATCGGTGTGAACAGCTACACCATCTACATTCAGGACTACGGCGCACCGGTTGGCCTGCGTCTGGCGCTGCGCCACCCTGAGCGCGTGACCGGGCTCATCGTGCAGAATGGCAACGCCTACAAGGATGGCATTCAGGACTTCTGGAAGCCGGTCGAAGCGTTGTGGGCCAATCCGACCCCCGCCAACCGCAACGCGCTGCGCAAAGTGCTGACGCCAGAGCTGACCAAGTGGCAATATGTGAATGGCTCCAAGGACGAGAGCCGCGTCGATCCCGACACCTGGGCCCACGATCAGGCGCTGCTTGACCGCCCCGGCAATGACGAGATCCAGCTCGACCTGTTCTATGATTACCGCAACAATGTCGCGCTCTACCCGCAATTCCAGCAGTTCTTCCGCACGCGCAAGCCACCGACGCTGATCGTGTGGGGTGCCAATGACGTGATCTTCCCGGCCGATGGCGCCAAGGCCTACTTGCGCGATAACCCGCAGGCCGAACTGCACCTGATCGATTCCGGTCACTTTGCCCTCGAAGACCGCAGCGACGAAATCGTCCCGCTGATCCGCGACTTCCTGGGGCGCACACTCCCCAACCGTTGAACGACCGCCCCATCTCGGCGCCCGGTGGCCAAGGCCGCCGGGCGTCAATTTTTACCACGGCAAGGATCGGTTGAACCGATCTACAAAACGAAGGCCGGGCTTGCCCCGATTTGCTTCGACCATGTCCACGACATGGGGAATGCTCTCCTCTATCGAAAGCAGCGCATCCTCGCCTCCCATCTCTGTGCGCACCCAGCCCGGCGCGACCAGCAGCAACGCATGGCCATCCCCGGCATGTTTGGCGGCATAGCCCTTCATCAGCATGTTGAGCGCCGCCTTGCTGGCAGAGTAGAGCTGCCAGCCGCCCGTTGCATGGGTGATGCTGGCCAGCTCCGAGGTCATGATGGCAACCGTGCCACCCTTTGGCACCAGATCGCCCATCAGTTCGGCCGCGCGCACGGGTGCCAAGGCGTTGGTCAGCATCATGGCAAGGAAATCCTGCTCTGACGCGGTGGCCGGGCTTTCCGCAATGGCCCTGGCAATGCCAGCATTGATGAACAGAACGTCGATGGCCCGGCCAGCGAGACGTTGGCGCAGCGCATGCACCCCGGCAGACTGGTCGATGTCCACCGTCTCGATGTCGAGACTGGCAGGAAAGCGCGCAGCCAAGCCGTCCAGTCCTGCCGAGCCGCTGCGCGCGGTGGCGATGACGTGCCAGCCCCGCTTCAGCCATTCCTCCGCCAAGGCAAGGCCAAGCCCACGCGAAGCGCCCATCACCAGCACCGTTGAAATCTTTGTCATCACAACCTCCAGGATTCATGGAGGACACCTATGGCACTTTACGACGTCGGACTATAAAGCCGATTTGTCATAACATTCCGGATCAGGAGTCATGCAGATTGCTTTACGATGCGCGCCTGCTGTCAGGTGTCACCGTGCTGATGGCAGTGGTGGAGGCCGGGACCATGACCCGCGCCGCGCAAACGTTGGGGCTGACCCAGTCGGGCGTGGGCCGCGCAATCCAGCGGCTTGAGGCGCGCATGGGCGTCAGGCTGCTCGACCGCACCACGCGGACCTTGCGGCTTACCGACGAGGGCAGACGGTTTTGTGATCGCGTGGGCCCGCATCTCGATGGCATTGCCCACGCCGCGCAGGAGGCCGCAGGCAGCGCGCATGCCGTGCGGGGCCGCCTGCGCGTCAATGTCGATCCCTTTTTCTCGCGACTGGTGCTGGCGAAGGAACTTGGCAGCTTTCTTGCCGCCTATCCCGAGGTGCGGCTGGAACTCGTCATGCGTGATCATGTCGGCGATCTCGTCGCCGATGGGTTTGACCTGGCGCTTCGCTTCGGCGAACCTCAGGTCGCGGGCTTCACGGCGCGCAAGCTGCTCGAAACGCGCATCCTTACCGTGGCATCGCCCGCCTATCTTGCGGCCCGTGGAAGGCCGCTGCATCCCACAGACCTCGCCCAACATGACTGCATCGATTATCGCGATCCCCTGACCGGCCGCGCCTTTGACTGGGAGTTTCGCAGGGGCAAGGAGATCGTGCCGGTGCGCCAATCCGCAAGGCTGATGGTGAGTGATGTGGCGACGATGACCGACGCCTGTTGCGAGGGCGTCGGCATCGCCCAGATCATGCAACTGGGCAGTGGCGCCTTGCTTTCACAAGGCAGGCTGGTTGAACTGTTTCCCGACTGGCGCGATGAGACCTTTCCGCTCTACGCGATTTACCCGATGCGCCATCACAGGTCCGCCCGGGTTGCGGCCTTTTCGCAATGGTGCCTCAAACTGCTGGGCTCGATCGACGCCGCATCGGGCGAACCCGTTCCCGCCGCCTAAAACGCAGCCTTGCCCACCGAGGCACCACCATCGACATTCAGGGTCTGGCCTGTGATGAACCCGGCCTCGTCTGACAGCAGGAAGGCAATCGCTGCGGCAATCTCTTCGGGCTGGCCAAACCGGCCCATCGGCACGGCAGAGAGGTAGCGGCGCTCACCTTCGCTGCCGGGCGCGTTGTTGGCGCGGAAGAGCTCGGTCTCGGTCGGCCCCGGCGAGACAGCGTTCACGGTGATCCCCGTTGTTGCCAGCTCCAACGCCCAACTGCGGGTAAAGCTGACCAGCGCCGCCTTGGCCGCCGCATAGGCCGTGCGCTGCACCGCGCCCAACACGGTCAGGCTGGTGATGTTGACCACGCGCCCCCAGCCGCGCTCGACCATGCCCGGCAACAGCGCCTGCACGGCTTGCACCGCCGGGTGGAGGTTGACCTGCATCACCTCGTCAAGCATCGGTAGCGTGACGGACGCCAGTGACTGTGCGCCCACCAGCCCGACATTGTTGACCACGCCATCGATGGCAAAACGTGCCGCCAGATCGTGCAAGACGCCCTGCGTCGCATCGGCATTGGCCAGATCGACAGGCACCAACGTGCCCGGAAACGTGCCGGTGGCATGGCGGGCCAGGCCGATGACATGATGCCCACTGCGGGCGAGGCGCTGCGAAAGAGCAAGGCCGATACCCTTGCTGGCGCCGGTGATGAGAAAGGTTTTTGGCATGGATCGATACTTTGCAAATGCCCCGGCCGGGCGGACTGGCCGGGGCGGAGGGATCAGGCAGCGGCATGCGCGGCGCGGCGCAGCGCTGGCAGCATGTCCTCAGGCTCAGGCCGGCGGGTGTAATCCGGGTTCACCTCGGCATAGAGGATCGTGCCATCCTGGCCGATGACATAGCGGGCGGGCATCGGCAGCGTCCAGCTGGCATCGCCGTTGAAGGCGGGCAGGTCGTTCTTCAGGCTCTTGTAAAGCTCGACCAGATAGTCCGGCAGCTCGAAGCGCAGCCCGAAAGCGGCGGCGACATCATTGTGGGTGTCCGACAGGATGGGGAAGCCCAGCTCATTCTGGCGCACCGACTTGCGGCTGTTCACCGCGGTCTGCGGCGAGATCGCCACCAGGCTGGCACCCAGCTTGGCAAATTCGGGCAACGTGGCCTGCAAGGCCTGCAGTTCCATGTTGCAATAGGGGCACCACACGCCGCGGTAAAAGCTCACCACCAGCGGCCCCTTGGCCAGCAAATCCGCCGAAGAAACGGGCTGACCATCGGGATCGTTGAGGGTGAAGGCGGGCGCCTTCTCACCCGCCTTGAGCGCGCGGGCCGCAGCGCCGCTGGCGATCAGCTCGGCCGTGGCGCGGTGCATTGTCTGGATCACTTCGGGCGGCACGTTGTAGGGCGGCTTGCCCGCCTGGAAGTCGGCCTTGAAAGCATCGAGTTTGGCTTGCAGTGTCATGGGAAGTCTCCTTGGATCCGGGTCTTGGGGATCGGGGTCTTGGGGAACAATGGGACCTTCCGGCAGGGACTGGCAGTCACGTCGTCCGACTAATGCCCATTCCCTGCCGGAATGATCGTCAGACATTGGCGCAATTGTAGAAGGGATAGTCGGTGTAGCCGCGCGCATCGCCACCGTAGAAAGTCTCGCGGTCGTAAGGCGTGAGCGGGAGATGGTGCCGAAGGCGTTCGGGCAGATCGGGGTTGGCGATGAAGTCGCGCCCAAAGGCCACGGCGTCGGCGTGCCCAGCCTCAAGGATCGCCTCGGCGCTGGTGCCGTCAAAGCCGCCCGCCGCGATCAATGTGCCGTGAAACAACGGGCGCAGATGCTCAGCAGCGACCGGTTCGGCATCCTCGATAAGCTCGGTGCCCTTGATGCGCGGCTCGACAATATGGAGATAGGCGATGCCCAGCGCGTCGAGCTGGCGCGTCACATACCCGAACGTCGCCTGCGGATCGCTGTCCGACATTGAGCCGTAGGTGCCACTCGGCGAAAGCCGCACGCCAACCCGTTCGGCGCCGAAGACATCAATGGCCGCCCGCGTCACTTCCAGCAGAAAGCGCACCCGGTTCTCGATCGGGCCGCCATAATCGTCGGTGCGTTTGTTGGTACCATCCTGCAGGAACTGGTCGGGCAGATAGCCATTGGCGCCGTGGATCTCGACACCGTCAAAACCCGCAGCCTTGGCACGTGCGGCGCCGGCGCCAAACGCGGCAATGATCGCCGGGATTTCGTGCCGCTCCAGCGCTCGCGGTGTCGAAAAGGGCACCGGCCCATGCTTTGCATAGCCATAGCCTTCGGCCGCGATCGCCGAGGGTGCGACAGGGGCCTCGCCGTTCGGCTGGATGTCTGGATGCGACTGGCGGCCAACATGCCACAGTTGCATCACGATCTGGCCGCCCTTGGCATGAACGGCATCGGTGATCGCCCGCCAGCCCTCGATCTGCGCATCATCGTAAATGCCAGGCGCTCCGGCATAGCCATAGCCTTGGCGCATGACAGGCGTGGCTTCGGACACAATCAGGCCGCCATCAGAGGCGCGCTGCTCATAATATTCGCGCATCAAGGCATTGGGGAGATCACCGGGATCAGAGCGCATCCGGGTCAGCGGCGCCATCACGACGCGATGCTTGAGCGACAAGGCGCCGGCGGTAAACGGGGCAAACAGCTTGGACATGAAGGAAACTCCCGAGTGGAGGGTCAGGCGGCCGGGACGAGCGTGTTGATGCGCGCAATGGCGCGCTGGACGGCGGGGCGGGCCGCCATGTCGTCATACCAGCGCGAGACATTGGGGGCGTTGTCGAGATCGACCAGGGCGAATTCACGGCGCCACAGCCAACCGAAATGGGCAATGTCGGCAATGGTGAAAGCATCGCCGGCCACGAACGGCCGCCGGGCCAGCACGCCATCGAGGATGCCAACGGTACGCTTGGCCTCGTTCGAGAAGCGCTCGATTGCGATCGGCTGTGGCTCTGCCGCGGAACGCTGGAAAAAGCCTGACTGGCCGAATGCCGGGCTGAGGCCAGAGGCGTGAAAGAAGAGTTGCTCGAACGCGCGCGCCCGTTCCTCTCCCGATGCGGGCAGCAGTCCGCCGGCCTTTTCAACTAGGTAGACCAGGATCGCGGCGGACTCGGTCAGCACCAAATCGCCATCGACCAGCACGGGCACCTTGGCATTGGGGTTGAGCGCGACGAAGTCGGGCGCCTTTTGCTCCCCCTTGCGGACGTTGATCCCATGCAGCTTGTAATCGAGGCCGAGCTCTTCCAGCGCGATCAGCACCTTGATGCTGTTGGGCGTGGCGAAGGCATAAACGTCAAACATGATTGTCTCCTTTGGCAGGCTGGCGGCGCGCCATGAGCGGTGCAGCCAGAACGAGAAGCACAGGGATCGGGCTGCCCGTGGTTTGAAAGGCGTGAAGTGCGCCAAGGATGGACGGCGAGTGGGGCGCACGCATCAGCCAGAACATCGCTTGGCACCTCCTGCTCGCCTCCGGCCCATCCGGTGGCGTGAACAGGAAATGCCTCATTGCCCCTCGACAGAGCAGACCGCTTGAGGCGATAATGTTCATTCCCATGAGGAATAGGAAAGGCGCCGAAATGGACCGCTATCAGGCAATGTCGACACTCGTGCGGGTGGTGGAGACCGGCTCGTTTTCAGCCGCGGCGCGTCAGCTCAACGTGGGACAACCCGCAGTGTCGAAGACCATTGCCCAGTTGGAAGCCCGCCTTCAGGTTAGCCTGCTGATCCGCTCGACGCACGGGCTCACGCCGACCGAGGCGGGTCAGCGTTTCTACGAACGCGCCAAGGCAGCCATTCAGGAGGCCGACGAAGCGGAACTGGCCGCGCGTGGCGCTGGGGCGGGACTGTCGGGATGCTTGCGCGTATCGGCCGCCACAACCTTTGCCCGACTACATATCGTGCCGCTTTTGCCCCGCTTCCTTGAACAGCATCCCGATCTGGAGATTGACGTGATCCTTGATGATCGCATCATCGATCTGGTGGCAGAAGGGGTGGATGTCTCGCTGCGGATGGGGGCATTGCCCGATTCCTCTGCCATCGCACGAAAACTGGCGACAGGCGCCCGCTCGGTTCTGGCAACGCCAGCCTATCTTGCGCGGGCGGGCGAACCGCAAAACCCCGCAGAGATCGCCGAGCACGACGTCGTCATTTACAGCCAGCTCGCCAATGTCTGGTCTTTCACCCGCGATGGCGCGGAAGCGTCTGTAGCTGTGCATGGCCGGGTAAGGGTGAGCGCCGCAGAAGGTTTGCGCGCCGCTGTGCTCGCAGACATGGGACTGACGATCACATCGGATTGGATGTTTGCCCCGGAACTGGCGAGTGGCGCGGTGCGCCGTGTGCTGACCGGCTGGCAATTGCCCTCGCTGGACCTGTGGGCCGTGTTCCCAGCCGGACGAATGGCCAGTGCCAAGGCGCGCGCCTTTGCCACTTTCGTTGAAAATGCCATGGCGCGGGACCATTCCGTGACAGCATAATCCTTATCGCCGCGCACCATCGTCCGCGCCAAGGGAGAAGCGATGACGCGATCCTTTCGCCACCAATTTTTGTCGCCCCAAGCATAAGGGGCGCCATAATGGCAAACTTTGGATCCTATCGCCAAGTTTCCCCAATGCCCGCTTGAACCGCAAGGTAAAAGACGTTCTTGAAGTGCAATTGCATACCAATGGCGGCAAACTGATGCGCCACGCGCTGGTAATTGCCTTCCTCGGAACGGCCGCTCAATCCCGCCCTTCGTCATTTATGCACCTCGCGGCGGCGGTGAACGAAAGACTTGTTCCGACACCGCAGCCCAAGCCCCGGAACGTCTGGAATGGCGGCGAAATTCTTTCGAGTGTTGTGCCAGTCTGCTGGCGACCAGAGCCAGTCGTTCAGGTCACTCGCTGCGAACGTCTGCATTTGACAGAAGCCGCCAACGGACTGAGCTCGGGAGTCGCCCTATCGCAGCGTCGTCTTGGCCGTGGCTTGCTGTGACGTGTGGTCGTCGGGCTGAAAGCCTATCGCTCAAGGCGCGTGTAGAACCAATGTGAACGTCAGTCATCGGCCCCGGAGAAGGTGATCGTCATCCCGACGATGGCCTGACGCTTCCAGGACGCGATCATCGTATGGTGCACGCCGTGCTTGGCTGCCAGCTCCGCCAGCGTCAGGTCACCCCGGATTGCCTCCAGCGCAACCTCCGCCTTGAAATCCGCGCTGTAGCGCTTCCTCGTCGTCTTCATTCCCGTACCAATCCATCAGGTCGGGAGTAGCTTAACACCCTGTCCAGAAAACCGGCACCACCTCACTGCACGGGTCCAACTGCAGCGGTAGGTTTTCCCCGTTCGGTGGCATCGGATTCGTCGAACGCTCGTGCTATCAGCGCCGCATGATCCTAGCGCTCGTCTTTGTCGCCGCCTTCCTCGCCTTTGTCGTCAGTGCAGTCGCGGGTGGCGGCGCTGGCCTCGTTCTCGTGCCTCTCCTGAGGTTGATCCTGCCGGTGGCATCTATCCCCGGTGCCCTCTCCATCGGCACGGCGGTGAGTTCGGTCTCCCGCATCTCGCTGCTGTGGCCAAGTATTCGATGGGACGTCGTTCGCCGCTTTGTGCCGACAGCCTTGCCTGGTGCGGCATTAGGTGCGTGGCTACTAACGCGCTTCGAACCGGTCTACGTCGAGTTTCTGCTGGGCTGCTTTCTGCTGCTCAACCTCCCATCGCTATTTCGACGGACACCTCCGCCTGGAACGGAGAAGCCGCTGTCCCTCGGTCGGTTGCCCTGGCTGGGCGCCGCGGCAGGCTTGCTATCCGGCTTCACCGGAGCCGTCGGGGTTGTGTTCAATAGCGCCTATTACCGCATGGGACTTGGCAAGGAGGAGATCGTCGCGACGCGCGCGAGTAACGAGGTGCTGCTGCACCTTCTGAAGATCGGGCTCTATGCGGCGTTCGGCTTGCTGCCGCGATCGGCGTTGATTGCGGGCGCGCTCGTCGCGGTTGCAGCGCTTGCCGCATCGTTCGCCTCCCGCCGTCTTCTGTCGTTGATGCACGAGAGCATTTTCCGACGCGCTGGGCTGCTTGCGATGGTGGCATCAGGCGTTGCGATGTTCAGCCTGTCGGGCAGCAAGATCATGGCGATCCATCGCGCTTGGGTCTCGTACGTGGCGCCTGGGGACGAGCACGAACTTCAGCTCTACTGGGGCGGTCTGCGACAGTTCGCCGTTGAGCGCGAGGAGCATGGCGGACTGGTGATCGAGCGAGTGGTTTCGCGATCCGAACTGCCCGCCGCAGTCGCTGCCGTTCTGCCGAGCATCGAAGCTGCGGGGGCCATCGTCATGATCGAAGAAGTGCGGGGGGACGAGCGATATTACGAGATCTATTGGCGCCGTGGCGACGTGCTCCACAAGGCGGACATGACACCCGAAGGAACGCCGCGCCACCGCGTTGCCTCCGTCGACGCCGGGCACCTGATCGCGAACGCGCGAAGGCGATTTACGCCCGGTGGTACGGTCGCGGTCAGGTGACTGTGGGTTGTAGCGCAGGACGCGACGCGGTGAGGCGCACCAGGGGCGGCATCGCGAGCAGGACGAGCGGATATTGCAGCAGCAGTCCTGCGATGATGACGATGTCGAGCGGTTGCTGGATCCCCGAGCCTTGGCCGATGGCCAGCGCCAGCGGCGTCAGGGTCAGAATGGCGGCCATCGTAGTCATGGTAACCGGAACAACCCGCCGCTCCGCTACTACGAGGGCTTCGCGAACCGGATTGTCCAACGGGAATTCTACCGCCAAAGGTTCGAGGCCGGCGTGCGTCTTCGCTATTGATAGATCCGTCAATCAAGGCGGCGGCCGCATGATTAGACTGACCGACTTCTAGCGGGCGGCCATTTGGCGGCCCAAACTGCCCGTTAGCGCTCCCCTTGCAGGATCGTAAACTCCTCGGCCATCCGCTTCTGCCGAAAGCCGACTTTCAGCATCCAAATCGTGAAAGGCAGGTTTGTCCCCGATGATGGTCATTTACCCACGGGACTTTGTCCATATTTGCGAAGGACATCATCGAAAGCCTCTGCCATGAGTTCCTGAAGGCTAAGGCCATGCTTACGGGCGCAGACGTGCATGGCGAGAGACATCTCGGGAGAGAAGTACGCGGCGATGGCCTTACGCCCAGCACGGCTGTTCGATCTGGGCGTGGTGCGGGGCGACGCTGTTGCGTTAGCGCCATCTTCATTGCCGAGCATTGCAGACTCAGGTTGCGATTTGGGACTCGCCTTGGGCTTGTCGGCAAGATTGGCAAAGCGGCTCATCAGTTCACACTCCCTCATGTGCGGTTGTGAACGTGTTCACATGCGCGATGGTCCACGAGTGAAGTGCGTTGATCTCGGCGGCAGCCTTGCCTTCGGGCTCGAACTCGATGACCGAGGCACCCGCAGCGCTAGCATGGCGATAAGCCGCACGATCCGGCAGTATATGCGGGCAAGCCTCGATCCCGAAGCCCTGCACCAGTTCTGCGGCCTCCTCATACATGCGCGGCGCATAGGGCGGGCCAGCAGTGAACACCACATAGGCTGGCTTGTCGAATAGGTGCACGAGGCTGACGGTGGTCTTGATCGCCGCGAGATCGAAGGCGCTGGGGCGGCAGGGGATCAGCACCAGATCAGCCACCTCCACAGCCCTGCTGGCTGCGCTATCGGCATGGGGCGGCGTGTCGATCACGATGAAGGTAGCGCCTTGCGCCTTGGCTGCCTCAACCTTGGCCTGGATGCGCGGCGGCGCACTATCGATCACCTCTGGCGCCTTGTCGGCGCGCCAAGCGCCCCACTGACTGGCGGTCGCCTGCGGGTCGGTGTCGATGATGAGCGCGATGGCTCCAGAGGCTTCCGCAGCGGCTGCGAGATTTACCGACAGCGTGGTTTTGCCCGAGCCGCCCTTCTGGCTGACGATGGCGATGATGGTCATGGAGATTTCCTTGCCCGTTCATATGTGGACGTGTGGGCTTGTGAGTGTGTGGACGTTTGGACAGGTGAATTGCAGGACAGCATCACCCGTCAGGTGTGATGCGCCGCTCCATGTTGGCCAGCAGCTTCGCGGTCAGATTGGCCAGCGGGCCAGCCTGCTGCTCGATGGGGGGCTCAGGCGCAGAGGCTTGCGGCGGCACCTGCTGAGCGATGCGTTCGGTGGCCCGGAACAGTCCTGCGAGGTTCATCCCTGCCGAGCCCGATTTTCGCACCATGCCCGCCAAACACCTCGCCGGTGAGCCCACTCGATAGCGATGTCCCAGCGGCAATTCGGCATTCCTGTCGATCAGCAGCACGCTGAGCGCTGCCCGTTCCCGACCAAACTGCTGGCAAGCTCTGCCCCAGGTGCTCTGGGCGATGCCAAGCCGACCGCAACTGCGCCACGACGCCTCAACAAGGTTAGGCCATGTCGGCCCTCCCAGCGCCTCGACGATGCCGCGATAGCTCTCGGTGGCCACCACCAGCGCAGTTGCGGGCCGGATGCGATCGAGCGGATCGCGGGCCGGCGCGGTACGCCTTCGTGATGAATTTTTGTCCTGTATATTGGGTGCGCAGTTTTCTTCCGGCGCGTCGGAAGTTTTCAGTGCACGGCGCTCAGGATCGGGCACAAATTCAACGGCAGCGAGCATGGCGGACAAGGCCTCGCGGATGGCGATCAGGCGGTCGATGTTGTTGATCCGCGCCGTGCGCCCATCGGGCAGGATAGTTTCGGCCCGCTCGCGCAGATCATCATCGCCAGCCTCGCGTATGCGCTGGCCCAACTGCCGGATCTCGGCGCGACATTGCTGGATGGCGCAGGCTTGCAACTCCAGCGCCTCGGCCTTGGCTTGCATCTCGGCAAAGCGCTCGACCAGCGGGGCCAGATTGATGCCTGCGGCCCAGACCACGATCCCATCTTGCCGGTCGCCAGCGCGCTCGCCATTGATCCCAGCATTGCGGACGATGAAGCCTGCTTTTTCCAACTCCCGCTCGGCCGAATTGACCGAGCGAGGTGTCAGGCCCAAGGCCTCTGCGAAGCGACAGGCCTGCGTCCAGACCGCGCAAATACGGCCCGACAGATAATCGCCATCCATGGTCTTGAGGACGTAGTGCCGGACCAGCGCCACAGCCGTGGACGACAGGCCAAAACCCGGCCGCGCCACCTGTTCGAACAGACGCAACAGGTCGAACCGGCCGACGCCTGACGGCAGCCCCCTATGGGAAAGGGTGGTGCTCATGGCGCCCCTCCCCCATCAATGGCGCTTGCCACCGAGTCTCGGGAGCGATAGGATTCCGCCATAGCCGCACAGCTATTCCAACAGCCGCTGCGAAGGGTTGCCGCCCTTCCAGCGGTTTTTTGCTGGCCTGGCGGCGCCCCCTCACCCGGATCATGTTTAGGCAAGACGCGGTGCGCAATGTCTGCTAGCAACCTTGCACAGAGAGCCTCGGCGTACGCAGGCAGAGCGTACAAATGAGACCCTCGTACAAAGCTCGTACACGGCAATTTTGGAGGTCCGATTTTATCGCGTAATTTCAAGTCACTTACGCGAAATCGCCATTCCCCTTCACACGGGTGGGGTCACAGGTTCAATCCCTGTCGCGCCCACCATGATCTCCTGAAAATCAAGAGATTGTGGCTGGATCGAGAATTGTCTCTCCAGTGTTTCGCTTCGAGAAATCCTGAACATCGCCGCGCCAGAACAGTCTGCCGCCATGCGTTTGCGGCATGGCGTGGTGGCGCGTGAACGCTTGGCCATGGACAGCTCGCAAAAATTATACAAAATACCATATATGCACTTTTGCCCACCGTTCCGTTCGAATCGGCCTGCCGCTTCCCTGCTGTCCGTTGGTGGGCGCCCATGACCACCGGGCGCCATCCGCGTGGCCTGGCCGTGCTGGCCGCCACCGAAACCTGGGAGCGCTTTTCGTTCTACGGGATGCAGGCGCTGCTCATGCTTTACATGACCACGCAATTGCTGCCGCGGGCGGGCAGTGGCGGGCGGGTTCTGGGCCTGGCGGGGCTGCGCGCCCTGCTCACCGGCGTGCTCGGGCCGATGTCGGATCAGGCCTTTGCGTCGCAGGTCTTCGGGCTTTACGCCGGGCTGGTCTATCTCACCCCGCTGGTCGGCGGACTGATCGGCGATCGTGTGCTGGGCGGGCGACGCACGGTCCTGCTGGGCGCGGGGTTGATGGCCGCCGGGCACCTGCTGCTGGCGTTCGCGCCGGGCTTTCTGGTCGCGCTGGGCCTGCTGATCATTGGCTCGGGCTGCCTCAAGGGCAATATCGCCACGCAAGTGGGCCGGCTCTATGCCCCGGCGGACGAGCGCCGCGACCAGGCGTTCCTGTGGTTCAACCTGGGCATCAACATCGGCGCCTTTGCCGGCCCGCTGGTCTGCGGCTTCCTGGGGCAGGATGGCGGCTGGCATGTGGGCTTTGCCTGCGCCGGGGTGGGCATGCTGGTGGGCATGGCCGTCTATGTCGCCGGTTGGCGCCACCTGCCGGCCGATGGTCCTGACGGCGTGCTTGCCGCGACGGCGGCGCACGATGGCAGCCCGGCCGAAACCGGGCGCGTCGCCCCGCTGCTCGGCCTGATCGCGCTGAGCCTGTTCTACAACATTCCCGTGGGGCAGAGCTTCAACGTCTATCCGCTGTGGATCGACCATGCCGCCGACCGCCACATCCTGGGGCTGGAGATACCTGTGGCATGGTATCTGGCCAGCGACGGGCTGATCACCGTGCTGGCCACGCCGCTCGTCCTGGCCCTGTGGGCGCGGCAGACCCGCGCCGGCCGCCTGCCTGGCGCAGCGGCGCGGATCGGGATCGGCTGCGCGATGCTGGCCCTGGCCGACGGGCTGCTGGCCGTGCTGGCGCACATCTTTCCCCAGGCCCATGCGCTGCCGCCGCTGCTTGGCTTCGGCTATTTCCTGCTCGCCTCTTCGGCCTATCTCTTCGTCATGCCGGTGCTGCTGGCGGCCGTGGCACGCGCGGCGCCGCCGCATCTCACCGCCACGCTGATCGGCACTGTCTATGCCGGACTGTTTGCCGCCAATCTCACCGCCGGCTGGCTGGCCCGGTTCTATGAAAGCTGGGGCGCCGCCGCGTTCTGGGCAGGCAACGGCGCGATCGCGACGCTAGGCGTGCTGGCCGCGATTGCGCTACGCCGTGTGCTGACCCCGCCTGAACCGGCTGCCGCCTGATTTGCCCGCCTTTTCGTTCCATTCGTTTCAGCAAGGACTCTCCCGATGCCGCATTCCTGGCGTAGCGCCCTGGCCACAGTGCTCCTGTCCGGCGCGATCGTTCCCGCCGTCGCCCTGGCGCAAACTCCGGCGCCTGCGCCCGCGTCTCCCGCGCCCAAGTCAACGGCGCCCGCCAGCGCGGAAGACGCCCGCTTCGAGGCGCTCAGCAGTGCCGAATGGGCCTGGCGCAAGACGCAGTTCGCCGATGACGAGGACAGCGCGCGCCATGCCGTGCCCCATCTGCCCGATGTCGGCCCTGCGGCGCAGGCGGCGCGCCTGAAGAAGTGGGAAGAGGTGCGCGCGCAACTGGCCACGATCGACGTGGCGCGCCTCTCGCCGGCCAACCAGGTCAACGCGGCTGTCTATCGCTATCAGATCGACACGCTGCTTTCGGCGCAGCGCTATCGCGAATACGAAAAGCCGCTCAACGCCGACACCAACTTCTGGGGAGACCTGGCCGACAGCGCGCGCAACGCCCACTTGCGCAGCGAGGACGAGTACACCGCCTATATCGCCACGCTGCGCGCCGTGCCGCGCTATTTCGACCAGCAGATCGCCAACATGCGCGCCGGGCTGGCGCGCGGCTTCACCCCGCCGCAAATCACGCTCAAGGGCCGCGAGGACACGATCCTGCCGGTAACCGCCGCCGCGCGGATCGAGGACAATCCGTTCTACGCCCCGTTCGTGACGATGCCATCGACGATCCCCGCCGATCGCCAGGCGGCGCTGCGCCGCGAGGCGACCGCCGCGATCACCCAGGCGGTGGTGCCGGCGCACCAGGCGCTGCTGCAATTCCTGAAAAAGGACTATATTCCCAAGGCGCGCACGCGGCTCGATGCCTTTTCGCTGCCCGATGGCCAGGCCTATTACCAGGCGCAGATCCGCGAATATACCACGCTGGACCTGCCCCCGGCGCAGATTCACCAGATCGGGCTGGACGCCGTGGCGCAAATCCGCGCGCAGATGCAGCAGGTTATGCAGGACGTGCATTTCCAGGGTGACCTGCCCGCCTTCCTGCATTTCCTGCGCACCGATCCGCAGTTCACCGTCAAGACGCCGCAGGCCCTGCTCGATCGTGGGGCGTGGATCGCCAAGGAATTCGACGGCAAGGCCGCCGAATGGTTCGGCCACCTGCCGCGCCGCCGCTTTGCCATCGTGCCCGTGCCCGATGCCATCGCGCCCTATTACACGGCGGGGCGCGGCGGCCCGGGGGTCTATCTGATCAACACGTTCAACCTGCCTTCGCGCCCGCTCTATTCCCTGCCCGCGCTGACCCTCCACGAAAGCGCGCCGGGCCATGCCTTCCAGATGCCGCTGGCCGCCGAGAACAAGGACCTCCCCGCGTTCCGCCAGGAATCCTACATTTCCGCCTATGGCGAAGGATGGGCGCTCTATTGCGAGAAGCTGGGCGAGGACATGGGGCTCTACCACACGCCCTACGAACGCTTCGGCATGCTCAGCTACCAGGCGTGGCGCGCCGCGCGGCTGGTGGTCGACACCGGCATCCACACGATGGGCTGGAGCCGCGCCCAGGCGCAGCAATATCTGCGCGACAACACCGCCCTGTCGGACCACGAGATCGAGACCGAGACCGACCGCTATATCGCCTGGCCCGGCCAGGCCCTGAGCTATTACCTGGGCGAGAAGGCCATCCTGGATGCCCGCGCCCGCGCCGAAAAGGCCCTGGGCGCCAAGTTCAACATCCGCGCGTTCCACGATACCGTGCTGCAACTGGGCTCGGTGCCGCTGCCGGTGCTGGATGCGGCGGTCGATCGCTTCATCGCGCAGGGCGGCACCGGCCCCTATCCCGACGAGGAATGAGGAAACGTTCGTAAAAGGCCGGTCATGGTGCGCGGCCATTGCGGATATTGCCCCCGGCCATATATGGTCCGCCAGGCCGGGGGCGCACGAGGTGCCGCCCTGCTGCGGCTGCTGGAGTGATCAGGAATGAGCCTTGTTGTGCGGACGCTGGCCGATCGCATTTTCGACCTCGTGCGCGAGAAAGTGGTTTCGGGGCAGTTGGCCGAAGACCAGCCGATCCGGCAGGATGCGCTGGCCGCCGAATTCGGGGTCAGCAAGATTCCCCTGCGCGAGGCGCTGGCCCGGCTGGAGCAGGAAAACCTGCTCGTCTCCCACGCCAACCGTGGCTATTTCGTGCGGGCGATGACGGCGGACGAGGCGGAGGAAATCTATGCCCTGCGCCTGGCGATCGAACCGGCGGCAGTGGGCCTGGCCGCGCTGGCCGCCACCGACGAGGAACGCGCCGCCGCCGTGGCCGCAATGCAGGCGCTGGACCAGGCGGCCAGCACCCAGGCCGAACAGGTGGCCGTGCGCAACCGTGAATTCCACGTCGCGCTGACCCGCCCCTGCCGCCGCGTGCTGACCATGCAACTGATCGAGCGGCTCCAGATCCTGTCGGAGCGCTATACCGTGGCGCATCTGGCCCCCGCCGGCCGCGGCGACCGCGCGCATGACGAGCACAACGGCCTGTTGCAGGCCTGGCTGGCGCGCAACGCGGCCCGGGCCGAGGAATTGGCCGCCGCGCATATCAGTGGCACGCTCAACGACTTGCGCCAGCAGTTGAACCTGCTCTGACCAGGCCCTGCCGCAGGCAGGCGAAGCAAAGGATACCGAGAATGACCACCCTGGGTGTCGGCGGCTCCACCGCCGCAGCCGAACTGGCACAGTTGCAGCCCTGGGCGGATTGCGCCGCGCCGATCGCGGCGGAGGAATATGCCGCGCGCCTGGCCAAGGCCCGCGCGCTGATGGCGGCACAGGGCATCGATGCGCTGCTGGTCAATGCGGGCGCCAGCCTGCGCTATTTCGCGGGTGTGCCGTGGGGCGCCAGCGAGCGCCTGGTGGCCATGATCGTGCTGCCCGAAGGACGGCCGCAGATCGTGGCGCCGCGCTTCGAGCACGGCTCGCTGGAGGCGGACCTGGTGATTGCGGCCGACCTGCACGGCTGGGAAGAGCACGAGGATCCCCATGCCCTGGTCGCCGCGACCCTGCACGCCACGCGGGCCGGGCGCCTGGCGGTCGATCCGGCGTTTCCGTTCCAGATGGCACTGCGCCTGCAAGCCGCCGCGCCGGGCGTCACCCTGCTGGACGGCGGGCCGATCATCGATGCCTGTCGCTCGATCAAGTCGGAGGCAGAGCTGGCCCTGATGCGCCAGGCTAAGCAGATGACGCTGGAAGTGCACCGCCGCGTTGCGCGCATCCTGCACCCCGGCATCACGGCCGGCGCCGTCACCCGCTTCATCGAAGCCGCGCACCGTGCGCTGGGCGCGGCGGGCAACAGCTTCTGCATCGTCGAGTTCGGCCGGGGCACCTCGTTCCCCCACGGCCTGCCGGGCGAGCGGCGCCTGGAGCAGGACGATGTCGTGCTGATCGACACCGGCTGCTTCGTGCAGGGCTACACGTCCGACATTACCCGCACTTATGTCTATGGCACGCCCGGCGCCGAGCATCGCCGCATCTGGAACCTGGAGCGCGAGGCGCAGCAGGCCGCGTTCGATGCGGTAAAGCCCGGCGTTCCGTGCGAGGCGATCGATGCCGCCGCGCGCCGCGTGCTGGAACGCGCCGGGCTGGGGCCGGATTATCGCCTGCCCGGCCTGCCGCATCGCACCGGCCATGGCATCGGCCTGTCGATCCACGAAGGCCCGTTCCTGGTGCGCGGCGATGCCACGCCGCTGGCGCCGGGCATGTGCTTTTCCAACGAGCCGATGATCGTGCTGCCCGATCGCTTCGGCATCCGCCTGGAAGACCATTTCCACGTGACCGAAGCCGGCGCGCAGTGGTTTACCGAGCCGTCGCACGCGATCGACGATCCCTTCGGCCTGGCGGCCTGACCGCCACTCTGCAACGACAAGGGAAAGGCCCTGGTCGCCAGCGCGATCAGGGCCTTTCCCTTGTCGATCGGCAGGAGGGAACGGGCGGCCACCCTCATGCAGCCGCCCGCCATCCTGATCAGAACGCCAGCGTCGCGCCCACGAAGAGGTTGCGACCGAGCGGCGAATAGACCCCCGGATAAGTATTGCCGTTGCCGAACGAGGCGAGGACGCCCGAGGCGATCGCCGGCGGATCGCGATCGAACAGGTTGTTGACGCCGGCGCGCACGTTGATCGCCTTGTTGATCCGCGCCGTCATCGCCAGGTCGATGTAGTCGTAGGACTTGATGCGGCCGTTGATCAGGCTGCCGGTGCCGCTGAGGAAAGGATTGCTCGACGTGGTCGACAGGCGGGTGCCGCCGATGTGCCGCCAGGACAGCGAAACCGTGGCCACGTCGCGCGGCGCGGACCAGGTGACGCGGGCATTGTGGCGCCATTCGGGGTTGGGCTGGCCGCAGGTATAGCCGAAATAGCCCTTGCAGTCATAGGTGCCCAGGCCCGGAAGCGGTTCGTTCACCTGGCTCAGCAGGAACGTGCCGGCCAGGTTGACGCTCAGGCGACCGATGCGGCCCAGCGAGCGCGCGTAATCGATGTTGAGATCGATGCCGTCGGTCTTGAGCGAGCCGGTGTTGAGCGTGGTCGAGACGATATAGCCGTTGGTGCCGAAGATCGCGCCGGTCTGCGGATCGCGGTGGAACAGCCCGCAGTAATAGGGGTCGCCGGTGGAAGTGCACTGCGACACGATCAGCGAAGGATCGATCGTGGCGATGTAGTCCTTCACCTTGATGTGGTAGTAATCCAGCGAGATCGAGAAGTTGGGGATGTCCTGCGGGGTCAGCACCAGGCCCACGGTGATGGTGTCGGCCTTTTCCGGCTTCACCTTGGGATTGCCCCCGGCCAGTTGCGAGCAGGTATCGGCCGGGCACTGGATGATCGCGCCGGTACCATACTTGGATGCGGCCACGCCGGTTGCCGCGCAAGCCGTGGCCGAGGCGGTCGGGCTGGTGCCGGCGCAGGGATCGTCCAGCGACACGTTGCCCACGCTCTGCGCGTTGAACAGTTCGGCGATATTGGGTGCACGAATGGCGCGGTTGTAGCTGGTGCGCAGGCGGACCGAGGTATCGGGCGCCCAGGTCAGCTCGCCCTTGTAGGTCCACACGCGGTAGGCCGAGTGGTTGCCGCTGGAGAGCTGGTCGTTGGTGTAGGACGAATAGCGCAGACCGCCGTTGAGCGTCAGCTTGTGGGCAAAGGGCATGTTTTCCAGCAGCGGCACTTCGATTTCGCCGAAGCCTTCCCACACCGAGATTTCGCCGTCGGAATCGTTGGTGCCGCCCTGCTTGGCCACCGCATCGGCGGTGAACAGCAGCGTTTCCTTGCGGTTTTCCGCGCCCAGCGCGATCGCCACGCCGTTGGTGGCCCAGGGCGACTTGATGCCGAACGTGCCGAGATCGCCATTGATGCCCGCCGTCACCTGGCGCAGGCTGTTGCGGCTGGCGGTGTTGCTGTTGCTGAACAGGTACTTGGCCTGGGCCGAGGTGATGCCGTTGGCCTGGAACACGTCGATCGGCACGCAGGCCGGATCGGTGCCGTCGATCACCGACTGGCAGGTGGGCGTGCCATTGACATCGACCACGTTGAGCGCCCGCTGCGCCTTCACGTTGTCGACGTTGTTGGTGTAGGTCTCGTTGTAGCGGACCAGGGCGTAGGTATAGGCCAGGTCATAGCTGAAGCCGTGGCCGATATCGCCATGCAGCCCGAGGTTGTAGCGATAGTCCTTGTGGCGCAGATCGTCGCGGCGCGAGAAATCGTTGTTGAGGCGATAGCCGATCAGCGTATCGACCGTGGTGCCGGTGCCGGCCGCCGTGCCGCACAGCGCCGTGGCCTGGCTGGCGCTCATCAGCGGGTTGTTGCAGTTGATGTTGAACGTCGTGCCCAGGAACAGGGCCGAAGGCGCCACCTGCGAATAAGTGCGGTCATTCATGTACATGAACGATCCGGTGAGCCGGGCCGCATCCGAAAAATCATAGCTGAGAAAGCCGCCACCGGTGTAGCGGGTATCCTGCCGCTGGATGTAGTTGGTTGGTGCGTAGTTGTAGGCATAGGTGCTGTCATAGGGCACCCAGGTCTTCGACCCGTCCTTGGCGTTGGTCAGGTAACCCTGGCCCGAGCTGGGCCCGGACAGTGGCACGAACGTGCCATAGGTGGTGTTGGACGAGCCGCCGCAGACCAGGTTGCTGGCGCCATTGGCATTGAGCGCGCAGGCCGAATAATCGCGCGAGGACTGGAGCACCGGGTTGGTCTTGCGATAGCCGCCATAGACCGTGACATGCCCGCGCCCGCCGGCAAAGCTGTGGCCGAACGCACCGTTCACGTCCACCTTGCCGCCATCGGTCACCCAGTTCGGCGCCGTCTGGTAGCCGCGCGCGGATTGCAGGCCGCGCAGGTAATCGTCGGTGTTGTGGTGGTTGTTGATGCTGCCCTGCACGTCGAGGCGTACGCCTTCGAGCTTGTCGCGCAGGATGAAATTGACCACGCCCGAAATCGCGTCTGACCCATAGACCGCCGAGGCCCCGCCGGTGACCACGTCGATGCGCTCGATCAGCGCGGCGGGCACGAAATTGATGTCCATCGCCTGGCCGGGCAGCATGCGCTGGCCATTGAGCAGGGTCAGCACGCGGTTCGAGCCGAGGTTGCGCAAGTTGATCTGCGCCGTGCCGTCAGACCCGTTGGACACGTTCTCGTTCGCGTCGGCGGTGAACTGCGGCATGCGGTTCAGCGCGGCTTCGACATTGGTGGTGCCCTGGTATTGCAGTTCCTGGGCGCTCACCACGCTGAGCGGACTGTTGCTTTGCAGGTCGGCGCGCTTGATGCGCGTGCCGGTGACCACGATCGCGCTGTCCGATGCTTCGGGCGCGGCAGCGGGCGCTTCGGGCAGCGGCGCGGTGTAATCCTGCGCCATGGCAGCCGACGAGAGCAGCACCGTGGTCAGCGCGCCCAGGCCCACCGACCCCCTGAGAAGATATGATGTGGATCGCATGTTTTGCCCCTCATGTTTTTTCACGAGGGCAATCCATCATATCTCGGAATGTGAGTCAAATATATTATACGATATCAGATCATCCCTTTCAAACCGGACAAAAGCTTATCTAGGTTTCCATTTTTATTATTTATTATCATAGCTTTGTATGTGTTTAGAAACGCTGGACCCTGCGATTTCTCCGGACAAATCAAGCCCTGCCTAGGCCTGTTGATAGGTCTTAGCACCGCGGCAAGCACAGAAATTATTTGATATATTTGATACCAATGTAAACCTGGTGTTCAGCGCCCGGTGAAACGCGCCGGGCGCCGCTCGAACACCGCGGCGACCCCTTCGGCATAGTCGGCGGTCTCGCGCAGGATCGCCTGCTCGGCCAGTTCGTGGTCCAGCGCGGCGGCCACCGCATCGGCCAGCCCGCGCACCATGGTGCCGCGCACCGCCACCAGCGCCAGCGGGCCATTGGCGGCCATTTCCTGCGCCATGGCCTGCGCCGCCGTGTCGAGATCGTCCGCCTCGACCAGGCGATCGACCAGCCCCCAGTCGAGCGCCTGGGCACCTTTGACCCGCTCGGCCGACAGCATCATCCAGGCGGCGCGCTGAGCCCCGATCACGCGCGGCAGGGTGTGGCTGATGGCAAAGCCGGGGTGAAAGCCCAGCGCGACGAAATTGGCCGAGAAGCGCGCGGCCGGGCTGGCCACGCGAAAATCGGCCGACAGTGCCAGGCCCAGCCCCGCGCCCACCGCCGCGCCGCCGATCGCCGCGACCATCGGCTTGCGCCGGCGAAACAGGCGCAGCGCCTGGTCATAGAGGCGGCGGATCGCGGCCAGGCCGTCCGCCCCGCTTTCCCCCGCCGCGCCGCCAACCAGATCGGCCCCGGCGCAGAACGTTCTGCCCTGCGCGCGCAGCACGATCACCCGCACGCGCGGATCGGCATCGCAGGCTTCCACCGCGTCGGCGATGGCGCCGAGCAGCTCCACCGACAGGAAATTGAGCGGCGGGTTGGCCAGCGTGATGATCCCCAGCGGATCGGCAATGGTGAGGTCGAGGTGGTGCGTGGTCTTGGCCATGGCCGCCTTGTTCCCCATCGCGCGGCAGGCGACAAGCCCGGTTGGCGCCATGCCAAACAAACCAGCCGCCCCGATTGCATACCCCGATTGCATCCGGGGAACCTTGCGGGCATAGCCCGGCAACCATGCACGATATCCGCCTGATCCGCGAAAATCCGGAAAGCTTCGACGCCGCCCTCGCCCGCCGTGGCGTGGCCCCCGTCGCCACCGATCTCCTGGCGCTCGACGCCCGCCGCCGCGAGGTGGCGACCCGCATGCAGGAGGCGCAAAGCCGCCGCAACGAAGCCTCCAAGCTGATCGGCGCGGCCATGGCCAAGGGCGACAAGGACGCCGCCGAAGCGCTCAAGGCCGAAGTCGCCGCGCTCAAGACCACGCTGCCCGCGCTGGAAGAAGACGAGCGCCAGCTTTCCGCGCAGGCCGCCGCCGCGCTCGCCGCGCTGCCCAACCTGCCTGCCGATGCCGTGCCCGAAGGCGAGGACGAAGCCGGCAACGTGGAAGTCAGCCGCTGGGGCACCCCGCGCCAGTTCGCCTTCGCGCCCAAGGAACATGCCGACATTGGCCCCGCGCTGGGCCTGGACTTTGAAACCGGCGCGCTGATTTCGGGCGCGCGCTTCACGTTCCTGCGCGGCCAGATGGCGCGCCTGCAACGCGCGCTGGCGCAGTTCATGCTCGATCACCAGACCGGCGTGAACGGCCATGTGGAATGCGCGCCGCCCCTGCTGGTCAAGGACGAGGCCGTGTTCGGCACCGGGCAATTGCCCAAGTTTGCCGAAGACCTGTTCCGCACCACCGATGGCCGCTGGCTGATCCCCACGGCCGAAGTCTCGCTGACCAATGCCGTACGCGAGCAGATCCTGGCGGAAAGCGTGCTGCCGCTGCGCATGACCGCGCTGACCCCGTGCTTCCGCAGCGAAGCGGGCGCGGCCGGGCGCGACACGCGCGGCTATATCCGCCAGCACCAGTTCGACAAGGTGGAACTGGTCACGATCTGCAAGCCCGAAGAGTCGGCCGCAGAACACGAGCGGATGACGGCGGCTGCGGAATCGGTGCTCCAGGCGCTGGACCTGCCCTATCGCAAGATGCTGCTCTGCGCCGGGGACATGGGCTTTACCGCCCGGATCACTTATGACCTGGAAGTGTGGCTGCCCGGGCAGAACGCCTATCGCGAGATTTCCTCGTGCTCCAACTGCGGCGATTTCCAGGCGCGGCGGATGAATGCGCGCTATCGTCCTGAAGGCGCGAAGGGCACCGAATTCGTTCATACGCTCAATGGTTCGGGCCTGGCCGTGGGCCGCACGCTGGTCGCCGTGCTGGAAAACTACCAGCAGGAAGACGGCTCGGTGGACGTGCCGGCGGCGCTGGCGCCCTACATGGGCGGCCTGACCCGCCTGGTGCCGCAGGGCTGAGGCCGTGGCGCGGCCGCACAGCCTGGGCCTGGCGCTCGCGCTGTTGCTGGCCGCGCCCGCGCTGGCCCAACCGCGCCAAAGCCAGCCGCCATCTTACGAATCGCCGATCATCGCCTGGACCTATGTGGTCCAGCCCGGCGACACCTTCGCCGCGATTGCCCGGCGCATGGGGGTTTCGATGGCGGCGCTGGCCGCGGAAAACCGCGTGCCGCTGCCCTATCTGATCACCCAGGGCCAGGTGCTGCGCCGGCCATCGCCGCCCCAGGCGCCCCAGGCGCTGAAACCCGCATCACCCACCGCGCCGGTGCGCCGCCCGCCGCCCGCTGCGCGCCCCGCGCCGCCACCGCGCCCTGTGCCGACTCCGGCGCCGTCCCATGCCCGCGAGGCTGGCGCCCCGCGCCTGGCCTGGCCAACCTCGGGCACGATCGTGGCGCGCTATGGCGTGCCCCACCCGGGCGGACGCGCCAACAACGGCATCGACCTGGCCGCTTTCACCGGCATGAGCGTCCACGCTGCCGCAGCCGGGCGCGTGGTCTTTGCCGGCAACGAGCCGGAGCGCTTTGGTCAGTTGATCGTGATCGACCACGGCGGCGGCTGGGTTACCGCCTATGCCTATCTCGGCCGCGTGGACGTGCAGGAAGGGCAGCGCGTGCTTGCCCGACAGGCCATCGCCCGCATCGGCAAGAGCGGCGAAGCCAAGAAACCCACGCTGCATTTCGAACTGCGCCGCGACAACGTGCCGCGCGATCCGGCACCCTATCTGCCGGTGCGGTTGTGATGGTTGCGCCTGGTTTCGCACCACCCCCCGGCCCCCTCCTCTGAAGAGGAAGGGGAGTTAAACCGCTGATATGAAAGCCCCCTTCCTCTTTAGAGGAGGGGGTTGGGGGTGGTGGAAGCCTGCGACGACCTCAGTGCCCGCCCAGCAGCCAGAAGATCGTGCCCATCGCCAGGTAGCACAGCAGCACGCAGCCCGCGTCGATCATGGCCAGGCGCGTGGAGGTGCGCTGCTGGGTATAGCCGATCCACAGGCCGGGAATGACGAACGAGATCGCCAGCCCGCCCGACATCATGAAATAGAGCCAGGGCTTGACGCCCAGCGTCGCCGTGCCGACGCGGGCGAACATGTGGCCCATCATCGTGGCGCTGACCAGCAGCAGACCGGCGGTGATCGCCAGCGTGCGCCAGGGTGCGGTGCGCAGGCCAAGGCCGCCCGGCCCAACTTCGGCAAGCCGCGCGCGCCCGAACAGCGGGCCATACCACAGGCCCTGCACCGCCAGCGCCGCCACCACGGCCATTATCACTGCCAACCAGTTAACCGGACCCATTGCACCTCTTTCCCGTGCCACGCCCCCGTATGCGCCCCCGCCAGGTGCCACTGCCTAGACCCGGCGCGCGCAAAGCGCAAACATGTGACAGAAAGTCATCGCTTTCCCTTCACGATCCATCGCACGCTGCCGCCGCCGGCCGCCACGAATCGTGGAAAAGCCATGACAAGGTGACGCGCGCCGCTTTTGCGCGTATGGGCGCGCGCACGATGGCCACACTTCCCCCCGATTCCCGCGAAAATTCCGCCACCCCCGCCCCCGAGCCCAAGCGCGTGGGCATGGTCAGCCTGGGCTGCCCCAAGGCGCTGGTCGATTCCGAACGCATCCTCACCCGCCTGCGCGCCGATGGCTATGCCATGAGCGCCGATTATGCCGGGGCCGACGTGGTGCTGGTCAACACCTGCGGCTTCCTCGATTCGGCCAAGGAGGAAAGCCTGGCCGCGATCGGCGAGGCGATTGCCGAGAACGGCCGCGTGATCGTGACCGGGTGCATGGGCAACGAGGCCGACGTGATCCGCGCGCGGTTTCCCGATGTCCTGGCCGTGACCGGCGCGCACCAGTATGAAGCCGTGGTGGAGGCCGTGCACGAAGCAGCGCCCCCGGCGATGGGGCCATACTTCGACCTGATCCCCCAGGCGCTCGACGACATGGGCGGGGTCAAGCTCACCCCGCGCCATTACGGCTATCTCAAGATTTCCGAAGGCTGCAACCACGCCTGCTCGTTCTGCATCATTCCCGATCTGCGCGGGAAACTGGCCAGCCGGCGGATCGACGCCGTGCTGCGCGAGGCGGAAAAGCTGGTTGCCGCCGGCACTCGCGAACTGCTGGTGATCAGCCAGGATACCTCGGCCTATGGCGTGGACGTGCGCCATGAAACGCGGCAGTGGAAAGGCCGCGAGGTGCGCACGCACATGACCGACCTGGCGCGCGAACTGGGGCAGTTGCGCACGCCCGATGGCCAGGTGCCGTGGGTGCGGCTGCACTATGTCTATCCCTATCCGCATGTGGACCAGGTGATCCCGCTGATGGCGCAAGGGCTGCTCACGCCCTATCTGGACATTCCGTTCCAGCACGCCAGCCCCAAGGTGCTGCGCGCGATGAAGCGCCCGGCCAACGAGGCCAAGGTGCTCGACCGCATCAAGGCCTGGCGCGCGATCTGCCCCGATCTCGCCATCCGCTCCAGCTTCGTCGTCGGCTTCCCCGGCGAGACGGAAGAAGATTTCCAGTACCTGCTCGACTGGCTCGATGAAGCCCAGCTCGATCGCGTCGGTGCGTTCCGGTTCGAGCCGGTGGAAGGCGCGGCAGCCAACGCCCTGCCCGATCCGGTGCCCGAAGCGGTGAAGGAAGAGCGCTATGCCCGGATCATGGCCAAGACCGAAGCGATCAGCGCCGCGCGCCTGGCCGCCAAGGTCGGCCGCACGATCCGCGTGATCATCGACGATGTGGGCGAGCCGGACGAGGACGGCGACATCGGCGCCACCGGCCGCAGCCAGGCCGACGCACCCGAAATCGACGGCGCGGTCTATCTGCGCAACGTGCCCGAAAGCCTCAAGGCCGGCGATTTCGTCGATGTGCTGGTCGAAGAGGCTGACGCCCACGACCTGTTCGGCGTGATCGCGTAACCGCCCGGCCCGAAGCGCTCAACCGTCGAGCGCTTCGGTCGCGCTGTCGCGCGGACGCACATAGACGCGCGCCACGATCGGGAATTGCGCGGCCACTTGCGTCTCGATCGCCAGCACGATCCGCTCCACGTCGCGCGCGGTGATCGTATCCTCGAAATCGGCGCTGATGATCACCGTCACCATCGTCGGTGCGCTGTGCACGGTCAGCACTTCGTGCACGCGCACCACGCCGGCATGGGCAGCAGCGGTCTTGCGGATCGCGGCGACCATCTGCGGATCGGCCGCCTCACCGATCAGCAGGCCCTTGGCTTCATAAAGCAGGATCAGCGCCAGCGCGCCCAGCACCAGGCCGATCAGCACCGAGGCCAGGCCATCCCACAGCGGATTGCCGGTCACCAGGCTCATGCCCAGGCCGAGAGCCGCGAGCACGAGGCCGGTCAGCGCGCCCGAATCCTCCAGCAGGATCACCAGCGTCGGTGCATCCTTGGTATCGCGGATGGCCGCCCAGATCGTGCCGCGCCGGCCACGATTGAAATCGCCCAGCGCCGCCAGGATCGACCAGCCCTCAAGCGCGAAGGCGATGCCCAGCACGATGAAGGCGATCAGCGGGCTGGTCGCCGGCTCCGGGTGCAGGATGTGCAGCACGCCTTCATAGACCGAGACCCCCGCCCCCAGCGCAAAGACCAGGATGGCGACGATGAAGCTCCAGAAATAGAGCTCACGACCATAGCCGAAGGGATGGAGCGCATCAGCCGGCTTGGTCGCGCGCGAGCGGCCATGCAGCAGCAGCAACTGGTTGGTCGAATCGACCAGACTGTGCACCCCTTCGGTCAGCATGGCAGACGATCCGGTCAGCGCCGCGGCCACGAATTTGGCCCCGGCAATGCCCAGGTTCGCCCCCAAGGCTATCAAGATGGTGCGTGTCGATCCCCCGGCCATGCGCGGTCTGTTCCCCTGTTGCCATTGTCGTGACGGTGCCACTTCATCACGATGTTGGGGGGCTAACGCGCAAGTCGGCAAAATGTCACGCCGAAATCGTGACCGGGCGTGTGTCAGGCGGCCAGACGGTCATAGGACGAGGAACCGCCGCCATGGCCCAGATCGAACCGGCCGACGAGCTGGCCCAGCGCATTGGCTTCGTTCGACAGGCTGCGCGAGGCGGCCGTGGCCTCCTCAACCAGCGCGGCATTGGCCTGGGTGATGCGGTCCATGTCGGATACCACGGTGTCGACCTGGCCGATCGCGCCCGCCTGTTCCTCGGCCGAGCGGGCGATCGCCTCGATCATTTCCGACAGGCGCGAGGTGCGCTCCACGATCTGGCCCAGCGCGCTCTGCGTCTCGCCGATCATCTGCACGCCGTTGCCCACGTCGCGGTCGCTCTCGCGGATGATCGCGGTGATGTCCTTGGCCGCTTCGGACGAGCGCTGCGCCAGGCTGCGCACTTCGCTGGCGACCACGGCAAAGCCCTTGCCGGCGTCGCCCGCACGCGCCGCTTCGACCCCGGCGTTGAGCGCCAGCAGGTTGGTCTGGAACGCGATCCCTTCGATCAGCGCGACGATTTCCTGCATGCGGTTGCTGGACTTGGCGATTTCCTCCATCGCCGCCACGGCCTGGGTCATCGTTTCGCCACTGGCGCGCGCTTCGTGGCGGGTCTGGCGGGCGGTGTCGCTGGCTTCCTTGGCGGTCTGCGCGGTCTGGGTCACGGTGGTGCTCAGCTCACGCACGGCAGCCGCGGATTCCTCCAGCGCGGCGGCCTGGTTTTCGGTGCGGCTCGACAGGTCGTGGCTGGCCGAGGCGATTTCGCTTGCCCCCACGCGCACGCCCTGGGCCGCCTGGGTCACCTGCCCCAGGGCATCGGCTAGGCTGGCCATCGACTGGTTGAAATCGATCCGCAACTGTTCGTAATCGCCCGGGAATGTCTCATTGATACGATGCGACAGGCGGCCTTCGCGCAGCGCGGTGAGGCCCGCGCCGAGCGCGCCGACCACCTGCTGCTGCACCGCCATGCGCTCTTCCCCGGCCCGCGCCGCGCGCCGCGCGACGAAGTCCTTGATGCCCTCCAGCGCACGGGCGATGTCCCCCACTTCGTCGGTCAGGTCATGCCCCGGCACGGCGCGGTCGATCTGGCCACCCGCCATGTCCTGCATCGCGCCGGAAAGCTGGGCAAGCGGCGTGGACACGCGCACCCGGAACAGCAGCGCGACACCCAGCCCGACGACCACGGCAAAAACGCCGGTGGCGATCGCCAGCGTCTGGAGATGGTGCGCCTGGGCGGAGCCGGCGGCCGTGTCATCCTTGGCCAGGGCGGCATTGCGCGCGGCCAGGGCGGCGATGCGCTTGCCCATGTCCAGGCCGATCGGATTCATCTTGTCGCGAAACGCAGCATAGGCTTCGTCATTGCGGTTCTGGAGCGAAAACTCGCGCACCGGCCGTGCTTCCTTGACCCAGGACTTGAACACACCTTGCAGTTCGGTCACCGCCTGGAGTTCGTCGCTGTCCCCCTTGGTCTCCTGCATCGTGCGATAATCGCCCAAGGCCTTGTCGAATTCGGCGATCTTGGTTTCCAAATCGGCATCGAGCCGCCGGGTTTCGGTGAGTTCGTTGGACAGGATGTGCTTGGCGATGGTCAGCCGCAGATCGCCGACAATGCCGCGCAAATGGATGAGCGCAGTGAGCGTGGGCACCGTATCGTCGGCCATGGCGTTAAGGCGCCCGCCCAGGCTGGACGTGGCGGTGATCGCCATGCCCGCGCTGCCCACCGCCGCCAGGGCGAGCAGCAGGGTGCCAAACAGCGAAATCGTGCGGATGCGCAAAGAGCCAAGAACGGACATGCAACCAACCCTTGCCAGTAATGATCCGCGCAAGACGGCGCGGCTTGGCAGGGTTAATGGACTGGCCACCGTTAAACCGGCGCGAGAGCCATATAAGGAAATGTGGCTAGACGGTCGCCGTCAAAGCCAGCCGATGCGCCGGAAGCGCCAGTAGAGCCCGCCACAGACCGTCAGGATCACACCCAGGACGACGAAATAGCCGTAATGCCACTTCAGCTCCGGCATGAAATCGAAATTCATGCCATAGATGCCGGCGATGGCGGTGGGCACGGCCAGCAGCCCCGCCCAGGCGGCAAGCTGGCGGGTCATCTCGCCCTGGCGATGCTGTTCGAGCAGGCTCGCGGTCTCGACGATGGCCGCCAGCGTTTCCTTGAGCCCGCGCATGCGCGCCATGGCCCGGCGCACATGGTCGAGCACGTCGCGGAACCAGATCCGCGCGGTCGGGTCGATCAGCGCCACTTCGGTCTCGGCCAGGCGCTCGCACACTTCCTCCATCGGCCCGACGATGCGCTCGAACCGGCGCAACTGGCGGCGCAGACGAAAGATGCGGCGGATCGTCTGTTGCTCGGGAAAGACATCGATCGCGGCTTCTTCCATGGCATGGGCCACGGACTCCAACTGATCCATGATCGGCAGATAGCCATCGACGATGAAATCGAGAATGGCATGCAGCACATAGTCTGCGCCTTCGGCCAGGCGCTCGGGATCGGCTTCCAGCGTGGCGCGCAGGCCCAGGTGCGCCCGGTTGGACCCGAACCGCACCGAAATGACGAAATCCGCACCCAGGAAAAACGCGGTCTGGCCATAGACCAGCGTTTCCCCCGGCTCCAGCGTGGCGGTGCGCGCCACCACGAACAGATGCTTCTGGTACTGGTCCACCTTGGGCATCTGCTGCGGATTGAGCGCATCCTCGATCGCCAGCGGATGCAGGCCATAGTGGCGCGCAACCTGGTCCATCTCCTCGTGCGAGGGTTCGCACAGGCCGATCCAGTCGAACGCACCATCGGGGACAGGCGAAAAGCCTTCGTCCAGATCGAGTGGGCCGGGAACACGGGCAGCGGAGCGGCCGGCAGGATCGGGCGCATAGCGGCGCGCGGCGATGATCGTCATGGCAGCTTATGTGGCAATGCCGCGCGCAAAGCGCAATCGCACTGGCCAAAACCGCCACAGGCCTTACTGCCAACGCCGTGACACAAGCTCCCGATCTGGACGTGGCGATCATCGGCGCCGGCATCAGCGGCATCAGCATGGCCGCACATATCGCGCGCGATTGCCCCGGCCGCCGCTTTGCCGTGCTGGAACGGCGGGCGGCGGTGGGCGGCACCTGGGATCTGTTCCGCTATCCCGGTGTGCGGTCGGACAGCGACATGCACACTCTGGGCTTCGGCTTTGCCCCGTGGCGCGGGGCCGATGCCATTGCCGATGGCGCGGCGATCCGGGACTATCTGAACGAGGTTGTCGCGCAGCATGACCTGGCCCAGCATATCCGCACCGGCACGCAGGTGACCGCCGCCGAGTGGGACAGCACGGCTGCCTGCTGGCGGCTGGACTGGAAGACCGAAGGGCAAGGGGGCGCACAAGGCACTGCCGGGCACCTGACCGCGCGATTCCTCGTGCTGGCGGCCGGCTATTACGATCACGATGCGGCGCATGACCCTGCCTTGCCGGGGCAGGCCGAGTTTGCCGGGCCGATGGTGCTGCCCCAGTTCTGGCCGCAGGATCTGGACGTGGCCGGCAAGCGCGTGGTGGTGATCGGATCGGGCGCCACCGCCGCCACGCTGGTGCCCGCCCTGGCGCAGCGCGGCGCGCAGGTCACCATGCTGCAACGCACGCCCACCTGGTTCATCGCCAGCCCGCGTCGGGACCGGCTGGCCCATCTGCTCAACCGCGTTCTGCCCGCCCCGCTTGCCGCGCGGCTGGTGCGCTGGCGCAATATCCGCCTGGGCGCGTGGTTCTACAACCGAGCCCGCCAGGCGCCGGGCAAAGTCGGCGCCTGGCTCAAGCGCCGGGCCGCCCGCGCGCTCGGCCCGGCCTGGGACGAAGTGGCGTTCACGCCGCCCTATGGCCCCTGGCAGCAGCGCCTGTGCCTGGTGCCCGATGGCGATCTGTTCGCCGCCATCCGATCCGGTCAGGCCCGGGTGGTGACCGGCCGGATCGCCCGGATCGAGCGCGACGGGATCAGCCTGGAAAACGGCGGGCTGGAAAATGGCGGGCGCCTGGCCGCCGACGTGATCGTCAAGGCCACCGGCCTGAAACTGGCGGTGGCCGGCAAGATCGCCCTGCGGCGCGACGGCGTGGCGATCAACCTCGCCGATCATCTGCACTACAAGGACTGCATGCTGTCCAACCTGCCCAACCTGGTGCAGGTGTTCGGCTATCTCAACGCCTCATGGACGCTGCGCGCCGATCTTGTCGCCGCGTTCACCGCCCGCGTGCTCAACCATATGGCGCAGACCGGCGCCCAGGTCGCCACCCCGGTCCTGCCTGCCGACCATGGCCTGGAGATCGACGAGACGCCGGCCTTTTCGTCGGGCTATCTGCTGCGCGGCCAGCATCTTTTGCCGCGCAGCAGCACGGAGCGGCGCTGGCGACTGAACCACGATTACCTGTCCGATCGGGCATTCCTGCGCCGCGATCCGCTGGAAGACGGGGTCTTGCGCTTTGACCATGCCCCGCCCCGGCTTGCGCCTTGGCCCGATTGCGCTATCGATACCCCCCGATGAATGACGCTTCACGCATCTGGACCGCTGCCCTGCTGGTGATCGGCGACGAGATTCTCTCGGGCCGGACCCACGACAAGAACATTGCCCAGGTGGCCACCTGGCTCAATGTCCAGGGCATCCGCCTCAAGGAAGTGCGCGTGGTGGCCGATGACATGGCCGCCATTGTCGAGGCGGTGAATGCCCTGCGCGCCCGCAACGATTACCTGTTCACCACCGGCGGCATCGGCCCGACGCACGACGATATCACGGTGGATGCGGTGGCCGCGGCGCTGGGCGTGGAGGTGGTGATCCATCCCGATGCCCGCGCCATGCTGGAAGCCTATTACGCCCCGCGCGGCGGCGTGAACGAAGCACGCCTGCGCATGGCGCGCGTGCCGGCCGGGGCCAGTCTAATCGAAAACGCGCTGTCGGGCGCGCCCGGCATTGCCGTGGCCAATATCCACCTGCTCGCCGGCGTGCCCCATATCGCCGCCGAAATGCTCGCCGCCTTGACCGGCAAGCTCGAAGGCGGGTTGCCGGTGCTCTCTGCCACGATCGGCTGCTGGGTAACGGAAAGCGAAGTGGCCGACCTGCTGCGCGAGACCGAACAGACCCACGCCGGTTGCCAGATCGGATCGTACCCGTTCTTCCGCGAAGGCCGGGTGGGCGCCAATTTCGTGATCCGCTCTATCGACCAGCGCGTGATCGATGCCTGCGCGGCAGACCTGGTGGCGGGCCTTGGCGCCTTGGGCCGCACGGGCGTACCCGGCGGAATCTGACCGAAACCGACAGAATTTTCCCTAGACTGTCCGGGCACTTCCGGCATTATCCGGTTGCGGCGCGGCGGATACCGTGCCTGGCAGGGGGATAGACTTGAGCAGATGCAGGGAATGGGCCGCAGCGGCCTGGCTGGCGGCAGGATCGGGTCTTGCCCTCACCGCCGCAACGGCACAGGCCGCCGGCGTGCGCGAAGTGATCGTGGCCGATCCGGCGCCCTGGACGCTGCCGCCGCCAGCCCCTTCCGCCACGCCGCCTTCGGCCCAAGCGGCGCTGGCCGTGATCTACAACGATACGCAGTACATGGCCGGGGCCGAAGGGCTCCAGGTCTATTCCGCCGTGCGCTATCGCATTACCAAGCCGGAAGGCCTGGCCGCAGGCAACCTCACGCTCACCTGGTCTCCCGATGCGGGCAGCATGGTGCTGCACCGCCTGCGGGTGATCCACGGCGGGACCACCCGCGACCTCACCCGCAGCGCGAAATTCGCGGTGATGCAACGCGAACAGAACCTGGAACTGGCCGCGCTCGATGGCCGCTTGACCGCCGCCTACCAGATTCCCGGGCTGGAAGTGGGTGACGAGGTGGAACTGGCCACCACGCTCACCAGCAAGGACCCGACGCTTGCCGATGCGCGCGGCGATCTCTATCTGCTGCCCCAGGCCAGTTCCACCGGGACGTACCGGCTGCGCGTTGCCTGGCCGCAGGACCACCCGCTGCGCTGGCAGGCGACGCCGGACGTGAAGCCTGCACCGTTTCCCGCCGGGGGCAAGCTGGCGGGGATTGCCGTGGAAATGCACGATCCCGAGCCACCGGCCGATGTGCCGACCGGCGCGCCGCCGCGCTATGGCTGGCGCCGCCTGGTGGAATTCACCAACTATGCCAGTTGGCCCGATTTCTCCCGCCGGCTGTTCCCGCTCTATGACAAGGCCACGCGCCTGCGCGCCGACAGCCCGCTCAAGGCCGAGATCGCGCGGATCGCGGCCGCCTCGCCCGATCCGGCAACGCGCGCGGCCGCCGCGCTGCGCCTGGTGGAAGAGCAGGTGCGCTATGTCTACGTGGGCATGGATGGTGCCAACCTTACCCCGGCCGATGCCGATGTGACCTGGCAGCGCCGGTTTGGCGACTGCAAGGGCAAGACCGTGCTGCTGCTGGCCCTGCTGCACGGTCTGGGGATCGAGGCGGAGCCACTGCTGATCCAGACCAAGGGTGGTGACGGGCTGGCCGATCGCCTGCCCAACGCAGGGCTGTTCGATCACGTGGTGGTGCGCGCCACGATTGCCCAAAAGCCGATCCTGCTCGACGGTACGCGGCTGGGCGATCGCTCGCTCGCCCTGATCCTGCCGCCGCCCTGGCGCCAGGCCCTGCCGATCACCCGCGAGGGCGCGCCGGTGCTGACCCTGCCCGCGCCACCGCCCACGCTGGCGCGCGCCATCGCAGTGCTGGATATCGACGCCAGCGCCGGCAGGAACGCCCGCGCCAAAGTGCGCGCGCGGCATATCCTGCGCGGCGACCAGGCGCTGGCGATCCGCAGCTACCTGTCCAGCCTGCCGGCCGTGGATGCCGAGCGCGCGCTGCGCAAGTATTGGCAGGCGCAGGAGAACTGGCTGGTGACCGACAAAGTGGCGTGGGACATCGACGATGCCCACGGCGCCGTGGTGCTGAGCGCGCAGGGGCTGGGCGACATGGACTGGGAAGAGCTGGATGGGGGCAGCCATCGCTACACCCTGCCCGGCGCCGGCTTCAATCCGCCCGAGCGGTTGCGCCGCCCGGCGGATCAGGACCAGACCTTGCCCTATGAAACCGATTATCCCGCGTTCCGCTGCTGGGTGACCACCGTGCGCCTGCCGGCGCCCGGTGACACGGAGATGTGGCGCTATCACGCCGCGCCGGTCAACCGCTCGCTGGGTGGCGTGGCCTATTGGCGCCAGGCCGGGCTGACCGGCAACGTGATGCGCACGGTGATGAGCCGGCGCGTACTGTTGCCCGAAGTGAGCGCCGCGCAAGCCGCCGAGCTCAACCGCCAGATCCCCGGTTTCGACAACGACATGTCCTCGGTCTATGACCAGCCCCTGTTCAAGGGGGCGCAGCGGCCCAAGGACGATCCCGCGCCCTTTGCCGACGATACCGACTGGCTGGCGGCCAAGACGCCCTGCACCGCGCCATGAGGAGCGTGGCAGCCCTGCTGGCCACGTTGGCTCTTGTCGGTTGCGTGCCGGCGCGGCTGCCGGCGCTGGAAGCGACTCTGGCCGCGCAGCCCAGCGCCACGGCCGCGCTGACGCAGTGGTGCGCCGCCGGGCATCTGGCCGATCCTGCCACGATTCGCGCCCTGGCCGATCGCACACCGCGCCCGGCGCCCGACAGCGTGCGCGCCGCGCTCGGGGTTGGCGCGACAGAGCCGCTGGGCTTTCGCCACGTGCGCCTGGCCTGTGGTAACGTCGTCCTGTCCGATGCGCAGAACTGGTTCGTGCCGGCGCGCCTGACCCCGGCGATGAACACAACGCTGGCGCAGACCGACACTCCGTTCGGCACGGTGGTGACGCCGCTGCACTTCACGCGCGCGCGCCTGGCTGCGCGGCGCGGGCGCATGGCGGAATGCCCGGCAGGCACGGTGCTGTCACACCGCGCGGTGCTGCGCCGGCCCGATGGCCTGGCGATCAGCCTGGTGGTGGAATGCTATACCCGCGCCAGCGTTCAGACTCCGCCTGCTTCGCTGCGTTGAGCGGCAGCGGGCGTTGTGACAGCGCCGCGCACCTTTGACAGGGCCGCGCCCAGCAGCAGCACGGGTTCGAGCACGGCCATGCCCACCAGGATGCCGATCAGCCGGTCATAGCCGGGCGCGATATGCGCCGCGTCCCAGCTATCGGGCACCAGCACGACCAGCACGGCCAGGGTAAACTGCGTGCCGACATAGCCGCGCCCATGGTTGCCGTTTTCCAGGTGCCGCCCCCAGGCCACGCCCAGCGCGGTACCCAGCAGCATCAGCGCGGCGCGCGCCGGCCCGTGCAGCAAGGCCGCCAGCCCCAGCACCAGCGCCGCCAGCGCCCCGCCGGCGAGACAGCCAAGCAGGCGATACCACAGGCGGCGGCTGACCTGGCGCAGGCCATTGGGGCCATCCACTGCCGTCACCGGGATGAGCATGACCGCCATGATGGTGATCGCGCCGGAAACCAGCGAGGGCAGATCCCACTGCGTCGCCAGGCCCAGCAGCAGCGCCAGCGCCAGCCCGCCGCGCGCGCCGTGCAGCATCGCATCGGGACGCCAGCCCACCCCCTGCGGCTTGGGCGCGCGGATCGCCGGCCAGCGGCGGCGCAGCGTCCAGGCCGAAGCGAGGCTCACCGCCATGCAGGCCGCCGTACCGGCCAGCGTCTCGATCATCCGCATCACCGCAAAAGCGCGCGGATCGGCGAGCGGCAGCGCCACGCGATCGTAGAGCATCATCGCAAAGGTCAGGCCCATGAACAGCCAGGCATAGGCATGGCGCGCGGTGATCGCGCCATAGAGGCTGATCGTGCCAGCCAGCGCCATGGCCAGGGCCAGCACCGGCATGCTGGTGCCCAGCGGGCTTTCCAGCACGGCCAGGCAGGCCAGCGCGCCGGCCGCGGTGCCGATGATCCGCAACAGGGAACGCCGCAGCGTTTCCAGCGGATGGCCGCGCATGACCATATAGCCGGTGAACGCCGCCCACGAGACATGGGTGGCGCCGATCACGTGGGCCAGCAGGATCGCCAACAGGACCGAGGCCACGCATTCGGCCTCGTCCACCAGGCGCGGCGCCAAGGGATCGGGTGTGGGGTCGACAGGGGAAACAGGAACGGTCACGCCATGTGCCTAGCCCAAACGGAAAGGGGCCGGGAAGGCAAACCTTCCCGGCCCCTGTATCCTTTTCGCCTTGGCGACTGGCGCCTTAGCTACCGTGAACCTGGGCCACGTCGATCTTCAGGCCGGGGCCCATCGACGAGGACAGGCCGACCTTGCGGACATACTTGCCCTTGGCGCCCGACGGCTTGGCCTTGACGATCGCATCGACGAAAGCGTCGAAATTGGCGCGCAGCGCTTCGTTCGAGAACGAGAGCTTGCCGATGCCGCCATGGATGATCCCGGCCTTTTCGACGCGGAATTCGATCTGGCCGCTCTTGGCCGACTTCACGGCGTCCGCCACGTTCGGGGTCACGGTGCCCAGCTTCGGGTTCGGCATCAGGCCCTTGGGGCCCAGCACCTTGCCGAGACGGCCGACCAGGCCCATCATGTCGGGCGTGGCGATCACGCGACCGTAGTCGAGGTTGCCGGCCTGCATGTCTTCCAGCAGGTCTTCGGCGCCCACGCGGTCGGCACCGGCGGCCAGCGCCGCTTCGGCCTTGTCGCCACGGGCGAACACGGCAACCTTGACGTCCTTGCCGGTGCCCGAGGGCAGGCTGACCATGCCACGAACCATCTGGTCGGCGTGACGCGGGTCAACGCCCAGGTTCAGCGACACTTCGAGCGATTCGTCGAACTTGGCGCTCTTGAGGTCCTTGAGCAACTGGATGGCTTCATCCACGCCGTAGAGCTTCTGGTTGTCGCCCAGCTTCTCGACGAGAGCCTTCTGCTTCTTGGTCTGCTTTGCCATCGGATCAGCCCTCCACAACCTGCAAGCCCATCGAACGGGCGGAGCCTTCGATGATCTTCGCGGCCTGCTGGATATCGTTCGCGTTCAGGTCCTTCATCTTGGCCTGGGCGATTTCTTCCAACTGCGAGCGCTTGATGGTGCCGGCCGAAGCCTTGCCCGGAGTCTTCGAGCCCGACTTGATGCCCACGGCCTTCTTGATGAAGTAGGTGGCGGGCGGAGTCTTGGTCACGAACGTGAACGAGCGGTCCGCATAGACCGTGATCACGGTCGGCAGCGGCGTGCCCTTTTCGATTTCCTGGGTGGCTGCGTTGAATTCCTTGCAGAAACCCATGATGTTCACACCGCGCTGACCCAGCGCGGGGCCGATCGGCGGCGAAGGCTTGGCTTCGCCGGCATTGATCTGCAGCTTGATGTAGCCTTCGATCTTCTTGGCCATGATGGCCTCCTTTCATCCTGTTGGGGCACAAGGCCCCGCAGAGTAAGCGGCAATAGCGAGCGGCACGAACCACTCTACCGCGCGGAATCGGGTGGGCATGGCCCACCGGAAGTGCGCGCCCATAGCAGGTTGCACCGCATTTGCAACTGCCGGGGAAAAGCAAACCGCCGCGCGGGCAGGCCCGGCGGCGGCTGGCTTGGACCACCGGGGCAAGGCGCCCCGGCAGCAATCACTTGACCAGTTCGACCTCGTCGAAGCCCAGTTCCACCGGGGTGGCGCGGCCAAAGATCGAGACCGAGACCTTGACGCGGTGCTTGTCGAAATCGAGCTCTTCCACCACGCCGTTGAACGTGGCGAAGGGACCGGCGTTGACCTTGACCGAATCGCCGATCTCGTAATCCACGGCGACCTGGCGGGCGGGCTGGGCCGCGGCCTGTTCGCGGGCGCCGAAATAGCGCGCGGCTTCCTTTTCGGAAATCGGCTGCGGCTTGCCGTTATGGCCGAGGAAGCCGGTGACCTTGGGCGTGTTCTTGACGAGGTGATAGATATCGTCGTTCATCGCCAGCTTGGCCAGCACGTAGCCCGGCATGAACTTGCGCTCCACCGAGACCTTCTTGCCACGCTTCACTTCGGTCACGGTTTCGGTGGGCACTTCCACCGCTTCGACCAGTTGCGACAGGCCAATGCGCTCGGCTTCGGCGATGATCGATTCGCGGACCTTGTTTTCAAAGCCGGAATAGGCGTGGATGATGTACCAGCGGGCCATAATGCGTCTCTATGTGCGAAGGGGTCTACGGGTCAGGCCAGCTTGAGCAGCCACTGGACGATCATGCCGAACACGCTGTCGATGCCCAGGAAGAACACCGCCAGGATCAGCATCATGACGCCGACGAAAATCGCCGTGGTGGTGGTTTCCTGGCGCGTGGGCCACACCACCTTGCGCGCTTCCGCCTTCACCTGATTGAAGAATTCGCCGGGGCTGGTCTTGGCCATTTTCCGTGCCGCCTTCGCTGCCTGAATGAATCTCGTCGCTTCCGCCTAGGGGCCATCGCCGCCCCGGACAGGTCCGGGAGGGGCAGGTCAAGGCTCCGATGTCGGAAGATGCAGCGTATCTAGGGCGAAGCGCGCCGCTTGGCAAGGGTGGACGACAGGCACGCCGTGGGCCGGGCGGCACAATGCGAAAAAGGCCGCCAACCCGGTGGGGCTGGCGGCCTTTTTCGCGTCAGCCATCATCGCGCGATGATGGCAGGAGTGGAGGGACTCGAACCCCCGGCCCTCGGTTTTGGAGACCGATGCTCTACCAACTGAGCTACACTCCTGTGCTGGTGACGGCCCCTTAGTGGGTTGACGCGGGCAGTGCAACCGGCGGATGAAGATTTTCAACCGTCATGTTGCAAACCCACAGTTCCATCATCCCGCCCGATCTTCTGCTCAGGGCCTATCGTGCCGGGATCTTTCCCATGGCCGATAGCCGCGACGACCCTGAAATCTATTGGGTGGAGCCGCGCCTGCGCGCGATCCTGCCGCTCGACGGGTTCCACTGCTCGCATTCGCTGGCGCGCACGCTGCGGCGCGGGCGCTTTGTGGTGACCTGCAATGCGGCGTTCGATGCGGTGATCGATTCGTGCGCCGCGCCGCGCGCCGGGGCGCAGGATAGCTGGATTTCGCAGCGCATCCGCGACAGCTATCGCACGCTGCATGCCATGGGCCATGCTCATTCGATCGAGACCTGGGCGGTGGACGCGCAAGGCGAGCGCGCGCTGGTCGGCGGCCTTTATGGCGTGGGCTTTGCCCGCGTGTTCTGTGGCGAAAGCATGTTCAGCCGGCAGAGCGATGCCTCGAAAGTGGCGCTCGCCTGGCTGGTCGCCGCGCTGCGCCGGGCCGGGGCCATGCTGCTCGATTGCCAGTTTTCCACACCCCATCTCGCCTCGCTGGGCGCGATCGAGATTCCCCAGGCCGAATACCTTGCCCTGCTGGACGAGGCCGGGCGTTATTCGGTGGTCGAATCGCCCGGCGTGCCGCCATCTTCCACCACCGGCGCGTCGTCGGCCGGTGCGGTATCGTCCGGCTCTGCGGCCGGAGCAGCGGGCTTGCCGGCCGGCTTTGCCGCGCTCCTGGCAGCAGCGGCCGAGGCGGGGCTGTCTTCCTCGCCGGGGAACTTCATCGCGCAGTCCTTGACCCAGACATCATAGACCGGGTGCTCGACCACGTTGAGCGACGGTGAATTCTTGAACAGCCAGCCGGAAAAGACCTTGTGCCAGGTCAGCTTCTGCTCGGTGGTGGCGCGCTCTTCGACATAGAGCTGGACGAAGGCGCCGGTTTCGGCCGGATCCTCCCACGGCGCGGTGCGCTCGCAGGTGGCAAGGCGCACGATGGCATTGCCGATGCGCTTGGCCTCGCCCGAACGCAGCACGATATCCTGCGTGATGTTGTTGCGCTTGTTGAGGAAACCGAGCGTGGCGACGCGATCCTTGACCGGCGTGCCATAGTCGCTTTCGGCCGGGCCGCCACTGGCCGCCGGCATCGGGGCGGCAGCGGTGGCTTCCCCGGGAGGCGCGGTTTCCGCCGGTTCGCGGTTGCAGCCGGCCAGGGCGGCGGCCAGCAACAGCACGCCGCCGGCCCGCAAGACCGCAACCGACGGCGCGCGGATGGGCATCAGCCTTCGGGCGACCAGGCTTCGTAATCGCCGGTGGCGGCGGCGCGATGGCCGCCCCGCTCCAGCGCGCCCTGCGGGCGATAGGCCTTCGCCGTGCCGGTGGCATTGGGCGTGAATTCCACTTCCCAGATGCGCGGCGGCGGCAGGTTGCTTTCCGGCACGCCATCGAGCGAGCCGTGCAGCCAGCCATGCCATTCGGCCGGCACGCGGCTGGCATCGTTGGCGCCGTTGTAGATCACCCAGCGGCGCTCGCGCCCCTGGAACGGGTGACCCTTGGGATAGGGCTTCTTGGCGCGGTAATACTTGTTGCCCTGGGCATCGTGACCCACCAGCTCGCCATGGCGCGCGCTGTCGAGCAGGGTGCCGAAGGTGGCGCCGTTCCACCAGGTGAAGATCTTGCCAAGAATGCTCATGAAGCTCTTATTCCAGTTGCAGCCCGCCGCTGACGGGCCTTTCGCCCCTAGCGCCTGAAAGGGGGAGTCGGCAAGGGTGCTGTTGATCGCCGGTGAGGCTTGCAGACCCTTGCCGTGTGACACTTACCAGGCGATGCGGTCGCCCGGCTTGAGCCCGATCTGCGCGGCGCGGCCGCCGTTGAGTTCGAGCACGGCCGCCGCCGGCCCGGTGGATGGGAGCGGGGTCAGGTCATAGGGCACGGCATTGGCCGCCACGTTGAGCACGCGGTGGTTGGCGCCGATGAAGATGATGTCGAGCGGGATCACCGTGTTCTTCATCCAGAACGCAGCCATGCGCGGCGGCTCCATGGGGAAGATCATGCCTTCGTCCGCGCCCATCGCGGTGCGGAACATCAGGCCCTTTTCCTGCTCTTCGCCGGTCACGGCCACTTCCACGCGGAATTCGTGGCGGCCGGTCTTGGTGGCGATGGCCAGGGGAATGACCTTGAGGCCCGAGATCGGGTGCACCGTCGCGGCGCCCGAGGGCGCGGCGAGGGCATCGGACTTGTGGTGGCCGGCATCGGCCGTGGCCGGCGAACAGGCCATCATGCCACCGGCCAGCGCCAGCACCGCGCCCATCAGACCCGTCTTAATCGTCTGCTTCATAAACCCAGTCTTCCGCTTCGCGTTCGCCCGCTGCATTGACCAGCGCGCGCGCCATGGCAAGGGGGTGCCCCGCCCGCAGGAACGTGGCCACCTGCTTTTCCCGCAAGGCGGGATCGATCCGCCCGGCTTCGTCACGCGGGCCGAACGGCCCCAGCCGTCGCTTGCGTGCAAGGGCGAGCGCGGCGGCGCGCGCCTCGCGCTGCGAACCCAGCGCCTCGTCGCGCAGATCGGCGGCGATGCCCGCCTGGCCCAGATCCTGCGCGATGCGCCGGGCGCCCAGCCCGCGGCGGCGCAGGCTGGCCCCGCGCATGCGGGCATAGCCTTCGTCGCTGACATAGCCCGCCGCCGCCATGCGGGCGACGATCGTGCCAACGATCTCGGCAAGATCGGGCGCCTCCTCGTGCCACCCCCGTTCGCGCAGCTTGCGATTGAGATAGGCCGCCAGCTTGCCGGTGCTCGTGGCAAAGCGGGCGACATAGCCCAGGGCCAGTTCGTCAAGCTGGGCCGCATCGAGGGGACGGACGGCACGCGGCTTGCGACGATCTGGTACATCAGGGCGGTTCACGCCATATTCGTGCCACACTCCGGATTAAATGAGAACCTGGGTTTGCGGATTCTTGACCATTGGGGGTTGCGCCACGGCGTTCCCCCGGCAAGGAGCCCAAAACCAGTCAGCCACCATTCACTGCACAATGCAGAAGTGGGCGGCGGTGACAGATACCATAGTCCATTCCTGGGGTTTCGCATGACCGTTTCGGCCGCCGTCGCAGAAAAGATGGCCCTTGTTCCAACGCCCAACGACGATGCGCAGCCGCGCCGTTATGCGGATTTTGCCACGTTCTGCGATGCGCTGGACTATGCCGCCCAGGGCGAACGCGGGTTCAACTTCCACGATCCGCGCGGCACCCTCAAGCAGGTCTATCCGTTCGCCCAACTGCGCAGCGATGCGCTGGTGGCGGCGCGGCGCCTGGTGGCGCGCGGTGTGAAGCCGGGCGATCGCCTGGCCCTGATCGCCGAAACCGGCCCGGAATTTGCCGCGCTGTTCTGCGGCGCGGTCTATGCCGGCGCCTGGCCAGTGCCGCTGCCCCTGCCCACCAGCTTTGGCGGCAAGGAAAACTACATCGACCAACTGGCCGTGCAGCTTGCCAGCTCCGACCCGGTCATGCTGGTCTACCCCGACGAACTGGCAGAGATGTGCGGCCAGGCCGCCGCGCGCCAGGGCTGCCCGGGGCTGAGCTGGGCCGAATTCGATGCCGGCGCGCTGTCTGATGCCGATCTGCCCCAGGCCGATCCCGATGCGATCTGCTACCTCCAGTATTCCAGCGGCTCGACCCGCTTTCCCCATGGCGTTGCCGTTACCCACCGTGCGCTGCTGGCCAACCTAGCGGGCCATTCGCACGGCATGGAAATCGGCGACGGCGATCGCTGCGTGAGCTGGCTGCCGTGGTATCACGACATGGGCCTGGTCGGCTGCTTCCTCTCGCCGATCGCCAACCAGGTTTCGGTCGATTACCTCAAGACCGAGGACTTTGCCCGCCGCCCGCTGGCCTGGCTCGATCTGATCAGCCGCAACCAGGGCACCACGCTGTCCTATTCGCCGACCTTCGGTTATGACATCTGCGCCCGCCGCATTTCCAGCCAGACCAACGTGGCCGACCGGTTCGACCTGTCGCGCTGGCGCGTGGCCGGCAACGGCGCCGACATGATCCGCCCCGACGTGATGCAGGGCTTCGTCAATGCCTTTGCCGACGCCGGGTTCAAGGCCAGCGCGTTCCTGCCGAGCTATGGCCTGGCCGAAGCGACCCTGGCCGTCACCATCATGCCGCCGGGCGAAGGCATCCGCGTGGAACTGGTGGAGGAAGAGCGCCTGTCGGGCAGCCCGCGCGACCTGTCGCGCCCGGCCCGCTATCGCGCGATCGTCAACTGCGGCCTGCCCGTGCTGGGCATGGAAGTGGCGATTCGCGGCGAGAATGGCGAAGTGCTGGAGCACCATCACATCGGCAAGGTGTGGTGCCGTGGTTCCTCGGTCATGCACTCATACTTCCGCGATCCGGAATCGACCGATGCCTGCATGGTCGATGGCTGGCTCGATACTGGCGACATGGGCTATGTCAACGCGCAAGGCTATCTGTTCATCGTTGGCCGCGCCAAGGACATGATCATCATCAACGGCAAGAACCACTGGCCGCAGGATATCGAATGGGCCGTGGAACAGCTCCCCGGCTTCCACCAGGGCGACATCGCCGCGTTCTCGGTGGAAACCGAGAATGGTGAGGAAACGCCCGCCGTGCTGGTCCACTGCCGCGTGTCCGACCCGGAAGAGCGTGTGAAGCTGCGCGACCAGATCCGCGACAAGGTCCGCTCGATCACCGGCATGAACTGCGTGGTCGAACTCGTGCCGCCGCGCACCCTGCCCCGCACCAGCTCGGGCAAGCTCTCCCGCGCCAAGGCCAAGAAGCTGTACCTTTCGGGCGAGATCGAGCCGTATAGCCTGGCGGCTTGATCGCGGGGCGGGAAGGGTAACAGGCCCTCCCCCAACCCCTCCCGCACGCGGGAGGGGAGCTTTCCTTCCTCTCCCCCTCCCGCTTGCGGGAGGGGGGCGGGGGAAGGGGCTGTTGGCCTCAGAACGGAATTTCCGCGCCATCCCAGGCCCACAGCTTGCCACTGTCGGCCGGACCAAGGCCATCAAGCACATCCAGCATGGCCCCGGCTGAATGGGCCGGGGTGAACAGCTTTTCCGGCTTCACCCCGCGCTGGAACGGGGCCGATAGCGGCGTGTCCACCGTGCCGGGATGCAGCGCGGCGACTACCGCCTGGGGATGGCTGCGGGCCAGTTCGATGGAGAGGCCGCGCATCAGCATGTTGAGCGCCGCCTTGGCCGCGCGATAGCCGTGCCAGCCGCCCAGCCGATTGTCGGAAATCGATCCCACCCGGGCAGAAAGCACGGCGAAGACGCCGCGCCGATCGCGCGGCAACAGCGCCGGGGCCTGGGCCATGACCAGTGCCGGGCCGATGGCGTTGACGGCAAACTGCTCCGCCAGCGCGGGGGCGGCCAGCGCACGGACGCTCTTTTCCGGCGGCGTGCCATCGGCCAGGGTCAGGCGCCCGGTGGCGACCAGCACCATGTCGAGCGGGCCATCGTGGGCCAGACCCGCGCACGCACTCGCGACGCTCGCCGCGTCGCCATAATCGAACGTGAAAGGGCGTACCGTATCGGTAGCGGCCACCGGGTGCCGTGCCCCGGCATGGACCACCGCGACATCCTCGCGCATCGCCAGCGCCGCCACCAGCGCCGCACCGATCCCGCCCGAAGCGCCGAACACGGCGACTTTTCTGCCTTGCTGCATCATCGCGCCGGTGTGCGCGCACCGCCCGCGCCTGTCGAGCGGCCCGAAAGGGCGGCTCAGGCGACCTCGGCCACCCCATCTCCATCCCGTTCCTCGTCGAGCGGCAGATGCTCGCGCCGGCGGGGATGGTCGAGCAGGAAGCCCTGGACCTGGGTGCAGCCCACCGAGCGCAGGAAGGCAAGCTGCGCCGGCGTCTCCACCCCTTCGGCCAGGATCGGCACCTGCAAGGATTCGCCGATGGTGATGATCGCCTTGAGCAGCATGCGCCCCTTGGGTTCGACATCGTAAGTCGTCACGAACGAGCGATCGATCTTGATCTTGTCGATCGGGAACAGGTTGATCGCCTCCAGCGAGGAATAGCCCACCCCGAAATCATCCACCGCGATCTGCACGCCCAGCGCCTTGAGGCGCCGCATCGCATGCAGCGCGCGGTCGCGATGGGTGATCAGCGCGGTCTCGGTCAGTTCCAGTTCCAGCCGCGCCGGGGAAAGGCCGGTATCGACCAGGATCTGGTGCACCAGCCGGTCGAACCGGGGATCGCACAGTTGCACCGCCGAAACGTTGACCGCCACGCGCACCGGCTGTGGCTCGCGCGCGGCGAGCTGGCAGGCCTCGCGCAGCACGAAAGCGCCGATCGCGTCGATCAGCCCGGTTTCCTCGGCCAGGGGAATGAACACCGCCGGGCTGATCGCCCCGCGCTGCGGGTGGGTCCAGCGCGCCAGCGCTTCATAGCCGACCACAGCGCCGGTCATCGTGTCGTGCTGCGCCTGGTAGTGCACCTGGATTTCGCCGCGCGTCAGCGCCTGGGCGAGATCGTCGAGCAGGGCGACGCGGGTGCGCGAAGGTTCGTCCATGCGCGAATCATAGCGCGCGTGGGGCACGTGCGGATCGGCCTTGGCCCGGCGCATCGCCAGGTCCGCGTTGCCCATCAGCTCGTCGACGCAGGCGCCGTCCTCGGGCGCCAGGGCATAGCCGATGCTGCCCCCCGTGCCGATCACCATGTCGCCATCGTGCAGCGGCGTAGCCAGCGCGCGCCGCAGCCGGGCGAGAAATTCCTCGATCTCGGCCGGGCCGGCAACCAGGCGGCAGGCGGCGAATTCATCGCCATGCAGCCGCGCGACATGCTCACCGGGCAGCAAGGCCTGGCGCAGCGCACGGGCCAGCGTGCACAACACCGCGTCGCCCGCCTCGCGCCCGTGGCGATCATTGATCGCCTTGAACCGCACGAGGTCGATCATCACGCACAGCGTGGCCGGAAGCGGTTCCGCCCGCGCCCGTGCGCTGCCCGCCTCGACCAGAAGCTGGCGCAGCCGTTCGGCAAAGGCGGCGCGGTTGGGCAGGCCGGTGAGGGCATCGTGGGTGGCCAGGAACGCATTGTATTCGGCCAGCGCGCGCTTTTGCACCAAGGCCTGGCGGAACTGTTCCAACGCGCTGCCGATGCGGCCGAATTCGTGGCTGGTGTGCAATCCCTCGATCGGGCGATCGATATGGCCATGGGCCATGCGCAGGGCCAGCCGCTCCACTCGGCGCAGCGGACGCAACAGCGCGCGACGCAGCCACAGCGCCAGCGCCAGCAGCGCCGCCAGCGCCACGCAGACCAGCCAGATCACCTCGCGCAGGAATGCGGCGCGCCAGCGCGCCCGGTCGGCCACCATGCTCACTTGCGCGCTGTAGAGCCCGATCACCTGCCCCTTGCGCGCCGCACCCGGCCCGGCGGTGTGACAGGCCACGCAGCGGCGGTCGGCGGCGATGCCCTCTCCCAGAATCACCGGGCGAACCAGGCGCACCGAGGTGCCGACCACTTCGACCAGATCGCGGCGGGCGGCAATGGCGGAGTGGTCCAGCCGGTCTTGCGGCAGTTCCATCGTGCCGGCGCCCCGGCGCGATTGCCAGTATAGCGTCTGCGGGCTCATCGCCATCCACACGCGCACGTCGCGGGTGTCGTGCGAATAGGCTGCCAGCGTGGCATCGAATGCCCGCGTGGCACCATCGTCATCACCCAGAGAGCGGCGGTTGAGCATCGATTGCACATGCAGCGTGGCCAGCAGGTCCAGCGCGCTGTGCCCGCGATGGACTGCCGCCTCGCGGATATAGCGATCGGCGCGCACCACCGAGAAGACCACGCTGGACAACAACATCGCGAGCAGGATCAGCGCCACGCCGGCCAACACGCCGCCGGCAAGCGAGCCGGGAGGCCTGGCGCGGGCATCGGCCCCTGTCATTTCCCTTAGCACAATCCCCGGCATCGCAAGGCAACCCCCTGCGCCCTGCCGGCATGGTTGCCGTGGCCGGGTGCCCGAAGGCCGGCACGCAAGGCGATCGGGCTGCTCTATCGCCCAGGCTTTCACGTTGGCTTGCCAGCGCTTTCCGCAGCGGTGCGGAGGGCGGCAGAGGCCCGGCGTTAACCCTGCCTGGCGCGTCGCCGGGCGAAACCGGTGGACCGTTCATCCGATAGCGGCTTGCACCGCGGCCGGGCCGGGGCCATCTTTCCAGCGCGGCAGCGCTTTTCCAGCCGCCGCAGACGCAAGACAGGATCGCTTCATGGCCTCGACCTCTTCCGCTTCGCTCGCAGACCAGGCGCCCGGCATCACGCTGACGCCGCCCGATCCCGTGCCGGTGGTGGCGCCGCAGCAGGCCGCTGGCCTCGTCCCCGTGGCCGAGGAAACACGCGGCAAGCTGGAAGCCAAGGCCGATGCCTTCCTCGCCGAACTACTGGCGCAGGATGCGGCCAGCCCCGAGTTCGGCAAGCGGGTGGACCAGTTGACCGCGATGGGCCGCAAGGAAATCGCCCAGGCGGCGGGCATGTCGAACCGCTTCCTTGATCGCCCCATTCGGGCGATGGACAAGGATTCGGGCGTGGGCGCCGATCTGGCGCAGTTGCGCCGCACGATCGAAGACCTCGATCCCGCGCGCAAGGGCGCGCTCTCCGGCCCGCGCAAGATCCTGGGCATCATCCCCTTCGGCAACAGCATGAAGAAGTATTTCGACGGCTATGTCTCGGCCCAGGGGCACATCAAGGCGATCCTCGAGCGGCTGGCCGCCGGCAAGTACGAACTGCTGATGGACAATGCCGCGATCGACGTGGAGCGGCAGAAGCTGTGGGACGCGATGGGCCAGCTCGAGCAGATGATCACCATCGCCCGCCTGCTCGACACCAAGCTGGAAGATGCCGCCGCCGATCTTGACCACAGCGACCCGGCCAAGGCCAAGGCGATCCGCGAGAGCGCGCTGTTCTATACCCGCCAGCGCCTGCAGGATCTGCTCACGCAGATGGCGGTGACGGTGCAGGGCTACCTCGCGCTCGACCTGGTCAAGAAGAACAACGTGGAACTGGTCAAGGGCGTCGATCGCGCCAGCACCACCACCGTGGCCGCGCTGCGCACCGCCGTGACCGTCGCCCAGGCCATGACCAACCAGCGCCTGGTGCTCGAACAGATCACCGCGCTCAACACCACCACGGCCAACATCATCGATTCCACCGGCAAGCTGCTGCGCGAACAGACCGGCCGCATCCACGAGATGGCCGCCTCCAGCACGATCCCGCTCGAAACCCTGCAACGCGCGTTCCAGAACATCTATGACACGATGGACACGATCGACACGTTCAAGCTCAAGGCGCTGGACGCAATGAAGCAGACCGTGGACACGCTTTCGGGCGAAGTGGAAAAGTCCAAGGGCTATATCGCCCGGGCCGAAGGCGCGGCCAAGAACACCACCCAGGCCAGCGCGCCCTCGCTGCTCAGCCTGGAGGGGTGATGCCTGCCACCCTCGTGCGGGATTTCCACCACCCCCAACCCCCTCCTCTGAAGAGGAGGGGGCTTTATGGCTCTCCGTGCTCCCCCTCCTCTTCAGAGGAGGGGGTCGGGGGGTGGTGGAAGCCAGGAACCGACATATCCGCAAGACAGGCCCAGTCATGACCACATCCCGATCCGACCAAATCCTGCGCGAGGCGCGCGCCAGCCTGGCGCATCAGCGAGCGGGGGGAAGGCGCCGCTCGATCGGCGCGCGCTCGGCCGAGATCAAGCGGCAGCACGTGGCGAAGAAAGCCGCGCGCATGGCCATGGCGGTGGGCGTGGTGCTGCTGGCGGCGATGGCGGTGGGGCTGGTGATCGATGGCATCGGCCTGCTCGGCCTGCTGCTCACCGTGCTGGCGGTGATCGGCGTGCTGGGCTTCTTTGCCACGTATCCCCGGCTCAAGGTGCCGGACCTGGCCACCATCAACCGGGGTGACGTGCGCACCATGGTGGGCCGGACGCAATTGTGGCTGGAAGCGCAGGCCCCTGCCCTGCCCGCCCCGGCGGTGCGGCTGGTGGACCAGATCGGCGCGCAGCTCGACGGGCTGGGCGTGCAGCTCGAAGGGATCGACACCGGCCAGCCGGCCGTGGCCGAAGTGCGCAGCCTGGTGGGCGAACACCTGCCCGGCATGGTCGAAGCCTGGCGGCGCATCCCCGCGCACCTGCGGCAGGAACAGCGCGGTGGCCGCAACGCCGATCAGCAACTGGCCGATGGCCTGGCCAAGATCAGCGGAGAGATCGACCAGATCACCCGCCAGCTTGCCGCCGGAGACATCGATGCCCTGGCCATTCGTGGCCGCTATCTTGACTATCGCTATGGCGATGCGCTGGAAGGCGCGCCCGAACTGGCCCCGCCCGTGGAGAAGAAGTGATGCGCATTGCCCTGCCCCATTCCCTTGGCAAGGATGAAGTCCGTACCCGCCTGAAAAGCCGCCTGGGCGATGCATCGGGCAAGGCGAGCGAATTGATCGGCGGCATGGCGCAGGTCGAGACACAGTGGATCGACGATGATCACCTGACCATGACGGTCTCGGCCATGGGCTTTACCATTCCCAGCCAGGTCACGCTGGAAGAGAGCCAGGTGCTGTTCGACGTGGAAGTGCCCGCCGGCCTTGGCTTTGCGCGGGGCATGATCGAAAGCATGATCCGCGAAAAGGGTGAGAAACTGCTCGCCTGAACCTCTTACAAATCCTTCCGTTCCAGCTCCAGGAACTCGGGCGGCAGGCGCAGCGTGCTGGCCACCATCCGGGTTTCGAGCAGGAGATAGATCAGCGCGATCATCAGCAGCGCGATCGACAGGAAGAACGTGGTGGCGGTCACGTCGCCCAGATGGGCGATGCCGGTCATCTGGCTGAAGAACAGCGAGCCAACCGTCACCCCGATGCCCAGGCCCGACAGCACCAGCAACAGCAGGGCGCGGCCGATCAACTGGATGCGCCGGTCGACATAGCGCATTTCCACCACCACCGCGTCGTGCGCCGCGCCGGTGGTTTCGGCGTGCAGCACCTGGAGATGGCGCGACCGGTCGACGATCCGGCCCAGGCGCGTGGTGAGGATGTTCATGATGTTGCCGATCGCCACGAGCACGAACACCGGGGCAAGCGACAACTGGATGGTCTGGGCGATCATGCGGCTGTTCTTGCCGCGATGATCGCCCGCCACGCAAGCCTTCTCATTCCATCAGCTTGAGAATGTCGGCCACCTCGATCGTGGCAAAGCCCACCGCGCTGTCCGAAATTCCATAAGGCACCAGCAGGCTTTCCCCCACCATCAGCGCGCCGCAGGTATAGACCACGTTGGGCACGTAGCCATAGCGATCGGCATCGATCGCGGTGAGCAGCGGCACCTTGCTGCGGGCGATGACCTTGGCCGGATCGTCGCGATCGAGCAGCGCGCAGCCCAGCGCATACTTGCGCATCGCGCCCACCCCGTGGGTGAGCAGCAGCCAGCCATGCTCGGTCAGGATCGGGCTGCCGCAATTGCCGATCTGCACGAATTCCCATGGGAATTTCGGCTCCATCAGCAGCACGCCATCGTCGTCCCAGCAATCCAGCCGATCCGAGCGCAGCAGGAACAGGTTCTTGCCATCCTGCCGACCGACCATGGCATAGCCGCCATCGATCGCTTGCGGAAACAGCGCCATGCCCTTGTTGCGCCCGGCCCGGCCGAGAATCGGCTCCAGCCGGAAATGGCGGAAATCGCGGGTGCGCAGCAGTTCCGAGCGGATCGAGCTGCCGGAATAGGCGGTATAGGTGCCGATCCATTCGTAATCGCCGCCGCCATGATCGAAGCGCACCAGGCGCAGGTCTTCGAGCCCGCCGCGCTGCTGCTCCGTCACCGGAAAGATCACGCTGTTCGACAGGCTGCTTTCGGCGTGGCGATGCAGCATGACGGCCTGGTCCCCGGCCGGCGGCGCGGCGCTGTCGGGCAGCATGGCCGTGGCAAAGGCGCTTTGCGGCCAGAGCTGGAACGAGCCGTCCTCGTGCGCCAGCCCTTCGCGGAACACGATCGAGCTGATGTGCCCTTCGCCCACCGCGCGCAGGCTCATCACGAAACGCACCGCGCCATCCATCATGCCCGACTGGTCGGGATGGGGCACGATGGACGGATTCATCAGCGCAGCGGCGGCATAGGTGTATTCGTGGCAGAAATAGGCGCCGATCAGGCGGCGGCGCACCTGCGGGATGGCCGCGTCTTCCAGATCGAGTGCGTCGCGCACTTCGTCATAGCGTTCCTCGAACAGTTGCTCGGTCTGCCAGTGCCGCTCCTCGAAATCGTGGAGCACGCGGGCATATTCCTCGGCCGCTTCGGCCTCGCCCAGGGACAGCACGTCCTGCACCAGGCGCGCGGCGCGCGATCCCCCGCCGGCGCCGCCCTGCCAGCCCAGGTGAAAGGGCCGCAGCACGACGCGCGAGGGATCGGCATGAAGCCGTTGCTCAAGAATTCGCAAGCCGCTGTTGACCGACGACGGGCTGGCCGGCTTGAGGCTGGGATCTGTAGGCTCGGTCGCCAAGGACACTCCTTACCTTGCTGGATGGACCAAAGGGTTGCGCCAGGATCGGCTGCGGCGCAAGGGCAGCGGTTTCGCTGCCAACGCGCGGCCCCGCAGCGCGTTCCAGCCCGGCCAGGGCATAGTGCGCCAACTGGAACGCCAGGATCGATTCGGCCCCGCAATTGGCATTGACCCCGCGCGGTGTGATGCCGTCGCGGCAGCGCCCGGTGACCAGGTCGCCCAGCGCCACGCCGCGGTCGTTGGCGCCCAGGAACCAGCGATAGGCCGCCTGGGCATGGCTGCGCCACAGCGCACGAGACGCCGTATCGCCATGATCCATGGCGGCCTGCGCATGCCATGCCGCGGCACAGGCTTCCACCGCCGCCCAGGCTTCCAGCGGCTGCTGGTCAAACGGCTTGGCTTCATAGGACACGGCATGGGGCTGGGTGAAGGTTTCCGAACCGATCGCACGGAACTGACCTGTGGCGGTGGTCTGTTGCGACACGATGAACCGCAGCGCTTCCAGCCCGCTTTCCAGCCAGTCTGCCCGGTTCATGAGATGGCCTGCGCGGATCAGTGCTTCGGGCAGGCGTGGATTGTCATAGCCGAGCATGGCCTCGAACCAGGCCCAGTCCGGCCGGCGCCCCTGCGCCAGCAGCGCATGGAGCAGCGCGCCGCCCCGCTCGACCAGTTCGCGGCTGGGGCGGTGATCGGGCTCCACCGCCAACACATGCGCCGCCCCGAGCATGGCAAAGGCCATGCTGCGTGGATATTCCACCGCGCTGAGCGGGCCGAGCACCACGTCATACCACTGGCGCGCCCAGGCCTTGAGCCCGGCGTCGGGTGCATGGGCCACGGCATGGCCCAGCACCCAGAGCGCGCGACCATTGCTGTCTTCCGAGCCCACATCCTCGCACCACGAACGATCGAATGCCATGAAGTTGCGGAAACGGCCGGCTTCCGGGTTCCAGGCATGCTGGATGAACGAGGCAAAGACCGTCGCCCAGCGCTGCCGCTCGGCCAGCGGCAGGCCATCGGCCACGCCCATCAGCATCAGCGCGCGCACATTGTCGTCCAGGCAATAGCCATGGCGCCGATCGGGCACCACGCCGATGCCGTGCTGGAGCATGCCGGTGCTGTCGCACATGGCCCAGACACCACTGGCGCCGGGCGTGGCGGTCAGCGGAATGTGCTGCGGCGCATCGGCCACCACGGTCTTGACCAGATCGGCGCAGCGTTCGGCAAAGCGCGGCCAGATGGTTTCGCGGCCTCGCGCATAGGCCCGGCGCTGCATGGCATCGAGCGCGGCCGGATCGCCGAGCAGGCCGTTGACCGCTTCGGCCAGGGCCGCAGCCGAGCGCGGCGGCACCAGCGCGCCGACGCCATCGGCCAGCAGTTCGCGCGCGTGCAGATAAGGCGTGGACACCACCGCCTTGCCCAGCGCGACGGCATAGCTGAGCGTGCCGGACGTGGATTGCTGGAGATTGGGGTAGGGCGTGAGATAGATGTCGCAGGCTTCGAGCTGGTCGAGCAGTTCGCTCGTTTCGAGGAAGCGATTGTCCCACAGCACGTGATCGGCCACACCCAGGTCGCGGGCCAGCGCCATCAGGCTGTCGCGATAGGCTTCGCCTTCGGCAGCGACCAGATTGGGGTGCGTGGCGCCGACGATGCGATAAACCGTGTCGGGATGGGCGGCCACGATCGCGGGCAGCGCCTCGATCGCGGTTTCCAGCCCCTTGCCCTGTCCCAGCAGGCCGAAGGTCATGATCACGTTCTTGCCGGCAAGGCCCGCGCGTGCCTTGAAATCGGCGTTGCGGCCAAACGGACGATCGGGCGCACCATGGGCGATGATCGTCACCCGCGCCGGCTCAACGCCGTAGACCTGCTCCAGCAGGTCGCGGCCATGCTCGCTCATCACCATCACGCCGCTGGCGCGATCCAGGATATGATCGAGCACGGCGCGCTGCTGGGCCGAGGGCTGCGCCAGCACGGTGTGCAGCGTGACGATGAGCGGCGCCGCGATACGGTCTACCAGTTCCAGCACCATGGCGCCGCAATCGCCGCCGAAGATGCCGTATTCGTGCTGAAGCCACACCGCATCGACGGCATCTTCATTGATACGCCGCGCTGCGATGCGGTAATCCTCGGGCTGGTCGGCGCGGATCACGCTGCGCGCCTCGGGATACGTCAGCGGCTCGGTCGGGCTGTCGATCACATGCAGATCGACCGAAAGCTCGGGATGGTGCAGCGCCAATTGCTCGAACACGTCGGTGGTGAACGTGGCAATGCCGCATTTGCGCGGCGCAAATCCGCCGATCAGCGCCAGGCGGCGAGCCGGCGCGCGGGCGCCCGCATCTGCGCCGAAGAAATCAAGCACGGCCCCTGCAACAGGGGTGGCGCGCCGCAAGGAAGTGGAAAGGTCGCGTGTCATCTGGCTGGCTCGCCCCGAATATGTCTGTTCGATGAACCAAACGATGCAAACCGGATAAAGTTGCATTGCACCACAACGTCATCCGATTGCGCGGCCGAGATTTTGTTGTCGATCGTCGGCGTTTCAAGGGGCGACCTGGCAAGAACGCGCGATCAGCCCTCTGGTGCCCGCTAAGGCGCCGATCCCGGTGCCCACCAGCGCTGCCGCCAGCCATAATCGGCCTCCACCGGCTGCCCCTGCGCATCGAGCGCAGGGCGGAAGCGGAAGCGCTGCAGGGCCAGGCGGCAAGTGATCGTGTCGGCCTCGTCGTTGCCGCTGGGCTGCTGGATGCGGCAGCCCACGGGCCTGCCCTGCGTGTCCACCCTCAGCACGATCACCACCTGGCGACCAGCGCGATCGGCGCGGCCGGCGGCGGGATAATCGCGCGTCGCGGTGATATCTCCGGCAATCTTGGTCACGCGCTGGGCCGGGCCGGCGCCTGCACCGTTGCCGCCAGCGCCGCTGCCTGTGCCGTCCCCTGCCACGCCGCCGCCGTTGCCGGTTCCGCTCGCTCCGGCACCAGACCGGGTCGCCTCGCCCGGACCGGCAACCGGCGCCGCCTGGAGCGCCGGCAGAACGATGCGCGGCGGCGGAGCCATGATCGCCTTGGGCCGGGCCTTGCGCCCCATCGCGCCGGTTGCACCGGCCGGCGTGTGGCTGGCGGGTGGTGGCGGCGTCGGCCGGGCGGACGCCGTGTGGCTGGGCGCCGGTTCGGGCGCGCTCAGCAGGACCAGCGCCGAATGGGGCAGTGGCAGCGCCGCTATGCCGCCCGCCAAGCCGCGCACCAGCGCGATGATCACGCCCAGGTGCAGCAACGCCACCACGCCACACACGGCCAGGTTGCGGCGCCAGCGGGCATCGCCTGGGCGGCGCATGGAATAGGGGCGAATCGCGGACGAGGCCATGGCGCTGGCATAATCCCTGGGCTTCGATCCGGGTTCCCGGCGGCACGATCCGGGCAAAAAATCAGCCAAAGCGTTGCCCGAAGGGGATGGACCCCCACAAACCCGCGCATTTCGTATCATCCGCAGTTTCGCGCCTCCCTCATATGCGGTAGGGTTTTGCCTCGTCGGTGGTCTGCCGGGCTCTGTGCCCGGACTGCGACAGGCGCCGCAAGGAATGATCTCATGCGAATTCTGGTTGTCGAGGACGAGCCCCTGCTCGCAATGCTGCTGGAGGAAAACCTGGCAGACCTCGGCCATGATACAGTGACGGCCGTAGCCACAGTGGACCAGGCGCTTTCCGCGCTGGACGAAGGCCCGGTCGATGCTGCGCTGCTCGATTTCTCGCTGGGCAGCGACACCACTTCTGTGCCGGTTGCCCTGCGCCTGCGCGAGGAAGGCACGCCGTTCTTCTATCTCTCGGGCCACGCCTCGTTCGATCCCGATGCCGGCGCGCCCGAAGCGCCGATGCTGCCCAAGCCGGTCAGCCTCGATGCGCTGCGCGAGGCGCTGTCGACGCTCAACTGAGCAAATTGAACTAAATCGTTCCGTTTTCCAGAAAGCTGTCGTCGCGGGCCAGGCTGACCAGCCGCAGGCCGTGTGCGCTGGCGCGTTCCGCCGCCAGGGTGGATGCGGCCGAAACCGTGACCAGCAGCGGAACCCCGGCAATCACTGCCTTCTGCACCAGTTCATAGCTGCACCGCGCCGTCAGCACGACAAAGCCGCCGGCCGGATCGTGCCCGGCCCGCGCCAGGGTGCCCACCAGCTTGTCGAAGGCATTGTGGCGCCCGACGTCTTCGCGCAGCGCCACGATCGTGCCATCGGCCGTGCAGAACGCAGCGGCATGGGCGGCGCGGGTGGCGCGGCCCAGTGCCTGGTGATCGGCCAGGGCGGCGGTGGCCCGAAAGATTGCCGCATCGTCCACCGCCAGGGCAGCGCGGATCGGCGGCAGCGGGCGCAAAACCTGTTCCAGGCTTTCGATCCCGCACAGCCCGCACGATCCTTCGGACAGGCGCAGGCGCGCCCGCTCCAGCAGCGGTGCCGCGTCGGTGGTGGCCAGGGTGATGCGCAGTATCCAGCCCTTGCCCGCCACTTCCGCCGCTTGGGCAGCGACGAAGCCAGATGGATCGGCAATCAGTTGCTCGGCCAGGCAGAAGCCCAGGGCATAGTCTTCCAGATCGGTGGGCGTGGCCATCATCACGGCATAGCCCAGGCCATTGATCTCGATCGCCACCGGCGCTTCGACCGCCAGGGCGCGGCCACGCGGCGCAGGCGGGCGGCCATCGGCAAAGTGCTCGACGAAATCGTGCGCGACTGCGCCCGCTGGCAGGTCAGCCGGCATCGGCACCCTGGTGCGCCGGATCGGTCGCGCGGGTCTGCGGCGGGGGGGCATGGCCTGCGGCCAGTTCCGCCAGAGCGGTGCGCGCCACCGGGTCCAGTTCGCCGTCGCCATGCACGGCGAGATGGGCAAAGAGCTGCCGCAGCATCGCCGTGGTCCAGAACGCGCGCAGATGATCGGCCAGGGCGGCGGCGGGATGCGGCTCGAACTTGAGGTTCCGCGCGATCTGGTTGGCCATATAGACCAGCTTGGCTTCCGTCTTTCCGCTCATTCGGCAGGCTCCATCGCGCTGCCGGCAATGCGGCGGGCTTGGCGGGCCTGCGCGGCATAGTCTTCCTGCCATTCGCTCGGCCCGTTCGACGGGGTGATCTGCACCGCGGTGACCTTGTATTCCGGGCAGTTGGTTGCCCAATCGGAATAGTCGGTGGTCACCACGTTGGCCTGCGTCGCGGGGTGGTGGAACGTGGTGTAGACCACGCCCGGCGCCACGCGATCGGTCACCGTCGCGCGCAGCGTGGTTTCGCCCGAGCGACTGGCCAGGCGCACCCAGTCCCCGCTCTTGATCCCGCGATTTTCCGCATCGGTGGGGTGGATTTCCAGCAGGTCTTCGGCATGCCACACGCTGTTTTCGGTGCGCCGGGTCTGCGCGCCGACATTGTATTGCGACAGGATGCGCCCGGTGGTGAGCAAGAGCGGGAAACGCGGGCCGGTGCGCTCGTCGGTCGGCACATAGTCGGTCACCACGAACTTGCCCTTGCCGCGTACGAAACCATCGACATGCATGATCGGCGAGCCATCGGGCGCGGCATCGTTCACCGGCCATTGCAGCGAGCCTTCGGCATCGAGCCGGGCATAGTTCACCCCGGCAAAGCTGGGCGTGAGCCGCGCGATCTCGTCCATGATCTGGCTGGGGTGGGTGTAATTCCAATCCAGGCCCAGCGCGCGGGCCAGTTCCTGGGTCACTTCCCAGTCCTGATAGCCATTGAGCGGCTCCATGACCTTGCGCACCGGCTGGATGCGGCGTTCGGCATTGGTAAAGGTGCCGTCCTTTTCCAGGAACGAGGAGCCGGGCAGGAAGACGTGGGCATAGTTGGCGGTTTCGTTGAGGAACAGGTCATGCACGATGACGCAGTCCATCGCCGCCAGGCCCGCCGCGACATGCTTGGTATCCGGGTCTGACTGGAGGATGTCTTCGCCCTGGATATAGAGCCCCTTGAACAGCCCGTCGGTGGCGGCATCGAGCATGTTGGGAATGCGCAGGCCCGGTTCGGGATCGATCTTCACGCCCCATTCCGCCTCGAACAGCGCGCGGGTGGCGGCGTCGGACACATGGCGATAGCCCGAAAGCTCGTGCGGGAAGCTGCCCATGTCGCAGGCGCCCTGCACGTTGTTCTGCCCGCGCAGGGGGTTCACCCCCACGCCGCGCCGGCCGATGTTGCCGGTCGCCATGGCGAGGTTGGCAATCGCCATCACGGTGGACGAACCCTGGCTGTGCTCGGTCACGCCCAAGCCATAATAGATCGCGCCATTGCCGCCCGTGGCATAGAGCCGCGCCGCCCCGCGCACGAGATCGGCGCGAACGCCGGTGACGGGTTCAAGGAATTCGGGGCTGTTGCGCTCTTGTGAAACGAATTCGGCCCAGTGCTGGAACTCGTCCCAATCGCAGCGTTCGCGCACGAAGGCTTCGTTCACCAGGCCTTCGGTGACGATCACGTGGGCCAGCGCGGACAGTACCGCCACGTTGGTGCCGGGGCGCAGCGGCAGGTGGTAATCGGCCTCCACATGCGGGCTGCGCACCAGATCGGTGCGGCGCGGATCGATCACGATCAACTTCGCGCCCTGGCGCAGGCGCTTCTTCATGCGGCTGCCGAACACCGGATGGCCATCGGTGGGATTGGCGCCGATCACCAGGATCACGTCGCTCTCTTCCACCGAATCGAAATCCTGCGTGCCGGCCGAGGTGCCGAACGTGGTCTTAAGGCCATAGCCGGTGGGCGAATGGCACACGCGCGCGCAGGTATCGACGTTGTTGGTGCCGAACCCGGCGCGGACCAGCTTCTGCACGAGGAAGCCTTCCTCGTTGGTGCAGCGGCTGGACACGATGCCGCCCAGCGCATTGTTGCCGTGGGTGGCGGCAATCGCCTTGAAGCGGCTGGCGGCAAAGCCGAGCGCTTCTTCCCAGCTCACTGCGCGCCAGGGCTGATCGATGCTTTCGCGCACCATCGGCTTGAGAATGCGATCCTGGTGCTGGGCATAGCCCCAGGCGAAGCGGCCCTTGACGCAGGAATGGCCGCGATTGGCCTTGCCATCCTTCCACGGCACCATGCGAACCAGTTGCTCCCCGCGCATTTCCGCGCGGAACGTGCAGCCCACCCCGCAATAGGCGCAGGTGGTGACCACCGCGCGTTCAGGCTTGCCGATTTCGGTGACTGCCTTTTCCATCAGCGCCGAAGTGGGGCAGGCCTGGACACAGGCGCCGCACGAGACGCATTCCGACGAAAGGAAATCGTCGCTCTTCACGCCGGCGGAAATCTGCGAGCCGAAGCCGCGCCCTTCCACCGTCAGTGCCAAGGTGCCCTGCACTTCGTCGCAGGCGCGCACGCAGCGCGAACAGACGATGCACTTGGTCGCGTCGAAATCGAAATAGGGATTGCTGGCGTCGGTCGGCGCGGCGAGGTGATGGGCGCCTTCATAGCCATAGCGCACATCGCGCAGGCCAACAGCGGCGGCCTGGTCCTGAAGCTCGCAATCGTTGTTGGCGCTGCACGTGAGGCAGTCGAGCGGGTGATCGGAAATGTAGAGTTCCATCACCCCGCGCCGCAGCCTGGCGAGCTTTTCGGTCTGGGTGTGGACTTTCATGCCCTCGGTGACCGGCGTGGTGCACGAGGCCGGGGTGCCGCGCATCCCGTCGATTTCCACCAGGCACAGGCGGCATGAGCCGAACTGCTTGAGATTGTCGGTGGCGCAGAGCTTGGGGATCGATCCGCCCGCAACAGCCGCGGCGCGCATCACGGTGGTGCCGGCGGGCACGGTGACGGCGCGGCCATCGATTTCCAGGGTGACCTGCGTATCGCTGCGGACTTCGGGCGTGCCGAAATCGGCCTGGCGTTCATAGCCCATGGGCTTGCTCCTGCGCGGCGGCAAGGTCCGCCGGGGTGTTGATATTGTGGGGAATGCGGCTGAGCGCAACCGGTCGCGCGCCCGTGGCGGCAACAAAGGCCCGCAACGAATGCTTGCCCGTGCCGCCAAGCAGGGCATCGGCCACGGCGGCCGCGCTGGCAGGCCAAAGGCCGATCACCGGCTGGTTTTGGCAAAAGGCCGGCGCGGGGGACAGTTGCGCCACGAGATCGGCATCGAAGCCGAAGCTGTCCACCGCGGTGGTGAGCACGGCATCGAACCCGTGCCCGGCGGCATGATGCAGCGCGGCGGCTATCCCGCCCAGCGGCCCCATGCCGGCACGCGGCCGGTCGGGCAGGCACGGCACGGCGGCATCGTTGCGGCCGACCACGACCACGGCCTCGCACTGGCGCGCCAGCGTTTGCACCGCGCGGGACAAGAGGGTTTGCCCGGCGAGTTCGGCCAGAGCCTTGTCACTACCGAAACGGGTGGACTGGCCACCGGCAAGGACGGCGCCCAAGATCACGGGCGCACCCTGGCGCCAGGCTCAGCGCCCTTCGACAAGCTCAGGGCGAACGGGGATGGGGTTTGCGAATTCTTGCATTCCGTTCGGGCTGAGCTTGTCGAAGCCCGCTGGCCCGCGAGCGTCACGCCAACGCCCTTCGACAGGCTCAGGGCGAACGGACGAGACGGGGTCATTCCGCCGCCTCGGTTGCTGGCGTGGTGGCGCCGAAATCCTCGGGGAAATGGCGCAGGGCCGAGAGCACGGGATAGGGCGTGAAGCCGCCGAGCGCGCAGAGCGAACCGAACTTCATCGTTTCGCACAAGTCTTCGAGCAGGGCGATCTCGTCGTCCAGCGTGCGCGCGGCCTTGCGGGCGTTGTGGATCTGCGGCAGCGCTTCCACCGCATCGGCGGCGCGGCCAGAGCGGGCGCGGATGCGGTCCAGCACTTCCACCCCGCGCGTGGAGCCGAGGCGGCAGGGGGTGCACTTGCCGCAGGATTCGGCAGCGCAGAACTGCATGGCAAAGCGGGCCTGCGCGCTCATGTCCACGCTATCGTCGAAAACCGTCAGCCCGGCGTGGCCGATCAGGCCATCGGCCGCAGCAAAGCTTTCGTAATCGAACGGCAGGTGGAAATCGGCCGGCGGGTGATAGGCGCCAAGCGGACCGCCGACCTGCACCGCGCGCACCGGGCGGCCGCTGGCGGTGCCGCCGCCAACCACCTCGACCAGTTCGCCCAGCGTGATGCCGAAGCCGATTTCATAGAGACCGCCGTATTTGACGTTGCCGGCGATCTGGATCGGCATCGTGCCCTTGGACCGGCCAAAGCCGACATCGGCATAGGCCGCGCCGCCATGGGCCAGGATCCATGGCACGGCAGCGAGTGTGAGCACGTTGTTGACCACGGTGGGCTTGCCGAACAGCCCTTCGAGCGCGGGCAGCGGCGGCTTGGCGCGCACTTCGCCGCGCTTGCCTTCCAGGCTGTTGAGCAGGGAGGTTTCCTCGCCACAGACATAGGCGCCCGCGCCCACGCGCACTTCCACCTCGAACGGGGCGATGTGGGGCCGCGCGGCCAGGGCGGCGGCCTGCATCTTGGCAATGGCGTGGGGATATTCGCTGCGGATATAGACATAGCCCTTGGCCGCGCCGACGGCATGGGCGGCAATCGCCATGCCTTCGATCAGCATGAAGGGATCGCCTTCCATCACCATGCGATCGGCAAAAGTGCCGCTGTCGCCTTCGTCGGCGTTGCAGACGATGTATTTGGGCGTGGCCGGTGCCTTGGCCACGGTGGTCCACTTGATCGCGGCGGGGAAGCCCGCGCCGCCACGCCCGCGCAGGCCCGATTCCATCACTTGGGCAATGGTGCCTTCGGGGCCGAGTTCGCGCGCGCGGGCGAGACCGGCCCAGCCGCCATGCGCGGCGTAGTCGTCCAGGCTCAACGGGCGGGTCTTGCCGGCGCGGGCAAAGGTGAAGCGCTGCTGGCTGGCAATGAACGGGTGTTCGGCAATCGGGCCGATGCCCTTGTCGCTGGTGCCGGCGAGCACGGCGGCCACGTCTTGCGGTTCCAGCGGGCCAAAGCCCTGCCCGTCGATCTCGGCCAGGGGCTCGAGCCAGTGCATGCCCCAGCTCGAAACGCGCTCCACCGTGCAGCCGGCCGCCTCGAACGCGGCAGCCACGGCATCGGCGCCACAAGCCAGCGCCAGCGCGTCATCGGAAATGCGCACGGTCTTGTTCATGCCCCCATTCGTCATGCCAGGCCTCCGACCAGAGCGCCGAGCTTTTCGGGGGTGAGCCGGGCGTGGAGCGTATCGCCGACCATGGCGTTGGGGCCGACGCTGCATAGCCCGAGGCAATAGACCGTTTCCACTTTCACCGGGCCATCGGCGGGCAGGCGGGCGGCCAGCGCCTCCACCCCGCGCGCCTGGCAGCTTTCGGCGCGGCACAGCTTGACCACCGGGCGCGGCTCGGGCGCCACGCGGAAATCGTGGTAGAAGCTGACCACGCCATGGACTTCGGCGCGGCTGAGATTGAGCGCCTGGGCGATCGCCCGCTCGGCCGCTTCGCTCACATGGCCAAAGGCAGCCTGCACATCGTGCAGGATCGGCAGCAGCGATCCTTCGCGCGTGGCATGCGCGGCAAGGATCCGGTCCAGTTCGGCAGGGTCGGTCATGGCCGGAAATGTCGCGCCGGAACGCCGCGAGGTCAAATCGAATTGCGCAAAGTTCGATAGAGCTTTTCTATCACGCGGCCAGCCCCCTTGCCACGTCCAGCGCGGCCAGGGCCAGCGGCCCGATCGGCTGGCGATCGAGCACCACCAGCCCCAGTCGCCGCGCGGTTTCCACGCCGGCCATCGGCCGGATCGCGGCCCAGTCCAGCCCGGTGAGCAGCGCGGCATAGCCATCGGGAATGATCGTGGCAAAGCGGCCGGCCTGCACCATCGACAGCAGCGCGACATAGCTGTCTGCCACGGCGCGGGGCGTCACCGCCAGACCGCGCGCGGCAAACTGGGCATCGAGAATCCGGCGATACTGCATGCCTTCGTGGAGCAGGCACAACGGCATGGCCGCTGCCTGCGCCCAATCCATCGCCGCGCCGCAATCGCCCCCATCGCGCCGGGTGACGAACAGATAGCGTTCCTGCGCCAAAGGCACGGCAACGACATGCGCGGGCGGCTCGTGATCGAGATAGGTCAGCCCGGCATCGCACGACAGCGCCTGGAGATCCTGCTCGATCGCGCGGCTGGTGGCCTGGTGCACCATCAGGTGCAGGCCGGGATGGCGGTGCAGCAAGGCATCGCCGAAACGGCCTACCAGCGGCAGCGCAGCGGGAATCGCGGCAAGGCGGAACGGCCCGGCGAGCGGCGCGGCGATGGCCGCCACGGCTTGCGCCATGCTGCCCATCGCGCCCAGGATCTGCTGCGCCCAGGGCAGCATCGCCTGGCCCTGTGGTGTCAGGCCGATGAAGCGCCGGTCGCGCTCGACCAGCCGCTTGCCCAGATCCTGCTCCAGCGCGGCGAGCCCGGCCGACAGCGTCGGCTGCGACACGCCGCATTCCGCCGCCGCGCGCGCAAAGTGGCGGTGATGGGCCAGCGCCACGAAATAGCGCAAATGGCGCAGTTGCATCGGCCGGGCAAACTCCGTCGAGAATTGAGAGATCGTTTCTATCACGCCAGCCCGCACGATCCAGCGCGGAAACGCAGGACATGACCGGCCGCGACGGCGTCTATCGCTTCATTTCCGTGGGAACGGGGCACCCGGGAGCGCCCCTGATGCGACTACTAAGGGCCATCCCGATGGGCGACTGCACGGATCGCGTGGCGCCGGGGATTTGGGGCATGCGCAAAGGGGCAAGGAATTTCCATGAAGCCAGTGGGCCAGATCGTTGCACAACCCGCGCCGGGCATGATGCCCGCGATGGAACTGCTCGCGCGCGGACGCCGGGTGATCCAGGCGGAGGCCGACGCCCTGGACCGCCTGGCCGTGTCGCTCGACAGCCGCTTTGCCGATGCCGTGAACCTGATCCTGACCACGCGATCGCGCGTGGTGGTGACCGGCATGGGCAAATCCGGCCATGTCGGGCGCAAGCTGGCGGCGACGCTGGCCGCCACCGGCACCCCGGCATTCTTCGTCCACCCGTCCGAAGCCGCGCATGGCGATCTGGGCATGCTGACGCGCGAAGACCTGCTGCTGGTGCTGTCCAAATCGGGCAACACGCCCGATCTGCGCCCGATGCTGGCGCATGCGGCGGAGCTGGGCTGCCCGGTGATCGGCGTGGGCGCGCAGGCGGATTCGATCATGATGCGCGCGGCCACGGTAGGTCTGATCCTGCCCCCTGCGCAGGAGGCCTGCCCGGCCAATATCGCGCCGACGACCTCGTCCACCCTGATGCTGGCGCTGGGCGATGCCCTGGCCATCGCCACGATGGCCGCGCGCGGGGTGAGCAACGCCCATCTGCGCCAGCTTCATCCCGGCGGCTCGATCGGGCTGAGCCTGGTGACAGTGGCCGACATCATGCACCACGGCGATGCCATGCCGCTGGTGCCGCTGGCCATGCCGATGCGCGAAGTGTTGCTGGAAATGACCGAGAAGAGCCTGGGCATTGCCGGCGTGGTCGATCGCGCCGGGCACCTGGTGGGCGCGATTTCCGATGGCGACCTGCGCCGCCACGTCCATGGCCTACTCACCGCCTGCGCCGAGGATGTGATGACCCGCACCCCGCGCACTGTGCGCGCCGACGCTCGCGCGGGGGAAGCGCTGGCGATCATGTCGCAAGAAAAGGTGTCTGCCCTGTTCGTGGTGGAAGGGGGGCAATCAGACCTGCCGATCGGGGTGCTGCACCTGCACGATCTGGGCCGGCTGGGGCTGAACTGATGGACCGGCCGCTGTGCCACCCTACCCCTGCACCGCCTCCTCGATCCTCCCTGGCGGTCACCTGGTCGGTATGGCGCGCACTGATGCTGCGCGAGGCGCTGACCCGGCTGTTTGCCACGCGCATATCCTGGGCCTGGGTGCTGTTCGAGCCGGTGTTCCACGTGGCCTATCTGCTGGTGCTCTATTCGGCGGTGCGGGTGCGCAGCGTGGGCAATCTCGACACGCCGGTGTGGATCATGGTCGGCATCCAGACCTTCTTCCTGTTCCGCAAGACGGCCGACCACGTGGCCGGCGCCCCGGCGGACAATTCCGCTCTTTTCGCCTATCGCCAGGTCAAGCCGGTGGACACGCTGGTGGCGCGCGGCCTGCTGGAAGGGGCAAGCTGGCTGGTCATCACGCTGCTGCTGATCGCCTTCCTGGCGCTGTGGGGGCATCCGTTTGTACCGCAGTTTCCGCTGGCGATGATGGGCGCCTGCGCGGCGATGTGGCTGCTGGGCGTGGCGTTCGGCATGGTGGTTTCGGCCTGCACCACGCTGATGCGCGAAACCCGCCAGTTGCTGAGCATCGTGCTGCGCCCGCTCTACATGATTTCCGGGGTGATGTTTCCGCTCGGCTCGCTGCCGGCCGACTGGCGTGGGGTGCTGATGCTCAACCCGCTGGCCCATGGCGTGGAACTGGTGCGCATGGGGCTGTCAGACAATTACCAGGCCGTGCCGGAAACCGATGCCGGCTATCTGTTTGCCTGGGTGCTGGGCCTGCTGCTGCTCGGCCTGGCGCTGCAACTGCGGCTGAGCCACAAGGTCGGCGCACGATGAGGGGGCACGCGCGATGATCGTCGGGCGTGGCCTGTCCAAGCGCTACATGACCGCGCATGGCGCCGGGCCGTGGGTGCTCGACGATGTCAGCTTCGTCATACCGCCGCGGGTGAGCGTGGGCATCCTTGGTGCCAATGGCGCGGGCAAGTCCACCTTGCTGCGCATCCTGGCCGGGGTGGACAAGCCGACGCGCGGGGCGGTGGAGCGGCATTGCCGGGTATCCTGGCCGCTGGGCTTTGGCGGCGGGCTGCAAGGCTCGATGACCGGGCGGCAGAACGCGCGTTTCGTCTGCCGCATCCATGGCCATGAGGACGACATTCCCGAGCGGCTGGACCGCATCGCCGCGTTCGCCGCGCTGGGTGACAAGTTCGACCAGCCGATCCGCACCTATTCCACCGGCATGGCCGCGCGCCTGCGCTTTGCCATTTCGCTGGCCTTCGATTTCGACGTCTACATTTCCGATGAAGCGACCTCGGCCGGCGACGCCAGCTTTCGCGCCCGCGCCGCCGAGGAATTCCGCCGCCGCGCCCACCAGGCCAGCGTGATCATGGTCAGCCACGATCCGGGCACGCTCAAGCGGTTCTGCACCGCCGGCATGGTCTTGCACCAGGGCAAGCTGACCTGGTTCGACCGGCTGGGCGATGCCATCGTGGCCTACAAGGAAAGCCTGCCCGCATGAGCACCGATCTTGCCTTTCCGCCGCCGCCCGCGCGCCATGAACCGGTCGCCCGCAAGCGCCGCATGCCGGCCGAGCGGCCGGACGATACGCCCGGTGACGAAAACGTCGCCCCCGCGCTGGACGACGAGGCGGCCACGCCGCTGGCAGGGCCACGCCGGCCGGGCGAGGCTCCGCTGGTGCCTGTGGCGCAGCGGCCACGCTGGCGTGCGGCGCGGGTGCGCCATCTCGTGCTCGGGCTGGCCGGCGCGGCAAGCCTGGCCGCCACGGCCTATTGGTGCCTGATCGCCTCGGACCTCTATGTTTCCGAAACCGACGTGGTGGTGCAGCGCGCGGACATGGGGGCGATCGATCCGGGCGGGTTGGGCGGTTTGCTCTCGGGCCTGGCCGGGGCCGGCGGGGGCAACCGCACCGACCAGATGCTGCTGCGCAACCACCTGCTGTCGCAGGACATGCTCGCCCGGCTCGACGGCAGCCTGCATTTGCGCGCGCACTATGCCGATCCCCGGCGCGACCGCCTCTCGCGGCTCTATGCCGCCGATGCGCCGCTCGCCCGCTTTCAGGACTATATGAAAGCGCGGCTGAAAGTGGACTATGACGACAACGCCGGCGTCCTGCATGTGGAGGCCAGCGCCTATGACCCGCGCGTCGCCCAGGCGATCGTCGCCGCGATGCTGCGCGAAGGGGCCGCTTTCCTCAACGCCAACGATCATCGCCTGGCGCAGACCCAGGTGGATTTCCTGGCCAGCGAAGCGGCGCAGATGGGCAAGCGCAACGAGCAGGCGCGCCAGGCCGTGCTCGATTTCCAGAGCAAGGAAGGCATGGTGTCACCCGATGGCACGCTGGAGGCGGTGGCCGGCACGATCACCCAACTGGAATCGCGCAAGAGCGCCTTGCAGACCCAGCTTGGCACGCTGGAGGCCTACCTCGTGCCCAGCCATCCTGACGTGGTGGCCGTGCGCCAGCAGATCGGCGCGATCGACGCGGAAATGGCGCGCGAGCGGGCGCGGGCCGCCTCGCCCGATCCGCATGCGCTCAACCGCCGCGCCGATGCCTTTCGCCAGTTGCAGCAGGAGGCGCAGTTCAGCCAGTCGCTGTACCAGACCACGCTGGCCGCGCTGGAAAAGGGGCGGATCACGGCGATGCAGGCGATGAAGCAGGTTTCCGTGGTGCAGGCGCCGACTCTGCCCGAATATCCCGCGCGCCCGCGCCGCCTCTACAATTCCCTCGTGTTCACGCTTGCCGCCTTTGCCGCCGCTGCCGTTGCGCTGCTGCTGGTGTCGGTGGTGCGCGACCACATCGATTGACGGCCAACGTCACCCAGCATCAACGCCAACAGGAGCGCTTACCCATGCGCCGCATCCGCCGCCCGATGCCCGGCCTTCACCGGCTGGTGCAGCCTCTTTCGCTCGCCCCTCTGCCGCTCCTGCTGGCGCCTGCCGCGCTGCTGCTGGCGGCGACGCCGGTGCCGGCGATGGCGCAGGGCCTGCCGCCGGGCCTGGTCAGCCAGGTCTTGCAGAATGCCGACCCCACCACGCTGGCCACCATCGCCAATGCCATGGGCAATGGCGGCTTTGGCGGCACATTCGGTGGAACCGCCCTGCCCAGCGTGCCGCTCGCCGTGCCCACCGCCAGCCCCAATCCTGCCGCGCCACCGCCAGTGGATGGCGCCGCGCCTGCCGTGGCGCCGGGCAATGGCGCGCCATCGGCCTCCTACACGGCCAACGCCGCCAGCCCGGTGTTTGGTGCGCAACTGTTTACTGGCGCCTTTGCCCGCGCGGGGGCGGCGCATTTCAACCCGGATTACGTGATCACGCCGGGCGACCAGGTGGTGCTGCGCCTGTGGGGCGCGTTCCAGTATGCGCAAGTGCAGACGGTGGACCCGCAGGGCAACGTGTTCCTGCCCAATATCGGGCCGATCCACCTGGCCGGGGTGCGCAACCAGGATTTGCAGCGCGTGATCACCGGGGCGGCGGCGGGCACGTTTCGCAGCAATGTCTATGTCTATGCCTCGCTGGCCGAAGCGCAGCCGGTGCGGGTGTTCGTGGGCGGTTTCGTGCGGCGGCCGGGGCTTTATGACGGCACCAGCATGGATGGCCTGTTGCACTATCTGGACGCGGCCGGCGGCATCGACCCCGATCGCGGCACCTTCATCGATGTGGAAGTGAAGCGCGGCGAGCAGGTGCGCGCGCACGTGAACCTCTATCAGTTCCTGTTTCGCGGAGTGATGCCGCCGGTGCCGCTGGGCGATGGCGACGTGATCTTCGTGGGGCCAAGGCAGCAGACGGTGACCGTCACTGGCCTGGCCAACAATGCCAACGTGTTTGAATTTCCGCGCAATGCCCATCCGACCACGGCCGATGTGATGCTGCTGGCCGGGCCGCTGCCCACGGCCACGCACATGCGGATCACCCGCGCCAACGGGCCGGTGAAGAATGTGGATTACCGCCCCCTGGCCGAAGCCGGCAGCCTGCCGGTGGGCAATGGCGACGCCATCGCGTTCACGTCGGACCAGAAGGCCGGGACGATCACCGTGCGGATCGATGGCGAGCATGAAAGCCCGCAGGAATACGTGCTGCCCTATGGCGCGCACCTGGGTGACCTGTTGCGCCAGATCCGCTTTTCGCAGCGATCGGACGCGGGCAGCATCCAGTTGTTCCGGCAGAGCGTGAAAGACCGGCAGAAGACCATGCTCGAGGCCAGCCTGCACAGCCTGGAGCAGGCCGCGCTGACCGCGCGATCGGGCACCAGCGACGAAAGCCAGTTGCGCCGCAACGAGGCGGACCTGATCCTGCAATGGATCGACCGCGCGCGAAAGGTGGAACCGCTGGGCCAGGTGGTGATCGGCCAAGGCCCGGCGCGCGACGACCTGCTGCTGGAAAACGGCGACCAACTGCACGTGCCGACGCGCGACGGGCTCGTGCTGGTGAGCGGCGAAGTGCTGTTCCCCAATGCCGTGGCCTGGCAAGCCGGGCTGGCCGCCGATGGCTATGTGGCGCGCGCCGGCGGGTTTACCCAGAAAAGCGCGGCGCGGCGCATCGTGGTGGCTCATGCGGATGGCAGTTTCGAGGAAGTGTCGGCGCAGAGCCACGCCGTGCGCAGCGGCGACGACCTGCTGGTGCTGCCGCGCATAGACACCAAATCGCGGCAGATCCTGAAGGACATGACGCAGATTCTCTACCAGATCGCGGTGAGCGCCAAAGTGGTACTGGGGCTTTGATTGCCAAGACTTTAATGCTGGGCTTTGCCGGTGGTTTCGCCTTATGACGCAAAGGTGGAGCCGCCGGAGACGCCATGATCGCCACCGACATGCCGCCGACGGTGCAAGCCGATACGGCCAACGACGCGGGCGTGATCGAAGTGACGGCCGCCCGATCCGCCGGCACGCAGGCGATCGATCGGCGCAGCTACCAGGTGCAGCAAACCCCGCAGGCGGAGCAGAAAAGCGCGGCACAACTGCTGCGCGGCGTGCCGGCAGTGACAGTCACGCCCGAAGACGATGTGCTGCTGCTCGGCTCGGGCCAGGCCACGCTCTATGTCGACGGGCATCCCTATGCGGGCGATGCGCGGCAATACTTGCGCACCCTGCACGGCAGCGACATCGCGCGCATCGAAGTGATGACCAACCCGTCTGCGCAGTTTTCGGCCGAAGGCACCGGCGGGGTGATCAACCTGGTGCTGCGCAAGACGCGGCAGGCGGGCTGGTCTGGCAACGCCAGCCTGGAAAGCTCGACTTATGGCTATGCCCAGATCGAGACCACGCTGCATTACAAGCGCGGGGCCTGGTCCTATGAACTGAAGGCGGGCGGCAACGTCGGCACGATGGGGCGATGGCGCAATTCCGCCCTGCGCCAGACCGAGGCGGAGACCGGCGCAGCGGCCACGATCAACCGGCAGGAGGGCCGCTCCGCCTATCGCGGCACCGACGGGCGGCTGAGCGGCAAAGTGACTTATGCCGCCGATGCCAGGACCAGCGTGACACTGGGGCTGGGCGGTGGCGGCGGGCATGACATCAATGCCGCGCACACCGATTACCGCGCCGTGACGCCGGATTTCGTCGCGTTTGCGGAAGAGCGCCGGCTCGACAGCCGGGGCGGTTTCCTGACCGGCGAACTCGATCTCGATCATCGCGGCGCGCGGGAGGGAGAGGCGCTCACTGCCTCGGCGCAAATCTATACCAACCCCGCACTCGATGACGTGACGCAGGCGCGCTATAGCACCGGTGGCGGCTTCATCACGCGCCAGCGCCATCCCGGCACCACGATCGATACCCAGGCAGACTGGAAGCACCCGCTGGCGCGCGGGCAATTGCTGGCGCTGGGCACGAGTTGGCACCGCGATTCGACCAGGCAGGACTATAGTCTGGCGATCAACAACACCGACGGCACGCCCGGCGCCAGGGCAGCCGACCATTTCGATGGCAGCAGCCAGACCTGGGCTGCCTATGCCACGTTCCAACAGACGCTGGGTGCGGTGACGCTGGAGCCGGGGCTGCGCGCCGAGCGCAACGTGCGGCACGTGGCCGGCGCCAGCGCGGGCGAGGTACCGACCGCCGCCCGCCTGGCGCGGACCGCGTTGTTCCCCTCGCTGCATCTGCAAGTCCTGGCCAGCAAACGCTGGACGCTGGCGGCCAGCTATAGCCAGCGGATCGAGCGGGCGCCGCTCGATTACCTGCTGCCCTATGCCGTGGTGGAAGACGCGCTGACCGTGTTCCAGGGCAACCCCGCGCTGCGCGACCAGACCACGCAAGCCTACGAAGCCAGCGCGCAATACCGGCGCGGCAAGATCGAGACCAACCTGACCGCCTATTGGCGCACGACCAGCGACGTGTGGACCAGGACTTATGCAGTGACGGCTGGGGGGTTGAGCCTCTATGGCTATGCCAACGCCGGGCGCCGCCGCACCGCCGGCGCCCAGTTCGACCTGAGCGCGCCCCTGCTGCGCCGGGTGAAAATGACGCTGAGCGCCAACCTGTTCGACCAGCGCAACCCCGTGGAAACGCTGGATGGCATGCCGCTCGACAGCGCGCCGATCAGCCACAGCCTGCGCGCCACGACCAATGGCACGCTGGAATGGACCGGCCAGACCCGCCCTTCCTCCACCGGGCCGGTGCCGGGTGACGTGGTGCAACTGCAATGGTCGTACAACGGCCCGGACCGCCAATACCAGTTGCGCAGCGCGCCCTGGGCCGAAGCGAGCCTCGCCTGGACCCACAGCTTTGCCCGGACCCTGTCCCTCTCCACCACCCTCCTCGCCGCCGGCCGCACCCGCCAGGACCTCCTCGCCCCACTGGTGCAACAACAATCCTGGCGCCAGCGCCGGCCGCAAGTGCAGGTGAAGCTGGTCAAGACGCTGGGGTGATGGGAGCTGAGTTGGCGGGGTCGAGTTTCCGGTGGGCTAAACTAATGGAACTACACCGATTTCCCCATCACCCCGAGCTCGCCCCGGGGGGCGCTCCCGCTTGGAGCTTTACGCGGAGGCGACATGACAAACCGTGCAATCGAGCATACCGCCGCCATGATTCCTGCCCCCGGAATTCTGGCCAATCGGAAGATTTTTTACTGTCGATCCGGCGAATGGCGCTCAACCACGCCATCAAGCCAAGATGCAGTCTTTGCACCCACTTCGTCACTTCCTTTCAGAAGCCTCCAGAAGCGAGGTTCTAGCGTGTCTGGAAAACCTGGCTCCGTGAAATACGAGATCGCGACCGCTGGTGAGAAATATGAGCCGGAAGCAGCGTTTCCAGCGTATGAACTGATATATAGCGGCCTAATATAGCGGTAGCCTGCTCGGTATCGCGCTTCATGAACTTGTGGCTTGCGCCCCCGCTGAGGTATGATTGTGCGGATAATGCTCACAGCGCCCGAGAAACCCGGCTTCGGTTCATCCTCTCCGTTACCCACCTCGATCCATTCAACAATTGTCGTTTGAAGTTCAGGCCTGACCATGACATGCTCGCTATCGAGGCATGTATCGTACTCTATTGGTAGGACGCCTAGGAATTCTTTATGGCGGTGGAGCTCATTTTCCGTAAAGGCATAGTCGCGCTTGCCCTTTAGACAATCACGGGTCTTTGCGTTGATCATGAAACGCTTGCCCGGTAGGGCTTCGAACAGCAATGGCTGGCGAAGAGTTGCTGCGACCTCAACAAACTTCACTCGCCCTTGCATGAGCAGGGAAAGACAAATGGCGTCGCAGCGGACATATTTCGCTTCGCCGTGGTCAATGAAAGCGATGGCTCCCCCGTTTGGGATGTCCACTGCTTGTGGTTGCGACTGAGGAACAGGAGGAACCAGCCCAGCGGATGCATTCCATGATTCTGGCAAAAAATATCCGAGCGCAGTAATCAGTACCACGGCTGAAATCGCAGCGAGCCACTGCAAAAGTCTCTGCCCAATGGGCAAAAACGCAAGAATGGTCCTGACCCACACATACGCGAGCAATGCTGCGGCGCTATACAGAACGACAGTTGGAAATGGTTCGAACAGCAATGCGAGCATACCAACAATTGGTATTGCCGCAATGGAAGATGTCAAAATCGTTCCAAGCAAGCCTCCAATCCCAAAAACTAGCATAGCCATTAGCGCCAAGCCAGGAAGCCCCAGCCAATTCGCTACTTTTTTCCGTATCACAGCTTCAGCCTATGCATAAAAATCGGCCTACCAAACAATTTTCTTGGACAACGAATACACTGATCGTACGCGGCCTCCAAGCTGATAGGTAACCACGCCAACGGTCATGCGTTGCTTTGCCAATGACGTGGTGGCTTTGTACCGAACACATCTGGCAACCAGCCCGCCGTTTCGCCTCTGTGCAAGACGCCACGATGGAGCGGGGCCCCGGGTCAAGCCCGGGGCGACGGGGGTGTTTTGCGATTCCGGGCACTTGTCCTCGTGAAATCCTGAGGTTCCAGCGGCCAGGCATTCCGCGTCCAGTCTAGCGGATTCCAATTGGCGATGGCCATCCACAGGTCCGGTCATGTTCTCCGCCGCTCCGGACCATCCCCAATCCATCCAATGACCAAATTGTCATGGAACGCCTCTGCCCTTCCGCGCTTTGTGGCGGGGAAGGAGATGGTGTGATGCGCAAGGGTGTAATTTTGGTGGCGGCCATGGCAGCGGCTGCGGCGACGGTTTCGGTGCAGCCGGTCATGGCCAAGGGTTGCGTGCGTGGCGCGATTGCCGGCGGTGTGGCCGGGCATTATGTCGGCAAGGGCCATGCCCTGGCCGGGGCGGCGCTGGGATGTGTGGCGGTGCATCACCACTATGCCAAGAAGGCACGGGCGGGGCATCGGGGTTGAAAATCACGCCGGATCGCCGCGCCGCTGCGCTTGAGGCGCGGCGCGGGTTGAAGATGGCGCGGTCGGTGCATGCCTATGTGCGGGGCAACACGGCGCAGTTCTATGACTGGCTGGGGCAATCGCCGGTGCTGGCCGATGTGCCGGTGGGGCCAGAGGTGTGGATCTGTGGCGATTGCCATCTGGGCAACCTGGGACCGCTGGCCGACCGGCATCATGATTTCGCCATCCAGATCCGCGATCTGGACCAGACGGTGATCGGCAATCCGGCGCTCGACCTGATCCGGCTGGGGCTGTCGCTGGAGACCGCTGCGCGCAGTTCGGACCTGCCCGGCGTGGTCACCGCGCATATGCTCGCTGCCATGATCGATGGCTATGGCCGCGCGCTGTCGGTGCAGACTGACGATGATCCGGCCGAGCCCAAAGTGGTGCGCGCGGTGCGGCGCCGGGCGGCCGGGCGCAAGTGGCGAAACCTGGCCAACGAGCGGATCGACGGGCCGGCCCCCACCCTGCCGCTGGGCAAGCGTTTCTGGCCGCTGGCCGACGCGGAGCGCGAAGCGCTGGCCGCGCTGTTTGGCGATGGGCAGGTGAAGCGCCGGGCGCTGGCGCTGGCCGGGCATGCCGGCGAAGGCACGGTGCGGGTGCTCGATGCCGCCTATTGGCGCAAGGGGTGCAGTTCGCTTGGCAAGCTGCGCTATGCCGTAGTGCTGGGCGTGCGCGGCGAAGCGGATGGCCCTGAATATCTCGCGCTGGTCGACATCAAGGAAGCCGTGCCCTCGGTCGCGCCGGCAGCGGCGGGCGTGGCCATGCCGGCCGACCCGGCCGAGCGCGTGGTGGCCGGCGCCTGCGCGCTCGCGCCCAACCTGGGCGAGCGGATGATCCCGGCGCAGGTGCTGGGCAAGCCGGTGGTGCTGCGCGAACTGGCGCCGCAGGACCTGAAGATCGAGGTGGAGCAGTTCTCGCGCCGCCAGGCCGTGGCCGCCGCATCCTATCTCGCCTACATCGTCGGCATGGCCCATGCCCGGCAGATGGATGACGAAACGCGCGAGGAATGGCGGCGCAGGCTGGTGCCGACGCAGGCCGACGCGCAGGCGCCCACCTGGCTATGGCGCAGCGTGGTGGACCTCGCCGCGCGGCACGAAGCCGGCTATCTCGACCATTGCCGCCGGCTGGCGTGATCGCGGCGCAGGTTCAGTTCTTCTTGCCGGCGACCGTGCCCGAGACCTGGTCGGTGCCTTTCACATAGGCAAAGACATAGCCCATTTCCTGGGCGGCCGAGCCGGTGAAAGCGCCGGAGAATCCGGCGCCGGTGGTGTTGGTGAACGTGCCGGAAAACCCCGATCCGTTGCGCACGATCGTGCCATTGCCGGTCACCGTGCCGAAATCGACCGTGGTATCGGGCGTGGCGGCCAGGCTGCCGATCAGATGGACCGAAGTGGTGACGGTCCGCGCGGCGAAATCGGCAGTGAACGTGGCGGTGGAGGACGAGGCAGACGCCGTATAGGTCTGCCCGGCGCGCAGCACCGTGCCGCTGGCCGAGGTGGTGTAAGTGCCGGTGCCAGACGTCGGCATGTCTGGCCCCAGCGTGGGCTGGCCGCCGACGGCCAGCCATTGCCGCGTGCCGGTGCTGTCGGCCACCGAATAGCTGGTGAACTGGGTATAGCTGAGCGCCACGCCGCCGACCGTGCCGCGCGTGACGGCCAGCGTGGCCGTGCCGGTGCCCGCCGTCTTTTGGTAAACGCGCTTGGTGCTGGTGGAAGTGGCCGCCTGGAGATCGCCGGGGGCAAAGGCGTTCAGCGTGGTGCCCGCGCTGGACACCGTGTAGCTGTCTGCGCCGGCATCGTAGGACAGCGTGATGCCGCCGCCAAAGCCGTTCTGCGCGGCGGCGGTCTGCGCGCCGGTGGCGTCGCGCGTTACCTTCACGTCGGCGCTCTGGAAGGTCTGGTTGCCGGAAAGCTGATCCAGCGTGGCATAGGGATTGACCACCGTGTCGTTGGTGCCGCTGTCGGACACCGTGGCGCAGCCGGCCAGTGCGCCGGTCAGCGCGCCGGCGAGAGCAAGGGCCAGCAGCGCTGACGGGGCCCTGCGCCGCGACCTGGCCCGCGCCTGTTCCGGCTTGCCCTGTGTGCTCTTTTCCATTCGCCGCTGCCCTGTTTCCTGCTGACTTCCCTGTGGGCAATACTGCGCACGATGCCGGATGTCACCGCGCGCCCGAATTAACCACGCCTGCCTAGTCACTTTCCCAGCCATTCCGCCGCGCGCCGGTGGACTTTGCATGGAGGGAAAGCATGGCGAGCCAATTTCGCAAGACAGGTACCCGGGTGATGCTGGGTAGCGTTCTCGCCCTGGGCGCAAGCACCGGGGTGCGCGCCGCGGAGCCGGCCACGACCAACGCCGGGACCGAGCCCGAGCACGAGCAGATCATCGTTACCGCCGTGGCAAGGGGCCAAAGCCGCCTGGATGCCGCGATCTCGATCAGTGCGCTGAACGGAACGCAGATCCAGCAGGCCGCGCCGCGCTCCGTGGCGGAAATCTTCCGCAACATCCCTGGTCTCCGCTCGGAAAGTTCGGGCGGCGAAGGCAATGCCAATATCGCGGTACGCGGCCTGCCGGTGGCATCGGGCGGGTCCAAGTTCCTGCAAATCCAGGAAGACGGGCTTCCCGTGCTGGAATATGGCGACATCACGTTCGGCACGGTGGACATGTTCGTGCGTGCCGATCTCAACCTGGAACGGGTGGAAGCGCTGCGCGGCGGCTCGGCCTCCACCTTTGCATCCAATTCGCCGGGCGGGGTGATCAACATGATCTCGCAGACCGGCGAAGTGGAAGGCGGCCAAATCCAGGTGCAGACCGGGCTGGATTACGGCGAGAACCGCGTGGACGTTTCGTATGGCGGGCATGCCGGGGAGCAGACTCGCTATCATTTCGGCGGCTTCTATCGCGCCGGCACCGGGCCGCGGGCGGCCGGCTATGACGGCAACCGGGGCGGGCAGATCAAGGCCAATGTCACCCGCGAATTCACCGGCGGCTATATCCGCATCATCGGCAAGTACCTGGATGACCGGGCGATTGCCTATCTGCCCAATCCCGTCCGCGTGAGCGGCAGCGATGGCGATCCCAGCTATGCCAACATCGCCAATTTCTCGATCAACCAGGATACGCTGCATTCCCGCTATATCACCCGCAACGTGACGCTGGATGGCAACAACAACCCGGTGACCGACGATCTGCGCGATGGCATGCATGGCGTGGTCAAGTCGATCGGGCTGGAAAGCCAGGTCTCGCTGGGTGGCGGCTGGCAATTGACCGAGCGCTTCCGCACCTCGGGCATTTCCGGCCGCTTCATCAGCAATTTTCCCTCGAACGTGGACAGCGCGGCCAGCATCGCCACGGCGCTGGGCGGCGCCGATGCCACGCTGGCCTATGCCACCGGGCCGCGCGCCGGGCAGGCCATCGCCAATCCCGGCGCGCTCAACGGCAATGGCCTGCTGGCGCAAGTGGTGGTGTTCGATACCAAGCTCAACAGCCTGGCCAACACCACCAATGACTTGCGCGTTTCGGGCGGGGTGGACGTGGCGGGCAAGCCGCTGCGCCTGACCGGCGGCCTCTATTACTCGCGCCAGACCATCGACACCGACTGGCTGTGGACCTCGCTCGTCACCGATGTGGTCGGCGGGGGCAATGCCGCGCTGGTCAACGTGTTTCGCAGCGATGGCACCGCCGTGACGCAGGGCGGGGTCTATGGCTATGGCGCCAGCTACTTCGGCTGCTGCCGGCGCAGCTACAACGTGACCTACACCACCAAGGCACCCTATGCCTCGGCCAATCTCAAGCTGGGTGCGGCCAGCCTGGGCGCCTCGCTGCGCTATGACACGGTGCGCGCGCAGGGATCGATCGCCGGAGCGGACCTCGGCGGCGGGCGCGTGGGCACGACCAGCTATGACATCAACCGCGATGGCACGATCAGCGACGCGGAAACCCGCGTGGCGGTGATCCCGCTCAACAGCCCGGCGCCGGTGGACTATTCCGCCCATTATCTGTCCTATTCGTTCGGCCTCAACTATCGCCTGGACCAGCATGCCTCCGCCTTTGCCCGTTACAGCCTGGGCGGGCGGGCCAATGCCGACCGGCTGCTGTTCGGATCGGCGGTGAGCGCGGTCAATGGCCGGCTGGTCAATGCTTCGGCCGCCGTGGACAAGGTGCGCCAAGCGGAAACCGGGGTGAAGATCAGTGCCCGCCATGCCGCGCTCTATGCCACCGGCTTCTGGGCCAGCACGCAGGAGCAGAACTATGAAGCGACGACCAACACCTATCTCAACCGCCGCTATCGCGCCTATGGCATCGAACTGGAAGGCGAATACCGGGTTGGCCGGCTGGCGCTGAACGGTGGCGGCACTTGGACCCATTCGCGCATCGTCTCGGATTCGATCACGCCAGCCAACGTGGGCCATACCCCGCGCCGCCAGGCACCGTTCACCTATCAGGGCCAGGCCCGCTATGATGCCGGGCGGTTTACCCTGGGCGGCAGCTTCTATGGCACTGCGGCCAGCTATACCCAGGACAGCAACCAGTTGAAGCTGCCGGCCTATACCAGCGTCAATGCCTTTGCCCAAGTGCGGCCGATCGAGCGCCTGACCCTGACGCTCAATGCCAACAACCTGTTCAACACGATCGGCCTGACCGAGGCCGAAGATGCCGCGATCCCGGCGAATGGCATCGTGCGGGCGCGCTCGATCAACGGGCGGACCATTTCGCTGGCGGCCAACTTCCGCCTGTGAAATTGCGAATCTCGCCGCGCGCCAGCGGCGTGACGGGCGGCGCCTCCGGCTCTTGCAGCCGGGGGCGCCGTCGGCGTTTTGGTGCCAGAAACGGGGCCCGATCCGGGCACATGGTCCAAAACGAACAGAAATACTCAGTATTTGTGCGGATGGCGCTTTTTGCGCGGGCGCGATTCATTGCTTCCGGAGGTTTCTTGGCTCGCGAGCAGGGCGGAAGTGGGGAATGATCCTTTCACCGGCAGCAAGACGCCGCCGAACAATCGCACCACAGGTCGCCCGCGCGGCGGTGGCTCCGGTCTGCCATCCACTGGCCGAACCACCGCCCGCCAAGGGCGCTGCTGGAGCACAAAGGCATAGGCAATCTCTGCCGATATTAAGGCTTTTGCCACGGGATATCACGTAGGAAAGGGGGCATGCGCCATGGCCACTGCGGCGCCTTTGAGGGATGAAACCGAAGAGATGATGACCCCAGCCCACCGCTTCAAGCGGGTTTCCGTGATCGGCCTTGGCTATATCGGGCTGCCCACCGCCGCCGTCTTCGCCTCACGCGGGATCGAGGTGATCGGCGTGGACGTGAACGAAATTGCCGTCCAGACGATCAACAAGGGCCGCATCCACATCGTGGAGCCGGACCTGGACATGGTGGTCCACGCCGCCGCCCGCGAAGGCCGGCTGCGCGCCACGTTGAAGCCGGAAGCGGCCGATGCGTTCCTGATCGCCGTGCCCACGCCGTTCCGCGACGGGCACGAACCGGATCTGTCCTATATCGAAGCTGCGGCCCGGGCGATTGCCCCGGTGCTGGCCAAAGGCAACCTGGTGGTGCTGGAATCCACCTCTCCGGTGGGCACGACGGAACAGATCGCGGCCTGGCTGGCGGAAGAACGCCCGGACCTGAGCTTTCCGCAAGAGGCGGGCGAAGCGGCCGACGTGGCGGTGGCCTATTGCCCGGAGCGGGTGCTGCCCGGCCATGTGCTGCGCGAACTGGTGGAGAACGACCGCGTGATCGGGGGCCTCACCCCGCGCTGCTCGGCCGAGGCGGTGGCGCTCTACAGCACGTTCGTGAAAGGCGAATGCGTGGTCACCACCGCGCGCACCGCCGAAATGTGCAAGCTGACCGAAAACGCCTTTCGCGACGTGAACATCGCCTTTGCCAATGAACTGTCGATCATCTGCGACAAGCTGGGCATCAGCGTGTGGGAGCTGATCCGGCTGGCCAACCGCCATCCGCGCGTCAATATCCTCCAGCCCGGCCCTGGCGTGGGCGGGCATTGCATTGCCGTGGACCCGTGGTTCATCGTCAACCGCAATCCTGACGAGGCCCGCCTGATCCATGCCGCGCGGCAGGTGAACGACAGCAAGCCGCACTGGGTGGTGGACAAGGTGCTGGCCGCCGCCCGCGCCGTGGCCGCACGCAAGGGTTGCGCCCCGCAGGACGTGCGCGTGGCCGCCTTCGGCCTGGCCTTCAAGCCCGATATCGACGACCTGCGCGAGAGCCCGGCGGTGGATATCGTGAAGGAACTGTCCGCGCATTTCGCCCGGCCCCTGCTGGTCGTGGAACCGAATATCGCCGTTGTCCCGCCAGCCTTGGCGGAATGCGGCGTTGAACTGATCGATGGCTTTGCCGCTCTCGATCAGGCCGATGTCTGGACCCTGCTGGTCGATCACCGCCCGTTCAAGACCGTTTCGCCCAAGCGGCGCGACGGGGTGGAGATCGTCGATGCACGCGGGATCTGGACGGATTGAGCGCCCGATCCGCCTGACCCCGTGCCCGCACGGCTGACGCGGCAAGCGTCGGCAAAGCGGGGACGGGACGCCGGCAGCCAGAGCGGCCGGCCGGCACGGCGGAGAAGCAAGTGGCGGTGGCCCTGGCCACCATGGCCGGCCATTTCACAAGGCCGCCACCGCGTTTCGGATCGGGCTCTCGCCACCAAGGATTTCGTCCCGCCAGCCGGGGCACCATGGGGAGCCGATGACCGACACGCGCACTTCTACCGCCTCTTTGCCGACCGAAGCCGGGGATGGCGCCGCTTTTGCACCTGCACCGGGCGAGGCAGCGACGCTTTGCGCAGGGCGGGCTGCGCGCGTGAAGCGCGATGATCCGTCGCACCAACCACACCAAGAGCAGGCACACCAAGGGCAGACAAACCAAGGGCAGACTGGCGATGCCATGCTGCAAAGCGCCGAACTGGCCGCCCGCGCAGCCGAAGCCATCGCCTGGCGCGCAGAAGCCGAGCATGCGCGGTTGGCCGCAACACAACAGGCGCAGCGGCACGAGCGGACGCTGGCCGCCTATGAAATGCGCGTGGCTGCCTTGGAGGATTCGCCGGCCTATCGCCTGGGCGAAACGCTGATCCAGGGCTGGCGCAAGCCCAATCGCTGGCTGGGCCTGCCAAGCGCCTTGCTCGCGCTGCGCCGTCCTGCATCGCCGCGCGGGGGTGTCGGGCAAGCGATCTCTGACAAAGCAGAAACTCCGCTGGCGCCGGCTGGTAGTAGCACGACCAGATCGGGCGCCGACGTGACGGCAACCGCTGATGCAACGGCGCCGGGCGGAGGATCGGCGGTGGCGCTGCCGGCGCTGCCCACGCTGTCTCCCGCAGCATTGCGCCGCGCCGAAGCAAAGGCCGCCAGCAAGGCGCAACAGCAGCGGCGCCGCGCCCGCGTGGCCCAGGCCGATGCCCATGCCGCCCGCGCCCGCGCGCTGTGGCCGGCCGATCCGGTGGCGGCGGCAGCGGCGGCGCAAGAAGCCCATGCACTGGACCCGCAACCGTGGCGGGCGAAGTGGCTGGCGTTCCGGCTGCATGACGCCGGGCATCTGGCGCGCCCGGCGGCGTTGTTGCAGGGCCTGCCGCAGGACCTGGCGATGAGCGCTTCGGAAAGCAGCCGCGCGCAGCAGATCCTGGCGCTT
>NZ_BMZP01000020.1 GCF_014652855.1 Novosphingobium pokkalii
ATGAATCAGCGATTTTACGCCTTGGGAATCCCAAAAATCACACTTCTGCCAAAGTAGTGCTAGGGATGAAGATAGACATAGCCCTTGCCCTGCAACCGGGCGATTTCAGCGACACCACTGGGCACGACATCATCGGGCTTTACCCCATAAAGATCGGCCGGGGTCAACTTCATGCCTTGCAGCGTATTGTTGCAGATCAGGAAGCGCACGCCCTTAGCCCGCAATCCGTCGATGGCCTTGGCCAGGTCGGCATCCTCCTTGGCCATGACGAAAAGCTTTACCCCAGCGGCGAAATTGACAACGCTGATTTCAACCTTGCCGTCGGTAGCGGCAATATGGGCGCCGATATGGTGCAACAGGCGGTTGAAATAGGCCTTGTCATCAGGCCATCCGCCATCGTTCTGATAGACGACCCTTTGGAAAACATAATAAGGCTGCGTTGCAGGTGCTTGCCGCGCTTTGCCCATGGCGAGCCCAGGGAGCCCCAGACCAACCCCAATCATGCCCAAAACAATGAAGCGAGAAATCGTGTTCATTTTGGTTCGCTTTCAAATACCATGCAAAACGGCGCCGGCAGGAAGGGCCAGCGCCGCTGCGTCCTGATGGGCTTTACCGTGAAGGATCAGACCGCAGGATCATCGTCTATCGGCGAGTTGAACTCATGCCACAGCCCGTTGATGATGCCGAAGCCTACCGCAAGGCCCAAACCCAGTACCCAGGTAAAATACCACATGGCTTTTCCTTTCAGTAGAAATCAGGGTTGGTCTGAACATCGCGCAAGGTGATGCGCCCGCCCAACATCTTCATCACCCAGGCCGTGTAGCCCAGCACCACAGGCAGGAAGATGACCGTCACAATCAGCATGATGAACAGCGTCATGTGGCTGGAGGAGGCATTCCAGACCGTGAGGCTGGAGCGCGGATCGATGGAGGATGGCAGAATGAAGGGGAACATCGAGAGGCCAACCGTGGCGATGATCCCTGTAGTGGCCAACGCAGTGCCGATCAGGTTGATCGCCCCGGAACGCTTGGCAATCCCAGCGAGCGCCACCAGCGGCCCCAACAGGCCCAAAGCGGGCGCAAGCACCATCCATGGATGGGCGCCATAATTTGCCAGCCAGCCACCAGGCGCGGCAACACTGGCCGACATCAGCGGGTTCGACGGCCCTCGGGTATCGACCGCGCCGGTCAGCGCCAGCCCCATGCCGCCCTTGGCCACCATCACCCCGCCGATCAGGAACAGCACGATGCTGGCCAGCGCGGCAATGCGGGCGATGGCGCGGGTGCGGGTCAGCACCGGCCCATCCTCGATCTTCACAGCCAGCCAACCGGCACCATGCAGCGCAAGCGTCGCCACTGACAGCAGGCCGGTGAGCAGCGTGAAGGGTGTGAAGAGGCCCAGCAATGTGCCCTCATAGGTCATGCGCAGATTGCTATCGAAGCGGAAGGGCGCGCCCACCAGCACATTGCCCACTGCCACGCCGAACACCAGCGCAGGGACGAAGCCGCCCACGAATAGTGCCCAATCCCAGCGATTGCGCCATGCAGGATCGGCATGTTTGGAACGATACTTGAACGCCACCGGCCGCAGGATCAGCGCCGCGAGCACCAGGAACATGGCAAGATAGAAGCCCGAAAAGCTGACCGCATAGACGAAAGGCCATGCGGCAAATATCGCGCCGCCGCCAAGGATGAACCACACTTGGTGGCCTTCCCAATGCGGGGCGATGGCGTTGATGACCAGGCGGCGTTCCTGATCGGTGCGCCCGACAAAGGGCAACAATGCCCCCACGCCCAGATCATAACCATCGGTCAGCGCAAAACCGATCAGCAGCACGCCCAACAGCGCCCACCAGATCACCCGCAGTGTTTCATAATCAAGAGGAATATGCATGTCCTGTCCCCTTACTCGGCGGGCAGCGGGGCAAAGCCCTGCACGGCGATTGCAGGCTCATGGTGTTCGATGGGCCCTTTGCGGATCGCCGCGATCATCAGTCGAATCTCGATTACGGCCAGTGTGCCATAGAGCGCGGTAAAGCCGAAAATCGTCGCCCACACCTGCGGCACCGTCAATGAAGATGCACCAAGGAAGGTCGGCAAGACGCCATCGACAGCCCATGGCTGACGCCCAATTTCAGCCAGCACCCAGCCCGATTCAATCGCGATCCACGGCAGCGGGATCATCACCACCGCCAGTTTCAGGAACCAGCGCTTGGAGAACTGGCACGCCGAAGCGCAATAGAAAGCCATGGCGAAGAAGGCGATGAAGCCAAAGCCCAGCGCCGCCATGCCGCGGAACAGGAAAAACATCACCGGCACGTTGGGCACCGTATCCCATGCCGCCTTCAGAATCAGCTGGTCGTCAGCCTTGCGCGGATCGGCGACATAGCGCTTGAGCAGCATGGCATAGCCGATGTCGCGCTTGTGCGCCTCAAAGGCGGCGCGTGCGGGCACATTGGCGCGGTCTGCCTTCAACGTCTCCACTGCGTCATAGGCGATGATACCGCTGTGGATACGCTCATCAGCGCGCAACACCAGTTCCTCGATCCCGTCGATCTTGCCCGACAGGCTGCGCGTCCCGATGATGCCCATCACATAGGGCAGCTTGATTGCGCCATGGGTCTTGCGCGCCGCCACATCGGGCAAGCCCACCAGCGTGATTGCGGCGGGCGCCTCTTCGGTCTCCCACATGGCCTCGATCGCGGCGAGCTTCATCTTCTGGTTGTCGGTCAGCGCATAGCCGCTTTCATCGCCCAGCACGACCACCGACAGCGCCGAGGCGAGCCCAAAGGCGGATGCCACCATCATCGAGCGGCGGGCAATGTTGGTGTATTTGCCGCGCAGCAGATAAAGCGCCGAAACGCCCATCACGAACGTGGCGGCGCAGACATAGCCGGCGCTGACCGTGTGGACGAACTTGGCCTGGGCCACCGGATTGAACAGCACGGCCGAAAAGTCGGTCACTTCCATGCGCATCGTATCGGGATTGAAAGTCGCGCCGACCGGGTTCTGCATCCAGCCGTTGGCGATCAGGATCCACAACGCGGAAAGATTGGTGCCCAGCGCGACTAGGAACGTGACGGCCAGATGCTGGCGCCGGCTCAGCCGGTCCCAGCCGAAGAACATCACCCCCACCATGGTCGCTTCCAGAAAGAACGCCATCAGCCCTTCGATCGCCAGCGGCGCCCCGAAGATATCGCCGACATAGTGCGCGTAATAGGCCCAGTTGGTGCCGAACTCGAATTCCATGGTGAGGCCCGTGGCCACGCCCAGCACGAAATTGATGCCGAACAGCTTGCCCCAGAAGCGGGTGATGATCCGCCAGATCGGGCGCTTGGTGATCACATAGATGCTCTCCATGATCACCAGCATGAAAGACAGCCCCAGCGTGAGGGGCACGAACAGGAAGTGATACATGGCCGTCAGCGCGAACTGCAGCCGGGATAATTCGACAACCGCCATATCCATCGGACATGTCCCCTTGGAAAGGCTGCGCTTCTTGCGCAACGCAGGCAATCGCAGGCGGTATGCAACAGATGGTTTGCCCCCGGGGCAGACTCACCCGCTAATTGCAGATATTTCTAATATGATGTAATGGTAATATTGTCAAGTCACTTTACCTCCCTCGCACTCGACCGGATCGTCGCGCAAGCCTTTGATAGGTTGTTGATACCTGCGGCGCCATTGTGCCCATCGTTGGGGGCCAATATCATCGCAGGCAGAGCCAAAAGGGCATCAACTATCGTTTGAAGAGCTGGTCGCAATGTTGGCCGGGGGTGTGGTGCGGACCATGGCTCAGGGGCAGGCGCAGATTACCGGGAGAACCGCCAGCATGCGTGCGCAGCGCATTGCAGGGCGGTTTTGCCGCCCGCTCGCTTGCCTCAGGCGCGATCCTGAAGCTGTCTTTCCGCGCTGTGCGTCGGATTGGTGGCGGTCTCTTGCGGCTTTGCCACGTTGGCCCTGACCGATCGCGCCTTCAGCATCCAAACGGAGCCTTCAACACACCTTGGCTTTTACAGCCACGGTGCCCGCATCGCAAAGCGCACACATGGCATGGATCACGCCTGAAACCACCGGATCCTTCAGGCTGTACCAACGCACTTGGGCATCGATACGCACGTTGACGACATCCTCGGTGCGGAGCATGGCTAGGTGCTGCGAAACGGCTGACTGCGAAAGGCCGGTCATCGCCACCAATTCGTTCACGCTGACCTCACCCTCATCCATACGGCACAGCATGAGCAGGCGCTCGGGATGGCTCATCAATTTGAGCCTTGCCGCCATATGCGTAGCGTTTGCCTTCAATTCGGAAAGGTCGGTCGGTTTCATGATGCCTCTCCAGATAGGGCAATCCCGTCATCGCGCAAGGTCACGTAGATCGCCGGGATCACCAAAAGCGTGAGCAAGGTGGAGGATGCCAGACCAAACAGCAGCGAGATCGCCAGCCCCTGGAAGATCGGATCGGTAAGGATAACACTGGCGCCGATCATCGCAGCAGCAGCAGTCAGCGCGATCGGTTTGACGCGGATACGCCCGGCATCGATCAACACCTGGCGCAATGGCTTGCCCGGTGTGGAGGAGTGACGGATAAAATCGACCAGCAGGATCGAATTGCGCACGATAATCCCGGCCAGCGCGATAAAGCCGATCATGCTGGTGGCGGTAAACGGCGCACCAAACAGCATATGCCCGGCCACAATCCCGATCAGCGTCAAGGGCACGGGCGTGAGGATCACGAGTGGCAGCTTGAAGCTGCCGAATTGCCCCACGACCAGCACATAGATCGCCAGCAAGGCCACCATGAAGGCTCCGCCCATGTCGCGGAACGTGACCCAGGTAATCTCCCATTCGCCGTCCCAAAGGATCGAGGGGCGGCTCTCGTCGTCGGGCTGGCCATGCATCAGGATCTCTGGTTTGATGAGGCCATGGCCCGCCCAATCATAGGCATCGACAGCCTTGTCGACCGCCAGCAGTCCATAGATCGGCGCTTCATAACGCCCCGCCATGTCGGCCATCACCATGGTCGCCCCGCGCCCGTCGCGCCGGAAGATCGTCTGGCCGCCAAGCTCGCGCTTCGCATCGACCAGTTCACCAAGGCTGAGCAACTGGCCCGAGGCGCTGGCAGCCACCGGCGTTGCCGCCAGCGCCCCGCTATATTGGCGCTGCGCCTGGTCGAGGCCGATCTCGACCGGCAGCGGATCGCGGTCTGGGCCGCGAGGCACATAGGTCAGCGTCTGGCTGCCCATCAAAGCGCCGATCGAATCGAGCACTTGGCCTTGCGCGACACCATAGTGATCCAGCTTGTCGCGATCGGGCGCAAGGCGCAGCGTCGGCCGTGGCAGGCCGAAAGAATTGTCGGTATCGACGATGAAGGGCACCGATTTGAAGATCTGCTCCAGAACCGTAGCGGTCTTCTGGCGCGTAGCCTCGTCAGGTCCGTAGACTTCCGCCAGCAGCGTCGCCAGCACCGGCGGCCCTGGCGGCGTTTCGACCACCTTGATGACGCCACCTTCTGGCAGGCGCACCGCCTTGAGCCTGTCGCGCAGATCCACGGCAACCGCATGGCTCGACCGGTTGCGTTCGTCCTTGGGCAACAGGCTGACCATGACATCACCCATCTCGGGTTCGGCACGCAGGAAATAGTGCCGTACCAACCCGTTGAAGTTGAAGGGCGCGGCTGTGCCGGCATAGGCCTCCATCGCCGTCACTTCGGGAATCTGGCGAGCGATGGCGCTGGCCTGTTCCAGCACGCGACCGGTCTGCTCAAGCGAGGTGCCCTTCGGCAGATCCACGACGAGTTGCACTTCGCTCTTGTTGTCGAAGGGCAGCAGTTTGACGGTGACCGCCTTGAAATAGAACATCGAGCAAGCCACCAGCGTCGCCACGCCCACGCCGGCGAGAAAGCGCTTGGCGCTGCCCCGCGTGGCGATCACGCGGGCCGCATAGCGGGCATAAATCGCGCCCAGCTTGCCACCATCCTCGTGCCCATGGCCCTCTGACAGTGTCTTCCGAGCGAAGCGGATCATCAACCACGGTGCAATCACCACGGCCACGAAGAAGCTGAACACCATCGCCGCCGAGGCATTGATCGGGATTGGCGCCATATAAGGGCCCATCAGACCCGACACGAACAGCATCGGGAGCAGAGCCGCCACAACCGTCAACGTGGCAACGATGGTGGGGTTGCCGACCTCGGCCACGGCCTCGATGGCGGCCTGCTGGCGGGTGCGACCATCCTTCATCCCCCAATGCCGCGCAATGTTCTCGATCATCACGATAGCGTCATCGACCAGAATGCCGATGGAAAAGATCAGCGCGAACAGAGAAACGCGATTGATCGAAAAGCCCATGATGCGTGCTGCAAACATGGTTAGCATGATGGTCGTGGGAATGACGATGGCGGTCACGCCCGCCTCCCGCCAACCTACGGCAAATCCGATCAGGATGACGATCGAGACCGTCGCCAGCGCAAGATGGAAGATCAGTTCATTGGCTTTTTCATCGGCGCTCTGGCCATAGTTGCGCGTCACGTTGACGGCCACGCTGTCGGGGATGAGATTGCCCTTGAGCGCCTCGACCCGCGCGACGATGCCCTTGGACACATCGACCGCATTGGCGCCATTGCGCTTGGCAATCGCGATCGAGACGGCGGGCGCCGTGCGCCATGAATCACCATCGCGTGCCCAGCGCCAGGCATGAGCCTGATCCTGTGCTGCGCCCTGCTCGATCCGCGCCACGTCGCCCAGCAACACCGGTGCCCCGGACACCGACCGTATCGTCAGTCGTCGCACATCATCTGCGCTCGCCAAAGGCTCCCCAGCGGTCACCAAAAGCGCTGCCCCGTCCTCGCGCACGGACCCAGCCGGGAAGCTGCGCCCACCTTGGCGAATCGCGTCGATCACGCTCGACAAGGGCACGCGCGCTGCGGCCAGCCTGGCCGGATCGGGAATCACCCGGATCGCCTCGCGCTGTCCGCCGGTGATGAAAGTCAGGCCAACATCATCGACCTTGGCCACTTCGGCGCGCAATTTGGTGGCCAGCGTGTAGAGGCTGCGCTCGTCCCAGCCGGCGCCCTTTGGTGTCAGCGTCAGCACCACGATCGGCACGTCGGAAATGCCGCGTACCGTGATCTGCGGGGGCAAAACGCCCGCCGGGATTTTGTCGATGTTCGCCTTGATCTTCTCGTCGACGCGGGTGGCGGCAGCCTCGGGATCCTGCCCGACGTTGAAGCGCGCCGTCACCATGACGCCATTGTCCTGCGCCTGCGTATAGACGTGCTCGACGCCATCGATGCTCTTGACGATCTGCTCGAGCGGCTTGCCCGCCAGTTCCACGCTATCCGCTGCCGAAAGGCCCGGTGCGGCAACGCGGATATCAACCATCGGCACCTTGATCTGCGGCTCTTCTTCACGCGGGATGGTGATGGTGGCGATCAGCCCGACCAGAATGGCCGCCAGCAGGAACAGCGGTGTCAGCGGCGAGGCGATGGTGGCGCGGGTGATGCGTCCGGAAATGCCAAGGTTCATCAGCGCGCTCCCGCAGGAAGATTCGCGCCCTGGGCGGCGGCAACCAGCACATCACCGGCATTGACGCCCGAAAGAATTTCCACGCTCTTGCTGTCGGCGGCGGGTGCGGTCTGCACCGGCACCTGCATCACCCGACCAGATTTGCCCACCACCTGCACGTAATCGAGCCCGTAGCGCGTCATGACAAAGCCACGCGGGACGATCATCGCGCGATGGGTTCCGACCGCCAATTGCGCCGCCAGGCGCCGCCCGATCAGGCTGGCATCCAACCCGGCCATGGCGACATCGGCGCTGACCTGTCCTGCGGTTACTGCCGGGTATATGCGCGTGACGCTGCCCTCGCCGCTCATGCCCTCAATTCGCACGCGGGCGCCGGGCTTGACCTTGGCCGCCAGTGCTTCGGGCAAATCAAGCCGCAGCACCACCGGGCCGGAGGTGACCACCGCCACCACCATGCCCGGCGCGACAGGCGATCCGGCGGGAACGTCGGCGCGCAAGACGCGCCCCGTGGCGGGGGCGATCACCGCACCATTGCCCGCCATCGCGCGAACACTGGCCTGCTGGGCACGAGCGGCCTGTGTCTGGGCGGCCGCGGCGCTGGCGCCCGCTTCGGCCTGCTCAAGCCGTGCCTTGGCATAGACACCGTTGGCGGCGAGGAATTTGACACGGTCCAGCTCAGCCTTGGCCTGTGCGGCCTGTGCCTGTGCGGCGGCGGCCTGCGCGCCGTAGGCGGCAGATTGATAGGTCAACTGGCTGTCGGCAATGCGGCCCAGTAGCTGCCCTTTGTGCACGCTGTCCCCAGCGCGCACCGACAGGGTGGTCAGGATGCCCGGAATGCGCGCCAGAACTTGCGCTTGATCCTGACTGGTGACCTCGGCGGAGACGCTTTGCCAATCAGGCGTGTCACTGGCTGCGGCAGTCAAGCGCGGTCCCCTGGCGGATACGGTGGCTTCGGGGGCGGGGTTGTCCTGCCCGCACCCTTGCAGCGATGCCGCCATAACCAGGGCCAACAAAGCCTTGGCCTGCATACCTTTACGCATCGTCATCTCCCGTCCCGCCCCTGGCCGTTGTTCTTAGCGTTCAACCGGCAAGCCAGCTTTGGCCCAAGCACCAAAGCCACCGGCAAGATGCGTGTCCACACTGGCTTGCGCCGCCACGCATTTGTCGAGCGCCATGCCCGAACGCTTGCCGCCAAGGCAGGTCAGCACCAGTTGCTTGCCATTGGGATCGGGCAACCTGCTGGGCTGGAAGGTGGACAGGGGCATGTTGATCGCGCCGGGAATATGACCTCCCGCGAACTCATCGATTTCACGCACATCGACCACAAGAGCCTGATTCGCCTGCACCATCGCGGCCAGTTCCGAAGCGCTGATCTCCCGGTGTTTCGCTGATTTTCCAAGGCCAAAGACCATCATCCCAACTCCAAACAGGCAGCGCACGAGGGCGCCAGAAAAACATGACTTGCTTATATTGCAAGATGGTCATATTAGTCAAGCAAGATTGAAACGGCTATCGAGTCCCCCTCATCCAACCAGCCAACGGGGGCGCACCGTTTGGGAGAGCAGATCCATGTCCAAGCCTGCAAACACCTTGCCCCGCATTCTGGTCCTCGGCGCTGGTCTTGGCGGCACAATCGCGGCTTACGAAATCCGCGACGCCACCAAGGGCCGCGCCGAAGTCACCGTTGTGTCGGACAGCGAGGATTACTGGTTTGTGCCGTCAAACCCATGGGTGGCGGTGCGCTGGCGTGAGCCGGACGCGATTCGCGTTCCCCTCGCCCCGGTGATGGCAAAAAAGGGCATCGGCTTTACCAGCGTGGGCGCCACGCGGGTTCACCCCACGGAAAACCGCGTGGAACTGCGCGATGGCTCATCCATGCATTATGACTGGCTGGTAATCGCCACCGGGCCAGACTTGGCCTTTGACGAAATTCCCGGTTTCGGGCCCGATGGGCATACGGTCTCTGTCTGCAAGACCGATCATGCTGCTCACGCCGCCGATGCCTTCGATGAATTCTGCAAAGGTCTATCCGATTCAGGCCAGCGACCCATCGTTGTTGGAGCGGCGCAGGGTGCCTCCTGCTTTGGCCCTGCCTATGAATACGCATTGATCCTCGACACCGAATTGCGCCGCCGCAAGATCCGTGACCAGGTGCCGATGACCTTCGTCACCAGCGAACCCTATATCGGGCATCTCGGCCTTGATGGTGTGGGCGACACCAAGGGGTTGCTGGAAAGCCAGTTGCGTGAGCGGCACATCAAATGGGTCACCAACGCCCGCGTCACCAGCTTTGAGGATGGCATGGCCCATGTCGAGGAAGTGGGCGAGGACGGCGCGGTCAAAAAGACCCACGATCTGCCCTTCGGCTTCTCGATGCTGCTACCCGCTTTTCGCGGCATCAAGGCGGTTTACGGTATTGAGGGCCTGACCAACCCGCGCGGCTTCATCCTGGCCGACAAGCACCAACGCAATCCCACCTTCAAGAACGTCTATTCGCTGGGTGTCTGCGTGGCGATCCCGCCCTTGGGGCCAACGCCCGTGCCCGTAGGCGTGCCCAAGACCGGCTTCATGATCGAGAGCATGGTAACCGCCGTTGCCCATAACATCGCCGCCGAACTCGATGGGCGCCAACCCAACGAAGTTCCAAGCTGGAACGCGGTATGCCTTGCCGATTTCGGCGATGGCGGCGTGGCCTTTGTCGCCCAGCCCCAGATCCCGCCGCGCAATGTCAATTGGTCGTCGCATGGCAAATGGGTGCATTTGGCCAAGGTCGGCTTTGAAAAATACTTCCTCAAGAAGGTCCGTTCGGGCGTCAGCGAGCCCTTCTATGAAAAGCTGGCCCTGCAAGTGCTGGGCATCAACAAGCTGAAAGAAACCACCAAGGAGGATGTGCGATGAGCCTCGATACCGCTGTGATGCGCTTTGCGGGCACTGTTGTTCTGGGCAGCGCTTTGGCCGCCCATTTTGTGAACCCGGCGTGGATTTACCTCACCATGTTTGCCGGGGCCAACATGCTTCAGGCCAGCGTGACCGGCTTTTGCCCCGCCGCCATTCTGTTCCGCGCCATGGGCGTGAAACCTGGCTGCACGTTCAAATAAAGGCTGATGCCATGCGCCGTCTGATGATGCTTCTGCCCTTGCTGGCCGCCGCCCCGGCGTGGGCGCAGGGCCAAGACCTTGACGCCACCATCGCCGATGCCTTGGCCCACGCCCCGGTCCTTGCCGAGGCGCAAGCCGGGGAAGCGCAGGCCCAAGCGAGGCTCGATGGCGCCAAGGCGCAGGGGAACCCGATGCTGAGTGTCGAGGGGCAAATCGGCGCAGGCCGTATCGACAACGGTGTCTTCTTTGGCTTCACCGCCCGCAATGTCACCCCGTTGGCCTTGCGTGCGGGGGCCGAAATGCCGCTTTATGCCGGGGGCCGGGTGGCCGCCGCCATAGACCAGGCGCGAGGCGGGCAGGCCGTGGCCGCGCTGGCGCTGGCTGATGCGCGCTCAAGGGTGATGGTGGGCGCGGTCGCGGCCCATGCCGAGGTTTTGGCCGCCCGACGCATAGAGGCCCGCTATCAGCAATTGGCCAGCGAACTGGCCGAAGTCGAGCGGCAGGCGAAGCTGCGCTTTCAGGCGGGCGAAATCCCCGCCTCCGACCTTGCAGCCGCCACCGCGCGCCGGGCCGAGGGCGAGGCCGGGCTTGCCGCCGCACAGGGACGCCGCATCACCGCCGAGGCACAATATAGCCGCATGACCGGCCACGAGGCTGGTGCGCTTGCCCCCTTGCCCGCCCTGCCCGTAACACCGCCCACGCTGGATGAGGCGCTCGACGGCGCCCAACACAGCAATCCAATGTTGGCTCAGGCTGAAAAGGGCATCGACATTGCGCGCGCCGGGTTGCGCGGCGCAAAGGCCGAAAGCCTGCCCACCATCGGCGCCTTTGCCGAGGCGACCCGCAGCCGCGACCAGTTCTTCCCCGATTACCGCGCCGATGCGATGGCCGTAGGTGTCAGGGGCCGCTGGACCTTGTTCGCCGGTGGGCGCACAGCCGCCAAAATTCACGAAGCCGATGCCACGCTGGATGCAAGCGAAGCCCGCGCCCGCGAGGCCCGCGAACAGATCGATGCTGCGGTCATCTCCGCATGGACGAACTTGAAAACCGCGAACCTCATGGTGGAGGCCAGCGCCGCCCGATCCGCCGCCACGGCGCAGGCGTTACGCAGCGTGCAATTGGAAGCCAAAGTGGGCGCCAAGCCAACCCTTGCCGTTCTGGACGCCGAGCGTGAGGCCGCAGCCGCCGACGCCGCGGCGATCGAAGCCGAGGGACAGCGCATGGTAGCCGCGTGGCAATTGAATGCGCTGGCCGGCCAGATCACCCCCTGACAAGAGACTGACCATGCACAAGGACTGGCCGCAGATGGCCAAGGAACTGTCAGGCGCTATCAAGGAAGTCCGCCTTGGCGCGCCTGATGTGATGAACAACTTCTCTGCCATGGCCAGCGCCGCCACAGCCAACGGTGCGCTGGACAGCAAGACCAAGGAACTGATCGCACTGGGCATTGCCGTCGCGATCCGCTGTGATGGTTGCGTGGCTTTCCACGCTCAGGCCGCCGTCAAACATGGTGCTACCCGCGAGGAAGTGATGGATGCCATGGGTCTGGCCATCTACATGGGCGCCGGGCCAAGCCTGATGTATGCAGCTCAAGCGGTGGAAGCCTACGATCAGTTCGCTGCCGCATGATTGACGACGGCATTCATCAGTAGAATGCGTTAAAGAGCAGCCATGCAAACCGGCCTCCATCTGACCACGGTATCTGCTGCCGCGATGATGCACACGTCTCCCACGCCTGCCGATCTTGCTATTCATGCCCCCAGGGTCGCCCACCTAATGGCACGCAGCGATGCCGCAGCAGTCACGCTGGGCTTTGAAGAGGCTCCCGGCCTGTTGGTCGGAACCATGCAGACGTTTGGCGCTCCTGATCCTGCAGAACGCGAAGAACTTATTCGCCCAGCCTGCAACCAGACCAGTTCGAAAGCTCCAGCATGAACCGAGCCCTGGGAACTGTGGGCCGGCGTGCAAAAGGGGGTCTGAGTCAGATTCCGTGCAATTCGGATCATGCGGGTGCATCACCCGGGCCTTGAGCAGATCGATTTTGGCGCGCCCATACATCTGTCGCTTGATTGCTTTCAAGCGGTTGACCTTGCCCTCGACCTGGCCGCTGGACCACGGCGTTGAGATCGCGGCAGCAACGGCATCCCTGTCGGTCTCGACGCCGGCGGCGAATGCCGCAAGCTTGCTCTTGGCCGCCATGGCGATCCATGGATCGAGCCGTGCCTTGTCTTTCGAGCGCATCATCGCGTGGAAGCGGTCGAGAGCCTGGCGTGCGGTTATCAGCGCCGGCACAGCCTTTTCGATTACCGCGTTGATCAGAGATGTCTGAGCCGAGCCGGTGTGGCCGAGTTTCTCGTCGCGACGCCGGCGGGTGGCCCATTCGCTGAGCACGCGTAACGAACCGCCAAAACCACATGCTTTCAGCCGCCGCCACAATTCGGCGCCGATCGTGACCGATACGCTACGCCAACGCCGCACCGCGGGAAGCGAAGAACCAGCAGCGCGCCACCATGTTATGCCGTTTGAACTCAAGGTACGGGGATCGTCTGGCCCGGCGCCACGATGATCGGGGGCAAGAGCGGCGGACTCCCGGCCGGCGCGTGCCGGCGTGGTTCCGGTGCTCGCCGGCAATGTCGCCCGTTTCAGGCTGACGCGGCCCGCCAAGCTGTCGATCGAATTCGATGGCGATCGCCTGCACAACCTGCACCTGTTCGCCAGCCCGGCCGGCGCGGCACCGACAGTCCCCGCCGGGCGCAACGTGGTGCGCTTTGCGCCGGGGATTCATGTTCCACCCGATCAGCCCGGGGCAGTGTTCGCTTTCCCGTCACACACCACGGTGCTGCTGGAGCCGCGCGCCGTGTTGCGCGGCAAGGTCGCGCTCGATCGCGTCACCGATGTGCAGATCCTGGGCCACGGCATCATCGACCAGCCCGAGCGCGGGTTTGAAATAACCTATTCCAGCGACATCACGATCCATGATCTGAACACGTTCAGCGCCGCGCCCTGGGCCGACGGGACCGACATGATGAGCTGCGCTGACGTGCGCGTGAACAATGTGTTTCTGCGCACGTCCGACGATTCCGTGGCGATCTATGGCCACCGCTGGAATTTTGCAGGCGATGCCCGCAACATCACGATCACCGACGCCATTCTCTGGGCCGGCGTGGCCCACCCGATCAACATCGGGCTGCATGGCGGCGGGGAAACCGCGCCCGAAGTGATCGAGAACATCGCATTTCGGCGCATCGACGTGCTGGAACACGATGAAGATGACCCGGAATGCCGCGAAGCCGTAAAGCGGCTGCGCACACATCGCGCCCACCGAATTGGCGGCAAACACGGTACCGACCGCCATTCCGCCCAGCCCAAGGGTGCGACTCAGCCAGATCGACAGCAACGACATGGCCATCGCTTGCGCAAAGAAAAAGCAGAAAAGAAAGCCACTTAGAGCTAGATAATTGCGCGACGCGGGCAGAGCCACGGCATCCTTCGACGAACTGTTATCGATATCGTACGAATTATCGGCCCGCGATGCGGCTGGCGCAGCATGACAAGCGGGAGAGTGCAAAAGTGACCGCGGACAAGGGCGACGATCACAGCCAGCGAGTCTCGCCCAGTGCCATCCTCGACGTGGCCCTCGATGCACATCGCTCAGTGGTGACCATCCATGATGTCGCCCGCCATGCCGGGGTTTCCTCGATGACGGTGTCGCGGGTGATCAACGGCAAGCGCCACGTGAGCGAGGACACGCGCGAGCGCGTCAATGCCGCAATCGCAGCGCTCAACTATTCTCCCAACCTTACCGCGCGCAGCTTTTCCAGCGCTATCCGGATCGGCGCGCTCTATTCCAATCCTGCCTCGTCCAACCTGGGCACGTTCCTGATGGGCGCGTTTCGTGAAAGCGGGGTCAGCGGCTGCCAGTTTCAGATCGAACCCGGGGTCAGCGAGCAAGAAGCGATCGCCGGGTTTGACGATGCCGCCATCGCCGCCACGATCTGGCCGGAATTGACCACCTTGCGCCAGCCGATCGCGGTGATGGCGGCCCGAGCCGTCACGCTGCTGAACGAACAGATCCGCACAGCGCGCAGCGGCGCGCCGCCCAAGGTATCGCACCTACGCGAAATGCTCACCCTGGTGCAGCGCGCCTCGACCGGGCCTGCACCATTTCCGCCTTCCTGACCATTTCTCCCGGAGCCACCATGACGCTTTTTGGCGCAATCGAGGCTGGCGGCACCAAGTTCGTCTGCGGCATCGGCTCCGCCGGGCACGGCTCGCGAGCCACGGCCGTCATCCCCACCCGCACGCCCGACGAGACATTCGCCGCGGTCGCAGCCTTCTTTGCCAGCTAGCGCGCAGATGGTCCGCACGTGGTGCGGGCGGACAAGACCGATCCCGTGCCTGGCGCGCCGCTCCGCACAAGCGAAGGCCCCGCGTCAAGCGGCGATGGCGGGTGGTCACGGCTCACGGTGCGGCCGCGCACCGTTGCCGTGCCACCGCCAGGCTTCACGCCCTATTGGCCCGCGATGCTGCGCGAGGAGCGGGCCGAAGTAACGCTGTCCTACAGCCTTGATGGCCTGACCTTTACGCCGCTCGGCCCGGATTTTGGCGCTTTGCCCAGGCGCTGGGTGGGCGCACGCATCGGACTTTTCGCCCAGGCGCCATATGGCACGCCAGCGGCAACAGCCACCACGGTGGGCCACGCCGAGTTTGACTGGTTCCGCATCACCAAACCCTGAGCATCCCGGCCCGCGCAGGCATGGGGCCATGCTGCGCCGGCGCGTCACAAAAGAACCCCTCTCCACTTTGGTGAAGAGGGGCCAGGGAGGGTTCGCTAGGCGGCGTGGCCCCGAAATTGCGCCCATTGACGAAGTGCTGCCGCTCGATCTCCGTTTCGAAGCCGGGCTCACCGACATAGCGGTTGGCGGCGGCATTGGTGATATTCGAAGCGGTGATCGACAGGGAAAATTTATAGGGCAGCTTGAAGTTTACCCAGGCGTCGAGCAGGCCAAATGCCGAGATGTAACGCCCGTCGATGGGATTGTTCGAATAGTCGAACAGCACTGCCTTGGAACGCCACGTGTAGACCACACGCGCCGAAACGACCTTGTCTTCATACATCCCGGTGAGAGAATAGTTGTATTTCGATGTCAGGGGCTGGACCGTGTCCACCGCCACACCATTCAACGTGAGCGGGTTCTTGGTGTCGACGAACGTGAATGCCCCGTGCACCCCGAAGTTGTGCAATGCCGGGGGCAGAAAATCGTAGTCGAAGAAGGTCTGCGCCGCCAGTTCGATGCCCGTGGCGTCGAGAGCGCGGCCACGGGCATCGGCCTGCGCGAGGACGAGCGGATCACCGGTAACCGGGACGGCTTCGTGCCCCATGTGATCGACGGCTGATCGAAATGGAACGGCCCCGTTCCGTTTTTCGGAAGCGGGGGCCGCCAGTTTCTGATCAATGCGTCTGGGCCGGTTCGCTCGGTGCTTCTGCTGCCAGCATGTCCTTGCCCTTTTCGCCCAGCATCATGCCGATCAGCGCGGCGAGCGGGCCGCCGGCCGCCGGGTTGTCGCCGCCGGTGCTGATCTGGATGCGGGGCACGATGTCCACGCCCGACTTTTCCAGCGCTTCGGCCAGCCGCTCCACGATCTGGCGGGTGAGCTGGTTGTGCGCCCCGCCGGAGGCTTCGGCCTGGCGCGCGATGGTTTCGGCCGTGGCGAGGCCGGTCTTGGTGATACGCTCGGCATCGGCGGCGGCCAGGGCGATCATGCGCGCCGCCTCGCCTTCGCCCAAGATGCGCACGCGCTCGCTTTCCGCCTTGGCCAGGGTGCGGGTCTGCTCGGCCTGCTGCGTCGCCTGGCGCAGCGCCGCCTTGCCTTCGTTTTCGCGCACGATGATCGACAGCTCCGACTGGGTGATCGCGGTCTGCTGGTTGGCGCGCGCTTCCGCCTCACGCAGGGCCTTTTCGCCCTCGGCGGCGATGCGCTGCTTTTCGTAGGTCGTCACGCGCTCTTCGGCGACCTGGCGTTCGCGCAACTGTTGCAGCACTTTCTCGATCTGCTGGTTGCCGTCGCTGGCGCGCGGGGTGCCGATCAGCACTTCCTGCATTTCCAGGTTATAGGCGGAAAACTTGGCGCGCATTTCCTCGCCGGCCTGCTGCTGGATGTCGCTGCGTTCCTGGAGCAGTTCGATCAGCGTCTTCTTCTGGGCGATGTTCTTGAAATAGGCCGAGACCATCGGATCGAGCGTCTGTTCGACGAGCTTCTTGATATCGCCAAAGCGCTGCACCACCAGCGGCGCCTTGCGGTAATCGATATGCACCACCACCGAGAGCGGCAGCGTGGGTTCGAACGCATCGCGCGTGATCAGCGAGACTTCGGACAGGTTCTCGTCGAACTTGTGCTGGCCGATCGTGTCGCTTTCCCACTTCAGGATGAAGTTGGTGGTCGGCACCATCAGGATCTTGCCGGCATAAGTGTTGAACGCATATTTGCCCGGCAGCAGCGGTGCGCTCCACACCCCGCGCGATCCGCGCGCGACGAGTTCGCCATGGCGATAGTCATCGCCCGAGGTATCGGCGGTGTCGTTGCCGGTATAGCTGATCACCACGCCGACATGGCCCACTTCGATCACCGTCTTGGCGACCATTTCCACCGTGGCGAACAGGCGGTTGATGTAATAGCTGCCTTCCACCAGCACCTGGAGCTGGCGCCCGCGCCGGCCACCGGCGGTGATGAACTTTTCCGGATCCTGGAACGAGTTGTGGAACGTGGTCGCGTCCGCCTGGTCGGTGCCCACTTCGGGCGCGATGATGTGATCGGCGTTGAGCGCCGGGCCATCGTGCACCGTGACGATGCCGATCTGGTCGGCCGAATCCTTGATCACCACCGATTCAAAGCCGCCGCGCGCGGCAATCAGCGTCTGCATCTGATCGAACAGATCGCCATCGTTGGCATTGAGCATCAGGCCGTGGATGCGATCGCGCGTGATGATCACGAACTGCGCGGTGTTGATGGCATAGGTGCCTTCGCGCAGGATCGTGCGCTGGGGCCCCTTTTGCCCGCCGCCCGAAAGAAACGCGCGCACATCGAGGAAATCGGCAGTGCGGGCATTGCTCGCCAGCGTCTGCGTGGGGCCAAGCGGCGCGCCATCACGGGCAAAGACATAGCCGATCTGCCCCTGGGGAATGGTCACCAGCGACTGGCTGTGCACGCGATACTGGAACGGGAAGAAGAAGTGGTAGCCGCCGCGCAGCACTTCGGGCTGGAAGCCGGCCTCGCCGCGCAGGGCGATCAGGCCATCGGTGATCGAGCCGGCGCCGCTCCACAGCTTCTCGACCACGGCGACGCGGTTGTTGCCGACGTAGCGCACGCAGCGCGAGGCCACGAACAGCACGAACACGAAAAGGACCAGCACGGCTGCCGAGCCGAGCATGACGGGATCGAACATGGGAATATCCTGTGGTGTCTGGGATGGAGGACAGGCCACGCCGCGCGCGCATCGCCGGGCGCTTCAGGGACCGGACGCGCGCGTCAACCGCCGACAAAGCCTGCCGGCATGCGGAAAAGCCTGCGATGTGGTGACGTCTGCCGTGGTGCGGTTCGCACCGGTGCGACGGCGCTATGGCCGCTTGCCGGGGCTTTCGAACTTGTGCTTGGCGAACTTGCGCTTGGCAGTGGTGGGCCGGTCGATGCGCCAGGCCTGCGGGAAGAAGTGCACACCCATGGGTGCTGTTGCCCTGATAAAAGCCGCTCGATGCGGCCAAGACGCTATTTAGGCCTTTTCAAAACCGAAATCCATCGAAATCGTCATGTCACAAAGTATCCTGCGCGCTGTTTTCGGGCCGATACTTGAGATCGATGTAGCGGGCCATGACCAGCGCCTGATCCTGCGCATTCCCGGCCTTGTCCCGCTGCGCCTGTTCCAGCGCATCGGCCAGGGTGGCCAGGGCCTGCGCGGTCTGGGCCTGGAGCGCAGGATCGTCGCCTGGCGCGGCCGCGCTGGCGGTCAGCAGGCGCAGCACATCCTGCGCGATCGGGCCGCTTTCGTCGGGCGCCGCCAGCGTGGCCAGGCGATCGAGCTGGACATCGGCCGCCGCGCCGAATCGCCCGCTTGCCGCTTTCAGCGCCGTGGCCAGAGCCGGTGAAGCGTTTGCGGCAGGCAGGCGGCGGCGATCGGCCAGCGCCGCCACGCCACTGGCCAGCACGGTTGCCCCGCCATAGGCCGCCAGGAACCAGCCGCCCAGCCCCAGCGCGTGGGGCAGCCAGGCCGCCCAGGCATGCGGCGCATTGCCCAGCGCGGCATCGCCGACCAGCACGAGGGCATAGCTCGGCACCAGGAAATGCAGGGCGATGCCCGCCACCAGGCGACTGCGGCGGATCGGCCCGGCACGGCCCAGCGCGGAAATCACCGAAGGATCTGCGGAAATCACCGAAGGTTGTGCGGCCATCAGCCAAGGTTCCTTGCAGGTGCAGCAGTGCGGCCGCTGCTCTACGCCCGATCGCCGCGAAATTCGAAGCAATTTCATGCCAACGCCGGCTGGACGCCTCATGAGGCACAGGATACCAACCGTAACAGGGGCAGGTTTGCCGTTGTTCTGCGGGGGTTTTCTTGGGCTTCATTCGTGCAGTTGCGGCGCTCGCCGCAGCCTCTCCCCGGCCGTTCATGGCTCTCGCCGCGCTCGCAGCCCCGCTTGCCGCGCCAGTTCTGGCCGCGCCCGAGACCGAACGCGCCGCCCCGGCCAATGCCGCCCTGGCGCGCCCGGTGATTGCGCCGGCCGAAAGCTGGGTCTTGCCCGCGCTCGCCCCGGTGGAGCCCGATGGCGCGCAGGGCGCGGGTACGGTGGACCTGATGATCGACGAGCAGGCCCGGCTGATTCCGGGCGGCAGCAGCGTCTATCGCGCCAACCAGTTCCGCATCGCCACCACGCAGGGGCTGGACGATGCCGCCCTGCAACTGAGCTGGGACCCCAGCCTGGAAACCTTGACGCTGCACCACTACCGCATCCGGCGCGGCGGCACGGTGATCGACCTGCTGGGCGATGGCAGCGCGCTGTCGGTCGTGCGGCGGGAAAAGAACCTGGAAAACGCGATGCTGGACGGCAAGCTGACCGCCTCGCTCCAGCCCGACGACGTGCGCGTGGGCGACGTGATCGAAGTGGCCTATACCCGCACCCGGCGCGATCCGGCGATCGGCGGCCGCGCCGAACTGGTGCTGGGGCCGCCCGATGGCTTTCCGCTGGGCCACTATCGCCTGCGCATGTCGTGGCCCGCCACCCGCCCGGTGCAGTGGCGCGCCTGGCCCGGCGTGGTGCAGCCCCGGCTGAGTCGCCAGGGCGAGACCATGGAACTGGTGGCCGAGCGCAGCAATTTCATCACCGAGCGCGCGCCGACCGGGGCACCGGCGCGCTATGGCCTGGTCAACCTGGTGGAACTGGCCGAATTCGCCGATTGGCCGGCCGTTTCGCGCAATGCCCATGGCCTGTTCGAAACCGCCGAGACGCTCAAGGCCGACAGCCCGCTCAAGGCGGAAATCGCGCGCATCGCCGCGGCCACGCCCGATCCGGTGCGCCGCGCCGAACTGGCGCTGGCACTGGTGCAGGAACAAGTGCGCTATCTGTTCATCGGCATGAACGACGGCGGCTTCGTGCCTGCGCCGGCCGATCTCACCTGGCAGCGCCGCTTTGGCGATTGCAAGGGCAAGACCGCGCTGCTGGTGGCGCTGCTCAAGGGGCTGGGCATCGCGGCGCGGCCGGTCTTCGTCGATACCGACAGCGGCGATGCCGTGGCGCGGCGCCTGCCGGCGATGAACCTGTTCGATCACGTGCTGGTGGAGGCGCAGATCGGCGGGCGCAGCTATTGGCTGGACGGCACGCGCCAGGGCGATACCCGCCTCGATCGGCTGGAAGTGCCCGACTATCACAGCGGCCTGCCCGCCACCGCGCAGGGCAGCGAGCTGGTGGCGCTGGTGCCGACTGCGCCGCGCGCGCCGATGGTGGAAACCCGTCTGGACCTCGATGCCAGCGGCGGGGTGGACGTGCCCGCCCCGGCCAAGGCGGAAATGCGCGCGCGGGGCGATACGGCGGCATCCTGGCGGATGAAATATGCCGGGCTGGCCCCGGCGGAGCGCGAGCGGCAATTGCGCAAGCTGTGGCGCGACACGTATGATTTCATCACGCCGCAGACCGTGGCCGCCACGCTGGACGAAGCCAGCGGCGACTATGTGCTGAGCATGACCGGCAGTGCCCGGATGGAATGGACATCGAGCGGCTCGACCCGCTGGTACGAACTGGACCGCGCCCGTGTGGGGTGGAAGCCCAATGTCGAGCGCGACGGCACGCTGCTGGCCGATGCGCCGTTCGCCTTCGACTATCCCGATTGGTGGGCCAACCGTGAGACCGTGCGCCTTCCGCGCGGCGGCAAGGATTTCGCGCTCCAGGCCAATGACGTGGATGAAACGGTGGGCGGGCTCTACACCTTCCATCGCAAAGTGACGCTGAACGGCGACACGGTGACGATGGAAAACGACACCCGCGCGCTCAAGGCCGAATTGCCCGCCGCCGATGCGCCCAAAGTGCGTGATCGCATGGCGGAGCTGGGCAACCACGGCCAGTTCATCCGCCTGCCGGCGATGTATGAAGCGACCGACGGCGATCTGGCCGCGCTGGCAGACGACAAGCCGGCGCTGGCCCGTGCCTGGCTGGTGCGCGGGGCCGCCGCGTTCGATCGGGGCGACATGCCCGGCGCGATCACCGGGCTGAAAGCCACGCTGGCGATCGATCCCAGGCAGGCACCAGCCCATGCCCTGCTGGCCTTTGCCTATGCCAGCCAGGGGGATGCCCTGGCCGGTGCCGAAGCCGACGCAGCGCTGGCCGCCGACGACAAGCAGGACATGGCCTGGGCCGCCAAGGGGCTGGTGGCGCTGAAAGCCAAGAAGATGCCCGAGGCCCTGGCCGCCTATGACAAGGCCATCGCGCTCGATCCGCGCAACCCGCGCACCCTGGCCGGGCGCGCCAGCGCGCACCTGGCGCTGGGGCACTATGCACCGGCCCTGGCCGATACCGACGCCGCCCTGGCGCTGGCGCCTGATCTGCCGCTGCGCCCGATCCGCGTGGTGGCGCTCTCGATGCTGGGCCGCCGCGCCGAAGCACTGGAAGCGGTCGACGCGCTGCTTGCCGCCACACCCGATTCGCGCGACATGCGGCGGATGCGCGCCGCGCTGCGCGCAGAGGATGGCGACCAGGCCGGCGCCATGGCCGACACTGGCTGGCTGGTCAGCCATGGCGGCACGGCGGCGGATTACGTGAGCCAGGCGCAGATGCGCCCGCGCGGTGACAAGGCCGGGCGCCTGGCCGACGCCAATGCCGCGCTGCGGCTCGATCCCGGCCATGTCGATGCCCTGCTGCTGCGCGCCGCGCTGGAGCAAGAGGACAAGGCGCTGGACGCAGCGTCACTGGACGTGGCCCGCGCCGCCAAGCTGGCGCCCGGATCGCTCAAGGTGGCCGCCGCGCAGATGGACCTGATGGCGGCGCAGGGCCAGAGCGACCGCGCGCTGCAACTGGCCGCCGCCACCCTGGCCGGCCATGCCCAGGATGCCGAAGCGCACAACCTGGTCTGCTGGTTCAAGGCCACGCATGGCCTGGCGCTGGACAGCGCGGGCGGCGATTGCGAAGCAGCGCTGCGCCTGGCCCCCGGCCGCCCCGATTTCCTCGACAGCCGGGGCTTCCTGCGCCTGCGCCAGGGCGACAGCAAAGGCGCGATCGCCGATTACGACAGCGCCCTGCGCATCGCCCCGGCCCTGATCGCTTCGCTCTATGGCCGGGGCCTGGCCTATGCCCGCCTGGGCGAACGCGACCGCGCCCTGGCCGACCTGTCCCGCGCGCGCAGCCTGTCACCCGATGTGGACAAGACCTGGGCCGGCTATGGCCTGAGCCCGCCGCCGGGATTTTGAGCGTCGTCGGCGGTGGTGCCCGGTTGCGGACGTCAGATTTTCGCTCTCGACGCCTGAGCAGGGCCCCGGATCAAGTCCGGGGCGACGGGAAAAGTGCGTTATCCCGTCATCTTAACGTCGCCCCGGACTTGATCCGGGGCCCTGCTCGACGGTCTGCCCGATCACGGCCCGCCGCAAAGCACCCTAATCGATCCGGCGCCATTGCCCCGGCGCCAGGCCATCCAGCGTCCAATCTCCGATGGCCCAACGCACCAGGCGCAGCGTGGGGTGGCCGACGGCGGCGGTCATGCGGCGGACCTGGCGGTTGCGGCCTTCGCGCAAGGTCAGTTCGATCCAGCAATCGGGCACGGTCTTGCGAAAGCGCACCGGCGGCACGCGCGGCCACAGCGCGGGCGGATCGATGCGACGCGCGCCCGCCGGCAGCGTCATCCCGTCCTTGAGGCGCACCCCGCGCCGCAGCGCGGCCAGCGCGGCTTCGTCCGGCTCGCCCTCCACCTGCACCAGATAAGTCTTGGGCGCCTTGAACCGGGGGTCGGCAATCCGCGCCTGGAGCCGGCCATCGTCGGTCAGCAGCAGCAGGCCCTCGCTGTCGCGATCGAGCCGCCCGGCGGGATAGACGCCGGGCACGGTGACGAAATCGGCCAGGGTCTGGCGCGGCGGGCCAGCCGCCTCGTCGGTGAACTGGCACAGCACGTCATAGGGCTTGTTCAGCGCAATCAGCATGATGGCGGCTCAGTCTGCCCAATCATCGTCATCATCATCGTCCTCGCTGCCGTCGTCGAAGGCGAGCGTGCCCTGGTCGATCAGCGCGGTGACGAGCGCGGCGGTGCCTGGCGCCCCGGCCAGCGCAGGATCGAGCAGCACGTCCGCCCCGCCGCACAATGCCTCGGCCAGGGGACGGGCAACGCCGGCGTGGCACTGGCCATCGGCAAACAGCAGGGCCTGCGCCTCGCCCTCGGCCATGAACGCCAGGCGGTGCGCGGGATTGCGGCGCAGCGGCAGGCCCTGCGCAAGCGCCTGCGCCACGTCCTGCGGATCGGCCGGCGCTTCGGGGCGCCAGTCGGTGTCCGGATACTTGGCACAGGTGTTCATCTGGCCGAACCAGCGGGCAAAGGCAGCGCGATCGGCCAGCGCCTCCAGCGCCATGGCGTGCAACCGGTCGAGCGCCTGGACCGTGATCTCGCCGGGGTGGTCCTGCAAGGCGAGGTCGGGATCGGCATAGCGATCGGCCTGCGCATCGACCGCGTCCTCCAGCGCATCGGCCACATGCGCGCCCCAGCCTTCGACCAGCTCGGCGCGCGAAGGGGCGCGAAAGCCGATCGAATAAGTCATGCAATCATCGCCCAGCGCCACGCCATCGTGGGCAAAGCCGGGCGGCACATAGAGAATGTCGCCCGGTTCCAGCACCCATTCATCGGTTGCCGCGAAATCGGCGATCAGGGCCAGATCGGCATGGGGCTGGCGCGGCGTGGCGGCATCGCAGCGCGGCCCCACCCGCCAGCGGCGGCGGCCCAGCCCCTGGATCAGGAACACGTCATACTGATCGTAATGCGGGCCGACCCCGGCCCCGTCGGTGGCATAGCTGATCATCACATCGTCGATCCGCCAATCGGGCACGAAGCGGAACGGTTCGATCAACGCGGCCACCTGTGGCGCATGCTGGTCCACCGCCTGGACCAGCAGCGTCCAGGGATCGGCGCCCAGCCCGGCAAAGCGATCTTCGGCCAGCGGCCCGTGTTCCAGCGTGAGGCCATCGCCCCCCCGCACGATCAGCCGCGATTCGACGCCCGCCTCGCACGCCAGGCCCGCCAGTTCATCGGGTTCGAGCGGATTGTCCCACTGCGCCCAAGGGTTGCGGATCAGCAGGGGCTGCTTTTGCCACGCGGTGGCAAGAAACCGGGCGATGTCGAAACGGGCAAGATGCATCGCCGGCTCATGCGCCGGTGAGGCCGGCTTTGTCAAAGCAGTGTGCGGGACCGGTTCACGCCTCTGCCGTTGGCGGCGCACTTGAATTTGCGCCATCGCCGTTCCATGCAGAAACGGCAGGAGAAAACATGCCCAAACGCGCAAAAACAGAAGCAGCCGCGCCAGCCGAGGCGGTTATCGAACAGCTCACCACCGTATCGGGGGCGCCCAGCAACGATCCGCGCGCGCTGGAAAAGGCGCTGGGCCTGCGCATTCGCCAGTTGCGCCGGCAGCAGGACTTGTCGGTGGCCGATTTGGCGGCGGCGGCGGGGCTTTCCACCGGCATGCTGTCCAAGATCGAGAATGGGCAGATTTCCGCCTCGCTCACCTCGATCCATTCGCTGGCGCAGGCGCTGAGCGCGCCGATCTCGTCGCTGTTCGCGCTGGCCGAGGAACGGCAGGACTGCTCGTTCGTGGCGGCAGGCGAAGGCGTGAAGATCGACCGGCGCGGCACCAAGTCGGGCCATGTCTATCAATTGCTGGGCCACCTGATGCGCGGCGACCTGGTGATCGAACCCTACCTGATCACCCTGTCGGACGGGGCCAGCCCCTATACCAGCTTTTCCCACGCGGGAACGGAGCTGATCCACATGCTGGAAGGCACGCTGTCGTATCGCCACGGCGATCGCCGCTATGACCTGGCGCCGGGCGACACCCTGCTGTTCGACAGCCAAGCCCAGCACGGGCCGCAAAGCTTTGGCGCGGGCACGATCCGCTATCTCTCGATCATCGTCTATCCGCGCGGCCAGGCGGGCGGGTGAGAATGACCTGTCACGAAGCTGTCTTGAAGGGAGCTTAGCCACCCGGCACGGAAGGACCGCCCCCCGTGCCCACCCAGCTCGCCCATCCCCAGCCTGGCCAAGCCGCCATGGCGCTTACGCCCTCGCACGTCGTGGCCTGGGTGGCGCGGCATGTGGTGCCGGCCGAGCCGCGCGTGCGGGCAGCGCTCTATCGTGCCGGGGTCAGCCCGGCCGATGCCGACGACCTGGTGCAGGAAGCCTATTGCCGCTTTGCCGCGATGGCCGAGGTGGACCACATCGCCGAGCCGGGCGCCTATTTCATGACCATGGTCAAGAACCTGCGCCGCGATGCCCTGCGCCGCGCCGCCGTGGTGAAATTTGAAGACATTACGGAAAGTGCCGCGCTGTTCGTCACCGAAGAAGCACACGGCGTGGAAGCGGTGGTGGCGGCGCGGATGCAACTGCGGCTGGTGGAGCGCCTGCTCGCCAGCCTGCCCGAGCGCTGCGCCACGATTTTCCGGTTGAAGCGGATCGAGGGCCTGTCGCAAAAGGCCATCGCCGCCCAGCTTGGCGTGAGCGAAAGCATCGTGGAAAACGATGTGCAGAAAGGGCTGAAGGCGATGCAACGGGCCATCGCGGAGCCGGCGGGCAAGGAATGGACAGGACTTGAGCAAGGGCGGGCCAGAACAACCGGTTGAAGACGGCACCGCCCATTGGGCGGCCCACTGGGCTGCCCGCATCGACGCAGAGCCCCGATCCGCACACGATCCCGATCTTGCCACCTGGCTGGCCGCCGATCCGCGCCACGCCGGCGCATTGCTGCGCGCGCGCGCCACGCTGGCGATGTTTGCGCCGGGCGCCAAGGCTGAGCCAGAGGCCCAACCGCAGCTCCCGCAACCGGCAAAGACGCAACGGCCCCGGCGCACCATTGCGCTGCTGGGCGGGGTGGGTGCCGTGGCGGCAGCCCTGGCGCTGGCGCTGCTGCCGCGCGGGGGGCTGGCGGTGACCACGGGCGTGGGTGAAGTGCGCCGGCTGGGCCTGGCAGACGGTTCTGCCCTGGCGGTGGATGCCCGCTCCAGCCTGCACGTGGACGTGGCGCGCGGTGGGCGGCGCGAAGTGGCGATGGAGGCCGGTCGCGCCCTGTTCCGCGTGACGCACGATGCCGCCCATCCGTTTCAGGTGGTGGCTGGCGCCGTGACGATCACCGACGTGGGCACCGTGTTTGAAGTGACCCGCGATGAAGAGGCCGGCACCGTGGACGTGATCGTGAGCGAAGGCGCGGTGCGCGTGGCCACGCCGCAGGGCGCCCGCCTGCTGGTGGCGGGCCAACGCGCCCGCTTTGCCGCGCGCGGACCGCTGCCCGCCGCCCGCGCGGTGGACAGTGCCACCCTGGCGCGCACGCTCGGCTGGACCGAAGGGCGGCTCGACCTGGATGGCGAGACCCTGGGCGAAGCCATGGCCGAGATGAACCGGCACAACCAGTTGCAGATCGCGCTGGCCACGCCGGCGCTGGCCGGCGAACCGCTCTATGGTGCATTCCGCCTCAACGATCCCACCGCCTTTGCCCAGGCCGTGGCCGCCAGCGTGGGCGCTCGCACGCGGCAAACTGCCGATGGCTTGGTGATTGAGCGTTAGATGCTTCGGGGCGCTGGCGCATTTTTTTGTGCGGCGCGCTAAGGAAAGCCCCCAGGCCCTTCGTCACCCCGGTGTCCCTGCCGAGAGCGGGATCGTATGAGGGGTTTTTGCAAATGTTCGCGCCGTTTCGCTCCGTCTCGACGCTTGCCCTGGCCGTGGCCGGGCTTTCCGCCATTCCCGCCGCCGCGCAGGGCATGATCGTGCCTGCGGCCGTCACCGTGCATGTGCCGGCCCAGGCCGTGGCCGACGCCGTGCACCAGTTCGCCGCCCAGGCCCATGTCCAGATCGTGGTTTCGGGCAGCATCGCGCGCGGCCATCGCAGCGTGGCGGTGGACGGCACGATGGACGTGTCGGCAGCGCTCGCCCGCATGCTCGGCCAGACCGGGCTGGTCGCGCGCAGCACCGGGCCGGGCGTGTTCGTGATCGTCGCCGAAAAAGGCGCGCTGGCGCCTGCCGCTGCGCAAGCCGAGCCGGGCGCGCAAGCCCCGGAAGGCTCCATTATCGTGACCGGCGTACGCGAGGCGCAGGAACAGGCCGCCGCCGAAAAGCGTGACGCGCTCAACGTGACCGAAACCCTGCGCGCCAACGACGTGGGCAAGCTGCCCGACCAGAACGTGGCCGAAGCGATCAAGCGCCTGCCCGGCCTGTCCGTCGCCAACGACCAGGGCGAAGGCCGCTATGCCATCGTGCGCGGCATCGATCCCGGCCTGCTCAACGTGACGCTCAATGGCCAGACCCTGCCCGCGCCCGAGCCCGATGGCCGCCAGGTGAAGCTGGACGACCTGCCCTCGGCGATGATCCAGGCCGTGACCGTGACCAAGTCGGTGCTGCCCAACCAGGATGCCAACGCGATTGCCGGCGAAGTGGCGATCCGCACCCGCACCGCGTTCGACAGCAAGGCGCCTTTCACCTTCGACGCGCGCGGCGCGATCGGGCGCTATAGCCTGAACCACAAGACCGCGTGGGAAGCCGACGGCACCGTGGGCGGCCGCTTTGGCGCCGACGAGCAGTTCGGCGCGGTGGTTTCGGTCAACTATTCCAAGCGCAACATCGAGAGCGAGAACTACCAGGGTTCGAGCAACTGGGCCAATGGCCTGCCCGATGGCAACGGCATCCGCGACTACAACCTGACGCGCACCCGGCTGGGCGTGGTCGGCAATTTCGACTGGCATCCCTCGCCAACCGCCAAGATCTACCTGCGCACCAGCTATAGCGAATACAAGGACAACGAGACCCGCGACCAGAACCGCCTGGCGATCACCAACGCCACCACGATGGCCGCGACCGCCACGGTGCTGGTGCGCCGCCGGATCGAGAACGACAACACCAAGTCGGCCACGCTGGGCGGCGAGTTTTCCGACGTGGCGGGCGGCACCCTGTCGGTTTCGGGCGGGTGGACCCGTGCGGAAAAGAAAGACCCGCTGCGCAGCGAATTCACCTATTCCACCGCCAAGGGCGGCGTGACCACCACCTACAACGGCGGCACCTATCCCTACACGCTGGCGGCAACGACCGACATTTTCAACACGCCTTCGGCCTTCACGTTCAGCAAGGTGAATTTCGAGACCCGCCATGCCGCCGAGCAGATCTGGCAGGGCCGGATCGACTACAGCCACCCGCTGGGCGGCGATTCCACCTTTGCCGTGGGCGCCAAGCTGCTCTCGCGCGACAAGACCGACGACCATGACCGGCTGGACTACAAGACCACCGGCAAGATCGGGAAGACGGGCGGCGCGCTGGGCGATGTGGACTATGTGGGCGATACCAGCTTCATGGGCGGCCAGTTCGCCATGGGCTCACGGATCGACTATGCCAGTGCCAAGGCCTGGTTCGATGCCAACCCCACGCAATATGCGCTCGATGCCAGCGGCACGCTGTCAGACAGCCTGTCGAGCGACTATCGCGTGAAGGAAGACATCGTCGCCGCCTACGCCATGGCAACGATCAAGACCGGGGCGCTGACCCTGGTGCCTGGCGTGCGCATGGAGCACACCGTGGACAAGGCCTTTGCCAAGATCGTCAACGCCGCCTCGACGCTGACCGATGGCTACAACAGCTATGGCCGCGCGGCCTATACCGACTTCTTCCCCGGCCTGACCGCGCGGATCGATGCGGCGCGCGGCCTGCTGCTCCGTGGCGCGGTGACCACTTCGATCGGGCGGCCCAACTATCCCGATCTGGCGCCCTACGTGATCGCCGATACCAGCGGCACGATCCCTGCCGTCTCGATCGGCAATGCCGACCTGCAACCCTATCGCGCGATCAACTATGACGCGGGCGTGGAATATTACCCGGCGCCTGGCGCGATCCTGTCCGCCGGCTATTTCCACAAGGACATCCGCAACCCGATCTACAGCTTCGGCCAGACCGAAACCGGGGTGACGCTGGGCGGCACGTATTATCCCTCCGCGCAGGTCACGCAGCCGATCAACGTGGACCGCGAGCAGCTTTCCGGCGTGGAATTCAACGTGCAGTACCAGTTCACCCGCCTGCCGGGCCTGCTCGCCGGCTTCGGGATTTCGGCCAACTACACCCACGTGTGGGGCGATGCCCATGGCGTGCAGGTGCGCGACGGGGCGATCCCGCTGGCCTATCAATCGCGCGATGTCGGCAACGTGCAGGTGTTCTACGAAAAGTACGGCCTCTCGGCCCGCGTGGCGTTCAACTATCGCTCGGCCTATCTCGATACCCTGGGCAGCAGCGCGGCGACCGACCAGTATACCGACGGCAATGCCCAGCTCGACGTGCATGTGGCCTATCAGATCAAGCCGCAGTTCACCGTGTTCGGCGATGCCACCAACCTGACCGACGCGCCCTGGCGCCGCTATGAAGGGATCAAGAGCCAGTTGATCGAGCGCGAGCACTATGGATCGATGGTGCGCGGCGGCGTGCAGGTGCACTTCTGATGCGCGCCCGGCTGCTGGCGGGCCTTGCCCTGACTGCCGCTTCCGCCCCGGCCATGGCGCAAGGCGCGCCGGTGGTGGGGCCGGTGGTGGAACAAGTGGTGGTGGTGATGCGCCATGGCGTGCGCCCGCCCACCAAGGACCCGGCCATGCCGGCCGGCTTTGCCAGCCAGCCCTGGCCAGCCTGGCCGGTGGCGCCCGGCTGGCTGACCCCGCACGGCGCGCAGGCGGTGGCCCGGCTCGGCAGCGCCGATGGCCGCGCGTTCCGCGCGCAACGGCTGTTGCCCGCGCGCGGCTGCCCGGCACGCGGGCAGGTTGTGGTGGTGGCCGACAGCGACCAGCGCACGATTGCCACCGCGCAGGCCTGGACCCGCAGCCTGGCGCCGGGCTGCGCGCTGCCGATCGATCATCTGGCGCAGGACGTGGAAGACCCGCGCTTCAACGGCATTGCCCATGGGCTGGCACCCTATGACCCGGCCGCAGTCGATGCAGCAGTGGCCGCAGCGGTCGGCCCCGGTGGCCTGCCTGCGCAGGACGCGCGGATGCAGCCGCTGACCGTGCGGCTCAACGCCATCCTGTGCGGCCCGGCCCGCAGCGATTGCGGCGTGGACCACAAGCCCACCACGATCGCGCCGGCCGTGCCGGGGCAGAAGCCCAAGCTTGCCGGGACGCTCGATCGCGCCTCCACTGCCGCGCAGGTCCTGCTGCTGGAATATGCCGAGGGCAAGCCGGCGCGCGAGGTTGGCTGGGGCCGCGCCAGTGCGGCCGACGTGACCGCGCTTTCGGCCTTTCATGCCCTGGAGTTCGCACTCGTCGCCCGGCCGCGCCCGGTGGCCCGCGCAAACTTTGCCGGGCTGGCGCCGATCGTGCGCCAGGGGCTGACCGGAACGGCCAAGGTCACGATGATCTCGGGCCACGACACGAACATCGCCAACCTCGCCGGGCTGCTCGATGCGCACTGGCAGGTACCCGGCTTTGCCGCTGACGATCCGGCACCGGGCGGTGCCTTCGTGATCGAGCGGCTGCGCGGCGCGGGTGGCGCGCGCCTGGTGCGGGTGCGCTATCGCGCGCAGACGCTCGATGCGATCCGCACCCTGGCCCCGCGCCCGCCGGTCAGCGTGGCCGTGCCGCTGCCCGGCTGCGCGCTACCGGGCCAGCCGACCATCTGCCCGCTGGACCGGTTCCTCGCCCTGCTGGGATAGGAACCGGCGCGGCTTGATCAGGCAAGATCGTGCCGCAACGTGGCGATATGCTCCGGCCCGATGCCGCAGCATCCGCCCAGGATCGTGGCACCTTCGGCTGCCCAGGCGCGGGCAAAGGCGGCATAGCCTTCGGGCGTCAGGTCCGCGCGGATCGGGCTGAGGCCGTTGTTGGCCTCGGCATCGGCACCCTGCGGCGGGAAGGCATTGGCATAGACGCCGATTGCCACGTCGGTGCCGGCCAGCGCCGCTTTCGCCTCGGCAACGGCGGCGGCCATCACTTCGGGCTGGCTGCAATTGAACAGCAGCGCTCTGGCACCCAGCCGCAGTGCGGCAGCGGCGGCTTCGGCCACGCTCTCGCCCGAGCGCAGTTGCGGCGCGGCGGCGGGGTCTTCATCGGCCAGGGTGAAGGAAAGCCACAGCGGCTTGCCCGTGGGGGCGACGAGGTCTGCCACCAGTTCCGCCTCGGCAATGGCCGACAGCGTTTCGGCCTGCCAGTGATCGACATGGGGCGCCAGCGCTTCCACCAGCACGGCCAGCACCGCGCGGCTGCGCGCCAGGTCGATCAGGTCGGGCCGGTAGGAGCCCGAGACCGGCGGCAGCGATCCGGCCACCGCCACCTTGCGCGGCGCGGCATCGGCCACGTCGCGGGCCAGGCGCCCGGCGAGCGCGGCCCATTGCGCGCCATGGGCGTCGAACCGGTCCTGCCCGATGTGGAACGGCACCACGGCATAGCTGTTGGTGGTGATCACGTCGGCCCCGGCCTCGACATAGCGCTGGTGGACCTGCGCCACGAAGTGCGGCGCCTCGATCAGCGCCAGCGCCGACCATTCGGGCTGGCGGAACGGCGCACCGCTGCGCGCCAGTTCACGCCCGGTGCCGCCGTCGAGGATGACCACGCCGCTCACAGGCTCACCGTCAGGCGCGCGTAATAGGCGCCGCCGTTGATGCCGTAGGGCGCGACGTGGGAATAGCGGTCATAGTTGAGCGCCTGGCCGATCTCGGTGGGAATGGCGCGCGGGTGCACGTCGAACAGGTTGGTGGCGCCCACGCCCACCCGCACTTGCGGGTTGATGCGATAGCCCACGTCGAGATCGGTGATCACGCGGCTGCCGGTGTCGATGATGTAATAGGGTTCGGCATAGCCCTGCGCCTGGCGCGCATTGCTGTAGAACGTGTTGCGCAAGGTGACGTCCCAGCCGCCGTGGTTCCATGCCGTGGCGAGCGAGGCCTTCCACGAAGGCGTCGCCGTGGTCAGGTTGGTGCGCTGCACCGCATCGACCAGGGTGAGCCCGGCATCGGCCAGCACGGCGGGCGCGGCATGGACGCGGCGGATCGTGGTATCGACATAGGCCAGCCCGGCATCCCAGCGCAGCGCGCCGAGCAGGGCCACCGGCGTGGTCCAGCTTGCCGTCACGTCCACCCCTTGCGTGCGGGTGTCGACGCCATTGGTGAAGAACACCGCGCTGACATTGTCGGCGGAAAGCCCGGCGGGAATCGTGGTGCCGTTGGCGGCGATCGCCGCCTGGGCCAGGTCGCCATAGAGATAGGCGCTTTCGATGATCCGGTTCTTCACGTCGATGCGATAGGCATCGACCGTGATCGACAGCCCGCGCAGCGGCTCGGCCACGAAGCCCAGGCTGGCGCTGGTGGAGGTTTCCGGCTTGAGCGAAGGCGCGCCGAGCAGGTTGGCGCCGGGCGAGCCGAGCGGCAACTGGATCGAGGCATAGCCGGTGGTCACCGTGGTGGCCGAATAGTTCTGCTGCGCCAGGGTGGGCGCGTGGAACCCGGTGCTGACGCTGCCGCGCAGGGCGAAGCGGTCGGTCACGTCATAGCGGCTGGCCAGCTTGCCGTTGAGGCGGCTGCCCACGCCGTTGTAATGCTCCCAGCGCAAGGCGCCCGAAAGCTCCCACGCCTTGACCGGGCGCAGCGTCAGGTCGGCATAGCCGGCCACGCTGTTGCGATGCACATCGGCCGCGTCACTGGGGCGGAAGCCGGGGAAAGCCTGCGGCCCGCCGGAATAATACGAGGTCGGCTCGCCGGCGCGGATTTCATAGGTTTCATAACGGTTTTCCGCGCCGAACGCGAATGTGGCCGGGCCGGCCAGGCCCACGTCGAACTGGCGCTTCACATCGATGTTGCTGGTCCATTCCGACGCGGCAAAGCCGCCGACGTTGAAATCGGTCTGGGCATTGCCAGTATCGGCCAGCAGATCGGGGTTGATCGTGGTGATGTTGCGCAGCTTGACCACGTCGCGGCCATAGGTGCTGGACAGGTCCACCGCCCACTCCCCGTGAGTCCTGATCCCGCCGGTCACGCTGAAATCGTGCTCGTTCAGGGTTTCCTGCGGGGTGAATCCGTTGGGATAGATCGCGTCCACCGCATCGGAAAACCAGCCGGGCTGGCGCGGGTTCTCGTTCGCGCGCGCCTTGCGCCAGGCATACGTGCCGAAGCTGTAGAAATCGGCCACTTCGCCCAGCGGCCGGGTATAGTCATAGCCACCGCTCAGCACCACCGAGCGCGGCATGCCCTGCACCTTGGCCGGCTGCACGCCGCCGCTGTCGCCGCTGCGGTTGGTGAAATCCTGATAGCGATAGCCGGCCGAAAGATGCAGCACGCCGCCGTCCTTCAGGCTCACGCCCTTGTCGGCATTGGCCTGGATCGCGGCGCCGTCGCCCGCGTAATACTTGCCGCCCTGCACCGAGACGCTGCCCGAATTGGCATCGTCCTTGAGGATCACGTTGATCACCCCGGCGATCGCGTCGGAGCCATATTGCGCCGCCGCGCCATCGCGCAGCACTTCCACGCGGCCGACCGCCGCCTGGGGAATCATGTCGAGATCGACGACGTTCGAGCCTTGCGAAGGATCGCTGTCGGCATAGATGCTGGACGAAAGGTGGCGGCGCTTGCCGTTGACCAGGATCAGCGTCTGGCTGGGCGAAAGCCCGCGCAGCGCAAAGGTGCGCGCCAGGGCGCCCACGTCATAGCCAACAGCCGGCGCGTTGAACGAGGGCAGCACGCTGCGCAGCGAATCGACCAGGTTCGACTGGCCGGTGGCGGTTAGCGTATCGGCCTTGACCACGTCGATCGGGGTGGCGCTCTGCCGCGCCAGGCGGCCACTTTCGCGGGTGCCGGTGACGATGATCGCATCGCCGCTGGTGCCGCTGTCGGCAGCCGTGGGCGCCTCTGCCTGGGGAACTGGGGCCTGGGGAGCTTGGGCCTGGGGCGCGGCCAGCGCGCTCGCGCTCACCGAAAGGCCAAGGGAAACCAGCGCCAGCCGCAGCGGCGCGCGAGAGGAAACGACGGAAACTGCCACGAGAACCCCGGATGGATAGGACGCCAGAAAAATCCACCTAATGACTTGAGTATTATTCGGTCAAATGAGCAGTTCAAAACATGCCAATCCTTGCACGGACTGTGGCAATCGCGCACTAGGACCGCCGACACCCTTGGCCCCCAGCCTTCGGAAAGTACCTGTTTGACCGTCTCGTCCTCCTCGCGCGGCCCGCGCGCCCATCTCGGCATCGGCCAGGCCATGCTGGTCGCCCTGGGCATGGTGATGTCCACCGACAGCCTCAAGACCGCGCCCACCGTGGCGGCCAACGCGCCGGGCGGACATGTTTTGCTGCTGTGGGTGGCGGGCGCGCTCGTCACCATGGTCGGCGCGCTGTGCTATGTCGAAATGGCGGCCGCCTTTCCCGATTCCGGCGGGGAATACAGCTTCCTGCGGCGCGCCTGGGGCGGGCGCCTGGCCGCGCTCTATGCCTGGTCGCGCTTTGCCATCATGCACACCGGCTGGATCGCGCTGATGGCGCACCTTCTGGCCGACTATGCCAGCGCGCTCTGGCCGCTGGGCCATGCCGAGCGCACCGGGCTGGCCCTGGCCATCGTGGCCGCGCTGACCGGGCTCAACCTCGTGCACGTGCGACTGGGCTTCCTCACGCAAGCGTTGCTGGTGGCGCTGGTGGCGGCCGGGTTTGCCTGTGTTACCGCCGCCGGGCTGCTGGTGCCCGCCCCCACCGCTGCCGCGCCCCTGCCCACCGGGGGCAGCGTGGGCGTGGCGCTGATCTATGTCTTCCTGGCCTATGGCGGGTGGAGCGACATGGCGACGCTTTCGGGCGAAGTGCGTGGCGGGCGGCGGGCCATGCTGGCCGTGGTGATCGGCGCGCTGGCGCTGCTGATGACGATCTACTGCCTGATGAACTGGGCGCTGCTGCGCGGGCTGGGCCTGGCCGGCCTGGCCGCCAGCACTGCGCCGGGGGCCGATCTGGCGCGCAGCGCGTTCGGCCCGGTGGGCGCCTGGTTGACCGTGAGCATTGTGGCGATTTCCGCGATCAGCAGCATCAATTCCACGCTCATCGTCTGTTCGCGCGTCACCGCCTCGGCCGCGCGCGACCTGCCCGCGCTGGCGGCCTTGGGCAACTGGCACGACCGGCGCGGCACCCCGGCGCGGGCGACGCTGGCCGTGGGCGGGTTCTCCCTGCTGTTGACGGCGGTTTCGGGCCTGTCGCAAAGCGGCTTTGGCGCGATGGTGGACTACATGACGCCCGTCTACTGGCTGTTCGTGATCCTGGGCATGGCCGCGCTGATCCGCCTGCGCCGCCGCCTGCCCGAACATGACTGGCCGGTGCGGACCCCGCTGTTCCCGCTGTTTCCGCTGGCGTTCATGGCCCTGTCGGCGGCGATGCTGTGGTCCTCGCTCACGCAACTGGGGCCGGGCGCGCTGGCTGGCGCGGCGGTGCTGGCGCTGGGCCTGGTGCTGGGGCAACTGGCGCGGCGCGAGCGGCAGCCGCCGCAAACCGTCCAACAAAGCTGAACGATTTGACCGGCCTTATCGGGATTTCGTGGAACGGCTGCGGCGCGTAAAACGCTATGTGTCAGGCCCGCAACGGGCGCCACATGCAGGAACACCGCCATGACCATCCGCACGCCCGATGTGCCGGGCATCGAATTTGCCCTTCTGCCCCCGGTCCGCGATCTGGGTGAAGGCTTCAAGGTGCGCCGCGCACTGCCTTCGGCCCATCGCCGCATGGTTGGCCCGTTCATCTTCTTCGACCAGATGGGCCCGGCCGCCTTTGCCGGTGGCGAAGGGCTGGACGTTCGCCCGCACCCGCACATCGGCCTCGCCACGGTGACCTATCTGGTCGAGGGCGAGATCCTCCACCGCGATTCGCTCGGCTCGGTCCAGGCGATCCGCCCCGGCGAGGTCAACTGGATGACCGCCGGGCGCGGCATTACCCATTCCGAGCGCACCGGCCCGGACATGCGCGCCAGCGGCGGGCCGCTGTTCGGCCTCCAGGCCTGGGTGGCGCTGCCCGCCCATGCCGAGGAAACCGATCCCGCCTTTGCCCATCACAAGGCCGATGAAATCCCCAGCGTGGAGCAGGACGGCACGCGCCTGACGCTGATTGCCGGGCAGGTCGATGGCCTGTCTTCCCCGGTCAAGACCCTGTCGGACCTGGTCTATGCCGAACTGGTGATCGCCCCGGGCGGCCGCTATCGCGTGGCAGCCGAGCATGTGGAGCGGGCGCTTTACGTGGTGAGCGGCGAGATTACCGTGGGCGGGCAGACCGGCCAGTTCGCCACCAACGAGCTGATCGTGCTCAAGCCCGGCGCCGAAGTGGTGATCGAGAGCACCGACGGCGCGCGCGTGATGCTGATGGGCGGCGAACCGTTTCCCGAAAAGCGCCACATCTTCTGGAACTTCGTCTCGTCCCGGCCCGATCGGCTGGAGCAGGCCAAGGCCGACTGGAAGGACGACCGCTTTGCCCACGTGCCCGGCGAGCACGAGTTCATTCCCCTTCCCGAGTGAAGACGCCCGAGTGAAGACTGTGGCACGAAAGCCACGCCGGAAACACAGCAATACTTCGTTGCACATCGGACAAGGAACAGACAGCATCGCAGCCTAACCCCGGTCCTGTCGGCGCAACCTGCTGCCGGGAACGACTGGGGGGTCTCCCCTCGCTTCCCGAGACGGACAGGCGCCGACACGCAGGCGGAACCGTTTTCTCGATGACCGTGAGGGAAGGACAGTTCCGATGATTCAACGCTCCGCACGCCGCCAGGCTCGCCGCCTGTGCCTGGCCACCGCACTGGCCGGTGCCTCGCTGGCCCTGGCGAGCGCCGCCCAGGCGCAAGACACCGCACCGCCTTCGCCGATCACCATTTCGGGCAGCGCCGCCGTGGTCACCGACTATCGCCTGCGCGGTGTTTCCCAGTCCAACAACGGCTTCGCGCTCCAGGCCGGCGTGACCATCGCCCACGAAAGCGGCTTCTATGTCGGCACCTGGGGGTCCAACCTGGCCGGCTGGGGCACGTTCGGCGGCCCCAACCTGGAACTCGATGCGATCGGCGGCTTCAAGAAGACTTTCGGCCCGGCCACGCTCGATGTCGGCCTCACCTGGTACATGTATCCGGGCGGCGCGGCCAAGACCGACTTTGCCGAACCCTTCGTGAAGCTCTCGGGCACCGTCGGCCCGGTCTCGGCGCTGGCCGGCGTGGCCTATGCGCCCAAGCAGCAGGCGCTGGGCCAGTGGTATGATTCGGGTGCCAGCTATGTGGAAGGCACGCCCGATCACCCCGGTGCCAAGAACGACAACCTCTATGTCTGGGGTGACGTGAGCGGGGCGATCCCCTCCACCCCGGTCACGCTCAAGGCGCACCTTGGCTATTCCAAGGGCAATCCCGGCCTTGGCCCCAACGGCACCAGCGTGGCGCCGACCGGCTCCTATGCCGACTGGCTGCTGGGCGCCGACCTGGCGCTAGGCAAGGTCGTGCTGGGCGTGGCCTATATCGACACCAACATCAGCGATGCGGACGCGGCCTACCTGCGTCCCAACTTCACCAAGTTCCAGACCCAGGACGGCGCCTCGATCTCGTCCTCGCGCGTGGTGCTCTCGGCCACCGTCAACTTCTGAAGACACCTTTCAACCAGGTACGCACCACTGTCCCCCGCCAGCACATACTGGCGGGGGATTTTTTTGTTGTGGATTGGCGGACGCACACCCCGCAACGAAACTGCCCCCACCGGCCGGACGGGGCCAGTGGGGGCAGCGGGCGCCTGGCGCCGGCCCCGCGCCGGGGATGGGGACACGGGCGCGAGGATTTGGAGGTTCAGGCGGTGTGAGGCACCGCCCGCAGGATCGGCTCGGGGCCGGAGACGGTCACCGCGTTGCCCTGCTGGCGACGGCGTGCCAGCCATTCGCCCAGGGTTTCGGCAGTGGTGTGGTCGATCGCCTTGACCCGGCCGAGATCGAGGTGGACGCGGCGATCGGCCGGCAGGTCTTCCAGCACGGCGTTGAGCTTGGTCAGGCGCAGGAAGGTGGCCGCGCCTTTCAGTTCCACCCGCGTTGCATCTTCGTGTTCCTGCGCATGGACGCCCAGATTGAGGTGCTTCACGTGCGGCAGCAGTTCCACCAGCGACAGTGCCATGCCCACCAGCACGCCGGTCAGAAGATCGGTCGAGACGACGAGCGCGAAGGTCACCGCCCAGATGGCCGCCGGCAGCGGGCCATAGTTGGCGAACAGGTGCTTGACGTGCTTGAGGCTGACCAGCTTCCAGCCGGTCACCACCAGCACGCCGCCCAGCGCCGCCATCGGCACTTCGCGCAGCAGCCAGGGCAGCAGGGCAACGAAGCCCAGAATCCACACCCCGTGCAGCACGGCCGACCAGCGGCTCTGCGCGCCAGCCTGGACGTTGGCCGACGAACGCACGATCACCCCGGTCATCGGCAGCGCGCCAACCATGCCGCAGAGCAGGTTGCCCACGCCCTGCGCGCGCAGTTCCTTGTTGTAATCGGTGCGCACGCCATTGTGCATGCGATCGACCGCGGCGGCCGACAGCAGGGTTTCGGCGCTGGCGATGAACGCGATCGCCACGGCCGAGACCAGCAGCGCGGGCTTGGCCATCAGTGGATCGAGAAACGCCCCGCCCGGCACGGCAAACGCGGCGCTGAGCGAATCCGGCACGGCGATGCGCGCCACGGGCAAGCCAAGCACGGCCGCCAGCACGGTGGCGGCAATCACCCCGATCAGCGCGCCCGGCACCAGGGCGAGCGCCTTGGGCTTGAGCTTTTCCCAGCCGATCATGCCCACGATCGTCACCAGCCCGAGCATCAGCGCCATTTCGCTGGCGCGCCAGTCGAACGGCGACAGGCCCAGCACGCGGGCGGGGATCATCGAAAGGTTGGCCAGGCCATTGGACATCGGCTTGGCATCGAACAGGATATGGAACTGGCCGACCACGATCAGCGCGCCGATCCCGGCCAGCATGCCGTGGACCACGGCAGGCGAGATGGCGCGGAACACGCCGCCCAGTCGCGCGACGCCGGCAACCAACTGGATCAGGCCCGCCACCAGCAGCACCGGGCCGAGCGCGGAAAGGCCGTTGTCACGCACGAATTCGAACACGATCACGGCAAGGCCAGCGGCCGGGCCGGAGACCTGCAAGGGCGATCCGGCCAGCAGGCCGACCACGATGCCGCCGATGATGCCCGTCACCAGGCCCTTTTCCGGCGGCACGCCCGAAGCGATGGCAATGCCCATGCACAGCGGCATGGCCACCAGGAACACCACGATCGACGCGGTGAAATCGCGAACGAGGCCGCCCCTCACGGGGGCAGCCTCGGGCGATGCAGCGGCGGCTGCGTGGCTCATTCGGCCGCCTCCGCCAGCGCGGGTTCGCGCGCGAAACGGGGCGCGGCGGCCAGGGCCACCGGCATCGGGCGATCTTCGCGCAGCGGCACGAATTCGCCGGTATCGCCGTCGAGGCCCAGCACCTGGCCGGCGCTGATATCCACGAACCAGCCGTGCAGCGACATTTCGCCACGCGCGATGGCCGCCGAGACCGAGGGATGCGTACGCAGGTGGTCGATCTGGGCGATGATGTTCTGCAAGCTGACCGCGCGCACGCGATCATGGCCATGGAGATGGGGCGAGCAGGTCGACACGACATGCTCGGCAGCGGCACCATGGCGCAGCCAGGCCACCACGTTGGGCATGCCCTCGGGCGCTTCGGGGGCGGCCAGTGCCTTCATCGCGCCGCAGTCGGAGTGGCCGCAGACGATGATGTCACGCACGCCGAGGGCGACAACGGCATATTCCACGGTGGAAGACACGCCACCGTTCATGGTGGAATAGGCCGGCACCATGTTGCCGGCGTTGCGGCACACGAACAGGTCGCCGGGCTGCGCCTGCATGATCTGTTCGGGCACGATGCGCGAATCGGCGCAGGAAATCATCAGTGCCTTGGGCGCCTGGCCGTGGGTGGAAAGCTGGCCGTAGAGCTCGCTGCTCTTCGGAAAGACGGTCTTCTCGAAACTGAAGACGCGACCGATCAGTTCGTTCATGGGGAGGTACCTCCTCTTGAATTTTTGCGCCCACGGCGCATGCCGGGGCTCTTGATTCAACGAGGTACGGGAACGTCTTTGCCCGCTTCGGACGGAACTGTAAGGAACTATTTCCGCGCCGGAAGGGCGGGCTGGCCGGCCTTGAGCGGCAGACGAACCGTTGCCACAAGGCCGGTCTGCCCGGCTTCGGCACGGCGGTTGGCGAGAATGAGCGTGCCGCCTTCGGCGCGGATCGCGCGCTTCACGATCGCCAGCCCCAGCCCCATGCCCGGCGTGTCGCGCCCGCGCGCGGCATCGAGCCGCACGAAAGGCTGCGTCACTTCGTCCAGCCGGTCGGGGGGAATGCCGGGGCCGTTGTCGGCCACCACCACTTCGGCCCAGTCGCCATCGCGGCGCACCGTCACCTCCACTTGCCCGGCATAGTGCAGCGCGTTTTCGACAAGGTTGCCCAGCGCGCGGCGCAGCGAAATGGCGCGGGCATGGATCACCAGGCGATCCTCGCCTTCGTAACGCGCGTCACCGCCCTGGTCATAGGCATTGTCGACCAAGGTCATGGCCATCGCGGCCAGGTCCACCGGTTCGGCCGGAATCTGCCGCCCTTCCCCTTCGACATAGGTCTGGAGCGAGGCGAGCAGGTGCATCATCTCGTCGATATCGTGGACCATGTCTGCCTGGGTGGCGCGATCGAGCCCGGCGTCGTCGAGCCGCAGCCGCAGCCGGGCGAGCGGGGTGCGCAGATCGTGGCCGATCGCCAGCATCGACTGGGTGCGGTCCAGCATCTGGCGATAGATGCGGCTCTGCATGCGGTTGAACGCGCGGATCAGCCGGCGCACTTCGTCCGGACCGCGCTCGGTGAGCGGCTCGGGCGGGCCGGCCCCCACCCGGCTGGTGGCCGAAACCAGGGCTTTCAATGGGCGGATCGTGGCGCGAAACAGCACCCAGGCCAAAACCACCAGCAAGGGCGTGGGCACCAGCAGCACGGCCAGCCGCCCGGCATTGAGCGTCCAGGCCTCGCTCGCCTGGGTACGGAACACCACGCCCGAGCCATCCCTGAGCAGCATGGCGCCGTTGACCGATCCCGGCGAGGCCAGCGAACGCAGCGAAAAGCGCGGATCGCCCGAGGCCAGTTCGGGCGCGGCGTCGAGCACCTGGGCGCGCAGCCGGTCGAGCGGCAGGGCATCGTCGGCGTGGGCCAGGCGCGGCTTCCACGCCAGGGAAAAGCGCGGGGACGAAAGCCGCTCGGCCAGTGCGGGGCGATCCGCCACGTCTTCGGCTTCCAGCGCGCGGCTCGCGATCACCAGGTTTTCGGCAATGCGCGCGGCATCGTCGCTGCGCAGGGCAAAGTTGCTGGCGCGATCGAACAGCACCGCGTTGGCGCCGAAATCGATCGCTGCCATCAGCACCAGGATCGCCAGGAGCCGCTCGGGCAGGCCGAAGCGGTTCATCGCCCGGCGCAGCCAGAGGGCACGACGCGGCATCATGCCGGGCGACTCATCGGGCAATCCCGCATCAGGTGCGGGTAACCTGCGCCTTGAACATATAGCCCACCCCGCGCACCGTGGTGATCGGGGCTTCGCCGCCCGCCGCAGTCAGCTTGCGGCGCAGGCGCGAGACCAGCACGTCGATGCTGCGGTCGGAACTGTCGCCCAGGCGGGTGCGCGACAATTCGATCAGGCGCTCGCGCCCCAGCACGCGCTGCGGCTGGGCCACGAACGTGGCGAGAAGATCGAATTCGGCGCCGGTCAGATCGACCATCACCCCACCCGGCGCATGCAGTTCGCGGCGCGCGAGCGACAGGGTCCAGCCATCGAAGCGGATTTCGCTGGCGCGCTCGCCCGGTTCAGCCGCCGCCACGCCATCGGCACCCTGCCCGCCCCGGCGCAGCACGGCGCCGACGCGCGCCACCAGTTCGCGCGTGCCGAACGGCTTGGCGAGATAGTCGTCCGCGCCCAGTTCCAGCCCGAGCACGCGATCTTCCTCGCTGCCGCGCGCGGAAATGAAGATGATCGGCACGTCGCTCAACCGGCGCAGCTTGCGGAACAGCTCGATGCCATTGGTGCCCGGCAGCATGATGTCGAGCACCACGAGGTCGGCCGGTGCGCTATCGAGCAGCACCCACATTTCCGCGCCGGTGGCCGCCGGGCGCACTTCATAGCCATGCTCGCGCAGGGCGCGGGCGGTCAGCGTGCGCAGCGGGCCGTCATCTTCGACAAGCACGATGGAGGGGGCAAGACGGGTGGCCAGCATGGCTGTGCTACGCAGATGCGCTCCTTTGGTTCCGGGCTCGGTCATTCCTTGTCCCTCAGCGCGCATCCTCGCGCACCGGGGCAGCCTGGGCAAGAGCGGCGTTGCTCTTTTGGTGAAGCGGGCGGAAGCAGCCCCGGTTGCGGCTGGGATCGGGATGGCAGGCAACCATGGCGACGCGCTCGGCCGAGGCTGCTGCGGGCTGCACGGCCGCAGCCGGACGGCACAGCGCGGGCCGACCAGGCGCGCCCTGGCACACGGGCGCCGGGGCAGCGGCGGCCACCGGTTGGGCAAGGGCGATGACGGGCGCGAGAATCGAGGCAATCAGCATAGAGGACACTCCTGATGGGGCGTTCATAATTCTGATGTCCCGGGTACCATCGCCCCCTTTGCGCGATGGGTGCGGCTTCGTGAGGAAGTGTTGCTGCGCAAGAAAAGATTGCGCCTGCGTGTCTGCCGTCACGGCGCGGCCGTGGCGATGTGCCGAAAACCTCGGCATCCGCCTCGCCCGGCGCAGGGCCAGGGCAGGCCGTGCGCGATTACGTTTCGTTGCGCGGCCGTGTCTGTGCGGGCGGCTCGCTCGCCCGCAGCGCCTTGCCCGGCGCGGCGGCAAAGCCGTGGAGGCCCAGCCACCATTGCAGCGCGATCACCGCGCCCTTGGCAGGTTGCAGCAGGCCCAGCACCAGCGTGACCGTCATGGCCAGGCACAGAGCCATCATCACCGGCCACGACAGCGCGGTGTGCAGGCCGAGCTCGATGATCACCGGCGCCATCACGTGCCCGGTGACCAGGATCGCCAGATAGGGCGGGAAATCGTCGGCACGGTGGCCGCGCCAGTCCTGCCCGCAAGCCGGGCACTGCGGCACCGGTCGCAACCATGCGGCAAACAACCGCGCGCCCTCGCAACGCGGACAATGGCCCCGCGCCCCGCGCCACAGGGCCTGGCCCAGGCTGCGCGGGGGCGGCTGCATCATGATTTGGCGAACGGATTCTTGGGGCTGCGCAGCGTCAGCCGGATCGGCACCGCATCAAAGCCCAGCTCGCGGCGAATGCCGTTGACCAGATAGCGGCGATAGCTTTCCGGCAACTGGTCCAGCCGCGTGCCGAACAGCACGAAGCCGGGCGGGCGCGTCTTGGCCTGGGTGATATAGCGCAGCTTGATGCGGCGGCCGCCGGGCGCCGGCGGCGGATTGGCGGCCAGGGCATCGTCGAACCAGCGGTTGAGCGCGGCAGTCGGCACGCGCCGGCTCCACGCATCGCGCAGGGTGAAAGCGGCGGACAGCAGCGTGTCCAGCCCCTTGCCGGTGCGCGCCGAAACTGCCACCAGCGGCACCCCGCGCACTTGCGCCAGGCCATCGTCGAGCGCCTGGCGCACGCCGTTGAACAGGCCGCTGGCGTCTTCGGCCACGTCCCACTTGTTGATCGCGATGATCAGGGCGCGGCCTTCTTCCAGCACCATCGAGGCGATCTTGAGATCCTGGTGTTCCAGCCCGCGCGTGGCATCGAGCAAGAGCACGACCACTTCGGCAAAGTCGATGGCGCGGCGCGCATCGGCGACCGAAAGCTTTTCCAGCTTGTCGACCACTTGCGCCTTCTTGCGCATGCCGGCGGTGTCGATGAGGCGAATCGGGCGGGCTTCACCATCCTTGGGATCGGTCCAGCTCCAGTCGATGGCGATCGAATCGCGGGTGATGCCCGCTTCCGGCCCGGTGAGCAGGCGATCTTCGCCCAGGAAGCGATTGATCAGGGTGGACTTGCCGGCGTTGGGGCGGCCCACGATCGCCAGCTTGAGCACGGCCTTGGGATCGTATTCGGCTTCCTCGTCGCTCGCCTCGTCCTCGTCGTCCTGCTTTTCGCCGATGTGCGGCAGCAGCGCCTCGAACAAGTCGCCCATGCCTTCGCCGTGTTCGGCCGAAACGCCCACCGGCTCGCCAAAGCCCAGCGAGAACGCCTCGAACAGGCCATGGTCGCCGGCGCGGCCTTCCGCCTTGTTGGCCAGCAGGATCACGGGAATATCGTGCCCGCGCAGATAGCGGCCGATTTCCTCGTCCAGCGGGGTGAGCCCGGCGCGCGCATCGATCACGAACAGCGCCACGTCGGCGCCTTCGAGGCTCGCTTCGGTCTGCATCCGCATCCGGCCCGGGAGGCTGGAGGGATCTTCGTCTTCCCACCCGGCGGTGTCGACAATGGTGAATTCAAGGCCCAGCAGCGAGGCATCGCCGAAGCGACGATCGCGGGTAACGCCGGGCTGGTCGTCAACCAGCGCCAGCTTCTTGCCGACGAGCCGGTTGAACAGAGTGGACTTGCCCACGTTGGGCCGTCCGATGATGATAACCTGGGGACGCATAGCCCCCGTTGGCCCGGCTTGGCGCCAAAGGCAAGCGGGCGTTCGCATCGGCCCGGTTTCGGGCCTGAATTCGCGGCAAAGTGTGAAACCACCGTTAACCACACCGGTCAGGTGGGCATTGACCATTTCGCGGCACAACCGCGCCATGGTGTGGTGGACAAGAACAAGGCCCCTGGGCCTGGCCGCGGCGGCGGCCCTGATCGCCGGGCTCAATGCCCCAGGGGTGGCCATGGCCGCGCCGATCGCGCTGATTCCCGGCCCCGAACAAAGCGATGGCGCGCCGGCCGATACCTCTGGCGCGCTGCCCTACCTGCAATGCGTGCCCTATGCGCGCCAGGTTTCAGGCATCCAGCTCTATGGGGACGCGCATACCTGGTGGGACCAGGCCGCCGGCCGCTATGATCGCGGATTCACCCCCCGCCCGGGCGCGGTGATGAGCTTCCATCCCTATGGTGCGATGCGCCTGGGCCATGTCGCCATGGTCAGCCGGGTGATCGATTCGCGCACCGTGCTGCTGCGCCACGCCAACTGGTCACCGATCAACGGCGTGCGCGGCCAGACCGAGAACGACGTGCGCGCGGTGGACGTGTCGGACGCCAACGACTGGAGCGCGGTGCGCGTATGGTATGCGCCGATACAGGATCTGGGCACCACCCATTGGCCGGTCGACGGCTTTATCTACAATCGCCCCGCGCATGCGCCCACCGGGACGCGCAGCCTCGGAACGGGCGCCACGCTGCGCCTTGCCAGCGCCTCCACACCGTTGCCGGCCCGCCAGACGCTGATGGCCAAGCGGCCCCCGGCAGCGGTCGCGCGCCAGCCGATCGGGGCGGATTTCCTCAATGGCGTGGCAGGCGAAACCGTTGGGCCCAAGCCGGCCGTGACGCTGGCGCGCAATGCGCCGACGCCTGCCGCCCGACGGGCTCCGGCGCCGCGTGGATCGGGGGCCATGGCCCTGGCTGACGATCCCATCGGCCGCATCATCGCCAGCCGCCTGGGCAGCGGCGGCAGCGCCGGACGCCTGCGCTGAACGCAGGCGCCGCGTGCGTCACTCTGAATGAATCAGGCCTTGGCCACCGGCGGATTCTCACCCAGATCTTCGTACCAGGCTTCGACCGGGCCGGAGAGCTTGAGCGTCAGCGGGTTGCCCTTGCGGTCCATGGTCTTGCCGGCCTGGACACGCACCCAACCTTCGGAAATGCAATATTCCTCCACGTTGTTGCGCACCGTGCCCTTGAAGCGGATGCCGACGCCACGGCCAAGCTTTTCCGCATCGAAGAACGCGCTGCGCGGGTTGATCGCCAGGCGATCGGGCGGCACGTCGGCGCCGGTGGAAGGAACGGCCGCGGTATCCGCAGTTTCGGGGCCCGTGTTTTCGGGCGTTTCGATTGCATCGGTCATGCCCATGCGAAATATCTTCACATGCCCACTTGTCAACGTTGGGCAAGGCCGTTAGAGGCCCCCTCCACACCCGGGGCGGCCGGAAACAACCGCCACGGAACGCCTTCAAGGCGGGCGCGTAGCTCAGCGGTAGAGCACACCCTTCACACGGGTGGGGTCGCAGGTTCAATCCCTGCCGCGCCCACCATAAAACCCTCTGAAATAAGGGGATTTTATGGAAACGGATTTTCCCGGAAAGATTTTCAAAGCGGAAAATAACGGGAACAAACGTCTCGTTTCGCACCGAGCCCGTACAAATCGCGTACACGGCCATCACACTCTCTCCTTCTTTTTGCTGGCGCGGGCGCTGAACAGAGTCAGCTTGGTCCGCTCCTCGGCAGCACGCAGACCACGCAATTGCGCCTCGTGAATTTTCTCGGCCGTCTGCTCGGCGTGGGTATAAGTTCTGCGCATCAGACTGGTGTCAGACCACCCGCCGAATTCACCCGCAGCCTTCTCGTCGATGCCCTGCCGCACGTTCATTTCCTGGCCGAAGCCATGGCGCCCAGCGGCATGAAATGGCAGCAGATCGATGCCAGCCAGTTTGCAGGCCTTGGCCCATCCCTTTCGAGGGCTTGATCGATCAGCGAAACCGAAAACACGCAGATTGTCCTGCGTGCGGTAGAACCCGCGCGGATAAAGTCGAGGCAGCGAAGCCAGCTCCCTGACCAATTCCTGTGGAACCGTGATCCATCGATCATCATGCCCCTTCGCCGCCGGGATGCAGACCATGTTCTGATCCAGCTTCAAATGACGGTCGGGATGCATCGCCACGGCCTGGCTGATCCGCGCGCCCGTCATGAACATGAACATAGCCAAAGCAGCATGACGCCGCGGCGCGTGCTGGCGGAATTTGAGCAGCCACTCCCAGCTTCCGGGCGTCTTCTTGACCCGGCTTTTCCGACCGCGCTTGAGATCCTGCGCGACCCGCTCCTCTTTGGAGTAGCCCTTGATGCGTATCGGGGCGCAATGGCCAAGGTCATGCGCATTGTTGATGACAGATCGAACGGGCGTCACGACATGACGAACCCACGTGTCTGTTGATGCCTCTGGATAGAGCTCCTCGCCCAGTTCACGCACGAGCTTGGGCGTAATGTCTGCGACAGCCATCGAGCCAAGCTTGGTCAGGATTGGAACGAGATACCCAGCATCCGCCTCGCTCGGCTTATAGAGAAGCACAGCATCAGCGAATGTGAACTTGGCTGGCGGCTGCGCCTCAGCATCCTCGCCTAGGACGTGGCGGCGTATTTGCCTCTCTTCCTCGGCACGGCACCAGTCCCACGCGCCTGCCTCTTCAGATGCGCCAGTGCTGCATCGATAGTAGTCGGTGATGGGGGCGCCGAGATATTCGACGCGCCCGCGCGCCCACCACGTGGGGCCTCTGCGGAACGGTTCGAGGGGCATGGTTTGCGATATTCCAGAATTTGGTCGATCTGATCGGCGGTAATGATCATGTTCCGCCCGAGCCGGTGGAAGGCACCGATGCGGTTGGCCTTCTCGCGCAATGCTCGTTCGGAAATGACAAGGCCCCGGGTGGACAGCAACTCAACCCATTCGCTGGGCGGCCTCCCGGAATCGAGAATGGATGAGAGGACAGCCATTCCAAGAACTCCTCATTGGTCAGTTTCTGGGATCAGGGTCTTGCGCTGGACTGGCCAACGTGAGGCGCCCCATCGGGGTTGACCGACCTGCGGCGGCCACGAAGTGGTTTGCCACATAATCTTCGATTGCGGTTTCCGGCAGCAGAAGCCGACCGTTGACGCGAATATGGGAGAGCAGTCCCCGCGCAACCATGCGACGGACGCGAGACTCCGGCCAACCGCTGCGCGCGGCCAGCTTTGGCAGTGTCAGCAATTGCATGACTAGCACCTCTGTAGTAGTTTGTGTGTGGAGTTTGGCAGAAACTCACAATTATTGGAGTAACTCATGTTTGTGAGTTCCGTCAAGGCAGAATCGTGCAAGGGTGCAGGATGAGCATCGGCGCGCGTTTTCTGGAGATCCGCAAGGCCAAAGGGCTGAAGCAAACCGATGTCGCAGAAGCGATCGGCATCTCGCACGGCGCCTTGGTCAATTATGAAAAGGGGCGTGAGCCTCCGGCCTCGGCGATCATCGCGTTCAGCCAAATTTACGGTGTGAGCGCAAACTGGCTTTTGACCGGCGAAGGTCGGCCTGATGCCGAAAGCCTGGACAGCATCTATGCCCGTTCAATCGCGACCGCATGGGCTTTCCTGAGCCGCGGTGGCGACGATGTGGAACAGGACGCCCTTATCAAACTCGGCGGCGCGCTGTTTCAATACCTGCTGGAGCATGGCGAGATCAGCCCTGCCATGAGCGAAAAGATTTTTGCCCTGAGCGCCTGACATGAACGACAACCAGTTCCCGCCGATTGCCGACGAACGCCTTCTGACCGCTATGAAGGCCGTTAACCCTCCGGTAGAAAAGCTGATGGCTGACCGCCTCGCGCTGCGGCAGGAAATGAGGCAGACAAAGGATGAACTAGAACTCGTCCGCCATTACCTGATCCCACGGTACATTGGCATCGTCAAAGCCATCGCACTTGGGGCAGCAACCCTGGCCCTTATCGCCTTGGCCCTCGCCCTTTTCAAAGGTCTCTTCGAGGTCAAAACAACAGCAACCCTCTTCGCTTCTCTTTTGCTGCCGTTGTGGATCGTTGATCTGGCTGAAACGAAATTCGGCCGCTGGATAGTCCACCGAAATGGCCGACCGGAGTATGTCGATAGAGATGGCAGCGAAGATCTATAAGGGGGGACAGTCCGGTACGGCTGCTTTTGCAAGTTAGTAGGGAAAGGCTGCCCTTTAATTGCTGCAAATGCCATGGCTCTCGACGGTCGGTTCACCGGTTGTTCTGATCCCGCAAAGATAGTAGGGTTGCTCTTAGGAAAGGGGGCTTGCGGTGTGGGCAGACAATGAGACAACGCGCGATTTTCTGAACTTTTCGGGAGTCTCCGACACGGTTGCGGAAATCATCGTTCAGGCCAGAGGCCGTCCGATATCGATCGGCGTGTCTGGCGCCTGGGGCGTCGGTAAGTCGTCAATGATCAAGTTGACTGAAGCGTCGTTGAGTGGCCGTGAACGCAAGGAGGGCGAGCGTGAGTTCATATTCGTTGAATTCAACGCTTGGCTCTACCAGGGCTATGACGATGCCCGCGCCGCTCTGATGGATGTCATCGCCGACAAGCTGGAAAAAGAGGCGGAAGAACGCGCCACCGCAGTCGACAAAGCAAAGGCGTTGGTCAAGCGAGTCAAATGGTTTCGCGTCCTCAAGCTCTTCGCCGGCTCGGCAGCCACCGTGGCCTTCGGCCTGCCTCCTACAGGTTTGATCGGGGATATCTGTTCCTTGGGCGCGCGAGCGCTCGGCAGCGGAGCGGACAATAAGCTCATCGCCGACACGCAGAAGGCGGTGGGTGAGACGGCCGAAGCCGCAAGCGGGTTGCTTGCCGAGAAGGCCGACAAATCGCCCCCTAAAGAGATTCAAGCGTTGCGTAATGCGTTTGAAGAAACGCTAGAGGAACTCGGCGTCACGCTCGTCGTGCTCATCGACGATCTCGACAGGTGCCTACCACCGACAACGATCTCGACCCTTGAAGCAATCCGGCTCTTTCTGTTCCTGAAAAATACGGCTTTCGTCATCGCGGCCGATACTGACATGATCAAACACGCCGTCCGCAAACATTTCGACGGCGTGGACGATGAGTTGGCGACCAATTACTTCGACAAGCTGATCCAGGTGCCTATCCGGGTTCCCGCACTGGGCACCCAAGAAGTGCGAGCCTATATGATGATGCTGTTTGTTGAGAACAGCGATTTGCTCGATGACGCGAAGGAAAAGATTCGCGCGGGCGTATGTAAGCAGCTTCAGCAAACCTGGCAGGGAAAGCGGGTCGATCGCGCGTTCGTCCAGTCGCTCCACGATAGTTTTCCGGATGAGTTGGTCGGCAAACTGGATACTGCAGACCGTCTCGCCCCGCTGATGATCGGGGCGACAGGGATTTCGGGAAATCCTAGGCTGATCAAGCGGTTTCTGAACGCGCTCGCAATCCGCATGACGATCTCCAAGGCGCAAGGTGTCGGAGTTGATGAAGCAGTACTGGCCAAGCTTCTCCTGTTCGAGCGGCTCGGCGATCCCAAGGCCTATGCCGCATTGATCGCGGCGATCAGTGCGAGTGACGCAGGAAAGCCTTCCTTCCTCGCCGAATGGGAGACGAAGGCGATGGCGGGCGCTGCGCTTCAGTTGGAAGCGCCTTGGGACGATCCTTTCGTCGTAGAGTGGCTCACGCTGCCCCCGGCTCTCGCCGAAGTCGACTTACGTGGCGCACTCTATGTCAGCCGTGAACATGCTCCATTGATCACTGCCGCAGATCGCCTCTCGTCGGAGGCGGCGGAACTTCTGACCGCATTACTTGAACATCCCGATATGGCATCTTCGCTGAAGGAACGGCTCGCGCATGTTTCGCGCGCCGAGACCACAGTAATCATGGACCGGCTGCTCGACCGGGCGCGCCAAGAGCAGGAATGGGGCGTTCCGCCTATATTGGAAGCGTGTCTGGCTATGGCCGCTGCCGATCCGGTGCAGGGTGCACGTCTGGCGGCCTTCATTAAGGATCGACCGGCCCCACAGATCCAGCCGAATATCGTGCCAAAGATCGGGGATCAGCCTTGGGCTGCGAACATCCTGCGAGAATGGGAAAAAAGCGATGTAGCCCCCCCTGTAAAGGCGGCAATCAAGAAACGGAGGGGGAATGGGAACCTCGCAATCCAGTAAAGGTCCAGCTTCTGGAATACCGATGGTTCCAGCCTGGGTTGACAATCCACCCCCTGAAGCTCCCTCCGGAGATGATGCCCCTGCCCGCGATGGCGAGGATCAAGACGGGGAGCAACCAGATGCACGGGTCAAGCCGCCGCCGTCACCGATCGCGCCTGAGAAGCGATGGCTCGGCGTTCGTCGGAGTCTGGGGGATTATGGATCGAACGGCGACACGGGAGCTATGCGACGCGGCGTCGGACGATATGTACGCGATGGATATGGCGGCGCCAGGACCGCAGCGCGGCGTATGGCGGGCACGGCCTCGACAGCAGGCGCGCTCGGGAACGCCCTGAGCGCACTTGCTGCAGGGCAACCGGCTGAAGGCGGCAGTCCGCTCGACCCCGCATTGCTTGCCGGACGCTCGGTCGACGATATCATGGATGCTGTCGTCGAAGCAGTTCGCCCGGTCGATGGCACGCAGGATGCCGAGGCATCGCGTGCAGCCATCCGCGATGCGCTCGCCGAACTGCTCACGCGCTTCCCTGATGCAGATCTTTTGAGTCTCGCGCCTGAGCAACGGGAGTTCGCGATCGAACGCTTTGCCGCCCACGATGTCTTCCGGCGTTTCGACTTGGATGTCGGCCAGAATATTCGTGATCGGGCACCGAATATTTCGACCGGGCTGGCCCGGCTCAAACAGGCACGAGACTATGTCAAAGAGACCGTTGCTGCTTCGTTTCGCAAGCTCCGCGACGCGGGTCGAGCGTTGACAGCAGGCAGAATCAGCGAGGTCGTCCGCGACGCATTGCGTGAAACCTTCGAAGTTTTCGAAGGATATGCAGAATGAAACTGGTTTGCGCACCCGGCGACCACGCCTTCACCGAGGACGGCTCCTTGAACGTCGTGCTTTATGGGCAACCGCAAGCATCCATCGGTGCGCGTTCCGCACGAGGCGGTGCTGGTCAGGCAGCCATGAATCATATTCTGCGTGAACGCCTTCTCGCTGCGCCGCGCGCGTGGGACTTCCTCTCGATTGCGCTGGCCGTGGTGACGGCCGATCTCGCTGAATTACGTTCGGAAAGCGCTGACGGTTGGACACGCGAGCTCGATTTGACAATCGCTGTAGCCGATCCCGTTTTCTGGAATGGTCAAGCGGCTGCGCTGGAAGCCGCGCTCAAATTTCTATCTACCGATCAATGGCGACTGCGGTTCATTGGCGGCGGGTTCCAACCGGCGCCCCCGCGAGACACCGTTTTTCCCATGGAAGACTGCGTCGTATTGCTGTCGGGTGGGCTCGACAGTCTGATCGGCGCGATCGACCTTGCGGCGATGGGCAAGAAGCCGCTGGCGGTCAGCAACGTTGTGCGCGGTGATGGTGACAATCAGGTTGCCTTTGCACAAGCAATTGGCGGAGGTTTGAGGCATCTGCCGCTCAACCACAACGCCAACCCGCCATGGCGTAAGGAGGAATCTCAGCGCGCCCGGTCTCTGATCTTCATTGCTTTCGGTGTACTCGCAGCAACAACTCTCAGGAATTACCATGATGGCGCCGAGGTACCATTCTACGTTTGCGAAAATGGCTTCATCGCGATTAACCCACCGCTAACAGGTACACGGCTCGGGAGCCTTAGTACGCGCACAGTCCACCCCGAATTTCTTAATCGCCTCAGAGGCATCCTTTCGGTGGCTGGCCTGCGTATAAATCTGATCAACCCATACGAACACGCCACCAAGGGCGAGATGCTGATTTCCTGCAAGAACCAGCCGCTCCTGAAGTCCCTCGCAGCGCAATCAGTCAGTTGCGGTCGATATCGCGTCTTCAACTACCATCAGTGCGGACGCTGTGTTCCTTGCCAAGTTCGCCGCGCTGCCTTTCGTGCATGGGATGCGTCTCTCGATACGACCGGCTATGTGTATGAACCGCTAGGAAAAGCCGATGCGGATCACGCCAAGTTCGACGACGTTCGTTCGGTGGGTATGGCCGTGCAGGAAGTCAGCTCAGCTGGTCTAAGGGCCTGGTTAGGTCCGGCGCTCGCATATCCACGGATGGGCTATGCGGCACCCATCATTGATCTGGTAAAGCGCGGACTTGATGAATTGGCAGCGCTTCACAAACATTACGGTGTCCGTTGATTGATTTTCATTGCCATTTGGATCTCTATCCGGACCCGCAAGCGGTAGCCCGTGCGTGCCGTGATCGTGGTCTCTATGTATTGTCGGTCACGACCACTCCCTCAGCGTGGAAGGGCACTTCCACTCTTGCGAAGGGGGCATCCAGAATACGAACTGCACTGGGGTTGCACCCACAGATCGCTCATCAGCGAAAGCAGGAAATGGCCCTGTTCGAGCAGTTGATCGGCGAAACCCGTTACGTCGGGGAAATCGGATTAGACGGGGGGCCGGAGTTCAAAGCGAATTGGGGTGATCAGATTGAGGTATTCGAACACGCGTTGGCGATCTGTCGGGCAGCGGGTGGTCGTGTCATGTCCCTCCATAGTCGCAGAGCGGCGAAACCGGTCCTTGATACGCTTGAATCATTTCCCGATGCAGGAACGCCGATTTTGCATTGGTTTTCTGGCACTAGCCGCGAATTGGATCGTGCAATCGATCTTGGGTGCTGGTTCAGCGTTGGTCCGGCGATGCTTCGCGGTGAAAAGGGTCGCCAATTGGTAGCACGAATGCCACGCGCTCGCGTTCTCACGGAGTCTGATGGGCCCTTTGCACAAATCGATGGGCGTTCGGTCTGGCCGTGGGAAGCTAGCAATGTGCTTGGTGATTTGGCGACACTCTGGGGTGAACAGGATGATTGCACTGCGAAAGATCAAATACTCGAAAATCTGAGAAGAATTGGGAGAATTGCTGACGCGTAAATGGCGGACCATGCTTCGCAATTTTTGGCACGCATTCTCCCCGTGAACGTATGACGGCTTACAATGACGAATCTCGAGTCGCTGAGCGACCACTTTCGAGGCGAAAGTCCCTACCCCGTGCCCTCTAAGCAAAATTGACACAACCGGCGTTCTACCGTACATAATCCATCAAAGGAGACTCGGCATGTTCGCTCTTGAACCGATCGCCGCGACGCCCGGCAGGATGGAGGCGCGCAAGGAATTGCGGATGCACCGTGCGGACGAGGCGCGCATTCGGGCTGCGGCTGCGGCAACCGGCCTGCAGGAAGCCGACTTTATTCGTCAGGCTGCATTGCTAAGGGCGCAGGAAGTCGAGCAACGTATGGCTTTGTCCATCCTGCCGGAGGAGGCCTTTGAAGCGTTCAAAGCCGCAGTTGAAGCCCCAGGCAAGGTTGCGCCCGGATTGGCTCAGGCGATGAAGGCATCTAAGGGCGTGCTCAAGGATGCAGGCTGACGCGTCGACGGAAGCTGTCTCGCTGATCATCGCAAAATTTGACAAGGCGCTGCATGATCGCAGCGCCTTTTCCTGCGGTTTTGCGCCCATAGACAATTTTCTGAAATCATCCCTATCCGATCAGGTGCGGGACGGCATGGTGACGGCATGGCTCGCGACAGCCGAGGGCGATCGCGCAGTGCTGGGCTTCTACACGCTTGGGGCCATGGCGGTTCGCGCAAATCTTGGCCCTAAGGCCTGGCAACGCGCACGGGTGCCAGACATCCCTGTGATCTATATCCGCGCTGTGGCTGTACATGAGAGCCTGCACGGCAAAGGCATCGGCACGGCACTGGTCGTAGATGCCATCAAGCGTTGCGCTGCCATTGCCGAGCAGATGGGTGCCGCAGCTGTTGTCCTTGATGTGCTCAAGGATGAGCATTTTGACCGGCGCTGGAAATTTTACGCCGATCTGGGCTTCCTTCCGCTGCTGGATCCTGACAACCCTCACCGGGTCTACATGTCCATGGCAGACATCCGCGCAACACTGGCCCATGCGTGAAGTCACAGAAAATTGAAGAAGACATGTTGCGCGCGTCCGAGCTTGGCCATTGAACAGCCGGGCCTTGCTAGACTTGCAAAACCTGTATGAATTCGCATGATGCCTAAGCGATAACCGAACCTGGCCCATCCATGGAATTGGGCAATGACACTAAGATTGCTTCTAGCCAGCGCCTGAACCGCGCCGGCTTTTCCGGAGGCTCCTATTTGTGAGAAGGAGCTTTCGTTATGAGCAAGACCCGGAACAAGTTTTCGCCTGAAGTCCGCGAACGCGCGGTGCGCATGGTTGGCGAGCATCGCGCCGATTACGGCTCGGAGTGGGAGGCGATGACCTCGATCGCTGGCAAGATTGGCTGCACGGCCGAGACGCTGCGCCGCTGGTGCCGTGAGGAGGCGAGCCGACGAACGGCACCAGCGGCGCAGGCCGCCGATGATAAGGCTCGGCTCAAGCTGTTGGAACGCGAGGTCAAGGAATTGCGCCGCGCCAACGAGATCTTGCGCAAGGCTTCGGCATATTTTGCGCAGGCGGAGCTCGACCGCCAAGGCAAATGGTGATGTCGTTTATCGATGCGCACCGCGAGGAACTGGCAATCGCCCCGTCCTCCTACCATGAACATGCCCGGCGCTTGGCCGATCCCGGCAGGCGCCCCGCGCGTGCCCGCCGTGATGACGAGATCAAGGCGCAGATCAAGCGCGTCCACGAGGCCAGTTCCGGGCTCTACGGAGCGCGCAAGGTCTGGCACCAGTTGCTGCGCGATGGCGTGGCTGTTGCCCGGTGCACTGTGGAGCGCTTGATGGCAGCCATGGGTCTGGCGGGTGTCCGGCGTGGCAAGACGACGATCACCACGCACAGCAATCCGAAAACCCCGTGCCCGCTGGATAAGGTCAATCGCGAATTTCGCGTTGAACGGCCCAACGCATTGTGGGTGGTTGATTTTACCTACGTGCACACCTGGGCCGGCTTCGTCTACGTGGCCTTCGTGATCGACGCCTATGCCCGCCGGATCGTGGGCTGGAAGGTCAGCACCTCGGCTCCCGCCGGCTTCGTCTTGGATGCCTTGGAACAGGCGATCCATGCCCGCAGGCCGGGGCCGGAAGATGGCCTGATCCACCACAGCGACAGGGGTGTTCAATACCTTGCCATGAACTATACCCAGCGCCTGGCCGAGGCCAACCTCGTGCCATCGGTCGGCAGCATCGGCGACAGTTATGACAACGCCCTGGCCGAGACGATCAATGGCCTCTACAAAACCGAGGTCATCTGGCGCCAGAGGTCATGGCCAAGCGCATCGGCAGTCGAGATGGCTACCCTGCGCTGGGTCGACTGGTACAACAATCAGCGCCTTTTCGGCCCCATCGGCTACATCCCACCCGCCGAGGCCGAGGCAAATTACTATGCAGCCAGAGAGACCCTCGATATGGTTGCATGACTCAATTGAAAATGCCTCCGGGAAAGCCGGGGCGGTTCAGGTGCCGGACGACTGGTTGCTGCAACCTCTCCGCCCACTGCTCGGCGACCTCTTCAGTTGACCCGGCAGTCAACGACCTTGCGCTCAAACCAGGGGCACTGGGTTGTCGCTTTCGGTTGGTGCAGGCAGTGATCACGAGTGTCAAAATCAATCTCAGCTACTTGATTGGCGCATTTTTCTTTAACGTGGCATGTCTAGAAAGGCCACATAAATGACAGCCACGGCGTCCGATTTCTCCACAAAAATGCAGAGCTACGCGTCGACGGCGTGATGGCATGGCCATCATATAAGTTGGCATCTGGTGCCGAGGTCGATCGCGTGAACATCGCCCCCGGCGAGGAGATATCTCAGCCCATGCTTGCAAAAGCTGAGCGGACTTGCATGATAGGCGGGCGATAACCGAACCCGCCCCCTTCAATGGGATTGGGTAATGATTTTCAGATTTCTGCTGGCCGGCACTCTGTCGATGGCCATAGCTCCCGTAGCCTATGCTCAGCGGGTGAACTTACAGGCATTCAGCCCTGCGAACGGTGATCTGATACCGTTTGTAATTCGAGTGACAGGATCATTCGCCGGAGACGCGCGGTCCAAACCCGAAGATTTCGGTGGATTGGCGGGCGATTTCGAAGTGCTCAGGTTGAAGATTCCCTTGGCTCAGGCTGATACCAGAGCGCACCACGTCCGGGCGTTAACCCTGAAAACCAACAGGGATAGGCCCGCCTTCCCCCGATCGCCTGTCGATACTACGCTTCAACAAAGCCAATGCGAAGACAGGCCCTACGTTCCCAGCCCTCACCTCTCGCGAGAAGCCGAGCGACGCCGCGCCATATGGTATCCAGCCATGGCTCAGGCCGCTTGCGAAGCAGAAGTGCCTGTCCATCTCTTCGACGCCCTCATCATCCAGGAAAGTCGATACAACCCGGTGGCCGTCAGCCCAAAGGGCGCAACAGGTCTCACACAGCTCATGCCCACCAGCGCCCGTATCCTTGGCGTGCACAACATCCTTGACCCGCGCGAGAACATGCGTGGTGGTGCGCGCTATCTACGTGCCTTGCTTGATGAATTCGGCCGCTTCGATCTGGCTCTGGCCGCCTATAATGCTGGAGCAGGCCGCGTGCGTGCGACGGGCCGGGTGCCCCGCATCACTGAGACCATCCATTACGTCTCGAGCATTCTGGTGACAATGCAAAGGCAGCTTTCCGCGCCCATGCCACTCAGGGAATAGCTCTGTCACCCCTCATTTCGTTGCGACTGCTGGCGACCCGAAGGGAATGCAGCCGTTTGCCCTTGCTGTGCGGGCCGAGGGGGTTTCAGAGCGTGGGGAGTTTCACGAACTCATCACGGCGCTGCCTGATCTGCTTCTGGTTGGTGACCAGTATCTCAGCGAGCCATGTCGTGAACTTCTCTTCGGCCGCCTCTGACAAAGGCTCCATCGGAAAATCCGCGCTGGCATCTACCTTCTTAAAAACGGGTGCCAGCATCCGGATGAGGATCTCCAGCACGGGCTCGTCATAGGCACTCCAATCACCGATTACCTCAATGGCCATGACTGCCTTTGCGGCATCAATCCCGACGATAGCCGATAGCCGCTTGAGATCGACGAGGCGTAAAGGCTTCTGGCCGTCAAGCAGACGACCAAGCTGGCGGCGGCTCATCCCCGCCAATGAAGCGATTTCTGCCAATGACCGGCCATCGCGGTTAATTCGGTCCCGCAGCAAGGCGCAATGGCTCCCGGAAACCGGCGCGTCCGATAACACGGCGGCACCTTCTTGGGATACTAAAGTATAGTCAGTGGTTGGAGTGATGGGTTCAGTCATAATACTCCTCGGCGCGCTGCGGCGTTAACCAATACCGGCGCGGGAGGGTGACCTTTGTCAAGTTTCAGGCAAAGTCGTTGCTTTGGCTCAAAGACCCTCGTTGAGCACATGGGCACAAGCGTTGATCGCCTCGATCACGCTGACCGATCGCCCGAGCTTACGGCCCGCATCGTCGCGAAAATCACGCAGCCGATCATTGATCCTGGAATCGATCCGGATGTTGATCGCGACCTCGCCAACCAGCGAATCGTGGTGACATATGGCATCCAAGTCACTCAAAGGTATATGGAATATCTCGCGCCTTGATGAGGAGAGCACCGTGGTCAGCAGGCGTCTGGGAGAGCAAAGCTCAAGCTCGCGCGAGGAGAGATTGTGCAGCGCCGAGCTGAGCGCCCGGAACGCCGCCGGGCTCATCTTCAAGCGATGCGCGGTCTGGGATCGCGGCTGATGACTATCCCCTGTCTGATCCTCTTTCATTGACAGCCCCCATGTCAAACTCCTGTTTCCTCAAGATTTCAGCCCAAAGATGGGCGCTTTGCGCCCATTGATGTGCCAGTTCGAAACGGGCCCAGCTTCGTTTGCGCCCAATGCTGGGCGCTTGCGAAACCCCCTGTGGGCCGAATCAGTTCGAGCATAGGTCAGGACGCAGAAATTTACTTGATTTAGCGCCAATTTGGCGGGAGCCGACTTGTCGGTGAGTCCCCGTCTGGCGGAGCCTTCGGTTCGGCACAGGAAAGAAATCATTCCTGGCCCTCTCGAAAGGACTTACCCCATGACGTCCCTTGCTCTGCCAGCGCCCAAACGCGCCTCGATCCCGCCCTATCTCGGCGTCGCTGTGGTGGCGGCCGCCATACTCGGCCCGGGCGCCGCCTTTGCCGGCACCGACACCTCGTTCAACACAGCGCTGACGCAGTTCACCAACTTCCTGTCCGGTTCGGGCGGCAAGGTGATCACTGTGCTGAGCCTGGCTGGCGGCATCGTCGGCCTGGCCTCCGGCCGCTTCTCGCTGGCGCAGGTTGCCGTGCCGGTCGGCACGGGCGTTGCTGCCGGCACCGGCGTGCCGATCGTCACTGCGATGGTCACCGCAACCATCTGACGAGAAGGCCGGCTGCGCGGGAACCTTGCCCCTCCCAAAACCTCGCTCAGACCGGCCCGATCCCCCACAAACTCTTGTGACGGCGGGCAGCGATGGAACGCTATGCGATACCCAAACATCTGGATGATCCCGAACTCATCGGGTTCTGGACGCTGGATGAGTTCCTGGTGATGGTCACCCCCTTCATCTGGGGCATTCTGGCTTCGCATATCGTCATCGGGCTGGTGTTCTCCACCGTGGCCTGGTTCGGTTATCGCAAACTCCGCGCCGGACGCTCGATGGCTTGGATCCTGCATTTTGGATACTGGCACCTTCCTGGCGAGTTTTTCGCCATGAAAAGCTTCCCGCCGTCCCATCTTCGCGTGCTGGCGGGCTGAGATGGACATCGATCTCGCCCACGACAAATCGCAAGGCATCCTGCGCCAGCGCAACGGCCTCGCGCTGCTCTCGCTGGTTCTCGGCCTCATTGCGGTCGGCAGCGTGGTCTCTGCCGGCCACAAGGATCGCGAGGTCGTGCTGGTGCCGACCCTACGCACACCGCTCACGCTGACCAGCGCCAAGGTCTCGCCCGACTATCTTGAGATGGTGACCCGCGATGTGGCGATGGTCGCCCTCAACCGCTCTCCCCAAAGCCTGACCTACTGGATGGACTCCATCCTCGAGGTGACTGACGATCAGGCCCGCGGCGAGGTTAAGAAGGCGCTGATGAAGGTGGTGGCCGAGCAGCAGGGCTCGCAGATCACCCAATTTTTCACGCCCGATGCGATGCGGGTCGATCCCGACACGCTGACCAGCACGGTCGGCGGCACGCTGCATACCGTCGTCGCCTCCAAAGAGGTGACTTCCGAGCATCGCACCTTCCGCTTCACCTGGACCTACAACGGCGTCTCCCTGAAGCTCAAAGGCTTCGGGATGATCGCCAAGCCGGAGGAAACGCCATGAGTGGCCCATTCCCCGGCACCATCCCACAAGGGTTTTCCTTCATGGCCATTCTGGAATTGTCGGCAGGGGCAAGCCTTGCCCCGCGCCTTTGGTGGGCTGAGCGCGCCCTTGGCCTCGCCCTGATCGGCGTAGGCCTTGCGAGTGCGGCGCCCGCTTATGCCGACCAGACACTGCTGGTGGCCGACAATGGCACGGTCCATTGCGAGGCCTCGGCCAAAGATCTGACCCGCATTTCGCTTAAAGGTGACCAGTTCGCCTCGGTCTCCAAGGTGCAGGCGGCCAATCCGGCCGACGATTTTCAGGTGGTCAACGAGCCGCTGCGCGGGGACATCTACCTTTCCGTTGCGAATGGCTTTTCCAAGCCAACAATCTCCTTCTTCGGGACGACGCGCAAAGGCTTCGTCTACAAATTCATCTGCGCCGTGGGTGGCTCGGACGCGCGGCAGGTGTTTGTCGCCAATGCCGATGTCGAGCACCCGCGCCCGGTCGGCGAACAATGGCCCGCTAGCCTCTCGGCCCAGGATGCCTCGGCCCGCCTGATTGCGGCCATGTATGCCCAAAAGCCGATCGAAGGCTTCGACATCACCTGGCGCGCGCTGGTGCCGGTCAACATCGAGACGCTCGTCGTCCAGATGGTCGGGCAATATGTGGGGGCGTCCTACACCGGCAAGCTGCTCAAGATCACCAATCGCGGCCCCAAGCCCGTAGTACTGACCGAGGACAAGGTTGCGCCTGCCGACGCCATCGCAGTGAGCATCACCAACCCGCGTCTGGCCCCCGGTGAAGCAACCACGGCCTTCATTGTCCAGCGCAGCGTTGATGCGGGAGGTCAGCCATGAGCACGTCCACCACGCAAGGCAGTCCCGCCGCAACAGCCCCCGGCACCGATGACCTCGCCCGCAATGCCGTCACTCGCCGCCGCCAGCAGGTCGCCATGTGGGGTCTGGGTGGAGTGCTGGTGATGGCGGGCATGTGGTGGATTCTTGCCTCACCCACACCCCAGACGGGCAGCGCCGAGAAGAAGGACGATCCCAAGGCGATCAAGATCTCGACCGACGACATCGTCAACCGTTCGATGGCCGACAAGGAATGGATGGCCCTCTCGGAGAACCAGCTCAACACGCAGGGCAACCAGATCAAGACGCTGCAGGGTGATTCCGTCCGCCTCGACCAGCTCCAGAAACAGATCGAGGATCTGCAGGGCCAGAACCAGGCGCTCAAAACCGATGGATCGAAGGTTCTCTCGGCCTATCAGACTGAGAACGACCAGCTTCGCTCGCAGATTTCCGCGCTCTCGACCCAGATGCAGCGGGCGACCGCCGGGCCAAGCGCGCTGTATGGAACGGCCGCACCACCGACTTATAAGCGGTCCTCCTCGATTCCCAGCGGGTCGCCACTGGCGCAGCCCGCAGGTGATCCGGCCCACTCAGCTATTGATCCGGCCAGCGCGCCGCGTGCGAGCGAAGTGAAGCTGCTGTCCTTCGGCGGCGATACAGGCGGGACGGGGACGCGCATGGTGCCGGGCAAAACGACCCAGTTCACCGACAGCGAGAATTATCTGCCGCCCAATTCGATCGCGACCGCCAAAGTGGTGGTCGGCGTCGATGCCACGACCAACACCAAGAGCCAGACCGATCCGCTGCCCGTGGTGCTGCGCATCACCGGGCCAGCGCGCTCGGTCTATGCTCAAGGCAAGCTGCTCAAGACCAACATCGTGGGCTGCATGGTGAATGGCGCGGCGCTCGCCGATCTCTCGTCCGAGAAGGTCTATGTGAAGCTCCAGCGCATGACCTGCCCGCAACCGGGCGGCAAGGTCGCGGTGAGCGAGGTCAAGGGCTTCATCGCCTTTGGCGGCAAGACCGGCGTGCGCGGCCGCGTGGTCAATCGCTCGGGCAATCTGGTGGGTCAGGCCTTCATCGCCGGCGTGCTGGGTGGCTTCGGGCGCGGCTTCTCGACCAATTCCTCGGCCTATCTGACTTCGCCAACGGTCAGCGTGAACGGCCAGCGCTCAACGCTTTCAACCTCGGACATCGCCCAGGGTGGACTTGGTCAGGGCGTCGCCCAGTCCGGCGATATGGTCTCCAAATATCTGATCGAGCGGGCCGAGCAGTACCAGCCCGTCGTCGAAATGCCGACCGGCCTCGATGTCGAGGTGGTCTTCCTCGACGGCGTCTTCATCCACAATTGAAGGAAACCCCTCGCGTGTCTCACCGCCAATCACTTCTGCGCCTGTTGCCCATGCTCGGGCTTGTGCTGAGCACTTTACCGACCATCGCCGAGGCCCGCGCCGCGACGGCAACGCGCGCTCGTCCTGCTCTGACGAGGGATGCGGCAGCGATGCGGGCTTTGACCCAGCGTCTTCCGCGCACCGCCGTCACCAAGGTCGATTGCGGCCAAATCCCCGGCATCTGCGAGGTGCAGGCAGGGACCAACCTCTTCTACATCGATCCCTCTGCCCGTTACCTCATCGTCGGACGGATCTATGACATGGAGACGCATCAAGATCTGACGGCCGCGCGCCTGCTCGCCATCAATCCCGATATGCTGGTCGGCGCCGCCGCGTCGGCAAAGGCGCAGGAGACCGACAGCGCGGGCCTCGCGCCATCACGTCCGCAGTCGGCATCGGGGGCCGCAGCGGCGCCGGCTCCCGCTCAAAAGGTGAGCCTTGCAAGCCTTCCAGCCAATGGAGCCATCGAATGGGGTAGTGGCAATGCCAGTGCGCCTAAAGTCACGGTCTTCAGCGACTTCCACTGCGGCTATTGCCGCGCGCTGCACCAGACCCTCAAGGCCATGGGTGTTCGCGTTACCGAGCGGCCGATCTCGATCCTCGGCACGCGGGCGATTTCAGAAGCCGTGATCTGCTCCGAGGACAAGGCTGCTGCGGTGGAGCGGGCCTATGGCGATCAGGAGGTCGCGAAACGCGCCTGCGACACCAGCGGCCTCGATGCCAACGAGGCCTTCGCCCGTGCCCATGGTTTCACCGGCACGCCGGTGCTGGTCCGTGAGGATGGCGCTGTGTTGCTGGGTTTCCGCCCGCGTGAATTCCTCGAAAGCTGGCTCAAGGGGGGCGCCTGACCCATGCGCACGTCCCTGATCTTCGCCGCGCTCGGCCTGATGCCGCTGGCCGGTTGTTCGATGTTCCACTCGAACGTCAAAGGCGGCTTCGTGTGCAGCGCACCGCGCGGCACATGCGCGCCATCGACCACCATTGATGACAGCGCCATCCACGCAATCGACGCCGGGGCGGATACCAAAAACGCCCCCACGCCCGATGGCGAGACCATTGCCAGCGGGACTCAGGCATCCACCAATCCCAAGGAGAAGAAGGCATGGACCTTTGTCGGCCCAGCTCGGCCGGTGCTCAAAATTGTCTATTTGCCGTGGCGCGATGGTTCGGGCCGCCTCCACCCCCGCACCACCGGTTTTGTCCCCGTCGACGCCCCCCATCTTGCCGAGGTGTCCAGCGCTCCGATCGACGCGAAAGCCATGGGCACAGGCACCGACATGAGCCTGCTCTCCCTCGCGGAAATGGCCCCAGATATGGCGCTGATGGATCCGTCACCCAAGCCAACGATGCCGGCAAAGCCCAAGGCAGACGCCGCCGCTCCGATCGCTCCGGGCGATCCCGTCGCGGTGATCAAGGACAAGGTGAAGGCAATCCTGAACCAGCCCCAAGTGCAGCCCGGCACGCCAAAGCCTCCGGCCTCCCAGCCAACGCAAGCGAAGACCAACGCGGCGACCTTCCCGCCGCAGGGGAACTGACGCGCCATGCTCGCCCGGCTCATCGAACTTGTCACCGGCGACAGTGAGGCGCCCGAACATCGCGCGGAAACGCGCGATGTGCCCATGCTCGCCAGCTTCCTCGGATATCGCGCCTATGCGGCAGAGACGCAGATCTTCCATCTTACCCGCTCCAAGGGCTTCATCCTCGAACTGGCCCCGCTGATCGGCGCGGACGAGCGCATCGGCGACATCCTGACCTCGATCATCTCTGATGTGCTGGTGGCCGGCTGCGAATTCCAGATCATCAATTATGCCAGCCCCCGCATCGCCGAAAAGCTGCAAGAGTGGGCCTTGCCCCGCGTCCGCGCCGGTGCGGTCTTCAACAAGCTGGCGCGCTATCGGCTCGATCTGCTGCGCGGCGGCGCCTGGGCATCGCTTGCCACCGATGGCCCTTTCCATCTGCGCCAATTCCGCGTGCTCTTTGCCGTGGGGGTTGGCGCGGGATCGGGCGTTGATGCCGAGACACTGCTTGGCATCCGCGACGGGATCACCTCGGCGCTCGACTCGATCAACGTCAAGACGCGGATCTTCAGCCCAACCGAACTCATCCGTTTCATCGACGACGTGGTCTGCCCTGCGACGGGCGCGGGCGATGATGCGCCCGATTACAGCCCCTTCGATCCGATCAACGAGCAGTGCATCCGCCGCGATCTCGTTACCCGCGTCGAGAAGGACCGGCTGATCCTCGAGGCGCCCTCGCTGCGGCCCTCAGGACTGGTGATCGATGGCGCGCCCGAGATGGCTGATATGAGCCCGCATGAGTTCGATGTGCGGACCATGTCGGTGCGTTACTTCCCCGAACGCTGGGCGCCATGGGACACGCAGAAGGTCATCGGCGACATCTTCAATCCCAAACTCTGCCTGCCGTGCCCGGTGCTCCAGTCGATTGCCGGGATCATCCCTTCGGCCGAAACCTCCGAAGCCAAGGCAGGATGGAAATTCACCCGCACCACGGCGCTGGCCGATGGCAAGGCCGCGCGGCTTGTTCCCTCCCTCAAGACCCAATCGGCTGAATGGGAGCATGTGCAGGCGCAGGTCCGTCTGGGTCAGAAACTGGTCCAGATCTATTACAGCGTCACCATGGTCTCGCCGCTTGGGCGCGGGGACGTGAATGAGCGCACCCTCAAGGCGATCTATAAGGCCGCTGGCTGGGATCTGATCGACGAGACCTATCTCCAGACCGGCGGGCTGCTGGCCTCGTTCCCGCTCACCCTGGCCGACGGGCTGTCGCGCGATCTCATGCGGATGCGCCGTTTTCGCACCGTGCTTTCGGCCAATGTGGCGGCGCTCGCTCCCGTCCAGGGCGAATACAATGGCGGGGCGATCCCTCACCTGCTGTTCATCGGGCGGCGCGGTCAGCCCCAGTTCTGGTCGCCCTTCCAGAACAATGCTGGCAACCACAATGTCGCGATCGCGGGCAAGTCCGGCTCGGGCAAATCGGTGCTGCTTCAGGATCTGACCGCGAGCCTTGCCGGGGTGAATGCCAAGACCATCGTCATCGATGATGGCCGCTCCTTCGAGCATATGGCGAAGGCCTTGGGCGGCACCTTCACCGAGTTCAAACTGTCGTCCGGCATCTCGATCAACCCGTTCCGCATGATCGACCTCGACCTTGCTGCGGGCGACGAGGACTATCTCGTCGACTGCCTTGCTATGCTCAAGGCCATCATCAGCCAGATGGCCCGCTTCGAGAACCGCCTCAACGACACCGAGCGCGGGCTGATCGATGCGGCCGTGAACAGCGTCTGGAACGAGAAAGCGCGCGAGGGCACCGTCGATGGCATCATCGCCGCGCTGCGCGCCGCCGGCCACCCCCAGGCTGACGATCTGGCGACGGCCCTGCTGCCATTTTCCGAAGCCGGCACTTATGGCCCGTTCTTCCTTGGCGACACCAATCTCGACCTCTCGGCCGATCTGACGGTTTTCGAGCTGTCGGACCTCTCTTCACGCGAAGAACTGCGCAGCGTGGTCCTGACCTCGATCATGTTCGTCGCCTCGCAGACGATGAGGAAGCTCGACCGCCAGATCCCCAAGGCGCTCATCATCGATGAGGCCTGGGCGATGCTGAAGGGCGGCGCGATGGCGGATTTCGTTGAGACCTATTCGCGCACCTGCCGCAAATATGGCGCCTCGCTCATCACCGCGACCCAGTCGATCAATGACTTCTACAAGTCGGGCGGCTCGAAGGCGGCGCTCGAAAACTCCGACTGGATGCTGGTGCTCCAGCAAAAGCCCGAGACCATCGCCGATTTCCGCAAGTCCGACCGCTTCGAGATGGACAATTTCACCGACGCGCTGCTGCGTTCCTTGAAGCGCAATGGCACGGAATATTCCGACCTGCTCATTCGCGGCCCGGACACGCAGACCGTCTGCCGCCTCGTGCTCGATCCCTTCTCGGGCACGCTCTATTCCTCGAGCCCGGCGGTCTATGCCCGGATCGAGGCCGAGGTCGCGCGCGGCGCCACCATGGCCGAGGCCATCGAATGCGTGGCTTACGGCCTTGATCGAATCTCCAAGGGAGCACGGCCATGACCTCGCGGCGCTCCGGCACCAAATCCACCTCCATCAACTGGGGCGCGGTGGCGGCCTGCGCTCTGCGCCTGACGGGCTGGTTTGCCGTCAATGTGCTGGCCGCTGCTGGCGTCCTGGCGGTGATCCTCTTTGCGATCGGCGACTTCTCGCTGCCCGTCACCATGGCGCAGCTCGCCAATCTCGCTGACCGTTATGTCGCGGCCAACGCCATCCGCCGCGACCAGTTCGACAGCCAAGTCATCATCGGCTTCTTTGCGATCCTGTTGACTGTCGCCTTCTTCCGGCGCGGCGGCTTTGCGCGGGCCTTCGAGGACACCTCCGAGAATAGGGACTCCACCCATGCATGAGGACAACCCGCTGCCGCAGGGCGAATTGCCCTTGGGGCTTGAAGCCGCACCCACACCCGCTGTCGAGCATGGCAAGCGCCCCGCGCTGCTGGCCTTCCTTGCCAGCAATCGCCGCCAGATCCTCACCATGGGACTTACCGGCGCTTGCCTGCTCTGGGGAAGCTGGACCACGCACAAGCTGCTCAGTCTCGAGCAGCGGGTGACCACCATCCGCAAGGTGGCGCTCGCGGACCTCGTGCGGGACTATGTCCAGGCCGAGGCCCGCAGCGGCGCCACACCTGACCAGATCACGGCGGAAACCAGCGCCTACATCAAGGCGCTCAACCTCGCGGTCGCCCGCCACGCGGCGCAGGGCGAAATCCTGCTCTTGAGCAACGCCGTCGTCGCCGGCGATGTCCCTGACATCACGCCCCGGGTCCGCGACGAGGTCACGGCCAGCCTGGCCAAGCCGGCCTTATCTCAGAGCCCCGCCGCCCAGATGCAGCAGTTCTTCGATGCCAAGGGAGCCGACCATGGCAGCAGCAAGTGAAGCTGCGCCAGTCGCGGCACCGCGCGCGTCGTCGTGGCGCCTCAAGCTCGGCGGCATGGCGCTGATCGGCGGCGCAGCGCTTGGCTGGTCCGCACTCAAGGACTGGCACGACCACCACGCCTTCCTCATCAACGCCAGCGAATCGCTTCCCAACTGGGCGCTGCTGGTCGAGACCGGGCGCTTTCCCGCACGTGGTGATTACGTCGTATTCGCGCCCGGCCATGATCTGCTGGTCATCAAGCATTTCGGGGCTGATCCCAAGCCCTTCGCCAAGATCACCTATGGCGTGCCGGGCGATGTCGTCACCCGCACAGGCGACGCCGTGCAGGTGAATGGCAAGACCATCGCCCACTTGAAGCCCAAGACCCATCAGGGCGAGGATCTGGTGCCCGGCCCGCTTGGCACGATCCCACCAGGCTGCATCTATGCCGGCAGCCCGCACAAGGACGGGTTCGACAGCCGCTATGCTGCGATCGGCTTCGTCTGCCGCGATCGGCTGATCGGCATCGGGACGCCGATCCTGTGAGGCGCGCCGGTCCCGCCTCGATCCTGATCTCCGTGCTGGGGATCGGCTCAGTGCCAATGATGGCGAGCGCCCGCGATTTCGGGACGTTCGGCCCGACCTGGTCGATTGCCGAGCCCGATCTGCTCGCGGTCATCAAGGCGCGCCTCGAGGCTGCGCGGCAGAACGGCAAGCTCGATGCCATGAACCAGCGCTTTGTCGAGGCGGCACAGACCAGCGTACGCCGGCCCCACGCTGTGGCAGGGATCACGCCGGCCACCAGCGACAGGCGCTGGAGCTTTGATCCCAGTGTCACGCTCTCTCAGGACATCCGCGATGCGCGCGGCATCCTGATTGCCGTACAGGGCCAGCGGTTCAATCCGCTGACCCATCTCAATCTCGCCCACAGCTTCGCCTTCATCGATGGGGATAGTGCGGCTGAACGCGAGTGGGCCATGCGCCAGGGCGCGCCGGACAAGCTCTGGATCGTGCTGGTCAAAGGCTCGCCCACCGATCTCATGAAGGCGACACAGCGACGGTTCTATTTCGACCAGATGGGCAGCCTCACGGGCAAGTTCGGTATCGCCCACACGCCCGCGCTGCTCGTCCAGCAGGGCGACCATCTCGACATCCGCGAAGTGGCGCTGCCGCAAACCGGAGAACGCCGATGAAGCGCATCCGCCCCGTCTTCTGGCAACGCTTTGGGCGTGGCCTTCGCACCGGCAAGGAAGCGCGCCGCGCACCCGGCCGCCGCAGAGGCAAATTCTGGGCGATGCTCGCCGCCAGTCTGGCGTTGGGATCGGCGCAAGTGGCGCAGGCGCAGGGCTCGCCCACCTGCCACGGCCATTTCCCCAATCCCATCACCGACATCTGCTGGGATTGCTTCTTTCCGCTCTCGATCGGCGGCTTCGACCTCTGGCCAAGCGACAAGCCTGATCCCTCAAACCCCAGCCTGCCGGTCTGCCTCTGCGGCATCCGGCCGGGCCTCTCCTTCGGCTTCTGGGAACCGGTGCGGCTGATCGATGTGACCACCAAGCCTTTCTGCTTCCCCAACCTTGGCGGGCTGACGATCAATCCGGGCATGTATGTGGGGAACGGCCATGTCTCGTCTGCCTCGCAGAAGGGCGGCAACACGCAGATGAGCGCCCAGTATCAGGCGCATTATTACGTCTACCCGCTGTTCTATCTGCTGGAGTTGCTGGGGGATTTCATCTGCTTTGAATCCGCCTCGTTCGATCTCGCCTACATGACCGAGATCGACCCGACCTGGAACGATGATACGCTGGCAGCGCTCGTCTATCCCGAGACCGTGGTCTTCGATTTTCCGCTGGCGCAGGTTGCCTGTGCTGCCGATTGCGTCGCTGCCACCGCCGCGCTGCCGCTCGACCAGCTCTTCTGGTGCGCGGGCTGCAATGGCTCGATGTACCCGATGACCGGCAACATCGGAAACAACGATACGATGGACCAGTCGATGCGGCTCGCGGCCGAGCGGATGGTTTTCAAGATGCACCGGACGGCGCTCGCTTGGGGCACGATGGGCGACTCCGGCCTCTGCGGTAAATACATCATGCCGATCATGAGGAAGCAGCAATACCGGCTGCAAATGGTCAATCCGGTCGCGGCCACCACGGGCCGCTATGCCTGCCAGCCTCCCGGTGGATCGACTGCCGTCCAGCTCAAATCGCACACCTATCCGGTGGTGGGTGAGGATGTGGGCTACCTCCTGTGGCGCAAGCGCAATTGCTGCGCGTTCTGATGGGAAGGCCAAGGATGCGCAAATCTCTCCTGTTGCTCGGCTCTCTAATCACCCTCGGTGGTGTTGGCACCGTGCTGGCCCAGACCACGGTCGATGGCCTCAATCTCGATGCCATCAACAAGGCGGCGCAGGCCCATGCCCGCAACCTCGGTCAATTCGTCGATCAGGTGCTGGGCCATCAGGCCGATGCCAGCGCCGATCTGGCTGAGGATGTTGAGGCGCTGGTCGAGCGTTCTCAGGCCAAGGTGAAGGCTGAGGCCGCTGTTCGAGCCCAAATGGCCCCGACGGGCAATGCTGTCGATCTCGATGCCTTGGTGGCCGACGCTGGCCACAGCATGGCACCATCCCCGCATTCTGCCCCGATGCTGATTGCCTTTGCCAGCCTGTCGATGCCGCCCGAGTCCCTGAAACGAATGATCGCCGATGTTTCCAAAGCAGGGGGCATGGTGGTCTTCAGGGGGTTCTCGCCCGGTGGCCCCAAGCCCTTCATGGCCGCACTGCATGAGGCCATCGGTGATACGTCCGGCGCTCATGTCAGCATCGATCCGCGGTTGTTCCGTGCCTATGGCATCGAGGCGGTGCCCACCTATGTCGCGGCATCGTCCAGCTTCGACCTCTGCTCGGGCGAAGACTGCGCCAGCAGCCCCACGCCCTATGATCGTATCGCTGGCAACGTCACCACCCATTTCGCGCTCGAGACCATCGCGCAAGGTCGTGGCCCGGGCGCGCCGGTAGCGAAACAAGCGTTGGCCAATCTGGACCGCGTGCCATGAGGGGCCGCGCGATTTTGCTGGTGGGTTTGGCTTGCCGCGCATTGCTCGCCAGCGCGCCGCTCGCCGCCCAGACCGTCGATCCCAAGGCTGCGGCCAGCGCGATCGCCAGCCAGTTGCAGGGCCAGGTCACCGGCAATGTCACCAGCCAGTCCGCGCCCAATGCCGTGCCCGGCTATGGCGGCGCCGATCTGCCGCAAGGCCAGTATCTGGCCAACCCCAACAGCCTTGCAGGGGACGGTGCGGTCGCCGCAGTCACCTCGCAGCCCTATGCCATCGTCACCAACCCGAACCGACCAGTGGTTGATGCCTCAAGCCTTGGCCTTTCGAGCGCGAAGCAGGTCGAGAGCAGCCCGACGAGCTACACCGACATTGCGGGCAGTTCGCAGGGCAATTGCCAGCCTATCCCTGCGAGCAGCGGTGCGGCGAGCACCTATTACGATTCCTGCCAGATAGGCACGGCCGAAACCGACAGCAGCTTTTCCTGCACCATTGGCTGGGCCAACCAATTCACCAGGGCCTACCAATACACCTGCCACACCTCGGAATGGGACATCTACAACCCCAACACCGGCGGCACGTTCTATTGGGGCGAGGTCTCCGACTGTGGCAGCTTCGCAAGCCAGTCCTCCTGCACGCAGGTCAACCAGACAAAGAAGCCATCGGTCACCACCTGGCCGCCCGGCGCGGGCCTCGGTATGATCTTCACCGAGACCGACACGACCTACAATTGCGGCGCGCAGACCAACTACGGCGCGAGTGCCTCGAAGACCTATTGCGTCAATCATACGACGCTCTGCTTCGAGCCTCCGCCGCAGGACCAGGCACCAGGTGTGGCCGGCGCGGCCTATGTCGGGCCAGTCCAGATCTATCAGGGATCGAGCGTCGACAATGCCGACTGCCAGGCCAAGCTGAAAGCCCTGCCCACGGGCGAGACCTGCATGCAGCCCAGCCAGGTCTGCGTCGATGCCTCGCCCACCACGCGCACCATCAACGGTGTCGCGGTCACGCACGATTGCTGGCAATGGCAGGCCAGCTACCAGTGCAGCACGCTCTCGAGTGCGAACGACTGCGCAACGCTGTCGGCCAAGAGCAATTGCAGCTTCGACCACGAGGTCTGCCTCGACAGCCCGCAGGTGGGCGCGTGTCAGGTCAGGAGCGAGGTTTACAAATGCACGACCCCGGCCACGAGCCAGACCACCCAGGCCTATTCGTGCAGCGGCGACGTCTATTGCATCGATGGAAGCTGCACCCAGCTTCCGACCTCGCCGGCGCCTGATCTGGCCAAGACCTTGGTCGCGATGAACGCGATGAAGGACGCCAAGCAGCAATTCGACGCCAACAATCTGACGATCTTTGATGGCGATGCCTCCGGCTGCCACAAGCCGCTCTTCGGCCTCGTCAATTGCTGTGCGGGCAAGGTTGCCGGCCTGCTGACCGGCGCGGCGGCCGCCACGGCCGCCATCGGCCTCGCCTCAGGCAATCCAGTGATGCTGCTTGGCCTTGTGACCCAGTTCCTGCCGCTCTTCATGTGCTCGGGCGAGGAGATGCAGCTCGACGTCAAGGACCGCATGGGCCTGTGCCACTATGTCGGCGAATATTGCTCGGAGAAGGCGCTCTTTGTCTGCACCACCATGCGCAAGAGCTACTGCTGCTACCAGTCCAAACTTGCCCGTGTGATCCAGGAACAGGGCCGCGCGCAATTGGGGCTGGATTTCGGGAGCCCGCAATCGCCCAACTGCACGGGCTTCACCGTCGACCAGTTTTCCAAGCTCGATCTCTCCAAGATGGATTTCGCGGAAGTCTTTGCCGACTTCACCAGCGCCGTGTCGCTGCCCGCCTCACTCCAGACCTCCGCCCAGATCCAGCAGAAGGTCCAAGCCTACTACCAAACCCATGGTCAAGGATCCTGACGCCATGCGCCAAGCTTCACGCCCGATCACAGCCACGCTCGCCGCCTTACTCGCTGGCGTCAGCCTTCTTGCCGCCAGCCCGCTTATGGCGATGGACAGCCCACAACCCAGCCCCACACTAGAACAGGAGGACATGTCCAATCGTGAGGATGTGATCCCGTCCACGCGTGAACAGGTGGACAGCGCCATAGGTGAACATGTGGACACGTCCACCGTTACCGGCGATCCCTTCTATTGCGGCGAGCGCAAGCTGGGCACCTGGTTCTACTGCGAACGCCCGAAGGCCAAGCCCAGCGAGCCCGCTGCCAGCCCCAACGCGGCATCGCCGACCTACCGCCAGCAGCTCGACAAGATCGGTGCGCGGCTTGAGGAGCTGAAGGCCAAGGCGATCCTCGAGCCGACCTCGGACAACATCATCGCCTATGTCCGCTACCAGCGCGAGCAACTCGACCGCGCCTCGACCTTTGCCGATGTATGGGAACGCGCGATCTGGCAGCACCCCGATCTCGATTACACGCTCCAGCGCCCGGTCAGCACTCTGGGCAAGACGGCATGGCTCGCCCAACGCAAGACCGATCGCGAGGCTGTCATCACGTCACTTTCCGAACGCTATGGGCTGTTCTTCTTCTACTCGTCATCCTGCGGGGCCTGCGAAGTCTTCTCGCCCATCGTCCGCACGCTTTCGGACAAATACCACCTCTCGGTCCTGCCGGTCTCGATGGACGGCGGCCCAACCCCCGCCTTTCCGCGCTTTGTCGTCAATCAGGGCCAGTATGAGAAGATGGGGCTAGAAGGCGGTCAGGTGCCGGCACTCGTGCTTTTCGACACCTACCTCAAAAAGCCGATCCCCATCGGCTACGGCATCATGGCCGAGGACGATGTGCTGCAACGCATCTTCTACCTCACCAGCGTCAAGCCGGGGAGCGACTTCTGATGCGCTGGCCCCATGCGATCCGCCAGTGGCTGGCCCGCTTCCTCGCCGTGCTGGCGCTGGGCAATCTGATCTGCGTCCAGACCGCGCAGGCTGATGTGAACGGCCAGCTCAATTCGTTTTTCTCGAACCTTGGCGGGGCGGCGAATGCCACTGGCCCCGTTGCCTATAACGGCCAACAGGGCGGCTATTACTCGGGCGGCAACCTCTGGGTGCGCTTCCCCGCGCAGACGACCTATCAGTTGGGCTCGCTCCAGATGCCCAGCGTCAAGGCCGGCTGCGGCGGCATCGACATTTTCACCGGCGGCTTTTCCTTCATCAACACCGACCAGATCGTGGCGGCAATGAAGGCTGCAGCCAATGGCGCGCTGGCCTTCGTCTTCGACCTCGCGATCAACGCAATCTCCTCGCAGATCGGCACCTCGATCGAGAAGATGATGCAGAAGGTCCAGCAGTTCACCCAGCATAGCCTGGATGCCTGTCAGGCAGGCCAGCAGGTAGCCGCAGGCCTTGCCGGTATGGTGGGCGCGCGCGACAGCCAATTCTGCAAGATCATCGGCAACAGCCAGGGTGTCTTCTCTGACTGGGCATCGTCCGAGCAGGGCTGCGGCACCGGTGGCAGCCAAAGCTCAACCATCAAGGGCAATTCCGACAGCACAATCCCTGCTGGCCCCTACAATTACACCTGGTCGATGCTGAGCGAGAAATACCCAAGCTTCGACACGGCCTTCAAACAATATCTGATGAGCCTAGTCGGCACAGTGATCTACCAGCCCGGCACCAGCGACACCCAAGGCCCAACCTTCAAGTTTCTGGGCCAAGGCGATCCGGCGCTCATCACCGCGCTGCTTGATGGCGGCAACAGCGCCACCGTCTATGCCTGCGACACCACAGATAAGTGCCTCAACCCCTCGCAGACCAGCCTCTCGGTCAGCACCGCCAATGCACTCAAGACGCGGGTCTACAACTTGCTGATCGACATTGCCGGGCGCATCCAGGGCAACCAGCAACTGACGTCGGAAGAGATCGGCCTGCTCGGCGCCACCACGATCCCGCTCTACAAGATCATGGTGGTCAATGCTGCGGCGAGCTTTGGCGGCATGAACTCGGCTGACATTTCCAGCTTGGCCGAGATCACCTCAGTCGATCTGCTCGAAACCATCGTCGGCCAGTTCTACAGACTCGTGACTGACGGCCAATCTTCCTTCCAGAACGCCGATCCGCTGACCCTCAAGCAGTGGCAGGACCAGCTCCGCGATGTGACCAAGACGCTGGACGCGCAGGTGGTCCATAATTCCGAGCGGCTGACCCGCACCGAGCAGATCCTCGAGCGCACAATCCGCATCGAGGCCACACTGCGCAACACCATGTCCCCCCAGATGACCGCCGCCCTCCAGTTCGAGAGGTCGCTCGGCCAGCATCCGCTTCAGTGAGACCAGCCCAATGACCGTCAATGTCATCACCAGCGGGGGCGGTCAGTATATCGTCAACGTGCTCAACGCTGTCGCCGCCTGGACTGGCGGTGGCGGTTTCCGTTCGATGTTGCAAGTCGTGATGGTGATGGGCCTGGGCTACAGCCTGCTGGTCATGGCCTTCTCATTGAACTGGCGGGTGCTGTTCCACTGGTTTCTCTCGGCGACCGCCATGTACATGTGCATGATCGTGCCCACGACCACGGTAGTCGTCTCCGACACGATCAACCCGACGGTGGGCAATGGCGCGGTGGCCAATGTGCCGATCGGCCTTGCCATGGTCGCCAGCTTTTCGAGCCAAGTGAACAATTGGCTGACCAAGACGGCAGAGAGCGTTTTCACCATGCCCTCGGCGCTGACCTACAGCGCGGGCGGTATGATCTATCCCACCCGGCTCAACGATTTAACCAGCCAATTCACGATTTCCGATCCGATCATGAAGGCCAATGTCGAGGGCTATCTGGCCCAATGCACCTTCTATGACATCCTGCTGGGCCAGGGGAATGGCTGGTCGACACTGGCGAGTTCGCCTGACCTGCTCTCCGCCATCGGCCCGGGCTCGCCGGCGCGCTCGACAACCTGGATCCCTGCCGGCGGAGGCACAGCCTCAATAATCGGGTGCCAGAGCGCTTATCAGGCTATCGTGCAGGCCTTTCCAGCCCTGGCCACCGCTGGGATCAACGCAGCGGCGCCTGCCTTCTATCCTAACCTGCCTGCCGCCAGCGCAGTGACCAAGCTCAAGAACGATTTGCCGACGATGGCGCAGGCCTATTACGGCGGCACCTCGATGAGCGCGCAAACGATCTTCCAGCAGCGCAGCCTAGTGAATGCCTTCATGGAGGCGCGGGCCAATTTCGGATCGGGCGGCGGCGATACCTTCGCCGCGCTTCACGCCGATGTGCAGGCGCAGAACAGCTACATCTCGGCGGCGCGGCAGGCGATGACCTGGGTACCAGTGCTGAACCTCGTGCTGACTATCGTCTTCTACGCAATGTTTCCGGTGGTCTTCCCGCTCTTCCTGTTTCCACAGACCGGGCCGGCGCTGTTGAAAGGCTACCTCACGGGCTTCTTCTACCTCGCCTCCTGGGGGCCGATCTATGCGGTGCTCCACATGTTCATCACGCAATATTCGGCCGCCCAGCTTTCCGCGCTCGCACCAACCGGGATGACGATGGCGACGATGGCGGGCATCGATTCCGTCAACCAGAACATGGAAACACTGGCGGGCTACCTCCTCATGTTCGTGCCGGTCATGGCCGCCGGCATGGCCAAAGGCGCCATGTCCATCGCGTCCAACACCACCGCCATGCTGGCGCCCGCATTGCACGCGGCCGAGGCTGCGGCCGTCGAGCGCACCACCGGCAACTATTCCTATGGCAACAGCCAGTTCCAGAACGTGACCGGGAATCAGGTCAACACCGCGCCCACCTGGACCGTCTCGGCCAGCCCGATCCCGCAGGTCAACATGCGTGGGGACAATGGCACGATCACCTCGACGATGGCCGACGGCTCCACGGTGTATAACACAAGCGGCGCGATCAGCCGCTTCGGCTTCTCGGCCAGTGAGATACAAAGTGTCACCGGCAACCTTCAGCAGACTGGCGCGCAATATCACACACGCGCCAATGCGCTGCGGGAAACCTCGGCCGAGCGCTGGAGCCACGGAATGCGCACCCTCGACAGCCTATCGTCCGGCTCGCGCCGTACGAGCGGCAGCGAAGGGGCGACAGGCGATCAGGGCGGGAACACCACCACATTGTCCGATCGGCAGGGGACCGATTCCAAGCAGCATACCGGCACCAACCGCACGATTGGCGAGAACCTGACTTCGGGCCGCTCGCTGGGCCATGCCGAGACCAACACGTTTGGGATCAATGCGGGCGCGAAAGCGGGTGTCGGCGGCAAGGTGCTGGGCGCCGAGGTTGGAGCTTCCGCCGGGGGCACGTGGGATCATCGGTGGACGAAAACCACCGGCGATCAGGAAGCCCATGGCACCAGCGACAGCCTCAGCCAAAGCCAGGGCAGCAACGTCACGCGCTACCATGCCAATGGGCAGGACATCACGCTCACCGATGGCGGCTACTGGCGCGATGGCACCTTCCACCGCGTCGAGAACTTTTCCGAAAAACGCCACGCCATCGAGCGGGATTTTTCCGAGGCGCAATCACTGGATCGGCAGGCAACCCGCTCCGATGAAGTCGGATCACGCCTCGAAAGTATGGCCTCGCTCTCACGCAGCAACGGCTACCAGATTTCCGACGACATGAGCCAGGTCATTGCCTCGCGCTATGCAGAAATGGCCGCAAGCCCCGAATTCCGCGATCTGGGCGCGCCATCACTCACCAACACAACACCATCCCCCCATCAGCGCGAAGTCCGCAATATGATCGTCGGGCGCATTCTGGAGCAATATGCCGCTGATGGCTTGGCGCCGGTTCGGGCGGGCCTGGTGGATCCGGCTGCGACGATGGGTGCCGTGCCAGCGCCCGCTGAGTTTTCCATGCCGCAGGCAACACCTCGACCGCAGGGTCGCCGAGGGGCAGGATCAGCGGCCCGCCACGCGCCCCAGGGCCCGGGAGGTGGATCGGACACGCCCCATCATGCGCCGGGCGATGATGCTGCCAGAGCAGCAATTCAGAGGGGGGCTACTGAAGTTGCTGGTGATGACGCAGCAGCCAGAGCGACATTCGCGCGGAAAGGTGCCGCTACGGATGTCGAAGACAAAAGGATCAAACGCGATACACAATAAGCCTCAGCACAGTTTATTTGTGAGGCTTAAATCCAGGATCGGACTGAAATTCATCCGCGACCCGATCCATAGCGGCATGGCTCTCCAACTGCTGCTGATGATCCCGATAGGCATAAAGCCCCCCAAACACAGCAACCGCAACCAAGATTACCGGCACGACAATCATCACCGCCGTGGCGATCTTCCGCTGCCAGGCAACAGCCTGATGGCTCTTCAGAAAGGTGGGGATGCGGTCGTACTCGAGCGCCATCAGCGCTTCGGCCTTCGACCCACGGAAGCCTGCCTCGCGCAAGGCCGCATTCTCAGCAGTCAATTGCTCGACTTGAGCCTTGAGTTGGGCGATTTCATCAAGTTCTGACATAGCAGCAGAATACGCAAAACAGGAACATATTGCAAACAAATCTGAAGGGCATGTCTTCACGACTGCCCACAGACCCGCAGTTCAAGGCGCCAGGCGGCAGTGTCGGCGCCCATCGTTCATTTACCACATTCGGCGAGCAACCAAATGTCGTGGGCTGGGATTTTGCTGCTGTTCTTGAACGAGTCACAAAAAGGGCAGCTTGCGCCGGAACCCGTCTTTGAAATCGGACTGCTTTTATGCTGAATAGGCCGGAAAGCATGGAGGACAGATGGTGGATCAGATGGATATCGATGTGAACGGCCAGCGCGATCCGGCGATTGAACTCTACGGGCTGCCGGTAACCGACGAGGCCCGGACCTTGTATTATGACGAAACCAACAACCATCGGCTCGTCTATCTGACAGACGATGGCTTCAATGTTCCCGACCCCCGTTTCTTCGTGCTCGGTGGCGTCGCTCATCCAGGGTTGAAGAAAGCCATCGACCTCAGTCAGCTACGCCGTTCGATGGGCATACAGCCCGCAACGCCAGAAATAAAATTCGATATGATCGCTAAGGGCGATTTCCTTAAGATGCTCAGCTCAAAAAAGCTGAACATCTTCCTGAATTGGCTGATGGATGAGGCTTACCTCATTCACTTCATCGCTCTCGATCCGGTGTATTACTCCTATGTCGATATCGTCGACTCTATGCCGCAGATTGGTATGTTCAACCTTGTTGACCGTTATATCCTCAAGAGAGACTTGTACCGTGTGCTTCGACGCGATCTCGACACCACCCAGGATATCCTGCGTCGGTACTCCTATCCTGCACTGACAAGCGGCAACGTCAGGGGCTTTCTGACCGAGATAGTCGAATTGGTGGAGGATGCCGACGACCTCATGCCGCACTATAATCTCATGATGCTCAAAGGTGTCCTCCAGTCAGGCCGGGCGCTTTCGTCATTGCCTCTCCTTGACGATACGCCGGGCCTGATAATGGAAAATTTCTCATCCTTGTTCATGCACCGGATTTGTCTCTTCAAGGCAAGTCAGCACATCCTCGACAATGAGGACAAGGTGAGCAAAGTGCTGGAAAAATACCGCTTCATGGATGCAGGCGAACAGCTCGACTTCTATCGCTTCGTCGACTCGAAACTCGAGCCGAGGGTCCAACTCGCCGACGTCGTAGTCGGTCTGCTCAGCGCGTGCCTCGCATGGCTAAGGGAATTCGATAGTGAAGAAATTTTCGAGATCAAGCAGGGTCTCACGCCAGCCCAAAACGATAATCGTCTCGCTCTTTCAGCTCTCGTCGATCGCTCGATCGCCGTGACGGACGCATTCGTCCAGAAAGCGATGAGCCTCGACGACATGGAGCGTCTGGAGCATTTTCTGGACCGCTGATGAGCGTGCGCTCCGGTGACTGGTATGGGGAAGCAAAACCTACTGGCTGATTTGCGCGACCTGATCAGCGGGTTTCTGCAATAGTCGCCGCTCACTTCAGCGACGCTGAATGACTTGAACTGGTCGGCCACGGCCAAAATCGAACGCCACTTCGTGGGACAATGCCGCCATTCCCGCGCAAAGGGTTGAATGGCAGGTTCATCAGCAAAATCCGGCATGGCGAGAACTGTCCGCTAGCCAGAAATGTGACTGCGATTGGAGGCCGTGTGTGCTGCGCTAAGCGGTTCGGCTCTCCCTGCCGCTGATCGGTTGGGGCATGGTGTCGGCCAACGGCACCGCCGTCGACCGACGCCGTCCATCAACGATGACAAATCCGGGGAAGCTGCTAATCACCCCGCATGACCTTGGAGCAGCTTCGCATCTTCGTCGCCGTTGCCGAACGCGAGCACATGACGCGGGCGGCAGACGCTGTGGGCGTCACCCAGTCCGCCGCTTCTGCCGCCATTGCCACGCTGGAGGCACGACACGCCATCAAGCTGTTCCACCGCGTCGGGCGCGGCATCGAGTTGACCGATGCCGGTCGCTTCTTCCTTGGTGAGGCGCGGGCCGTCCTGACGCGGGCGGCCGAGGCGGAACTGGCGCTTGGCGAATATGCCGGGCTCAAGCGCGGCCATCTGCGGCTTGTTGCCAGCCAGACCATCGCTGCGTACTGGCTGCCCGAGCGACTGGCCGCTTTTCACCGCCGCTATCCCGAGATCGAACTCTCCGTCGCGATCGCCAACACCGAAGGCGCCGCACGCAGCGTGCGGGACGGCGAGGCCGAACTGGGCTTCATTGAAGGGGCGGTCGATGATCCATCGCTCGCGTACTGGAAGGTGGGCGAAGACCGCATGTTGCTGGTGAGCAGCACCCCCGCCGAGGCGATCACCAATGCATGGCTGGCGGCGGCCCCATGGGTGATGCGCGAGCCCGGATCCGGCACGCGCTCGACCTTCGAGGCCGCTATTCTGGATCGAGGCCTCGACCCGCACATGCTCAACGTGGTGCTGACCTTGCCGTCCAACGAGGCCGTTCTTGCGGCGGTGCGCGCGGGCGTGGGCAGCGCGATGCTGTCCCAGTTGGTCGTAACCCCGCTTCTGGAAGCCCGCGCGCTGTTCGCGCTGCCGCTCGCGCTTCCCCCGCGCCCCTTCCATGGGCTGCGGCAGAAAGAGCGTTACCGGAGCAAGGCGGCCGATGCGTTGCTCGACACGATCAAGAGCTTCGACGCGCAACCGGACTGGGTGATCTGATCATCACAAGTAATTGGTTTGATCGCGAAGATTTTTCGACGGACCAAGAAAACGCGCCGCCGGAGGGCGCTGATGACGCTCCATCGCCAGCGCGACAAGGCCAGAGCGCAGTCAATCAACAACTTAAATCGATCATAACCATATAAATTGATCGTTGGATTGATCGGTCGGCTGGTCGCATCTGTGTCTCACCAAGGAGACGCATCGTGACAACACAGAGCCCGTCCAGCCACCCCGAACTGCCCGGCAGCGCCCTTCTGCCAGGCCTCGCACTATGCCTGACCGTGACCGGCGGCGCCCTCATCCTGCAACGGATCGAAGCGGCGGTTTTCGGGCGCACCTGGTTGGAAGCGCTCGTCCTCGCGATCCTGATCGGCACAACCGTCCGCACCGTCTGGACGCCGGACAAGCGCTGGTTTCCCGGCATCACGTTCAGCGCCAAGGCTCTGCTCGAACTCGCCGTTGTCCTGCTGGGCGCCTCGGTCAGCGCAGCGACGATCATGGCCGCCGGAGCGGGCCTGCTGATCGGCATCGCCTTTGTGGTCTGTGCAGCCATCGCCAGCAGCTATCTGATCGGGCGATTGCTGGGGCTGCCGATGCGAATGGCGCTGCTCGTCGCCTGCGGCAATTCGATCTGCGGCAACTCGGCCATTGCCGCAGTGGCGCCGGTGATCGGCGCGGACGGCGAGGACGTTGCGGCCTCGATTGGCTTTACGGCCGTTCTGGGCGTGGTGGTCGTGCTGATGTTGCCGCTGCTTGCCTTCGGCCTGCACCTTAGCGGCCACCAGTTCGGCGCGCTTGCAGGCCTCACTGTCTATGCCGTGCCTCAGGTGATCGCCGCCGCCGCGCCCGGTGGGGCCACCGCCGTCCAGATGGGGACGCTCGTCAAGCTGGTGCGCGTGCTGATGCTTGGCCCGGTCTGCCTGATCCTTTCGCTGATCGCGCCAAAGCTGCGCGAGGAAGCCGACGAATTGCCCCCGCATGTGACCACCGGCGAACGCCCCGCCCTTGGCAGGCCGCCCCTGCACCACCTCGTGCCATGGTTCATCATCGGCTTTCTCGGCCTGATGGGTCTGCGCTCCATCGGCCTGATCCCGCAGGCCGCGCTGGCTCCGGCGAACGAAGCCGCCACGTTGCTCACCGTCGTCTCGATGGCAGCGCTCGGTCTGGGGGTCGATGTCCGCACGGTGGCCCATGCCGGAGGCCGCGTGACCGCCGCTGTCGTCCTCTCGCTCCTCGTGCTCGGGGCGATCAGCCTCGGCCTCATCCACCTGCTGGGGCTGGCCTGAACTGGCCCCTCGTTTCTCGCAACGGAGACCAACATGAAGCCGCATCTCCCCCTCTCCGCTCTGGTCGCCGCGTTGGCACTGGCCGGATGTTCCGGCTCCTCCACGCCCACAGGCAATGCCGCAGCGCCCACCACCGCCGCCGCCGATGACGCCACCACCAACTGCAAGAGCGGCATTACCCTCCAACTGCTGGGCTCTGGCGGCCCCATCTCGGATGATGCCCGCGCGTCCTCGGGCGCGGTGGTGTGGATCGACGGCAAGGCGCGCTTGCTGATCGACGCAGGCGGCGGCACCTTTCTGCGCTATGGCGAGTCCGGTGCCCGGCTCGAAGATCTCGACTTCATCGGCATCTCGCATTTCCACACCGATCACGTGGCCGACCTGCCCGCAATCCTGAAAGGCGCCTATTTCCTCAACGGACGCCATGACGTGGCGCTGGCCGGCCCCAGCAGCAATGCCAACTTCCCAAGCATGACCGCCTTCTTCAACCGCACATTCGGCCAAGGCCGTGGCGCTTTTGAATATCTGGCTGGCCTGTCTGGCGGCACCGATGGCCTGAAGCTGTCGGTTCACCCCTCGAACGTCAACGTCGCCAGCCCTGTCGCCACCAAGGTCTGGCAGGGTGATGGCGTCACCATTTCCGCTCTGGGCATCCCGCATGGCGATGTGCCTGCGCTCGCCTATCGCATCGACACACCCAAGGGCGTGATGGTGCTCTCGGCCGACCAGAACGGCAGCCGCAAGGAATTCATCGATTTCGCCAAGGGCGCCGACCTGCTGATGATGCCCGCCGCCATCGACGATGATGCCGATGCCCAGTCCCGCTTCCTCCATGCGACGCCCTCTGTTGTCGGCAAGATCGCGGCACAGATCCATCCGAAGATGCTCGTCCTCGATCACTTCATGGGCCGCTCGCTGAAGGACAAGGACAAGAATGTCGCGATCATCCAGCGCTATTATCACGGCCCTGTCTTTGCTGGCCGCGATCTCTCCTGCTTCCCGCTTTCCCATTGAATAAAAGGAGCATATCGTCATGAAACATGAACTGATCCTGGGCATTGCCGCCACTTCTCTGCTTGCCGCCCCGGCCTATGCGGCGCCGCAGGCCCCGGCCACCGCATCGCAGCCTGCCAAGGGCGGCGGCAAATGCGCCAGCGGCAAGTGCGGCACCGAGAAGATCTACAGCCAGACCAAGCTCCAGCACGATCCGAACGGCGTGCTCGTGCGCGCCCGCGACGGCAAATGCGGCCTCACCGGCAAGGGCTACAAGGTCGCCGAGAACAGCCGAAGCCGGTTGGCGGAGGGCGTATGCGGACGCTGACCGCAGGCGCGCGCGGACTTGGGCTTCGGCCCGAGTTCGTCGACACCCTTCTCGAATCGCCCGCCGTTAAAGGTCTGGATTTTCTGGAAGTCGCCCCCGAAAACTGGATGCAGATTGGCGGTCGCAAGCGCGACCAACTCGACCGCATCGCTGATCGCTATCCGTTGGTCGCTCATGGCCTGAGCCTGTCCATCGCCGATACGGAGCCGCTCAACACCGCCTTCTTGCGCGATATTGCCCGGTTCCTCGACGACTATGGCATAGCCATCTACAGCGATCACCTGAGCGCCGCGCGCGACAGCACCGGCTATCTCTACGATCTGCTTCCGGTTCCGCGCCGCGCGGAGAACCTGCCCTATCTGGCAGACCGCATCGCACAGGTGCAGGACATTACGAGCCGCCGCCTCGTTCTGGAAAACATCTCCGCCTATCACCTTTATAGCGGGGAGATGCCCGAGGGCGCGTTCTTCGCCGAACTCGTCGCGCGCTCCGGTTGCGGCATCCTGCTCGACATCAACAACGCCTATGTGAATGCGCGTAACCACGGCACCGATGCCAGCGCGTTCCTCCGCGCTCTGCCGTCCGAGGCCATCGTCTATTATCACATCGCCGGGCATCTCGAACTTGCCGACGGCTTTCTGGTCGATACCCATGGCGCGCCCGTCGCCGACGCAGTCATGGCGCTCGCGCATGAGACCTGGGCGCTGCACGGCGCGCGCCCGCTGTTGCTCGAACGCGACAATAACGTGCCCGCGCTCGACGTCCTGCTGGCTGATCTCGGCGCTATCGCAACCACCATCGACGAAGGCCGCCATGTCCTTGCCTGAAACCGCCGCACCGCGCGCCATGGCGATGGAATTCGCCAGCTTCTGCCGGGCCGCCCGCAAGAACGGCTCGGGGATATACGGCCAGTTGCTGCGCGAGAATGTCGCCGACGCCCTGCGGGCAAGCTTCCCGCTGTTCACCGGCCTTATTGGCAGCGCAGCACTGGATGCGGCGATTGAAGCGTTTATTCAGCGCCACCCGGCGACGCGCCCGCAGTTCCACCATATCGCCACCGAGTTCCTGCTCTTTGTGCAGCGCCAACCTGTATCGCCGCGCGAACAGATCGCGCTGCTGGAATATGAGTGGGCGCTGCTCGCGGCCGAGATCGACGCCGCATCGGTGCCACCCGCCAGCACGGAAATGGAAAGGCTTGCGCTAAACCCCACCACCCGCCTGGTGTTGTTGCAGTTCGATCCCGCACAGCCAGCGGCCGGGGGCGACGGCGTTGATCGCCCGCATGCGATTTTCCGCAACGCCAATCATCAGGTGCTCACCCTGCCGCTGACGCTGCCGGATTGCCTGCTGATCGAGCATCTTCGCGCGAAAGAAGCGGCGCCGCTTGCCGGGCTTTTCGACACGCTAACGCCCTGTTGCTCGACCGTCGAACTCCAGACCAGCCTGACGCGTGGTCTGATCTGCGGCCTGTTCTGCCCACCCCCAAGACCATCGGAGACCCCGCATGAAACTGATCGCCCTTGTTGATACTGCGCTCGAAAAGGCCCGCGCGCTGGATTTCGTTGCCCCGCTCGCCATCCGGCTCTATCTGCTGCCCATCTTTTACGAAGGCGCGCACGCAAAGCTGACCGGCTTCGAAGCGCTGGTGCAGTGGTTTGGCGCCCCCGTTGCGCAAGGTGGCCTGAACATGCCCGCCCCGCTGCTGATGGCGGTTCTCGCCACGGCGACGGAAACCGCCGGCTGCATCCTTCTGGCGCTCGGCCTGTTCACCCGTCTGATCTCGATCCCGCTGATGGTGACGATGACGGTTGCCGGCCTGTCGGTCCACTGGTCGCACGGGTGGGCGGCAATCGCGGGGAAGACCGCCGAGTCCACCCTGCGACTCCAGGCCTTCATGGAATGGTTGGCACAGAATTTTCCCGGCCGGTTTAACTATATCACGCAATATGGCGACCCGGTGGTGCTCAACAACGGCATCGAGTTCACGGTCACCTATGTCATCATGCTTGCTGTCCTCTTCTTCTACGGCGGCGGACGTTTTGTAAGTCTGGACTATTGGCTCGGACAGTTCCGGGCACGCCCGGACGGCGCCCTGGCTGCGGCGCACGTCTGACACCTAGCTCCTTGGTTTCGAAGGCATTCATGGCTTTTCTACGCCGCGAATGCCGTTGAGATCGCTGTTCACTTCGGCCGATCATATCGCCCACAGCATGCTCGAAACGTGAAACGGCCAGTTGCAGTCATTGCGGACACTCCTGCCAGCGCCACGGAACGACGCAATCTGGTCGGTGGCTTCCTATGGCGTCCCCCGCTGGAACGGCCACTTTCAATCCTTCGATTGATGCAACCTATCGTTCCGATCGCCCACTTGAAGTGACTATAGACGTGACGTGCTCCCCTGATTGTTACCGGTCAGAGGTAGAGTCTCGCTCCTTCATGATGATTGT
>NZ_BMZP01000021.1 GCF_014652855.1 Novosphingobium pokkalii
AGCAGTGCCGCAGCACCCAAAACACGAAAGGAAAAATCACCCGCTTGACCCTACCCCCGTACCGGGGGACACATATCCAACCGGGTCAATTCTCGATGGAAATCCCGGGTCACTTCTTAGTGGCAATCAACAATTAGACCGTCTTCCATTTGAATCCCGCAACCGCCACCACGGCGCCTATGGTTAGATGACCTAACCAGGCAATCGCCCCATAGGCGGCACCAAGACAAGCCATGTTGATTGCGAGCGCGACCACCAGCAGGACGCCGCCGCCTCCGCGAAGCCACCGCTTTGCCTGCGCAGGCAGCGTACGACCCAGCCAATCTTTCTGATGCCGCGTCATCGCAGCGCTCAGGCATCCGAACCCGAGGATGCGCGACGCGCTCGTGATAGGTTGATGGAGCGATCGGCAGCACGCGGCAGATCGGCTCGACCCCATAGGCATGGCGGTGATCATCGATAAACGCGATCATCGCCGGAACGGGCGGTCGAGCTCCGCCTGCGCAAAATATGCCGACGCCTTGCGCAGAATCTCGTTGGCCTGCCGCAGCTCGCGGACCTCGCGTTCCAGCGCATTGAGCTTGTCGGCGACCTCGGTCGGGACACCGGCGCGCTTACCGCTATCGACCTCGGCCTTCTTCACCCACTCAAATAAAGTCTGCGGAACGCAGCCGATCTTCTCCGAGGTCGACACAATAGCTGGCCAGCGAGAGGGATGGTCGGCCTCGTGATCTAGCACCATCCGCACCGCAAGCTCGCGGACCTCAGGCGCAAATTTGTTCGTCGTCTCGCTCATACAGGCTCCACCTTCACAGGAGTTGGAGCCTCCGGCAAACCCGGCGCGGTTCATTATGCCTGCGCCATCTTTCGCGCGCTGTTCGATCACGCCGATGGCGCAGGCCTGTTTGGAACGATCGATGCCGCAACCCGCGCTAGCTTGGCGCCGGACGCTCACCGCCCACTCGACACGCGTCGGCCTTACGCAAGACCTGTCTGCCGCTCACGAGGACCTCGCCGGCATCGTGCATGCCCTACGCTAGAAGAGCCCTGGCCAAATGGCACGCTATGCCCAGAGAATGACATTGGAGGAAAACGCGTCCGCGCGCGTGGTGACGAAATTGAAGAATGCTGATCAAGAAGAAAAATCGAAAATCCCCCCTACATACTCGCCCAACCAACACATCGATTCAAAGTTATTTCAAAATTTTATCACATCTACCTTTATAGAAGCTTGATTGTAGATCGTTTAGCTTCGAGATCCCTGGCGCTCCTCAAAATCAGCTTGGTTTGCACGGATAAGCTTTTCCATTGCGATACTAGCTTGTTCCGGCATTCCGGCCGCAATGGAGTCGAATAGCTCCCAATGCTCCGGTATCGTGTCGCGCGGTTTAGTTCCACTGCTCCCCTGGAATTCAGTGTACCACAACACGAAGGTCCCCAAACTATTCCCCAGGTTGATTAGCGGCGGATTGCCGGTAGCCTGGACTATGATGCTGTAGAACCTGCGGTTGGCAGCTTGCCCTTCGTCGGTCGCGAGCGTGAACCGTTCCATCGCTTGCAATGACCTGCGCATGTCGGCGATGTGATCGAGCGTGCGTCGCATCGCGGCCAGGCGCGCCATGGACGGCTCGATGATCAAGCGCATCTCGAACAACCCTTCGAGGACGGAGGCCGAGGCGCCGCCCTCGAACATCCATGCCATGACATCGGGATCCAGCATGGCCCAACGCGTTATAGGTAGCACGATTGTACCGGTTCGCTGGCGCGATTCCACAAGCCCCTTAGCGGTCAGAATACGCACCGCCTCGCGATAGGCACTGCGCGAAACACTCAGTTGCTCGCTCGACTCGATCTCTGTGTTGAGAATGTCGCCTGGCTGATGCCGGCCCGTCACTATGGCCACTCCGAGGTCGTGCGCTATGCTTTCATGAAGGCTGGATTTTTTCTTTCGTCTTCCGCCTTTGCCAGCAGGACGTGCAGAATGCGCTGCAACAGTCATTCTTTAATTTTCCAATGTGTAGCGTGAAGGCCCAAAGCTTATTCGAGCCTATATCCGGTATCTGAAATCGACGGAAGCACGATTGCACGACGCAATACCCAGACATTTGAAACTGCCAGAGGCATGACATGCACACTGCCCACGCGATGTCTCCACGCACCAGCTAAAGCTGAAATGTTATATATTTCAACATATTAACGTTAATAAAGCAGAATTTGATTGCTGAGATCGTCACATCTCCTGCAACCGCAATCGATATCAAAAAAGCTCTTTCCACGGGACGCGCGCCCTCAGCTCATCCAAATTAGCTTGAAAAGTCGGACATTGTGTGGTTAGCCGTCCGCACAATTGATATAAAAAGACATGCAATCGATGCTGGGATATCACCAGCCTTGACCAGGAGAGAAGTCTGATGACCGCCGAGGTATCGCGCAGAAACATGATCGCCGGAACCGTGGGAATGGCAGGAATGCTCCCGGTGCTTGCAGAAGCGGCGACCGGCGCGGTAAAAGCTCCCGGCAACGCCACGGGCTTCACCCCTCCTGCCGATGCCAAGCCGCCGTCGTTCGAGTTCGCGTTCCAGATCCGCATCGAGCTAGGCGAACGGCTGCGCTATGGTCCGACGTATTGGGGGCTTGATCGCGGATTTGTCGGCGTACTTGGCGGTTCTGTGATCGGCCCGCGCTTCTCGGGCAAGGTCATCCCGCATAGCGGAGGCGACTGGCCCACCATCCGTCCGGACAACAGCGTGCGCTTTGACGCCCGCTATCTGTTGCAGGCAGACGACGGGACCATCGTTGCTCTGCACAATACGGGCATACGCCATGCCGACAAGGCCGTTCTGGATCGCATGCAGCGCTACGAGCATGTTGACCCTTCGGAATACTACATGGGCCTGACCCCACGATTCGAAGCACCTGAAGGCCCGCACGAATGGCTTAGTCAGACAATTTTTGTCGGCAAGGCGGATCGCGACAAAACCCACTCAATCTTTACATATTGGGCAATGGTCTAATCGTGTAATTCCCAAATATTGAACGCCTAATTCCTGAAATCGAACCTATTATCAAAAGCTTTCCGCATTAGATTACAGGCCATTAGACAGCTACATTTTCCCATATTGGTGAATGCGGCAAGTGTAGCTTGCTGCATCGGAGATCTTTTGTGCACGATCCCAGCGCCCCCGCAGACAATCAGACATCACTCGTGCCGCGGCGACCACGATTCCCTGACAGCATCCACTTTCAGGGACTGAACACACCGATCGGGATCGAGGCTTCCCGCGCCTGTCTTCCCGTCATTGGCGTGCTACCCGAAGGTCTCGAAGGCACGTTTTTCCGGGCCGTGCCCGATCCGGCCCATCCGCCCATGTTCGCCGACGACAACATCCTATCCGGCGACGGCATGATTTCTGCCTTCCGCTTTCATGATGGTGTCGTTGACTTCGATATCCGCTATGTCAGGACGGCACGATACGAGGCCGAGAACAACGCGCAGCGCGCACTATTTGGCGGATATCGCAACCCCTACACCGATGATGCAAGCGTTGCGGGGATCGATCGCACCGTCGCTAACACCACCCCGGTATGGCACGCTGGCCGCTTGTACATGACCAAGGAAGACGGCCGCCCCTACGTCATCGCCCCAGATACACTCGATACGCAAGGATCGTGGAGCTACGACGGTGCCTTGCGCTCTGAAACAGTGACCGCGCATGCACGGGTCGATCCCGAAACGGGTGAGATGTTCCTGTTCGGGTATGAGGCTGCAGGCCCGTGCTCATTGGATGTGTCCTATGCAGTGGTCGATGCCCAAGGTCAGCTCGTTCGTGAACAATGGTTCCAGCAACCGTACCACGGGATGATCCATGACTTCGCGATCACCCAAACGCACGCAGTCTTTCCGTTCTTTCCGACCACCACCGACCTTGCAAGGCTTCAGGCTGGCGGCCCCAAGTGGGCACATGAGCAGAATCTGGAATGCCGGATTGGCATCATGCCGCGTAGCGGAGACGTCAGCGGAATCCGGTGGTTCACAGGCCCAAAGGGCGCCTCGGCGTTCCACATTATGAACGCCCACGACGAGGGGGATCTTGTCCATCTGGACTTGTTCATCTCTGAAACTAACGCGTTTGGCTTCATGCGCGAGGCCGGGGGCATCCACGTGGACCAGCGTGCCATCCGCGGAGCGTTCGAACGCTGGACTTTCGACATGGCCAGCGACCGCGAAGATTTCGCGGTGACGGTCCTTGGCCCCCCGGGCGACATGCCGCGAATCCGGGATGCAGATTGTGGCCGCGCGTACGGGAAAGGCTGGTATCTCACCATGAACCCGCAAGGTGGGCCTCCGCTCCCCGGCGGCCCGGTGGGTGCGGCTTTCAATGCGCTGGTGCGTATCGAACTCCCGCACGGCCGGATTGACCTGATGCCCCTGCCTCCAGGTCACGCGATTAGCGAGCCCGTCCATGTTCCCGCCACGCAGCCTGGCGGCAGCGAATGGTTGCTGTGCGTCGTCGATCGTGCGGCCGAGGATGGAAGTTTCAAATCAGAGGTCTGGGTTCTTGATGCCAACAAACTGGTCGAGGGCCCGATAGCCCGAGTTCAAGTCCCGCTGCCTCTGCGCGCGCAAGTACATGGGTGCTGGGTGCCCGCCGACCAACTGCCATAGCTATTTCCGGCCCACGAAGCGACAGAAGCGGTTTTGTGGCGCATGTGATTTCAATCGATTGCATCTTCATTTGCAAACAGGGCGGCATCAAGCCGCTGTACCGAGGAGGGGAGTTCCATGATTGATACATCTCGCACGCTAACTTCAGACAAGACCTGGCTGCTGCGCTCCGCAGCGCTGACTGCTTTCACGACCGCACTCGCCATGCCCTTGGCCACGCACGCGCAAAGCGTCCAGGCCGACCAGTCTGCTCAGAATCCCACGGAACCTGCCGCGGCCTCTGCGCCCGCGGGCACCGAAGGGCAGATCACTGAAATCGTCGTGACCGCGCAGTTCCGCGCGCAGAGTGTCCAGCGCACCCCGCTGGCGATCACCGCTCTGTCCGCCGCGACCATTGCCGCGCAGGGGCTGACCAACATCAGCGACATTGCGGCTCAGGCGCCAAACGTCGTGTTGCAGCCTGCCCAGGCCGGTGGGGGGCCGTCGGTCCAGTCGTTCATTCGCGGCGTCGGCCAAGTCGACTCCAACCCCGCCGTATCCCCGGGCGTGGGTACCTACATCGATGACGTCTATTATGGCACGATCGCCGGCGCGAACTTCGACCTCGTCGACCTCGATCGCGTCGAGGTGCTGCGTGGCCCGCAGGGAACGCTCGCGGGCCAGAACTCGATCGGCGGCGCGGTCAAGCTCTACTCGAAGAAGCCCACGGGCGATGGCCATGGCTACGTCTCGTTGTCCTACGGCCGCTTCAACAATGTACGAGTCAACGCCGCGGCGGACATCCCGCTGGTGCGCGACAAGCTGTTCATGCGCATCACCGGCGTGTCAGACAGTAAGGACGGCTACGTTACGCGCATGGACTATGCCTGCACGCACCCGGGCACGGCCGTCCCCTCATTCGCAACGACCAGTGGCTGCCAGCTGGGCACGCTGGGCGGCAAGTCTGTAACTGCCGGGCGCGTACAGTTGCGCTGGACCCCCACCGATGCGCTCGAAGTCAACTTGGCCGGGGATTACATCAACGACAATTCCGAGGGCACGCCGCAGACGCTGCTCTACGCGAAGAACCCAGGACAGACCCCCAAGACCAGCATCAACGGCGTGAGCCTGGGCACTGCCAGCGGCGCCTCGCAGTTCATCAGCTATTCGCCTTATGGCGCCTATGCGCTCGATGTCTACAGCAAGAGCCCGTACCTCAGCTACGCCACGTTCTGCGACCCGTCCCCCAGCGACCAGACCGCTGCGTACTGCGCGACGCCGCGCTCGGCCACCAAAGGCGGCGGCGGCTCGCTGACGATCGACTACAAGCTCGGCTCGGACGTCTCGCTCAAGTCGATCACGGCATTCCGTCGCCAGACGATGGATTACGTCGATGACAGCGATACCACCCCGATCGGTGGCGCACTGCTCACCAACAGCCTGATTTACCGCGAATTCACTCAAGAACTGCGCCTCAATGCCGCGCTGTTCGACAACAAGGTCAACGTAACCCTGGGCGGCTTCTACATGGACGAGAAGACCAACCTCAACTCGCGCATCGATATTCCGCCGTTCGATTTCCTCGGCCGCGACGTCGTCCCTGCCAAAACCTATGCGGTCTTTGGCAATGCCGACTGGAAGGTGACCGACAAGCTCCAGCTGATCGGCGGGCTGCGCTATTCCAAGCAGGAAAAGACCTTCAACTTCGGCCGCCTTGGTGTGCCCGGCTCGGTCGCCGGCTTCCATCCCGACGGTCCGCCGTACTTCCCCTGCCCGCAGGCCGGCGGGACCGTTGTCAACGTCGCGGTGTGCCCGGTAAACGGACTCTCGGGCACCTTCAAGGGTGACAACGTCGATTACCGCGTTGCTGCACAGTACCAGTGGGCTCCGACGTTCATGACGTACGCTTCGGTCGCGACCGGCTTCAAGGGTGGCGGCGTCAACCCGCGCCCCTACAACCTCTACCAGGTCATCCCGTTCGATCCCGAACGGCTGACCTCGTACGAAGTCGGCTTCAAGGGCGACCTGTTCGATCGCAAGCTGCGCGTGAATGCCAGCCTGTTCTACGGCAAATATTCGAACCTGCAGTTGCCAGTCAGTTCATGCCCGGCCAACCCGGCCTATCCTAACGTACCTCTTGCCAGCTACGCGCAGCCTTGCAGCGCGTTGCTCAACGCCGGTCGTGCCCGCACGCAGGGCGGCGAACTGGAAGTGACCGCCCGCCCAACCGACAAGCTGACATTGCAGGGAACGCTCGGTTACCTCGATATCGGCTTCAAGTCGCTGCAGGCCTCGGCGCTCAGCGCCGGCACGACGTTGAACTCGAAGTTCCCGTTGGCCTCCAAGTGGAAAAGCAGCGCGAGCGCTCAATATCGCATCGACACCAATTCCGTTGGAACGATCACCCCGCGCATCGACATGACCTACCAGTCGAGCTTCTATACCTCGATTCCCAACACCACGTTCAACAAGGTGCCGGGCTATACACTGCTCAACGCGGCGGTCGCGTGGGAGGCGCCCGACGGCAAGTGGATGGTCACGGGCAACGTCATGAATCTCACTAACAAGCTCTACTACTACGCGCTGCTCGACGCGCGCGCAGTCAACGGCCTGGTCACCGGTTTCCCGGCGGCTCCGCGCCAATGGCGCGTGACGGTCAAGCGCTCGTTCTGATATCCTTGAACCGGGTGGCTCGCCTCGTGCGGGTCACCCCGCCTTCACTGCCCGGTTGCCTACGTCTGGATATTGCAATGGCTCTTTTCCCCCTGTTCTTTGCAGCCACCTTGGCGGCGAGCTCGACTGCCGCAGCGACGCCTACGCCCGCTGCTATCGGATCTGCGTCTGCCTCGCCAACCGCTGCAACTGCCGTTCTCTCGCCCCGCGGCCAAGAAGCCCTGCTCGCCAGTCCGAACCGGCGGTTGGCGGCCAACAAGCGGCTAGTTTTCGACATGTACCGGATCGTACTACAGGCAGGCGACACTGCCCGGGCGCACGAATTCATCGCGGCCAACTACGTCCAGCATAACCCCAATGCCGCGCAAGGGCTCGCGGGGCTGATCGAATACGTCAAGTCGACCCGCCCGGTCAGGCCCGTCCTTGATCATCTCGAAATTCCGATGATCCACATCATGGCCGAGGGCAATTTTGTAACGATCGCCTTCGCCCGACCCGAGACAGACTCAACTGGCCAGCACTATGTCACGACTTGGTTCGACATGTTCCGCATCGAACGCGGCCGCATTGCCGAACACTGGGACCCGATGCTGCGCAGTGATCGCAAGATCGACCCGAACAAGCAAAAGCTGCCCTGACAGCCCCCGTGTCAGGAGTCCGCTGCGCTCCGACGGGCCCAGCGGACCACCCCGTCGCTGATCGTATCGACGCTTGCGGCCAAGGCCTGTATCTGCGTCGGATCGAGTGCGCACAGCAGATCCAGCCCGATTGGATGCAGATGGGCCATCACCTGTGCATGAGCCTCGCGCCCCGCATCGGTCAGTGCAAACAGCTTGCGCCGCCGATTGCTCGGGAGCGCCTGCTCCTCGACCCAACCGCGCCGCTTCAGGGGTGTCGCACGCCGGCTGACCGTCATGGCGGGAATGCCAAGGACCTTCGAGAGGTCACATCCCGCCAATGCCCCTTCCCCTGCCAAGGCCATCAGGATCTTTAGCTCGGCTTGTGTCAGCCCCATCGGCTGGCACAGCCCGATCGTCATTGGCTGACTGAGCACGCTGCCCAGCTTGAGCAGCTTGATGACCAGGTGCGCCCGCGTATCCCGGTCATCACGGCAGGGCTCGCCCATTCAGATTCCCTTGCGCTGGACCGTCCACGCGGGGTCGACGCACAGTCGGCACATCGGACCGGTAAAGGTGCGACCTGCAGCCTCGTTTCCGCCCAATTGCCAATCGAGCCAATCGAGCGCCACTTGCGCGACGCGGCCGCCGTACGGCTCATCCATACTGCCGCGATGGCCGCGCTGGATATTGAGCATGACGACCGGAACACGACTGATCCGTCGGTAATCATCCATTCCGTTTTCGTAGGCGATGTCAGCTGGCCCGCCCATGATGTAGAGCACAGGGGTATGAAGTCGATCAAGCGCTGCCTTGGGCGTGGTCAGACCGGGGATGAACGGCTTGCCATCGGGAAAGATGCCGCTGTTGTGGATTATGACCGCTCGGATGCGCGGATCCGAGGCCGCGTCGAGAGCTTGGACCCCGCCGCAGCTATGTCCGGAGACCGCTACGAGCGCAGGGTCGATCAGGCCAAAGAAAGGACTAGCGGGGCGCTTGTTCTCGGCCAGGATCCAGTCGAGGCCAGCGATGATGTCGGCGGGGCTGGTGGCTACCGGGCGAAGGGCGTGGTCGGGCATGACCCCGCGTAAAGCGGGCGGCGCGTCGGGCCCGGTCATGGCGCTGCCCGGCGCAATTGCGACATAGCCATGCGAGGCGATTTCAAGAAGATGCAGTCGGGCACTCGCTGCATCGGCAGAACATCCACTGTTACCCCACAACAGCACCCCCAGTTTTGCGCCCCCCCGCTTGAGGGCAGCCGGGTGGTAGACCAGATGGTTCGGCAGCGTGGGCTGCTGCTCAACGATCGCCGGCATCGGCCCCGTCCCCGGCAGGTCGGGCAAGGCAAACGTCCCGGCGTATTGCGCGAGTTCGATCGGTGACGGTCCGCCCTGCGGCGCGATCGACGTTTGTGCAGCGGCCGGAAGCGCCAGGGGAGGCAGCGTCATGGCGAGAGCTGCGAGGGTCATCGCCACACGCGGCAGCGCGTGCGCTTGGGGGGTCTTGATCATTGCTCTACTCCTCTTGCCGCATCCGGCCATGTGTCAGGGACGGATCCAAGGGCCAGGCGGCCGCGGCTCGAACCGGTCCAGCTGCTGTGAACCGAACTGCATCATCGTCTTGCGGTCCGCGCGATAAGGATCCGGCAGCACGCGAATGGTCTTGCCGATCACCATCGTCGATCGCCGCGCCGCGTCGAACCGCGGCCACGCCGGCAAGCCGGGTCCGCGCGGGATGCCGGTATGGGCAAAGTTCGACCAAGTACCTGACATCGTCTCGACCAAATGCTGGGCGGCGGGCGATGGGGGCACATATCGCCACGCGGGCAACGTGCCAAAGATGAACGGAACCTCGGCAACATGCGGCGTGACGTTGTCGAATGCCCCCACGGTCATGGGATAGTCGAACGCATAGAGATAGGCCGGCGCAGCGTTTTGAGCGGCCTTGTGTTCGGCGAGCAGAATGGCGTCGAGCAGATAGCTTCGATCAGTCGTCAGCCGCGCAAAGAGCTTGCCGTTATCCAGCGCAGGGTAGCGCGTGCGGTAGGCTTGGATGACCGCATCGGTCCTATCGGCCGGAATAAAAGGCAGCAGTTGCTTACGCAGTTCACCCTCTTCCAGGTTGGCGTAGGCCGGGTCGGCGCCGAGGAACAGGGCCGTCTCGTCGCGCGCGGTCCCGACAATCATCGGCACGCGCGCGCTGGGGGCCAAGCCTACTGGGTCGATTGGCTGATGCGGCAAGACATCTCCGTCGATCGTCGGGCGGAATTGACCCAGGGCGTTGCGCACTGCGATGCCGGCCGCGGTCAGGAGCGGCGTGGGCACTGTGGCTAGCTTGTGCAGATCCCCGGCGGCGATGCCGAGCTCGTGCAGCAAGCGATCTGCGCGCTCGTAGGACAGGTCAACAGCATCCATACGGAGGGCAGGTCCGCTTTCCGATGCGCAGCGATGAAACAAACCTCGCGCCGACGGCACGGCCATCATCAGGCTGGACTTACGCCCGCCACCGGACTGGCCAAAAATCATGACTCTATCGGGGTCACCTCCGAAGGCCTCGATATTGAGCCGCACCCATTGCAACGCGAGCACGATGTCGAGCAGTCCGGCGTTGCCAGACATGGCATACTCCTCACCCCCATGCCCGGCGAGGTTGAGATAGCCGAAGACATTGAGGCGATGATTGATGGTAACCACCACTACGTCACGCGTGCGGGCCAGATAGTCGCCTTCAGTGAGCGGATCGAAGCCCATACCGGCTTCCCACCCGCCACCATGCAGCCATACCATGACCGGCTTGCGGCCTGTGAGCGCAGCGGTCCAGACGTTCAGTGACAGACAATCCTCGGACGCCTCGGGGGTTGCGCCATCGTGCCCCTTTTGGGGGCAGCGGGCGCCGATCTCGAGCGCCGGTCGCACGCCATCCCAAGGCTGTCGCAACCGGGAAGGCTGAAACCGCGCCGTTCCGCCGGTCGGCTCACCATAAGGCACACCCAGGAAGCGGTGCACGCCGTGGGGCATGCTACCAGCGACTTGCCCAGCGGTCGTCCGGGCCACCGACGGTCCGGCCGCTCGCGCCAAGCCATCAAGCGGGAAGAGAGCAGCGGTGCCGAGCGTGGCGCCTATGGCGCGGCGGCGATCAATTAACATGATGCATCCCCTCACCTTGGCGCTTGACGCTCTGCATGCAGAATGGCCAGCTGGGTTTTGCCCGACCTATCATTTGATGTTCTTTCGCGCGACATGCCAACGCGTGTCGCCGCACAAGCCACATTCGACGCCGGCAAACATCGATGACGCTGCGCGATCGCCCTTCAAGCGCCACTGCAGCCAACTGACGACGACCTTGCCGAACGAGCCGCCGGCTTGCTCAAAATAGGTTCCGCCGTGGCCTACTCCGTCTGGGTAAGCCCAGATGGCTGGTATCGTGGTAAGCCGACCAAAATCGTCGCGGCTGTTTTCGTGCGCACCGTCGGACGCATCCCCACCGATGTACAGAACAGAGCCATGCATGCGCGTCAGGCTGGCCTTGGTGACCGGCGCGCCGGGCAGGCCGCCGGGCCCCGTGTTCCAAACTCCGCTGTTCATCACCACCGTGGTTGTGACGCGAGGATCTGCGGCAGCGGCTATCGCCTGAAGCCCACCGCAAGAGTGTCCCATCACCGCCACGCGGCGTGTATCGAGTTTCGCATGCAGTGGGCTTTTGGCGTTGCGGTTCTGGGCAGTTGCCCAGTCCAGCGCCTTCCCCAATTGCGTGTAATCGGACAAAGTCGGCGCCGTCGTGCTCTTGGGTGGCGGAGGCATGCCCTCTTCGGTGCCGCCCTCGATGGTGCTCGGCCCCACCCCGCCGATGGCAATGACCAGATAGCCGTGGGAGGCGATTTCGCTCAAAAATATGCGATACCTGTTGCCATAGGCCATGCAGCCGCCGTTGGCCCAGAGCACCACGGGAAGCTTTTGGCTGAAAGTAAGGTTTGCAGGGGCATAGAGCGTATAGCCCGGAAGTGAAGCTGCCTGCTCCATGATGGCGGGAAAGCGACCCGTTCCGACCGGCACATGATTGTCGATAGGCGTGAGGTCAGGCTGCCTTGGAGGGCTAGACCCCATGCAGGCCATGGCACAAGCGGCTGTTAGGCATATCATATACTTATTCATGTCCGAAGCATCCTCTCATGGCTTGTCAGCCCGTGACGAAACCATAGCCTCATTTTTGACGCAATCAATTGCATATCCTATCATTTGGTATAATGTTGGCGTCTGACGCGGAGAGGAAAGATGCGATGGATGAAAGCGGCAATAGTGCCTCGGGATGGACACGCCGTGCTGTCCTGCCTGCCCTGACCCTTGCCGCAGCGGCGCTGAATTCAAATCATGGCATGAGCCAGACGATACCTCGCGGGCTCAAACTGCCTCCGCTCCCTACCTCTTGGAACCGGGTCGAACGCATACCACTTTGGCCAGGTGCGCTGCCCGGAACAGGCTTTCGGGCCAGTCCGGTTCCACCAGATTTCCCCGACATCCTCGTGCGCAACGTCGCACGCCCCGAACTGCGCGTCTTCCCGCCGCCTGCAGGCACGCCATCCAATGGTCTAAGCCTTCTGGTGCTACCTGGCGGTGCATACAGCTGGGTATCGATCCTAAACGAAGGAATCGAAATCGCTGGTCGGTTCGGAACAATGGGCTATACGACATTCGTTTTGGTCTATCGCCTCCCCGGCGAAGGCTGGAGCCCGCGCGCGGACGTATCGTTGGCCGATGCACGGCGTGCAGTGCAAGTCATTCGGCGGCAAGCCCCCTTGCGACATCTAAGGACGGACGGCATTCTCGTCGCCGGGTTTTCAGCGGGTGGCCATCTCGCAGCTTCGCTCGCCACCCGCTACAAGCAGAAAATTTATCCCGCGATTGACGCTCTGGATGATACCGATGCTCGGCCAGCGGTCGTCGGGGCCATCTACCCGGTGATCAGTTTGTCACCGGATATCGGACACCACGACTCCACTTCGAACCTAGTTGGACCCAATCCCGACGCAGAGGCAATCGCGCGTCATTCGCCCGCTCTGCAAGTATCGACCGAAACACCTCCCATGTTTCTTGCCCATGCAGTGGACGACGCCGCAGTAAACCCCGCGAACACGTTGGCCATGATGCAAGCGCTAATGACCGCAAAGCGCCCCGTCGAGGCACACTTTTTTGAGAAAGGCGGACACGCCTTCGGCGCGGGGCGTGCCGGCCAGCCCAATCGGGCGTGGCCGGACCTGTTTCACGCTTGGGCGCAGACCCACCTTGCCTGATAAACCACGCGACGGGATAAATAGCATGACGATGGAAATTTCGCGCCGTAGCCTCGCCAAGTGGGCCGCCGCGTTAGGGTCCGCCCAGTTCCTTCCAAGGCTCGCCTCGGCTGCAACCATCAGCTCTGAAACGCAAGCGGACGTGATGGCTTTCGTCAATCCGGCGTTGCGCCCCTCCGCTGCAGTGGTCGCACGCATGACCGCGGAACATGGCACGCCCAGCGACGCCACTTTGGCAACTCTGCGCCGACCGCACCCTGAAGTTATGCCTAAGCGTTTGCCCGACGTCCCGGTTGATGAACATCTGGTCCCCGTGCCTGGAGGGCCCGCGGTCAAGGTCTACGTCATCAATGCCCGGGTCGGTGCGAAGCGTCCGGCAGTCGTCCACATGCACGGTGGCGGCTACATCGCTGGAACAGCAGACTTCGAAATTGGCAAGCATCAGGCGCTTGCCCAGCAGCTCGATTGCGTGATCGCAACGGTCAATTATCGGCTCGCGCCCGAAACGAGATTCACCGGATCAATTGAGGACAATTACGCCGCCCTGAAATGGGTGCATGATCATGCCGCAGAACTTGGTGTAGATATCGCCCGTATCGCCGTGATGGGTGAAAGTGCGGGTGGCGGCCATGCCGCGCGACTGGCAATCACAGCACGCGATCGCGGCGAAGTGCCAGTATGTTTTCAGACCCTAATCTATCCTATGCTTGATGATCGCACCGGCAGCACGATCATGCCGCCGTTTCCTGTTGGCGCAATTGGCTGGAATGCCGCGAGCAACCGCTATGGCTGGGCATCGTTTCTCGGAATGGAGCCGGGAAGTTCCAGCGTTCCTGCATCGGCCGTACCTGCGCGCGTCACAGATTTGAGCGGTCTGCCGCCCGCGTTTATCGCAGTCGGCGGCATCGACTTGTTCGTCACGGAGGATCTGAACTACGCGCAGCGACTGCTCAATGCGAAGGTCCCCTGCGAGGTACTGGTCGTTCCTGGCGCTTACCACGGCTTTGACATCATAGCTGCGGATACGCCGCCCGCCCGGCAATTTACGACGGCCAAACTCAACGCTTTGCGCCGGGCTTTCGGCAATATGGATGTTTGAAGGTCGCACTGCATATAACGCGATTTCTATCACGCGGGGCTTCACGTTGTAATCAAGCACCCGCTTGACCGGTACCAGGACCTTCATGCGTGCGCCTCCATACGTTCGATGACCATGGCGATGCCCTGCCCGCCACCGATGCACATCGTGACGAGGCCATAGCGCCCTCCGGTCCGCTGCAGCTCGTACAGTGCCTTCACCAAGATGATCGCGCCGGTAGCGCCGATCGGATGGCCGAGCGCGATGCCGCTGCCGTTGGGATTGACCTTGGCCGGATCGAAGCTCAACTGGGCCGCGACCGCGCAGGCCTGCGCAGCGAAGGCTTCGTTGGCCTCGATCACGTCGATCGCGGCCAGTTCCAGCCCGCCGCGGCGCAGCGCGATCGGCACGGCTGCGACCGGGCCGATCCCCATGATCTGCGGATCGACACCGGCATGCCCCCAGCCGAGGATCCGCGCCGCAGGCTGCAAGCCGCGCGCTTCGACCGCGCTTGCCGAAGCGAGCACCACCGCAGCCGCGCCATCGTTGAGGCCCGACGCATTGCCCGCGGTCACCGATCCGTCGCGGCGGAAGGCGGGGCGCAGCGCCGCGAGGCTTTCCGCCGTCGTCTCGGCGCGGACATGCTCGTCGGTGGCAAACACCGTGACGCCCTTGCGCGTCCTGACCTCGACAGGGACGATCTGCGTTTCGAACCTGCCTTCGGCGATCGCGCGGGCGGCACGGGCGTGGCTTTCGGCGGCCAGCGCGTCCTGGGCTTCGCGCGAGACATCGAAGCGATCGGCGACATTCTCCGCCGTGATCCCCATATGGACGGCGTCGAACGGATCGGACAGCGCGCCCACCATCATGTCGAGCATCGTCGTCTCGCCCATCTTGGTGCCCCAGCGCATGCCGGTGGCGAGATAGGGCGCGCGGCTCATGCTCTCGGCACCGCCCGCCACTGCCACGCCGATCTCGCCCAGCGCGATCATCTGCGCCGCCGAGATCACCGCCTGCAGGCCCGAGCCGCACAGCCGGTTCAACGTGAGCGCAGGCGCAGCATGGGGAATGCCGGCGCGGACCGCCGCAACGCGTGCCAGATAGGCATCGGACGGCAGCGTCGGGATCACCTGCCCCATCACGACATGCTCGACATCGGCCGGAGACAGCACGGCCCGGCGGACGGCCTCGCCGATTACCGTCGCGCCCAGATCCGCGGGAGGAACGTCCTTCAAGGCGCCGCCAAAGTCGCCGATCGCCGTTCGGGCGCCCGCCAGAATGAAGATTTCTTCCACCGTCTAACCTCCTGCCGCGCGAGAATGCCGCGCGTTGTTGAAACGCCCATCGGCGCATTGCGCATGGTCCGCCGATCCGGCAGGCCCAGTGTTTCCATTCGAACCGCCGCCGGGCAGATCCGCGCATCGGCGCCGCTCGCAGCCATGAAGCGACTCCCCTCGCATCGACGGGTGTATGCACGGTGCGGCGGCGCGCAGGATCATGCCTCCGCCAGCGCCGCCTGCAGGTCGATTGCGCCCAGTTGCACGCCGCCATGAAACCCGCCATCGACCGGCAGACACACGCCGCTGATGAAGCTGGCGGCATTAGAATTAAGAAAGACCAGCGGATTGCCCTGTTCCGTCGGTGTGGCGCGACGCCCCGACGGAATCGTGAAGAGTTCGAGCACGGCCTTGCTGACTACGTTTTCGAAGGCCGCCATCATCGGCGTCTGCGTCGGGCTCGGCATCGTCGCGTTGACGCGGATGCCACGACCGCCCAGTTCTTGGGCAAGCAGGCACGTCCACGCGTTGACCAGTTCCTTCGAGAGCGCGTAGCCGTCCTGGACCTCTTCCGGATGCGATGCCACCCAATCGAGGAATGCCTGCTTGTCCGAGATCGCGATCAGCGACGTGAGTAGCGGGATGCGCCGCAGGAATCCCATGCCCCCCAGTGAGGAGATAGTGGCGATGGCGCCGTCCCGGCGCAGACGGGGCAGCCATTGTTCCGTCCAGTGCCGGATGCCGAGGAAATTGACCGAGAGGACATCGGCGGGCGGGAAGGTCTGTGGCAGGCCGGCACAATTGAACAGGGCATCAATCTCGCCGCCGATGCTGTCGACGGCCCGATTGATCGACTCCCAGTCCTTGAGATCGACCTGGGTGAACGAGGCCAGGGATACGGGCGAGGGCTTGATGTCTGCGCCGTGGACCTCCGCGCCCAATGCCACGAGCGTACGTGCACACGCTTCACCCATGCCGGAAAAACAGCCGACGATGGCGACGCGCTTGCCTTTGTACGACAATAGATCGCTCACGCTTCCTCTCCTCTTCTATGCCTGTTTTTGGAACGCCGCTAATCGCGGCAGTGTAGCGTTGCTGGTAACCCGCCGCGATCAGCCGGCGAGGAGCTGCCACATCTGCATCCGGTCGAACCGGATCTCGCAAGGTTCGTCAGGACGGACGCCGCTGCGACCCTTCACCAATCTCCGGCGATAGCGACAGAGCGCACTCACTGCATCAGTTAGTCCCGATCCCAATCTCGATCCTGGAGCCTGCGCCTCAAACGCCATGATGCCCCCTCCTGACGTCCTTGCATTGCGCCAATAATTGACACATGTATCAAATCCGTGCACAGCGATCAACGATCAATTGGTTTGAAAGGCGCTATAGGTTCGCCGTAAGGATTAATTTTCGCCAGTAAGGTACACTGATCATTGTGAGCGCCTGCCATCGAACATGGTTGCGACAACGCTTCCGATGGGCACGCGATGCCGCAGCGACGGACCTCTGCAGTGGACAGGTTATTAGCCAACTACATTACTTTACAATGCCTTGATTACGATTTCTCTCATGGAATCTAAACGATGAATTTTGTAGAATCGAGCGATCGCTACCCGCTGGCTGCCTTTGCGGGCGAAAAACCGCCAGCTCCCGAATGGTACAGGCGTGTCATGGCGGACCTGCCCGAGGTCGGCACGGTCGAAGTGGACAAGACCGCTATCGAGTTCCTGACCTGGGGAGATATCGGCAAGCCGGGTCTCCTCCTGATCCATGGCAACTTCGCGCACGCCCATTGGTGGGGGCCGCTCTCGCCACTTCTGGGGCGCGACTATCGCGTCTGCGCCATGTCGCTGGCAGGTATGGGCGGATCGGGCTGGCGCACCACCTACTCCGTCGAGGTCCAGGTGCAGGAAGCCTTCGCCGCAGCTCAGGCGGCGCAGCTGTTCGCGGCAGCCGAGCGTCCCACGGTGATCGCCCATAGCTTCGGCGCGGAGCCAGCCATCTTCCTGGCGGCGCGCATCGGCGAACGCTTCAGCCGGGCACTGCTGCTCGATTGCGGCGTCGCTCCGACTACCGAGCAGGAAACGCTGACGACTAGAGGGCGAAGCTACCCGACCATTGCGGATGCGCTGGCACGATTTCGGCTCGCACCGCCGCAGCACCATCGCAACCTCTTCATCCTCGACGACATCGCGCGCAAAGGGCTCGTCCAGACCGACGACGGCGCCTGGCGGTGGCGGTTCGACCCCCACTTCTGGTCCAATCTCGAGGCCTATGACGGATGGAGCACACTAGCCGCACCCAAATGCCCCCTGGCTTTCATCTATGGAGAGGACTCCACGCTCGTCACCCCGGAACTTGTCGTTCTTCAGCAGCAGCAAGCGCCCAAGGGCACGCCGTTCATTCCCATCGTCGGCGCCGGACACCACCTGATGATCGACCAGCCCTTTGCTGTGTACGCGGCAATCCGTGGGGTGATCGAGGAAGCGCGCCGGACACAGGTATGAGGGATCACCGACGGCCTGGCGAGCCCGGCACGAGGAGACAATAGCTACCGCCGACACGGGGTTGAGAGCGCCCATAGAGGCCGACATTCTTGTCAAGAACCCGCATTCATGCCGCCGACCGACGCCCAGACGGCATCGCCGGGGACCATCACGCTCTCCGATCCTCCAGTACCATGGCCGATGCCTTTTCCGCGATCATGACCACCGCTGCGTTCGTGTTTCCCGAGATGATCCGGGGCATGACGGAGGCGTCGACCACGCGCAGCCGGCCGACTCCGCGCACCGCGAGCCGCGGCGTCACCACCGCGCCCTCCGCGCCCATGCGGCAAGTGCCCACATAATGATAGATGGAGCCGCCGGTCTGCCGGGCATGGTCGAGGATTTCATCGTCGGTCATTGCATCGAAGGCGGGCCGGGTCGGCAGCACGAGCGCGTCGGCAATAGCCGGCTGGGCCAGAATGCTGCGCGCTAGCCGGATGCCGGCAATCGTCGTCTGCTGATCGTACGGATCAGAAAGGTAATTGGTCATGATGGCCGGATGTTGCGCCGGATCGGCCGAGCGTATTCGAACATACCCCACCGAGCGCGGCCGGACCGGGTGGCCGCCGATCGTAACGCCGGGCCGAGCATCCAGAATCGTGTGGCCTGCCGCCAACGTCCTCGGCACGTCCGTGCTCGCCGGACTGCTGAAGAACTGATAGTCTGGTAGATCGAGCGACGGTCTCGACTTGGCAATGGCCGTGAGATGCGCCGCCGCGCCCGCCAATAGGCCGCGCCGGAACAAGCCATATTGGATCACCGAACCGACCAGCCCAAGCCCACGCGACCGGGCATTCAGACTGGGCGAACCGGGCTTGAGTGTGGCGCGCAGCTGCACGATGTAGTGGTCCTGCAAGTTCTCGCCGACGTCGGGCGACGCATGCACCACCGGAATACCGTGGCTACGCAGCAGATCCGGATCGCCGATGCCGGACAACTGGAGCAGCTGCGGGCTGTTGAAGGCACCGCCTGCAAGAATTACCTCGACCCTAGCGCGAAGGAACTTGGTAGTGCCCTGATGGTCGATCTCCACGCCCACCGCCTCGCCATTTTCGATGCGCACGCGCTGCGCCAGCGCATGGGTAAGAATGGTCAGGTTGCGGCGGTGCCGTACCGGGTGCAAATATGCAGCGGCGCCGGACTGCCGGCGCCCGCGCCGGATCGTGCTTTGGACGAAGCTGACGCCTTCATGATCGCCGGAACACAGATCGTCAGTGGCGGGGATTCCCGCTTGGATGAAGGCTTCACGCAGGCGTAGGGTCATCGGGTGGCGAAGCGTCGAATCCCCCACTGCCAGCGGACCATCATCGCCGTGCCACTCGTCGGCACCGCGCTCCTGCCGCTCTGCCGCCCGGAAATAGGGTAGGACGTCGGACCAGGACCAGCCTTCGCAACCGAGTTGGCGCCATCCTTCATAATCTTGCGGCAAGCCGCGGACATAGATCATACCGTTGATTGCCGACGATCCCCCCAGCACCTTGCCGCGGGCGAGTGCGAAGGTGCGATTCGCCACATGAGGATCGGGTTCGCTGACGAAGCCCCAGTTGAGGGCGGGATCGTTTGAGACATGGCTGAAACCAGCCGGAATGCCGATCATGAATCGACTCTTGAGGTGGCGTGGCTCGGCGAGCAGCCTGTCGTCGCTCCCCGCCTCCAGCACGATGACCTTTACGGACGAATCAGCACTCAGCCGGTTGGCCAGAACGCAACCCGCCGATCCTGCGCCCACGATGACGTAATCGGCCTCCAGAACCTCGTGCATGCGCGCGCCCACCGGCCTCTCCCTTCTCGTTCTTGCCAGTCCGGCCATTCCAGAGTATTGACACTACTGTCAAGGAACGTCGTCACACGTTTCGCCACTGGCGGGTGGCTGCGCTGATCGCGACCGGCGCTGGTCCAGGATCGAGGGCCAGGGCGGCAAGCGGCGCGGCGATTCACGCCGGCGTTGGTCAATCAAGGAGAGTATGATGGCTGAATTCGACCTCGTCATCCGGGGGGGCACCGTGGTTGACGGACGCGGTGGCGCACCCTTCGCGGCGGACCTGGCCATTACCGACGGGATTATCGTCGATATCGGCAGAATCGATGGCCGCGGTCGAAAGGAAATCGACGCGCAGGGCGCCTATGTTACCCCCGGCTTCGTCGACGTTCACACCCATTATGACGGCCAGGTGACGTGGGAAAGCACGCTCTCGCCTTCCTCCAATCATGGGGTCACTACGGTGGTCATGGGGAATTGCGGTGTCGGGTTTGCACCCACGCGTAGTGCCGATCACGAATTGGTAATCAAGCTCATGGAGGGCGTGGAAGACGTTCCCGAAGTGGTCATGGCCGAAGGCGTGCCGTGGAACTGGGAAACCTTCCCCGAATATCTCGACGCGCTCGACGAGCGCGAGGCCGATGTCGACTTCGCGACCCAAATCCCGCACAGTCCGCTGCGCGTGTTCGTGATGGGGGAGCGCGGCGCCAATATCGAGCCGGCAACCGAGGAAGACCTTGCCCGCATGCGCGATCTCGTCGCGGAGGCCGTGCGGGCCGGCGCGCTCGGAGTTTCGACCTCGCGCAATCTGTTCCACCGCTTCCGCAGCGGCGAACTGGCGCCGTCGGTTGGCGTGCATGAGCGCGAACTGCTGGAACTCGGGCGCGGACTTGGCGATGCGGGCAGCGGCGTGTTCCAGCTCATTCCCTATCTACACGGTGCCCCCGAGGACGAAATCCGGATATTCGGCGAAATCGCCGAAGCCTCGCAGCGGCCGATAAACTATAGCCTCATCGCCTTTGGTGACAATTGGCAGAAATATGTCGACGGTGTGCAGAAACTCGTCGATCGGGGGCTCGACGTGCGCGCCCAGTTCATGGCGCGCCCGATCGGGATGCTGTTCGGGCTCGATCTCAGCTTCCACCCCTTCTGCCTCAACCCGAGCTATCGCCCGCTTGCCAACCTGCCACTCGCGGAAAAGGTGGCGCGGATGCGAGATCCGGAACTGCGGGCGCGGATCCTTTCAGAACAGCCGGAAGATCCCAATCCCGGCTTCGTGGAAACGGTGCAGCTAAAGGGCACGCTGTACTTCATGGACGAATCGGCGAACTATAATTTCGGGGACAAGGACAATCTCATGCTCAAGGCCGAGCGTGAGGGTCGGCCGGTCGACGAAGTGATCTATGATGCCCTGCTCGAGGATGACGGCCATGCCATCCTGTGCCGCTATGCGGCCGACCTGAACACCTATCTGAAGAACACCGCAGGCTTCTTCGGGGGACCCTTGACGATCCCGGCACTCGGCGATGGCGGCGCGCATTATGGCATGATCTGCGATGCTGCCTTCACCACCTATCTGCTCGAACAGCGGGTGGGCCAGCTGGGCGTGACGCTGCCGCACGCCATCCAGTCGATCACTAGCCGTGCAGCGGAATCCGTGGGACTGCTCGACCGCGGCGTGCTCGCCCCCGGCTACAAGGCCGATGTGAACGTGATCGATATGAACCGCATCAAGCTGCATCGACCGGTGGTCAAGGCCGATCTGCCCGCCGGCGGCAAGCGCCTGACACAGCGCTCGGACGGGTATCTGGCCACGATCGTGAGCGGCACCGTGACCTATGAGCGCGGCGAGCCGACCGGCGCGCTGCCCGGCCGCCTGGTGCGCGGCCAAAGGACCGCACCGGCCCCAGTGCGGCAACCCGCACTGGCCGACTGATCGAGCAAGCGAGTGCCGCTGGAAAGGACGACCGTGTCGAAGCCGCAGCAGTTTCCGATCGCCCGCCAGTCTGCAGGTCTACCACCCCCGCGCCGCCCTGGATCGATCCGCAGGACCACGACGATCGACTCGCACTGGCCGAACGGACGACACGCGCCCTGGCGCATGATTGGTCGCGGTCGCGACTTCCTCACGCCGACGGAGGGCGACACGTGCATCATGGCCGAAGGCAGCTTCGACCTCTTGTCATCGCCGCGCCGCGAAATCCTGGAATTACAGGTCGCGCCGCCACACCCGGGCGCGGCGGAATTGGTGGGAATCCGTGCTGGCGGCGCCAGTCGCGGACGGCTGAACGAGGCACTCGCGGACGCACGCGCTTCGGTGCTGTTCCAGCTCCTCGACGATTTTCCCGGGGCCAGTCTGGTTGCGCCCTGGGCATGGTCGCGCTGGACGTCCGAGTGGCCCGAGGCAACTTCTGGCGCGAGCGAGACGCCGAGGGCCGCGGACATGGAAGATATCTGCACCGGCTTCGCGGCCGGATCGAGCGCGTTCGCAGACGATGGCAACATCAATTTCGGCAGACAGTCGAGTGCGCCAGTCGCGGATCTGGACGCCTCCGCCGATCCGCTGGGCTGGCATCCGTTGCTGTCGGTACGCGGCCCAGCGATGCGCCGGGCGCGGCGGCTCGACCTGTGGCGCGAAGGCGGGGTGCTGAAGGCGGACATCGGCTTTCAGGACAGTGCCACCATGCCGGACGGCGAGCGTAGCGCCGTCCATGAATATCGCGTCTTTGCCGAAATCGACCTAAAGGACGGCCTGCTGACCCGGATCGAGGCCGAGGCGCTGATCCTGCCCTATGCCGAATGCCCCGGAGCCGCGCTGGAGATCGGCCGGCTCGTCGGCCAGCCGGTGGATGGGTTGCGCGCAGCCGTACCGGTCACTCTAGCCGGGCCGCTCGGTTGCACCCATCTCAACGATGTAGCCCGCTCGCTTGCAGGCGTCTCCGAACTTGCAAAGGCGGTGCCCTGAGCCGAGGCCGTTGCCGACGCTTGAAGCTGGCAACGGCGCGAGACCCTAGAGCCGGACCTGTAGCTCCGCCGCGATCGTGGCCGGTCGGGCGATGACGGCACGCGTGCCGGCACCGGCGATGGCGATGGCCTGGTTGTACTTGCGATCGAACACGTTGTTGCCGACGAGCGAGACGCGCACCTTCTCGCCAGGCCAGATCCATGTCGCCTGTACATTGGTGACGTTATAAGCCCGCTCGCGCACGGTGTTCGCCCGATCCCAATAGAAGGAACCGCTGAAATAGCTGTTGCCTGACAGCTGAATTTTCGATGCCCCCACCGCAACAGTGTAGTTAGCGCTCAAGCTCAACGTATAATCTGGCTGACGGACCATCTTGTTACCGGACGCCGACACGTTGCTCTGGACGTTCCCGTTCGCCGCGCCATTCAAGGGATTGATGACCGTCGACGGTGTGAGCGCGATCGCCCCAGGGAAGCTATCGTACCGCGCGTGGGAATAGGCAGCGCTAGCGGTCAGACGCAGCCCCTCGGCCACGGTGAAGGAGAGATCGCCGTCGATTCCGGTGATCTTCGCGGTGGCAGCATTCTGCAGCCGGGTGATGGCAGCGGCTCCGGATCGACGGCCGCAATCGCCGCCGTCGACGAGGGGTAGCTGCTGGAATTATAGGCCCCGCTTTTGAAGCCTTGACTGAATGTAACATAGACGTTCAGCCGATCGGCGAGTGCATAGCGAACCGAGACCCGCGGCGTGAAACTATCCCGGCTCTTGTCCAGAACGAACGCCTGCGTGGGGGGTGCCAGGCGTGGCAAGAACCCGCAGAAACTCCCTTGCACATTAGATACAATACTGTATCCAGATACACATGCGCACACTAAGGAAGACCCGAAGCGAGCAGCAGGCACTCACGCGAGCACATCTGAGGCAGGCGGCACAGCACGAGTTCGCGTTCCGGGGCGTGAGCGCAACATCCATCGACCGCATTAGTGAATCGGCCGGCTTTTCGCGCGGAGCATTTTATTCGAATTATGCGGGAAAGCATGATTTGCTGCTGGAGTTGCTGGAAGAGCACCAGACGCAGGAAATTGAGGCGTGGCAGACGCTGCTCGCAGCCGAGGGTTCGTTCGACGACCTTTTGCCAATCTTGCAAGCGCGCTTCGACGCCTTCGCGCTGAACACAAACTTATTCCTGTTCGACTTTGAGTTGCGCCTGGAAGCCATGCGCAACCCTGACATTTCAGAACGGTACAGTATGCATCTCTCCAGAATCTGCGAACGCGCAGATGCACTGGCAGCCGCATTGATCAGGCGCTCTGGCGCTACCCACTTATCCACCAGCTTCCTCAGCATGGCCCTTCGCTCCTTCTGCCCCCAATTGGCGGTAGAGATGCGCCTTGGGCTAGGAAGCAATGGCGAGAGCCCGGGCACACGGCTTGTGGCACTTCTAGCCGAGCTGCTCGGCATAGAGCGAGGTGCGCCCTCGACGTGACGATTCCGCACCGGCGAATCCGGAATGGCGATGCATCAAGAAATGACTTCGAGGCTGGTATGGCAATTGCCCTCAAAACTACCGTTCCCGATCACGTTCCTCCGCATCTTGTCGTCGAGTATGACGTTTGGTCGGAGCCGACCAACCCTCCGGATGTGCAGTTCGCCATGGTGAACAGGTTGCACGCCGGTCTCCCGGACATCATTTACACACCTTGCAATGGCGGTCACTGGATCGTCTCTCGCATGGATCATGTCACCAAGCTGGTCCGCGACACCGAGGTCTTTTCCAGCGCGTCATCCAGTGCCATGCCGCCGTCGCTCGAATTTCGGCTGCCGCCGCAGGACTTGGATCCACCCGCGCATATCAAATATCGTAAGCTGCTGCTGCAGTTCCTCGCACCCAAGGACCTGTCCAAACAGGCGCCGCATGTGCTGGCTCTCTGTACGCGCCTCATCGACGGCCTCGCTGGACGCAATGGCTGTGAGTTCAAGAGCGAAATCGCCGTGCAGCTGCCGGTGTCGATTTTTCTTGCTGTCATGGACTGGGACGTTTCACGCCTGCGGGAATTCGTCGGCTGGACCATCGACATCATCTCCAGCAACGATCTGGCGCGCGTGCAAGCGTCGCTTCCCAAGCTTCGCGCCTATCTCGACGGCGAAATCGAACGCCGCAGGGCAAGCCCCGGCGATGATCCGATCAGCCTTCTACTTGCGTCAGAGGTCGATGGCGTCCCCCTATCGGACAAGCGCGTTCAGGAGATCGCCACACTGTTGTTCACCGCCGGCACGGACACAGTCACCAATGCCCTCACCTTTGCAATGTCACATCTCGCCAAGGACGTCGCGCTCCAGCAACGGCTTCGCGCTCACCCCGACGAGATCGACGGAGCGGTCGAGGAATTGCTACGGCGCTATTCCTTCGTGAACGTTTATCGTCGCGTGGCGCGGGATGTCCTGTTCGAAGGCGTTCAAATGCGCGCTGGAGACCGGGTGCTGGTAAGCCTTGCTGCGGCAAGCAACGATGCGCGGTGGGTCGAGAACCCGAACCATGTGGATCTATCCAGGGGCCGCTGCCAGCATGTGGCGTTCAACACCGGCCCTCATGCCTGCATCGGGGCACCGTTGGCGCGGCTTGAGTTGCGCATTTTTCTCGCCGAATGGCTGAAGCGCATGCCGGACATACGGCTCGCGGACGGGTTCGCGCCCAACCAGCGCGGCGGAGCAGTAATGGGGGTGGAATCGCTAGAGATACGTTGGTGAAAAAGAGCACGTTTCGATCGAACGATGATGCGCTACGCATTCGCCCCCAAATGAACGCGCGGTCGCGCCCTCCGAGGGCTCAACTGCGATAATCATTGCCAACTCTGGCCAGAGACGGGATTGCAGTCTGCGGCCGCAACTATGGCAGATCGCATTTGCTCAAGCCTTTTTTGTCCGCTTGGCGGGAGGCACAGGAGCAGCCTTCTTGGCGGCAGCGGCGGCAGCCTTGGCGGCAGACTCCGCTTTCGGCTTAGCGCGAGGCTTGGTCTTCCGCTTAGGCTCAGCCTGAGCGGGCCGCAGCATGGCGGCGAGCATGCGAGCCAAGCCTTGGTGCACATCGGAGGCTTCGAGCGGTGCCTTGGTGATGCGCCAGTGATACCAGAAGCGATCGAGCAGCGCCATCAGCGCGAGGCCCTGCACATGTGGTTCCTCGTCGGTCGGCGCCCCCAGCTTGCGCATTGCGTCGCTCGCCAGCCGTGCCGCACGCATCGAGCCGCGCATGCCCAGTTCCCGCAATTGCTCGTCAGAGCGCGCCGCCTGCAGCCACACCAGCATGTAGCCGCCATGGTCCTCGAGAAAATCGAAATAGCGCTGCACCCAGGCACTAATGTCGTCAAGATCCCAATCCTGGCGCAGATCGCCGAGCGAACTCAGGATCGAGAAGCTGGTCGCGACGCCCGAACTGCCCATTTCGCGCAGCAACTCGCTCTTCGACGAGAAATAGGTATAGACAGACGCGCGCGAGACCCCCGCGGCCTCGGCGATGCTGTCGATCGAGGTGGCGTCATAGCCCTGCTTCAGGAAGGTCTGCCGGGCCGTGTTGAGCAAATGCTCGCGCGTGCGCAGCGCCCGCGTGCCCACCGTCGGTCCCTGGCGGCCGGCTCCGTTCGCACTCCGGGCGCGATGAACGAAGGACAGGTCTTCCTCCCGTTGCGGTTGGCGCGCTTGCACCTCAGGTGTTTCAGACTTCGTCACCGCGAGATCGCACTCCTGAAATCGCCGCGATACAGATGGCGCGGACGGACAGGAAGATCATCGTCCATCCCTGTCTGGGATCGACTCGACCACTTCACGACACGGTTGTCAACTGCGGCAAGCCTGGACGCGATTGCCCCTTCTGCCATGCCGCACCCGGAAGCTTCGCCGCGTGCGGGGAATCAGGCGCACCGAACGCTTCGGGCGGCCGCCGACCTATTCGCGCGGCAGCTTCATCAGGGTGGCGATGTTGTTCTTCTGGATGGCCGAAGAACCGCCGTAGATCGGCACCGCCAAGATATCACGTACGTAGCGCTCCATCTGGAAGCCTTCCGCATAGCCATACGCGCCCATCACATATTGCTGGCAGGACAGCACGATCTCCTTCGCCGTTTCCGCGACGAACAGCTTGGCCATGCAGGTATCGACCGCCGAGGGCTGGTTGTGGTGCACCCTGCCCGCCGCATCATAGGCCATAAGTCGGCACGCCTTCAGCTTGGTCTGCACGTCGGACAGGACGTGCCGCACGGCCTGATGACCGCAGATGCGCTTGCCGAACTGCGAGCGATCCTGGCTATATTGCCATGCCTCCTGCACCGCCGCTGCGGCGATACCCAGCGCGATGAAGGTCGGCGCCAGTTTCTCGACCTCAAGGCTCCCGCCTGCGAGCATCCCCCAGCCCTTGTTCCAGCCTTCCTCCTCACCGATGACTAGGTCGGCATCGAGCGTCACGCCGTCCAGATGCACGTCGTTGGTCGGGATGCCGTGGGTCCCCATGCAGCGGGTGCGCTCGAAACTCACGCCCTCGGCATCCATCGGGATCATCACGAAGGACAGGTTGCGGTGGCGGTCGGCCGGGTCGCCGCTGCGCACCAGCGTCAGCATGTAATCCGCCACGTTCGCGCCCGAAATCCACCTTTTGGCGCCCGAGACGACCACCTTGTCGCCCTTGCGCTCCATTCGGGTGCGAACCGAAGCGAGGTCGCCGCCTACCTCGGGCTCGGATAGCCCGTAGGCGACCAGCGTGTCCCCAGCGAGCAGGCCCGGGAGGAAGCGATGCTTCTGGGCTTCGGAAGCCTTGTACACGAGGTTCAGGCTGCCGTAGCCGACGCTCATATTGTACAGGCTGGCAATGCCGCTCCAGCGCGCCGCCAGTTCCTCCATCACCACGGTCATGACGGTGACGTCGGTGCCGCTGCCGCCATATTCTTCCGGAGTCGTGAGGCCGAGAATGCCCAGTTCCGCCATGCCCTTCAGCAGTTCGCGCGGGACCCGGTCTTCCCGTTCCCAGACCGCGATCTTCTCGAGCGGACATTCTCGATCCAGGAACTTGCGAACGCTGTCGCGATAAAGGTCGAGTTCTTCAGTTCTATCGACGGTCATGCATGTTACCTTTGCTGCCGCCCCCTTTTGGGAGGACGCGGTTCCGGCCTATGCCCGACCCGGCCGGCGAGGTCCGCGCGCAGGGCGAGCTTGTTGATCTTGCCGCTCGGCAAGCGCGGCATGTCTTCGACGAAGATGACCCGTCGCGGAGACTTGTAGCCGGCGATCAGCGTACGGCTGTGCGCGATGATCTCGGCCTCGGTGAGCGTCGGCGAGCGCGACAACACGAAGGCAGTAACCGCCTCTCCCCATTTCGGATCGGCAGCCCCGACTACGGCGACGTCTGCAACCGCCGGGTGCTCGGCAATCGCGGCTTCCACCTCGCGGGAATAGATGTTCTCCCCGCCCGAGATGATCACGTCCTTCTTGCGGTCGCGGAGGTGGATATAGCCTTCGGCATCGATCTCAGCGATGTCGCCGGTGTGGAGCCAGCCGCCACGCAGCGTTTCGAGCGTGGCGGGCGCATTATTCCAATAGCCGCGCATCACCGTCGGCGACTGGACGCAGAGTTCCCCCGGCTGGCCGACCCCCAGTTCGATGTCGTTCTCGTCGACCACCCGCATGCGCGCGCCTTGGTAGGGATGCCCCACCGAGGCCAGCCGGCGCAGGTCGTCGACGTCGCCATCGGGGCGGTGCAGGTCGATAGGCAGGATTGTACCCAACCCTTCCGTTTGGCCGTAGATTTGCGCAAATACCGGCCCGATGCGTTGCAGGCCGTCGCGCAGCAACGGCAGGGGCATCGGCGCTGCGGAATAGAGGATCATCCGCAGGCTCGACAGATCGTGATCTGCGAAACCCGGCTCATCGAGCAGCATCTGCACCATTGTCGGCGCCAGATGACCCACCGTGATCCGCTCGCGCGCGATCGTCGCCAGCGCTTCGGCAGGCCGGAAGCTGCGCGCGAGATGAACGGTGCCGCCCGCCCAATGCTGCGCGAGTTGGATGTTCTTTGCACCGACATGGTAAAGCGGCATCACCAGCAACGTGCGATCCTCGCCGGCGCAGCGCATGTGGAATGAGGTCATCGCGGCGGAGGCGACCTGATTGGTCTGACCCAGCATGCACCCCTTTGGCCGCCCGGTCGTGCCGCTGGTGTAGAGCAGATAGGCGATGTCGTCGGACGATACCTGCCAATGCTCGCCATCAGGCGATCCATCGGCGACGACCGTTTCATAGGGCAACGCCCAATCCGGCCCCTCGCCGATCACGACGTACCGCATGCCGGGATCGAGCTTGTCGCGCATCGCCTGCACGTGATCGGCGTAGGCCGCCTCGAATATCAGCACCCGGGGCGCGGCATCACCGATGATGTATGCCATTTCCGGTACCGCCAAGCGATAGTTGACCGTCGCCAAGATCAGCCCGGATAGCTCCGCCGCGGCATAGGCCTCCAGATATTCAATGCAGTTCTGCGCGAGCACGCAAACCCTGTCCTGATGCCGCACACCGAGACGCCCCAGACCCGATGCGAGGCGGTTGGCGCGTTTCAGGAACTCGGCATGCGTCAGACTTTGCCCGTCGCAAATCACCGCAGGGCGGTTCGCATACCAGCGCGCATTGTTCCTGAGGATGTCACCGAGGGTCACGTTCGTCATCACACTCAGCTCGGCAGTCGCAGCACGGAGCGTGCGATAACGTTGCGCTGCACCTCGTTGGCACCGCCGTAAATGGTGGGAACCCGCGCAGCTGCATAAATTTCGAGCGGGAACGCCACATTGTCCGGCAGCGCGATCGGCTCCGCCACACGCGCCATATCCCCAGCCTGCAGCAGGATCTCCTCGGAGATCGCTGCGTAGAGTTCGGTCGCACGAATCTTGAGGAGCGAGACGTCTCCGCCAATCGACTCCCCCTCCTCGATTCGGCGAACATATTCCTCGAACATTGTCGTCAGGTCATAAAGGTCGAGCCGCAAGGCGGCGTAGCGGTCGAGCGCGCCGGTATCGCCGAAGGTCCCGAGCCGATCCATTAGGTCCTCAAGCTGGCGCAGGGCCATCATCGGGATGATCGGCGCCCCAACCATGACGCGCTCATGGCCCAGGACCGACTTGGCGATATCCCAGCCGCGATCGGCCTCGCCCACCAGGTTCTCCGAGGGCACCCGCGCATTGTCGAAGATGACCTGCGCGAATTCCCGCTCGCCGGTAAAGCTGTCGATCGGGCGCACCGTTACGCCGGGCGTGTTCAGGTCGATCAGCAGGATGCTGATGCCTTCCTGCTTTCGGCCGGCGTTACTCGTGCGCACCAGGGTAAAGATCCAGTCGGCGCAGAAGGCGAGCGTGGTCCAGGTCTTCTCGCCATTGACAATGAAGCTGTCTCCGTCGCGCACCGCCTTGCATTGCAACGAGGCAAGGTCGGAGCCGGCCGCCGGTTCCGAATAGCCCTGGCACCAGATCTCCTCGCCCCTCGCGATGCGATGGAGGTGGCGGGCCTTTTGCTCCGGCGTGCCGAACGTCATCAATAGGGGGCCGACCAGGTTCAGTGCCTGATCGGGGAACCGGGCACAGCCATGGCGTGACAGCTCCTCCATGAAGATGATCTGCTTCCGAATTGGCAGTCCCATGCCGCCCCATTCGCGTGGCCAGCTGGGAGCGAGCCAGCCCTTCGCGCCAAGCGCGCGGACCCAACCGCCAATTTCATCCATGCCCATGCGGCGGACGATGAAGCGCTTGTCTTCAGGATAATGCTCCTGAATCCATGCTCGTACCATCAGGCGGAAATCTTCGGAGTCCATCGCGCCGTAGTCGGCATTGCCTTCGGTCATGGCTCGATCAGTCTTCAAAATCGCGCTCTTCGCGCTTTTCGATGAAACCCAGCATCGATTCACGCGAGTCGGGATGCTTGGAATATTCGGCGGTCATGTTCTGCTCGAATCGATAGCCATCCCTGAGCGACAGATTCTCGATCGAGCCGAGCGTGCGCTTAGCGAGCCGGATGGCGTGCGGGCTCTTGCTCGCAATCTCCTCGGCCATTGCCCGCGCTGCGGGCATCAGTTGATCAGGCGGCAGGCAATCCTCGACGATACCGCGGCGCAGCAGTTCCGGCCCCGGCACGCGGTAGCCGGTGAGCACCATCCGGCGCGTCAGCGAGTGCCCGAACAGGCGCAGTGCATGCCGCGCGCCGCCCATCAGGCCGACATTTATCTCGGGAAGGCCAAAATTGGCGCTTTCGGAGACGAGCAAAATGTCACAGGACGCCACCAAGGCGAGACCGGCACCCAAAGCCGGCCCATTAACCGCAGCGATCACCGGCTTGCGACATTCCATCACGGCATAGAAGGTTTCGCGTACCCGCCGCAGATGCGCCCATTGCGCCCCTGGCTCGGGGTTGCCCTTGATCCGGCTCTTGAGGTCGGCGCCCGCCGAGAAGATCTTGCCCGCGCCGGTCAGGATGGCACAACGCACATCCGGATCGTCGCTGATCCGATCGAAGGCGGCGATCAGCGCGTCCATCATCGCCGCGCTCTGCGCGTTGACCGGGGGCACGTTGAGCGTGACGGTCGCGACGTGATTGTTAATCCAAAGATCTATGGGCTTGTTCATGCGACGGCTCCTCGGGTGCGCTCGATCGCCACGAAGCGGCGGCGCAATTCATGCGCCGTCCCCAGCCAGCTCATCAGCGCAAGGCATCCCCGCACGAGCCCGCCGAGCGGATATTCGCCCGTATAGCCAATGGCACCATGGAGCTGGAACGCGCCGCGCGTCACGACATCGGCCGCCTTCCCCGCGCGCGCCTTGGCCGCCAGCGTCGCCAATAGGGCAGCGTCGCACCCGTCAGCGCAGGAGCGGGCGGCGTGGGCAACCGCCGCGGCCGCCAAAGTCTGTTCGGTCCACAGATCGACCAGCCGATGCTGCACCGCCTGGTTGGCGGCGATCGGCTTACCGAACTGGACGCGCTGCCCGGTGAAATCAACGGTCATCGCGTTGATCTGCGCGCATAGCCCCGAAAGCTGCGCCGCAGCGGCGATGCGCGCGAACAGGAAGGCGGGGGCAAGCGCCTCGCGATCCGGCAACGGCAGGAACGCATCGGCCGGAATGGCGCCGCTGAATTCGATCTGGCCAAGCGGCCGATCTGCCAGACCGGGGACCAACGTCAGGGTAAGGTAAGGATCGCTACGGGCAATCACGGCTAGCCCCGGCGTGCCGTCGCGATCAACAGGGACACAGAAATGAGTGGCGCGATCGGCAAGATCGATCAGGCAGCGCCGGAACGCTATCGTGCCGGTTCTATCGTGCGATAAGGTTTCGAAAGGCAGCGTACGCTCGTCGCGGTTCGGCTGGTCCTGCCAGCAGAGTACCGGGCACGCTGTACCGGCGGACAGCGCCGCCAGCAGCTCGTCGCGCACCACGCCAGGAGTACACTGGTCGAGCGCCACCAAGGCTAGCACGGCAACGGCGCTATAGGGGGTCGTCACCCCAGCCCGGCCCAATTCCTCATAGAGCGCCGCCATGACCTCGGTCGACATGGCCGAGCCGCCTAGCGTTTCGTCGGCGAGCAGCCCGAGCCATCCGGCGGCAGCGATCTGCTGCCATTCGTCCGCCAAGGCTGCCGCATCCCGCTGCGTCGGCCTGGTCTTGGCGAAGGAGCGGACGCTGGCGCGCACGGCATCGAGAAGGTCCGGAGCCTCCTGCTCCTGACCGCCCTCCACTCTTTGAACGATTCCCATGATTTCAGCGACCGACGAAGGTCGGCTTGCGGCGAGACTTGATGGCATCGATCGCCTCGCGCAGATCCTCGCTACCCATCGTCATGGCCTCATAGGCCATGCCCGCATCCATCTCGGCATGGGCAATGCGCTTCAACTCCATATTGATCACGGTCTTGGTCGATCGCACTGCGAGTTGCGGAGCGCGCGCGATGCGGTCGGCCCAGCGGAATGCGACCTCGTCCAGTTCTTCGGCGGGGACGGCGAAGTTGATCAGGCCGATCTGCTCCGCCTCGCGAGCATCGAGCAGGTCGCCGCTCAGCAAATATTGTTTGGCGCGGGCAAAACCCACCAGTTGCGGCCAGATTACCGCACCGCCATCGCCGGCGGTGAGCCCCACCTTAACGTGAGGGTCACCAAAGCGCGCGGTTTCCGTCGCGACGATGATGTCACAAAGCAACGCCACCGTGCAGCCCAGGCCGATGGCGTCGCCATTGATGCGCCCGATGATCGGCTTGCTGCATTCCAGCATGCCGAACACCAGCTGCTTCGATTCAGCCACCGCGGCTTGCAGCATGAAAGGATTGGCATTCTGCTCCAGAAGCAGATCAAAATCACCGCCGGCGCTAAACGCCCCGCCGTCCCCCGTCAGCACGATGACATCAGAGTCGGGGTCATGCGCCAGGTCCGTGAACAGTGGCGCCAGCTCCCGATGCATCTCCCCAGAGACGGCATTCAGATGGTCCGGCCGGGAAAGTGCAGCAACTATAACCCGCCCGCGCCGCTCGAAGCGCACGTATTTGTAGCGATCGAAATCCATGAACCTCTCCTGTGTATGTGCATTGAAAATCACTTTTTGACACTTGTGTCAATCACGTTTAGCCGTTGGGTTTCGGCGCTGTACGTACCTCAGCCATAGGCGCTGACGGCCCTTTCCACCGCCATCCGAGACTGACACAATCCAAACGCATATGCCCAAAAAAACCACCGACATCGCCGTGGCCGAGCCGCGGCCCAAATCGGCCGAAGACAGCGAGCAGGTGACGAAAACGAAGCGGGCGGAGCGCCAGCCGCGCAGCGCGCCCAGCCACCGCTCGGCAAATGCGCGCCTGCGCAAGCGTGCGCTGCAAACCAAGGACCTGCTGGTCAGCACCGCCAAGGCGCTGTTCCTGGAATATGGCTATGCGGCGACCACGATCGACAATATCGCCGATGCTGCGGCGGTGTCACGCGCGTCATTCTACACCTATTTCTCCTCCAAGATGGAGATCATGATCGTCGCCGGTACGGATGCCCGCGATACGAGCTGTGCACTGCTGAAACAGCTCGGCGAGATTGACAGCGGCAATCTGCAGGCCGGTATAGAGACGTGGATCGACAAGTATTTTCGGTTTCTCGAACGCGACGGCGGCTATATACTGACCTGGCAGCAGGCGGCGCTCAAGGACCCCGCGCTACGCAAGCTCGGGATGGAAGGCAGCCAGCGCGCCTCCCGCGTTCTGGCGGAAGCCCTGCAACAACTTGGCGCCCGCGGCAGCCAGTCCGACCTGTTGATCCGCAGCCTTGCGCTGCGCTCGATGCTCGATCGCTTCTGGTACCACTGGTGGCTGACCGTCACGCCCCATGAACGCCAGGATGTATTGCGCAACCTGGCGACGATGATCCTCGCAACGATCAGTATCTGAGACCTCGGCGTTCAAACGCGCGGAGTGCCCAAGCGCTCCCTGTTTGTCGCGTGGCAATGAAGATGCGCGGCGTTCGCTCAGCAGCGTTCGATGATGATCGCCGGCGCCATGCCGCCGGCCGCGCACATGGTGACGAGTCCGCGCCGCTTACCGGTCCGTTCCAGTTCGTCGAGCACCGTTCCTATCAGAATCGCGCCGCTCGCGCCGATCGGATGGCCCAGCGCGATCGCGCCGCCATTGACGTTCACTTTGTCGCGATCGAGCGCGAGGTCACGGATCACCTTTTCCGAAACCACGGCGAAGGCCTCATTGATCTCGAACAGGTCGATGTCGTCGAGGGTGAGGCCAGCGCGCTGCAGGACCTTGCGGACCGCGGCGACCGGCGCATTGAGCATTAGCGTCGGATCGTCACCCATGTTCGCAGTCGCGACGATGCGCGCGCGCGGCTGCCAGCCCATCTTGTCGGCATAGGCCTTCGACGCCAGCAAAAGGCCTGCGGCACCGTCAACCACGCCCGACGAATTGCCGGCATGATGGAAATTCTGGATGTCGACGTCCGGATAGCGGCGGTTTATCGCCTGGCGGAAGGTTTCACCGGTCTTGTTCATCGGCATGTCGATGACCGCGGCGAAGGAGGGCTTCAGCGCAGACAGGTCGGCGAGCGAAGTGCCCGGCCGGGGATGTTCGTCGCGGTCGAGCACAACATTGCCGTCGTCGTCCAGCACCGGGACGATCGATCTGTCGAACCGGCCTTCCTCAATCGCCCGAGCGGCGCGCTCCTGACTGATGACGCCGGCACGATCAAGCTCTTCCCGGGTGAAGCCCTCGATCGTCGCGATCGCATCGGCGGCGACGCCCTGGTTCGATTGCGGATGGGCCGCCTGCAGTCGAGCGTTGCCGGCACCGATGCCCAGCGGCTCGAAACCAGCAGCCTGCTCGTCGCGCGCCTGCGTATTGGTGAAAGACATCATCTCGGTACCGCCCGCGACGATGCAATCTTCCATGCCCGACATGATCTGCGCCGCCGCGAAATTGACCGCCGTAATGCCACCACCGCAGAACCGGTTGAGGGTCACGCCTGACGCCTTGGGATGATAGCCGGCATCGAGTGCTGCCATGCGTCCAAGGTCGCTGCCCTGGGTGCGGACCTGCGTACAGACCGACCAGATCACATCGTCGACCTCATCCGTCTTGAGACTGTTGCGGTCCTTCAGGGCCTTCAGCACGGTCGCCGCAAGATGCTGCGGATGCAGGTGCGCAAGCTTGCCCTTGCCGACTTTGCCGATGCCGCGCGGCGTGCGAACCGCGTCGATGATATACGCTTCACCCATGATCTGGTCCTCCTGAAATCAGTCTCTCGACCATGCGACCCGTGCACACGCAGAAGGGTACGTCGCCGTTACCGCGTGAAAGATGCGCCCGCCGCCGCCTTCTCGCGCAGCAGCGCGGCGGGTGCGAAGGCCGATCCATGGAGCGCGGCCAATTCGTCCAGCCGCTGCACGATCTTACCGAGCCCGATCGTATCGCCCCAGAACATCGGACCGCCGGTATAGACGGGCCACGCATAGCCCAGGATGCAGGCGACATCGATGTCCGAGGCGCGCGACGCGATCCCCTCTTCAAGCAGCTTCGCACCCTCGTTCACGACCGGATAGAGCAGATCGGCGACGATTTCTTCGGGCGAACGCGGCGCCCGCGCAGGGACGTTGCGATATTCCGCATAGGCGGCGATAATCGCGGCCGCTTCCGGCGACGGTGTGGCGTTGCGATCTGCGTCGTAATCGTAGAAGCCGCCATTCTGCTTCTGCCCCAGCCGACCATGGCTGAGAAAATCCGACCGCAGGGTGCGCTCGGTCGAATCCCGGCCGGTCACGTCGAGCCCGATCAGATCGAACATGCGGAACGGTCCCATCGAGAAACCGAAGTCGTACAATGCCTCGTCGATATGCTCGGGGCTTGTGCCTTCGAGAACGACCGCTTCTGCCTGGCGGTTGCGCGGACCCATTACGCGATTGGCGATGAAGCCCGGACCGACGCGCGACAGGACCGGCACCTTGCGCAGTGTCTTGGCCAGCTTCATGGCTGTCGCGACGACCTGCTTGTCCGTCGCCGCACCACGCACGACCTCCAGCAGGCGCATCACGTTGGCCGGCGAGAAGAAGTGAAGCCCGAGAACCCGCTCGGGGTGGCGCGTCGCTTGGGCGATCTCGTCGATCGACAGAAAGGAAGTATTGCTCGCCAGGATCGCATCCGGCCGTACGATCGCGTCGAGCTTGCCGAAGACTTCCTTTTTCAGTGCCATCTGCTCGAACACCGCCTCGATAACGAGGTCCGCGCCCTGTAGCGCCTCCATCCCGACCACCCCATTGATCAGGGCCATGCGCTCTTCCACCTGCGCCTGGGTTAGCTTGCCGCGCTTGACGCTCGCCTCATAATTTCGGCGGATGGTGGCGACGCCGCGGTCGAGATTTTCCTGCGTCGTCTCGGCGAGCGTGACGGGCAGTCCTGCGTTGAGGAAGTTCATCGCGATCCCACCGCCCATTGTGCCGGCGCCCAGGACGCCGACTGACTCGACCGGCCGCACCGGGGTATCGGCGGGCACGTCCGACACTTTGGACGCCTCGCGCTCAGCAAAGAAATAATAGCGCTGCGCCGCGGACTGGGTGGATTCGAGCAGTTCCTGGAACAGTTCGTGTTCGCGGGCGATGCCGGCATCGAACGGCAATTCCACCGCCGCCTCGATCGCCTTGATGTTATTCTCCGGCGCGAGGAAACCACGCATCGCGTGGGCGTTTTTGCGACGAAATGCGTCGAAGACGCTGCTGTCCCCCTTGTGCGGCCCGGTCTTGTCCGTGCGGTCGCGAATGCGCTGGAGCGGTCGTCCATCCGCCAATACCTGCCGAATGAAGGCAAGCGCGCCTTCCTTGAGATTGCCCTCCTCGGTCAACGCATCGATCATGCCCAACCGCAGCGCCTCGGGGGCGGGCACCGGATCCCCCTTAATCACGACTTCGAGAGCGATTTCCGGACCGACCAATCGCGGCAGTCGCTGGGTTCCGCCCCCGCCGGGTAGCAGCCCCAGCTTGACTTCCGGCAAGCCCATCTGCGCGCTGGGTACCGCAACGCGATAGTGACAGATCAGCGCCATCTCATAGCCGCCGCCCAGTGCCGTGCCATGGATCGCCGCGACCACAGGCTTCTTTCCCTGCTCGATCAGATCGACCACCTCGCGCAGCGTCGGTTCGAGAATTGGCTTGCCGAGTTCGGTGATGTCGGCGCCAGCGATGAAGGTACGCCCGGCGCATATCAACACGATACCCTTGACCGCTGGATCGGCGGAAAACTTGCGGAAGCCTGCGTCGAGAGCGACACGCACACGATGGCTCAGGGCGTTGACCGGAGGCGAATCGATGGTGATCAGACCAATACCATCCTCGACCGTGAAGGTTCCCACAGCGTTCATTCGCCTCTCCCGTATCTGGCGGTCAGACGCCTCGCCATGCACGGTTGCACGGCCACTCGCTCCGCGCATAACGAATTTGACGCATCCGTCAATCTTTCGCGGCCGAAACCGGTTCCGCGCGTGGCGAGCGCGTCGCCCGGCGCGCCCTATCGCCACGAATACTTGGCATCCCGCGATCGGGCGTGGCAACGTGCGCGCATGCAACTGGACGCTCGGGAACTTGCAGGGAGCCTCATCGGCTTTGATCCTTTGGCCCTCGGGATCAGCCCCGGTGCGCTGCTCACCGTCGACTTCACCGGTTTCGAAGGAGATGCCGAGGCGGTTTCGGCGCGCGCCGAGGCCTGGCTCCGCCGCCTGCCCTGCCCGTCGCTGGCCCTGACCACAACACCTGCGCGGTTGGCGGGGTTCGATCTTTCGGTCTCGAACCCTGCGGAAGTCGAACGGATCGCAAGCGCGGTTGCCGCCCATCCTGTTTCGACCACGATCCTCGTCCAGGCCTTGCGCATCATCGAAGGCCTGTCGGCGCAATCGGCGCTGGTCGTTGAGTCGCTGGCTTTCGCTGCCCTGCAACAGGGCGAGGAATTTCGCGATTGGCTCGCCCGGCTGCCGGCGTCGTCGCGGGAGCCCGCCGCCAATGCGACCGACGGCCCGCCCGTTCTGGTCGATCGCAAGGGGGCGGAATTGGACATCGTGCTGAACCGGCCCGCGGCGCGGAATGAGATTGATGTGACGATGCGCGATGCGTTATTCGAGGCGTTCACGGTGGGCGCGGTAGACGACGGCATCGAACGCATCCACGTCCGCGGGTTGGGAGACAGCTTCAGCATCGGCGGGGCTCTGAGCGAATTCGGGCATGTGAAGAGCGGCGTTTCCGGGCACTTCATCCGTACCGAGCGGCTGCCGGCACGGATGCTCGCCGATCACGGCGCTAAATATCATTTCCATCTGCACGGCGCCTGCGTCGGCGCCGGGCTGGAAATCGCCGCCTTTGGCGGAACGGTGACGGCAACGCCATCGACCTTCCTGCGCCTGCCGGAAACGAACATGGGCCTGATTCCGGGCGCGGGCGGCTGTGTCAGCATCACTCGCCGTATCGGCAGGCAGGGCGCAGCTTGGATGATGATGACCGGCGCCCGGATCAGCGCACGGACGGCGCTGCGATGGGGCCTGATCGACGGCATCGAAGACTGATCCGGCCCGCCCACCGCCCCGTTGGGAGGAGGCGACGACGCCCCCTCCCCGCGGCCGGAACGGCTGTAGCGGCGATCAGACCTCGATCAGGACCGCGCCGCCCTGGCCGCCGCCGGCGCACATCGCCGCAACGCCCAGACCGCCGCCGCGGCGCTTGAGATCGTTGATCAGCGTGGTCAGCATGCGCCCCCCCGAAGCCGCGATCGGGTGGCCGATCGAGCAGCCGCTGCCCGAGACGTTCACTACCTCCTCGCTGATGTCGAGCATCCGGCATGCGGCGAGCGGCACCGACGCAAACGCCTCGTTGATTTCCCATAGCTTGATATCGCCCACCGACCGTCCGGCGCGATCGAGCAACTTGCGGATCGTATCGATCGCCGCAATGCCGGTAAAGCGCGGGTCGGCGCCCTTGGCGGTCCAGCCCAGCACGCGGGCGATCGGCGCCAGCCCTTCGTTGTTGGCGAAGTCCGCGCTGGCCACGGCAAGCGCCGATGCCGCATCGTTCACCCCGCTCGAATTGCCCGCGGTGATCGAGAAGCCGTCGATTTCCGGGTGTAGGACCTTGAGGCTGGCGAGCCGCTCGGCCGAACTGTCACGACGCGGATATTCGTCGACGTCGAACGTGACGGTGCTACCGTCCATGTGCAGGGCCTGGACGGGCACGATCTCGTCCTTGAAGTTGCCGGCATCGATCGCGGCGATGGCCCGCTGGTGCGAGCGCAGCGCCCAAGCGTCCATCTCTTCGCGCGTCAAGCCGGCTGCCTTGGCGGTGTTCCATCCGACGGTGATCGACATGTCGCGATTCGGCGCTTCCTCGCTCGCCGGATGCGTCGGCGGCATCCAAAAATCCTCGACCTCGTCGCTGGCCGGCACCCGCCAGCGCATCATCGGCCCGGTGGATACCGACTGCACGCCACCGGCGATGATCAGCCGCTCCATGCCGCTGAGAATCTGTGCGGAGGCCAGACCCACGGCACTGAGGCTCCCCGCGCAGTGCCGGTTGATCGCCATGCCGCCCGCCTGAAATACCCCCAGTTCGACGGCGGCGTGGCGTGCCAGGGCCCCACCGCCATACAGCGACTCGGCGAAGATCACGTCGTCGACCAGCGAAGGATCGATGCCGCCCCGCGCAAGGACAGCCCCCAGTATCGTCGCAGCGAGCGCTTCGCCGCTAGTGTTGGCGAGCGTTCCCTTTCGGGCGGTGGCGACCGCGGTGCGGACCGCGCTAACGATGACAGGCGACGACATTTGAAACCTCTCCGCGCATTTAAGGACATGACTACACCGTCAACAACGGATATGACGCTAGTGTCAACAAGCGATATGCTGCCGTGCAGCGCAAGCGCAAGCACGGACGTGAGAGGGATAAGATGACCGGCTGCCACCCGCGGAAACGGAACGGCGCACGGGTTTTTGCCCGATGCCATCTCCATGCCGCTCCCTCGCGCCCCGAAAGGCTTCGCGGCGAAGGGGACGGTCGACCACGTTCCAAGCAGCATAAGACATGCATTGGGGGAGGAAGAATGCACGATCAGAAATTTCGCGATGTGCATGTGCACTGCACCGCTCCGTATCGGGCGGGTGCGAAGCCTCGCGCAGACAAGAATCCAGCGGCCAGCGGCATTCCTTACAACTTGGCTTTCAACCTCATCGGCGTGACGGCATGAACATATCCTTGGTGCTGCAAATGGCGGCCGACACCTTCGCAGATCGGATCGCCCTTACTCACAATTCGGTGGATTATAACTATGGCCGTCTCTACGCCTCCGCCAAGGCGGCGGCGGCGCGCATCGTGGAAAGCGGCGCGAGCTATGTGTCGTATCTCGGCGAAAGCAATCCCGCGACGGTGGTCGCACTGTTCGGCGCGGCACTCGCCGGCCGACCGTTCGCACCGCTCAACTATCGGCTGACGGTACCCGAGACAAACCGACTGATCGAGCGGCTGGACCCGGTGTTCCTGATCGCCGACGAAGACAAGCTCGCCACCATTCCTACAGGTGCGGCGCAGGTCGTGATGTCGGCAGCCAAGTTTCTGGCGACGGTGATCACGGACCAGCAATCCGACTGGGAAGCTCCCGAAGACGAGGAAGGCGTTGCCGTACAGCTGTTCACCAGCGGCACGACGGGCGAGCCCAAGGCTGCCTTGCTGCGCAACCAGAACCTGCTCAGCTACGTGCTGGGCACCGTGGAGTTCGGTTCGGCCGAGGAGGACGAGGCGACACTGGTATCGGTGCCTCCCTACCATATCGCCGGCATTTCGGCGATCCTGAGCTCGATCTATGCTACCCGCCGCATCGTCCAGCTCCCGCAGTTCAGCCCGGTCGAGTGGCTCAAGCAATGCGCGGAGCAGCGCGTAACCAACGCGTTCGTCGTTCCCACCATGCTCACCCGAATCATCGGACATCTGGACGAGGCGCGCACCGTACCGGACCTCGGGGCGTTGCGCTCGCTCGCATTCGGCGGCGGCAAGATGCCGCTGCCGGTGGTGCAACGCGCACTGCACCTGTTCCCGCACGTGGCGTTCACCAACGCCTATGGGTTGACCGAAACGAGCTCAACGATCGCACTGCTGGGCCCGGACGAACATCGGGAGGCTCACGAACATCCCGATCCGATGATCGCCCGCCGGCTCGATTCGGTGGGTAAGCCGCTGCCCACGGTAGAAGTCGAGATTCGCGATGAGAGCGGGAAGGTGCTGGGGCCGAACGAGCTGGGCGAGGTGTTCGTGCGCGGACCGCAGGTTTCCGGGGAATACCAAGGCCGCAAGCTGACCGACGCGCAGGGTTGGTTCCCCACGCGCGATTCGGGGTTCCTCGATGCGGACGGCTTTCTGTTTCTGGCCGGACGGATCGACGACGTGATCGTGCGGGGGGGCGAGAACATCTCCCCCGGCGAAGTGGAAAAGGTGCTGCGCGAACGCGAGGGCGTCGCCGACGTCGCCGTCGTCGGCGTGCCTTCGGTGGAATGGGGCGAGACACTCGCGGCCGCCATCGTCCGGACGCCGGGTGCCGGACTCACCACCGAGGCGCTTCAGGATCACGTGCGCCGAAAGCTGCGCTCGTCGCGCGTGCCCGAACATATCCGGTTCGTGGATGCCCTGCCATACAACGAAATGGGCAAGCTGCTGCGGCGCAACGTGAAGGCCATGTTTGCGGGCTGAAACGGGCACGGCATCGCACCCCCGCCACTTGCGGCGCGCGTGGGCGTGAGCGCCGCACGGGCTTTCGAGCACCAGGTTTTGCGACCAGGCACGCACGGCGGATGCGGCTGCGCGTTTGGCGACGCTCCGGCACACACCGTATCGGCGGGGCGATCGTACCGGGTGCCCGCGGACGATCCATGCGCCTCCGACAGCCGCGTCACAAAAGATATTTGACGCTAATGTCAAAAACGTTCATTAGCATGAGCGACGCCGCGGCTCCCGTCCTCAACCGAACGGACGGGGTGATCTTCGGATCGCCGGCCAGGGTGCTTTGTGCGGGTCCGTCGCCGCAATCCGCTTGGGCGTAGACAGGGACTTGAGGGTAGGGAATTAGCAGATGGAAATTGCACCGGTCGTTAAGCAGATTATTGGCGAAATCGACTTCGATCCCGATGCACTGCACGAGAAATACCTGCACGAGCGCGACAAGCGACTTGAACGCGGCGCCCGCTCCTACAAGGAGATCGCCGGCGAGCTTTCGCACTTCTGCGAGGACCCGCACGCCGATCCGAACTTCACGCGCGATCCGATCAACGACGAGGTCGACTTCCTGCTGATCGGCGCGGGCTTCAGCTCGCTGGTCCTCGGCGCGCGCCTCCGCAAGGCGGGGTACACGGCGCCGAGCAACATCCGGCTGATCGACGCGGCAGGCGATGTCGGCGGCACCTGGTACTGGAATCGGTATCCTGGCGCGCAGTGCGATACCGAGGGTTATGTCTACATGCCCATGCTCGAAGATACCGGCACGATGCCGACGTGCAAATATCCGTATCAGCCGGAAATCCTCGCCCAGGCCAACCGTATCGCGGACAAATACGCCCTGCGCGAAAACGCGATGTTCCAGACCTCTGTCACCGGCATGGCGTGGGACGACAAGGCAAAGAAGTGGACGATCACCACCGACCGTGGCGACAACTTCAGGTCCAAGTACGTCGTCATGGCGACGGGTCCGTTGAGCAAGCCCAAGCTGCCAGGCATCCCCGGGATCAATTCCTTCAGGGGGCATACCTTCCATACCTGCCGTTGGGACTATGGCTATACTGGCGGCAGCACGCTGGGCGAGCTCGACGGCCTCAAGGACAAGCGTGTGGGTATCATCGGCACCGGCGCCACCTCGATCCAGTGCATTCCGCATTTGGCAGCCTCGGCCAAGGAACTCTACATTTTCCAGCGCACCCCCTCGTGCGTGGACCTGCGCTACAACAAGCCGACCGATCCGGAATGGGCCGCTTCGCTGAAGCCGGGCTGGCAGTGGGAGCGCATGGTGAACTTCGCCGAAGTGCTCGAAGGCATCCCCGATGTCGAAGTCGATCTGGTCAACGACGGCTGGACGGTACTCTATCGCAAGGCGTTCGGCCCGGCATTGAAAAAGGCAGCCGAACAGGTCGGCCGCAAGCTCGATCGCGAGGAGCGGAGCCAGCTGCTTGAGCTGTACGACTATCAGAACATGAACAGGATCCGGCAGCAGATCGCGGACATCGTCAAGGATCCCAAAACCGCCGAATCGCTGAAGCCGTGGTACCGCCAGTTCTGCAAGCGACCGACCTTCCACGACACCTATCTGCAGGCGTTCAATCGCCCGAACGTCCATCTCGTCGATACTGACGGGCTCGGCGTGGAGCAGATCACACCCGACGGCGTGATGACCAATGGCGAGGAGTATAAGCTCGATTGCCTGATCTTCGCGACCGGCTTCGAAACGGAGACGTCCTACGTCCACCGTGCCGGATATGACGTGACGGGCAGGGACGGCCGCAAGCTCTCGGATTATTGGGCGAATGGCCTGCGGACCTTCTTCGGCGTGGCAGTCGACGGCTTTCCGAACCTTTTCCTGCTCGGCCGCACCCAGAGCGGGTCGTCACTCAACCTGCTCTACGGCATCACGCGCCAGATCGGCCATGTCGTGCACATGATCACCGAAACAGAAAAGCGCGGCGCCGCCTCGGTCGAACCCAGTGCCGAAGCCGTCCAGAACTTCCTGGACGACTTCTGGGCGCACAAGCGCAAGGCCGACCGCTACTGGGCGGAATGCACCCCTGGTTTCTTCAACAACGAAGGCAATGTCGACAACAATAACGGATTCTTCGCCGACTCCTATGGCGGCGGCATCCGCAAGTTCTTCAACAACTTCCAGGAGTGGCGCGACAGCGGCGATATGGTGGGGATGAAGTTCGCGTTCGCGACGGAAGGGACCGACTCCTGACCTCGATTGCACCGTAAAAAATCCCTGACGGCAGTCGGCTGCGCCCATCGCAAAAGGGACCACCCCATCGAAGTGGAACAAGCATGATCACTCTCTATGGAATGAGCAGCCCAAATGTCGTCAAGATTTTCCTCATGCTCGAGGAAATTGGCGCAGAGTATGGGTTTGAGCGGTGCGATGTCATTCTGGGCGAGCAGTTCAGCGACCAGTTCCTCGCGCTGAACCCCAACGCCAAAGTGCCGGTCATCGTCGACGATGACTCGACAGATGGTCCTGTCACGATCTTCGAATCGGGCGCTATCCTGATCTATCTCGCCGAGAAATCGGGGAAGTTCTTCCCTGCCGAGGGTGCTGGGCGCTATCATGCCTTGCAGTGGCTGATGTTCCAGATGGCGGGCGTCGGCCCGACGTTCGGTCAGGCAATTCACTTCCGCGATCGGTCTTCAGGCAATGACTATGCCATTGCTCGGTTCAGGCGCGAGCTCGATCGGCTGTGCGGCGTGATCGACACCGTGCTGGCGACGCGTGCGTATCTTGCCAGCGACACGTACAGCATCGCTGACATCGCTCTCTTCCCCTGGATGCGGACCTGCACGCGCTTCTTCGCCGATGTCGAATTTGGTCCGGCAACGCGCCGGTGGTACGATTCGGTCGCGCAGCGACCGGCCACCGTGCGGGCGCTCAACGTCGTCGAGGGTCTGTCGAGCATGGATAGGAAGAGCATGAAGTCTGCTTCGCCCGAACAGCTCGTCCGCTATTATGGCCGCCCCCGCGACTAGAGCCGAGCGGCGGCACAGACTATGGCCGGCAAACAACTACATACAAGCGAGTGGAGAGTGGTATGAAGCCTGGAACCCGCCTGCGGAGCGCAGCGGACGACACGGAAGTGATGGTGATCCGCTGCGGCGCGGGCACGATCCAGTGCGGCGGCGCGCCGATGACCGTGGAGAAGCCCAGCGAAGCGGCGCCGCTATCGGCGAGCTTTTCGGCAGGGACGATGATGGGCAAGCGCTATGTCGATACCGCCGGGCAGTTCGAGTTGCTGTGCGTGAAGCCGGGCAAGGGATCGCTGGCGGTCGACGGCGTGGCGCTGGTCGTCAAGGAAGCCAAGCCGCTCCCTGCTTCGGATTGACCGCGAAAACCGCTCGGGGCGCGAGGGCGCCCCGCAACACGATTCTCTTTCTGAAGGAGCATGTGCGATGTCGAAGCCTGTCGTGGTTACCGGCGCCGCGGGCTTTCTGGGCAATGCCGTCGCGCGACACCTGACGGCAACGGGCCGGACAGTGGTCGGCATTGACCTTGCCGCGCGAGCCCCGAACTTTGGCGGCATCTTCCTCGGCGGCGTCGACTTGACGGACGCCGCGGCCACTGCCGAGGCCTTTGCCGCCCCGGCCCTGGCGGACGGGCTTGCGGGTCTCGCCAGCATCGCCGGCGGGTTCCGCTGGGAAACGGTGATGGACGGGAGCCCGGAGACCTGGGATTTCCTCTACCGAATCAACATACGCACTGCGCTGAACGCTGCGCGCGCGGCCATGCCACGCCTCATCGAAGGCGCAGGCGTCGTCAATGTCGGTGCGGCCGCTACGCTGAAGGCGGGCATGGGAATGGGTGCCTACACCGCCAGCAAGTCGGGCGTGGCCCGGCTGACCGAAGCCCTTGCCGACGAATGGAAGGGCAAGGCGCGGGTCAATGCGGTGCTGCCATCGATCATCGACACACCGGTGAACCGGGCCGACATGGGCGATGCCGACGCCGCGAAATGGGTCCGCCCGCAGGAACTCGCCGAGGTCATTGCCTTCCTGTTGTCCGATGCGGCCTCGGCGGTTACCGGCGCGTGCATTCCGGTAACCGGGCGCGTCTGAGCGCAGCCGCCGCCGCTCCCACCGCATGAGCGATCCCGCCGCGATCCGTTCCTCAGCCGCTCACCAAGGCTTCCTGGAGCCGCTGCGCATGCCCCTGTTTCGACGAATCTGGATCGCCAGTGTCCTGTCGAACCTCGGCTTCCTGTTCCTGTCGGTTGGAACCGCGTGGCAGATGACGGCACTCACGGCACAGGCGGGCATGGTCACGCTGGTGCAGACTGCGTTGATGCTGCCGATGATGCTGCTGTCGATACCGGCCGGCGCCGTGGCCGACATGTACGACCGGCGCAGGATCGGCATGGTTTCGCTGGCGCTGTCGATGATGTCGGCAAGCGCGCTCGCGATTCTGACCTGGCTCGGCCATGCCGCACCATGGACGCTGCTAGCGTTTTGCGCGCTGACCGGGACGGGCATGACGCTGTTCAACCCCGCTTGGCAGGCGTCGGTGAGCGAGCAGGTGCCGCGCGACATGCTGAGCCAGGCCGTCTCGCTGAACTCGATCAGCTTCAACATCGCCCGGAGCTTCGGTCCCGCCTTGGGCGGGGTGATCCTCACGCTTGGCGGCGCGGCAATCACCTTCGCGTCGACCGCGGCCAGCACGATGTTCGCAGTGATGTTCCTCTGGCGTCGCACGCCGGCCCCTTCCCGCCTGCCGCCGGAGCGGATCGACCGCGCGATGCATACCGGCGTCCGCTACGTACTACACTCGCCGCAGGTACGCGTGGTGCTCTTCCGCACCTTCTGGTTCGGCTTCGGCGGCAGTACGATTTCGGCGCTGATGCCGCTGGTCACCCGCGACCTGCTGCGAGGCAGCGCCGCAATCTATGGCCTGCTGCTCGGTACCTATGGAGTAGGCGCGGTCATCGGTGCGATGTGCCTCAACCGCCTGCGACACCAGCTGTCCGCCGAGGGACTGGTACTGCTGTCGACCGGCCTGCTGGCGCTTGCGGCCTGCACCGTCGCGACCAGTACCAGTGCGCTGCTTAGCGGCGCCAGCCTCGTGTTTGGCGGTGCGGGCTGGATGGTCGCGCTGACGGTTTGCAACGTCCAGATCCAAACCCTCGCACCGCGCTGGGTCTCAGGACGGCTGATGGCGGCATACCAGAGAGCAATCGGTGGTGGGATGGCGGCGGGCAGCTGGTGCTGGGGGCGCAAGGCGCAGGCCTATAGCGTCGAACAGGCGCTGCTCGGCGCGACAGCCTTTCTCGCGGCGACCTTATTGCTCGGGTGGATCATGCCGATCAAGGCCGCTCCGCCGGCGAATCTTGAGCCGGTCAAATTGTCTGATCCCGAGGTCAATCTCGACCTGACCGGCCGATCGGGCCCCATCATCGTACAGCTCGAATATCGCGTCGCGCCGCAGCACGCCCGGGCATTCTATCGGGCGATGCAGGCGGTGCGCTCGGTACGCCGACGCAATGGCGCGTTCGACTGGTCGCTCTCCCGCGATATCGCCGACGCGGAGCTGTGGCTCGAGCGAGACCAGTGCCCAACCTGGCACGACTATCTGCGCCAACGCGACCGCAGCACGCCTGATGAACTCGACACCCAACTCCACGTCCGGCGCTATCTACGGGAGGGATCGGAGATCCGGCTCCGCCGCCTGCTCGAACGCCCCTTCGGCTCGGTCCGCTGGGCCGACGACGTGCCCGAGAGCCCGGTGACGACGACCGGCTAGGGCCGCAGTCAGGCGACCGCCATCAGCTGCCGATTATGCCTCGGCTTCGACATCGTCGCGTTCACCCCACATCGCGACGGCTCGAGCGCGCTGATGCGGAATTCAGTGTGAAGTCGATCATCCCCGCCCGCCCTCTCCTTTGCGACTTCGCCAGACATATGTCTAATACCATGGAGCTTGTCGGGCGGGATGGTGCTGTCGTTCAGGTCGATGCGAAGGTCGCCCCCGCCCATGCTGTATCCGCACCCGCCGGGCGCGCCCGCCCCGGCGCAACCCGTAGCGAGACCAGCGGCTTATCGTCGGCTTCGGCCATGACCTGCCACTGTGCGCGTTCGTCCGCTCCGGGCCGGTACAAGGCAAGCGCATGGCCAATCACGGATACCATCGGAACCGAAACTAGCCGCCCACCGCCGGTGCGCCAGCTTGCCAAGCCGGCAAGCGCTGCGACCATCCCGGTCAGCGGATCGGCGATCGCGTCTCCCGCGAAGAGCACTTCGCCCCAGCCCTCCGACATCGCGGTCGCCAGCCCGCCGGCGACGGCGACGTCATCGCCAAATCCGACCCAGTGCGCCGCATCGCCCTCGCGGCCATAGGCGGTGATCGACAACCAGGTGGCACCGCCCTGCGCTACGGTCTGCGCGTCGATTCCCAATTGCGCGAGCGCGCGCGGGCGACTCCCCTCGATCACGATATCCGCCCGCGATAGTAGCGTGCGCAGCAACACCAGATCTTGCAGGTCACCGAAATCGAGCACGACCGAGCGCTTCCCAGCATTGAGCAGATCGAAGAACGCGCAATTGCCGCCCCGTGCGCCATCGGGTCGGTGCTTGCTCTCCACCTTGATGACATCGGCGCCAGCGAGGGCCAGCAAGGCACCGGCAAGCGGGCCGGCCCAGAGCGACGACAGGTCGACGACCAGCGGCCGTGCGGTCGAGGCACGCGGTTCGGCGAATTGCTTGACCTGGATAGGGATGGCGGGCGCCCGCGGCACCGCAGCAGCCGACGAGATCGGCAGACCCAGTTCACGTCCCCGAGCGACCAAATCCACCACCGGCTGTTCCGCGACCAGAGTCCCGATCACAGATCGGTCGACGCTCGAGGTCCGGAAAAGCGCCGGTAGAAGCGTCCAGTCGTCCGGCCGAGCCAGGTTCAGCGCCAATATGCCATCGTTCGCCGCCAACAGATGGCAGGTTTCGTTGGCCGACACGCTTCCATGTCGCCCCAGCCCAAGCAGGCGAGCCCGCTCGCCCGGTAACGCCCAGCCGTTATTGGGCAGCCGCGCGCTGGGGGCGAGGGCCCGCAGCGCGGCCAGCGCACCATCGGCGGCGGCTGTCAACGCTGCAGGCACCACGCGCGCGGGTCCGTCCGATCGCCCGGTGACCGCCATCAGTCCCGAACGCCGCCACGCCAGCGCCGGATGGAGACCGTCAGGCGCCACGGCGCCGCCGATCCCGAACGCAGCCAGCAAGACCTGCGCGTAGGTGCGGGCAAGTCCGCCGTCGCCCGGTTCAGCCGGCGGCGACATAATCGGCCAAACGGCGGCTGACCAGCGCAATACCGGCCTCTACGGCGTCTTGCGTATAGCCACGCACGCCCATCAGGCAGACATGTTCGATCTGCACGATCATCAAATGGACATCCACCTGCTTTTCCATCGGCGTGGTAGCCGTGATGGCAAAGGCTGGAAAGCGTGCGCCTAGCGTTGCGATCAGCCGATCGCGCTGCGCGACGATACAGTCGGACAGATCGGGAATTTGCGCGAGGGCAAGGGCGTAAAGGCCAATCGATCCGCGTCGGGCCTGATATCGCGCGACGACCTCACGTAGCCAAAGGGCAAAAGCATCTGGCGATATCGCGTTCGCCTGCAACAACGCGAACAGCGCACACCGTGCGTCCCAATCCTCTCCTAACATCCCCAGCAGGAGTTGATCCTTGCTGGAAAAATGCAGATAGACGGTAGCGCGGCTGAGCCCCGCAGGCTCCGCGACCTCGTCAAAGCTGGCTTTCGCTACCCCGGACGCAAGGAAACAGGCTCTCGCCGCGCGGACGATCGCGCTACGGGTGGCGTGCTTCTGCGACTGGCGAATCAACTGGCCAGGCGCCTTGCCCTCCGCATGCGGCTTGGACCGACGCTCCTCCGATTGATCCAATTTCATTAGAGTTATCTACCAAAATCCAACGCGCCAGACCGGGAAAAATGAATATGGCAAACCTGAAATTTGGCAACGTGCGCGAACTGGTCCCGCCCGACCTGTTCCATGCATCCGTTTGTCCCTCGCGCGAGGATGTTGCGGAATTCAATCACGAGCGCACCGGCCTGCCGATAGCCACCTCGATTGGCACATGATTCTGGCACCGTTCAATTGGCGACGCTGCTCGAGCGCAAATATGCGAAATCGCTGATCGGCAGCGCGAGCAAGGCACGTGGCGCATTTTCGATCCGCTGCCGCTATACCTGCTCGCCAGTGCCGAACAGTTTGTACGCAAGGCGAAGGTCTAGAGCTAAATGACATGCTGATCACTGCAGCCCGCCTGTTCGACGGACGCCTGGTCGACGTTACCCTTAACGAAGGGCGGATCGCCGATCTAGTCGACCACCAGCCCAGCCGCGGCGGCGACATCGACGCCCGCGGTGGGCTGCTGCTGCCCGGATTGCATGACCACCACGTCCATATCGCCGCAACCGCGGCAACGCTGGCCTCGGTCCGCTGCGGCCCCTCGGAGGTAACCGACGAAGCCGGGCTGTTCCATACGCTCGCCGGCGCCGCCGGGAGCGGTTGGCTGCGTGGCATCGGCTATCACGAAAGTGTCGCGGGGAGGATCGATCGCGCCTGGCTGGACGCAGCGGTGCCCGATCGGCCGGTGCGACTGCAGCACCGCTCGGGCCGGATGTGGATCTTCAACAGCGTCGGTCTCGACCTGTTGCTGGCGGGCCGCGAACCGCCGCCCGCGCTCGATCGCGTCACCGGCTGGCTGTTCGATGCGGACAGATGGTTGCGCGACGCGCTGCACGGCATGCCGCCAGATCTGAGCCTGGTCTCGCGAAATTGGAGTCGCTGGGGCGTGACGGGATTGACGGACATGAACCCGGAAAACGAACCGGCGGATGCCACCCGCTTTTCGGCGCTCCGCCGGGAGGGCACCCTTGCACAGCGCGTGACGGTGGCAGGGCGAGCCACGCTTGCCGGCATGGCCCCCGATCCGTGGGTCGCCGTCGGCCCCCTGAAGGTCCATCTCCACGAGGCGCATTTGCCCGCCTACGATACACTGACCGGAGCCATCGACGAGGCCCATCGCGTCGGGCGGGGGGTGGCCATCCACTGCGTGACCGAAACCGAACTCGTCTTCGCCCTGGCCGCGCTGCGCGAGGCGGGGCCGGACGCGCAGGACCGGATCGAGCATGCCTCGGTAGCAACAGACGAACTGGTCACGCAAATCGCCGCGCTGGGCCTGAGCGTCGTCTCCCAGCCCAACTTCGTGGCCGAGCGCGGCGACGCCTATCTCGCCGACATCGCGCCCGGCGAATGGTCCCATCTCTATCGCTTGCGATCGTTCCTGGCAGCAGGGGTACCCCTTGCCGGCGGCACCGACACGCCGTTTGGCATGGCTGACCCCTGGGCAGCGATGGCAGCCGCCGTCACCCGCCGCACTGCCGCAGGGGTGCCGCTGAGCCTTCACGAGGCGCTGACGCCGGAGGAAGCGCTGGGCCTGTTCCTCGCCGATCCGATGGCGCTGTCCCGTCAGCGGACCGTGGCGGTGGGCGCGCCCGCCGACCTGTGCCTGCTGACGCAGGACTGGGAGGTGGTCCGCGCGGATCTGGGCGACGCCCGGGTCGCCGCGACCATCGTCGGCGGCAGGTGCGTGCATCAAGATCCCGCACCTGCCACGCCCCGGTCCGGCGACTGACCGCAGCGCCGTCGACCGATCGCGGCATGCGCTCCCGGCTTGACACTCTCGTCAGATGGGGTTTGATCGCCGCCGCATGGCCCTTTCGCGTTCCTTCTCGCCGTTGCGGCACGCGGCCTTTCGCCAGATCTGGATTGCCATCCTGGTGTCGAACTTCGGTTCGGTCATCCAGTCGGTGGGTGCGGCGTGGATGATGACCACGCTGACGCCGTCCAAGCAGATGGTGGCCCTGGTACAGGCCTCCGCCACGCTGCCGCTCATGATGTTCTCGCTGATCGCCGGCGCGATCGCCGACGCGCTCGACAAGCGGCAGACGATGCTCGCCGCGCAGGCGCTGATGCTGCTCGCCTCCTCGGCGCTCGCGCTGCTCACTCTGTTCGGTCGCATCACGCCCTGGGGACTGCTGGCGCTCACGCTGGTGGTCGGCACCGGCACAGCGCTCAACACGCCGGCCTGGCAGGCATCGTTGCGCATGCAGGTGCCAATGGCGGATCTGCCGGCGGCAGTCGCTCTCAATTCGCTCAGCTTCAATACGGCGCGCAGCATCGGTCCGGCGCTGGGCGGCAGCCTGCTGGTTATTGCCGGCCCCGCCGCGAATTTCGTGATCAACGCCGTTTCGTACATGGGAACGATCTTCGTGCTACTACGGTGGCGACCGCAACGCGACGGGGGGCGGCCCGCTGCCCGGGAGGGCTTTTGGGGATCGATTTGGCGGGGGGTGTGCATCGCCATCGGGCAGCCGGCGATACGCCGTCCGCTGTGCCGCATCACACTGTTCTCGATCTTCACGGCAAGCCTGTGGTCAACCATGCCGCTGGTGGCACGGGACCTGCTGCACGGCGATGCACGGACCTTCGGCATCGTGGTGGGCGCGTTCGGCGTCGGCTCGATCCTCGGTGCACTGATCGTCACCGAACTGCGCCAGTTTCTCGGTCCGGACGGCCTGTTCGGCATTGCCAGCCTGGGTTTTGCTGCCGCCATGATCGGCGTGGCATACCAGAACCAACTCGCCCTGGACCTTCCGTTCCTGGTGCTCGCCGGGCTGAGCTGGGTCAGCGGGATGTCCACCATCAGCGTCACCATCCAGATGTACGCGCCGCAGGATGCGATCGGGCGCTGCCATTCGTTGTACCAAATGTGCGCCTTTGGCGGGCTTTCGGCTGGCAGCTATGTTTGGGGCAGTGTTGCCGACCGGATCGGCACCGGAACCGCGATCCTGGTGGCTGGCTATTGCCTGCTTGCCACCCCGCTGCTGGCGCTGTTGCAACCGCTTCCCGCGTTGCCGGATAATCTGGATCCCGGCTGACCTGGATGGCCGCTCAGCCGGCGGCGATCGTCTGCGGGTCGTAGATCATCGTCTTTGGCTCAAGATAGGCGCCCAGCCCGGCCAAGCCGCCCTCCCGGCCGATGCCCGATTGTTTGAACCCGCCAAAGCCGATCGAGAAGTCCAGCTTGAAGCCGTTATGGCCTACCGTCCCCGCCCGCATCTGCCGCCCGACCGCATAGTAGCGCTGGGGATCGTTGGTGAACACGGCGCTGTTCAGGCCATAGATCGTGTCGTTGGCGAGGGCGACGGCATGCACCTCGCTCGTGGCCGGGATCACACAGATGACGGGACCGAAGATCTCGTCCTGGGCAACCGCCGAGCCATTGTCGACGTTCGCGAGCAGGGTCGGCTGGATATAATAGCCGCGGTTCATCTCCGCCGGGCGCTTGCCGCCATAGGCCAGCCGCGCACCATCCGCCTGGCCCTGCCGGATATAGCGTTCCACCCGATCCCGCTGCCGGTCTAGGGCAAGCGGCCCCATCTGTGTTTCGACCTCGAACGGATCGCCGATCCGAATGCGAGCGAATTCCGCAGCCAGTGCATCGACAAGCGCGTCGTGGCGCCGCGCATCGACGATGATTCGCGTCAGCGAGGCGCAGACCTGGCCGGTCGCCATCGGCGCGTACAGGGCGATTTCGGCCGCAGCCTTGGCAATATCGTAATCGTCGAGAATGACCGCGGGGGACTTACCGCCGAGCTCCAGCGTGAAACGAGCGATGCGATCACCGCAGGCCGCCGCAATCCTCCGCCCGGCGGCCGTGGACCCGGTGAAGCTCACCTTGTCGATGCTCGGATGCCGGACGAGTTCCTCGGACACCTGCCGATCGGCCGTCACGACGTTGACCACACCCGCCGGCAGGCCCACTTCCTCACAGATCTCGGCGAACATGTAGAGCGCCGAAGGCGCCTCCGGCGATGCCTTCAGTACCAGCGTACAGCCCGCGATCAGCGCCGGCGCTGCCTTATGCGTCAGCAGCGACGCGGGCGCATTCCACGGAACGATCGCCGCTACGACGCCGACCGGCTCCTTTACCACCAACGCCGGAGTGCCGCCGCGCGTGGTGCGCGGCTCCTCCCAAGCATAGCTCGTTCCAAGATCGGCGTGGAAGCGGAACACCGCCGCGGCGCCCGGCGCGGCGGTGGCGGCCATGCCGTGCACCACCCCCGCCTCGACCATCCAGCTATGCGCGAGCGAGCCGGCGCGCCGTTCCCAGGCGTCGGCGATGCGCCGCAAATAAGTGCCGCGTTCGGCGGGCGACAACCGGGGCCAGGGGCCCTCGTCGAAAGCGCGGCGCGCGGCGGAGATCGCCCTTTGCATGTCCGCGGACTGCGCCTCGGCCACCCGCAGGCATTCTTCCTCGGTCGCGCTGTCGAGCACCGCAAACGTGGCATCAGAGGAGGGTTTGACCCAAGCGCCGTCGATGAAGAACCGGTCCGGATGCTTAAGGCTGATCGCACGGCTGGTGGTCGAAGACATCACTCTCTCCAATGAGGGCCGCCGAGCCCGGGCGCGCCGGCACGGAGCTTCCCGTAGTCCGACGATCCAGACAGAAGGTCTTGCGCAATCCTTCCACCGATGGCGCGACAAGGGTCTGGTCGACGAAATTTGACACCTGTGTAGAAATTACCGTGCGAGGCGTCAATGGACCAATCCGCCGCACCACGAGGGTCAGCGACGAACGCTACGCGGAAACCAGTTCGCTCAGGATACCGATCTGCGCCTCATGCAGGGCCTCCTGAATCTCAGGTCCTTCGTCGTCATAAAGCATCTCGCGAACCGCGAGACGCTCAATCGCGGCGAAGAGCACCATCGCCCGCGCCATCGCCTGCTCATCGGTGAGGGTCGCGCCCGAATGACCGCTCAGAATCTTGCCGGCAAGCGCGCGCACGATCCGCACGCCTGCCCGCTTGCGGATGTCTGCGAAGCGCGCATCGCCGCGATCGGATTCCATGTTCCGTAGCACCAGTACCGCGTGGTGTCGGGTCCAATAGGCACGATAGGCATCGAGGAAGCACCGAGCGCCCCCGGTATTGTCACCCCGTGGGTCCCAGGCCTCGAGCGTCGCGAGAACGTCGGTGATCGCTGCGCTCGCCTCCTCCGCCAAGACGAACAGGATGTCGCTGACGTCGCCGAAATAGACATAGAGAGTCGCCAGCGAGGTCTCTGCCTCCTGCGCGATGGCGGTAGCGGTAAGCGAAACCGCCGATTGCACCTGCAACAATCTGGTCGCCGCCTGCAGGAGCCGGGCGCGGGTCTCCAGCCCCTTTCGCCCGAGCGCCCCCCCTGACCGCCCGGTTTTAACAGGCCTGCTTGCCAAGCCCGCCTCCCGCTTCTGCGTCAAACCCCGCCTCGTAGTAAAACTGGGGAATCCGATACCGTAGGACCCCTGACCGTACAACCCTGCCCCTCTCCCGCAAGCCGCCGAATACCCCACCCGATTCAGGTCAGCACAAAGCGGATCGACTTAGTTGACATAGGTGTCAAACTTGTGCTTTCAGTTCAGCGCCAGTCGACGCGCCGGGTCGTCCTTGGCCAGCGGATTGTCAGCGCCGGAAATGACTGCTCACAATGATAGGCGGCGGGCGGCATCATCGCATCAGGAGAGAAATGCAATGCTGATCGAAAATAGGGTTGCTGTCATCACGGGGGGGGCCAGCGGCATCGGGCGCGCCAGCAGCGTGCGCTTTCTCAATGAAGGTGCGAAGGTCGTCGTTGCCGACGTTAACCCGGCGAGCGGCGATGCCTTTCTCAAGCTAGCCGAAGAACTCGGCTTTGCCGACCGCGTTCGCTTCGTGACGACCGACGTGACGGATGAGGCCGATGTCGAACGCATGATCGGTACCGCTACCGACGTCTTCGGTACACTCGACATCATGTTCAACAACGCCGGCATCCCGGGAGCACTCGGCCCGCTCGAGGAAGTCGCGGCCGAGGATTGGGATCGCACCTTCGACGTCCTGGTCAAGGGGCCCTTTCTCGGGCTCAAGCACGCGGTTCGCCAGTTCAAGGCGCAAGGATCCGGCGGCGTGATCCTCAATACCTCGTCCGCCGCCGGCCTCGTCGGCGGTGCAGGCCCTCGCCCCTATTCGGTCGCCAAGGCGGCGGTGGCGCATCTGACGACCGTGGCAGCGGTCGATCTCGCCGCCCACCGCATCCGCGTCAACGCCATCGCCCCCGGTGCGATCCTTACCGAAATCGGCGGCCAGGACCCGGTCGAGGCGGCTGCCCGGCTTTCCAAGGGACAGCCCTGGCCGGATCATGGTATGCCCACCGACATTGCGGCCGCGGCGGTGTTCCTGGCCAGCGATGAAGCCCGCTTCATCACCGGTCAGACGATCCTCGTCGATGGCGGCGCGACCAGCGACAGCGGAATGGAAGTCCGGCTGCAACGCGGCGGAGCCTGGGCCAAGGTGACCGGCATGCACCACGGCACGACCGGCAAGAAATCCGAACTGCGCCGGCTCGAGCGCAAAGACTGATCCGCCCTCCGCTATAGTCGCCGGCCAGCGTGACCGGCAACGCTGAGGACACAGGAACGGACCGTGGAGAACTGGCCGTGAATCTCGATCTGAGTGAAGAAAACAACCTGCTGGTCTCGATGGTCGAAAAGCTTCTTACAGGCGCGGGCGGGGTCGACCGCCTGCGCAATCTGGAGCCGGGAACCGTCGACCGCACCCTGTACGCGCATCTTGCCCAGATGGGCATTTTGACGATGCGGTCGCTGCCACCCGATCAGGGTGGCTCGCCTCTATTCGACGTGATGCTGGCGATGGAGCAGGTGGGCCGCCACGTACCGCGCCTTCCGCTCGCCGAGACGATCGTTGCAGCGTCGCTGCTTGGCCGATCGCACGCGGACGGCGCGGCAACCTGGGTCGAGAGGATCGGCGCGGGCGAGGCAGTCGTGACCCTCGCCCTGCACGATCTCGCTGCCAAAACGGAGCAGTTCGTCGCGTTCGGCGGTGCATGCGACGCCGTCGTGTTCCGTCGAGGTGACGGCGTGTACCTGCGGCAGGGGCCGCTCGCGCCGGTGAAGGCGGACCATGCCGACCAGGCGCTGGGGCGGCTAACCGAAACGGGGGAGACGGAGATCGAACTCGCCCGCGGCGAACCGGCGGTCGCGCTGTTTTCTGCTGCGATCGAAGAATGGAAACTGCTGGTCTCGGCGGCACTGTGGGGCATCTCCGCCGCCATGCTCGAAATGGCATCACGCCATGCCAATGAGCGCCTTCAGTTCGACCGGCCGATCGGCAGCTTCCAGGCGATCGCGCATCCGCTGGCAGACCGGGCTGTCGACAACGAGGCCGCTCGCCTGCTCGGCTGGTGGACGGCCTGGCTGCTTGGCGAGGGCAGTGACGAAGCCGCCGCCGCGATCAGCATGACGTTTGCGTGGAGTGCGAAGACGGCCGATGCCACGGCGCGGCGCGCGCTGCATACCTTTGGCGGTTATGGCTTGTCGCTGGAGCATAATGCGCAGGTCTATTTCCGACACGCCAAGGCGCTGCCCTTGCTGCTGGGCGATCCCAACGAGGAAATGATCCGCGTCGCCGACCGGATGTGGCGCGGTGCCAGCACGGCCCTGCCCGATGGAGGTCCCTGCCCGCTGTCGTTCGGTATGGATCAGGAAACGATCGACATCACTGCCGAGACGCGCGCGATCCTCGAACCGCTGATGACCCCAGAGCTGCAGGCGACCCTGCCTGATTCCTATGATGGCCATGTGCCCGCAATCGCCCAAGCGCTGGGTCGGGCGGGACTGCTCTTCGCCGACTGGCCGACTGAATGGGGCGGGCGGGGCACCGCGGCGACGGCGATGCTGGCGGCACTGCGCGTGTGGGATGAGCTCGGCTATCCTGGACACGCGCAATCGGTCACCAACATGGTCGGGCATATCGTGCGTGAGTTCGCCACCGACGAAGTGCGACAACTCGTCGTTCCGCGGCTGGCCGCCGGCGAAGCGCTGTGTTGCATGGGCTATTCGGAGCCGGGTTCCGGTTCGGACATCTTCGGCTGCCAGACGAAGTCGCGCTGGGACGAAGCGGGCCAGTGCTGGATCATCAATGGGCAGAAGATGTGGACCACGGGTGCCAACCTCGCCGATTATGTCCTGCTGTTGACCAGGAGCGAGCCGGGCAGCACCAAGCATCGCGGCCTGACCCTGTTCCTCATTCCGATGTCGGCCGAAGGCATCGAGGTCCACCCGATCCACACGGTGATGGACGAGCGCACGAACGCTACCTTCTATACGGACGTTCGTGTGGACGATCGCTGGCGCATCGGGCCGGCGCACAACGGCATAAAGGTGATGACATGGGCGCTCACACTCGAGCAACTGGGTGCCTTCGGGGCCGGCGATCGCCGCGCCCTGCCCGCGCTGCTCGAATGGGCGGCGCAGCCCGGTCAAAACGGCCAGCCGCGCATTGAAAGCAAGGATGTGCGGCGGCGGCTGGGCCTGTTCGAGTTGCAGGCGCAGGCCGGTGTCCTCCTTGCCGACCGTGCGACTTGGCATGCGCTCAGCCATCCCGAAGCAGGCCGCACCGGCTATGGCCCGATGAGCAAGCTGTTCTACTCCGAAATGGTGCAGCAGGTGCTCGCGGACCTAATGGACATGACGGCGCCGGACTGCCTGCCGAACGGAGAGGGAAAGCTGGCAATCCTCGAACGCCTCTACCGCCAGTCGCAGGTCGCCACGGTCTATGCGGGTTCAAGCGAGATCCAGCGGTCGCAGATCGCCGAGGTATTCCTGGGCCTGCCGCGCAGCCGCTAGCTCTTTCGACGACAGCCAAACGCATGTGGGGAATTGGATGAGCATCAACCCTAATCTGGATCGGGCGATGGCGCAGCCGGACGATGCGCTGGCGATCTGGTTCGAGGGCACCAGCCATAGCTGGCGCGAGGTACGCGGCTTCGGCGATGCGCTCGAGGCCATTCTGGCCGCCAAAGGCGTGAGCGCGGGGCTGCCGATCGGCATCGTCTGCCGCAACAACCCTCCCCATGCCGCAGCACTGCTCTCGGCGGCGCGGAGCGACCGGCCGGTAGTGATGATTTATACACTGCAATCGCTGGAAGGCGTTGCCAACGACATCCGCAAACTGGGGCTCGCCGCGGTCGTCGCGCTGGCGGAAGACTGGACCGAGCAGGCGATCGATGCCGCCCGCGAGGCGGGGACGATCGGCATTAGCTGCACGGACCGCGCCAGCCTGAACCTATCGGTCATTCCGGGCCTCGATGTGCTCGGGGCATCGCACCAGGCGCGCGAACCGCAGCCGATGTCGATTTCCGTGCTGTCCAGCGGCACGACGGGCAAGCCCAAGCTGGTGGAGGTCAGCGCGCAAATCTTCAGCCGTGCGCTGGCGACGATGTCGGTCTCCGACGTGCCCGGCGTCCCGGTCCGCCCCAATCTTGCGTTCACGCCGATCAGCAATATCAGCGGCCTGATCCAGTTTCTCGGCAGCATTGCGCGCGGCGGCTGCGTCTATCTGCTCGAACGCTTCGAGATGGAAAGCTGGCTGACGGCACTCGACGTCTGCGCCCCCGATACGCTCATCATGTTCGCACCGATGATCCACGCCTTTCTTGAAAAGGAAGTGCCCAAGGAGCGTTTTGGCAGCCTGCGCGCCGTGTTCGGCGGCGCCGGGCCCCTCGCACCGGAGGTCCAACAGGCCTTCGAGGCGCGCTACGGCATCCCGATTTATTGGGGCTATGGCTGCACTGAAATCGCCGGGACCGCAGCAAGCTGGAGCCCCGCGCTTGCGCAAGAGTTCGGTTCGACCAAGGCCGGCAGCGCAGGCCGTGCCATCCCGGGCGTCGAGCTACGCGTGGTGGATCCGGAAACCGGCGCCGAAGTGCCGCGCGGCGAAACCGGGCTGCTCGAAGCGCGCGTCGCGCTCGTCGGACCGGACTGGATCCGCACCACCGATCTCGCGGCGATCGACGCGGACGATTTCCTGTTCCTGCGCGGCCGTGCGGATCAGGCGATCAACCGCGGCGGCTTCAAGATCCTGCCGGAGAACATCGCGAACGCGGCCGAGGAGCATACTTCGGTGCGCGACGCCGTCGCCTTTGGCATCCCCGATGCGCGGCTGGGACAGGTGCCGGTGGTGGCCATCCAGCCGCTCGACGGTGCGACGGTAACCGAAGCCGAGGTGATTGCCTTCCTGCGGACGAAGCTCGCGGCCTATGCCGTGCCGACCCGGGTGCTGGTGATGGCGGAGATACCACGCACCGGTGCCCTCAAACCCGACCTGCCGAAGCTGAAGAGCGCAGCCACGCAATCGTCCGGATTGCCGATCGTCGCAACTCAGCAAGGGCGTTGTTAAGGACCTGACCTCATGAAGATTCTGGTACCCGTGAAGCGGGTGATTGACTATAATGTGAAGCCGCGCGTGAAGGCCGATGGCACGGGTGTCGATCTCGCCAACGTAAAGATGAGCATGAACCCGTTTGACGAGATCGCCGTCGAAGAGGCGATCCGGCTCAAAGAAAAGGGCATCGCGACCGAAATCGTCGTTGCCTCGATCGGCCCGGCCAAGGCTCAGGAAACGCTGCGCACCGCGCTCGCCATGGGTGCGGACCGTGCGATCCTTGTCGCTACCGATGATGCGGTGGAACCGCTGGCGGTGGCCAAGATCCTGAAGGCCATCGCGGAGGAGGAGCAGCCGGCACTGGTGATCCTCGGCAAGCAGGCGATCGATGACGATTCGAACCAGACCGGCCAGATGCTCGCCGCGCTGCTCGGCAGGCCGCAGGGCACCTTCGCCAACGCCGTGACGGTCGAGGGCGATAAGGTGATCGTCGCGCGCGAAATCGATGGCGGCCTGGAAACGGTGCAGTTGGCACTACCGGCGATCATCACCACCGATCTCCGCCTCAACCAGCCGCGCTACGCTTCGCTGCCGAACATCATGAAGGCGAAATCCAAGCCGCTCGCAACCAAGGCGCCCGCCGACTATGGCGTCGACACCGCACCGCGCCTCCGGACCGTGACCGTCGCCGAACCGCCGATGCGGCAGGCCGGCATCAAGGTAGCCGATATCGACGACCTGGTGGGCAAGCTGAAGGAACTGGGCGTCGCCTGAAGCAAAGGGGCTCTGAGGCCGCGACCACATGCCCCTTCGCCGCTTCAAGCGATTCCGCCCGACATAGGGATACACGTATATGACTATTCTCGTTTGGATTGAGCACGACGGCACCGCGGTCAAGGACGCGGCACTGTCGGCCGTTACCGCCGCCACGAAGCTGGGCGCGGTGCACGCCCTCGTCGCCGGCAGCAACGTCGCCGCAGTCGGCTCGGCGGCCGCGCAAATCGCAGGCGTCGACAAGGTGCTGGTGGCTGACGACGACGCTTATGCCAACGCGCTGGCCGAGAACCTGGCACCACTCATCGCCGGGCTGATGGGCGATTACGACGCGTTTGTCGCGCCGGCCACCACCACTGGCAAGAATGTCGCGCCGCGCGTTGCCGCGCTGCTGGACGTTGCGCAGGTATCGGACATCCTCTCGGTGGAAGGTCCCAAGACCTTCACGCGTCCCATCTATGCCGGCAACGCGATCGCAACCGTGGAGTCGACGGACGCCAAGCTGGTCGTCACCGTTCGCGGTACCGCCTTTGCCAAGGCGGAGGCCCATGGGGGCAGCGCGACCGTCGAGCCGGTCGCCGGTACTGGCGACGCGGGGCTTTCGAGCTGGGTAGGGGCGGAAGTCGCCAAGAGCGAACGCCCTGAACTGACCTCCGCCAAGGTGATCGTCTCCGGGGGCCGTGCGCTGAAGGACGCCGACACGTTCCAGGGCACGATCTTCCCGCTGGCAGACAAGCTGGGTGCCGCAGTTGGTGCGAGCCGCGCGGCGGTCGATGCAGGCTACGTGCCCAACGACTATCAGGTCGGCCAGACCGGCAAGATCGTCGCGCCGGATGTCTATGTTGCCATCGGTATCTCGGGCGCAATCCAGCATCTGGCCGGCATGAAGGATTCGAAAGTGATCGTCGCGATCAACAAGGATGAAGACGCGCCGATCTTCCAGGTCGCGGACATCGGCCTGGTGGCCGACCTGTTCACCGCCGTTCCGGAGATCGCCGCCAAGCTCTGAAACCGGCGTCCGCGCTGCCACGCCCGCGAAAGCTGGTATGGCAGCGCTGCGCCTCAACGCAGGGTATGGGGCGCCTTGGCGACCCGCCCGCGATCCAGCCGCGAGATGCGGTTGCCGATCTGGGTATATTTGTAGGCGTTCTGCACGGCCGCGGAATAGGGCAGGTCCAGCGCCTCCCACAGGGCGCGGACCGTGCCCTGCATCGCCACGGTCGGCTTTTCGGCGATCTTCGCGGCCAGTGCCCGCGCGGTCGGCAACAACGCTTCCCGCGGCAGCACCTGCGACACCAACCCGATCCGCAAGGCGGTTTCGGCGGTGATCCGCTCGTCATTGCCCATCAGCACCATCCGCATGATTTCGCCATAGGGCATGCGATGCAGCGCCCCCACCGGCTCGCAGGCGGAGACCAGACCGAAGCTGACATGGGGATCGAAGAACTGGGCATCGTCCGAGCAGAGAATGATGTCGCTTTCGTTGAGAAGATAGAAGGCCCCACCGGCGCACAGCCCGTGCACGGCCGTGATCACCGGCTTCCACACCAGATTCTGCTTGGGACCCAGCGACTCCCCCGGGTCCCGCTCGTCGAAGGGCATGTCCGGGCTTTCGTCGATCGAATCGACGACGTCGACACCGGTGCAGAACGCCCGATCGCCCGCCGCCGAGACGATCGCGGCGCGCAGATCGGCATCATGCTGGAAAAGCCGCCAGGCGGAATGCATCTCGTCCAGCATACGCTGGTTGAAACTGTTCATCCGCTGCGGCCGATCGAGCGTGATGGAAAGCACCCCGTCGGTGCCTTTCTCATAGCGGATCGTCTCGAAGGAGTCGGGCTGGTAAGTTTTCATCGAAATTCCGTGCGTGTTGAGGAAAAGGAGGGACGGCGCGTCGTTCAGGCAGGTGCCGCCTGCGCGGAGGGTGCGGCGGCCTCGCGAAAATTGAGCTCGAGCGTCACCCCGTTGGGATCGTTCACCAGGATTTGAACAAGGCCAAGGTGTGGAAATTCGGCAAGTCTGTATGGCAGGCCATGCTGATCGATGCGCGCCCGCATTCCGACGAGATCGTCGCAGGCAAAGGCAACATGATCCACCACGCCAGATCCAGCATATTCGAGATCGATCGTGCTCGCCAGTTCGCCCAGCCGCTCGGCAAGCCGCGCCATTTCCCGATCGCGCTGCAACGGATCGAGCCGTACGACGTGCACCACCGGCACCCCGGCATCATCGTACAGCCACGCCCCGCTGCCCAGCCGCCCCGGAAAGTGCCCCGACCGAAGCCCGACCACGTCCTCGTAAAAGGCGATGGTCGCCGGCAGATCGAACGTGCGGACATTCCAATGTTCCAGCCTGGGCATCACGCGGCTCCTCCTACCAAATGCTTGGCACCTCTTGGCCTCCGACGGCGGCCGCGCCTCCCTCCTCCGGATGCGGCCGCGACAACAACCCGTTGATCGCCGCCAATAGCGCGACCGGCTGTTCGAGCAGGACATGATGATTGGCCATGGGCACTTCCACCGGGTCGCCGCACGCCGGCATGTGACGGCGGAAACTGGCGATATGCTCGTCCGTGAGAAACGCACTGGCGCCGCCGCGGATCAGATCGACGGGTAGCCGCCGGAACGACATCTCCCGCACCATCCCCGCTCGATCGTTCGGCACGAGGGTCGCCGGATCGAACTTCCACTTCCAGCGCCCATCGTCGCCCCGAAGCACCGAATGGCGCGCGACATAGGCCAATATCTCTGGATCGACGCCCGCACTCGGCGGAATCAGCCGGTACCGCGAAAGCGCCTCGTCGAGCGTCGCATAGCTGCGCTCCTCCTGCCGCGGCAGTTCCTTGCCGGTATGATCGTGAAATACCCGGGCATCGATCGCGATCACGCGCTGGAACAGGCGGGGCTCGATCATCGCCGCATGCAGCGCCGGCGTCGCACCGAAGCTGTGCGCAACGGATGCGACGTCGCGCAACCCAGCATGGCGGGCGACGGCGATCAGCTCCCGGGCATATTGCGCGCGCGAATAGGCCGGTCGACGGCCGCTATCGCCCATGCCGGTGAAATCGGGGGCGACCACCCGGTAGCGACCGACGAAATGCGGCGCGATATGATCCCACCAGCGGGCATGGGCAAGTACGCCGTGCGCCAGTATCAGCCCCGGTTTGTCGGTCTGATCGAGCCCCCATCCGCGATAGCGCACGATCGCCCCCTCGACCTCGACTGCACGCACTTCGGCGGGAGATCCCCAAGCCGCCCGGAGCCATGCTGACAAAGGTCGCTCCCCGCCGATGTCTGCCACCACGCCCTCCTCCGCGAAGGGGGCGAAGTCGCGCTGCGGGACAGCCACTGCATCGGGCATCATACGTCCTCCCGCCCGGCGTCAGGCGGCGTGGAAGGAAATGGACTTCATATAGGTGAACTCGTTCAGGCCTTCGATGCCATATTCGCGGCCATAGCCAGAGCGCTTGATCCCGCCAAAGGGGGCGTGGCTCGACATGGTACCGGCACCGCCGTTGATCGCCACGCCACCCGCCCGTATCGCCAGCGCCATTGCATAGGCCTTGCCCGCATCGCGCGAATAGATGCCGCCGCCCAGGCCGAAGTTGCTGTCATTGGCGATCCGGATCGCTTCCTCGTCGGTGTCGAACCCGATCACCACCCCGATCGGTCCGAACACTTCCTCCTGGGCGATGCGATGCGCATTGTCGACATCGTTGAACAGTGTGGGCTCGAAGAAGAAACCCTTGTCGAAGCCGGCCGGCCGCTTGCCGCCGGCGACCAGCCGCGCCCCCTCGGCCCTGGCGATCTCGACATAGCTTTCGCTGCGCGTGCGCGCCTGTTCGCGGATCAGCGGTCCAAGTTGCACCGAGGGATCGCTCGGGTTGCCGATCTTCATCGCGCCGATCATCTGCTTGACGGCCTCGACATAGCGCGCCCTGATCGCGTTGTGGACGATGTGCCGGGTGGTCAGCGCGCATCCCTGGCCGCAATGGATGGTGAAACCCATCACGCCCGCCATTGCCGCCTGCTGGATATCGGCATCGGCCCGCACGATCAGCGCCGATTTGCCGCCCAGTTCGAGCAGCACGCGCTTGAGCGTGGGCGCGGCCTGGGCCTGGATGGCGGCGCCGACCGTGTCCGATCCGGTGAAGGTAACGAGGTCGACACGCTTGTCGGTCGTCAGCGCCGCGCCGACATCGGCACCGCCGGTCACGATGTTGAGCACACCGCGCGGCAGGCCGACTTCCTCGGCGATCTGCCCCAGGATCAGCGCCTCGAACGGCGTGTAGGGCGAAGGCTTCAGGACGACCGTGCAACCGGCCGCCATGGCCGGGATGATCTTGCCGATGTTGAGGAAAAACGGAAAATTATACGCCGTGATCGCGGATACGACACCCACCGGTTCGCGCGAGAGCACATGGCCGCCCAGCATGGTCGAGCCGTCGGCTGCAGGGGTCAGATCGATCGGCAACGCAGTCTGCGCCGGGCGCAGCATCACGTCGAGCGTCGTGCGCGCGTGCTTCATCGGCGTGGCATATTGGAGAAACTGCGCCAGCCCGCGCGTAGACCCGGCTTCTGCGACGATGAGGTCGATAATCTCACCCGAGCGGCGATCGATCGCGTCGAGGAAGGCGGTGAGCTTGGCCTGGCGCTCATTGGCCGACAAATGGGGCCATGGCCCGTGGTGAAAGGCCGTATGCGCGGCGGCGAGGGCCGCATCGACATGCCCGGCATTGCCGACCGGCGCCTCCCCCAAGACCGACTCGTCGGCCGGATTGAGGATGACGTCGCGATCCCTGGCGGTCGCCCACTCGCCATCGATGTAGAGCGATTGAAGGGTTGCCACCATTTCCATTGCTGCTTCCTCTCCACTGGTGCCGCGAGCTGTTCGACCCGTCGCGCATTCCAAATTGTCCGTCCATCGGCTGTCGCCCGGAACCGCCATTCCGCGCGCGCCAAACGATCCCGTCTGGCTCCGGCGGGTGCGCCGATCCCCAGGCCGCTAGTAACACAGTATTTTTGACACCTTGTTATGTTTTGCTTCATCACCCTCTGGGACCACAGGGTGTGGCTCCGCGCTTCCGCTTGCATAAGAGGTGAATTTGACACCATAGTCAACCAACGTGGCGATGCTGCCACATTTCCGGAACGTGGTAGCCGGTCAACGCAACAACGACGAGCGGATGCAGGACGCGGCCGCCGTGAGGAGAGGGAGGTCGCCAATGGCAAAACCCTATCCGGCCATCACGCCGGAAACAGCATTTTTCTGGACGGGCGGCGCACAGGGCAGGCTGCGCTTCCAGCGTTGCACGGCCTGCCGGACCTATGTTCATCCGCCACAGCCGCGCTGCACCGCGTGCCTGGGCGAAACGCTGGAGATTGTGGACGTCTCCGGCCGCGCAACGGTAGCGACCCACACTGTCAACATGCACCCGTGGCACCCCGATTTCCCTCCGCCCTATGTGATCGCGATCGTGGAAATCGAGGAAGCGCCTTATGTGCGGCTGACCACCCGAATCATCGATTGTGATCCAGCCGAGGTCACTTTCGGCTTGCCGGTACGCGTCGTCTTCGAACAGCAAGGCCCCGCCTACCTGCCCCTTTTCGCGCCGGTGCGGCCATGATCCGCAAGTTCGAAGACAAGGTCCGGATCACCGGCATCGGTCAGTCGCGGATCGGACGCCGGCTGGGTGTCGATCCGGTCGGGTTGGCGATCGATGCCTGTATTGCCGCCATGGCCGACGCCGGGCTGGAACGCGCCGACATCGACGGCCTGTCCTCCCATCCGGGCCCGCTCACCCTTAACGGCTATTCCGGCGCAGGCATTGCCGATGTCGAACGCGTGCTGCGCGTTCGACCGCGCTGGTTCAATTCAGGCCACGAATTCGGCGGCCAGACCGGCGCGCTCGTCGAGGCCGCGCTCGCGGTCGCCGCGGGCCTGGCCCGCCACGTCCTCGTCTTTCGCTGCACCTGGGAATCCACCGCGCAGCAGCGCCAAACTCCCGCCGCCCATGGGGAGTCCGCAACAGCGGGAATCGAAGGCGACTTCCAGTGGATGGTCCCCTTCGGCGCGTTTTCCCCGGCAAACTGGATCGCGCTCTACGCCAACCTCCACATGCACCGCTATGGCACCACGCGCGAGCAACTGGGTGCGATCGCCATCAACGCCCGCGCCAATGCGGGGCGCAACCCGGCCGCGATCTTTCGCGATCCGCTGACCATGGAGGACTATCTTTCGGCGCGCATGATCAGCACGCCGTTTGGCCTATATGATTGCGACGTGCCCTGCGACGGCGCGGTCGCGGTGATCGTGTCGGCGGCCGATGCCGCGCGCGACACGCGCAAGCGCCCCGTGCGGATCGAGGCCGTCGGGACAAGGCTGGTCGAACCGTGGAGCTGGAACAATGGCGGGCTCGATCAGTTGGTTCTGGCCCGCGGCGCGGCCCAATCGCTCTGGAAGCGCACCGATCTCAAGCCCGCCGACGTGGATGTCGCCGAACTATACGACGGGTTCACGTTCAACTGCCTGAGCTGGCTCGAACTACTGGGCTTCTGTCCGATCGGCGAAGGCGGTCGCTTCGTGGAAGGCGGCAGCCGCATCGCGTTGGACGGCGAATTGCCGCTCAACACCCATGGCGGCCAACTCTCCGCCGGGCGCCTGCAGGGCTACACCTTTCTGCACGAAGCCTGCGTGCAGTTACGCGGCGAAGGCGGCAACCGGCAGGTCGAAAGCGCCGAGGTCGCCATCGTTTCCACCGGGGGCGGCGCGCCCGGCGGCGCGATCCTCCTCACGCGCGACTAGTCCGGTATTCACCGCCACCGGTGCGGCGGCAAAATGCGGAGGTCGCCGCACGATACTTGACAAACCGTCAATAAGTACGGCCTTCTGCAGGATAAGCGAGACACGGGCGCACCGCCGGAACGTGCCGAAAACCATCGATGTGCTGGGCGGCCCCACCATCCGGCGGGTCCCGCTCTTCAGGAGAAAGATGCCATGACTCTTGTAATGGAAGGCGTTCGCGTCCTCGAGGTCGCGCAGTTTACCTTCGTGCCGGCAGCTGGCGGGGTCCTCACTGACTGGGGCGCCGAAGTCATCAAGATCGAACACCCCGTGCGCGGCGACGCACAGCGTGGACTGAAGGTGTTGCAGCGCTGGGCGGTCAATCCGCAGCGCGCGACCACGATGCATCACCCGAACCGCGGCAAGAAGAGCGTGGGCATCGACATCGCCGTCGATGAGGGGGTGGAGTTGCTCTACGCGCTCGCCGCGACCTGCGACGTGTTCCTCACCAACTTTCTGCCCTCTGCGCGGCAGAAGCTGAAGATCGACGTCGAGCATCTCCGTAAGGCCAATCCCAACATCATTTACGTGCGCGGTTCGGCGCTGGGCAACAAGGGCCCCGAGCGAGACAATGGCGGGTTCGATGCGAGCGCGTTCTGGGCCCGCGGCGGCTCTGCCACGCTGGTCACGCCGAAGGAACTGGAGGCACCGCTGGCGATGCCCGGGCCGGCCTATGGCGACACGATCGGCGGCATGTTCATCGCCGGCGCCATTTCTGCGGCTCTTTTCCACCGCCAGCGCACCGGCGAAGCCACGGAAGTCGACGTCTCGCTGCTTTCTTCCGGGGTGTGGGCCACCGCGATGAGCACCGACGTGGCCATGGAGATCGGCGCCGTTCCGTTCACCAATCCGCTGCCGCAGAACGGCAAGGTGGTGGAAGGCACCCAGAACCCGTTCATGGGCGTCTATGCGACCCAGGACGGGCGCATGATCAACCTGACGGTGCTGCAGCCTGGTCCCTACATGCAGGATACCTTCGAGCATCTGGACCTCGCACACCTGCTGGAGGACGAACGATTCGCGACGGTCGAAGCGCTAATGGCAAATGCCGAGCAGTGCGTCCCCCATATCGTCGGCGCATTTGCATCCCGGCCACTATCCTATTGGCGCGAGCGACTGAAGACGATGCGCGGCCAATGGGCGATTTACCAGACGCCGCTCGACGTCGCGGAAGACCCGCAGGTTCTGGCAAACGACCTCATCTATTCGGTGGAATCGGCCGATGGCGGACCGCCCATCCGGCTCGTTGCCAACCCGGTCCAGTTCGACGGCGCGCCGGCGCGGAATGTCCGCGGGCCGGAGGCCAGCGAGCATACCGAAATCGTACTGATGGAGCTGGGGCTCGACTGGGATCGCATCGAGGCATTGAAGGCCAGGAAGGCGATCGCCTGAGCGGATGTTCGCCGCGGGCCGCAAGGCCCGCGGCTAGTGAGAGTATCTCGCCAAACGAAAAACGGGCACGTGTTCATGCCCAGATGCCCGCAACCCAGATAGACGTTTCGCTCAGCGTTCGCGCGTGCAGCAAAGCGCGCCTGCCACGGAGCAGCCAGAATCGCGCCATGACGTAGGTGACCGGTATCTGCGGAGCTGCATCAGCCAGCGATCGCCCCACGCCGCCAGCCACTGGTCCCGGAACAGCTTGGCCAGGCACGCCGCGACCAGCGGAGGGGGTGTGGTTCGGCCGCTCAGCCTTTGACGGTGACCGCCTTATAGTGGACGAACTCGTCGATGCCGGCACGGCCGCCTTCCTTGCCGAAGCCGGATATGCCGATCCCTCCGAACGGCGTCTGCACGCTGATCTGCACGCCGCTGTTCACATAGACCGAGCCGGCGAACAGGCGTTCGGAAAGGCGCAGCGCACGCTCGACGCTGTTCGACTGGATGAAGGCGGCGAGGCCGTATTCGGTGTTGTTCGCAAGCTCGACCGCTTCATCCTCGTCATGGAATTTGGCGATGATCAGCGCCGGACCGAAGATCTCCACCTGGGAAATCTCGTGCGCGGGATCGGCATCGACGATCAGCGTCGGCTCGACGAAGTTAAGCCCTTCGAGGTCGCCGCCGGCACGACGCCCACCGAGCAGGAAGGTCGCCGCCCCATCCCTGCGCGCGCGATCGAACATGCCCTCGATGCGCACCGCAGCGGCGGTGTTGATCACCGGGCCGATGGTTGTGGCAGGGTCCGCCGGGTCGCCGCAACGGAGCGTTTCCATCAATGCCTTCACCTTGGCTACAAACGCGTCGTAGATGTCGGCATGCACCAGCGCGCGCGTGGGCAGCGCGCAACCCTGGCCGGCGCCGAAGTAGAAGACGCTGCCGACGGAAATCGCCGCCGCCCGGTCCAGGTCGCAGTCGGGGAAGACGATGTTGGCAGACTTGCCACCCAGTTCCATCACGCTGGGCTTGATCTGCTCGGCGCAAGCCGTGAGGATCTTTCGGGCCGTGATCGGGCCGCCAGTGAAGCTGACCTTGCGAATCTTACGGTGGCGAATGATCGCCTCGCCGGCATCTCCGGTCCCGTGGAGGATCGACAGCACGCCGTCCGGAACCCCCGCTTCCTTACACAGGCGTGCGAAGATCTCCGGCGCGAAAGCGTTGAGCTCAGCGGGCTTGCAGACCACGCAATTACCCGCGGCCAGCGCGGGCACCACCTTCATCGCCAGCGAGATCAGCGGACCGTTCCAGGTGATGATGATCCCGACGATACCGATCGGTTCGGGCATCGTGAAGCCGAATTCGCCGCGTGTATCCAGCGTGCTGGTCAGCTCGCCGCCCAGCTTGTCGCACCAGCCGGCATAATAGCGTGTCCAGGAAACCGCGATGTCCACGCAGCCGCTGGCAGCCGGCCGGGTGAAACCGTTATCGAGGCATCCCGCCTCGATGAACGCCTCGCGATGCGCCTCGATCAGGTCGGCCAAACGGAGCAGGATGTCGCGACGCAGCTCAGGGGCGGTGCGGCGCCACCCCTCCTGTGCCGCCACGGCCAACGCAACCGCCTCGTCTATCTCAGCAGCACCGGCAAGCGGCACCTGTGCCTGCGGCTTTTGCGAAAAGCAGTTCAGATGCTCATGCGTGCCGCCGGAGCCGGTTGCACGCGGTTCTCCACCGATGTGGAGATGGATTTGTTGCTCCACGAGGGGGCGATCGATGATGCGCATAGCCAAGGTTGATCCTCTCAATGTCTGATGGACGTTATTTACATTTTGTGTCGCGCTTCCCGTCCGGTGCGTAGCAGTCGCGAGTCGGGACAGCACGGGTCATGTGTGATCGTCGGACACCCTCCGCCAAGTTGACGAATGTGTCAATTACATCTAGTTCTACGATGCTGCAGGGGGCGAAGACCCGGTCGGTGCCGACCGTCCAAGGGTCAACTTCAAAAGGATTGTGCATACCAGCATTGGCAATGTGCCGATGACGAACGGCACATAGCTTCCGGCGCGATCGAACATGGCGCCGGCGACCGCGGAGCCGAGACCGGCGCTCAGGCTCATCACACCTCCGAGCGTCGCCAGTACCGTGCCGAAGAACCGAAGCTCGAAATCGCGCGAGCACAGATAGGCTATGCAGGCCGGGCCGGCGCCGCATAGCAGCCCCATCGCAACGGCGGCGACTGTGCCGCCCACGATCGAGGGCCTAGTCAGCAAGATGCCTATCGCCAGCACACCCAGCAGCAGGAATGTGGCGAACACCCGTTGTGCGGGAAACCGGTCGAGCATCCAGCCCGATGCGACCTGCCCGATCAGCGAAGCGACGCCGAAAAGTGCGGCAAGCCCCGCCGCCGATTCCGCCGAGAGGCCACCGTTCCGGAGGATCGGGACGAAGTGAATGTTTAGCGCACTGAGCGGCAGGAAGGTAACCAAGCAAAGCAGGGCGAAGCCCGCGAACAGCCGGGACTTGAGCACCGCGGCGGAAGCGCCGCCCGAAGTCGAGGGCGCGGGGGCTTGAGGCGCATCGCCATCGGTGAACCAGCGCAGAACAGCGGGAAGGTGATCAACGCCTGCACGAGCGCAATCACGGCATAGCCCGTGCGCCAGTCCGCATAGTGCAACGCCGCGGTGGCGAGGAGCGGCATCACGATCGCTGCCATGCTGGGCCCCGCCAGCGCGATACCCATCGCCATGCCCCGCGCGGAGTCGAAGTGCCGCGAGATGGCAGTGGTCCAGACGTTGAACATGGCGAGCGATCCGCCGATGCCGAGCAGCATCCATGCCGCCCACCAGGTCCAGATGGAAGGCCCGGTGCGTCGGAGCAAGGCGACTGCCGCAAGGTACAATGCCAGGCCCGGAATCCCGATGCGGCGCGGCCCGAACCGATCGACCAGCATCCCGACGAACGGCGCCGCAACGATGGTTTCGATGCTGAAAAGCAGCATCCCGAAGCTGAGGCCCGAGCGGGACCAGCCCGTCTCCGCCTCGATCGCCGGCAGGAACACGCCGAGGGTGGCGAAATGGGTCAGGCTGGTCATCACCGCTACCGCAGCCGCGATCGGTACGGGCCAATGCGCGCGCCATTCGCGCTGGACGGCGAAGCGGTCTACGGATTCCCTCACGACGCGCTGCTCCTTGCTGCGATTGGCCTCCGCTGCAGCCCAGAACAGCTACCTGCGCGCCGACGGCAGGCGATGTCAGGGGCCGGTCGCGCTCCGCTCAAGCCCGGCGCAACGCATAGGGGTAGCGGAACGGCGTGTTCATCAGCTTCGCCGACGAATCCCGCGTCCAGACTTCGCCCTCCCGTTTGGGGTGGCGGAACGGATGTGCGGACTCGGTCACATGAACGGCCAGTTCGTCGAGCGAAGCCGCAGAGCCCAGCAGATGTGCGATCAGCCGGTCCTCCATCGCATAGTCGAACGCATCCCCCAGCTTCTGCTCGACCTCGCCGCCACGCTCCGGCGGATTGTCCCGCCACCATCTGGCGCTTTCGGCAAGCGCATCGAGCAGTGGCACCTTGTCCCGGTAGCCAAGGCGCTGCCGGATTTTCGTCGTGTCCAGCAGGCGATGGAAGCCGATCTGGCCGCCATAAATCCGGTGGCCCAGCCAGCCGGGGCAGTCGACGAAATCGATCTCGCGCCCCAGAGCCCGCGCCATTGCGAGAATGGTCTGCGCCAGGCTCAGCTCGGGCGGATCGTCGGCCACGTTGAAGACTTCCCCGCGGGCCGCGTCCGGATGATCCATCGCCAGCAGGACGGCATGGGCCGCATTGTCGCGATAGGCCCGGGACCGGAGCATCAGGCCGCCGTCGGGCATCAGCAGCGAGGTGCGGCCGTCCAGGATGCGCCGCATGAAGCCCCAGTCGGCCGGCAGGATAGAGCCGGGGCCGTAGATGCCGGGAAAGCGCAGGATCGTGACGTCGAAATCGCCGGCGGCGTGGTGCGCCATGACCGCCTGCTCGGTAGCGAAGACGCGGCTGCCCAGGCGGTCGAGCTCTGCGTCGTCGGAAAACGGGCTTTGCTCATCCGCCACCCAGGCGCCGATCGGGCCCCAGCGCGGATCGTCTGGCCGGCCATAATAGTAGCGCGCGCCTGAAATGCTGATCAGCCGGCCGATCTTGCCATTGAGCGCATCGGCGATGATCTGCGCGCGGCCATACATGCAGATGGCGGCATCGAAGCGGCGCCCCTCCAGCACGGGGGCGAGCGTTTCGGCGAAATGTACATCGGCATGGATATGCTCGATCGGCGGCAGGGGCGGCTCATGCCGGCCGGAATGCAAGATCGTGACCGCATGGCCTCGATCGACCAGCCCCTGAATGACCAGCGGGCCAGTCTGCCCGGTGCCGCCGATTACGAGAACGTCCATGCGCCGCGTCCTGTGTTCCTGTGGGAAGCGAGGTAATGCCTCTCACCGGCCGAGCGCCCCGGGCGCCTCTGTCGTTCAGATGGCATCGGCGTAGGTGAGCGTACGCCCATAGCCATAATCGCCGCCGATCGTGGTGCGCCGCATGATCCGCACCTCGTCGATCGGGCCGCCGGTAACGGCGTGCAGCATGCGCCAATTGTCCCACAGGATCATTTCGCTCTCGCCCCAGGCATGGCGATACGCGGGGCAGCTTTCGATGTGATCGACCAGTTCGTCTAGCAGCGCCCCGCCTTCCTCGGGGCGCATACCCACGATCCCTTCAGCGAACAGCGGCGACACGTTCAGCACCTTGCGCCCCGTCTCCTTCTGCACATAGACGGCCGGATGGGCGACTGGGGGGAAGTCGGTGTCGACCCGTTTGCGCAGCGCCTCCAGCGTGTGCGACGCGCGCAGCAGCTTGACGTCGTGCCGGCGCGCATAGCGCGTCGTATCGAGGATCTTGAGCTGGTAGAGAATTTCCAGCCCTTCGACGCGCGCCTTCAACCTCTGGGGCAGGCGATCATAGGCATCGATTTGATCGCCGAAGCAGGTCTCTCCGCCCCAGCTCGTCGCCTGAGTGACGCGCAGCAATCCGCCGCGGTTTATCTTCTGGACATAGGAGAGATCGGAATGCCACGGAATCCAGTTGGCAACCGTCTTGCCCTCGATCTCAAGGATGTTGCCCGATTCCGGCCGTGACGCCAGGCTGATGAGATCGGGATAACCATCGACCCACAGTTCCTGCACCGGATGGGGTTCCAGTGCGCCGAAGCACCGGCTCAGTGCAATCTGAAACTCGGGCGCATCATCAACCTCGCGGAACAGGATCACGCCGTGCCGGATCCAAAGCTCGCGGAGCTCGGCTACCGTCGCGTCGTCTTCCAGCTCCGCGGGTCCCAGTCCACGTACCTGCACGCCAAAGGGCAGGCCGGCTTCGAGCTTCTCCACGTCCATGACTATACGCTTCCTCTACCTGCAGCCGCCATCTCGCCGTGGTTCGGTCCGCACCATTCCCGCTTAACGTCGATGCATGCTGGCGTTATTTGACCAATGTGTCAACATTCTCCAGCGCCACTGGCGGCGATGCTCCCTCCCGCCCGTAACGCCGCGATCTCGTCTTGATCGAAGCCAACATCTAGAAGGATTTCATCGGTATGTTCGCCCACTTCGGGGGCAGAATTGGTGATGCGGTTGCGCATACCGTCCAGCACAAAGGGGCTTTCCGGAAGCATCATCTCCACGCCGTCGAGATCGACCGGAATCGCTCTTGCCTCGGGCGAACGGATACCTTCAGCCACGGTGTTGATCGGTCCGGCAGGAACCCCGGCCTTTGCCATCGCTGCCAGCCACTGCGCCGCAGACGCTTTCCGGAAGGCCGCCTGGAGGAGCGTGCGCAGCGCGACGACGTTCTCAGCCCGGGCTTCGGGCGTCGCATAGCGGGTATCTTCGACCAGTTCAGGACATCCCGCCAGCGCATCCACCGCTGCAGCGAACTTCGAGAAAAAATGAAGAACGGGCTGCACGAGCAGTACCTGCCCGTCCCCGGTCTCCAGCACATTGGTGGCAGGCGGCCCCAGCGAGGTGGTGATGTTGGCAGTCAGGTGCAGATAGTTGAGCAGGCCGTCGAGCATGTTGATTTCGACATGCACGCCGGTGCCCGTCCGGACCCGCGCGAACAGCGCCGCCGTGATGCCCTGCGCCGCCGTCGATCCGGCGATCGCATCCGCAACGATGATCGGCAGCGGCTCGCCGAAATTTCCGCCGCGGCCGGACATTTCCAGCACGCCGGCATGGGCCTGGATCACGCCGTCGGTAATTGGCAGCCGAGCGAGCGGACTATTCTCCGGGAAGCCGGTGATCGTGCAATGGATCAGCGTCGGATTGAGCGCGGCCATCTTGTCCCAGGTCACGCCCAGCCTCTCGCCGACGCCGGGGCGAAAGTTCTCGATAAGCACATCGGCCCGCCGTACCAGCCGATGCAGGATCTCCTGCCCCCCCGGCGTCTTGAGGTCGGCGGCGATCGATCGTCTGCCGCGATTGCAGGCTAGGAAGGGAAAGCGCCGCCTGCCCTTCGCGTCAGGACCGCCGCGCAGCGGATCACCGTCGGGCGTCTCCAGCTTGATCACGTCCGCGCCCAGATCCTGCAGCGTGCGGGCAGCGAACGGTGCCGACGCGATAATCCCCAGGTCCAGCACCTTGATCCCGGCAAGCGGCCGCACGGCCGAATCATTCAAACTGCCCACGCGCCTCTCCCATCTTCGGCGCGCGCCGCAGTCACCGCCTGTGGCGCGCGCCGTGCGCCTTACCAGGCGATGCCCATGCGGGGGCGCGTTCCGATGATCGCCGCCGCCTCCAGCCTCGTCACATCGTCCTCGCTGAGGCCCAGAAGTTCGGTCAGGATCTCTGCATTGTGCTGCCCCAGCATCGGGGCCGGGCTGCGGTGCAAACGATACGGGCCGAACTCGAACTTCGCCGGATAACCGATGATCGGCACCCGCCCGAGAACGGGCTGATCTACCTCCTCGTACAGACCGCGCGCCACGACTTCGGGAATCGCGTGCAGCCCGGCAAGCGGCTGGAAGCGTGCCGCCGGCACACCCGCCGCCAGCAATGCGGCGACGGCATCGTCGGCCCGCTGCGGCCGCACCCATTCGGCGATCTGCTGGTCGATTACGTCATGGCACTCCATCCGCCCCTTCGGCGTCGACAGGCCCGGATCCGCCGCCAGCGCAGCGGCCCCGATCGTCGCGCACAATGCCTTCCACTCCGCGTCGGAGGTGACACTGATCGCCACCCAGTCATCCCGGGACATCCCGTCATAGGGAGGATCCCAGTCCACCGCGCGATAAGCACCCTGCGGGGCATGCACCCAGGAGCGATTGCCGTTCCTGCCGAGCACCACGCCATGCGCCGAATATTCGATCAGTTGCTCGGCGCTGATGTTGAAGCCCGTCGTGAACTGGGGCGTCTCCACCAGCATCCCATTGCCGGTGCGATCCCGCGCCGCCAGCGCCAGCATCAATGCAAAGGCCGCGTGGGAGCCGGCAATCGGATCACACGCCCCGCCGGTGATCTCTGGCCGGTCATCGGCAAAGCCAGTCACCCAGGAGAGTCCCGAAGCCTGTTCCACCGTGGTCGCATAGGCGACATGGTCCTTCCAGGGCCCCGAGTTCCCGAAGCCTGAGGCACGCACCATGATCAGCCGCGGATTGATCTCGCGCAGCTTCTCATAGGTCAGCCCCCAATTCTGCATCACCCGCGAGCTGAAATTTTCCACCAGAACGTCAGACTGCGCGACGAGCTTCAGCACCAGTTCCCGCGCTTCCGCCTGGCCCATGTCGAGCGTCAGGCCGCGCTTGTTGGTGTTGGTGCCGGCGAAGAACGGCGATGCTTCCCACCACCCTTCGCTCATGTCGTGGCGCAGCGTCGCCGCACGAATTCCGTCCGGGCGCTGGATCGATTCCACATGGATCACGTCCGCGCCGAACATCGCGAAGAAATGGGTAATGATCGGCCCCGCCCAGAACGCGGTGAAATCGAGGATCCGCACCCCCTCGAAGGGCAGGTCATGTGGCTTGCCACCGGCGGATGGCGACCGCTCACGCGCCGGCAGCACAGTGCCGTCGTGCGCTCCCAGCCTGGGCGATGCACCGGGGACACGCGCGCCGATGTCGCCCTCGATGATATAGGGCGGCGCCGGCTGCGCCACACCCGTCACGGGATTGGTGGAGCGCCAGCCCCGCGCCACTACCTGCTCGAACTCCCCGATCGACTTGCCGTCATGGATAGGGGCAACGGGCAGGCGGAACAGCGTTGCCAATTCCACCACCTCGGCGGTTGTGCGCTGGCTGGTCCAGGCATCGATGATCGCGGTCAGTTCGTCGCCGCGTTTGGCACGGGTTTCGAACCGCGAGAGAGTCTTGTCTTCGGCCCAATCGGGCTGCTCGACGAGAATGCAGAAATCCAGCCATTGCTGCCCGGTCGTGATCTGGAAGCCGACATAGCCATCCCGCGTCGGATGGTTGAGCGGCACCGCGGGCGAACGGACGGCACGATAGGGGCGGCCCGCCCCGATTTCGAACGTCGGCGCGAAAAACGGCTGGGTGAGGTGCAGGGCGTCCAGAATGGAAACGTCGACCAGTTCGCCGACCCCGGTGGCCTGGGCGCGGCGCCACGCCGCCAGAGCGCCGCTCGCCCCGAAAATGCCGACTGCCCAATCGCCATGATCGCCCCCCGCCGCCAGCGGCTCCCGATCGGCCCGTCCGCGACTCGCCCATCCCCCGGACATCGCCTGCAGCGTGAACTCGGCGGCCGGCCGATCGGGCATGCCTAACCCGAAGTTGGTGATGGCCACCACCACCGCGTGCGGACAGCGCGCGCGGATACGCGCCGGCGCGAATGCCTCGACATCGGTGATCGGCGAACCTGGGGACCAGATCACCACATCGGCGCGCTCAAGCAAGTTCCACAACGCGGCGCACGCGCCCTCGCCCGCGGGGTCGACGACGATGCTCTGGGTCGATGCCGCGAGGAACTGGAACAGCGGGCCACCGATCTGCGGATCGATGTTGGCACCGCTTGCCGAGCGACGGCGCAGCGGATCGCCCTCGGGACCCTCCACCCAAACGGCCACCGCACCGCCGTCGACCAGCAGCTTGGTGCAATAGGCACTGGCAAGTCCGCTGCCCAGGTGGACCACGGCCAGTTCGTCATTAAGCGGCGTTTGCACCAACATCCCTCCAATTACCTCGATTCCGGCATGCCGGATCGGCTCACGCTGCGGCGGGGCGCAGGATTCAATTGGCTGCGACGCTCGTATGGATGGTCGGCGCGATGCCGAACAGCCGCGCTGCATTGAGGCCGAGACAATCCTTGACCGCCTCGTCGTCAAAGTGCGGGTCGTTGAGGAAGTTCGCGACCAAGCTCCGGCTCGTAGGCCAGGTACCTTCCGCGTGCGGATAGTCGGAACCCCACATCACGTTGCGCGCGCCCGGCAGGCCCTTCGCAGCAGAGAGGATGCAGGCCCGGTCGTGCTGGAAGGCCGCCCAGATCTGATCGTCGATGATCTGGCTCGGTTTGCGCGACAGCTTCGGGCGAACGAACACTTCGTGCGCTTCGGCCACCTCGTCCATGCGCTCGCCCAGCGCCACCAGCCAGCTTGCGCCACTTTCGATGAAGGCGACCTTGGCGCCCGGATTGCGATCCAATACGCCGCCGGCGATCAGATACATCGCGGTCAATTGCGCATCCATCGCCTGGCTGCTGTAGTTGATGATCGCCGCCCCCGGGCCCCGCTCCGCCGTCACAGTTTCCATGCCGGTGCCGGTATGCATCACGAACACGATGCCCAGTGCGGCAGCGCGGGCGAAGACCGGATCCCATGCCGGATCATTATATTTGGGGCAGCCGATGGGCGTCACCGCCGGCAGCATCGCCGAACGCACCCCGCGCGAGGCGAGATAGTCGAGTTCGGCGAGCGTCGCCGAGAAATCGATCACCGGCAGCATGCCGCATTGCACGAAACGATCCGGGTGGCCGCCCAGAAACCCGATGTGCCAATCGTTGTAGAGCCGGGCCGAGGCGGCCTCGGCCTCGGCATTGCCGATCGCGTACAGCCACAGGCCCAGCGTCGGGAAGCAGATCTCGGCGTCGATACCCTCATGCTCCATGTCGCCGAGGCGGCCGCTAATGTCGCGCAGACCCGCCCTTTCGCGCGCCAGAGGCGATTCGCGGTGATTGCCTAGCCGCATCCGGTAGATGGTCTTCTCTTCGGTGCCGGCAAGCAGATAATCGCCATCCCGGCGACTCGCCAGCGCATGCTTCTTTAGGCTCGCCGGCAGCCCTGCCACATAGAGGTCGGAGGGCTCGCTGACGTGACTGTCGGCGCTGAAAATGAAGGGCTTCATGCGTCCCACTCCTAGCTATTCTGTATCGCTCTACGGTCGTCGTCTCCTGATTTGACACTTATGTCAAGATATCACATTCTAGAAAGTCAGAAAACACGACGCATGCGCCTTGCAGCTGGCGCCCGACGCGCGAGGAGTAGAGGGATGACCACGACCCTAACCAGGTCCTTTCCCGAGCACGTTCCGCCGGAGCGTATCTGGGACTACGATATCGACGCGTTCGTCGCCGGGTCTGCCGATCCCTATGAAGCGATCGCCCGGCTGCACGAGGGCCCGGATATCGTCTGGGCGGCGGGTGGCTATCGGGGCGTGGGCGGCTGGCTGCTGACCCGCCATGCGGATATTAGAGCATTTTTCGATCAATCTGGATCGTATCCGCAGGAGCTGAAGTAATTGGCGCATTCGAGGGGCCGGAAGATGTCGACGAGCTTGCCGATGAGGTCCCACAGGCCGCTGACGGTTCGTTCGCCTGCTTTTCGGAGCATGGCCTTGAGCCGGGAGAAGGCCTTCTCGATCGGGTTGAAGTCGGGGCTGTCGGGCGGAAGGAAGCGCAGGCTCGCGCCTGCATCCTCGATCATAGCGAGCACTGAGGCACGCTTATGGCTGGAGAGATTGTCCATGATAACGATGTCACCGGGCTTCAGTTCGGGGACGAGCACCTGGCCGACGTAAGCTTCGAACCAGTCGCCGTTGATCGGTCCGTCGAGCACCATCGGCGCGATCATTCCGTCCATCCTCAGCCCCGCGACCAGCGTCGTCGTCTTGCGGTGACCATGCGGGAAGCCCATCCGCAGGCGCTCGCCTTTTGGAGCGCGGCCATGGCTGCGGGTCATGTTGGTCGCGGTCCACGTCTCGTCGATGAACACCAACCGCTCGGGGACAAGATCGCACTGGCTATCGAACCAGTCCCGACGCTGCCTCAGGATGTCGAGCCGGTCCTGCTCGATCGCGTGGCCGGTCTTTATGGGATGGCCCGCCCCTTTTCCCCGGCATCGGATAAGATGCCGGCGCTTGAGAAGGAAAGGAGCGGACCGATGTCTATTGTGATCCTCGGCGTTGATTTGGGCAAGAATGCCTGCAGCGTGGTCGGCGTCGATGCGGCAGGCGCTGTCGTCATACGCAGGTCGATGCGGCGCCAGACGCTGATTGACTACGTGGCGAAGCTTCCTGCGTGTGTCGTTGCGATGGAAGCGTGCTGTGGTGCCCATAACCTCGGGCGCATCTTCGCCGCGCAGGGGCACGAGATCAGGCTGATGTCACCGGAGTACGTGCGGCCCTATGTCAAAGCGCAGAAGTGTGGACCGGCGTGCAAAAGGGACCCCGTTAGCGGGGTGATCGGCGTCTAAAAGGGGGTCTGACTCAAATTCCGTGCAGATTTGACATTTCTGCGCTGTGTGCGGCCAACTGG
>NZ_BMZP01000022.1:0-55614 GCF_014652855.1 Novosphingobium pokkalii
TCCGACTCCTTCGTGGTCGGACTCTACCATCGGGCGGTCACATTTCAGGGGAGCACGTCACCGCGAACGGTAAACGCTGGGATCGACTCCAGTCGAGGCTAGAAAAAATGTAGTCTTGGTGCTACATATACTGCCGATCTGTAGTGCGGAGGTGGCAAATGCCTACTCCACATACCCCTCCTGCGGCCGTGCGCCGCGCCCTGCGGAAGCTCGGCGCGGATATCCATGACGCCCGCCGCCGTCGCAAGCTGCCTATGGCGGTCGTGGTGGAGCGTGCTTTCACATCCTGGTCGACCCTACAAAGGGTCGAAGCCGGCGACACCAATGTCAGCATAGGCATCTATGCCGGCGTGCTGCAGGCCCTCGGCCTGCTCGACGGACTGAGCCAAGTCGCCGACATCAGCAACGACAGCGTCGGACAGGCGTTGGCCAGCGCCGATCTGCCCAAGCACATCCATCTCAAGCGGTCATCCGGATCGTCCCGCAATGGCTGACTTCGAGGTTCATATCGATCTGGACGGCCGGACACGCTCAATTGGACTGGCGAGAAGCAATCGCGTCCGCGGCACGGAAACGATCCTGTTCGAATATGACGATACGTGGCTCGATGACCCGGACCGCTTCTCTCTCGAGCCCGCCCTTGCTCTGACCCGCGGCGCCTTCGCCTCTCCATCGCCAAGTTCCCGAAGGAGACCGACGACTACAGCATAGAGACTTGGGAGGAGATCGCGCTGCGGCTCGCCAGTCAGGCCGGTATCGCAACTCCCGATCATGAGCTGATCGATATCGCCGGCAAGGCAGTCATGCTCTCACGGCGCTTCGACCGCGATGGCGCGACCCGCATCCCGTTTCTGTCGGTGATGGCGATGATGGGCGCCAGGGATGGCGAGCGCGGCAGCTACCCGGAGATCGTCGACGCCCTCGCGCAGCACGGCGCCCAGGGAAAAACCGACGCCCATGCCCTCTACCGGCGCGTGGTCTTCAACGTCCTGATCTCGAACGTCGATGATCACCTGCGCAATCACGGCTTCCTGTGGATGGGAAAAGCCGGATAGTCGCTCTCACCGGCCTATGACGTCAGTCCCGTTCCAACCGATCTGAAGGCACGGGTGCTCACGACGAACATCGATCTCGACGAAGGCACCTGCTCCGTCGATCTCCTGGAGGCGGCGTCGGAGTTCTTCGCACTCACGCTGCCTCAAGCGCGCATCGTCATCAAAGAAGTCGCGGCGGTGACCGCGACATGGCGCGACGCCGCCAAGGCGGTTGGCGCTCGATCGGCGGAGATCAGCCGCATGGCCAGCGCTTTCGAGCATGATGATCTCAAGCGGGCGCTGGCGTTATGACGAGGACCTTCCTGCACAGTCTCGATCCGCCAGCATCCAGCCCTGTCACGGGCGCGACCGTCGACCTCTACGTCTCGGAGATCGAGGACGCCGGTATTTGCGAAGTGTTGCAGACGCCAGGGGCTGCATATGGCGCGTGGTCCATCCTCGACGCGGTGTTGACGCCAGCCGGCGCGGGCACACCCTTCATCTTCCGAGAAGGTCGATTACGTGCAGGTCTGGCGCTTTGCTCATACCGAAGGGCTGAGCTTCAAAAAAAGCGTTCTGCCGGCGGAGCAGTTGAGACCGAAGATCGCGCGACGGCGCGAGCAGTGGAAGAAGTACCAGGCGCGCCCTGATCCGCGGCGCCTCATCTTCGTCGATGAGACCTGGGCCAAGACCAACATGGCGCCGTTGCGAGGCTGGGCGCCGGTAGGCCAGCGCATCCATGCCAAGGTGTCATACGGTCTGGTCATCGCTGCCGGCCTCCGAATCCCAGCCAACAGTTTGAATCACAAAATTACCCGCTCGGGAATCCCAGACGATTCACTCAAACGTCATCACGCTCAAATGACCTGGCGGCTCTCACGGGGATGCGAAAACGCAGAGACTTGTGCAGTCCGTTCCGGCCAAAGTCGGGGCGCGGACTATCCCGCAGTCCGGGACGACCATTCCTCCGCCAGAAGCCCGTAAATCAGAGAATCCCGAACGCCGATATGCGTCTGCCATTCGGCCCGCAGGCGCCCCTCCAGCGTGAAGCCGAGCCTCGTCAACAGCGCGATCGACGGCTGGTTGTCCGGATCGGTATCGGCGAAAATGCGCCGTTGTCCCTCGGCGAATAATTGGTCGATCAGCATGGCAACAGCTTCGCGCGCATACCCATGCCCCTGTGCTTCGCGCGCAAGCAGATAGCCGATCTCGGAAACACCTTCGCGTTTCTGGCCTGCTGCCACGAAGCCTACGGCAAGCTCTTCACCTGACAGTACGATCGCCCATGAACGCCAGTTCGATTGATCGTCGTTGGTGAAATACTCCCGCAGGTCCTCGACATACTCAAAGGGTGCGCGAGACCACCACCGCATCATCTCTGGATCGGCCATCGTTAAAAATAAGGCGTCAGCGTCGGACGGACGGCGTGGGCGCAGTGTCAGGCGATGCGGCTTCGACGTGTCGCCGATCAAAGTCAGTGCTGCTTGTGGGAATGCCATTCTTACTTTCTTTCCGAATGCGTATGCGGTGCAAGACGACTAGACTCGATCAGGCTTGGCAGCTCACGCTCGAACAAGGTCGCCAGCGTCCGGACGCGAGAAGGTGTCGGTCGGAACACTGAATAAAGAAGATGAAGTCAAAGCCGGTCAACTCGAAGTCCGGCAGGATGCGCCTGAGGCGCCCGGCGCCGACGTCAGTCGGGCATCGTCGGCAAAGGCTGTGCGTTGCCCCAATAATGTGCTCCTGAATTGCAACGGATGTCGGCCGCGATGACGACTTATGTTCAGCGAAAGTGAGCACATATGTGATCAGCGAAGGCGCGCACCCTTGGCACCATGTCTGCTCGATGTGGAAACGTTAGATTGAGCCGCGTCGGGCGGAGCCCCGCGCGCGGGAGGAGCGGTTCGGCCTTGCCGGTCATAACGGCATCCTGGCACAATCCCTGCGGCAATATAGCGACACCAAAGCCATTCAACATCAGATCCCGGGCCAAGGCATGGCTATCGACCTCGATCGCACCGGCAGGCAGGGAAACACCACCAAGCACATGCCTTTCCAGATATCCGCGCAAGACTGGTTGCGGAGAGATGAAATCCTCCACCTCGCTGATATTTTCCGGCTGCCCCTTTCGCTCCAGCCACGATGTGCTCGCATAAAAAGCCCATTCGATGTCGAGCAACCGTCGTTCGATTGCAGTCTGGGCAGGATTCACGCCGACTCTGACCGCAATGTCGATGTTGTCCTCGACAAGATCCATCACGGCATTTGTCGACATGATCTGGAAGCGGACTGCCGTGTGGGCCTGCGTGAAGCTGGTGATTGCGCTCGCCAGCAACGCGGTGGGGAAGTCCGCCGGGACGGTCAGCCTGATCAGACCGCCCAGTACGCCATCTCCCGCTTGCAGGTCATCAAGCGTTCGGACGAGAACATCTACCGGACCCGACGCCTTGTCATAGAGGCGCTGCCCCTCGTCCGTCAGGGCAAGGGAACGGGTCGAGCGCTTGAGCAACCGAACCCCTAACGTTTCTTCGAGCGCCCTGACCTGAAGGCTCACCGTCGAACGCGGCGTGCCCGTGCGCCGGGCCGCTGCGGTAAACCCGCCAGCACGAACCACTTCTACAAAGGTCTGGATCGGATCAAGCTTCATCATTGTCCAGAATAGTAGATGATGATGGCATAACTTGTCAGATAATCGTGCTTGCTCTGATGGGATACCGTGGGTCCGGATCATAAGGAGACCACATCATGGACATCACCCCTCATCCCACTTCGCCTGCAAGCGGCGTACTCTCCTCTCACGCAACCGCACGCTTCTCGGGTATCGATGCCGAAATCCTGCTCGGTGGTGAAGCAGCTCCCATGACCGTCATGGCGATGACGGTCCAACCGGATCAGGGCGCACCGGCGCACATTTCGTTTGAGGAGGATAAGGTCTTCTGCATCAGCGAAGGGCGGTTGCTGTTCCTGATCGGCGCGCAGAAGATTGAGGTAAAGGCGGGAGATCGGCTCTTCGTTGCCAAAGGCGTCACCCATGGCTTTTCCGCGATGGGAGGCGTGGCGCGCGTGATGTTGGTATCGACACCCGCACGCCATGACCGCTTTTTCCAGGCCATGGATGCTCTGCCGGTTCCGCATGACCTCAACGACGTCCAGTCCGTCTGTGAAACATTTGGCCAGGCCATTGTTGGCCCCGTTGTGTCCTCGTAAAGTCTACTGGCACAGGGAATGAAAGGGCGGCGACCGGCGTCACCCTTTGGCCCTGCGCCATGGCCAGGTTCCTTCAGCCGACGATTGGCATGCCATCACGTTGCAGATCGCGTCGATGGTCCGTTCTTCAACGTCTCGTGGCAAATCATGACCCATGCCCACGATCGGTAGGTAAACCGCGTTCGGTATGGAGTGCGCCGTATCCTGACCGCAGGCGGGCGGGATCAATGGATCATCGACGCCGTGGATGACGAGTGTCGGGACCGTGATGTTTGCGAGGCGTGCTCGCCGGTCTCCAGCCACCGCCATGGCAGCGATCTGCCGCGCAGTGCCTCCCGGATCGTAGCTACGCCTTACTTCATCAAGGAGAATGGCGCGATGGGCCTCTTCATCGAAGGGATAACCCGTCCCGGCGATTCTGCGCGCGAACGCGAGGCGCACCGCGAGAAAGCCTTCCGGATCGATCATAGGATCAGGCGCAGGGCGCATCATCATCGCCATGACATCGGGTGCCGCCTGCGGCAGGACCGGATTGCCGGTGCTCGACATGATCGACGTCAGCGAAAGGACCCGATCCGCATGTTCGCTCGCGAGAACCTGCGCGATCATTCCCCCCATTGAGCGCCCGACGACATGGGCCTTGGCAATCCCGAGCGCATCAAGCAGGCCGATCGCATCCGCTGCCATGTCGTCAAGCGTATACGGCACATCAGGTCTGCGCCCGGCCATCAGGGCAGTTGCGAGCGCACCGAAATCCGGCGCGGGCGAGGCGCTGAAATGCGTCGAGTGGCCCGCATCGCGGTTGTCGAAACGGATCACGCGATAGCCTCGTGCGGCCAGCCCTGTACAGAAAGGCTCGGGCCAGCGGATCATCTGCGTTCCAAGCCCCGAAATCAGCAGGATCGTTTCCGCATCGGCATGGCCGAAACTGTCCCACGCGAGCTCGATGCCATTGGCCTTTGCAATATTCATGGCCTCGCTCCTGCGGCGGGTAGCGCCATTTCGGACAATGGCAGAAGCCTGGAATCCATCACCGCCGCCGTGCGGTGACCAAGTCCAGCGAGATAGCCCTTGTGGCTGGCGAAGGAGAGGAAGGACGCAGCACTGGCCTGCCTGACCATCATCGCCAGATCCCAATCTTCATCGGCCGGTCCGATCAGGAAGGGACCGCCATGGCCGAGAAAGAGGAGATCGCCGCCGGTTTCTCGTAAGAAGGGCAGCGTGTGCTCGACATAGATATTGAAAGCCTCAGCACCGCTGATCGGCCTGGCAGGTGCCAGCTCAGGGTGGTCCGAATAATCAGCGACAGCCCTGAAGCGCAGCAGGTTGAGCATCACGACGGGACCGGCAAGGTTGCGCTGTACGAACCTGCGGCCAGCCTCCTGTGTCGGTTCCAGGTAGGAAATGGGGTCGGCTCTGGTCATCGGTGTTCCGTTGAATGGCGGGTTAAGCGCTTTGGTTCTCGCCCGCGCCGAAGGCGAGACGCAGCGCATGGGTGCGGATGTCGTCAGGCCAAGTAGCGATCTGTTGTTCCAATGATGTCCGATCGTCAGCGAAGAGGGCCCGGGTCGCGTCTTCGTAACCGGGCATATCTCCCGCGATCGCCTGCATGAACTGGTACGCGGCCTCTTGCGCCGCCCGCCTCTGCTGGCGGGGGTTCATCGTTTTGCGCGCTTCGTCGACGAGACGCCTCAGCGTCGCCGACGCCCCGCCGGGCTGGTTCGTCAGCCAGTCCCACTGCCGGGGCAGCAAGGTCACCTCGCGCGCGACGACCCCCAATTTCGGTCGGCCTCGGGTTTTCTGGCTCTGGGCTTCATCCAATCCCGTCGGGTCGGACGACGAGTCAGTTTTGGGGCGATAGCGCCCCGCATAGGTCGTGGGGGGCTGGGAAATCCGTTCGAGAATATCGGCATCGCTGCCACGCAGGTCGAGATCGACGATGCGACCCGTTGCGTCGTCGAAAACGAGAACCACGTCCGCCAGGCCGGTCGATTGCCGAACGGCCTGGGCCACATCAGGAAGGAGACCTGAGAGCAGCAATCGATGCCCGACAAATGCCGTGCAGGTCTTGAGAGTGGGATCGGACATGGGGTGCTCACTTATGGATCGCCCAATTAATACCCGGATAAAATTTACTGTCAATTACACCCGGGTAGAAATATGCACTTCCCGTCGATCGCCCGTGGCCCAGGCGCTCATTGAGTCTCCAGATCAAGCATGGAACGGGAATGGCTTGGCAAGGGGATATGCCACAAGGAAACCCGCCGATGTGTACGCCATAGCCCGAAAGGACCGCACGGCACTTCAACGAGACTTCCCGTATCGACATCTATCGCCCTCAATCGCGTCAGCGAGCAAGGGGAAATGGATGACTCGAGTCGAACAGCTGAAAATTCGCCGGACAATCCGACGCCAACACCTGCGCGAAATGGTTCCGCTTGCCGACAGCTCCACCTATGAGATGGAGCAACGTGGCGAATTCCCGCGACGGTTTGCCCTATCTCCGCGCTGCATCGTCTGGGACTTGGCGGAGGTCGAAGCCTGGCTGATAGCACGGCGGGCCGCTCCAATCCGCCGGGCAAAACATCCCGACGTATCAAAACGGAAGTCGCGACCGATCAAAGAGCGGGATCAAGCGCGACCAGCGACATAGTCGGTGGCAAAAGAGTGGGGACATGCGTCCGGCCAGCAATCCACGCGTCGATCATGTCCGCCCACTCCTGCATCACATGACGACGCTGAACTTCGTACTCCGCTTTGTTGTAGACGCCGCGCGACGATCGGCCGTTTTCGTGCGCTAAGCATTTCTCGATCCCATCACGGTTGAAGCCCAACTCATTCAGCAGAGTCGATCCAGTCCGCCGCAGATCGTGAACCGTGAATGGTTCGAGCGGCAGCCCATCCTGTTTGGCCTGCTCCACAACCGAATAGGTGACACGGTTGAACGTCGCGCGGGACATTGGAGCATCGGCGTCGTACCGGGAAGGCGGTAAATAAGGTGAGTTACCGGCGCACGTCTTGAGCGCGATCATGATATCCAGTGTTTGGCGACACAGATAGACGTTATGCGCCTTCGACCGCTTCATTCGCTCCTTGGGAATCGTTCAAACGGTGTTCCCGAAGTCGACTTCATACATGCCGTCGCGGTCCGTCACCTTGTACATTTTCTCTTTAGGCTTCAGCGCCTTGATGGCGGCGTCCGTCAACATGCTGTGTCACCTCCAAAAAGTACCGTCACGCGGTTTTTTGGCGGTCTCGTCGGCAAAGTCTGCGTATTGTCAGCAGCTTAGCGTCAAAAAAGTACCGTCAGGAGCCTCATTTCCCTTGACGGTACTTTCAAATTTCGTCGCGATCAATATGGCCAAGGCCCGTCAGCGGGGCCGACGGCCGCCATCTCTGCCCACAGATAGGCATCGATAGATGCTGACAGGAATATTTATTTTTATCAGTGGGTTGGGTCGTGCATTGGCGGGGTTTTGGATATGCCCGGAGGGGCAAAAATCATTCCCACTCGATCGTGCCGGGCGGCTTGGACGTATAGTCATAGACCACGCGGTTGATGCCCTTGACCTCGTTGACGATGCGCGTCGCCACGCGGCTGAGGAAGCCGGCGTCGAAGGGATAGATATCGGCGGTCATGCCGTCGGTGGAGGTCACCGCGCGCAGGGCACACACCGAATCATAGGTGCGGTGGTCGCCCATCACGCCCACGGTGCGCACCGGCAGCAGCACGGCAAAGGCCTGCCAGATCGCGTCATAGAGCCCGGCGTTGCGGATCTCTTCCAGGTAGATCGCATCGGCCTTGCGCAGGATGTCGCAACGCTCGCGCGTCACTTCGCCGGGGATGCGGATGGCCAGGCCCGGTCCGGGGAACGGGTGGCGGCCCACGAAGATGTCGGGCAGGCCCAGTTCGCGGCCCAGCGCGCGCACTTCGTCCTTGAACAGTTCGCGCAGCGGCTCGACCAGCTTCATGTTCATGCGCTCGGGCAGGCCACCCACGTTGTGGTGGCTCTTGATCGTCACCGAAGGCCCGCCGGTGAACGACACGCTTTCGATCACGTCCGGGTAGAGCGTGCCCTGCGCCAGGAAATCGGCGCCGCCCACCTTGCGCGCCTCGGCTTCGAACACGTCGATGAAGGTCTTGCCGATGAACTTGCGCTTGGCTTCGGGGTCGGTCACCCCTTCCAGGCCTTTCAGGAACAGCGTGGACACGTCCACGTGGACCAGCGGAATGTGATAGTGGTTGCGGAACAGCGAGACCACCTGCTCGGCTTCGCCCAGGCGCATCAGGCCATGGTCGACGAACACGCAAGTGAGCTGGTCGCCGATCGCCTCGTGGATCAGCACGGCGGCCACGGCCGAATCGACCCCGCCGGAAAGGCCGCAGATGACGCGGGCATCGCCCACTTGCGCGCGGATTTCGGCAATCTTGGTCTTGCGGAATTCGGCCATGGTCCAGTCGCCGGCGCAGCCGCAGACATGGCGCACGAAATTGGCGATCAGCTTGCCGCCGTCTGGCGTGTGCACCACTTCGGGGTGGAACTGGGTGCCGTAATACTTCTTCTCGTCGTTGGCGATCACGGCGAAGGGCGCGCCGTCGGACACCGCGACGATGCGGAAGCCCGGCGCGAACTGCGTCACCTTGTCGCCGTGGCTCATCCACACCTGGTGGCGCTCGCCCTGGCTCCACAGCCCGTCGAACAGCACGCAAGGCTCGGTCACGGTCAGGAAGGCACGGCCGAATTCACCCGAATCGCCCGGTTCCACCTTGCCGCCAAGCTGGTGGCTCATCACCTGTTGGCCATAGCAGATGCCCAGGATCGGCAGGCCGCTGTCGAACAGCACCTGCGGCGCGCGGGGGCTGCCGTCGGCGGGCACGCTGGCAGGCGAACCCGACAGGATGATGCCCTTGGGCTTCATGCGGTGGAACGCCGCCTCGGCCTGGGTGAAAGGGGCGATTTCGGAATAGACGCCCGCCTCGCGCACGCGGCGCGCGATCAGCTGCGTCACCTGGCTGCCAAAATCGACGATCAGGATCGATTCGGGGGCCGATTCTTCGGGCTGGATGGTCATGGCTGGCCGATAAGGAAGGCGGGCCGAACTGTCCAGCGCCAGGCGAAAATTCCGGCCCGCGCCGGCCGCTGTGTCGTCCTTGCCGCGCATTGTGCCCAAACTGTTGCGCGTTGGCCACAATTCATATGGTTGCACGATATGGGTTGCGTTTTGCGCAACTGCTCCTGCCAGGATCGCACTTGTAACAAAACCGCGTCGTTCTATGTGAGCATCAGTTCGCGGCTCCGAGCCTTACCCTGCCGGCGCGACGGACTGAGAGGATCCTGCAAGGTTAACAAATAAAACTTTTCTACTCGCAGGAAATCAGGAGCATACCATGCGCAAGTTCGCAACCGTTATGCTGCCGCTCATCCTTGCTGCTGGTGTCAGCGGCGCGATGTTCACTGCCACGCTTGTCTAAGCGCTGGCGGCAGCACTGATCCATGTCCGGCCGGTCCTCTCAAGCGGCCAGGGCATGACTTGAATACGTACGAAGCCCCGCACCGCGATGTCACCGCATCGCGGCGGGTCTTAAAACGGCGGTCCGGCGGGGCCGCCGTTTTGCGTTTTTGGCAATTGTGTCTTTGCGGATACACTTGTTCCTGGGAGGAAACCTTCTACCCATCCCCGCCATGCCCATCCCTGCCGCGCCCACCCCCTCCACGATCGTCACCCGCTTTGCCCCCAGCCCCAACGGGCCGCTGCATCTCGGCCATGCCTGGGCCGCGATCGTCGCGCATGATCGCGCGCGGGCAGCAGGCGGCACGTTCCTGCTGCGGATCGAGGATATCGACGGTGTGCGCAGCCGGCCCGAACTGGCCGACGCCTTCCGCGCCGACCTCGCCTGGCTCGGCCTCGCCTGGCGCGAGGTAACCCCGCAATCGCGGCGCGTTGCCGCCTACGAAGCCGCCGCCGATGCCTTGCGCCGGGCCGGGCTGCTCTACCCCTGCCGCTGCACCCGCGCCGAAGTGGCCGCTGCGGCCAAGGCGCAAGGCCCCGATGGGCCGCTCTATCCCGGCACTTGCCGGCTTCATCCCGTCGAACCCGGCCCCGATGTCGCCTGGCGGCTCGACATGGCGCGGGCGATGGCCCTGGCCGGCCCGCTGGACTGGGAGGATGAGCGGCGCGGCGTGCAGCGCGCCGATCCGGCGCTGTTCGGCGATGTCGTGCTGTGGCGCAAGGATGCGCCTGCGTCCTATCACTTGGCCGCCACCGTGGATGATGCCGCCGATGGCGTGACCGTGGTCACGCGCGGGATCGACTTGTTCCGCGCCACGCATGTGCACCGCCTGCTCCAGGCGCTGCTGGGTTTGCCGGTGCCGCGCTGGCACCATCATCCCGTGCTGGTCGGGCCGGACGGGCGCAAGCTGGCCAAGCGGCGCGACGCGCCGGGCCTGGCCGAGCGGCGCCTGGCGGGCGAAGACGGACCTGCCCTGGCAGCGGCGCTGCGCTCTGGTCTTTTTGACACTGGCATTTGCCTGGCGGACGCCATAGACCTTGCGCCATGACCTATGTGCTCGTGCCCCTGCTGATCGTGCTCATGGCGCTGACCGTGTGGTCGCTGCTGCGGGGTGTCGTTGCCTTCCTGCGCACCACGCGCGAAGGGCTGGAGCGCGGCGAGGAAGGCATCCGCGAGATGCAGCTCTTGCAGAACCGCATGATGTTCAACCGCATCAAGTTCCAGGGCCTCGCCATCGTGGTGGTGATCGTGCTGCTGATGGTCGCCGGCAAGAACTGAACGGGTCCGTTCCATTTTATGGTCAAGCTGAACAAGATCTACACCCGCACCGGTGACGATGGCACGACCGGGCTGGTCGATGGCTCGCGTCGCGCCAAGCACGATGCGCGCATGGCCGCGATCGGCGAGGTGGACGAGGCCAACAGCGCGCTGGGCCTGGCCGCGCTGGTGGTACCGGCCGATGTCTGCGCCGAGCTGACGCGCATCCAGAACGACCTGTTCGACCTGGGCGCCGACCTTGCCACGCCGGGCGAGGATTTCGCGCCGGGCGAAATGACCCTGCGCGTGGTGCCGGGGCAGGTCGCCTGGCTGGAAAGCGCGATCGATGCCCGCAACGCCGCGCTGCCGCCCTTGACCAGCTTCATCCTGCCCGGCGGCAGCGAGGGCGCAGCGCGGGTGCACCTGGCCCGCGCCATCACCCGCCGCGCCGAACGCGCCGCCGTGGGCCTGGCGGCGGCCGAGCCGGTCAATCCATCGGCGCTTGCCTATCTCAACCGGCTGTCGGACTATCTCTTCGTGCTGGCCCGCGCGCTCAACGCCGGGCGCGACCCGCTGTGGGTGCCGGGCGCCAGCCGCTAACGCAAAAAGGATACTGGGGCATGCAGACCGTTGCCGTGATCGGGGCCGGGCAGATGGGCGCGGGGATCGCGCAAGTCATGGCCCAGGCCGGGCTTGCCGTGCTGCTGGCCGACGTGGACCTGGCGGCGGCCGAAAAGGGCCGTGACAAGATCGCCAAGGCGCTCGCCCGGCTGGTGGCCAAGGACAAGATCGCGGCGGCCGATGCCGAGGCGATCGTCGCGCGGATCACGCCGGTGGGCGACTATGCGCCGATGGCGGCGGCCGACCTGATCGTGGAAGCGGCGACCGAGCGCGAGGATATCAAGCGCGCGATCTTTGCCGCCGCCGGCAAAGTGCTGGCGGCCCACGCGATTCTCGCCAGCAACACCAGCTCGATCCCGATCACCCGCATGGCCGCCGCCTCGCCCGATCCGGCGCGGTTCATCGGCCTGCACTTTTTCAATCCCGTGCCGGTGATGAACCTGGTGGAAGTGATTCCGGGCCTGGCCACTTCGGCCGCCACGCTCGACGCCATGCGCGCGCTGGTCGGCCGGCTGAACAAGGAACTGGTGCTTTCGCAGGACGAGGCCGGCTTCATTGTCAACCGCGTGCTGATGCCCATGCTCAACGAGGCGGCTTTCGTGCTGGGCAGCGGCACGGCCAGCATCGTCGATATCGACAAGGCCTGCCGCCTTGGCCTCAACCACCCGATGGGGCCGCTGGAACTGGCCGATTTCATTGGCCTCGACACCTGCGTCGAAATCATCCGCGTGCTGCACACCAGCACGGGCGACAGCAAGTATCGCCCCGCGCCGCTGCTGGTGAAATATGTCGAGGCCGGCTGGCTCGGCCGCAAGACCGGGCGCGGCTTCTACGATTACAGCGGCGAGGCCCCCGTCCCGACGCGCTGAGGAACAGCGAGCAGGGCCATGCGTATCCTCTCCACAAGGAGAGACACGATGAGCAAGGACCTGCCCGATCTTCCCCCCGAAGCGCACAACGCCGAACAGGACGATGCGCCGACCCAGGCCCAGACCCTGGCCGATGAAGCGCTCGGCCGCGCCACGGCCGTGCTCGGCGCCGCCGAAGACAGCGAGCGCGTCAGCGGCGATGGCGATGAGCCGGGTTCCACGCCCGATCTGGTCGACCACATGAAGCAGATGGTCTCGTCGGGCCGCATCGACATGGGCGCCTATCGCGGCGAGCGCAACGATGACGACGAGGAAGGCGGTCTGGGCGAATCCGGCGTCGACGACGAGACGCCGCGCGGGGCGGAGTGAGGCGGGGCTTGGGGCGAAGGTAGACCGGAGGACAACACCTCTCCTCCGTTCGCCCTGAGCCTGTCGAAGGACGCCAACGCGGCGCTTGCCTGCTACCGGGCTTCGACAAGCTCAGCCCGAACGGGGATGTGGGAAAGGTCTGAAATCGATTGTTCCGAGGCCATCGCAGCGGTCGTCCGACAATCGCACTGCTTGGCGCCCTTCGACAGGCTCAGGGCGAACGGAAGTTTGGGGTGGCTTCACGGCTCCTTACGATTATGACCACCTGAACTCCGTTCGGGCTGAGCTTGTCGAAGCCCCCTGGTGCTGGCCCCTATCGCAGCAGGTTCAGCCAGCCAGCGCCGCCAGGGCAACCCGGCGGTAGATGCGCGTCAGCACATGCAAGTCTTCCATCGCCACCGCCTCGTCCTTCTTGTGCATCGTCGCGTTGCACAGGCCGAATTCCACCACCGGGCACAGAGCGCGCAGGAACCGTGCGTCCGATGTGCCGCCGGTGGTCGAAAGCTCCGGCGTGACGCCGGTTTCAGCTTCCACCGCCTGAGCGATCAGGGTGGAGAACGCACCGGGCAGGGTGATGAAGCTTTCGCCCGAGATCACTGCTTCGGCCGTGCCGCCGTGGCGAGCGGCAATCGCGCTGACGCGATCGACCAGGCTCTGCCCGGTGTGCCGATCGTTGAAGCGGATCGACAGGCGGGCGCGGGCTTGCGCAGGGATCACGTTGGTGGCGGGGTTGCCCACCGCGAGGTCGGTCACTTCCAGGTTGGACGGCTGGAACCACTCGCTGCCTTCGTCCAGCACGAGCGCATCGAGTTCGGCGAGCATCGCCACCAGGCGCGGGATCGGATTGTCGGCCAAGTGCGGATAGGCCACGTGGCCCTGCGCGCCATCGACCGTGAGCCAGATGTTGACCGAGCCGCGCCGACCGATCTTCATCATGTCGCCCAAGCGGTTGACGCTGGTCGGCTCGCCCACCAGGCACAAGTCGGGTAGCGCGCCGATCGTGCGCATGTGCTCGATCAGGGCGACAGTGCCATAGCGTGCCGGCCCTTCCTCGTCCCCGGTGATGACCAGGCTGATCGTGCCGGCCTCGGCGGGAATGTCGGCCAGCGCGGCGACGAAAGCCGCGATCGCGCCTTTCATGTCCACCGCGCCGCGGCCATAGAGCAGTTCGCCGCGCCGCTCGGCGTTGAACGGCGCGCTGCTCCAGCCCTGGCCGGGCGGCACCACGTCAAGATGCCCGGCAAAGGCGAAATGGCGGCTGCCGGCCGGACCCTGGCGCACGGCAAACAGGTTTTCCACCGGGCCATCGGGCGCTTCGCCGGCGATGAAGCGATGGACGGTGAAGCCCAGCGGCGCGACCATGGCTTCGAGCGTGTCGAACACGCTGCCGGTGGCCGGGGTCACGCTGGGGCAATCGATCAGGCGCTCGGTGAGAACGACGGGGTCGGCACTCATGCTTGGCTCGTTTCCTCGAACTGTTCGATGGTCCATTCTTCATCCTCGGCCGCGTCGATCCACGCCTGCATCCAGGGATGTTCCCACAGCGCCTGCATATAGGCGACGGCAAAGCCGGGCACGCCCACGCCATAGGTGACGAAGCGCGAGACGACCGGGGCATAGATGATGTCGGCCGCGCTGAACGTGCCGAACAGGAACGGCCCGCCCTGGCCAAAGCGGGCGCGCGCCTCGGCCCACAGTTGCAGGATGCGGACGATATCGGCGCGCACATCGTCGCGCACCTCCACTTGCGCCTGGCGGCGGCGGATGTTCATCGGCATGTGCCCGCGCAGCGCGAAATAGCCCGAATGCATTTCTGCCACCATCGAACGCGCCATGGCCCGCGCCGCATCGTCCTTGGGCCAGAAGCGGTCGCGGCCGACCTTGTCGGCCAGGTAGTCGATGATCGCCAGGCTGTCCCACACCACGGCTTCGCCGTCCCACAGGATCGGCACTTTGCCCGACGAGGGCGCCAGATTGGCATCGCGGCGCTTGGCCTCGTCCCAATCGTCGCCATAGAGCGGAACGGTGATTTCCTCGAACGCCAGGCCCGATTGCTTGCAGGCCAGCCAGCCGCGCAGGGACCAGCTCGAATAGTTCTTGTTGCCGATAACCAGCTTCATGCGCGCAGGGCCTTTCTGCATGTAATCCCCCCTCCTCTTTAGAGGAGGGGCCGGGGGTGGTGCGGGGCCTGGCGCCAGTTTTCCACCACCCCCCGACCCCCTCCTCTGAAGAGGAGGGGGAGATGATTGTGCGTTCAGACCGCCGCGTCGTCCAGCACGGCGCCGCGCAGGGCGGCGATGCCGAGGCCCTTTTCCGACGAGGTCACGCTCACGTCAGGATGGGCGGCGGTGTGCTTGCGCGCGGTGGCCTGGGTTTCTTCCACCACTTGCGCCAGTTCGCTGGCCTTGATCTTGTCGGCCTTGGTCAGCACCACGCGATAGCTGACGGCGGCTTCGTCGAGCATCTGCATCATCTCGGCATCCACCGGCTTGATGCCGTGGCGGCTGTCGATCAGCAGCAGCGCGCGCTTGAGCACCACGCGGCCGCGCAAGTAGTCGCGCACCAGGCGGCGCCATTGCTCCACCACTTTGGGCGGGGCCTTGGCAAAGCCATAGCCGGGCATGTCGACCAGGCGGAACAGCGTGGGCTGGCCCACCTCGAAATAGTTCAGTTCCTGCGTGCGGCCGGGCGTGACCGAGGTGCGCGCCAGCGACTTGCGCCCGGTCAGCGCGTTGAGCAGCGAGGACTTGCCCACGTTGGAGCGGCCGCAGAATGCGATTTCCGGAAAGTCCGGATCGGGCAGGAACTTGAGCTGCGGCGCGGATTTGAGGAATTCCACGCGGCCGGAAAAGAGCGCGCGGGCGCGCTCTTCCAGGGCCATCAGGCGCAGGCCTTCCTCGTCGGGTCCGGTGGCGCTCACTTCTTCTTCGGCTTTGCAGTGATGGTGGCGCTGCGGGCGGCGCTGCGGTCCAGGTTCTGCTGGTCCTTGGCGGCCTGCGCCTTCAATTGCGGATGGCGGCTATAGAGATAGCGCTGCTGGGCAATGGTCAGCAGGTTGGACGTGATCCAGTAGAGCAGCAGGCCCGAAGCGAAGGGCGCCATCACGAACATCATCATCCACGGCATCAGGCCCATGACCTGCTGCTGCGCCGGGTCCATCGCGGCCGGTTGCAGCTTGAACTGCGCCCACATCGTGATGCCCAGGATGATCGCCAGCACGCCAATGCCGAGATAGGCCGGCGGGGTGAACGGCAGCAGGCCGAACAGGTTGAGCACGTGGAGCGGATCGGGCGCGGACAAGTCCTTGATCCACAGCACGAACGGCTGGTGACGCATTTCGATGGTCAGCACCAGCACCTTGTAGAGCGCGAAGAACACCGGAATTTGCAGGAAGATCGGCAGGCAGCCGGCCAGCGGGTTCACGCGCTCTTCCTTGTAGAGCTTCATGATTTCCTGCTGGGCCTGCGCCTTGTCGTCCTTGTAGCGTTCCTGGATCGCCTTCATCTTGGGCTGGAGCGCGCGCATTGCCGCCATCGAGGCAAACTGGCGCTGTGCCACCGGGAACATCATGCCGCGCACCAGCAGGGTGAGCAGGATGATCGCCACGCCAAAGTTCTTCACGCCGTGGAACAGCGCATCGAGCAGCCAGAAGATCGGCTTTTCGAACCAGCGGAACCAGCCCCAGTCGATCGACAGCGACAGGTGCGTCACGCCCTGGTTTTCATAGGCTTCAAGGACGTTGTTTTCCTTGGCCCCGGCAAAGAGGCGCAGCGTCTGGCTCTGGGTCTGGCCCGGCGCCACGCTGGCGGCCGGCCACATCAGGTCGGCGGCAAAGACATTGTTGCCGAGTGCACGGAAATCGGCGTTGGGGCGCGCTGCGCCATCGGCCGGGATCAGCGCCGACAGCCAGTAGATGTCGGTAAAGCCGATCCAGTTGGCGGCGCCCGCCGGGGCGATCGAGCCGGCCTTGGCGACATCCGTGTAGTTGTTGGAGAAGTTCACCGACCCATCGAACGCGCCAATCGGGCCGGAGTGGACCTGCCAGGTGTCCTGGCTCATCGTCTTGTCGGTGCGGTTGATCCGCGCGAACGGGGTGACCGAGGCGGCGGTGGGCGCGGCGTTGGTCACGCTCTGCGTCACGGTCAGCATGTAGTTCTGGTCGATCGCGTAGCGCAGCGCAAAAGTCTGCCCGGTCGGGTTGGCCCAGGTCAGCGTGACCGGGGTCGCCGGGGTCAGCTTGCCGCCCTGGGCGGTGAACAGCGTCTGCCCGTTGGGCGTGGCCAGCCCGTTCTGGCCGAGCCAGCCGACCTGGGCAAAGTGCTGCGCCGGAGTGCCGGCGGGCGAGAACAGGCGCACCGGCGGGCTGTTCTTGTCGATCGTTTCGCGGTGGCGGACCAGCGTCAGGTCATCGACCACGCCGCCGACCAGGTTGATCGAGCCCTTGAGGCCCGGCGCATCGATCGCCACGCGGTGGCCGGCGCTGAGCTCCTGGGCCAGATCCTTCTGTTCCAGCGCCACGTCGGCCGGGGCCTGGAGCCCGCCTTCGCGGGTCGGCTTGGCCGGCGGGCCGCTGCTCGCGGGTGCGGCGGCGGGGTTCGTCGGGGCGGTCGCCGCCGGCTTGCCCTTGGGCTGCGGATAGAAATAGGCGATGCCGTAATCCCAGCCGATCAGCAGCAGGCCCATCAGGACCACCGCCAGGATCAGGTTGCGCTGTTTCTCCACTGTGCCTCGCGTTCGTTGAATCTAGCTGATTGGGAAAGGGTGTCCTCAGGGGACCGGATCATAGCCGTAGCCACCCCAGGGATGGCAGCGCAATAGCCGCAAGGCGGCAAGCCAGCTACCCTTAATCGCACCATGCTTCTGCCAGGCCTCGATCGCGTATTGCGAGCATGAGGGAGCATAGCGGCAGGACGGGGGCAGCACGCGGGAGGGGCCAAGCTGCCAGCCCCGTGCGATGAGGATGAGCAGACGCTTCATGGCGCTTAGCGACCGTGGGCAGGCTTGGGGGCAGGCTTTGGCCCGCGCTTCCCGTTCGGCTTTCTGGGGGGATCGCCCTTGCCGGCGGCGGCGCGGGCCAGGGCCTGGACCAGTTCGCCATGGAGCAGGGCGAAATCGCGCTCCACCCCGTTTTCGCGGCCGATCAGCACATGATCGGCCCCGGCAATGCCATGGACAGGCAGCAGTTCGCGCAGCAGCGCGCGAAAGCGCCGCTTCATGCGGTTGCGCATCACGGCATTGCCGATCTTCTTGGTGACCGTCACGCCAAAGCGCAGCGACCCGTCGGGGCGCGCCAGCGGGTTCACCAAAAGAACGAATCCGGGCCTTGCGACCCGGATTCCGCGATTGGCGGCGAGAAAATCCGCACGCCTGGCAATCGTGGCCGGCCGGGCACTGCGGCGTGGCGATCGGGGGGCGGCGGGCAAAATGCTATCTGCCCCGGCCGCTTCCGACCCTGCCTGCGCCGACATGCTTGCCCGACAGGGCGCGCGATCAGGCCGAGAGGTTCTTGCGGCCGCGGGCGCGACGGGCGCGCAGCACCTTGCGACCACCGACGGTGGCCATGCGGGCGCGGAAGCCGTGGCGACGGGCACGCACGAGGTTGCTGGGCTGGAAAGTGCGCTTCATGGTTCAGCTCTTCTTCTTTGTCTGGCGAATCGGAACAAGGCCACGCCGCCGCAACCGACGCCGAGCCGAAATCAGGGGTGGGCCGATAAGCGAGGGGAGGCCATCCGTCAAGCATTTGCCGCGCGGCCTGCCAGCCCACTTGCCTGTGCCGCCCTTGCACAGGCCCGATGGGACAGCCTCGTGAAATTGCCATTGGCGAAAATCCCATCTCGCTCTAGGCAGGGGCATGGTTGCCAACGAAACCGGGCAGGCCCATGCGTCGGGCCGACTATGGCGCCGCAAACCGGCGTGGCTGACATTCGCGTTGTTTGCCGTGCTGGTGCTGGCGCTGCTGGGCACCTTTGCCCTGATCTTCACCACCGTCGATGCCGAGCGGGTGCAGCGCGAGCAGGCGACGCGCACCAGCGCCGTGCTGGCCGCGCTCGATGGCATCGTGGCGGCCACGCTCAACGGCGAAACCGGGCAGCGCGGCTATTACATCACCTATGATCGCCGCTATCTGGCGCCCTATGAGCAGGGCCATGCCGCCTATCTTGCCGAAATGCGCGCGCTGCGCCAGCGGCTGGGGCGCGACCTTGATCCCAAGCAGGCCGCGCTGGTGGACGAGATCGAGCGCCTGGGCGATGCCAAGTGGGCGGAAATGGCCGGCACGGTGGAGCTGGTGCGGCGCGGCGAACTGGTCGAGGCGCGGGTGCGCACGCTGTCTGACGAAGGGCAACTGGCGATGGAGGGGCTGCGCCAGGCGGTGGGCCGGCTGGAGCGCACCGAGCGCGCCCGCCTGGACGCGGCCAGCCAGAGCGCGGCCATGGCCGAGGCGCGGGTGATGCCTTCGCTCGGCCTGCTGGCAGTGATCATCGCCATCGCGCTGATTCTGGGGCTGTGGCAGGTGATCCGCACCGCGCAGGCGCAGGCTGCCGCCGCCAATGCCGCCCTGATTGCCGAGGCGCGCGACCGCGCCGATCTGCTGGCGCGGGAATTGAACCACCGCGTGAAGAACCTGTTCGCGGTGATCCTGGCGATCGTGAAGATGTCGGCGCGCGGTGACACGGCCGCCGCCCCGGCGGTGGACCGCATCGCCAAGCGCATCCACGCGCTGGTGACCGCGCACGACGTGACGCAGGGACGCCTGGATGGCGAAGGCGAAGTGGACCTGGCGGATCTGGTGGCCAAGGCCATCGCGCCCTATCGCTCTGACAGCGAGCGCTGCAACCTGGCCGGTGGCAGCCTGGTGGTCTCGGGGCGGCACGCGGTCCCGCTTGGCCTGGTGCTGCACGAGTTGGTCACCAACGCGGTCAAATATGGCGCCTGGGCTGCGCCGGGCGGCATGCTGGACGTGCGCTGGAGCCACGAGACCAGCCGCGACGGCGGCAAGACCGTGCGCTTGGTGTGGCAGGAACGCGCCGCCGCGCCCCTGGCCCTGCCCGAAGACGGCGTGCCGACGCGCGAAGGCTTTGGCTCGGCGCTGATCCGCAGTTCCGAACGGCAACTGGGCGGGCGGATCGTGCGGCGGTTTTCCCCCGAGGGGATCATGGTGGAGATTGCCTTTCCCCACGCATGATCCGCACTGCGGTTCCAGGTATCTGACTTGGCGTCAGGGCTTGGGCGCGGTGGCCGACCACTGCACCAGGGTCTTGAAATAGGCCAGGGTCTCTTCCAGCGCGCGGTTGCCCAGGTCCGATCCTTCGGGCGGGAAGAAGCTGAGCTTGACGATCACCGTGCGCGTGGCGGGGTGGACGTAGATGAACTGCCCTTGCAGGCCGAGCGCGGTATAGGCGCCGGTGTCATCCAGCTTCCACCACTGGAAGCCATAGCCGGAGCGGGCGAAGGGATCGGTCACGCTGGCCGGCGGGGGCGGCGTGCCGGGATCGGCATTGGGAATCATCGCGGTGGACTGGCGCACCCAGTCTGCCGGCACGATCTGGCGGCCGTTGAACTTGCCTTCGTCCAGCATCATCTGTCCCAGCCGGGCAAAATCGCGCAGTGTGGCGTTATAGCCCATGCCGTTCAGTTCGCGGCCCACGCCCGGTGCGCCGTCGGCCAGCCAGTAGCCATAGGATTCCATGCCCATCGGCTGCCACAGGTTCTGCGTGGTGAACTGCGCCAGCGGCTGCTTGGTCGCGCGTTCCAGAATCCAGCCGAGCACGCTGGTATCGAGCGTGGAATAGTTGAAATGGCTGCCCGGCTTCCACTTGCGCTTGAGGCGCGGGGCGGTGTCGGCAAAGCGCTCGGTATTGGCGACGATGGCGTTGAGGAAGATCTTGGCCGCGACGCTGGGCGTGGCGCCGAAATCATAGCGTTCCTCGTAATCCACGCCCGAGCGCATTTGCAGCACCTGGCGGATGGTTACCCCGTCATAGCCCGAACCCTTGAGTTCGGGAACATAGTCGGTGACCGGCTGGTCGATCGACTTGATCGCCCCCTGGTTCACCGCGATGCCGACGAGGATCGAGGTGATCGACTTGGCCATCGAGAACGAGATGTAGTGTGTGCCTGCATCGGTGTTGTTGCGATAGCTTTCGTGCACGATCTTGCCATCGCGCATCACCAGCAGGGCGTTGGTGAACGTGCGGTCTTCCCACTGGTCCTCGCTCATCCGCGTGGTGCCGATAACGGCATCGGGCAGGGCCTGATCCACGCGCGGCAGGGCAGCGATCGGGCCGGCGCGGGGCACCGGGCGGGTCTGGAACAACTGGTCCATGCTGTGGAACGTCAGCATGTTTTCCGGCGCTTCCAGCATGTGGGTGCGCGCAGCGGCGAGATTGGGCGGCACGGCGCCATCGGGCAGGACATGCGGCGCGGCCGTCTGCGCCCCGGCGGGCGCGCCGGCGCAGAGGGCAAGGGCGGCGCAGGCGCAGGTGAGGGCGGCCTTGGAAAGGAATGCCATGGATCGAATACCTTCTGGAACGACAGGGATCAGGGAGAAAAGGGGCCGGAAGCGTCAGGGTGCTCCCGGCCCAGGCAGGCGGCGCCCCCGGCTGGGGGCACCCGGCATCACTGGCGCATCAGCAGCGTGAGCCCGAAGGTGCGCGGGCGCTGCGACAGGTTGCGATAGGAACCCACGCCAGCCACTTCGATGGAGCGGGACAGGATCGTGGTCTCGTTGGTCAGGTTGTCCACGAACACCGAAATGTCATAGGCACCGCGCCGCACCCCGGCGCGCAGGCTGGCATAGTGCACCTGCGGCAGGGGATAGGCGCCCGGATCAAAGCCGCTGGTGCGGCTGTCGGTCACGGCCGACATCTTGGCCTTGCTCTTGTACTGGTAATCGGCGCGGAAATAGCCCGTCGCGCTGCCCAGGCTCGCTTCATAGCTGGCGCCCAGCGTCGCGGTCCACGGGTGGGTTTCCAGGTGATCGCCCACTGCCGCGATGAGATAGCCCGGCGCCGGATTGGCCAGGCCGCTCACGTTCTGGGTGAGGCGGGCATTGGTATAGGCCAGCGTGCCATCCAGCGTGAAGGCCGGGCTGATTCGCGCGGTGGCCTGGAGATCGAAGCCCTGGCTGCGCGCCTTGCCCAGGTTGGCGGTGAACTGCGCGCCGCAATGCTGGAGATAGACGTTCTGCTGGATGTTGCTCCAATCCACATGATAGGCGCTGGCCGCCAGGCTCACTCCGCCCACGCGCGTCTTGGCACCGGCTTCATAGCTCCACAGGCTGTCCGACTTGTAGGTGGAGGGCACGTTGGCAAAGCCGAAGCCGGTCAGGTCCGCGCCGCACTGCGACAGCGGCACCGGGGCATTGGTGCCGCCGATGCGATAGCCCTTGGCCGCCGTGGCATAGAACAGCGTGGTCGGCGTCGCCTGCCAGTTGAGCGCGAACTTGGGCGTGACCGGGGTTTCGCTGACCGACTGGTTGTTCTGCAACTGATAGCCCGAGACCGGCCCGTCGAACAGCGAACTGCCTTCGAACCTGGTGTGCGCCACGCGCACCCCGGCGGTGACCTTGAGCGTGTCGGTCAGCTTGAGCGAGCCTTCGGCAAAGCCGGCCAGTTGCTCGTCGGCCCCGCGCCCGTTGCCCGCCAGCGAATAGAGCCCGTCGACCAGCGGCGCGCCCAGCACCACTTCGGGCGGAATGCCGCCGAAGATGTCGGCAAAGCCGGGGTCATAGACCCGCTCGGCGAAATGCTGGACCGACTTGGCAAAGAAGCCACCCACCACCCAGGTCAGCGGGGCCTGGCTGTCGGTCGATTGCAGGCGCACTTCCTGAGTGAAGGTGCGCTGGTCGTTGGTCATATAGGCCAGCGCCTTGTGGTCCGTGCCGGTCCAGGGCGAACCGGTGAACACGGCGGGCCAGATCGTCGAATAGTCGATCTCGCCGCTCTGGTCGCGGACGTAGTAAGACGTGTTGCTGATCACCTGCACGCCGCCCAGCGTCGCGCTGATGTTGAGGGCGGGCATATAGAAGCGGTCGCGATCGGGCGAGCCATTGGGCGCGCCGCTGACATAGCGGCCCTTGCCGGCGTCGGACTGGCTTTCCCACCACGGGCTGGTGTCGTTGTTGACGCGCTTCTGGTAATAGAGCGACGGCGTGATCTCGATCCCGTCGGTCGGCGCCCACTTGAGCGCGACGCGGCCCACTTGCGTCCAGGCGGAATTGACGTTCTTGAGATAGGGCGCGTTGGTCACCGCCGGATTGGCGTTCTGCCGATCGATCCAGCCGCCGTCATGGCGATACCACACGCTGGCGGCCAGCCCCAGCTTGTCCTTGATCAGCGGCGCGGTGATCGACACGCCCAGTTCGCCCGATGCCGCGCCACCCTGGGTGGCGGCAGCTTCCGCGCGCCCATAGACCTTGGTGTCGGTCAGGCTCGGCTGGGTGGTGATGAAGCGCACCGTGCCGCCTTCCGATCCGGCACCGAACAGCGTGCCCTGCGGACCGCGCAGCACTTCCACCCGGGCCAGGTCGAACACGGCGGGAAAGGCATTGGTGGTGGAATAGCCGACCACGCGGCTCTGGATCGGGGTGTCGTCGATATAGACGCCGGTGGTGGCCGCGCCCACGGTGGAGCTGACCCCGCGAATGGCGATGTTGGTCTGGTTGCCAAAGCCGTTGGGATCGAACTGGATGCCCGGCGTCTGGCGCACCACGCCGGAAATGTCCTTGATCCCGCGCGCGTCGAGCGAGGCCTGGGTCAGCGCGGTGACCGATTGCGGCACCTTGCTCAGCGATTCGGCGCGGCGGGTGGCCGTCACCACGATTTCACCCGGTGCCGCATCGGCGGCTGCGGTGGCCGGGGCGCCATCCTGGGCCAGTGCCGGGGCCGCCGCCAGGGGCAGCGCCAGCATCGGGGCAAGCGCCAGGGCCAGCGTGGTGGGTGAAGGGTAAAAATGTCTGCGCTGCATCGTCCATCCCTCGTCGTGCGGCGTTCGCGGACGATCCGCTCTGCCTTGTCACGATGATGATGAAGCGGGATCGGCGCAGGCTGCACCTCCCATTTGGGATATAGTCTGCGATCTCAGTTTGTGTGTGGGAAAAACGGCGCATTTGCTGCGGGAGCGGACAGCGAATGGAGCACCAGGCGCACGAGATCCGCCTGCCTGCCGGTGCCGGTCTTGCCGAAAAGCTGCTTGAGCTGGATGCGCGCGGTGCCGGTCGTGATCCCACGGCGCGCGGCGTAATCGCTGAGCGTGTCCCCGGCCGCGAGCGCGGCGGCAAGCTGCGCTTCGGCGCCGGTGAGGCGGAACAGCCGGGCCAGATCGGCCGGCGCCACCTGGGCGCGGCGTTCGGGCGCGGCGATCATCAGCAGCACTTCGTCGCGCGCGGCGGCACCGATGCCGGCCTGGTTGGCACCGGCTACGGCGCGCAGGTGCAGCGGATCGTCACCGGGGGTGCCGAGTGCGAGGACATCGGCCTGGCCGCCCGCCGCCTCGGCCACCAGGGCACGCAGCGCCGCGCTGGGTTGACTGCCGGTGGCGGCCAGCGTGCCGCCGCGCACCGTCAGATGCGGATTGCCGGCGAGCAGGGCATCGGCCAGCGGATTGCTCCAGGCGACGCGCAGCGCGCGGTCACAGCCGACCATGGCCAGATCGGTGGCGCGGATCGCCTGTTCCAGCGCGCAGACGCGCCCGGCCATCTGCGAAGACTGGCGCCACAGCCGCACGGTCTGGTCGAGATGGGGCAGCAATTCCTGCAACTGCTCGGCCTCGGCCGCGTCGATGTCGCGGTCGTCGCCCGGCTTGCGGTGGAACACCAGCGAGAAATGGCTGTCTTCCGACAGGCCGAAGCCGACCCAGAAGGCCGGGCCAAGCCCGCACCGCGCCAGCCCTTCGCGCATGGCGCGGTGTTCGCCCTCGGATTGGTCCAGGCTCTGGAAGTCGCTGCCGATGCCGCTGTCGCTGCGGCGCGGGGCGCGCCGCCGGAAACGCGGGTTGGCCCCGGAATTGGCCCAGGAATCGTGAATCTTGGCCTGTTGCAGCGAGATGCTGTCGCGCGCCGTCCAGATCTGTTGCAGGCAGGGCCGGGCAGAGGACAGCACTTGCGCCACCACGCTTTGCACCCCCAGCCGATCGCGCAGCGTGTCGAGCACGGTCTGCCAGCGCGCCTCGTGCTCCACCGCGCCGTAGAGATGAAGCAGCAGGGAAGAGTCCGAAAGCGTCATGGTCAGGCAGGTCCGGGCCGTTGCATGACGGAGTGTAACCCAGCCGGCCTGCCCTGGCAAAGGGGCGGGACGCCTCTATCCCGCAACCAGCGCGATCAGGGCAAGGGCCAGGGCGCTGGCGAGCAGCCCGGCGCCGATCCGGCGGCGCCGTTGCAGCCGGCGGCGCTGGCTGCGCGGCAGGCCGCCACCGCGCGCGGTGGAGCGCCAGAGCCAGCCTTCGCCATCGGCCCAGGCACGCGCTTCCGGGCCGAGCAGAGTCCACAGCCCCGCAGCCAGCAGCGCGCAGGCCAGCGCCACGGCCACAAGTGCCCCTCCTGGCAGGCCGGCGCCGTCACTCTCGCGGCATTGCGCCAGGCTGGCACGGGCCTCTGCCGTGGCGCAGGGGCCGGTCGCGGTCTGGGCATCCAGCGGGTTGCCGGCAAGGTCGGTGGTCTGCGCCATGCTTGGCGGAGTCGGCGGCCCGGCGGGCAGGCCGGGATCGGGCGCGGCAGAGGCATGGAGCGTATGGTGTCCGCTTTGGTAAGGCATCGCGTGCTGGCCCGCTCAACGCTGTCCCCGGCCTGGCGATGCCCCACGCCGCCCGCCCAGCCGATGGCCGCCGGATTAACCCGCGTTCATCTCGCTCTGGTGCGGCCGGGCGGATGGCCCGGGGCGGAAATTCGTGTTAGGCGCGCAAAGCCCATGACTGCACAGATCGAACCCTTTCACGCCATTGCCGTTTCCACCCTGGCGCATCGCCTCTCGGCCGAAGCGGCTAAGGCCGGCCGTCCGGTGATTCACATGGAATTCGGCCAGCCTTCCACCAGCGCGCCGGCCGCCGCGATCGCCCGTGCCCACCACGTGCTCGATACCCAGGCACAAGGCTATTGGGAAAGTGCAGCGCTCAAGGAACGCATCGCCCGCCATTATCACGAGAGCGCCGGAGTCGCGGTCGATCCGGCGCAAGTGGTGCTCACCTGCGGCGCATCGCCAGCGCTGGTCATGGCGCTGACCCTGCGCTTTGCCCCCGGCGCGCGGGTGGCAATCGCCCGGCCCGGCTATGTCGCCTATCGCAACACGCTGCGCGCGCTGCACATGGAGCCGGTGGAACTGGTCTGCGGGCCGGAGGAACGCTTCAATGTCACTGCCGCCGCGCTTGCCGCGCTGGAGCCGGCGCCCGACGGGTTGATCCTGGCCAGCCCGGCCAATCCCACCGGCACGGTGATCCCGCCCGAGGAACTGGCCGCCATCGCCCAGGTCTGCCACGAACGCGGCATCGCGGTGATCAGCGACGAGATCTATCACGGCCTCACCTATGACGGCGCCCGCGCGCAGACGCTGCTGACGGTCGATCCCGAGGCGGTGATCGTCAACAGCTTCTCCAAGTATTTCTCGATGCCGGGCTGGCGGCTCGGCTGGCTGGTGGTGCCGCCCGCGCTGGTCGACCAGGCCCGCGCGCGCATGGGCAACCTGTTCCTCACGCCGCCGGTGCTCAGCCAGAACGCCGGGCTGGTGGCGTTCGACTGCTGCGAGGAACTGGAAGGGCATGTCGCCGCCTATGCTCGCAACCGGCAATTGGTGCTTGATGCCTTGCCCGCGCTGGGCCTGGCGCGGATCGCCCCGCCCGATGGTGCGTTCTATGTCTGGGCCGACATCGGCCACCTGACCGACGATTCGATGGCGTTCTGCCTCAAGCTGCTGGAAGACACCGGCGTGGCCACGGCGCCGGGCATCGATTTCGATCCGGTGGAAGGCCACCGCTTCTTCCGCATCAGCTTCGCCGTCTCCACGGCCGAAGTGGAAGACGCGCTGGCGCGGATGAAGCCTTGGTTTGCCGCGCGCATGGCCGAAGTTGCCGCTTGATCGTTTTTCCGTGCTATAACTGCTATCATGTTCATGCGCTGGCGGCAGGATCGAGCAGCCGCTTGCGCGCGCGGCGCAGGCCGAGCCAGGTCGCCAGCACGATCAGCGGGGTCATGACCCCCACAGCCAGCCGCGCGTCGAAGTGGACCAGGCTTTCGCCACCTTCCAGCACATGGCCGATCAGCGCCGTGGCGTAATAGCTGATGCCCACCACCGAGAGGCCCTCGACCAGGTGTTGCAGGCGCAATTGCCGCGTGGCGCTGCGTTCGAGTGATGCGAGCAGGGCGCCGTTCTGGTTTTCGATGCGCGTTTCGATGCGCGCGCGCAGCAAGGCGGTGAACTGCCCGGCGCGGGCCGCCACCTGCTGTTCACGCTTGGAAAAGGCCGCGCAGGTGCGGACCGCCGGCAGGAACCGCCGCTGGGTGAATTCGCCCAGCGAAAGGAAGCCGGGAATCGGCTGGGGCGCCAGGTCGGCCAGCCGCTCTTCCACCAGCAGGGCATAGGCGGCCGTCGCGCTCATGCGATAGTCGGTGGCGCTGGCCACGGCGGCGATCGCCAACGACAGCGCGGAAAGCTGGGCCATCAGGTCATCGTCGCGCACATCTTTGCGGGTCAGCGCTTCGCCCAGGCGGCGCAAGTCGGCCTCGGCTTCGTCCAGCCGGGGCCAGGCCGCGCGCGCCACCGGCAGGCCCAGCAGCGCCAGGTTGCGATAGCTGCCCAGCTCCTGCAACCGCTGCACCGCGCGCGTCAGGTCGCCGCCATCGAGGCCGTTGGCCGCCACCAGCATGCGGCCATAACCATCGGCGCCGATGCGGAAATCCGACCAGATGCGCATTGGCCCGGCCACGTGGCACGAGACCATGTCTTCGGGCGCGAAATCCAGCGGCGAGTCCGGGGCTGCGTGGGCCATCGCCTGCTGCGCCGCGGCATCATCGGCCACGATCACCAGCCGCGTGGCCCGCACCGTGGCACCGGGCAGGCTGGCCATCCAGGCCAGCGCCGCGCCGAGTTCGGGCGTCGCGGTATCGGCGCCGGGGGCAAACACGGTCTGCGTGCTCGCCTCGCTATGCCGCTCCCAGGTGAAGGCCAGGCCACCGGCCAGCGTGCCCGACACATGGCGGCGATAGGCGCGCCGCACTTCGCCGCCCCCGGGCATGGCCGACCAAGCGGCCCACTCCGCATCGCGCTGCGCGTCCTCGACCAGCCGCACCTGCTGCACCACCACCATCGGCGCTCGCAGCACGGGCCAGCGGCGCAGGTGCATCTCGTTGACGATCTGGCGGCGCCACTCGTGTTCGTGCATGGCTTCTCCCCCTGCCTCCAGAATGCGCCTGAAAGCGGGGCAGCGCAATTCGTCTTTGGGTGGCAGCGGATACAAATCGTAACAATAGGTTTATTTAGGTTGCAAAAGCGGTTGCGATCCGTTGGCGGAATGATAACACCCGGAAAACATGCGGTTGAGCGCCACGCAACGGCGTCCAATTTCGGCCAACAGGGGAATGCTGGATGTCATTACAAGTGATCCGCGCAGGGCATGGCGCCCGGCGCGCGGCGGCGCGTTGGTATGCCACGATGCCTCTGGCGCTGGTGCTTTCGGCCTGTGGCGGCGGCGAGGTGGCGAGCACCCCCAATCCCACGCCCACACCTACACCCACGCCAACAGGGCCGGTCAATGCCGATCTGCTGGGGCCGCTCAAGACCGAAAGCTTTGCCAACCTGGCGGTGCGCGCCACGGGCAATTTCGATACCAGCCTGCGCCCCAAGGTCAGTGCCTCGTCGGTCAGCGCGACGTTCCGCTATGACGCTGCGGCCCAGACCTACTCGCTGACCAGCCCGAGCGGATCGATCACGTTCGGCAAGAACGAGATCGACGCCAGCCAGTCCAGCGCCGCAGCGACGGTCTATGCCAAGCGCAACGGCAACACGACGGACTTCCTCACCGTGACCAAGGCAGGCACCTCGGGCACGCTGACCTATCGCTATGTCGGCAGCGCGTTCTGGGAGCACTCGGTCGTCGGTACCAATTCCGGCAGCGGCACGGTGGATGCGCTGGTTTACGGCGCACCGACGGCTGACGCAGCGGTGCCGCGTACGGGCAGCGCCATCTACGCGCTCGATGTGCTGGGGGTGACCACCACCGGCGCTGGCACGCAGCCCCTGGTGGGCAGTGGCACGGCGGCGGTCGAGTTCGCTTCGGGGCAAATCGTGCTGACCGGCACCACGGTGATGATGCCTGGCACGCCGTTCACCGACAATTTCCACGGCAGTGGGGCGCTTGCCTCGGCCGGAAACGGCTTTTCTGGCAAAGTCACCTTCGAGGATTTCCAAGTGGAAACGGGTGATTTCAAAGGCCAGTTCTTCGGCCCGGATGCCAGCGAAATCGGCCTGAGCTTTGCCGCCAAATCCAGCAATCCCAGCAATACCTATGATTCGGTCGCCGTCGGCACGATGACGGGGCGCAAAAGCAGCACCGCAGCCCTGACCTTTCCCGATGGCCATCCGGCAACGCCAGTCATCCTGACCACAACTGCCAAGGAAGCCACGTTCACTTCCACTGCGCCACTGACCGACAACGATGCCTCGCAGAGTTTCGGCAGCGTGACCCAGGGCGACGTGGCGATGACCATTGCCTGGGATGGCAGCCACTATACCCTGACCACGCCAGCGGGAACGCGGACCTATGTCGATAACTTTTACACCGGCCTGCGGCCACTTCAGGTGGCAACCGGCAGCTATTCCGCCACGCTGACCAGCTATACCGCCACTTCTAGCGGCGGCATGCAAACCCACCGGTTGGACAACGCCGTGTTCGGCGCGAGCACGCCGGTAGCCTCGGTGCCGCTTTCGGGAACAGGCCATTATGATCTGTCGCTGCAAGGCTATGCGGTGGAGAACGGCCGCAAGAACATCCTCCTCGCCTGGGGGAATGGCGCGCTCGATGTCAATTTCACCACCGGCGCACTCGGCCTGACGGGCAAGATGACGCTGGCCGAATACTATAATCTCGCCACACGCCCGGCCATGCCCCAGCGGGTCGGCGCCCTGACCGGCAGCGGCACGTTGGCGGCCAGCACCAACAGCTTTTCCACCTCGATGGCCTTTGAAAGCTACACCGGCGCGTTGGCGGGCAATTTCTTTGGCCCCAAGGCCAATGAAGTGGCCGGCACCTGGCAGGCAAGCGGGGGCAGCACCGGGGGCACTGCGATGGGCACGTTTCGTGGCAGCGATGCCTCGCGCTTTGCCGGTTTTACCGACCAGTTGCAGCCCAAGGCGTTCGACTACATTCCGGTGTCGCAGAGGGAACTCGATTATGGGTATGCCATGTTGCAGTGGACGCCCTCTTCGGGAACATATGAGTTCCGGCCTTTCTCTCAGCCCTTCGGCATTTCCGTCTTCGTGCTCGACAAATCGGACATCGTCGCGGGCAAGGGCACGGCGCTGGCCGATTACTATGCCGCAAGTGACGGGAACATCAACTACACCGGCCTGATCGCCAAGCATGACAACTCCGGCATGACCTACACCTATCTGGGTTTTGCCGATATCAGCGCCACCGTGGCGGCTGACGCCACCCAACCGCCGCGGCGGTTGCTGAGCTACTTCGGCTATCCCACGGCAGCCCGCCCCACCAGCGGCAGCGCCACCTACAAGGGCGAGGCCATGGGGCAGGGGCATGTCGCGGCGCTGGGCTATACCGGTGCAGTCAGTGGCACGAGCAGCTTTTCTGCCGACTTCGCTAACGGCGCGCTGACTGCGGACCTTGCGCTCTCCACCACCGAGGCCACGGCCCGTACGGTGGGCACGTTCTCGCAAAGCGGCACGATGGGAGCCAACGGCGCATTCACGCTTAGCAACAGCAGCGGCGTGCAAACCATGATGGGGCAGTTGTTCGGACCGGGCGCCGAGGAAGTCGGCGCGCGTTGGTCCTACCAGCAAGGAGATGCGCTCTCGATCGACGGCATTGCGGTGGCGCGCAAGAATTGACGGCTTTCCGGTCAGGCGCTGCCTTGGCGCCTGACCAGCAGCATCACGGCTTGTAGCGTCGTTCCTTGGCCGGAGGATGCTTGGCGTGGAGCGCCTTGGCCCGCGTGGGGCGGTCCATCAGTTCGCCCTGGCAATTGGGGCAGCGGTCATCGAGGTCTTCGGCGCATTCGGCGCAGAAGGTGCATTCCAGCGAACAGATGAAGGCGCCGGGCGCCTCGGCCGGCAGCTCGGTGCCGCAGTGTTCGCAATCGGGGCGCATTTCCAGCATGGTTTTGGTCCTTGGACAAGGTTGCGGCACCGGCCCGCTCCCCCACCCGGCCTCCCAACGATAGTACCCTATGGGAGGCCGGCCCCCTCAGCGAAAACGTCCCCCGGACGTTTTCGGTGCCTTCGGGACGGGAGCGGGCCGGTGCCGCCCGCCGAGCGCGCCATGCGCGCTCGGCGCAGAAACTCAAGCCGCCGCTTTGCGCACGGCGTCGCAGATCGCGTCGACCACTTCGGCCACTTCCTCGGCATCGTCGGCTTCGGCCATTACGCGGATCACCGGTTCGGTGCCCGAGGGACGGATGACCAGGCGGCCGCGTCCGGCCAGGCGTGCCTCGGCCTGGGCGATGGCGTCCTTGACGCTGTCGGCTTCCAGCGGCTTGCCGCCGGCAAAGCGCACGTTCTTGAGCAACTGGGGCACGGGATCGAACAGGTGCAGCGTCTGGCTGGCCGGCTTGCCGCTGGAAACCAGCGCGGCGAGCACTTGCAGCGCGGCGATCGTGCCGTCGCCGGTGGTGGCGTGGTCGGTCAGGATCATGTGGCCCGATTGCTCGCCGCCCACATTGTATCCGCCTTCGCGCATCTTTTCGAGCACGTGGCGGTCGCCCACCGCCGTGCGCACCAGATCGAGGCCCTTGCTCTTGAGAAAGCGTTCGAGGCCCAGGTTCGACATCACCGTGGCGACCACGCCGCCGCCGGTCAGGCTGCCGCGCGCGGCCATCTGGCTGCCGATCAGCGCCATGATCTGGTCGCCGTCCACGGTCTGGCCCTTTTCATCGACCACGATCAGCCGGTCGGCATCGCCATCGAGCGCAATGCCGATATCGGCGCGCACTTCGCGCACTTTGGCCTTGATCGCGTCGAGATGGGTGGAGCCGACGCCCAGGTTGATGTTCTTGCCGTTCGGCTCAACGCCGATGGCGATCACTTCCGCGCCCAGTTCCCACAGCGCCGAAGGGGCCACGGTATAGGCCGCGCCATTGGCGCAATCGACCACGATGCGCAGGCCATCGAGGCGCAGGTTGTGCGGCAGCGAGGCCTTGACCGCGTGGATATAGCGGCCGCGCGCGTCCTCGATGCGGCGGGCCCGGCCCACTTCGCCGGCAGGTGCCAGGCCAAGCTCTTCCTCCAGCAGCGCTTCGATCGCCAGTTCGTCCTCGTCCGACAGCTTGAAGCCATCGGGGCCGAACAGCTTGATGCCGTTGTCCTCGAACGGGTTGTGGCTGGCCGAGATCATCACGCCCACGTCGGCGCGCATCTCGCGCGTCAGCATGGCGACGGCGGGGGTGGGCAGCGGGCCGAGCAGGACCACGTCCATGCCCACGCTGGTGAACCCGGCGGTCATCGCGTTTTCCAGCATGTAGCCGGACAGGCGCGTGTCCTTGCCGATCACCACGCGGTGGCGGTGATCGCCGCGCTGGAAATAGGTGCCGGCCGCCTGGCCCACTTTCATGGCGGTTGCCGCGGTCATCACCCCGGCATTGGTCCGGCCCCGGATGCCATCGGTGCCGAAGAATTTGCGTCCCATCGCGAAGATCTTGTCCCTTGTGCACGGCGCCACCAAGGCCCCATTGTGCATGGTCCCTACACCATTATTCTCACCATGGCATGAACCAAGCGATTACCGATCCTTCATCCGGCCCCGAAGGCGGGCTGCCCCCGATCACCCGCGTTCCGGCGCTGTGGATCTTCCTCGGCCTGGTCGGCGGGCTGGCGCTGGGGCTGGGCCTGGCCTTTGCCGCGCCGGCCGTCCTGTCGCCGATCCTGGCCGTGGCCGGGCCGCTGGGCGACCTGTGGCTGCGCGCGCTGCGCGCCACGATCCTGCCGCTGGTGGTGGCGCTGCTGTTCACCGGGGTGGTGCAGACCGTGGCCGCCGCGCGGGCCGGGGCCATGGCGCGGCGCGCGCTGGCCTGGTTCATGGTGGTGCTGGTGGGCGGCTCGGCCATGGCCGGGCTGTTTACCCCGGCGCTGCTGGCGCTGGTGCCGATCCCGCAGGGCGCGGGCGCCGCGCTGCGCGCCAATGTCGGCGCGGCGGCGGCGGGCACGGCCACGACGATGCCCGGCTTCGCCGATTTCGTGACCTCGATGGTGCCGGTCAATGTCGTCACCTCGGCGGCGGCCGATGCCATCCTGCCGGTGATCCTGTTCACCGGCGTCTTCGCCATGGCCGCCACGCGGCTGGCCGTGGCGCAGCGGCAAAGCCTGACCACCTTCTTTGAAGCGATCGCCGGCGCCATGCTGGTGGTGATCGGCTGGGTGCTGTGGTGCGGGCCGGTGGGCGTCTTTGCGCTGAGCCTGGTGGTCGCGGCCAAGAGCGGCACGGCCGCGATCGGCGCGCTGGCGCATTACGTGATGATCGTGGCGCTGACCGGCACGGTGGTGTTCCTGGCGGCCTATCCGCTGGCCGTGCTGGCCGGGAAGCAGCCGCTGGCGCGCTTTGCCCGCGCCATGCTGCCCAGCCAGGCGCTGGCCCTGTCGACGCAGTCCTCGCTCGCCTCGTTGCCGGCCATGCTCAATGCCTGCCGCAGCCTGGGCCTGCGCGATTCGACCAGCGAACTGGTGCTGCCGCTGGCCGTGGCGCTGTTCCGCGCCACGGGGCCGGCGATGAACTTTGCCGTGGCGATCTATGTGGCGCACTGGTTCGGCGTGCCGGTCGATGCTTGGCACATGCTGGCCGGCTTTGCCGTGGCCAGCGTGATGAGCTTTGGCGCGGTCAGCCTGCCCGGCACGATCAGCTTCGTCACCTCGATTGGCCCGATCGCCCTGGCCATGGGCGTGCCGGTGGAGCCGCTGGCGCTGTTGGTGGCGGTGGAGATGCTGCCCGACCTGATGCGCACGCTGGGCAACGTGACGATGGACGTGGCCGTGACGGCGGCGGTTGCCGCGCGCGACGATTGATCAGTTCAGCCTTCGTGCACGATCAGAAAAATTCACTGGAATTCGGCGGCAAATGCCATAGGCCCGCCAGTGGCAACCGATGCCCGCCTGGGGCGTTGGTTGGCATTGCCGATTTTCCCTGACGAAACGGAGCGACCATGGCGATTTCCCTTCTTCCGCTGCCCTATGCCGACAGCGCGCTGGACCCCACGATTTCGGCGGTGACCCTGCAAACCCACCACGGCAAGCATCACAAGGCCTATGTCGACAAGACCAACGCCGCCATCGACGGCACCGACCTGGCCGACAAGAGCCTGGAAGACATCGTCGCGGCCGCGCAGGCCAAGGGCGACAAGGGCCTGTTCAACAATTCGGCCCAGACCTGGAACCACGGTTTCTACTGGCACAGCCTGACCCCGGAAAGCACCGCGCCGACCGGTGACCTTGCCGCCGCGATCGAAGCCTCGTTCGGCTCGCTCGACGCGCTCAAGGCCGAACTGGCCGCGCAAGGCGCCGCCCACTTCGCCTCGGGCTGGGTGTGGCTGGTGGCCAAGGACGGCAAGCTCTCGGTCGAACAGACCCATGACGCGGCGACCTATTCCGACCTGTCGGGCACGCCGCTGCTGGTGATCGACCTGTGGGAACACGCCTATTACGTCGATTACAAGAACCTGCGCCCCGACTACCTCAAGGGCGTGATCGAAAAGCACCTGAACTGGGGCTTTGCCGCCGAGAACCTCGGCCGCGGCTCGCTCTGGGCCTATCCGGCCTGAGCCATCCGCGCCCAGGCGCAGATCGAAACGGAAAAGGGCAGGCCCGGCGGCCTGCCCTTTTTTGTGGTTCAGGCTGTGTGCGGCCGCACGGGCAGGCCGGCATCATCGGACATCAGGGCCGGATCGTCGGGATCGCGCAGATCGTCCTGCGCGATCAGGCCGGGCTGGAACAACGGCTCGCCAAACAGGAAGCCGACCAGGTTGGGGCGGCCCAGATGATCGACCAGCGCCGTCAGCGTCAGCAGGATCGGCACCGACAGCAGCGCGCCCAATGCGCCCCAGATCCACGAGAAATAGCTGATCGAGACTAGGATCGAGACCGGATTGAGCGTCAGCCGCGCGCCCAGGATGGAGGGCGTGACGAAATTGGCTTCCACCGCGTGTAGCCCCAGGAACGCCAGCGCGGGCAAGAGGCCCAGCGCCACGGTGCTGGCCGTGCCCACGCCCACCAGCGTGAGCAGCGCGGTCATGGCCAGCGGCCCGACATAGGGCAGGAAGTTGAGCACGAAGGCCAGGCCGCCCCACATGATCGGCGCGGCAAAGCCAAAGGCCCAGGCGCCACCGGCCACGATCGCGCCAACCCCCAGGTTGATCTGCGCCACGGTAAGAATATACGAGGCCACGCGATCCTGCACCGCGCGGATCACCCGGGCGATGCGCACCGACGCGCCAAAGCTGTGCCGGTCGAACAGCAGCCGCCGCTTGGTGCGGATGCGCGATTCGATCATGAAGAAGGTCAGCAGGAAGGTCAGCAGCACTTCGATCAGCACGCTGGGCGTGGCAAAGGCCACCTGCTCGATCACCGAAGGGGTGGCCACAACCACCTCGCGCATGGTTGCCGTGCCGGTCATCCGCGCGATCTGGCGGTTGATGTCGTTCATCCAGGCCAGGTTGCTGCGCAGTTCGGCAAAGCGCAGGGTGACGCGGCGGGCCATCGCCGGCACCTGGTCGACCATGTCATAGGCCGGTTGCAGGATCAGCGACAGCGCGACCACCACCACCGCGATCAGCAGTAGCAGCGCGAGAAACGAGGCGAGCATGTTGGGCAGGCCCAGCCGCACCAGGCGATCGGCCGCCGGGGCCAGCACGATCGTCAGCACGATGGCCGTGACCGGCGGCAGGAACACCACCGACCCGATCGAGAGCACGAAGGGCAGGGCACAGAACAGGCCCAGGCCCAGCAAGAGCAGGATGGCCGATTGCAGCCGCGCCTGTTGCGTCTGCACGCAGGGGTCCGGAGCTACAACGGGCTCCGGCGCGGCGGAATTCTGCGGAAGGGACGGGGTATCGAGATCGGTTTGCGACACGGGCACGGCCTGAAGCGGCGTTGATTCGCCTTGCCTGCTCTTGGGCTTGCGGCGGGGGGCAATCAAGGGCCAGACAGCGATGCGCCTGCGCTTTGCCGTTCAGGTGGTGCAACCGCGCATGATGTGCGCGGCATCCGGCCGGCGTCGGAAACGCACGACAATGTGCATTTCCGACGCCCGCTGATCAGGTGCCGGACTGCACCGTGGTGTCGAGTTCGTGCATGATCGCATCATGCGCCACGGCATCTTCGGTGCTGCGGCGGGGCAACTGGCCGGTGTCGATCATCTGGGCGAGCGCAGCGCGGGCGCGCCCGACGCGGCTCTTGATCGTGCCCACGGCGCATTGGCAGATCTGCGCGGCTTCTTCGTAGGAAAAGCCGCCAGCGCCCACCAGCAGCAGCGCCTCGCGCCGCTCGGGCGGCAGAGTCAGCAGCGCGCGGTGCATGTCCGACAGGTGCAGCGGGCTCTCCTGCCCGGCCGGAGCCACCAGTACGCGCTCGGCCACCGTCTCGTCGTATTCCGCGCGGAAGCGGTTGCGGCGCATGTCGGTGAGATAGGCGTTACGCAGGATCACGAAAGTCCAGGCGCGCATCGACGTGCCCGGCTCGAACCGTTCCTGCGCGGCCCATGCCTTGAGCAGGGTTTCCTGCACGAGATCGTCGGCCAGATCGGGACGGCCGCACAGACCGCGAGCAAACGCGCGAAGATGCGGGATGACGCCGGTCAGTTCGCGTTTGAACGCCACGGCGTTGCGGTTGGAGGCAGCGGTATCGCCCTTGGTGTCTGCCGCTGGGCGCGGGGCATCAGCCATGCTCATCGCCGTCCAGCTTGTCGAGCAATTGCGCGAAGCTGTCGGGCAAAGGCTCCTCCACGACGGAATCGTAAAGGCGGCGCAAACCGTCTGCCCATTCGGGCGATTTGGCCCGCGCGCTGCTGCGGCGTCGGGCACCCAGGGTTTTCATAGGTTTATCTTTCGACATTCGCTCTCGGCTTCGCCTCCCCCCATGGGTCTTGCAGATGAAACAGGCCGCTTGGCCGCAAGGCCAGCTACCAGACACTGCATACAACATGGGGCCGCCAGAATCACAGGTGCCCGTATGGCTTGGGTTAATTCGCAAGTGGAACGAAACCGTCGCCAATCGGTTCCCGTCAAAATTGCCTCAAAACTACCGGCGCCGCACGATCGCGCGTCCGCACGGTTTGCCGTGCTGCAACACCAACGTGCCTGTCGGTGGCGGAGCAAACCACATAAATCTGGCCCTCTGCCGGGCACAGGTGCTTGCGCCGCGCGTTTCATCGGGCATGATCGTGTCGCACAGCCATCATGGCGTGCTGCACGTGTTTGGTTTGGCAAGAAAAAGGGATCGCTCGCGCACGTGGAGAAACTGTTCTCCCAGAAAAATCTGGCCCCAAGATGGTATGAGCGTTTCCCGCGGGCCTTGCCGGTGGGTATTTTCACGCTGACCATGGCGGTGACGGCGCTGAGCGTGTTTGCCATCGAGCGGGCAGACCGCCAGCGCGAGATCGCGCAACTCGACAAGGTGGCCCAGGAAGTCTCTTCCGGGCTTGAGCGCCGCGCCAACGGCAACGCGGCCTATCTGCGCTCGGCCGCAGCGCTGTTTGCCACGCGACGCTCGGTCGAGGCTTCGCTGTTCCGGTCGTTTGTTGGCCAGTTGCAGATGGAAAGCAGCACCAGCGGCGTCAACGGCATCGGCTGGGGCATGCGCGTGGCCAGCGACGACGTGCCGATGGTGGAGCGCGTGATGCGCAACGGCAGCGGCCACGCGGACGAGGCAAGCCACCCGCCCGCGCCGCCCTTCGCCGTGCAACCCCGCGATTTTGCCCGCCGTGGCTATGCCGTGCCGGTGATGTATCTGGTCCCCGAAAACGCGCGCAACCGCCTGTCGATCGGGTACGACATGGCGAGCGACCCGGTGCGCCGCGCGGCCATGGATCGCGCCGAGTTGATGGAACGGCCGATCGTTTCGGGCAAGCTGCAACTGGTGCGGGCTGGTCATGTGAGCCAGCAGGTCGGCTTCGTGATGTACATGCCGGTGTTCGGCTCCAGCCGTGATGATGGCAGCCGCACGCTGCGTGGTTTCGTCTTCACGCCCTTTGCCGCCGAGGATTTCCTGCGGGCCTCGATGCCGGCCGATCCCGATGCGCCGCTTGGCTTGCGGCTCTATGATGGCGCGGAAAACCCCGGGCAGTTGCTGGCGCAGGAACGGCCCGAGGTGCGCTCCGGCCGTGTCGTGCGCCGCTGGGTGGATGTTGCCGGGCGGCGCTGGCTGCTGGTGGTGGAAGCGCCGGCGACGATGATGCTCGGCATGCTCTCGGTGATGACGCTGCTGTTCGGCCTGCTCGTCGCCACATTGCTGCTGGTGCTGGCCCGGCTGGTCAGCCAGCAGGTGGGCGAAGACCGCATGGCGCTCGCCTGGTTCGAACAGCAATCCTCGATTCGCGACTCGCTGACGCGCGAGCTGAACCATCGCGTGAAGAACACGCTGGCCAACGTGCTGTCGATCATCGCGCTCACCCGCCGGCGCGCCCGCGATCTCGACAGTTTCGTGGAAAGCCTGGAAGGCCGCATCCGCGCGCTTTCCGCGACGCATGACCTGCTCACGCAGTCGGACTGGGGCGCCACGCCGATCGACCTGGTGATTCGCGCCGAGCTGGCACCCTATGCGCAGGGCACCGATCGCCATGTCGACATGGCCGGGCCTGACGTGCAGCTTGCCCCCAACGATGCCCTGTCGCTGGGCCTGGCGATTCACGAGCTGGCCACCAACGCCGCCAAGTATGGCGCGCTGAGCGTGCCCGGCGGCCGGGTCGACGTGCGCTGGGAACTGGCGAGCGAGACCACCGCGCGAATTTCCTGGCGTGAGCAGGGCGGGCCGCCGATCGATCCCACCGTGCGGCGCAAGCGCGGCTTTGGTACCGACCTGATCGAGAAGATCGTGGCGCACGAACTGCGCAACCCGGTGGACCTGCGCTTCGAAGCCGACGGCGTGCGCTGCACCCTGATCATTCCGGTGCGCCAGCGCGGCTCCTTCGCCATCCGCGAGGGCCGTCCGGTCTGAATTGGCGGCGTCTGGCTTCTCAGGCCAAGGCGGCGTTGCCAGGCTGTCGCCCGACACGAAAAAGCCGGGCGCCCTTGGCGGGGCCCGGCCTTTCACGAGGGAACTGGATTGAACTGGCCCCATGCGAGGCCAGGCGAAATCAGGATAGCGGGCGGCTGGAGCCGAAGAACAGCGCCTGGCTGATCGCGGCGCGCACGGTTGCTTCCTGGAACGGCTTGGTGATGAGATAGGTCGGTTCCGGGCGGTCGCCGGTCAGCAGCCGTTCGGGATAGGCGGTGATGAAGATCACCGGCACATCGACCAGCTTGAGGATATCGTCCACCGCGTCGAGGCCGGAAGAGCCATCGGCAAGCTGGATGTCGGCCAGAACCAAGCCAGGCGTTTCGCGCGTGGCGATCTCGCGCGCCTGGGTGCGCGTGGCGGCCATGCCGCACACGTCATGACCCAGCGAGCGCACCAGGTCTTCGAGCTGCATCGAGATCAGCGGTTCGTCTTCGATGATCAGCACGCTGGTGGTCGATTCGCGATCGATTTCCTCGATCGCTTCCTGCACCAAAGCTTCGACATCGGCCGGCGAACGGTCGAGAATCTCGGCCACTTCGGCCACGGAGAAATCTTCCAGCGTCACCAGCAGCAGCGCTTGGCGATTGGCCGGCGTGATGTGGGCAAGGCGTTCCTGCGCAGCGGTTTCGTGCAGGCCAAGATCACCGGCGCCGGAATGGTCCACCGTGTCCACGAACGCGCTCGACCACACCTTATTGAAGGCCCGGTATAGCGCCACGCGGCCTTCGCCGATGGCACTGCGCAGTTCGGCATCGGCAAGAGCCGCTTCCAGCGTGGCGCGCACAAAGGCATCGCCGGTCTGCTGGCTGCCGGTCAAGGCCCGGGCATAGCGGCGCAGATAGGGAAGATTGGTAGCTACTTTGGCGCCCAGCGACATTTAAACCCCTTCCTGGATACGCAATGCATCCCTGAATGCCTTAGGCCTCATTCGGTTCCCGAACCAGTCGTGGCTTTTTGCAAGGGTGTGGTTTTGTTACGCGCTTTGTGCCCCCGGCCGATCAGCGGCGCAGGCCATCCACCCAATCGGCCAGTTGCCAGGCGCCGGTCGGCTTGGGAAAGCGCGGAACGGCGCCGAGCGAAGCTGGGATCACCCCCGAATCCGCGCCGGAAATCAACGCCACCGTGCAGCCTTCCTGCACCAGGCGCAGCGCCAGCGGCGCGGAATCGCCATCGGGCAGGCGCAAGTCGAGCAGGGCGATGGCCGGCTTCTGCCGGGCGATCAGGCTCTCCGCCTCGGCCAGATCCACGGCCGAGGCCACGTCATAGCCGCGGCTGGCCAGTTCTTCCTCGATTTCCATGCCGACCAGCACGTTGTCTTCCAGCACCAGAATGTAATCGGCAGTCATTGTCACGTGCTCCATCGGCGCTGTCGGGGAAGGGGGGATGGGCCGCGACAGCGGCGGGGCGCTCTATCCGGGAACCGGGAACCCGTTTGTGTCATTTGACATAGCCGAGCGGCCAAGCCTGGCCGATGATCGCCAGCGGGGACCGCTATGGGCCGGCACTGGCCGGCAGGCGCAGGAGAATAGGCAGCGTGCACAGAGGTGGTGGCGGGGCAAGTGGAAGCGGCCAGAACGCGGCGGAGATGCGTTCGTTCAATCAGCCATGCCGGACTTGTCCCTTGCGGGACCGGCCCGGCCTGGTGGCGCCCGATGCCGGACAGCGCGAGTGGATCGAACGGCATCGCGCCGGCGAACGCGCCGTGCCGCGCGGCGAGGAAGTGCTGCGCCAGGGCGCGCCGGGCAGCCGCCTGTTCACCGTGCTTGAGGGCGTGCTGATGCGCTCACGCCTGCTCGAGGATGGCCGCCGCCAGGTGGTCAACATCATGTTCCCCGGCGATCTGGTTGGGCTGCAAGCTGCCTTCGACGGCGAAATGGGCCATGGCGTGACCGCGTTGACCGACACCCGGCTATGCCTGTTCCCGCGCGATCGCTTCATGGAACTGGTGACCGATCAGCCGCGCTTTGCCTATGACGTGATCTGGCTGTCGGCGCGGGAAGAGGATGCGCTCGAGCAGCATCTGGTGGCCCTGGGCCAGCGCCCGGCTCGCGAGCGCGTTGCCTATCTGGCGCTATGGCTGGTGGAGCGGGGGCTCCAGACTGGGCTGGTCGCGCCCGACAGCGCCGTGGCCACGTTGCACGTGCCGATCACGCAAGGGCAGATCGCCGACATGCTGGGTCTCTCGCTGGTCCATACCAACCGCACGCTCCAGGCGCTGCGCAAGGCGGGGCAAGTCGATTGGAACGGCACGCGGATTGCGATTCCCCAGCTCGAAACGGTGCGCGCGATGGTCGGCTTCGATCCCCGGGGACTGCCGAAAAGGCCCTATATCTAAGGGCTTGCCGGTACCGTTGGGGCGGTTCCGACAAAAATGTAAAGCAACGCAAATTTTTTGCCGGCAGCGGGAACGGATTTCGAAGAGGCCCGTTTAGGCCTTGTCACCGCCGAGACCCCCCCTCCCGTCCAAGCGGCTGGTGATACGATCCCGAAGGCCTCCGCCAATCCCCGGCGGAGGCCTTTTTCGTATGGGCCGACCCGTGCGCGGGTTGTGGGCTTGCGGGGGGCTGCGTTCAGAGCGAGAGGGCGCTGCGCAGGCGACCGAGCAGGCCGCCGGGGCGGCCGTGGCGCTGCACCAGGCGTGCCAGGGCATCGGGCGGAAAAGGCTTGGCCAGCACGTGGCCCAGTTCCGCGATGTGCGCTGGAATGCGTTCGGGTGTGGCGGTGGAAAACACGATCAGCGGTGGGCTGGGGCTGATCGCCATGGCCAGTTCAGCCAGGGCCCAGCCGTCGTCGCGATCGGCCAGATGCACGTCCAGCACCAGGATCGCCGGGCGCAGCCGCTGCATCTCGATCAGGGCTTGGGCCGTGGTGTGGCAGGTGGCGATTTCGTCGGCGCCGGCTTCGGCCAGGCTGTCGGCCATGGCCAGGGCAACGATGGCCTCGTCCTCGACCACCAGGGCATTGCCCAGTCCGCCGCCGGAGAGGCCGGATGGCGCGCCGGGTTGACCGAACAAGTGCATCGCCTGCGTTTCCCTTCCCCTGGCCTGATGCGACAGGCCAGCGCCCAGATGGGGCATGGCCTTGCTCATGCAAGGCTGCCCCATCGGACACAACGCCTCATGCGCCCGCGTGTTCCGCAGGCGCGTGGGGCGGATCAGAGCGCGCGTTCGTAGATCGTGTAGCGCTTGTTGACGTGGCTATCGATCGCATCGGCGATGGCGATCATCCCCTGGTTGTCGTCCAGGATCCAGCCGATTTCCCCGCGCGAGGCACCGTAGTGCTGCACCGAATTGCGGCGGATGTATTCGATCATCATGAACGCCAGTTGGCTGGCCAGGCGCGAGGACTGCAACTTCTTGCGCACGCCCATCAGCGGCACGCGCATGGTGCGGCAGCGCGGCTTGTTCAGCCAGCGCAGCAGCTTGATCCAGTTGAACGGAAACAGCTTTCCGCCCATCGGCTGCATCACCTCGTTGAGGTCGGGCAGCGTCATCATGAAGGCCACCGGCTCGCCTTCGTACTCGGCGACCATGATCAGGTCTTCGCGCACGATCGGCTTGAACTTCTTGCCGGCATAGGCGATCTCGGTCTGCGTGAAGGGCACGAAGCCCCAGTTGTCGGACCAGGCATCGTTGAGAATGTCGAGGATGATCGCCGCTTCGCTGTCGAACTTGCTCTTGTCCACATTGCGGATGCGGATCTTGGCGTTCTTCTCGCCCGACTGGACGATGCGCTGGATCAGCGGCGGGAATTCCTTGGTGATGTCCAGCTCATAGGTCAGCAACTGCTTGGCCGGCTGATAGGGCAGCGCCTCGATATAGTGCTGATAACGTTCGTTCTGGTGGCCCATCATCACCGTGGGCGGATGGTCGAAGCCCAGGGTGAGCTGGCCTGGCTCTTCCCAGATCGACATCGACAGCGGCGCCAGCACGCGGGTCATGCCCTTGGCGCGCAGCCATTCCTCGGCCCGCGCGATCAGGGCGTGGGCAATCGCCTCGTCCTCGGCTTCCAGCAGGCCCCAGTTGCCGGTTCCCGGCCCCATGCCCTGCACCGGGTCCATCGCCACGGCCAGGTGATCGATATGGGCGGAAATGCGGCCCACCACGCGGCCGTCGCGGCGCGCCAGGAACAGTTGCACGTCGGCATGCTCGAAGAACGGGTTCTTGCCCGGGGTGATCAGTTCGACCGCTTCCATGCGCAGCGGCGGCACCCAGTTGGGATCGTCGGCGTTGAGACGATAGGCCAGATCGACAAAGGCGGACCGTTCGGCCTTGTTTGCCACGGGGGTGATGACTACTTCGCCTGCCACGATATCGCCTTTGTTCTGAGTTACACGCGCGCTGTCCCGGATGCCTGCGGTGCTATCCGGTGACTTGTCAAGCCGGACGAGCCCAGGCGGACCGGCGATCACCCGTCAGGCATGCATTTTGCCTGATCCAACATGGGTTTCTTGGGAACCGTTTTTGCCATGCTTGCCACCGACTATTTCGAACAGAGCGACGTTCCGGCCCCCTCGGCCGGCGCCCCGGCCCCATCGCAACGCGCCGCCGGCCTTGCCGGCACGCCCGAAGACAAGGCGATGCTGCGCGCCGCAGCCGACCTGACGCGCGACATTGCCCGCGCCCGGCCCGAGATCTACTGGCCCGACATGCTCGTGTCGGCGGGGCTGGGCTATGGCGCGCTCGCGCTGGCGATCGCCACGGCGCTGCGCGGCGGCCACTGGGGCGTTATCGTGGCGCTGGGCGTGTTTGCCGCCCTGGCGCTCTATCGTGCGCTGCTGTTCATTCACGAACTCACCCACATGCACCGCGATGCCCTGCCAGGCTTCCGCTTCGTGTGGAACCTGGTGGTGGGCATCCCCGTGCTGATGCCCTCGTTCATGTATGAAGGCGTGCATTCGCTGCACCATTCGCGCATCCGCTATGGCACCAGCGAAGACCCGGAATACCTGCCGCTGGCGCTGATGAAGCCGTGGTCGCTGCCGGTCTTCACGCTGACCGCGCTGCTGCTGCCGATCGGCCTGCTGGTGCGCTCAGCCGTGCTGGTGCCGCTGGGCGTGATCGTGCCGCCACTGCGCACGCTGGTGTGGGAACGTGCCTCTTCGCTGTCGATCAATCCCGGCTTCCGCCGCCGCAAGCCGGAAGGCGCGATGGCGCGCATGGTGTTCTGGCAGGAACTGGGCGCCACGCTCTGGGCCTGGGCGGTGCTGGCCTGGTCAGCCACCCACGGCTGGCTGCCGCTGGGCATCGCCATCGCCGTGATCTCGCTCGCCGCGCTGCTCAACCAGGTGCGCACGCTGGTGGCGCACTTGTGGGAAAACGAGGGCGAGCAGATGACCGTGACCGGCCAGTATCTCGACTCGGTCAATGTGCCGCCGCCGGGGGTGTGGGGCGCGCTGTGGGCGCCGGTGGGCCTGCGCTATCATGCGCTGCACCACCTGCTGCCCTCGATGCCCTATCATTCCCTTGGCGAATGCCACCGCCGCCTGCGCGCCCACCTCGGGCTGCAATCGACCTATGAACGCGCCAACTATGCCGGCCTGTTCCCGCTGCTCACGCGGCTGGTGCGCTCCACCATGGGCTCGCGCGGCAAGGGCTGATTTCGCCCCGCAGAAATCTTCACGATGACGAAAAAAGCCCCGCGACCCAGATCGGTCGCGGGGCTTTTCCTTATTCCTCTGTGCGGATCAGCACGGTCTCGCCAACCAGCAGGAACAGCACGAACGGCGCCCAGGCCGCTACCAGCGGCGGGTATCCGCCAAAGCTGCCCATCGCCAGCGCGGCATTGTCGACCACGAAATAGGCAAAGCCCAGCGCCATGCCGATCACCGCGCGCATGAACAACTGGCCCGAGCGCGCCAGGCCGAATGCCGCCACGGCGCCGAGCAGCGGCATGAGCAGCGCCGAAAGCGGCCCGGAAATCTTGTGCCACCAGCGGCTTTCCAGCTCGCTGGTGCTGTGCCCGGCGGCGCGGATCGCGGCGATCGAGCGCGACAGGTGCGGCAGCGATTCCGCGTCGGCATCGGCCTTGCGGATCAGGATCTGCGTGGGCGTGACGCCGGTGGCCAGAACCATGTCCTGGCTGGCCTGGGTGCGGCGGGCGCTCTGCACGTCAAACGTGGTGGGGCGGGCAAAGCGCCAGCCGGGATTGGCATAGCTGGCGCTGGGCGCGCGGATGATTTCGGTGACCATGCCGGTGGGATCGCGGCGGTGCCAGGTCACGTCGGTCATCTGCATCGCCGTGCCTTCCCCGGTCACGGTGCGGGCATAGAGGATGTTCGGCCCGTCTTGCAGCCAGACGTTGCTGCGCACCTGGGTATCGGTGGGCAGCGGGCCATAGTGCGCGGCCTGCCAGGCCTTGAGCGTGGCGGTGGAGCGGGTGACGATGCGTTCGTTGAAGGCGAAGTTGCCGACGGCGATGACCCCGGCCACCAGGAACAGCGGCGCCAGCACCTGGTGCGCGGAAAGCCCGGCGGCCTTCATCGCGATCACCTCGCTGTTCTGGTTCAGCGTGATCAGGGTGATGATCGTGGCCAGCAGCACCGAATAGGGCAGGAAGCGCGCCACCAATTGCGGCGCGCGCAGCCCCACATAGGTCAGCAACTGGGCCTGGCCATTGCCGGCGTGGGCCAGGATCTCTCCGCTTTCGCTGAGCAGGTCGAGCATTTGCAGGACCATGACCAGCATCAGCAGAACGGCCACCACGCGCACGGCGAACATCTTGGCGATGTAGAGCGTCATCGTGCGTGACGGGAAGAAATCAAGCTGCAAGGCTGTCGTCCTGGGCTGCCGGGTCGTTGGTATGGCCGGTTGCGGGGCTACGGCGGCGGCGCGCGAACAGCTTGCGCACGCGGCCCGCCGCCTTGGCAAAGACGGTTTCGAGCGCGCCGATCGGCTGGCCACCGGGCACATAGGCCAGGCGCCAGTACATCCACACGATCAGCGCGGCAAACAGCGCGAATGGCCCCCATAGCGCCAAGGCGGGATCGATCCGGCCCAGGCTGGCGACGTCCTGCCCGTATTCGTTGACCTTGTGATAGGCCACGACCATCACGATCGACAGGAACACGCCGAGCGCCGAAGTCGATCGCTTGGGCGGCACGGCCAGGGCCACGGCCAGCAGGGGCAGCAGGAACATCATCACCACTTCCACCAGGCGGTAGTTGAGGCTGGCCTTGCTCTTGTTGCGCATGTCCTGCGAATAGGCCTTGTTCCAGCCGATCTTGAGCAGTTCGGGCAGGATATATTCGCGATCCTTGTCCCCGCGCTGGCGGAACTGGGAAATCTTGGGCAGGTCGATCGGCAGGTCGTGCGAGGCGAAGGTGAGCACGCGCGGCGAGGCGAGGTCTGGCCCGTCCTGCACGATCTGGCCATCGGTGAGGCGCAGGATGATCGTGTCGCGATTTTCGCGGTTGGCAAAGAACTGCCCTTCGCGCGCCGAGATCGTCATCGTCTCGCCCTTGGGCGTGACCAGGCGGGCAAAGATGCCCTGGAGATCGCGGCCCTCGTCGCGGCTGGAATCGACGCGCAGGGCGGTGCGATCTTGCAGCGCGTTGAATTCACCGACCTTGATCGAGGCGCCCAGCGCACCGGAGCCCAGCTCGTATTGCAGCTCTTCGTAGTAATAGCGGCTCAGCGGCTGGATATAGCCCACGATCAGCAGGTTGACGGCCGCCAGGCCCAGCGTGAACAAGTAGGGCACGCGCAGCAGGCGGGTGTAGGACAGCCCCACCGCGCGCATCACGTCGAGTTCCGAGCTGGTCGCCAGCTTGCGGAACGCGAAGAGGATGCCGAGCATCAGCCCGAGCGGAATGGCGAGGCTCGCATATTCCGGGAACAGGTTGAGCAGCATCTTGAAGACGACCGTCACCGGCCCGCCTTCGGTGGCGACGAAGTCGAACAGCCGCAGCATCTTGTCCAGCACGAGAAGCGAGGCGGCCAGGACGAACACGGCCAGCATGGGCACGATCACCAGCCGGGCGATGTACCTGTCGATGGCGCTGAGGAATTTCACGTCGGGCGTTTCACCGTGAGGGCGTCAGGAGGCTGGCCACGTCGCCGGGGAGCGCCGCGCCGATGTTGATGTCGGTTAGCCCGCTTCGCGGCGTTGCGAAAGGCGAAAAAACCGTGGGGGTGGTGCGGGGTGCACCGGCGGTTGCGAAGCGAGGGTTAATAACTAAAGTTATTGCCTGTCCCCGTGTTTGGTAATAGTGCTGCCCCAAGACGCTTCCCGGGCACGGGATGCAGGCCGATGCCAGCAGCGTTTCCGGTCAGGAGGAACGTTCCGGGGCGCGGTGGGTTCCGCGATTGGCCGTGGCATGCGGGATGCCCCCGATGTCGTGGCCAGGTCTTGGGCTGTAAGGATGAAGACGCTTCCGCGCCGGACCGGGCGATCAGGCAGGCGTGATGGAGGGGCACCATCATGCCATGCGGCTGCTGCCGGGTTGGCGCCACGGACAAGGATACGGGCAGTGAACTTCGTGACGTCTGGATCGAGTTGGTGGCAAGGCCGGCTGGCGCGGTGCACGGCGCGGCCGGAAGAACTGACAGCGCTGGCCGATCGTTGCGAACTGCTCTCTCCCGACGAGCAGCGCCTGGGGTTCGAGCGCGCCCTGCGCACGCTGGGCGACGTGACGCTGGCGCCCGAGGGCATGCCGGCGGACGGCGACAGCCTGTGGGTGAGCCTGCTGGCCGACTCGGGAGCCTATGAAAGTGCGGTTCTGGCCCTGCTGCCGCCCACTGCTGTGTTCAGCGGCGGGCGCCTGGTGGACGGCCGTTTCGTGGCGCAGGTGGTGCTGCCGAGCGGTGCCGGCGCCCATTCGCGCGAAGCCCGTTCGCTGGCCATGGCCTGGCTCGCGGCGCTGTTGCGCGCGCTGGCGCGGGAAATGATCGAGGAACGGCCGCTGCACTGAGCCTTGCCGGCCTGAACCGTCTCGGTCTGCCGCTAGAGCGGCGAACCCTAAATCGGACGCACCGTGACGGAGCCGATTTTGGCCCAGCGCGAGGAGAGAGGAGGGAGCAATGCTGTGCCATTGTGACCGACGATCGACGCTGCGATGGGCCAAAATCGGCCCGCCCCGAAGGGGTTGGCCTGAGAAGCGCTGTGGCAGCGTTGTGTCGCTTGCACGGGGCCAACCGGCCCGCGCTGCGCGCCACGCCTCGCCACAGCGCTTCTCAGGCCAATCACGGTGCGTCCGATTTAGGGTTCGCCGCTCTAGCCGCGCTGAAACGTCAGGCCTTTTCCAGCGTGCATTGCAGCGGATGCTGGTTCTGCCGAGCGAAATCCATCACCTGGTTCACTTTGGTTTCGGCTATCTCGTAAGGGAAAATGCCGCAGACGCCCACGCCGCGCTGGTGAACGTGGAGCATCACCCGCGTCGCCTGTTCCAGGTCCATGTGGAAGAAGCGCTTGAGGACCATCACCACGAATTCCATCGGGGTATAATCATCGTTGAGCATCAGCACCTTGAACATGCTCGGCTTCTTCGGCCGGGCGCGGGTGCGGGTGGCGAGGCCGATCATGTCACCGTCATCGGTGTCGCGGTTGTCGCCCGCCATGGTGGGCGCGGTGACGGCTGGGGACAAGACGGCCGCATCGGCGCGAATCGCGCGCGGCAGAAGGGCGGCAGGCGCCGGAAGGGAGACGGAACTGTGCATCGGAGCCCTGAATATCGCATCGCGGCCGCCCCGCGACAAGGGGGCGTTCGGGCAGCCCTGCCCGAAATCGTTTAGGAAACGGCAAATCGCGCCCTGCTTGCGATACGCAGCGCGGGCAGGCCCGCCACAAACCGGGCGTTTGCGGGGGTGATCGCGTGGTTGACAGCGGCGCAAATGCAAGAAGGCAGCCGCGCGCTGCAAGAGCGCCGGCTGCCTTCTGGCCGCTGGGACATGTCCAGGAGTGTCGCACCGATCCGGCCGCAGGGCCGGACCGGGCGCGAATCAGGTGCCGATCAGGCGGCGACCTTCATCTTTTCGACGGCGAGGCTGACGCGGTTGGAGATCGGCTGGAACGCTTCGTTGGCCAGCTTGAGCACGGCTTCGCTGTGCTTGCTGCTGGCGGCCACGGCAGCGTCGAACTGCTTGCGCATCAGGGCGGTGTGCTTTTCGAAGAACTCGGTCGGCGACTTGGCGCTGGCGAGTTCCTTGATTTCGGCGGTCAGGGTTTCCATCGCGCTCTTGCCTTCGGCGGCATAGCCCTTGGTCAGTTCCTGGAGGCCGGCGGCGAGGATCTTGCTCGATTCCACGACGGCTTCGACATTGCCCTTGGCGAATTCGCCGGCATCGCCGAACGCGGCCTGGCTCTTTTCAAAGGCGGTCTTGGCCTTTTCGGAAGCGTCCTTGAACGCGGACTGGAACTTTTCGGAAAATTCGTTGGCGGTGGTCATGATAGGGTGTTCCTTCCTGGAAGCCGCAGTGGCGGCGGCATGGGTCACGCGGGTCTTGAGCGGGGCCGGCACCTTCGCGTGGGGGATGCCGGTTCCGGGTCTTGTCGCAACCACTGGCTTTGCCTTGGCCAAGGGCTGGGCCTTGGGCAGGGGCTGGGCCTTGGGCGGCACGGGAACCACCTCGGGCTTGACCGGCACCGCCTTGGCGGGGCCTTTCCTGACCGGTAGCGGCTTTGCCGCGATGGCCTTCTTCGGCGCGGAAGCCGGCGTCTTGGCTGCATCCTCGGCCTTGGGCGCGGCCACGGTGGCGGGCACCGGGGCTTTGGCGGCAAGGGCCGGGGGGGCAGCAGGCGCGGGCGTCGCGTCGTCCAAGGCCGTGGTCACGAGCTTGCGTGCGCGGCGGGCGGCTGTTTTGGCTGGTGCCTGCTCCGTCGCGTGTGCCGCATCGCCGGCCGGCGCTACCGTGGGGGCAGGGTTCGCTGCAACGACTGGTGCCGCGCTCTCCACCACCGGGGCGGGGCGAGGGGTCAGATCGGGAAGCGTCCCATTATCCTTGGTGTCATCGACCATGGCATTACGGCTCCTGCTTTGCGGCAGGGCAGGAACCCGTCTCTATCCGGCGACGCACGATGGCGGCGACTCAGGGTGAGAAGAATCCTATCTCTGCTGCAATGCAAAAAATAGGAATGCATGGGCCGAAGTCAAGGTTTTTGTGCAGTGCACAATATCCATCTTGGAGATAATTACTCTAAGGTACTGGTCTGTATCGGCGTGTTGCGCCAGCGCGCTCATCGCATCCGCACATAACGGCCCGGTGCGTCCTCTATTGCATTGCGGCCGGGCACGCGGGCGCCCTTGGCGGGAACCGTCTCGCCATCGAGATCGCCCAGCCAGGCGCGCCAGTCGGGCCACCAGCTTCCCCTGGTTTCCTGCGCCCCCGCCACGAAGGCTTCGAGGCTGGCCACGTCTGCCGGGTTGGTCCAGTACTGGTACTTGCCCGCAGCCGGCGGGTTGACCACGCCGGCGATATGGCCCGATCCGGCGAGCACGAATTTCCACGGCCCGGCCAGATGCCGGGTCAGCTTCCACACGCTGCCGGCTGGCGCGATGTGATCCTCTCGCCCGGCCTGGATGTAGCAGGGGGTGGTGATGCGGTGCAGGTCGATCGGCGTGCCATCGGCGCTGAGCGCATCGGGCACCACCAACTGGTTGTCGCGATAGAGATCGCTGAGATAGGCGCGGTGCCACTTGGCCGGCAGGTTGGTGGTGTCGCCGTTCCAGTAGAGCAGGTCGAAGGCCGGGTATTCCTCGCCCAGCAGGTAGTTGTTGATCACGTAGTTCCAGATCAGGTCCGGCCCGCGCAGCAGGTTGAACGTGGCGGCCAGATAGCGCCCGTCGAGGAAGCCATCGGTTTCCAGGCTTTCCAGCCAGCGCAACTGGGCATCATCGACGAAGTGGCACAGCTCGCCCGCCTCGCTGAAATCGACCTGGGCGGTGAAGAAGGTGGCCGAGGTGACCTTGTCCGCCTCGCCGCGCCGGGCGAGCACGGCCAGCGTGGCGGCCAGCGTGGTGCCGGCGACGCAATAGCCGATGGTGTGCACGGCCGGCACCGCCAGGCGCTGGCGCACCACCTCGATCGCCTCGATCTGGGCGCGCACGTAATCGTCCATGGTCACTTCGGCCAGGCTGGCGTCGGCCGATTTCCACGAGACCATGAACACGCTCAGCCCCTGGTCCAGTGCCCAGGACACGAAGCTTTTCTTCGGGTTGAGATCGAGGATGTAGAAGCGGTTGATCCACGGCGGGAAGACCAGCAGCGGCACGGCCGCAACCGTGGGCGTGGTCGGCGTGTAGTGGATCAACTGGTAGAGCGCGGTCTCGTGCACCACCTTGCCCGGCGTGGTGGCGATGTTGCGCCCCACTTCAAAGGCCTGGCCATCGGTGTGGCTCAACTGCCCGCGCTTGAGATCGGCGAGCAGGTGTTCCACGCCCTTGACCAGGTTTTCCCCGCGCGTGGCCAGCGTGCGCTCGATCACCAGGGGGTTGGTCATCGGGAAATTGGCGGGCGAGAGCGCCTCGGTGATCAGCCGGGTCATGAAGCGCACCTGGCCATGGCGTTCCGGCTCCAGCCCGGAAATCTCCTGCGCCATGTCTTCCAACCGCTCGGCCAGCAGCAGATAGGTCTGGTGCAGCAGGGCGAACCACGGCTGCTCGCGCCAGCGCGGATCGGCAAAGCGGCGATCGCGCCGGGGCAGGGCATCGGGGGCAACATCGGCCGGGCCCTTGGCCGCAACGGCACCGGGCGCGGCATAGAGTTCGATCACCCGGTTCCACAATTGCAGGCTTTCATCCCACAGCCGCGTCTGGGTTTCGGCCTGGGCGATCGGCATGGCGGCGCACCATTCGTCCAGCATGGGCTTCCAGCGGCCGCCATCGACCAGGCGCAGCCATGCCGGCTCGGCCACGGCGGTCTGCTCGGCCAGGAAATCCAGCCACATCTTCTGCAACTTGGCGCCGGACATCGCCCAGTGCTGGAAATCGCCTGGATCGGGGGCCTTGGCATGGGCCGTGGGCAGGAACGGTGCGGCCAGGGCCTGCATCGCCTCGGTCTGGAGGCGGAACAGGTCTTCGAACACCGCGCTGTCGGCGGCCATCGGCGGCTTGGCATTACCCGTTTCGTGCATCGACGGCATTCCCCCTGCGCCCGGCCCGCCGGGCAACCACCCGCCCCTTTTGCGCGGGCCGGCCACCAGGGGCAAGTCGCTTCGCGTCCGAATGGGCGCCACCGACGCCGGAAGGCGGCGGTGTTTCGCACATGATTGGCGAAGCGGATCGATTGGCGTAAGGGGGCGGTCCCGGCAATCCAGCCGGCAAGCATTCGAGTCATGCCCGTGGAAGAAGAGTTCTACCGCATCAAGCGCCTGCCGCCCTACGTCATCGCCGAAGTGAACGCGATGCGGGCCGCAGCCCGCGCCAGCGGACGGGACATCATCGACTTGGGCATGGGCAACCCCGATCTGCCGCCGCCCGCGCACGTGATCGAGAAGCTGTGCGAAGTGGCGCAGAAGCCTTCGGCCCACGGCTATTCCGCGTCCAAGGGCATTCCCGGCATCCGCAAGGCGCAGGCCAACTATTACGCCACGCGCTTCAACGTGGAGCTGGACCCGGAAACCGAAGTCGTGATGACGATGGGGTCCAAGGAAGGGCTGGCGAGCCTGGCCACCGCGATCACCGCGCCCGGCGACGTGGTGCTGGCGCCCAACCCGTCCTATCCCATCCACACCTTCGGCTTCATCATCGCCGGGGCAACGATCCGCTCGGTGCCGACCACGCCCGACGAACGCTATTGGGAATCGCTCGACCGCGCGATGGCCTTCACCGTGCCGCGCCCGTCGATCCTGATCGTCAACTATCCGTCCAATCCCACGGCCGAGACGGTGGACCTGGCGTTCTATGAACGGCTGGTCGCCTGGGCCAAGGAGAACAAGGTCTGGATCCTGTCGGACCTCGCCTATTCCGAACTCTATTTCGACGGCAATCCCACCCGCTCCATCCTGGAAGTGCCAGGCGCCAAGGACGTGGCGGTGGAATTCACTTCGATGTCCAAGACCTTTTCGATGGCCGGCTGGCGCGTGGGCTTTGCCGTGGGCAACAAGAAGCTGATCGCCGCGCTGACCCGCGTGAAATCCTATCTGGACTATGGCGCGTTCACGCCGATCCAGGCGGCGGCCTGCGCCGCGCTCAACGGCCCGCAGGACATCGTCGAGCAGAATCGCAAGCTCTATCAGAAGCGCCGCGACGTGATGGTCGAGGCGTTCGGCCGTGCCGGGTGGGAGATTCCCAGCCCGAAGGCCTCGATGTTTGCCTGGGCGCCGCTGCCGCCCGCGCTCAAGAGCATGGGCAGCCTGGAATTTTCCAAGCAGTTGCTCACGCATGCCGAAGTCGCCGTGGCGCCGGGCGTGGGCTATGGCGAGGATGGCGAAGGCTTTGTGCGGATCGCCATGGTCGAAAACGAGCAGCGCCTGCGCCAGGCCGCGCGCAACATCAAGCGCTACCTCACCAGCATGGGCGTCAACGCCTCGGCCGCGTGACGCCGCGCCGGCACGGGTGAAGGGGGCCTTGCGCCCCCTTCACAGCCCGGAAACGAGCGCGAGATTGGCCGCCAGGATCAGCGCGAACAGCAGCCAGCCCAATGCCAGCATCGGCTTTGGCGCGGCAAAGCGGCCCATGACCTGACGATTGCCGGCAAAGCGCAGCAGCGGCCAGATCGCGAAGGGCAGTTGCAGCGACAGCACGACCTGGGTGGCGACGAGCATCTGCCCGACAGCTCCCTGGCCCAGCCACAGCACGCCGGCCAGCGCCGGCACGATCGCCAGCGCGCGGGTGATCACGCGGCGCTGCCAGCAGGGAATCTTGAGGTCGAGAAACCCTTCGAGCACGACCTGCCCGGCAACCGTGCCGGTGAAGGTGGCGCTTTGTCCGGCGGCGAGCAGCGCGACGCCGAACAGCAGGGGCGCCAGGCCCGCCCCGGTGATCGGCGCAAGCAGGCGCCAGGCATCCTCGATCGAGCCGACATCGCGGTGGCCGTGGCCGTGGAACGCCTCTGCCGCGAGCACGAGGATGGCGACGTTGACCATGGTGGCGAGCAGCAGCGAGACCACCGTATCGGCCCCGGCAAGGCGCAGCGCGCGCCGCGTGGCCGGTTCGGAGCGATCGGACAGGCGCGTCTGCACCACGCTGGAATGCAGGTAGAGGTTGTGCGGCATGACCGTGGCGCCAAGGATGCCGATCGCGAGCACCAGCGCGCCGGGTTGGGCCAGGCGCGCCAGATCGGGCATGGCGCCTACGGCGAGGGCCGCGCCGTCCACCCCGACGATGGCAAGCTGCGCGCCGAAGCACAGCGTGATCGTGGCGATCAGGCCCAGCACGATCGCTTCCAACTGGCGGAAGCCATGACCCTTGAGGCCAAGCACGATCAGCGTGTCGAGCCCGGTGAGCAGCACGCCCAGCCACAGCGGCACGTGCAGCAGCAGATGCAGCGCCAGCGCCGCGCCGAGCACTTCGGCAATGTCGGTGGCGATGATCGCCAGTTCGGCGAGCAGCCACAGCACCCGGCAGACCGGCCTGGAATAGAGGGTACGGGCAAGCTGGGCGAGATCCTGCCCGCTGGCCAGGCCCACGCGCATGGCCAGCGCCTGGAGCACGATGGCGGCAAGGCCGCAGGCCAGCACCACGAACAGCAGGCCGTGGCCGAACTGCGATCCGGCGGCAATGTCGGTGGCCCAGTTGCCCGGGTCCATGTAGCCCACCGCGACCAGCAGGCCCGGCCCGGCGGCCTGCCACAGCACGCGCCACCACGGCCCACGCGGCGCGACCGCCACCGTGCCGCGCACTTCGGACGGACAGAACGGTGCGGTGGCGGTGGTCGGCAGCGCGAGGCGGCCGGCAAGGGAGGACAACGAGAGCATCGTCCGCAGCCTTACCCGCTCGTGGCCAAGAAGAAACCCCGCCTGGCGGGCAGGCGGGGTTGCAGATTTTCCAGGCTGGAGCGGCGGCTTACTTGGCCGGCGCGGGGGCCGGAGCAGCGCCCAGGCTGAGCTTGCCGCCCTTGCTGTTGAGATAGGCGATCACGTCGGCGCGGTCCTGCGCGCTGGTGAGGCCGGCAAAGGTCATCTTGGTGCCCTGCGCGAACTTGGCCGGGCCGCTCAGCCACTGGTCCAGCGTGGCCTGGTCCCACACGCCCTTGTGCGCCTTGAGCGCGTCGGAGAAGGCATAGCCGCCGCGCCCTTCGGCAATGGCATCGCCGGCCACGCCATAGAGGTTGGGGCCGATGCCGTTGGCGCCGCCCTGCTCGATGGTGTGGCAGGCCATGCACTTGGCAAAGACCTTTTCGCCCTTGGCCGGATCGCCGACCATGGCCACCGGCGTTGCCGCGCCGCCCGCCCCCGAA
>NZ_BMZP01000022.1:55646-66666 GCF_014652855.1 Novosphingobium pokkalii
TGGCCGCACCGGCCGCCGGCACCGCTTCGGGGGCGGGCAGGGGCAGGTTGGAGCCCTTGGAATTGAGATAGAGGATCACGTTGGCGCGATCCATCGGGTCGGACAGGCCGGCGAACGACATCTTGGTGCCGTCGGCAAACTTCTTGGGGTTGGTCAGCCATTCATCCAGGCTGGCGAAATCCCACTTGCCGGCCTTGGACTTGAGCGAGTCGGAGAAGGCGTAGCCGCCGCGCCCTTCGGCGCGCGCATCGCCCACCACGCCCCACAGGTTGGGGCCGATGCCGTTGGCCGCGCCCTGGTCGATGGTGTGGCAGGCCTTGCACTTGGCAAAGATCGCCTCGCCCTTGGCGACGTCTGCCTTGGCCAGGCGATTGGCGATCGGTTCCACCGCAGCCGGGCCGGCGGCGCCGCCCTCGGGCTCCACACCCGCGATGGCATAGCCCATCTTTTCAGGGCGTTCATGCTTGTCGGCAAGGAAGTAATGGGCGGACAACGTTGATAGGCCAAGGGCCACGATACCGCCAAACAAGGTCCATCCCGCGATCGTATTGAAACGGTCGTCCATTCCCAGCCCCATTTATCGTGCGCATTTCCGACCCGCTGCCGGTACGCCGCTTTTGCAGGTGGGATAATCAGCCCCCCGCGCCGGCGCAAGTCCGATTAGAGCCACAGGGGAAACCCCGTCTGTGATCCAGGACAAATTTCAACACACGCGCCGGCCTCATCCTGCGGCAAATGCGGTGGCGGATGGCCCTTGCCCAAGCGGTGGCATTGTGCCTAACGGCAGCCATGCAAAGTTTCCCCGAACCCGCCCGCCTGCTTGTCGATCGCATGAGCGCCGCCGCTGCGGCCGATCCGGCGCGCGCCGTGGCGTTTCAGGGGGCGCCCGGCGCCAATTCGCACCGCGCGGCGCTGGAAGTGATGCCCGATGGCCTGCCGCTGCCGTGCTTTTCGTTCGAGGATGCGCTCGATGCGGTGAAGGATGGCCGCGCCGGCCAGGCGATCATCCCGATCGAGAATTCGCAGCACGGCCGCGTGGCCGATATCCACTTCCTGTTGCCCGAAAGCGGGCTGAGCATCGTGGGCGAGCATTTTCTCGACATCCACCACTGCCTGATGGCCCGCGCCGACGCCGGCGCGATCGTGGCCGCCTACAGTCACCCGCAGGCGCTCGGCCAGTCGCGCTTCTACTTGCGCGAGCGCGGGATCGTGCCGATGGCCTATGCCGATACTGCCGGTGCCGCCGCGCTGGTGGCTGAAAGCGCCGAGCCGGGCATCGCCGCGATTGCCCCGCGCATCGCCGCCGAGCTCTATGGGCTGGACCTGCTGGCCGAAGACATCGAGGACGCGCATGACAACACCACGCGATTCGTGCTGCTGTCCAAGGCGCCGCGCGACCCGGCAACGGTGACCGGCGCAGCGCTGACCACCTTCGTGTTCGAAGTGCGCAACATTCCTGCCGCGCTCTACAAGGCGCTGGGCGGCTTTGCCACCAACGGCGTCAACATGACCAAGCTGGAAAGCTACCAGAAGGGCGCCAGCTTTGCCGCGACGATGTTCTACGCCGATATCGTCGGCGCGCCGGGCGATCCGGCGGTGGATCGCGCGCTGGACGAACTCGCCTATTTCGCCAAGGACTTGCGCATTCTCGGCTCCTATCCGCTGGAACGCGCGCGCGGCTGACCGAAGGCTGGCCGAACGCTTACCGGGGCCGCAGCCAGAGCGGCGCATTCTGCGCTTGCGGCTGGCGCTGCGGCATGCAACGAACCGAGACGTGAGCACTGCCGCAGCGGCCGCCCGGGCCGTGTCCGCCTCTCCTGCCGCCCCGGCAGCGGCCTCTGCCGCCGCAGCCCACGGCGATGCTGCCCGTGCCGAGCACGCCTGGCAGACGGTGCGGGGCATGGGCGATATCCAGTTCGCCCCGGTGCCCGCGCCCCCGCCCGAAACGCCCTATGTGCCGCCGCGCTGGCTGGAAGCGATCCTGCGCGTGCTGAACCGGGGGCTGGAGTGGATCAACGCCCACTTGTTCGAGCCGCTGGGCCTGGCCCTGGCCAAATCGGGGCAGGCGCTGCTGCTGGGGCTGATCGTGGTGGGCGTGGCGGCGCTGGGCTGGCTGGCCTGGACTCTGATCGCGCCGTGGTGGCAGGCCCGGCGCGCCCGCAAGGCGCAGGCCGTGCCGGAGTGGAACCCGGTGCGCCAGGCCGCGCTGGCCCTGCTTGAAGATGCCGATGCCCTGGCCGCGCAGGGCCGCTTTGCCGAAGCGGTCCACCTGCTTTTGCAGCGCAGTGTGGCCGATATTGCCGCCGCCCGGCCGGACTGGCTCTCTCCCTCCAGCACTGCGCGCGAGATTGCCCTGCTGCCCGCCTTGCCCGCCACCGCGCGCCAGGCCTTTGCCACGATGGCCGAGGAAGTGGAGCGCGCCCGCTATGCCCTGCGCGCGCCGGGCCTGGGCGAATGGCAGCGGGCGCGCGGCGCCTATGCCGCCTTCGCGCTCGAACTGATCGGCGCCCCGGCATGAGCGTTCCACCTGCGGCCAGCACGGGTGCGGCGCCGTTTGCGCGGGGCACAGTGCTGGCGCTGCTGGTGGTGGGCGCGACGCTGTTCATCGGGCTGCTGTGGTATCTTGGCCATGCCGGCCCACCGGCCAACAATGGCGGCGGCCATGCCGGGGGGCGCGGGCTCAACGGCTATGCCGCGCTGGCGGCGCTGGCCAGCGAGGACGGCTATACCGTGGCGCAGACGCGCAGCCAGCGCGGCATGGAGCAGCCCGGCGTGCTGGTGCTGACCCCGCTGCCCGGCACCGACGGCAAGGACATCGACCGCATCGTGAGCAAGCGGCGGCGCATCGGCCCGACCGTGGTCATCGCGTCGAAATGGGATGCCAAGCTGTTGGAGCGCAAGGAACAGCGCCCGCGCGGCTGGACCCGCATCGAGGGCGTGTCGCTGCCGCAATGGCGCGGCTTTGCCGATGATGTGACCGTCACGCTCTCCGGGCTCAAGCCAGGCCTCGCCAAAGGCTGGACCACCGCCGATGGCCGCCATGGCCCGCTGCCCGACGACGCGCGGGTGGAATCGGGCACGGGCGACGGGCTGGTGCCGCTGGTCCGCACCGCCGACGGGCGCATTCTGGCCGCCTATCGCGGCGACAATGGCTATTATCCCTCGCTCGATCGTCTGGCCAATGTGGAAACGCCCGGCGTGGATGACGCGGATGGCGATGATGCAGACAGCGACAGCGGCCCGGACATGGATCTGCATCCGGTGATCCTGGTGTTCGAGCCGGACCTGTTCGACAACTATGGCCTGGCCGATCGCCAGACCGCGCTGCTCGCGCTCGATATCCTGCGCGCTGCCGCGGTCGATTCGGGCAGTCGCGCGGTGACGTTCGACCTTAGCCTCGCCGGGCTGGGCGGACGGCCCAATCTGCTGACCCTGGCGTTCGAGCCGCCGTTCCTGGCGGCGACCGCCGGTCTGCTGCTGACCCTGCTGGCGATCGGCTGGCGCGCGTTCTGCCGCTTTGGCCCGCCCCGCGCGGCCATCGCCGGCATTCCGCCCGGCAAGACCACGCTGGTGACCAACAGCGCCGCGCTGATCCGCCGCGCCGGCCGCCTGCATCTTTTGACCGTGCCCTATGTCGATGCCCTGCGTGAGCGGCTGGCGCAGCGCCTCGGCCTGCGCCGGGGAGCCGGGGCGGAGCAGACCGACCCGCTGATCGACGCGCATCTGGCCCGGCTTCATCCCGAGACCGTGCCGTTTTCCATCGCCGCTGCCCAGCTTGCAGCAGCGCACCGCCCGGCCGACGCGGTGCGGGCGGCCCAAGCCCTGCATGCCATTGAAAAGGACCTTGCGTGACCCAGTCCGACACCGCGCCCACGGCGCTCAGCCTTGATGAAGTGCGGGCCCTGGCCGATGCCATCCGCGCCCAGGTGGCCAAGGCCGTGGTTGGCCAGGACGAGGTGGTGGACCATCTGCTGGTGGCGCTGCTGGCCGGCGGGCACGTCCTGCTGGAAGGGCCGCCGGGCACGGCCAAGACCTTGGTGGCGCAAAGCTTTGCCACGGCAGTCGGCCTCGATTTCGGGCGCATCCAGTTCACCCCCGATCTGATGCCGGGCGATATCCTGGGATCGAACTTGTTCAATTTCCAGACCAGCCAGTTCACGCTGACGCGCGGGCCGATCTTCCACGATGTGGTGCTGGCCGATGAAATCAACCGCACCCCGCCCAAGACCCAGGCCGCCCTGCTCGAAGCCATGCAGGAACGCCGCGTGACGCTGGATGGCACGGCCCATCCGCTGCCGCCCCATTTCATGGTGGTGGCGACGCAGAACCCGATCGAGAGCCAGGGCGTCTATCCCCTGCCCGAAGCGCAGCTCGACCGTTTCCTGTTCAAGCTGCTGGTCGACTACCCCTCGGCCGAGGAAGAGGCGCGGATCGTGGTGCGCTATGGCGAGGGGCGCACCGGGCTGCACCCGGCGCAGATGGGCGTGGTGGCCGTGGCCAATGCGCAGGAGGTGGCCGGCGCCCAGGCCGCGCTCAAGGCGGTGACGCTGGCAGAGCCCCTGGTCGACTATATCGTCGCGCTGGTGCGCGGCACGCGCGACAATGGCGATCTGGTGGCTGGGGCTTCGCCCCGCGCGGCGGTCTTGTTGGCCGGCGCGGCGCGGGCGCGGGCGGCACTGGCCGGGCGCGACTATGCCATACCCGACGATATCAAGAGCCTGGCCACGGCGGTGCTGCGCCATCGCATGGTGTTGAGCCCTGCGGCCGAGATCGAGGGGCGCCAGGCCGAAGCGATCGTGGCCGATCTGGTGCAGCGCACCCCGGCGCCGCGCTGATCGCGGCCCCGGTTGCTGCCGTGGCGCGCTGGCGCTTTCCCTTTCGGCCAAGGCTCGCCGTCTATCCCACGGCGCGGGCGGTGCTGTTGCTGGCGCTGACCGCGCCGGCTGGGCTGTTGCTGGCCACGCTGGCGCCCCAGGGCTGGGTGGTGGCGCCCGCTGCCGGTGGCGCGCTGATCGTGCTGGTGCTGCTCGATGCGCTGATGGCCGGGGCGCTGCGCGATGTGCGCCTGGCCGTGGCGGACGATGCCGAAGTGGGCCAGCCGCTGCGCCTGGCGCTGGATGCGAGTTTTGCCGGGCTGGCCGGCGGAAGAGCCGGCGGCGCGCCGCTGGCGGCGCTGGCCTGCGATCCCCGCCTGGCCGATGGCGGGCGCGTGCCGCTGGCGCTGGCGCCAAGTGGCGAGGCCGGAGCGTGGCGGGGGGAAACCCGGCTGGTCCCTTCGCGCCGGGGGCCGGCGCGGATCGCAACGCTGTGGCTGCGCTGGAGCGGGCCGCTGGGCCTGGGCCATCGCCAGGTCACGCGCCCGCTGGACCAGGCGGTGCGGATCTGGCCCGATATCACCCCGGTGCGCAGCCCGGCCTTGCAGATCTTCCTGCGCGATGCCGCGTTCGGCCTGGTGGCGCGGCGCATTCGCGGCGAAGGCACCGAGTTCGAGGCCTTGGCCGATTACGAACCGGGCATGGACCGCCGCCGCATCGACTGGAAAAGCTCGGCCCGCCACGGCCGCCTGTTTGCCAAGGAATACGAGACCGAGCGCAACAACCAGATCGTTTTCGCGTTCGATTGCGGCCAGGCGATGACCGAGCCGCTGGCCGGCCTGCCCCGGCTGGACCGCGCGATCACGGCGGCGCTGACCACCGCCTGGGTGGCGCTCAAGGCGCAGGATCGCGTCGCGGTCTATGGCTTTGCCGCGCGGCCGCTGGGCCTTTCGCCGTTCGTGGCGGCGCCGCGCGATTTCGCCCGCCTGCAACGCAGCGCCGCCGCGTTCGACTATCACGGCGAGGAGCCCAATTTCACCTATGCCATGGCCACGCTGGCCACGCGGCTGCAACGCCGCTCGCTGGTGGTGGTCTTTTCCGACTTCACCGATCCGACCAGCGCCGAACTGATGATCGAGAGCCTGGGCCGCCTGCTGGAGCGGCACCGCGTGCTGTTCGTGGTGATGGCCGATGCGGAACTGTCGGGCCTTGCCACGGCCAGCCCCGACACGCTCGATGCCATGGCCCGCGCCGTGACCGCCACGGCGCTGCAACGCCAGCGCGCGCTGGTGCTGCAACGGCTGCGCCAGATGGGCGTGCGCCTGGTGGAAGCGCCGCATGACCAGATCGGCACGAGGCTGATCGATGCCTATCTGGGCGTGAAACGCGAAGGGAGCCTGGGATGATTGCCCGCTGGTTTGGCAAGAACGCCGGGCAGGAGGCAGCGGTGGAAGCCGCCGCGCTGCGCTCCGACCGCTTTCGCCAGGCGCGCGAGGGCGATTGGCAGCGGCTGGACGCCATCGTCACCCGGATCGAGGGCGGGCGGCTGCGCAAGCTTTCCGATGAAGACCTGGTGGCCTTGCCCGCGCTCTATCGCACGGCGGTGTCCAGCCTGGCGATCGCGCGCGAAACCTCGCTCGATGCCGCGCTGATCGCCTACCTCGAAGGGCTGGCGCGGCGCGCGTGGTTTGCCGTCTATGGCCCGCGCGAAGGGCTGGGCGCCTGGCTGCGGCGCTTTTTCCTGGGCGGGTGGAGCGCGGCGGTGCGCGCCATGGGCATAGACCTGGTCATCGCGCTGGCGGTGATGGTGCTGGGCACGGTGGTCGGCTGGTTGCTGGTGAGCGGCAATCCCGACTGGTATTACAGCCTGATGGCCGGGGGCAGCGATGACGTGCGTGTGCCCGGCGCCAGCCGCGCCGTCTTGCTGCACACCCTGTTCGGGCAGCAGGACCAGAACGGGCTGTCGATGTTTGCCGCCTACCTGTTCAGCAACAACGCGCAGGTTTCGCTGATTGCCTTTGCCCTCGGCTTTGCCTTTGGCGTGCCTTCGGTCCTGCTGCTGATCCACAACACCGCCGGGCTGGGGGCGTTGCTGTGGCTCTATCACGGGCAGGGGCTGACGCTGGAACTCGTCGGCTGGCTGGCGATCCACGGCACGACCGAACTGTTCGCGATCCTGCTGGCGGGCGCGGCTGGCCTGCATATCGGCCGGGCCATGGCCTTTCCGGGGGAGCAGCCGGTGCTGACCGCGGCAGCCGTGGCCGGGCGGCGCGCGGCGCAGGTCATGGTCGGGGTGGTGCTGATGCTGGTGCTGGCCGCGCTGCTCGAAGGGTTTGGCCGGCAATTGATCGACGCCACGTATGCGCGGCTGATCATCGGCGGGACGATGCTGGCGCTGTGGAACGCCTATTTCTTTGCCTATCGCCCGGCCCGCGTACGGGTGGCGGGATGATCGGGCGGTGGAAACGGCGCGCGGTGCGGCTGCCCGTGCAGGACCGGCGCAAGCGCCAGGTGGTGACGCCCGAAGGCGTGCCGCTGCCGTTCACGATCGGCGCGCGCGGGGCGCGGGCGCTGGCCCTGCTGATCGACCAGGTGCTGATCGTGGCGACGATGGCGGGCATTTCCTACCTGCTGTTCACGCTGGCGCGGGCGATCGACCTCAAGGCCAATGCCGGTGGCGGCGCGGTGGGCCAGACCGTGGTGGTGCTGTGGATCGTGGCGATGTTCCTGTTCCGCCACATCTGGTTCCTCTATTTCGAGCTCGGCCCGCGTGGCGCCACGCCGGGCAAGCGCGCGCTGGGCCTGCGCGTGGCGGCGCGCGATGGCGGGCGGCTGACCACCGAGGCGGTGGTGGCGCGTAACATCCTGCGCGATATCGAGCTGACTCTGCCGATCATTTTCGTCACCAGCACGCTGATCCAGGGCGAAGACGCCACGTTCGTCGCCTGGGCCGGAGCGGCCTGGTTCCTGATCTTCGCGTTCTTCCCCTGCTTCAACCGCGATGCCCTGCGCGCGGGGGACGTGGTAGCCGGCACCTGGGTGGTGGAAGCCGGGCGCGACCGGCTCAAGGCCGCGCTTTCGGTGGCCGGCGGCGCGTTGGGGGAAAGCGCGCTCACGCAGACGCGCTATGAATTCGGCGAGGCGGAACTGTCCGTCTATGGCGAATACGAGCTTCAGGTGCTGGAGCGCGTGCTGCGCGAGGACCGCGAGGAGGCGATGGTCGATGTCGCCCAGGCGATCTGCGCCAAGATCGGCTGGAACAGCGGCCGGGGCGACGAGCGCGCGTTCCTGGAGGCCTATTACACCCAGTTGCGCGCCCGCCTGGAACGGGGCATGCGGTTTGGCCGGCGCAAGGCCGACAAGTTTTCCTGAGCCGGCCTATTCGCCCGTGAAGATCGCCACGTCGGCGCGGCCGGTGTGATCGGCAAAGCCGCGATAGAGGCCCTTGGTGTTGAAAGCGTGGGTGAGAGTGCCCGCCGCATCGACGGCGATGATGCCGCCCACGCCACCCAGCTCGCCCACTTCGCCCAGCACGGCGCGGGTCGCCTGCTCCAGCGTCTCGCCGGCATGGCGCACGCGCGCGGCGATTTCGTGGCCCACGCCCACGCGGATGAACACTTCGCCCGTGCCGGTGCACGAAACCGCGCAGGCGCGGTTGTCGGCATAAGTGCCGGCGCCGATCAGCGGCGAATCGCCGATGCGGTTCCAGCGCTTGCCGGTGAGCCCGCCGGTGGAGGTGGCGGCGGCGAGATTGCCCTGCGCATCGCAGGCGACCGCGCCCACCGTGCCGAACTTGAGATCGGCATCGAACCAGCCATCCTTGCGCGCCTTGAACTCGTGCAACTGGCGGCGGCGCTCGTCGGTGGCGAACCAGGCGGGATCCACTTCCTCCATGCCGTGGTCGCGGGCGAATTCCTCGGCCCCGCTGCCGGCCAGGAACACGTGCGGCCCCTGTTCCATTACCGTGCGGGCCAGGCGCACCGGGTTGCGCGTGCGGGTGACGGCGCAGACGGCCCCTGCCGCGCGGGTGCGCCCGTCCATGATCGCCGCGTCCAGCTCGTTGGTTTCGTGATAGGTGAACACTGCGCCGCGCCCGGCGTTGAAATGGGGATCATCCTCCAGCGCGCAGACCGCCGCGCTCACCGCATCGAGCGCGCTGCCCCCGTCGCGCAGCACGGCAGCGCCCGCTTCCAGCGCCTGGGCCAGGGCGGCGCGGTAATCGGCGGCCATGGCCTCATCCATGATGTCGGGCGACATGGCGCCGGCGCCACCATGGATGGCCAGGCTCCAGCGGGGGGAGGAATCCGTTGCTTGCGTCATGGCGCAGGCGATAGCAGATGCAACCGGTTTGGCCAGATGGAGCGCGCAATGCCCGATGTAACGATACGCGAAGACGACCTGAGCGGCGCGGCGATCCAGGCATTGGTGGCGCTGCACTTGGGCGGGATGCATGCCCATTCGCCCGCCGACAAGGTCCACGCCCTGCCGCTCGATGCGTTGCGCGCGCCGGACGTGCGGTTCTATTCGGCCTGGGTCGGTGGCTATCTGGCGGGCATGGGCGCGCTGAAAGCGTTGGCGCCCGATCATGGCGAACTGAAATCGATGCGCGTGGCGCCCGCCTGGCTGGGCCAGGGCGTGGGCAAGGCGATCCTGGCGCACTTGCTGGACCAGGCCAGGGCGCGCGGCATGGCGCGGGTCAGCCTGGAAACCGGGAGCGGGCCGGCGTTCGAACCGGCCCTGGCGCTGTATCGCGCGCATGGCTTCGTGCCCTGCGCGGCCTTTGCGGATTATGTGGTGGATGATTTCAGCCAGTGTTTGACGCTGGCTTTGTGAGGGCGTGAAACACGCCCTCCCCCAACCCCTCCCGCATGCGGGAGGGCGGCACACAAAAAAGCCCCCTCCTCTTCAGAGGAGGGGGTTTGGGGGTGGTGCGAAGCCTTGCGCGAAGGCTTAAAGCTTGCCCACCAGTTCCGGCACGGCGGTGAACAGGTCCGCCACCAGGCCCACATCGGCCACCTGGAAGATCGGCGCGTCCTCGTCCTTGTTGATCGCGATGATGGTCTTGCTGTCCTTCATCCCGGCAAGGTGCTGGATCGCCCCGGAAATCCCCACGGCGAGATAGACCTGCGGCGCCACGATCTTGCCGGTCTGGCCGACCTGGTAATCGTTGGGGACATAGCCCGCGTCCACCGCCGCGCGGCTCGCGCCGATCGCGGCGCCCAGCTTGTCGGCCAGCGGCGTGATCGTGGCGGCAAAGGTTTCCGCGTCTTTCAGAGCGCGGCCGCCCGAGACGATGACCTTGGCGCTGGTCAGTTCCGGGCGCTCGCTCTTGGCGATTTCCGCGCCGACGAAGCTGGAGAGGCCAGCGTCACCCGCGCCGCTCACCGCGTCCACGCTGGCACTGCCACCGCTCGCGTCCGCCTTGGCAAAGGCGGTGGCCCGCACGGTCACCACCAGCTTGGCATCGCTCGATTCGACCGTGGCGATGGCATTGCCGGCATAGATCGGCCGGGTGAAGGTCTTGGGGCCTTCGACCGACAGGATATCAGAGACTTGCGCCACATCGAGCAACGCGGCCACGCGCGGCGCCACGTTCTTGCCGGTGGTCGTCGCCGGGGCCACGAAAGCATCGTGGTCGGCCATCAGGCCCGCCACCAGCGGCGCGACGTTTTCCGCCAGGGCATGGGCATAGGCCGCATGATCGGCCTTGAGCACGGCGGAAACGCCGGCGATCTGCGCGGCCGCCTCGGCCACGCCATCGACGCCTTCGCCCGCCACCAGCGCGACCACGTCGCCCAGTTGGCCCGCCGCGGTCACCGCGCTCAGCGTCGCGTCCTTGATCGCCGCGCCATCGTGCTCGACCCAGAGAAGAACCTTACCCATCACGCGACTCCCAGTTCCTTGAGCTTGGCCACCAGCGCATCGACATCGGCCACCTTGACGCCCGCCGCGCGCACCGGCGGCTCGGCCACTTTCAGCGTCTTGAGGCGCGGCGCCACGTCCACGCCCAGGTCGGCCGGGGTCTTGGTGGCAAGCGGCTTGGCCTTGGCTTTCATGATGTTGGGCAGCGAGGCATAGCGCGGCTCGTTGAGGCGCAGGTCGGTGGTGACCACCGCCGGCAGCGCCAGCTTGACCGTTTCCAGCCCGCCGTCGATCTCGCGCTTGACCAGCAGGTGATCGCCTTCGACGCTGACTTCATTGGCAAA
>NZ_BMZP01000023.1 GCF_014652855.1 Novosphingobium pokkalii
AAAGACCAATCCAGACAGCAAAACCCGGACAACCTTCCATCCCCGGTTCTCACCGGAAACCCAAGCCGTCCGACCTATCTGGCGACCAACGCAACCACTCGGAGACAACCAAGCAACCGGAAAAACCGGCCTCACCGCGTCGGTGAAGCGGCATATATGGACCACTCCCACAACCGTCAACGACCATTTTTCCACAAGCAGCCCATTGCACTCAAAAAGCCCGATAAAATCGGCGTTTTAGCCGCCAATTTTTCTGCATTTTGCCGCTTTAGCGAGTGTTCCGCAGCGACTCGCATCGGGTCACCCGGCCGAAAATCAGGCTTTCTTGAGTCGCGACGCCAGCGCGCGGCCCCCGCCAATGAGTCGCGACGTGGCCAAGCGTACCCGCGAAGACGAGTCCCGCGCCAGGCCCGCAGGACAGGCGGCGAGCACTTGCCCGAGGGTCAGCGTGCCCGACCGGACACAGGCATCGCCCAGCCGCCACCAAAGCCGGCCATATTCCGCCATGATCCGCGCAAGGTCGTCGACATCCGGCTGTTGCGTCGTCACGAAATGGCGATGCACGACATCGACCAGTTCGCTCACGCGCCGCAGCGTGGCACTATCGCACACCGGCGCGCCGCCGCTGAAATGATGCAGCACCAGTGAAGCCGCGTCCGCCGCATCCTCACCAAACAGAGCCGCATAAGGCTCGGCCAGAACCGCCGCCGCGCTTTGTTCCATGCGCGCGGTATAGCGCTGGGACGCACCGCCGGAATGAATGCGATAGCTGGCCAGCGGCGCGTCGATCCGGGCGATCTGCCCGAAGCGGGCCAGGCGATGGTAGAGATCGAAGTCCTCGGCATAGAGCCGGTCCTCGCGCTCGAACACTTCGAGGCGACGCGCGGCGTCGGCGCGGAACATCACGGAGGACCACACCAGCGGATTGCCCAGTTGCAGGCGCCACGCGATCAGCGCCGGCGTGGTCTGCACCGGCGGCGGCGGCGCACACCGCTGGCTGCCGCGCAACAGATCGACAGCCGAAGCGACAAGAACCACGGAGGGGTGGGCTTCCAGATAGGCATGCTGCGCGGCAAAGCGGGTGGGATGGCACAGGTCGTCCTGATCCAGCCCGACGATGTAGCGCCCCCGCGCCGCCGCAAACGCCATGTTGCGTGCCACCACCGGGCCGCCGTTGCGCGGCGCGGCCATGACCCGCACGCGGGGATCCTGCGCCTGGTGCAGCCGGTCGAGCGTATCGTCGGTGGAGCAGTCGTCCACCACCACCAGTTCGAAATCGCCCAGCGTCTGCGCCAGCACGCTGGCAATCGTCTCCTCGATCAGCACGCCGCCATTATATGCCGCCATCACCACGCTGATCAGCGGCGCCGAACTCATGCCACTGCCTGCCGTATCGCGCCGGGTTCAGCGGGCAGCACGGCATCGACGATCATCTGCCCCACGTTGTTCTGCCACAGCCACAGGCCATTGGCATTGCCCCGAAAACTCGGCTCGCCCCCGAGCGCGCCCCAGGGCACGAAGCCGGCGGCAAGACCGATGCCATAGGCGCCCGGCACCACTTGCCCCGCCGCGTCGCGCAAGCGGCAGTGCCGATCAACCAGCTCGCCGGGTTCCGGTGCGTCGCTGGCCAGCACGATCTGCGCGCCCTGCGCATCAAGCAGCGGCAAGGCGCGCGGGCGATAGCCGGTTGCGCCGATCACCACATCGGCCGCATCAAGCACGGCCCGCGCCTCGGCATCGCCGTGCTGGTCGAGCTGGAACAGGGCCAGGCGCGGTTCGGGCACGCGGCCGCCGACAGCCAGCATGCGCAGCACCAGTTCGCGCGCCTCCAGTCGGAAACCAGCGAGCCGATAGACAAAGCCGCTGACCGGGCAGATGTCGGCATCGCTGAAATCGGTAAAGCCCTCGGCCAGGGCCGCCTCGCGCGACGGGTAGAACGGCCGCAGCGGACGGCGATGCAGCAGAGTGATCGCGCCGGCGCCAAGGGCCAGCGCCGGATCGGCCTTGAGCAGCAGCACCGCCGAAGCAAGCGCGCTGGTCGAGCCGCCCACGATGGCAATCCGCGGGCTGCGCACATCCGTCAACCGCTTGCACAGCGCGTCGAGCCCGCCCAGGCGCAGGAACGAGTCTGACAGCACCAGCCGATCCCCGGCCAAGTCGCCCAGCGCGCCGCCGGCAAGCTTTGCCGCCTGTACCGCCTGCTGGCACTGATAGCCTCCGGTGGCCAGCACGATGTTGCGCGACAGCAGTTCGCGGGTCTGCCCCGCCCCATCGCGCACGGTGGTGCGCCAGCGTCCGTCGCTTTCGCGCCGCGCGTGCAGCGCCGTGTGGCCGGTCAAGATGCTGGCCCCATGCGCCCGCGCCACGTCGCGCAGGCGGTCTCCGGTCACGGCCAGCAGATCGCCGGCATCGACCAGCGGCGCACCCAGGGCGCCGATATGTTGCGCCATGGCGATGCCTGCGGGATGATCGACCAGGGCGGCGAGTTCGGGATGGACGTTGTCCTGCACCGCGCTGAGGAACGTCTCGGCCGTGCTGTCCGAGCGGATGGCATACCCCCCCAGTTCACCCCGCCCCAGCGCGGCGCCCTGCTCCACCACGGCCAGCCCTTCGGTCAGCGCCGCGAGGCGGTTCTGCTTGCTCGCCGCTGTCAACATCGCGGTCCCGGCGGGGCCGCCGCCGATCAGGACGGTTTCGTGCACCGAACAGGCAAGAACCGCCGGTGCAGCGACAGCCCCGTCAGGCGCGAGCAGCGCCAGCGCGTCGACCAGATGGTCCACCACGGTTTCCACGTCGGCCACGGTCATTCCGTCGGTGATCGGCAGCGAGAGAACACGCGCCGCCAGGTTGTCACTCACCGGCACCGGTTCGATCAGGGCGTTGGCCTGGAACCAAGGCTGCATGCCCAGGTGCGGGGCGAAATAGTGGCCGCTGCCGATACCCTTGGCGGCCAGCGCCGCGATCAGGTCTGCCCGGTGCGCCGCCAGCGCAGGGGGCAGCAGCATCGACCAGAACTGTAACGCCTGGCGGCCCTTCGCCATCGGCGCCTGCTCCGCAAAGCCGGCTCCAAGCCGGGGCAGCGCCGCGCGGTAGGCTTGCGCCAGCGTGGCGCGATGGTCGCAGACCACATCGAGTTGGCCAAGCTTGGCCATGGCCAGAACGCCGCCCACTTCGCTCAGCTTGGCATTCATCCCAGGCACTTCCGCCGCCCGCGCGCTGCCGAACCCGAAATTACCCATCTGTCGCAACGCGGCGATCAGATCCTTGTCCCCGCTGTACACCAGCCCCCCTTCGGCCGTGGCAAAGGTCTTGGTCGCGTGCATCGAATAGACCACGGCAAACGGCGCACCGGCCCCGAAATTGAGCCCACGTTCGTCACAGCTGCCAAGCGAGGCCGCCGCATCGATCACCACGGCCACGCCATGGCGCCGTGCCAGCCAGGCATAGCGCTCCAGGTCCAGACTGCGCCCGAACGCAGCATAAGGCACGATCGCGGCGATCCGGTCGCCATGGCGCGCCAGCAATTGCTCTTCGATCAACGGGTCCGATGCCCAGGTGTGGGGATCGACATCATGGATCAGTGGCGTGAGCCCGGCCCAGGCCGCCGCCTGTGCCGTGGCGGCAAAGGTGAAGGCCGGCACCAGCGCGAGCGCACCTGGGCGCAGGCGTCGCCCCGCCGCGTGGCGAATGGCAAGGATCAGGCCAAGCGTGGCGTTGGCCACGGCCAGGCAGTCCCCCTGCCCGCCAAACAGCCGCGCCACCGCCTCCGCCTCGAACGCGCGCACGGCCGGTCCGCCATTGCTGAAAATCCCGCGCGCCTCGATCTCCGCCAATTCGGCAGCCAGGTCGCTGAAACGCGGCGGATTGGGCGCAATAAGCGGTATCGACGGCATGGGCAGGGCATTCCTGGCAACAAGCAACGCGCGCCTGTCTGCCTTGCCATCCCTAACATGCCGTTAGCAATCTGTTAGATTTCAGCCTGTCCCCGTGCGGAACAGTGCGATGCGACGGGCTGCGCCCAATCCTCCTGGCATTGCCGGAAAGGAGTCGATCATCGGGACCATCAAAGGTCATGCATGCGGTCAGGTCAGTCCGGACCGTCGTGCCGATTACAACAGCAAGAAATGGCTAAAATCAGCCATTCTTCGCCGTTTTCCGAGAGGAAAATGGCCGAGCCGGAATCCAATTCTTAATCTAATATATTGTTTAGATACAATATTATTGACCTTCACGAGAAGCAATCCATCAATCGGTCCATCACCATCAAATTCAAAATGGGTTCAATTCCCAAAGCCGGGATCGAGAATGCTTCCCCTTCGCCGAATCACCTCGCGCCTGGGCGGACTTTGATTGGGACAAAGCGGTTGTTCGTGGAAGATCTGATCAACGACCGGCGTTGCCGTTAGCCGTCCTTCCATAAGCCGCAGCCTTGTGCGGTCTCGAACCGCACAAGGCTGCCGGATTTGTCAGCATTGAGAGCGCTGACCTAGATCGCCGGAAAATCCACTTCAGTGCCAGCAACATTGTTGATCAGGTTGGTGAAGAAGTTTTCGGCGACAACGGCCACAATCTCAACGATCTGACCTTCGCTGAAGCCAGCCTGGCGGATGGCTGCGATGTCGTCCGCCGAAACCTTGCCCCGAGCCTCGGCCACCTTGCGGGCAAAGGCTGTAACTGCTGCAGCGTCCGGATCGGCCGAGGTGCCTTGGCGGGCAAGTTCCACTTCCTCTTTGCTCAGCTTGGCGAAAGTCGTGCCGGTGTAGCTGTGCGCCGCATCGCAGTATTCACAGCCGTTCACCGCCGCCACGGCAAGGGCAATGCGCTCGCGGGTCTTGAGATCAAGTGCCTTGCCAAGCCCTTGGTTCAACGCTGCGTGGGCATTGATCACTGCCGGGCTGTTGGACAGGACGCGGAAGAAGTTGGGCACCCGACCCAGCTTGCCGTTGATCGCGCCCAGCGTGGCCTGTGATCCTTCCGGGGCAGCGGCGGTTTCGGGGATGGTGATACGAGACATGGTCTTTCCTTTCGTATTTCAAGAAATTGATCGGGGGGGAATTCAGGCGCCAGTCGGGATCGGATTGTCGACAAGGCTCTGGTTAAAGGCCTCGAACAGGGCGTGTTCATTGGCACCCGGATTGTCGCGCATCGCCTTGATGCCATCGAGGATCACCTCGGGTGCATCGGTAGCCAGCGCCACCAGCGTCTGCTCGATAAAATCGGGCAGAGGCATCGCGCGCGGATCGCCGCTCTTGTAGATCAGGTCGGTATCGACCCATGGCGGTGCGATTTCCTGCACCCGCACCCCGGTGCCGCGCAGCTGGAACCGCTGCGACAGGGCGTAGGAATGCAGCGCGGCCTTGGTGGCGGAATAGATCGCATTGCTGGCGATTGGCACATAGGCCAGAACGCTGCTGGTGTAGAGCACGGTGGCTTCCGCCTTGGTCTTGAGGTGCTCGATCAGGGCGGAGGTTACCCGGATCGGGCCGAGCAAATTGGTGGTGATCAGTTCCTGCGCCAGATTGTCGTTCACCGGCCCGCTTACGTCATCAAACGGCATGAAGCCTGCGTTGTTGAACACGACGTTGAGATCGGGGAAGCGCTGGGTCAATTCGCTCGCCGCGTTCTGGATGCTTTCGAGGCTGGTTACGTCGAGCTGGATCGAGGCCATGCCGGGGTTGGCCGCAGTCACCTCGTCAAGCAGTGCGGTGCGGCGTCCGGAGATGATCACCTGATTGCCCATCTTGTGCAGCGCCTCGGCAAGGCCACGGCCGATGCCGCTGGTGCCGCCAGTGATGAAGATGGTGTTGCCGGTGAGTTTCATGTCGAATTGTCCTTTGATCTGGAGAGGGATGGGAAGGAGGGATCAGGCCGCAACGTGGAAGCGCGGGGCTGAGCGGGTGGAAGAAAGCTGCGGACCGAGCGCGGTGCGGGCAGTCTCGAAGGCGTTCCACAGTTCGATATCGCGCAACGCCGGGATCGTGGCGGTCTCGCCCTGGTCAAGGCCGGCTAGCGCGGCATCGACCATATCCTCGGCATCCATCACGATCTCGCTCGGCAGGTGTTCTATCGGCAGGCCGCCCAATGCCCAGAAGTCGGTGCGGGTGGCGCCGGGCAGCACGGCCTGAGCGCGGATACCCTTGTCGGCCAGTTCGTGGTTCAGCGAGGTGGTGAAGGCCTGCACGAAAGCCTTGGTGCCGCCATAGACGCCGTTGAGCAGTTCGGGGGCGACCGCGACAATCGAGGCGATGTTGATCACCGTGCCGCCGCTGCGCGCCACAAAGCCCGGCACTGCGGCATAGGTCAGGCGCATCAGCGCGGTGACGTTCAGTTGCACCATCGCTGTCATCTTTTCGATGTCGCTTTCCAGCAGCGTCGTGTGCGTGCCGATACCGGCATTGTTGACCAGCGCGGTCACGCTGGCATCCTCGCGCAACACCTTTTCCACGCGGGCGAGGTCAGCGGCATCGCCCAGGTCGGCCGCCAGCACTTCGACCGTGCGGCCGGTCTTGTCCGAGATCTGCGCGGCCAGTGCCTGCAGCTTATCCTTGTTGCGGGCCACGAGGATCAGGTCGTAGCCACGGGCGGCAAGACGGTCGGCATAGATGGCGCCGATGCCGGTCGATGCGCCGGTGATCAGAGCGGTTCCTTTGGAATTGTTGGTCATGGGTAGGCGTCCCTGTGTGTGTGTCAGTGAGAGCGCCCTCGCTCTCGACACAAACCTTATGGACGCGAATCGCCATGTCCGATATGACGTATAAACTACGTTTTTCAGTCATTACCTCGGGAGGCTATATGCCCCACGTTTCCATGGTGCTCTCCCCCGGTTTCCAGTTCCTTGCACTCGGCGTGCAGGCGGCGTTCGAACTGGCTAATGCGGTCGAGGGGGAGGCCTACTACACGCTGTCGATCGCTTCGGTGGAAGGCGGCCCGGTCACCTCTTCCAGCGGCTTTGCCGTCCCCACAGTACCGCTGGCCGAAGTCGGTCAGGTAGACACCCTGCTGTTGCTTGCCGGGCTCACGCCGCCGCCACGACAAGACGAAGCAACACTCGACACGCTGCGTATCATTGCAAGGGAATCTCGCCGTGTGGCAGGGCTATGCACTGGCGCCTTCCTGCTCGGACAAATGGGCTTGCTAGATGGCCGCCGCGCGACAACACACTGGTCCTACGCTCGCCAGATGCGCGAGGATTTCCCGAACGTCCGCATCGAGGATGATCGCATCTTCATCAACGAAGGCGCGGTGTGGACCTCGGCAGGACTGACGGCGGGGCTGGATCTTGCCGTCGCGCTGATCGAGAAAGATCTTGGTCGCGACGCGGCAGGTGCGATTGCCCGCCGCCTTGTCATGCATCATCGCCGAGCCGGTGGGCAGTCACAGCACTCCGAACTGCTCGAACTCGCCCCCAGCAGCGACCGCATCCAGAAGGCGGTGATCTTTGCCAAGGCCCATCTTGCCAATCCGTTGACAGTTGAGGAGCTGGCCGAGGTCGCCGCTCTTTCACCGCGCCAGTTCGCCCGTGCCTTCCGCGCCGAAACCGGCCAGACCCCGGCCAAAGCAGTCGAGCAGATGCGACTGGAAGCCGCGCGCTTGCTGATCGAGGAAACGCGCCACCCGATGGACAGTATCGCGCGCGAGGCGGGCTTCGTCGACATTCGCCGTATGCGTGAGGCGTTCATGCGGCAGTATGGACAGCCACCACAGGCCCTGCGCAGGCTGGCCAAGGCGCCTTAGGTGCAAAATCTGTAGAGGCCGCCAACAATCAGTGCACGTCAGTTGCACTGGCGCCGACCGGATTTTAGACCGCTTTGGGAGCGAACTGCCATTCCGGTGTTCGTCGCACGACGACCGGCTCTGGTCGACTTCAGTCGGTTCAATCTCCACCGATGCTTTCGCCTCCAACGATACAAAAGCGCAGATGCCGTGTGCGAAAAGGGACTGCATAGGCTGGCCCCGGCCCCAAAGTTGGTTACAGTTCAATACACACCGTACGCGACAAATCGCAGCGGCTAAAACTATGAAATAATGTCATAATATTCCAGTTTTTCAACATGGCAGCTTCTCAGTCGAATCTGACTTACCGTGCATCCAGCTTTCTGTGGCAAATCAACTGGTCGAGGAAATATCGGGCTTCCGGCAATCGCCAGTCTCTTGACGCCTAGATGGAACATTAGTAGAACTTACTTGCCTTTCGCAGTGTGTTCCAGGCTCCACTACCATGGAGCCCAGCATGACACGCAATGTTTCCATCCAAACCTACCTGCCCAAGCATGTTGCTGCCTGGTTTCAGGATGAGGCCACCCGTGCCAAGCAGAGCCGCAGCCAGTGGATCGGCGCCATCGTCACCGATCTGTTTCAGGGCCAGGAGTTCCGGGAGGAAGGCCGCAGGAATGTCGAGCATATCAAGCGGCAGTTGACGTTCATTGCCGTGGCGCTCGATGGCCTGCTTCTCGAACATCCGGACAAGTCCCTTCGCGGCCGGGTGCATGAAGCCCACCGGCGCAAGGTAACACCGGCCGATCCGGAGCAGGGCCAATGATCCGGCGCACAGGATCAATGTTGCGCGATGGCGAGCAGCTTGCGCTGCCTTTCGCCAAGCCCGCTGTGACGGAAGCCGCGCTCGAGCCAATCTCCGTCCGGATCGCGGATGCCATTCGGTTGACCGGCATCCGGCGATCCAAGCTCTATGAACTGATCGCTTCAGGTGACCTGGAGACGGTCAAAATCGGGCGGTGCACTCTGGTCCCGGTAGCCAGCCTGCACGCTCTGATCGAGCGCGCGAGGCAAGGGCTGTTATGATGCGCTGTGGCCGAACTTGGGGCGCAGGATGGTCGCGCCGTCGCGCAGCTGATCGATGTAGTCGGACCAGTGCTGCATCATGCGGACGCGCTCCTCCCAGTACTGCCCACGGGCGTAAGCGCGGCGGATCGAGTTGCCGTCCGCGTGGGCAAGTTGGCGCTCGATGGCATCGGGGTTCCAGATGCCCATCTCATTGAGCAAGGTGGCGGCCATGGCGCGAAAGCCGTGACCGGTCATCTGATCCTTGCTGAAACCCAGCCGACGTAATGCGGCGTTGATCGTGTTGTCTGACATCGGGCGGTCAAGAGCGCGTAACGACGGAAACAGGAAGGCGCTGTAGCTGGCGTCGTGTTCGATTTCACCGATGATCGCCAAGGCCTGCCGTGAAAGCGGCACGGCGTGAGGGCGGCGCATTTTCATCTTGTGGTCGGGGATCGTCCAGACTGCCTTGTCGAAATCGAACTCGCTCCATTCCGCCCAGCGCAGCTCGCCAGGGCGGACGAACAGGTGGGGCAGCAGGCGCAGCGCGATCCGGGTCAGGTCGTTGCCGTCGTAGTCCTCGACCGCGCGAAGCAGTCCGCCAGCTTCCGTTGGAGTCGTGATCGCGGCGCGGTGAGTGGTGCGCGGGGTGATGAGCGCGCCGCGCAGGTCAGAGCAGATGTCCCGTTCAGCGCGGGCCGTTGCAATGGCATAGCGGAACACCTGACTGCACGTGCTGCGGATCCGGTTGGCGGTGTCGTACCGCTTCGAGGCTTCGATTTTCTTGAGGACGAGCAGCAATTCGTGGGCGGTGATTTCGGAGATCGGACGTTTGCCCAATGCCGGGTAGGTTTGCGCTAGCAGCCAGCGGGCCTTCTTGAGCGTTATGGCGGCAAGGCCCTCCTTCTCTATCTTCTCAAGCCATTCCTCTGCCACGACCTGAAACGTGTTGGTAGCAGCGATCGATTTGGCGATCTTGTCCAGCTTGGCCTGTTCAAGCGGATCAAGCCCCTTTGCGAGCTTGCGGCGCGCTTCGAGTAGCAGATCGCGTGCATCGCCGAGCAGAATCTCCGGCCAGCGCCCAAACGACAACGTCCGTTGCTGTCCGCCGAAGCGGTAGTTCATCCGCCAGTATCGAATGCCGGTGGTTTTCACGAGCAGGTACAGGCCGTCGCGATCCGACAGCTTGTAATCCTTCTCTCGGGGTCTGGCGTGCTTCACCGCGTTTGCGGTCAGGCCCGTCTTGCGTTTCGCACCGTCCGACATTGATGGACCTCCGCATTCATGCTCGGGGTCCGATCCATCACCTGTACCATCATTGTGCCGGGATGCTGGTGGAACCGTCCGAACTGATGCGGGCAAACATACCAGAAAAAGTGTCGGAAAACAGCCGTTTGGTGGACGCTACCGGATGTCTTCAAACGGAGAAATGGAGGCCCGAGCCGGAATCGAACCGGCGTAAACGGATTTGCAGTCCGGTGCGTCACCACTCCGCCATCGGGCCTCTCGTCGCGTGGCGCCGATCCGGGCCACGGGTGGGAGAGGGGCGGTTAGCCGAGAGTGACGCGCATCGCAACGGGATTCTTTGCCCGCGCCGGGGATTATTCCCGGAACGGAAAATCAGTCTTATGGTTCGGTTTGCGGTGCGCGGCCCTTGAAGCCCTGGGCGATCACGTACCATTCCGAGGAATCCTTGCGGCTCGCTGGCGGCTTGGCATGTTTCACGCTGGTGAAATTGCGCTTGAGGATGGTCAGCAGATCGCCATCAGTGCCGCCAGCAAAGACCTTGGCGACGAAGGCACCGCCCGGGGCCAGGGTGTTGATGGCAAAGTCCACCGCCGTTTCCACCAGGCCCATGGTGCGCAAATGGTCGGTCTGCTTGTGTCCCACGGTGTTGGCCGCCATGTCGGACAGCACCAGGTCGGGCTGCCCGTCGAGCGCGCCTTCCAGCGCGGCGGGGGCTTCGTCGGCCATGAAGTCCATCTCGAAGATGGTCACGCCCTCGATCGGTTCGGTCGGCAGCAGATCGATCCCCACCACGCGCGCGGACGGGGATTTCTTGCGCACCACCTGGCTCCAGCCGCCCGGCGCGATGCCGAGGTCGACCACGCGCTGGCGGCCCTTGAGCAGGGCAAAGCGCTCGTCGAGTTCGATCAGCTTGAACGCGGCACGGCTGCGCCAGCCTTCGGCCTTGGCCTGCTTCACATAAGGATCGTTGATCTGGCGCGAAAGCCAGCGCGCCGAAGATGCGGTACGCTTCTTGGCGGTCTTGAGCCGCTCGTGCGGATCTTTGCCGGAACGGCTCATTGGGGTGCTCCGCTGTTGAGTTGGCGCAAGGCTTCACGGCTACGCACGGCATCGCCGCCGGTGGCCATGAGCGAGCGCAGGATGCCTTCGCGAATGCCGCGGTCGGCAATGCCCAGCCGATCGGCCGGCCAGATATCGAAAATGGTTTCCAGGATGGCGCAGCCGGCCACCACCAGGTCGGACCGCTCGCGCCCGATGCAGGGCACGGCAATGCGCTCGGCCGGGGACAGGTGCGCCAGGCGCTGGCTGATCGCGCGCATCGCTTCCGTCGGCACGATCAGGCCGTCCACCGCGCGACGATCATATTGCGGCAGGCCCAGGTGCAGGCTGGCCAGCGTGGTCACCGTGCCGCTGGTGCCGAGCAGGCGGATCGCCCCTTCGGCCAGGGCACGGGCACGGGTTGGCGCGATCCGCTCGATGAACGGCGCAAAGCCTTCGGCCACGCGCGCACGCATCTCGGCATAGGCGGCCGCGCGCGCCTGCGGACTGTCGGCAATCGGACCGACGCCTTCGGTCAGGGAGACCACGCCCCAGGGCACGCTTTGCCAATCGAGGATGCGCGGCACCGGATCGGCCGGATCGACCAGCACCATCTCGGTCGATCCCCCGCCGATGTCGAAGATCATCGCCGGCCCGTCGCCATGCTCGAGCAGGATATGGCAGCCCAGCACGGCCAGCCGCGCCTCTTCCTGGGCGGTGATGATGTTCAGCCGGATGCCGGTTTCGCGATGCACCCGCTCAATGAACTCGGCGCCGTTGCTGGCGCGGCGGCACGCTTCGGTCGCCACCGAGCGCGCAAGGTGGACGTTGCGCTTGCGCAGCTTTTCCGCGCAGACATGCAACGCGGCCAGCGCGCGATCCATCGCCGCGTCAGACAGGCGGCCCGATTGCGCCAGCCCCTCGCCCAGCCGCACCACGCGGCTGAACGCATCGATCACCACGAAATGGGCGCCCGCCGGCCGCGCGATCAGCAGGCGGCAATTGTTGGTGCCAAGGTCGATGGCGGCATAGGCCTGGCGGTGGAACGGCACCGGCTTTTGCCACGCACGCGCGCCCGGCAGGCCAAGCCCGGCAGTGCCGTTGGCGGCAAAGATCGCTTCGGGCGCGATCAGCGCATCGGTCTTGGCGATGGGGTCGGCGGCGCTGTCGACAAGGGGTTGCGCCGGCGGCGCGGCAACGCGCGACGATGACGCACTGGCAATGGCAGGTGCCCCCTTGCCCTTGCGCGCCGCCGATCGGTTGCGCCCCTTGGCACGCGCTTTGCCCTTGGCTGGTGCAGCGCCCTTCGCCGTGGTGTGGCCGGCCGGCGAGGCGGTGGGCGGCTGTCCGGCGGCATCGGGCACGGGTGCGGCCTTGCGCGGCCCTCGCTGCCTGTTCCTTCCGCCGGATCGCGGCCCTCGCCCCCTGGCCGGCGGAGTGGATTCCGCCATGATACACATTCGCTTATGTTTTCCCGCTGGCATCGGTGCCGGTCGGGTACTTGACCGTCACCGTAGCGTCATGGCGCCCGCGCGGCAAGGTTCGCCCCGGAACGCGCCATCCGATGCCGCCACGGACCTGCGAAAAAGTGGGTTGACGCTCTGAAACGCCCCGACTAGAGGGGCGCCTCCCGATGCCCCGTCGTCTAAAGGTAAGACTACGGACTCTGACTCCGTCAATCGAGGTTCGAATCCTCGCGGGGCATCCAAATCCCTGAAATCGTTGTTTTATGTCGCGCTACTGCTTCTGGCTTTTTGACCAGTCGCATGCGCAGGCATGATGTGTGTCCGGCGTGACCAGAACGGCATCGTGCCAGGTACCCCGCCGTCAGCGGCCATCCCCGTCGCGCCGGTATGATTCTTTTCATGCTTTGCAGTGCATGGTCTTGGTTGCGAAGAATTTCAGCGATCTGGGGAGAATGCAGTTGCGTGCGTCGCGTGCGTTTCGCTGGTTTGCGGAAATCGGGGATGATCCGGCCCTGGCCGTTTCGCAGGCGACAAACCTGCAACGCCAGGTTCCCTTGCTCTATGGCCTGTTGCTGATCAACTCCTTCGCCGTTGCCATCACCCATCGCAACCAGGCGCCGTCGGTGCTCACCGTCAGCGTGCCCGCCGCGCTGTTTATCATCACTTTCATCCGCATGGTCCACTGGCTGCGCCAGGCACGCAAGGGCGTGCCCACGCCGCAACAGGCGCGACGGCAACTGCGCGCGATCACCGCCGTGTCCGGGCCGGTGGCACTGGCCTATGTCGGCTGGTCGCTGGCCCTGGCGCCTTATGGCGGGCCGTTCGAGCAGGCCCACGTCGGTCTCTATATCTCCACCACGGTGATCGGCTGCATCTTCTGCCTGATCGTTCTGCCCCAGGCTGCCATGCTGGTGGCCATGACAGTGCTGCCAGCCTTCATCATCATGTGCCTGGCCCGCCAGCAGTTGATCTTCGTGACCGTGGGCATCAACGTGGCGCTGGTCCTGGCCGTGTTGCTGCGGGTGCTGTTCAACAGCTTTGCCTATTTCCGCAACCAGGTGCTGGCCGGCACGCTGCTGGCCGCCCAGCACGAGGAATTGCAGCGGCTGAACGAGGAAAACCGTCGTCTTGCGCTGACCGACGCACTCACCGGCCTGGCCAACCGCCGCAAGTTCCATGCCGATCTCGATGCGTGGACCACCACCCATGCCGGCACGCCGTTCGCGGTGGGCGTGCTCGATCTCGATCGGTTCAAGCCGATCAACGACACCTATGGCCATCACGTGGGCGATCGCCTGCTGGCCGAGATCGGCACCCGGCTGCGCCTGGCCGCCGGGCCATCAGCGCAGGTCTATCGCCTGGGCGGCGACGAATTCGGCTTGATCGATCCCGACGTGGCCGGCTTTTCCCGCACCTGCGAACGGCTGCTGCAACAGATCCAGGCGCCCTTGGCAGTGGGCGAGATCGTGCTGCACGTGGGCGGATCGCTGGGCGTGGCGCATTGCCCGGAGGCCGGCACCAAGGCCGCCGACCTGTTCGACCGCGCCGATTATGCGCTCTACCACGCCAAGCACAACAACGGCGGCGGCGTCTGCGTGTTCACCGCGGCGCTCGAAACCGCCGTGCGCGCCGACCGCGCGATAGAACTGGCGCTCCAGGGCAGCACGCTGGAAGACGAACTGGACATCGTGCTGCAACCCATCGTCGAACTCGACAGCGGCCGGATGAGCGCGGTGGAAGTGCTGGTACGATGGAACAGCCCGGTGCTGGGCGATGTTTCCGCCACCGAATTCATCGCCGTGGCCGAACGCTCCACCGCGATCCACAGCATTACCCGAGCGGTGATCCGCAAGGGCTTGCAGGCCGCGCTGCAACTGCCGGACATGGTGGCCATCTCGTTCAACATCTCGGCCTGCGACCTCACCTCGGCGACCACGCTCGCCTTCATCCGGCGCGAGATCGAGCGCACCGGCATCAACCCCAGCCGGATCTGGCTGGAAGTGACCGAAACTGCCGTCATGGCCAATGCCGAGGTGGCGGCCGAAGCCTTGCAGGCATTTCGCGATATCGGCGTACGAGTCGCGCTCGATGATTTCGGCACCGGCTATTCCAGTCTCGGCTACGTCCAGCGCCTGCCGCTCGACAAGGTGAAGATCGACCGCAGCTTCGTGACCGCGATCGACCAGCCCGGTGGCGACACCATCGCCCGCGCCATCATCACGTTCTGCCACACGATCGGGCTGCGCTGCGTGGCCGAGGGGGTGGAGACCGCGCGGCAGCGCTCGATGCTCGTGGAAGCAGGCTGCAAGCACGCCCAGGGCTATCTGTTCAGCCGGCCGCTGGCGGTTGAGGATCTGCTGTCGCTCCATGCGCAGTGGGAACAGCACCCGTGGCGTGTCGATTCGCCGCAGCGGGGCGCCGCCTGAACGCGCCGGCCGCAGACAAACCAGGCGCAGTAACGGATTTCAGAAGGGAAGCGCGCGTCCCGCACAGATCAGCGCCGCAGCGCAACCCAGCACCGGCACACTGGCCAGCGCCTGCCGCGCGCGGACGGGCCAGCGCGACAGTACCACGGGCTCGTCGCCCAACAGGCCCCTGCCTGCAAACAGGCGGCCGGAAACGGTCTGAGCGGAAAGAAGCAGGGCACGGGCCATGCTCCCTTCATGGTCCGGGAGGAATTAACGCGCCGTAAAGATGGGCCCCCGGCTCACGCCCGAATTACGCCGGTCCGGTCTGCAACCATTCCCACAGCGCGGCCAGGCAATCGCGTGCTAGCAGCTTGCTGCGTTCCGCGCTCCAGCCATGGACCGGGTCGGGGAGGTCGGCATTGTCCTTGAACGGCATTTCCAGCGTCATCGCCACGGCGCCAAAGCGCTCCGCGACCTGGTTGGTCGACATGGCCAGGTTGCCCTGGCCCGGCCGGCTTTCGGGATAGCCACGGCGCACCTGGAAATCGGGAGTGCGCCGATCCAGGATCGCGCGATAGCGCTGATAGCCGGCAAGTTGCTCGGGCGTGAGGCCCGGAATGCCTTCGAACCCGGCCAGGAACACGGCGGGAATCGCCTCGTCCCCGTGCACATCGATGGCAAAGTCTACGCCGGTCTCATCCATCGCATTGCGGATCGCCAGCACTTCGGGCGAACGCTCCGTGCTCGGTTCGTGCCATTCGCGGTTGAGGTTGACGCCCACCGCGTTGGTGCGCAGGTGCCCGCGCGCGCTGCCATCGGGATTGCAATTGGGCACGATGTGGAACGTGCAGGCCTGGCGCAGTGCGCGGCCATGGGGATCGGCCGGATCGGTCAGCATCTCCAGCGCGCCTTCCATCCACCACTCGGCCATGGTCTCGCCCGGATGCTGGCGGGCATAGAGCCACACCTGGCGCGCGCCGGTGCCCAACGTCAGGCAATCGATCGAGCGCCCGTCAAGCGTCAGGCCGAGCACACGGTGTGCGACGCCCGGGCTGGCTGCCGCTTCGCTCACAAGGTCGTTGTGCCGCTCCAGCGAATAGGGTGCGAAATAGGCGAACCACACCTGGTCGCCCTCGGGCCGGTGGCGGATGTGCAGCGTGCCGCCATCGCGCCCACGATCGAAATCCGATGCGGCGCGGGTCCATTCCTGGCGATCTTCGGAAACGCAGGCGGAATAGCCGGGCCAGCCATCGGGATAGGCCGAAGTGTTCAGGCCGGTGATCGCCAGGTCCAGTTCGCGCCCGGCCACGCCGCTGACGCGGAAATGAAACCACTGCGCGAATTCGGACTGGTTGTCGCGGCGGATGGCCAGCGTGGCGCGGGCGCCATCGACGGCCAGCACCTCGATATTGCCGGCGTCGAACGCGGCGTTGATCAGGATCGGGGCGGCGGGGGAGGAATCTTGCGTCATTTGACCGAGATAGTATCGCCAGACTTGCCGGGGAAGCCCGCAAACAGCGCGCGAGCCATGCGCGGTGCCAGAACATCGGCCGAGGCGGCCGCCGAACCGCTCTTTTCGGCATTTTCCGCCCGCCCTTCCCACAAGGGCTGGCCCGTGGCGCGATCGCGCAGGATCACGCGCAACCAGGTGGCATCCACCCGGCGCGGACCACCGCCGATGTTGAAGCCCAGCCCCATGCCCAGGCTGCTGTGCCGGCCGCCGGTGGCGCCACCCAGCCCCAGGCTGACCGGGCCATTGCCGCCGCCGCGCTCCTGCGTCTGGCGCTGCACGTCCACTTCGGCCACCACGTCCGCCGCGCCGGGCGTGGCCGCGCCCAGGCCCAACCCGGCCAGTTCGCGCTGCACCGCCAGCAGCCAGGGCTGGTCCGCCAGGCTTTGCGGATCGGCCGCAGCACCACCACTCACCGAAACCACCGCCGCCGCGCCATGCCCCAGCCGGGTCACCGTATCGGGCGTGGCAAAGCGAGTCACCTGCACGGGCGCGGCCAGGACGGTGCCTGGAACCGCCGCAGAGGCAAGCAGGGGCGCGGCAGTCAGCATGGCAAAGGCAAAGTGGCGCATGGCGTGTGCATCCTCTGAAACCTGCCCGCGCAATGCGAAACAGTGTGTATCGAGATAGGGATGCCGCGGCGCCCGCTCAAGAGCAGGGGTGCCTGCGATCAGGGCGTGGCGTCGGCCGGAGCATTGAGAGCGGCGTTGGGAGCCCCGCTGGCATCGGCCACGACCACCTGGCCTTCGGGGAACCGGGCGAACAGCGCCTTGGCCAGCCGCGCGGCCATCTTGCCGTCGTCCAGCCCACCCTCGCCTTCGCGCGCCATGCCTTCGGCGTGGCCTTCCCACAACACGCGGCTACTGGCCTTGTCGCGAATCCGCACGTCCATGCGCGTGGACACGATCGCCTTGGCCGGCTTGGTGAAATCCAGCGCCACGCCCAGCGACACGGCCGAGCCGCGGTTGCTCACCGTGGTGCTCATCGCGCCGCTGACCGGGGAGCGCTTCTGCTCTTCGGGCACAACCACCTGGTGGCTGACCGCCACTTGCGCAATCTGGCCGGCATCGCTCACCGTCTGGGTATCATAGCCATGGCCCACCAGCGCATCGACCACCGCCGCTTCATAGACCGGCAGCTTGTCGGGCGAAGGCTCGTCAGCGCCCTGCTCCAGGTCTTCGGCCGGCGCATCGACGCCCGCCACCACGATCTTGCCTTTGCCCAGCAGGGCCAGGGCATCGGCGCTGCGGTAAGAGGTCACGTCGATCCGGCTCGACGGTTCGGCCGCACCCGCACCGCGACGCGGCCCGTCATAACCGCCCCAACCAGGGCCGCCCCAACCGGGACCATATCCACCACCCCAGCCGCCCCAGGCCTGGGCCTGCGCCGCCGGGGCCAGTGCGATGCCGGCAGCAAGGGCCAGAAGAGACAAAGAAAAGCGGGCGCGCGCGCGGCGGAACATGGCAGGGGATCCCATCAACAAGGCCACGGCGATGCCCGAAGGCGGCTGTCGCGCGGCTGAACCATCTGTTTTAACGCGGCCGCGCTGCAAACCCTGCGAGCATGGGCCAGTTTATCGCCCGCTGCAAGGATTGGTCCAACAACGAAGCTCACCCCAAGGTTGACTTTCCACAGGGCGCCCACTAACGGCGCACCTTCAGTTTCGCGCCCGGGTCGGATTCGGGCAAAGGGAATAGCCATGAAGATTCGCAACAGCCTGAAGTCGCTCAAGGACCGTCACCGGGACAACCGCGTGATCCGCCGTCGTGGCCGGACCTACGTGATCAACAAGACCCAGCGTCGTTTCAAGGCGCGCCAGGGCTGATCAGCCCGTCGCGCGCATGCGCCGTGCCTCTTGCAGGCAAGGCGTAACGCTGCTTCCAGCCCGCTTCCCGGCCCGGCCACCGCACCTCGTGCGGCTCCGGTCCGGGAAGCGGGCTGGTCTCGTTTGTGCTGCCTGCGCGATCCTGCGCTGATCGCCCTGCCCAAAGGTTCCGCCCGATGACTCGCGCTTCAACCCCGCCCACTGTCGTCGTCTGGGACGTGGGCCGCGTGCTGGTGGAATGGGATCTCGGGCTGATCTACCGCCAGGCGATTCCCGACGCGGCGCAGCGCGCCCGCTTCGTGGCCGAGGTGGTGAGCGAGGAATGGCACGGCCAGCATGACGCCGGCGTGCCCTGGACCACCATGGTCGCGGCGCGCAGCGCGGAATTTCCCGAACATGCCGATCTGATCGCGCGCTATGCCAGCCACTGGCTGGACAGCATCCCCGGCCCGGTGGCCGGCACCCATGATCTGGTCGGCCGCCTGGCCGCGCGCGGCGTGCCGCAATATGCGATCACCAATTTCGGCGTCGATGCCTGGGCGCTGTTCCGCCCCACTTTCCCGATTCTCGATCATTGCCAGGACATCGTGGTGTCCGGCGCGGAACGGCTGATCAAGCCCGACCCGGCCATTTTCGAACTGGCCGCGGGCCGATTCGGCCATGCGCCGGAAACGATGCTGTTCATCGACGACAACGCCGCCAACATCGCCACGGCGCGCGCGCTCGGTTGGCACACTCACCACTTCGCAAACGGCGCGGCGGCTCTGGAAGCAGACCTGAAGGCCCACGGCTTGCTGTAAAGCGGCCTGCGCCGCCGTTACCCGTCCAGCTCGGCGGGCGGCGTGGCGGCCTTGGCGCGCTGCACCAGCAGCTTGTCGATCTTGCGCCCGTCCATGTCGACCACTTCAAAGCGCCAGCCCTGCTCGGTGAAATGCTCGCCTTCGGTGGGCAGCTTGCGCAGCACCGAAAGCGCAAAGCCCGCCAGCGTGGCATAGTCGCGGTCCTCGGGCAGGTCGATGCCCAGCCGGTCGGCCATGGCATCGGCGGGCAAGGCACCGGCGATCAGCAGCGATCCATCCTCGCGCTCGGTGATCATCGGCCCGTCACCCTCGTCGCCATGGGCCACGAAATTGCCGGCGATCGCGGCCAGCAGGTCGGCCGGGGTGACGATGCCCTCCAGATGGCCATATTCGTCGTGCACCAGGGCCAGGGCCACTTCGGCCTGCTGGATCACCCGCAGCGCATCCATCGTGTCCAGCCGGTCGGGCACGATCGCCGGCTTCTTCATCAGGCTGCCGAGCTCCGGCTCCGTCCCGCGCAGGCGCGCGGCAAGGATGTCGCGCACTTTCACCACGCCCACGATGCGGTCGACCGAGCCATCGGCCACCAGCAGCAGCGAATGTGGGCTGTCCTCGATCGCCTCGTCCAGGTCGGCCGGCTGGGCGTCCTGCTCGATCCAGTGCAGTTCGATGCGCGGCGTCATCACTTCGCGCACCGGGCGATCGGCCAGGCGCATCACGCTGGTCATCAGTGCGCGCTCTTCCTCCTCGATCACGCCGGAGCGGGTCGCCTCGGCAAAGATCATCTGGAGTTCCTCGGCGGTCACTTCCTGCTCCCCGCCCTTGGACAGGCCGAGCAGGCGCAGGATCAGCCCGGACGAGCGATTGAGCGTCCACACGAACGGCGCGGTGATGCGCGCCATCAGCACCATCGGCCGCGCCGCCACCACCGCAATCGGCTCGGCTGCGCTCAACGCCAGTTGCTTGGGCACCAGTTCGCCCACCACCAGGCTGAGATAAGTGGTCACCGCAATCACCAGGGCAAAGCCGGCCTCGGCGGCATAGGCCTGCGGCACGCCCAGTGCGGCCAGCCGCTCGCCCACCGGGCCACCCAGGCTCGATCCGGAATAGGCACCCGCGACGATGCCCACCAGCGTGATGCCGATCTGCACGGTTGACAAAAATTTACCTGGATCGGCCGCAAGGTCCAGCGCTACCCGGGCGCCGCCGCTACCCCCTTCCGCCAGCACTTTCAGGCGCGCCGGCCGTGCCGAGACGATGGCCAGTTCCGACATGGAAAACAGGCCGTTGAGCACGACAAGGCCCAGGATTACGAGGGCGTCTGGCCACGGAAAGGATGTCACGCCAAGGCCCCTAGCAGATTTGCGCGGCGCCGCGAAGACCCCGCATCGCCCCGGCCAGGGCCTGCGATTCCATCCGGTATTCGGGAACCATTCAGGCGGGGCTGGTGTATTGGGCTTGTCCGAATTACCGATCATGTCGGGATGCCAGGCAGGCCAAGCTGCCGGGCAATGGATGCCAAAAGGGGAATTTGTCATGAAGTTCAGTCGGGTGGTCGTTTCCAGCCTGTGCGCCGTTTCGCTGGTCAGCCTGTCGGCCTGCGTCACCGATCCCAATACCGGCCAGCAGAAGGTGTCGCGCACCGCGATCGGCGCGGGCGCAGGCGCGCTGGGTGGCCTGCTGCTGGGCGGCCTGATCGGCGGCGGCACCGGTCGCATCGTCGGCGCGGGCATCGGCGGCATCGCCGGCGCCGCCGTGGGTTACACCATGGACAAGCAGATCAAGCAGTTGCGTGAACAGACCGCCGGCTCGGGCGTGGATGTGACGCCCACCGACAACGGCCAGGCGATCCTCGTCAACCTGCCCAACGGCGTCACGTTCGACACCGACAGCACGGTGATCAAGCCCGCCTTCCGCGACACGCTCGATCGCGTGGCGCAGTCGCTGGTGCAGTATCCCAACTCGCTGATCGACGTGTACGGCCACACCGATTCGACCGGGTCGGATGCCTACAACATGACCCTGTCGCAGAACCGCGCCCAGGCCGTCGCCGATTACCTCTCGTCGCGCGGCGTGGCCCCGGCCCGCATCCGCGCGCAGGGCTTTGGCAAGACCCGCCCGATCGCGTCCAACGCCACGGACAGCGGCCGCGCCGCCAACCGTCGCGTGGAAATCAAGATCGTGCCGGTGACGCAGGACGACGTGGCCCGCGCCCGCGGCCAATAAGCGCCAGCATCGCGAGCAATCGCCAGAAGGGGCGCCATCCGGATCGGGTGGCGCTCTTTCGCTTTCAGCCCCTTTGATTTGCTGGTCAGGGTGGTTGACGCGGTGCGGCAAGGGCTGGCATCCCGCGCGGCAACAAGGAGTTGCCGCAGATGTCCACCGTTTCGCAGATCACCAGCCGTCCTCTTGCCGGCCGAATGGTCAACCCGATCGGCCTTGGCTGCATGTCGCTGAGCTGGGCCTATGGTGGCCGCCCGGGCGATGCCGAGGGGATCGCCCTGCTGCACCGCGCCATCGACCTGGGCTATGACCACTTCGACACCGCGCGCCTCTATGGCCATGGCCACAACGAAACGCTGGTGGGCCAGGCGCTCAAGGGCAAGCGCGACAAGGTCTTCCTTGCCAGCAAGATGGGCATTTTCGCCAGCGGCGACAAGCGCGGGATCGACTGCCACCCCGACACGATCCGGGCCGAGCTGGAAAAGTCGCTGACCCTGCTCCAGACCGATCACATCGATCTTTACTACATGCACCGCCGCGATTTCACCGTGCCGATCGAGGATTCGGTGGGTGCGATGGCCGACCTGATCCAGGAAGGGAAGATCGGCGCGATCGGCCTGTCGGAAATGTCCGCCGATACGCTGCGCCGCGCCGCCGCCGTCCATCCCATCGCCGCGATGCAGACCGAATATTCGCCGTGGACGCGCCAGGCGGAAATCGCCGTGATCGAGGCCTGCCGCGATCTGGGCACCACCTTCGTCGCCTTCTCCCCGGTAGCGCGCGGTGCGCTGGCCAATGGCGTGCGCGATCCGCAGGCGCTGGAAGAGGGCGATATCCGCAAGGCCATGCCCCGCTTCATGGCCGACAACTGGCCGCGCAATCTCGCGCTCGTCGATGCCTTCAACGCCCTTGCCGCACGCGAAGGCGTCACCCCGGCGCAGCTCTCGCTGGCCTGGGTGCTGGGCAAGGGCGAACACATCGTCGCCATCCCCGGCACCGGCAAGATCACCCATCTTGAAGAGAACATCGCCCGCTGGGACTGGGCGATTCCCGCCAGCGTCACCGCCGAGATCGACGCGCTGATCAACCAGCAGACCGTCGCCGGCCACCGCTATGCCGGCGCCATGCTGCCCACCATCGACACCGAGGATTTCGCCGTTTGATGCCACATTCGCGGAAATGCGAATGTGGCAGTTCGGCCCCGGCCCGCTCCCCCACCCAACCTCCCATAGGGTACTGACGTTGGAAGGTCGGGTGGGGGAGCAAGCCGAGGCCGAAGCATGAGAGCTTACCCGCGCAAGGCCTTCGACGTGGTCGGGGCCACGCGCCGGCGGGCTTCCGCATGGATCGCCGGCGCGCTCACCAGCACGCCGAACGCGCGCGGATCGGGTTTGTTGAAGATCAGGTCCGCGCCGTGGGCATCGGTCACCACCGCGCCTGCTTCCTGCGCGATCAGCGCGGCGGCGGCGATGTCCCACTCATAGCCCCAGCGCCAGGTGGCCAGCAGGTCGGCCTCGGCCGAAGCGACCATGGCCATGCGCAGGGCGATGGAATTGGGCTTGGCCACCATGGTCAGGTCCACGCTGGTCGGCGGCAGATGGTCCATCGGCATGCGCGCACCGTTCAGGTCCAGGCGCTGGCTGGCCACCAGCGGCACGCCGTTGCGGGTCGCCCCCTGCCCGGCCTGGGCCAGCCAGACCTCGCCCCGTGCCGGCGCGGCCAGCATCGCGGCGATCGGTCGCCCGGCCTCCACCAGCGCCACCGAGACCGCCCAGCCCGGCCGCCCGCGCACGAAATCGCGCGTGCCGTCCACCGGATCGACCACCCAGCACAGCCCGTGGTCCAGCCGCACCGGATCATCCACCGTCTCTTCGGAGAGCCAGCCGGCCTGCGGCACCAGCGCGCCCAGCGCTTCGTGCAGAAAGGCATCGACCGCCAGGTCGGCCTCGCACACCGGGTTGTCGTGCCCCTTGTCCCACACTTTCGGAGCGTGGCCATGGCCAGGCCACAGCGCCAGCGCGCGATCGGCAGCCTCGGTGACGATGGTGGCAAGGGTGACGGGATCGAACATGCGCCGGCCAGCCTTGGGCGCGGCGCCCGCACTTGGCAAGAGGGGGGCGAAACCCGCCGCGCACTGGCAATTCCGACAGTGCACGAGTTAATCGCTCAATGAAGGTCTTTGCAACTGCGAAAACCTGTGCTTATGGCAGCGCGGAAAATCCCGGCGCAAGCCATCCCTTCACTCATACGTAAGCGGGGATCCTGCATGAACGTCCACGAATATCAGGCCAAGGAACTGCTGGCGAAATTTGGCGTCGGCATTCCGGCCGGCATCGCCGCCCTCACGGTCGAAGAAGCGGTGGCTGCGGCCAAGCAGCTTCCCGGGCCGCTCTATGTCGTCAAGGCGCAGATCCACGCCGGCGGCCGCGGCAAGGGCAAGTTCAAGGAACTGCCGGCCGATGCCAAGGGCGGCGTGCGCCTGGCCAAGAGCATCGAGGAAGTCGAAACCTTCGCCCAGGAAATGCTCGGCAACACCCTCGTCACCGTGCAGACCGGTGAAGCGGGCAAGCAGGTCAACCGCCTCTACGTGACCGATGGCGTTGATATCGCCAAGGAATATTACCTGTCGCTGGTCGTCGACCGTGGCACCGGCCGCGTTGCCCTGATCGTCTCGACCGAAGGCGGGATGGACATCGAGGAAGTCGCCCACGCGACTCCGGAAAAGATCACCACGATCACCATCGATCCGGCGCAGGGCTTCATGCCGCACCACGGCCGCGCCGTGGGCTTTGCCCTGGGCCTGTCGGGCGACCTCAACAAGCAGGCCGCCAAGATCGCCCAGCAGCTCTACACCGCGTTCGTTGCGCTCGATTGCGACATGCTGGAAATCAACCCGCTGGTGGAAACCAAGGACGGTAAGCTCCTGGTGCTCGACACCAAGATGAGCTTCGACTCGAACTCGCTGTACCGTCACCCGGATGTTGTTGCACTGCGTGACGAAACCGAGGAAGATCCGGCCGAAATCGAAGCCAGCAAGTATGACCTGGCCTACATCAAGCTCGATGGCGACATCGGCTGCATGGTGAACGGCGCGGGCCTGGCCATGGCGACGATGGACATCATCAAGCTCAACGGCATGTTCCCGGCCAACTTCCTCGACGTGGGCGGCGGCGCCAACAAGGAAAAGGTGACGGCCGCGTTCAAGCTGATCCTCTCGGATCCGGCGGTGAAGGGCATTCTCGTCAACATCTTCGGCGGCATCATGAAGTGCGACATCATTGCCGAAGGCATCGTCGCGGCTGCCAAGGAAGTGAACCTCCAGGTTCCGCTCGTCGTGCGCCTCGAAGGCACCAACGTGCAAGCCGGCAAGGACATCCTCGCCAACTCCGGTCTCCCCATCGTTCCGGCCAACGACCTTGGCGATGCCGCCAAGAAGATCGTCGCCGAAGTGCAGAAGGTCGCCTGATCCATGAGCATTCTGGTCAACAAGAACACCAAGGTCATCACCCAGGGCATGACCGGCGCCACCGGCACGTTCCACACGGAACAGGCCCTGGCCTATGGCACCCAGATGGTCGGCGGCGTGACTCCGGGCAAGGGTGGCACCACCCACATCGGCCTGCCCAACTTCAACACCGTGGCCGAAGCCAAGCACGCCACCGGCGCGACCGCCTCGTGCATCTACGTGCCGCCGCCATTCGCGGCCGATTCGATCCTGGAAGCGATCGACGCCGAAATGGAACTGATCGTGGCGATCACCGAGGGCATTCCGGTGCTCGACATGGTGCGCGTCAAGCGCGCGCTCCAGGGCAGCAAGTCGCGCCTGATCGGCCCGAACTGCCCCGGCGTGCTCACCCCGGATGAATGCAAGATCGGCATCATGCCCGGTTCGATCTTCAAGAAGGGTTCGGTCGGCGTGGTCTCGCGCTCGGGCACGCTCACCTATGAAGCGGTGTTCCAGACCTCGAACATCGGCCTCGGCCAGACCACGGCTGTCGGCATCGGCGGCGACCCGGTCAACGGCACCAACTTCATCGACGTGCTCGAACTGTTCCTCGCCGACGAGGAAACCAAGTCGATCATCATGATCGGTGAAATCGGCGGCGATGCGGAAGAACAGGCCGCGCAGTTCCTGATCGACGAAGCCAAGCGTGGCCGCAAGAAGCCGATGGCCGGCTTCATCGCGGGTCGCTCGGCCCCTCCGGGCCGTCGCATGGGCCACGCCGGCGCGATCGTCTCGGGCGGCAAGGGCGATGCCGAAAGCAAGATCGCCGCGATGGAAGCCGCGGGCATCCGCGTCTCCCCCTCGCCGAGCCTGCTGGGCGAAACCTTGGCCGAAGTGCTCAAGGGCTGATCGACCGATCTCGGTTTGCAAAGGGGCCGGAGGGGAAACCTTCCGGCCCTTTTTGTTAAATATCAGAGACCTCCCCCTCCTCTTCAGAGGAGGGGGTCGGGGGGTGGTGGAAACCTGGCGCAAGGCCTCTCACCACCCCCAACCCCTCCTCTGAAGAGGAGGGGAGATATGGCCGCGAACCGAAGTTCCTGGAACTTCCCCGAATTCCGTTCGGGCTGAGCCTGTCGAAGCCCCTGACAGTCAGGCGCCGTGCCGGCCGCCCTTCGACAAGCTCAGGGCGAACGGATGTTGCTGAAAATTCTGTGAAACCCGTTCGGGCTGAGCTTGTCGAAGCCCCTAGCCGGCAAGCGCACCAGCCTAATCCGGCCGCATCGCCAGCCCGCCCAGGCTTTCGGCCTCCATCACCAGTTCGTCATCCGCCTCGCCCTGCGCCACGCTTTCGCGCCCGATCATCACCAGCACCGGCACGGCCAGCGGCGTCACCCGCTCAAGTTCCACATGCACCAGTTCCGCCGCAGACCGATCGAGCAGGTCGGCCAGGCGGCCCACGTCGGTCATGCGGGTGCGGGCATCGGCCCAGGCTGCCTCGATCAGCACGTGATCGGGTTCGTACTTGCGCAGCACGTCATAGATCAGGTCGGTCGAGAACGTGACCTGCTTGCCGCTCTTGCGCTTGCCGGGATGCTGGCGTTCCACCAGGCCGGAAATCACCGCCACTTCGCGGAACGCGCGGCGCAAGAGGTGCGAGTTCTGCACCCATTCGACGAATTCGTGAGTGAGGATGTCGGGCGAAAGCAGCGGCGCCGGGTCGGTGATCGGGCGCAGGCTCCACACCGCCAGGGCATAGTCGTTGGCCACGAAGCCCAGCGGTGCCAGCCCGCGCTCTTCCATGCGTCGGGTGATCAGCATGCCCAGCGATTGGTTCGCGTTCCATCCCTCGAACGTGTAGAACACGCTATAGGCGCGGCCGCGATGGGGGAAGCTTTCCACCAGCAGTTCGCCGGGCGCGGGCAGGCGGCTGCGCCAGTCCTGCATTTCCAGCCATTCGCGCACATCGTCGGGGAAACGCGCCCAGGTGCCACGATTGGCCAGCATGGCCTGGACGCGGGCGGACAGGTGCGTGGTCAGCGGCATGCGCGCCCCGCCATAGCTGGGGATCTGCCCGGCGCTCTTGGCCGCGCGCACCACCAGTTCCAGGTCGCGCACGCCTTCCACTTCCAGGTCCAGCCCGGCAAAGCGGAACGTGTCCCCCGGGCTCAGTTGCGCGCCGAAATGCTCTTCCACCTTGCCCAGCGAGCGGCCATTGCGAAAGCGCACTTCGAGCATTTCAGCGTCGACGATGATCCCGGCATTGAGGCGGTGGCGCGCGGCCTGTTCGGGATGCGTCAGCCGCCACGTGCCATCGCGATCGCGCACGATGCGGGCAAAGCGGTCATAGGCGCGCAGGGAATAGCCACCCGTCGCCACGAAATCGAGCACGCGGGCAAAGGCCGTCTCGTCCACCCAGGCATAGGCCAGGCACGAGCGCACTTCGCGCAGCAGGTCCGCTTCCCGGAACGGCCCGGCACAGGCGCAGCCCATCACATGCTGGGCCAGCACATCCAGCCCGCCGGGGCGGAAATCCTCGCCATCGCGCTGGCCTTCGTTCACCGCGTCGCGCGCGGCCATGGCCTCCAGGTATTCAAAGCGGTTGCCCGGCACCAGCACCGCGCGGCTCGACAGGTCCAGCCGGTGGTTGGCGCGGCCGATGCGCTGCAACAGGCGCGACGATCCCTTGGGCGCCCCCATCTGCACGACCAGGTCGATATCGCCCCAGTCCACGCCCAGATCGAGGCTGGCGGTGCACACCAGCGCGCGCAATTCACCCCGCGCCATCGCCCCTTCCACCTTGCGCCGCGCCTCGACCGAAAGCGAGCCATGGTGGATGCCGATCGGCAGGTTCTCGTCGTTGGCATCCCACAAGAGCTGGAAGATGTATTCGGCCAGAAACCGCGTGTTGGTGAAGACCAGCGTGACGCGGTTGGCGCGGATCATTGCGATCAGTTGCGGCACCGCCCAGGCGGCGGCATGGCCGCCCCACGGGACGCGCTCTTCCTGCGGCAAGAGGATTTCCACCTCGGGCGGCGCGCCTTCCTCGCCCTCGACCAGGGCCACGCTGTCGATCTCGCCCCAGGGCGCCAGCCAGCCGCGAAAGCTTTCCGGTTCGGCTACCGTGGCAGACAGCGCGGCGCGTTGCAGATCGGGGCTGATCGCCTGCAACCGCCCCAGCGCCAGCGCCAGCAGATCGCCGCGTTTCCCCGTGGCAAAGGCGTGAATCTCGTCGATCACCACCCGTTTCAGCCCGCTGAAGATTTCAGACGCCTCGGGATAGCTGAGCAGCAGCGAGAGCGATTCGGGCGTGGTCAGCAAGACGTGCGGCGGCCTGGCCCGCTGCCGCGCCTTGCGGTCTGACGGGGTATCGCCGCTGCGCGTTTCCACCCGCAGGTTGAAGCCCATCTCGGCAATCGGGGTGAGCAAGTTGCGCTGCACATCATGCGCCAGCGCCTTGAGCGGCGAGATATAGAGCGTGTGCAACCCTTCGGGCGGGGCCTTCCCGCCCAGCCGCGAGGGGCAGAACGCCGCCAGCGTGGGCAGGAACCCCGCCAGCGTCTTGCCCGCGCCGGTATCGGCCACCAGCAGCGCATGCTGCCCGGCGTCAGCGGCATCGAGCATTTCCGCCTGGTGCCGCCGCACCCGCCAGCCCCGCCCGGCAAACCAATCGGCAATTTCGAGCGGGATCATGGCCATGGGGCTTAGATAGGAAGCCCCGGGCGCCAGGTCCACCTGGCGTCCGGGGCAAAGGCATCAGTTCTTCTTGCCGGCAACGTAGCCGACCACGGACGTGGTATCGCCCTTGTTGAAGGCATAGCCATAACCGAACTCGCTCGCCGCCGGCCCGAAGAAGCCGCCAGCAAACCCGGCGCCCGTGGTGCCGGCAAACGTGCCGGCAAAGGTCGAGCCGTTGGTCGCCAGGACTCCGGTGCCGCTCAGGGTGCCCAAGTCCTTGTCCGCCCCGCCGGTGTTCGACGTGCCGATCAGGTGCAGATCGGTGCTGATCGCTCCGGTGGCAAAATTGGCAGACAGGTTGGCGGTGGATTTCTGGGTGAAGGTGTAGGCGTTGCGATCACTGTACCCTTGGCCGAAAACCGTGCCGATATAGCGGGCCGTGCCCGACTTGGGCATGTCATCGGTGCGGGTGGCAATGCCGGTGACCAGCATATTGCCATTGGAATTGGCGTTGGCCGTCAGGCTCAGGCCCACGATCTGCGTATAGCTGAGCTGGACGCCATTGACCTTCGGCCGATAGATCAAAAGGTCATACCACGGCGTCTGCGCATTGCTGTAGTATTCGGCCACTGCACCGTTGGCGGCAGCACCCAGCTTGTTGGCGGCCGTGGCGGTCACCAGCGTATTGCCGCTTTCCTTGATGACATAGCTGCCGGCGGCCGGATCATAGTCGATGGTCAGTTGCACTTGCTGGCTCGCCCCGTCGAACGATGCCATGCGCACACCTGTCGCCGTCATCGTGTGTGTGCCCGAAAGCGTATCGAGCGTTGCATAGCTGGGCGAAGATGGCGGCGTGGGCGTGCTGGCCACGCTACCGCCACCGCCGTCTCCGCAGGCAGCCAGCGGCAGAGCAAGCGCAAGCAAGGCCGGGAAGGCCAAGTGAATATCAGGCATCAAGGGTCCCCTGTCGGTGATGAGCCACGCTCATCCAGCCCGACAGGCCTGGCATATATTGCTCATTGTTTCAAACGGCTATGTACCCGTTGTGGGCGCACCGCCGCGCGGACGAATGCACACGCGCCTGTCAGGTGCCTTGCAGGATCGCCACCCGGTCCGTGCCCTGCCAAGCCAAGGCGGCCTTGATCAGCGCGATGCGCACCGCGCACTGGTCAGCGGCGCTGCCCTGGTTGTGAAAAGCGGCGCGCACGCGCGCTTCGGACAACTGGCTGAGGGCAATCACGCGATCGACCATTGCCCCTGGAATGGCATAGCTGCGGCTGGTGCCCTGCGGCCGGCTGGCATCGAGTTCGCCCGCCGCCAGCATGGCCCGCGCCAGCTTCTGCTGCCGCGCCAGCGCCGCTTCGGGCAGAGTGCGGCCTGGCGGCAGGTCGCCCCCGCCGGCAACGCTCAGGCAGGTATCCGGGCCATCCGCCCGCGCCGCCGCCATCTGGTCCAGTCGCCAACGCGCCAGATCGTCCAGTCGCGGCGACTTGGCATTCAAGTGCGCCAGAAAGAACCGCATGTTCAGCACGGTTTGCGCCTTGCGGGCGAGTTGCTCGGCATCGGCCGTCATTCGCCGGTTGGCCTGGAGCGTTTCGGCGAGATTGGGATTGCGCCGGGCCAGATCGGCATAGGACAGGTCCGCGCCGAACAATCGGTGGACGGTGTCAGCCAGCACCGGATCGCGGGCCGGATCGAAAGGCGGGTCCGGTGCCTGCCCCGGCGCAGCGGGAACACTGGTTTCATAGGGCAACCGAGGCGCGGAAACCGGGTGATCGTTTCCGTAATCGGCAATCGCGATGACCATGCGGATCAGGCCGATCAGCAGGATCGCCATCCATCCAAAGTTCGCGCCCTTGCCCGACAGCCGCCGCCCCTCCCAAGCGGCCACCAGCATCGGGTTGAAATGCTGCTCCAGTTCGGGAAAGTTGCTGCGCACGCCGTCGATCAACTGGCGCACCTTGGCCTTGGGCGCGAACAGGCTCTTGCGCTTGCCCTGCCGCGTCAGTTCCTGCCAGGCGCGGTGCAACGGATGACCCTTATCCTGCACCTTCTGCACAAAGCGCAAGCCGCGCAGGCGGGCGTTGAGATAGGCGATCTGCGGCCGTTCGTTCAGATGGCCATGTTCGCTTTCCCAGTTGAAAGCCTGCGCTGCCGGTTCAAGCAGCGGGGCGGAGCGTGGCCAGGATTGCACCAGCAGATCGGCCAACCAGCCTTCGATTTCTGCCGAACGCTCGATCCGGGCATCGCGCGCTTCGTCCAGCACGGCGCCCAGCGCCTGCATCGCTGCCGCCTCGCCCGCCTCGTCGAGCGGCTCGTCCGAACCCTCGTCAGGTATCAGCAGCGTGAACAGCGCGTCTTCGGCGGGCCGGGCGGTGCGCAGCAGCGGGCTTTCGTTCAGGCGCGGAATCAGGAAAGCAACGGCGGGAGAATCGCCCGTCGTCGCCGGGCGATCGGTCCAGCCAAACGTGCGCGCCACGCCATCCAGCAAAGGCGCCGAGCGTGGCCAAGCGCGCGCGAGGGTTTCGGCCAGCCATTCCTCGGTGCGTGCCCACAGGTCCACGCCGCCGGCATCGGCCTGCGCGACCAGTTCGTCGATCAAGGCCGCGGCGCGAGCGCGCTCGGCTTCGGCCAGGCCGAATTCGGTGCCCGGCCCGTCGAGCAGCAACGCATGCAGCGCATGATCGGCGCGCGGCGCATCCCGGCGCGCAGCGGCCACTGCCGCAGCCTCGACCGGTAGCTCACCCGCCGGCAACTGCGCCGGCCCCAGTGTCGGCTGCGCCATGACGAACTGCGCATCGGCCGGGCCTTGCGCCGGGACAAAGACCGGAGCCGGCACCAGCGCATCGTGGCCATGGTCCTCGCCGGCCACCACGCCCGCGCCCTCTGCGCTACCGGGCAGGTCCAGCCGTGGCGCGGCATGCGGCCACGTGCCCGGCACGAACGCGGGCTCGTCCGCAGGCGCCGCCGGGGATTCCGGCTCCGGAGCTTCTCGCGCTGCGTCTTTGGGCTGCTGCCGCGCCCAGGCCAGCACCGTATCGCGCGCATCGCGCAACGCGGCAAAGCCGGCCACGTCGGCGTCCACGTCCATCGCGCGCAGGGCATCGGCATAGGCGCGGCGGATCGCGCCCTGGTCGGTGGTGGGTTCGATCCCCAGCCGGCGCCACGCGCCGCGCAAGGCTCCGCTCACAAGGCGTCCTTCACAGGGGTTTGCTCATAGGGGCATCTCGGCATCCAGGCTATCGAGCCGCATCGCCAAATCGGCGCTGGCCTGCGCGATCGTGCGATGATCCTGGCTTTCCAGCGCGGTCTGGAAAGCGATGATCCAGTGGCCGATCGCCTCTCGCACGTCGCCCAGATGGTCTTCCCACATGCGCTCGGCACGGGCGAGCAGCGCCTGGTTCGCGGCCTCTTCGCGCGGATGGACCTTGATCGCGGCCAGCGCCCGGCGGCGGCGGTCCAGCTCGGCCGCGTCCTTGCGGTCTTCCTCGTCCACGAACACCACGTTGCGGCTTTCGCCGGTCAGCGGAATCGATACGTCCACTTCCAGCAGGCCGGAGGAATCATAGCTGAAGCGCACGTCCACCTGCACTTCCCCGGCCGGGCGCGGCGGCACCGGAATATCCAGCCCACCGAGGCGGACATTGCCGGAAACCTCGCGCGCCTCGCCCTGGAAGATGCCGAATTCCACGCGGCGCTGGTTGTCGGCCATGGTCTGGAAATAGTGCACGCGGCTGACCGGAACCGGGGTGTTGCGCTCGATGATCGGCGTGAACAGCCCGCTTACCACGCCGCCGCGCCCGTCGCGCTCGCTGCGGTCCACGCCCAGCGTGAACGGACAGACGTCGGTGATCCGCACTTCGTCCAGCCCGCCATCGCGCGCGATCAGCCCGCCCTGGATCGCCGCGCCCAGCGCCACGGCATGATCGGGATGGACCGTGGAATTGGGAAAGCGCCCGAACAGCCGGGTGATCGCCTTGCGCACCACCGGCATGCGCGTCGCCCCGCCGACCAGCACCACTTCGGAAAGGCTGGCGGTGTCGATCTGGCTGTCGCGCAGCGCCCGCACCACCGGATCGCGCAGGCGTCGCAGCAGCGGCTCCACCGCCGCTTCCAGATCGGCCGTGGTCACGGTCAAGGCCAGCCGGCGATCCTCGACCGTCACGGCCAGCTCTGCCTCGGCCTTGTCCGACAGGGTGCGGCGGGTGCGCTCGGCCGCCTGCAACAGCAGGGCGCGCGCCCGCTCTGGGTTCTGCCGGTCAAGCAGGCCATCGGGATCGAGCCGCGCACGCAGGGCATTGGCCAGCGCTTCGTTGAAATCATCGCCACCCAGGCGGTTGTCCCCGGCCGAGGCGCGCACTTCGACGATGCCGGCGAACATCTCCACGATCGACACGTCGAACGTGCCGCCGCCCAGGTCGAACACCAGGAACGGCTCGTACTCGCCCCGGCTGGCCAGGCCGAACGCCAGCGCCGCCGCCGTCGGCTCGTTGATCAGGCGGCGCACCGACAGGCCAGCCAGTTCCCCGGCGCGGCGCGTCGCCTTGCGCTGCTTGTCGTTGAAATAGGCCGGCACGGTGATCACCGCCTCGGTCGGCACCTGCCCGGTCTGCGCCGCCACGTCATCGCGCAGCGAAGCCAGCACCAGGGCCGAAAGCTCTTCGGCGCTATAAGTGTTGCGGCCCAGCTTGAGCTTGTGATCGGTGCCCATGTAGCGCTTGAAGCTGACCTGCGTGGCACCGTCCTTGGCCGCCATCCGCTCCAGCGCGGCCTGGCCCACCACCGTGGTGCCGTCGGGCAGCACCGAAACGGCCGAAGGCGTCAGCATCTGCCCCAGCGCATTGGGCACGAGCTGCGCCGCTTCTCCATCCCACAGCGCCACCGCCGAATTGGTGGTGCCAAGGTCTATCCCGATGATCATGCCGTCTTGCCCGTTGCCATGGCAGCATCATGGCCGGGCATCGGCGTGGATGGCAAGATGCCATCCATCCGATCACGGTACGTTTCAGTGCGCCACCTGGTCCCCGCGCGCCAGCCCTGACAGCGCCAGTTGGGTGTCGATCTGGTCGAGCAGCCGCGCCAGGCCTTCCTCGGTCTCGCTTTCCGCGCGCGCCACCAGCACGGCCTGGGTGTGCGAGGCGCGCAGCAGCCACCAGCCATCGGGCGTGGTCACGCGCACGCCGTCGATCGCCACCATGTCGGCCGCCTCGGCCTCCAGCCGGGCTTTCACTTCCTCCACCGCGGCAAACTTGCGCGCCTCATCCACGGCAAAGCGCAATTCAGGCGTGGCGATCGTATTCGGCATCGCGCCGCGCAACTCGGTGAGCGATCGGCCCAGCCGGGCGCAGGCCGCGATCAGGCGGATCGCGGCATAGATACCGTCGTCAAAGCCATACCAGGCATCGGCCAGGAACACGTGCCCGCTCATTTCCCCGGCCAGCAGGGCGCCGCTTTCGCGCAACCGGGTCTTCATGTGCGAATGGCCCGATTTCCACATCTGCGCCTGCCCACCCAGCGCGCGCACGCGGTCGAACAGGGCGCGGCCCATCTTGATGTCGCCCAGCACCAGCGCGCCGGGGTGGCGGGCCAGCAGGTCCTGCGCCAGGATGATCAGCATCTGGTCCGCCCAGACCACCCGCCCCTGCCCATCGACCGCGCCGATGCGATCAGCGTCGCCATCAAAGGCAACGCCGAAATCAAGCCCGTCTTGCGCCACCACCCGGCGCAGGTCCGTCAGGTTTGCCTCCACCGTGGGATCGGGATGGTGGTTGGGAAACGTCCCGTCCACTTGCGCAAACAGCACCTGGTGGCGGCCCGGCAGGCGGCCGACCAGCCGCTCCAGCACCGGCCCGGCCGCACCGTTGCCCGCGTCCCAGGCCATGGCGAGATCGGCCAGGCTGGCGCGGTCGATCCCGTCAAGGCCCTGGAGCAGCCGGTCGACATAGGCATCGATCACCGCCACCTCGCGCACCGTGCCCATGCCGCTGGCCCAATCGCCGGCCTGCGCCTGGCGGCCCAGATCCTGGATCGCCTCGCCAAAGAACGGCCGCCCCTGCCACACCAGCTTGACGCCATTGTGATGCGCGGGGTTGTGGCTGCCGGTGATCTGCACGCCGGCAGCCACGCCGGGCAGCGTCGCGGCGGCGAAATAGAGCATCGGCGTTGGCCCCAGCCCGATGCGCAGCACGTCGGCCCCGCTGGCCGTGAGGCCCTCGACCAGGGCATGTTCCAGGATCGGTGAACTCACCCGGCCATCCAGCCCCACTGCCACCGCGCCACCGCCGTTGCGCACCACATGCGTGCCAAAGCTGCGGCCGATGGCGCGCGCGTCTTCCGCGCCCAGGTTCTGCCCGAACACGCCGCGCACATCGTATTCGCGCAGGATCACGGGATCGAACGTGTGGCTCATGCCGGCTCTCCCACTGGGCGCGTGAAGCGGGATCAGCGCCGCTCCACCAGCCGCGCCAGCAGCAGGTCGCGCGCGGCATTGGCTTCGTGCACCGCTTCGTTGCTGCCGCCGCGATCGGGATGGACCAGGGCGAGCAGGCGGCGGTGCGCCTCGATGATCTGTTCGCGTGGCGCATCCGGCCCCACGCCCAGCAGATTGCGCGCCCGCGTTTCCGCCAGCGATCGCGCCGGTTGCTGGCCAAGCTCCCAGGGCCAGCGCTGGGTCAGCGCCTTGACCGCCAGGCAGACCAGCGCGGCCAGCAGCAGCAGCTTGGTCACGCCACGTCCACCATCGGCGTCGCCTGGCCCGCCGCGCGGTGATTGGGCAGGGGCAGGTTGAGCCCGGCCACCAGCGTGCGCAGTTCCTGCCGCGCCACCAGGTGGCTGGTGCCCAGTTCGCCCAGGTGCCCCTTGTCGAGCAGGGTGAGCCCGCTGGGGAACAGCTCGCGATAGATCACGCGCTCAGACAACCCGTTGGAAATGCGGAAGCCCACCCGCTTGGACAGTTCGTTGAGCGCCTGGTCGATACGCTTCTGGTTGCGCGCTTCCACGTGCTGGGTGCGGTTGCGCACCACCACCCAGTCCATCTCGCGCCGGGCCTGCTGGATCGTGGCCATGGCCCGCTTCTTGCGCGCTTCCCAGATCAGCTCGGCATAGAACGACAGCCGCCGCACCCGGAAGGTTTCGGCATCGACCTGGCCGATCAGGTCGAAATCGACGAAACTGTCGTTGAGCGGGGTGACCAGGGTATCGGCCCCGGTGGCGACGTGGCGGGCCAGCGGATCGTCGCGCCCCGGCGTGTCGAAGATCAGGAAATCATGGTCCTGCGAAAGATCGGCAACCAGCGCGTCGAGCGCTTCGGGCGATGTATCGTTGAACACCACGTGGGTGGCGTTGGGCAGCGGGATCTGCCGCCGCCGCGCGGTCTCGTCGCGGTTCTGGAGATAGCGGTTGAGCGTGGCCTGGCGGTTGTCGAGATCGATCGCGGCCACCCGCGCGCCCTGATAGGCCATGGCCACGGCGACGTGCACGGCCGTGGTGGATTTGCCGGTACCGCCCTTTTCGTTGGCGAACACGATGCGATGGGGACCTGTCGACACGCGGCTCTCTCTCGATCTGGGCGGTTAACCGAACGCTTGAAGACCGGACCCGGCGCGGCTAGGGGAAACCCCGCCGCGCGGCCGGTTGTTGCCCCGGCTTAAAGGAGAGGCACCCGGCGTGCAAACCATCTATCGCCTGGAAGACCTGCGGGCGGCCGTAGCTTCATCCAAAATAGGGGAAAAAACCCTGGCCCTGGTGCCGACGATGGGCGCCCTGCACGAAGGGCACCTCACCCTGGTGCGCCGGGCGCGCGAACTGGCCGATGCCGTGGCCGTGTCGATCTTCGTCAATCCGCGCCAGTTCGGGCCGGGCGAGGATTTCGATGCCTATCCCCGCCGGCTGGAAGACGATGCCGCGCTGCTGCGGGCCGAAGGCGTGCACCTGCTCTGGGCGCCGAGCCCGGACGTGGTCTATCCCGAGGGCTTTGCCACCACGGTTTCGGTGGCCGGGCTGGACGAACCACTGTGCGGCGCCGCGCGCCCCGGCCACTTTGATGGCGTGGCCACGGTGGTGTGCAAGCTGTTCAACCAGGTGCAGCCCGATTTCGCACTGTTCGGGGAAAAGGACTGGCAGCAACTGGCGATCATCCGCCGCATGGCGCGCGATCTCGACCTGGCCTTCCCCCGCGCCGAAGCGATCATCGGCGTGCCCACCGTGCGCGAGGCCGATGGCCTGGCGCTGAGCAGCCGCAACCAGTACCTGACCGCTGCGGAACGCGCCCAGGCGGCGGCCCTGCCTCGCGCGATCCAGGCGGCGATCGCCGATCTGCGCGCCGGGGCCGATGCCGATGCCGCGCTGGAAGACCTGCGCACCGCCCTGCTGCGCGGCGGCTTTGCCCGCGTCGATTATGCCGACTTGCGCGATGCCGAGACGCTCGAAGCGCTCGATGGCCTCGGCAGCCGCCCGGCCCGCGTGCTGGTGGCCGCACACCTGGGCAAGGCGCGGCTGATCGACAACTGGCCGGTGGAATGATGCGGGGCGGCCGTCGCCTGGCTTTGGCTCTGGCGCTGCTGCTGGTGGCGCCCGTGGCGCAGGGCCGGGGCGTGGATGCCGCTGCGCTTGACGCGATCCTAGCGCGGCTGCCCAGCGGCGCGCGGATCGGCCTGCTGGTGGTGGATGAAACCGGCGCCGTGGTGGCAGAGCGCAATGCCGATGCGCGCATGGTGCCCGCCTCCACCACCAAGCTGTTCACCACCGCCGCCGCGCTGGCCCTGCTCCCCGCAACCGATCAGCCCGATGCCACCGGCGGCGCCAGTGTCACGCTGGAAGGATCGCCCCGTGCGCCTGACGTGGTGCTGCGCGGTCATGGCGATGCCCGGCTGTCCTCCGCCCCCGATTGCCGGAGCGACTGCCTGGCGACCCTGGCCGACGCCGTGGCCGCCCGCACCCATCGCGTCGGCCGCGTGATCGGTGACGACAGCGCCATGGCCGACGAGCGCTGGCCCTCGGGCATGGGCTGGGACAACATGGCCACGGTTTCGGCCACGGCTGTCTCGGCGCTGACGCTGGACGACAATATCGCCGTGGCCCAGGTGATCGGCGGCGCCTCAGGAGCGCCCGCGCGGATCGAGCCGCCTGCCGGCATCACCGTGAGCGGCACCATCCTGACGGGCACGGCGCAGCCTGCCATCGCGCGCAGCACGCTGCCCGGATCCGACATCTGGCGCCTGTCCGGCACGATCGCGCCCGGCACGACGCAACGGCTGGTGCTTTCCGTGGCAGACCCGGCCGCCCGCGCCGCTGCGGTCTTGTGGGCCATGCTGGTGGCGCGCGGCGTTACCGTGAGCGGCCCAGTGCTTGCCCGCCATCGCGCCGACGATGTGCCCGGGGCGGAACCGGCGCCGCTCGCGCGCCTGGTCCCACCGCCACTGGTGCAGGACGTGGCGCTCACCTTGCGCCAAAGCCAGAACCTGCATGCCGAGTTGCTGCTGCGCCGCCTGACGCCGTCCGGCACGGTGAGCGCCGGGCTTGCGGCGCGTGGTGCCGCACTGGCGCCAGTCGGCTTCGCGCCGGGCAGCGTCAGCCTCTATGACGGCTCGGGCATGTCCGCCCACAACCGCGTGACGCCGCGCGCGCTGGTCAACCTGTTGCGCTGGGGACAGGCGCAACCCTGGGGCGCCGCCTGGCTCGATGGCTTTCCCGTTGCGGGCCAGAGCGGCACGTTGAAAGGCCGGTTGCGCGGCACCGCACTCGATGGCCGGCTGCGCGCCAAGACCGGGACGCTGCTGGGCACGCAGACTCTCGCCGGCATCCTGCCCAGCACTGATGGGCACATGCTGACCTTTGCCGCGCTGGTGAACGACCTGCCCGAAGGCACCAGCGCCGTTCCGGTGGTCGATGCCCTGCTGCTGGCGTTGGGCGGGTATGACACCGCCGGGCATTGAGCCTGCGCCCGGCCGCTCTATAACCCGGCCATGGCCAGCCTGACGATCAATGCCCAGCCGCTCGACATCCGCCTGCCGGAAGACACGCCGCTGCTGTGGGCCTTGCGCGACGCTGCCAATCTCACCGGCACCAAGTATGGCTGCGGCACGGGTGAATGCGGAGCCTGCACGGTGATCGTCGATGGCCAGGCCATGCCGAGTTGCACGCTGTCGCTGGGTGAAGCGGAGGGCCGTAGCGTCACTACCATCGAAGGCCTTTCGCCGGATCGCAACCATCCGGTGCAGCAGGCCTTTGCCGCCGAGCAGGCGATCCAGTGCGGGTTCTGCACTCCCGGCCTGATCATGGCCGCAGCGGCCTTGCTGGCGCACAATGCCGATCCGAGCGAGGCGGATGTCTTTGCCGCCCTGCCGCATGTCTGCCGCTGCGGGGTACAGCCCCGGCTGGTGCGCGCGGTGCAACGCGCCGGCCGCATCCTGCGCGGGCAGGAACGCCCCGTGCGCCTGCCCGCCCCACGCACCGCCACGACCGGCGGGTTCTGACCTTATACCAACCATTCAGGAGACTGCGATGCACGCCACGATCTGGCACAACCCCGCCTGCGGCACCTCGCGCAATACCCTTGCTCTGTTGCAGGAGGCTGGCGCCGAGGTCACCGTGATCGAATATCTCAAGACCCCGCCCAGCGCGGCCAAGCTAGCCCAACTCTATCGCGACGCGGGCCTGACGCCGCAACAGGGCCTGCGCCTGCGCGGCACCGATGCCGAGGAGCGCGGCCTGCCCCAGGCCGACGATGCCACCGTGCTCGCCGCCATGGTGGCTGAGCCCAAGCTGATCGAGCGCCCCCTGGTGGAAACCGACAAGGGCGTGCGCCTGTGCCGGCCCAAGGAGAAGGTGGCGGAGATTCTCTGAGCGGGGACTGCCAAACCGGGCTTCCCGCGAAGGACAGCGGCGCCCTGCGCAAAGCGGGAAGGCAAAGAAAAAGGGGCGGATTGCTCCACCCCTCTTTATTCGATCTTTGGGATCGGGTTTCCCGGCGTGGCTGCCGGAGGAAACGGGCCGTGAAGCCTTACTGCGCCTTCCCGAAGGTGGCGAAGTTTTCGTTACCGACGAAGCCGAACTTGGTCACCTTGGATTCGGTGATGTCCTTCAGCAGCCGGTTGGCCGTTTCATAGCTGGCATAGGCGTCCGGCTGGAACTGAAGTTCCGGCTCCGGGTTCATCGCCTTGGTCGCCTGGAGCAGCGAGATCAGGTTGCCTTCGGTGATGGACGAACCATTCCAGAGGATCTGACCGTCCTGCGTCAGGATCAGCTTGTTCTTCACCGGGTCGACGTGCGGCTGGTTCGTAGGCGGAGTCGCCTGCGGCAGGTTCACGTTGACCGAGTGCGTGGCCACGGGGATGGTGATGATGAACATGATGAGGAGCACGAGCATGACGTCGATCAACGGCGTCGTGTTCATTTCCATCATCGGCGCGCCATCGTCCTTGCCGCCGCTCATTGCCATGGTGTGTTACTCCTGTTCGCCGTGCGCGCCCCGAAAGGCGCGCCCCGGACGGTCTCCGTCAGGGCTTAGCCGTTGGGATCGACCGGGGTGGAGATGAAGCCGACCTTGGGATAGCCCGCAGCCTGCACGTTGTAGATCGCACCGGCGATGCACTTCCACGGAACATTGACGTCGCCACGGATGTGCACTTCGGGGATCTTTTCCGGGTCCATGTTGGCCGCGCCGCCTTCACGCTTCACGATCGCGTCGAGACGATCGAAAGCCTGCTTGTACAGCTCGGTGTTGTCCACCGGAGTCACGTTGTTGAAATAGACGCGGCATTCGCCGTTGCGCGTCGAGCCCTGGTAGCCAGGTTCGCGCGGGCTGCGGCCGTTCGCGTCGGTCGAGACAACGGCGAGAAGCAGGTTTTCGACCTTGTCCTGGGTTTCTTCCGAGGCAAGAACGGGAACCTTGAGCTTCTCGACGGTCTGGATCGCGACCGGAACCGCGATGAGGAAGATGATCAGCAGCACCAGCATCACGTCCACGAGCGGCGTGGTGTTGATGTCCGACATCGGGCGTTCTTCTCCGCCAGCGCCGCCTACAGACATTGCCATTGGTTACATCCTATCCGATTGAAGCCGCGGGAGGGGCCAGGGTGTGGGCTGGAAGGCCGCCCTGGCCATGACCCGCGTTCTGCGGACAAGACCGGTAGCGGATGCCACCGGTCTTGGGGTGACAGCTTACTTCTTGACCGGAGCAGCAGCCGGGGCAGCCGGCTTGGCGGCCGGAGCCGGACCAACGGCGGGCTTCACGGCGCCCTTCGAGGTGATGTTGGCCAGAACGTCGGTCGAGAAGCCCTGGAGCAGCTCGGCGATCTTCTTGTTGCGCGACTGGAGCCAGTTGTAGGCAAGCACGGCCGGCACGGCGACCAGCAGACCCAGCGCGGTCATGATCAGAGCTTCACCGACGGGACCGGCGACCTTGTCGATCGAGGCCGAACCGGCGAGGCCGATGGCGATCAGGGCGCGATAGATGCCGACCACGGTACCGAACAGACCGATGAACGGCGCGGTCGCGCCCACGGTGGCGAGGAAGGGCAGGCCGCCGGCGAGACGCGCGTTGATCGCGGCTTCCGAGCGAGCGAGCGAGCCGTGCAGCCAGTCATGGGCTTCCAGGGCGTCGGTCATCTTGGCGTGCTGGTCTTCGGCGGCGATGCCGTCGTCGACGAGCTGGCGCCATGCGCTGTTCTTGTCCAGCTTGGCAGCGCCTTCACGCAGCGTGGGCGCGCGCCAGAAGTTGGCGAGAGCCTTGTACTGGCCCAGGATCTTCGACTGTTCGAAGAACTTGGTGAACAGGATGAAGAACGAGCCGAACGACATGATGCCGAGGATGGTCACCGTGGCGTACGAAATGAAACCGCCGGCCTGCAGGGCTTCAACGAAGCCGAACTTGTTCTGCGGCGCGGCATTGGCCGCAGCAGCGGCAAGCGTCTGGATAAACATTCGGGTCTTCCTCTCAAGAATTCGATAGCAAGTGCAAAAAGCTGCGCATGGACGGTGGCAGGTCCGATAGGGTGATGCCGGGCATCAGTCCTTCGGGATCTGCCAGCGCACCGAACTGCTGTACGAGCTGCCGACCGGCTGGCCGTTCTGCGTACCCGGCTTGAAACGGGCGCGACGCATCAGGTTCTGACAGGTCGCCGCGTCAAGTTCCTGGTTGCCCGAAGAACGCGTGATCGCGCAGTTGGTCGGCTTACCGTTTGCGTCATAATCCAGACGGAAGCCGGTCGTGCCGGTGGCGCCTTCACGGAGTGCACGCGACGGATAGTCGTTCGGCGTCACCCAGTCACCCGGGTTGCCACGCGGCGTGCCGGGAACCGGCGGCGGCGGAGGCGGAGGCGGGGGCGGCGCCGGCGGAGCCGGCGGCAGCACGACCGGAGCCGGCGGCGGGGCGACCGGCGGCGGCGTCGTCACAGCCTGAATCGGCGGCGGGGCCAGATTCAGGTTGATCGGCGGCGGCGGCGCAACGATCGGTGGCGGCGGCTGATCAGGCTGCTTCGGGGGCGGCGGCGGCGGCTCCTTCGGCTTTTCTTCCTCGATCTTGACCGCGGTGGTCACGTCCTTGATCTTCTTGAACGCCGAGTAGGCAAGGCCGGTGACCAGCGCATACCCCACGACGACATGAAGAACAGCAACGATGATGAGCGCGGTGATCTTGTTACCGCTCATCTGTTGGTCAGCGTATGCCATTCAGCTCCAATACTCCTGAACGTCCCGGCCAGGCCCGATACATCGCCCATAAGACAACGCCCATCGCGCCCAGAAAGGACCGACGCCCGGAATCACCGTTCCGGCCGACGAGACAATCCAGCGATTTCATTCCACCCTGCCGAACAACCCGGACCGCCGACATCGGACGCAGAGGGCCCGGCGGCGGCATGGTTCGGACTTGGTTTTTTGTTTGCCCGAACGACCGGGAGCTTTAACGCCGAACCCATAAGGGCGCAAATGCTTTATCGGTTAAGGGATGATTCAGCGATGCGTCCCGCAATCGCAAGGAAATCTTAGCAATTTTGCGGCGCTGCGCCGCACGGAAGGAGGAATATGGCCAAATCTGCGCATCCGGTGCGAAATTTTGTCGCCGGCTCGCTGCTGTTTGCCAGCATTTCGGCGCCCTTGCATGCGCAAGGCGCGCCATCCACGATTCGCACTCTTGACGCCCCGGCGCTGACCTACGCCGACCTTGTCGATCTTTCTCTGCCCGCGCACGTGGTGGTCAAGGCGGATATCACGGCCGTCTCCACGATCAACCCCGCAATCGCCACCGATGTGGCCCCCGGCAAAGTGCGGCTCTATATCGAGGCGCGCACCACCGCGCTGCTGGTGGGCACGGACATCGGCGAGACGCTGAGCTTCCTGGCCGACGTGCCGCTCGATGCGCGCGGCAAGGTGCCCAAGCTGCGCAAGATGCCCGTGCTGCTACTGGGCGATACGGTGCCTGGCCGCCCTGGCGAGCTCAGGCTGGTGGCACCCGATGCCATGCTGCCGTGGACGCCGGAGCTGGAAGCGCGGCTGCGCCCGATCCTGACCGAACTGGTCAACCCCGGCCAGCCGCCGGTGATCACCGGCGTACGCGAGACCATGCACGTGCCCGGCAACCTGACCGGCGAAGGCGAGACGCAGGTGTTCCTGTCCACCACCGGGGGCAAGCCGGCCTCGCTTTCGATCTTGCGCCGCCCCGGCCAGCCGACCACCTGGGGCGTGAGCTTTTCCGAGATCGTCGACCAGTCGGCCAAGCCGCCACAGCCCGAAACGCTGGCCTGGTATCGCCTGGCCTGCGCCCTGCCGGCAGAACTGCCGGCGCGCAGCCTGATCGGCGGCAGCGCGGACGATCAGCAGATCGCCCAGGAAGACTATGCCCAGGTGGTGCGCGAACTGGGCGCCTGCACCCGCAACCGCCCGCATGGCTGAAAGCCGGTTTGGAAAATGCGCCAAGGCGCATTTTCCGTGCGGCACCGCTGAGGCGCCGAGACCGGACCTCTGGCCTTTTGGCCGAGGCTCGCCTAGGGCACCGGCCAGAACATGACGAGAGTGGGAAGACCATGAGCGAACCCTTGCGCATCGCGCTCGCCGGCCTCGGCACCGTTGGTGGTGGCGTGATCCGACTGATCGAAACCAATGCCGACCTCATCGCCCGCCGGGCGGAGCGGCGGATCGAGATCGTGGCCGTGGCCGCGCGCGATCGCAGCAAGGATCGCGGTGTCGATCTCTCGCGTTATGCCTGGGAAGACGACATGACCGCGATGGCCGCCCGGCCGGACGTGGACGTTGTCGTCGAACTGGTGGGCGGGTCCGATGGTCCGGCGCTGACCCTGGCGCGCAACACGCTCAATGCCGGCAAGGACCTGGTCACCGCCAACAAGGCGATGATCGCCCACCATGGCCTGGAACTGGCCGCGCTGGCCGAACAGGCCGACGCCGCGCTCAAGTTCGAAGCGGCGGTGGCCGGCGGCATCCCGGTGATCAAGAGCCTGAAGGAAGGCGTGGCGGCCAACGAGATCCGCCGCGTCTATGGCATCCTCAACGGCACCTGCAATTACATCCTCTCCACGATGGAAGACACCGGCCGCGACTTTGCCGACGTGCTGGCCGAGGCGCAGGCCAAGGGCTATGCCGAAGCCGATCCGACGTTCGACATCGACGGGATCGACGCGGCGCACAAGCTGGCGATCCTGTCCAGCGTGGCGTTCGGCACCCGCATCGATTTCAAGAGCGTGACCACGCGCGGCATCCGCCGTCTGCTCGCTGCCGACATCGCCCAGGCCGACGTGCTGGGCTATTACATCCGCCTGATCGGCATGGCCGATACCGAAGTGGACGCAGCCGGCCAGCGCCGCCTGGTGCAGCGCGTCCAGCCCCATCTGGTCCACCGCGATCATCCCCTGGCACACGTCGACGGCGCGACCAACGCCGTGGTCGCCGAAGGCAACTTCGTCGGCCGCCTGCTGTTCCAGGGCGCCGGCGCAGGCGATGGCCCCACCGCCAGCGCCGTGGTGGCCGACCTGATCGACATTGCCCGTGGCGATATCGGCGCGCCGTTCTCGATCCCCGTGGCCGAACTGGGTGAAGCCCCGCCCGCGCAGACCGGCGACCGCATCGGCAGCGCCTATATCCGCTTCAACGTGGCCGACCGCCCCGGCGCACTGGCGGAAATCACCGCCGCGATGCGCGATGCCGGAGTTTCGATCGAAAGCCTGATCCAGAAGGGCACGCCCGGCGCAGCGGCGGGCGATGCCGATACGGTGCTGGTCCACATGGTCACCCACGATGGCCCGGAAAGCGCGATCCAGCGCGCCATGGCGCTGCTGTGCGATTCGCCGTGCCTGACCGAGCCGCCGGTGGTGCTGCCGATCCTGGAGGAATGAGCGCCCGCTCGGCACTCTGACACCCATCCGCGAGAGCCGGGAAAGGACAGCCTTTCCCGGCTCTTGTCGTTTGAGCGACGCGGGCTGTCAGGGCGCGCGGATTTCGCCCTTGGCGATGCGATCGGCGTCGGAGCCGGGCGGCGGCGGCGGCAGCGCGGTGATGTCGAAATAGTACATCGGCGGCGGCACGCTGCCAAAGCCCAGGCAGGTGTGCTTGCCCGAGCATTCCGGCAGGCCCGAGACGTTGGGCGCGCGCGGCAGGCCATCGTTGGTCGATTGCGCGGTGTCGGTCTGGTCGCGGAGCGGCAGGCGTTCCTTTTCGCGGGATTGCGCATCGCGGCACACCACGATCGAGCCGTCTGCCGCCCGGCCGGGACGGCACCGCGTGGCCTGGCTGCCGGTGATGATGCGCTGGGCGAGATTGCCGTCGGTATCGCCCAGGGTGGGCAGGCCCGGCCCGGCCACCTGCGGCACGGTGATGGCCTGGGCCGGATCGATCGGTGCCGGATCGGCCGGAGCCGACGCGGCTGCTGCATTCTGGGCCTGTGCCGGGGCGCCGGGCACAACCGCCAGAACCAGCCCGAACAGGGCCGCTGCCATCGGCGCGATCTTCGCAAGCGGGACTCTCGACAACACGGCTACCTCCCGTCTAGGGGCTGCCCAGACCTATCGTGCATACGACTGCGCAGTTCGCCCATAGAGGAGCCATCGTGACCGCCCAATCTCCCGAGACGCCCGCAGCATCCCAGGTTCTGGACCGTGTCCTCGTGCTCGAAATGGTTCGTGTCACCGAAGCTGCGGCGATCGGTGCTTCACGCCTGATCGGCCGCGGCGACGAAAAAGCAGCCGACGCTGCTGCTGTAGAGGCCATGCGCGCCGCCTTCAACGAACTTTACATGGATGGCACGGTGGTGATCGGCGAAGGCGAGCGGGACGAGGCGCCGATGCTCTATATCGGCGAGAAGGTCGGCTCTGCCCCAGGCGCAGGCCCGCGCATCGATATTGCGCTCGATCCGCTGGAAGGCACCACGATCACCGCCAAGGCTGGTCCCAACGCGCTGGCCGTGCTGGCCGTGGCCGAGGAAGGCGGGCTGCTCAACGCGCCCGACGTCTACATGGAAAAGCTGGCAGTCGGCCCCGGCTATCCCGCCGGCGTGATCGATCTGGACAAGTCGGTCAGCGACAATGTCCGCGCCGTGGCCGCCGCCAAGGGCGTGGCACCGTCCGACATCGTGGTCTGCGTGCTCGATCGCGCGCGGCACGAAGCGATGATTGCCGAACTGCGCGCGCTGGGCTGCGGCATCCGCCTGATCCCCGACGGCGATGTGGCCGGCGTGATCGCGGTGACCAACGAAGACACGGGCGTCGATCTCTACATGGGCAGCGGCGGCGCGCCCGAAGGCGTGCTGGCGGCGGCCGCGCTGCGCTGCGTGGGCGGGCAGTTCAAGGGGCGCCTGCTGTTCCGCAACGAGGCCGAACGCAACCGCGCCCGTAAATGGGGCATCACCGATTTCAACAAGATCTATGATCTCAACGACCTTGCCAAGGGCGACTGCATCTTTGCCGCAACCGGCGTGACCGATGGCTCGCTGCTCGATGGCGTGAAGATCCGCAAGAACGGCGTGATGACCACGGACAGCGTGGTGATGCGCGCGTCGTCGGGCACGGTGCGCTGGGTGAAAGGGGAGCACCGCGGGACGCGGTAAGCCTTCAGCTTGCCTTGCCCACGATCGCGCGCAAGCGACATATTGCGAAACACTGTGAAATGCAGTTTGCTGGGCAGCGTCGTCGAACGCAGCAGGGGGCAAGACATAATGAACCGATTCATCCTGGCCGGGGCCGCTGCCCTGGCCATTTTGCATGGCGCCGTGGCGCAGGCCGCCGATACCGCCCCGCCTGCGCCGGTCACAGCACCGCCTGCCCCATTGACCAAGGAACAGCAACGCGATGCAGAGGCCGCCGCAAAGGCAGCCGAGCTGGAAGATTTCCGCAAGAACGGCTCATGGTACCTGCGCTGCGACGGCAATCCCAACAACCTGACCGGAGGCGAAAGCTTTGCCCGGCTGGTGGGGGCTGTCACGCTGCTGGGCCTGCTGGCCCCCGCGCGCGAGCTGGCCGATCCCGCAAAACGCCAGTTCGGCGCCAAGGGAGTGGAAGCCTGCACTCGCCTGATCGACGATCCGCAGAAAGGCGAGCACAACGTGATCCGCCGCCTGCCACTGATCCTGGCGCGCGCCGCGCACCGCATTGAGGCCAAGGATTTCAGCGGCGCCGCGGCCGACGTGGGCAAGGCCCGTGCCGAGGCGCAGGCGGCAAACCTGATCGGCAATCCCTATTTCGACCGGTCGATGGGCCTGTCGTTCGACCTGCTGGAAAGCGAGGCACGGCTGCGACTGGGTGACCCCGAAGGCTCGACCGCCGTGCGGATTCGCGGCGCCTTGAAGATGCCATGGTCCTGGTATCCCAAAGTCACCGCACAGCCCTATTTCGTGGCGGGCATGGCCCTGACCGCAGACGAGCTGCGCTTCTACGACCAGGCCGCCGTGCTCGATACCCTCAGCCTGCTGCGCGCTGCGATCCGCCTGGAGGATGCCGGCCGCTTTGCCGAGGCAGCCGCACGGCGGGAGACGCTGCTGGCTGATTTTGAGTCGCAACTGGCCGAAACGCGCGAATCCGCGGTCTATGCTGGCAGCGCTCTCACGCTTGCGCTGGCCGGCCAGTGGGAACAGGCGGCGAAGCGGGCCGAAGAGGCGCGCCAGAATCTGGAAGCGCGCCGTGCCGCTGGCAAGGCCGAGACAGACGCCAGCAACGTGGTGGAATTGCTGGACCTTTACGGCGTGGTGGCCGCGTTCCACGCCGGCAAGGTAGCCGAAGCCCGGCGCGTGTTCACCGCGCGCAGCGAATGGACTGCCCCCTCGATAGGGGCCGCCGAAGGCGTGGCCGCGCTGCTGCTGCCCGGCTGCAAGCCCGAAGAGCGGATCGGCATGCTGGCCGAAACGCGGCTGCAGCGCGAAAACCGCCAGCGTGAACGGATGCTGGCCGCCCTGGCCGAGCGCGACAAGAACAACCGCACGCTGTTTTCCTACATCCTCCCTTACGCCGCCGTCAGTGCGTTCGAGGCGCAGAGCAAGCAGGTGTGGAACACCCAGAAATCGAAAATGGCGATCATGCCCAAGGAGCCGAGGCCCAATGGCCTGGTGGCCTATTTCAACGATGGCGCGCCCCTGACCCAGCCCGATGCCTTGCTGCTGCATGCCGCGCTCATGGCCAAGGCACAGGGCAAGATGTTCAATTTCTTCGTCAACGGCCAGAAACCGTCGATTGCCTGGGTGCGCCTGGGCACCAAGGGCGACGGCCGCGCGACTGAAGCGCTGCTGATCGATCCCGATCCGGTCATTGCCGAACTGGGCCAGGTGATCCCCTCGCCCGACGCACTGGCCCAGCGCGCCAAGGCCGGCGCAGCGGCAAAATAGCGGGACAGGCGCCCCTGGTCAGCCCGCCGCCAGCGCCAGGCGCGGGCCGGGGCGGTCCTGATCGAGCATCGAATCGCGACGCAGGTCTGTGGCCTTGGCCACATGGGCGGGGCGGTTGGCGACGTCGCGGGTCTGGAACGTGCCAACGAGCTGGGCCAGGGCCTCGGCCTCTGTCGCCAGGCTGCGCGTCGCGGCAGAAGACTGTTCGACCATCGCGGCGTTCTGCTGCGTCATGCGGTCCATGTCGCTCACGGCACGGTTCACGTCGCGCAGCTTGTCGGCCTGCTCGATCGCCGCTTCGGCAATGCCGGAGACCAGGCCGCCGATCTCGCCGACGCGGGCGACGATATCGCCCAGCCGTTCGCCGGTTTCGCCCACCAGAGTCACGCCCTGGCTCACTTGCAGCGTGCTTTCGCCGATCAGTTCCTTGATATCGCGCGCCGCATCGGCAGAGCGCTGGGCTAGGGCGCGCACTTCACTGGCAACCACGGCAAAGCCCTTGCCCGCGTCCCCGGCGCGCGCCGCCTCGACCCCGGCGTTGAGCGCGAGCAGGTTGGTCTGAAAGGCAATGCCATCGATCACACTGATGATCTGGCCGATCTTCTCGGACGAGGCTTCGATCCCGGCCATGGCTGCCACGGCGCGGGTCACCACTTCTCCCCCCGCCTCCGCCTCGCGCTGCGCGGCACCGACCGCGCTTTGCACGCTGGCGGCGCGAGCCGCCGTTTCGCCCACGCTGCTGGTCACCGTGTCGAGCGAATGGGCCGTGGTCGCCAGGCTGGCGGCCTGCTGCTCGTTGCGCTGGGCCAGGTCTTCGGACGCGGCGCGGATCTCAGCAATCGCGCGCGATACCTTGTTGGCCCCCACGCGCACCGCGCGCAGCGCCTCGGCCATGGCGCCGACAGCCGAGTTGTAGTTGTTGCGCAAGGTATCGAGATTGCCGGGGAACGGCTCTTCCAGGCGTACTTCCAGATTGCGCGCGGCCATGACGTCGAGCCCCTGGGTCAGGGCCGTGACCACCATTTCCTGATCGCGGCGGCCGGCCTGGCTGCGCTTGGCAGCGCCACGGAAGACATCGAGCGCACGCACGATCTCGCCGATCTCGTCCGGGCGGGTGTTGCCGTCGATCGGGTAATCGTAATCCCCCTTGGCCATTTCCTGAATGCCCGCGGCCGTATCCACCAGCGGCGCGATCACCCGGCGGCGCAGTTGCACCCCGGCCCAGACGATGGCCCCCAGCACCGCCAGCGCCAGCAGCCCGGACAACGCCAGCGAGACCAGCACCCGCCGGTATCCGGCATCGAGCAGACGCGCCCGCTCCGCATTGGACAGGGTCACCAGGGCATTCACGCGATCATGCTGGCGTTGGTAGGCCTGGCTCAACGCGCCATCGTGCACCGTGCGCATCATGGCAGTGTCGCCACGCCGTGCGGCCGGCAGGAACTGGTCGTCGACGGTCTTCCAGAATTCCACCTCGGCATCGAGCGTGGCGTTGACCGCGCCGCGCATGTCATCGGGCACGGGGGCCGCCTGCCAATAGGCCAGACGCTGCCGGAACTGGGCTTCCTCTTCCTGAAGCGCCTTCATCCCGGGCTCGACATGGCCGGGATCGGTCAGCATCAGCGTGGTGTGCAGGTAGGGCTCCACCACGAAGCACGGTGGCGGCAGAATGTCGGCCAGCAGTTCGTCCTGGAGCAGGCTTTCATGATGCATCGGGCCGCCAAAGCGAATCTGCGCCACCACGAACGCGGCCAGCGCAAGGGCGAGAACAACAAGGCCGATGACAAGCCGTGTTGCTTGCCGGGTTTGCACGCTCAGCATCGAGAACACTCCGGTGGACGGATTTCCCGATTTTCCTAGCCACGGGATGCTTAATGCTTGGGCTGCGCGGCTTGCGGAGAAATGCGGAGAGAACCGTGCGGAGCACGGCAAATTCCGTAACAGAATTGATACAATGGCAAACTTGCAAATGACTCGCATTAGGTTAGGAGCAAGGCATCCTTTGCCTTCGATGGACCATCCCTTGCACACGCTTGAAGAGATCGATCGCCCCAGCCCTGCGCTTCACCGGCCTGCTGCCGATACGCCGTTCCGCGTGTCGGCACCCGCCGCCGCTGCGGGCGCAGGCACGCGCCATGCGGGCAAGAAAGCGCGCAAGGCACGGCAGTTCTGGCTCAAGCAATTGCACACCTGGCACTGGATCAGCGCGGCAATCGCGCTGGTCGGCATGATGCTGTTCGCGATCACCGGCCTCACACTCAACCACGCCGCGCAGATCAACGCCCAGCCGGTGGTGGTCGATCGCAACGCCACCCTGCCCCAGCCGCTGCTGCGCCAGATCGCGCCGGCACCAGCCGCCAGCGATGCCCCGCTGCCCGATGCGGTGGCCAAGGCCGTGGCCCAGGCCGTGGGAATCGATCCCAAGGGGCGGCCGGGCGAATGGTCGGATGACGAAGTCTATGTCGCCATGCCCGGGCCGGGCACCGATCGCTGGGTCAGCATCAACCGGCAGAGCGGCGCGATCACCGCGGAAAAGACCGACCGTGGCTGGATTTCCTGGGCCAACGACCTGCACAAGGGCCGCAACACCGGCTCGGTGTGGTTCTGGTTCATCGATCTTTTCGCACTGGCCTGCGTGGTGTTCACGCTGACCGGGCTGATCCTGCTGCAGCTTCACGCCCGCCATCGCCCCGCCACATGGCCCCTGGTCGCGCTGGGGCTGGTGATTCCGGCGGGCATCGCCCTTTTCTTTATCCACTGACCGCAAGAAAGCCCCCGTCCGATGCGCAAGTCCCTTGCCCTGGCCACTGGCGTGCTGGCCGCACCGCACCTCGCCGTGGCGGCGCCCGCCGCGCCCGCCGGCACGATCACCGTCACCATCCCGCGCCTGAGCGTGGCCGAATACCACCGCCCCTATGTGGCCGGCTGGATCGAGCCCACCGGCGGCGGCCAGGCCCGCACGCTGTGGGTGTGGTACGATATCAAGAAGGTCGGCCGCGAACCGGGGACCAAGTGGCTGGGCGACTTGCGCAGTTGGTGGCGCAAGGGCGGCCGTTCGCTCGCCCTGCCCGCCGATGGCCTGTCGGGCCAGACCCGCGCGCCGGGCGCCTATCGCATTCCCCTGCCCGCCGGGCTCAAGCCGGGCGCCTACACCCTCTTCGTGGAAGCGGCGCGCGAAACCGGGGGGCGTGAACTGGTGCAGGTGCCGTTCTCCGTGCCGGTGAAGCCCGCTCCCGCCGGAACCAGCGGCCGGGCCGAACTGGGCCAGGTTTCCGTTTCCCTCCGTTGACAGGACCGATGCCGATGAATCGCAAGACCCTGCTTCTCGCCGCGCCGCTGCTGGCGCTGGCCCTGGCCGCCCCGGCCCAGGCCCACCGCATGTGGCTGCTGCCCTCGATCACGGTGCTGGCCGATACCAACCAGTCGGTGACGGTGGACGCGGCCGTATCCAACGACCTGTTCTATCCCGACCACTTCCCGCTGGGGGTGGAACAAGTCAAAGTCTGGGCGCCCGATGGCACGGCGGGCAAGGTGGAAAACGCCGCCCGCCTGCGCACCCGCTCGGTGTTCGACGTGGCGATCGACAAGCCCGGCACCTGGAAGATCGGCACCGAGATGGCCAATCTTTCGGGCACGTTCAAAGTGAATGGCGAGCTGTGGGGCGTGGGCATGCGCCGTCCGGGCGGAATGGGCGGACCGGGTGCTCCGGGCGGCCCCGGTGGCCCCGGTGGCCCAGGCATGCCGCCGCGCGGGATGATGTCGGGCGGGATGATGCCAGGCGGCCCCGGTGGCCCCGGCGGGCCGGGCGGTCCCGGTGGCCCAGGCGGTGAAGGCGGGCCGCGCCCGCAGATCGCGCCCGATCACATGGTGGCCAGCGTGGCCGACATTCCGGCCAACGCCACCGACGTGGATCTGACCGAGACGCTCAACCGCAACTTCGTGTTCGTCACTGCCGGCTCGCCCACCACGCAGGCGTTCACGCCCACCAACAAGGGGCTGGAAATGGTACCGGTGACTCACCCCGACGAACTGGTGACCGACGAGCCGGGCAAGTTCCGCTTCCTGATCGACGGGCAGCCGGCCGCCAAGCTCAAGGTGACGGTGATCCCCGGCGGCAAGCGCTATCGCGATATCGAAGGCGCGCAGGAACTGACCACGGCGGCCGATGGCACGGTCACGGTCAAGTGGCCGGTCGCCGGGTTCTATTGGCTCAATGCCAGCCTGGCCGACGATCACCCGTCGAACCCGCGCGCCGCGCACCGCCGCACCAGCTATACCGCCACGCTGGAAGTGGTGGCCCCCTGACCCCGCCCGGCACGGCGATGACCATGCTGCGGATCGCCGTGCCCCCGGCAATCGACCCGGCCTGCCTGGCCGGGTTCGATCCCCATGCCCCGGTCATCGCCCTGTCCGGCCTGACCATGGGCACGCAATGGCAGGTGCGCCTTGCCCATCCTTCAGGCGTCCATATCCTGGGCGCCCCTTCCACCGAAGCGCTGGGCGCGCAGATCCAGGCCCGGCTCGACCGGATGGAACGCACGCTCAGCCATTGGGACGGGCAAAGCCGGTTGATGCGCTTCAACCACGCCCTACCTGGCACGTGGTGCCGCATGCCCGGCGATCTCGCCCAAGTGCTGGCGCACGGCCTGGCGGTAGCGCGCGCCAGCCAGGGCGCGTTCGATCCGGCCATCGGCCGCCTGACCGACGCCTGGAGCCTTGGCCCCAATCGCCACGCCGCGCCGCCAGATGTCGCCACGCTTCGTGCGGCGCGCGCTGCCTCGGGCTGGCAGCGGCTGGTCATGGCGGAAGGCTGGCTCGCCCAGCCCGGCGGCCTCTGGCTCGATCTCTCGGCGATTGCCAAGGGCCATGCCGCCGATGCCGTGGCCGATATGCTGGCAGACCTCGGCTTGCGCCATGCCCTGGTCGAAGTGGGCGGCGAATGCACCGGGCGCGGCATGCGGCCCGATGGCGATCCGTGGTGGGTCGATGTGGAAAGCCCGCCGGGCACCACCCTGGCGCCGCTGCGGGTGGCGCTGCACCAGATGGGCATGGCCACCTCGGGCCGCTACCTGGGCGATCACACTCTCGATCCTGCCAGCGGGCAGCCGGTGTTCGGCGCACTGGCCGCCACCGTGCTGCATGCCCATTGCGCTCTGGCCGATGCTTGGGCCAGCGCGCTGCTGGTCTCCCCGTTTCCCGCCGCACAGGCCCTTGCCGAGCAGCACGATCTTGCCGTCAGGCTGGTGTGTGCGACTGGCCAGGAATGGCTCAGCCCGGCTTTGCGGACCATGCTGGAATAGAAGTAATACAATTCATATCATAGTCAGCAAAGAGGCCGCCGGGTTGCCCCGACGGCCTCTTTCCATGAACAGCGCAAACCGCTTTAGAACTTGACGTTGGCCGTCAGGATCGCGGTGCGGCCAGCCGCCTGGCTGGCGAAGTGCGAGGCATAGGCCTTGTCGTAATAGCGCTTGTCGAACAGGTTGTTGACGTTGGCCTGAAGCGAGAAGCGCGGCGTTACCTGAAGCGTGGCATTGGCGTCGAACCGCCAGTAGCCGGGCACATAGCGCGCCAGCGTCTTGGTCACCGTGCCGCCGCTGACCGCCGCGCCATAGCCGCCATAGACCTTGCTCATGTAGAGCGCGTTGGCGCCCAGCGTGAGGCGGTCTGTCGCCTTGTAGGTGGTGTTGGCGGTAAAGCTGTGATCCGGCGTGTTGGGAAAACGCTGGCCAGTGCTTGGCGAGGGCACGTAGTAGGTCACCCCGCCTGAAGTCACCGCCGTGGTGCCGCCATCGAGAATGGTCGAATCCATGTAGGTATAGCCACCAAAGACGGCCCAGCGCTCGGTGATGTTGCCGCTCGCCGAAAGCTCGATGCCCTTGACCCGCTTGCGCCCCACGAAGACCACCGTGCCGTTGGCATCGGTCGCGCGCGCGTTGGTGGTTTCGGTCTGGAACGCCGCCAAGGTCAGCGACAACGCCTCGGCCAGCAGGTTCCACTTGGTGCCCACCTCATAGCTGCGGGTGCGCTCCACCTTGAGCGAATCGGTGATGGCCTGGCTGGTGGTGTTGAGCGCGTTGCTTTCGCTACCATTGGCAAGATACGAGCCCGGCGGTGTGGCGGCCGTGGATGCCGAGGCATAGACGCTGCCGTTGGGCGCCGGTTTCCAGGTCAGGCCGGCCTGCCAGGTCCACAGGTTGTCGATGCGGCTGTACCAGGCGCGGCCGCTTTCGTCGGGCGCCGTGGCGGCCAGGCCGGGGCTGACGCGCGTGACATAATGGTCATAGCGCAGGCCAAGGTTGACCAGCAGCGCATCGCTCAGGCTGACCGTGTCGAACACCGAGACCGCTTGGGTGTTGGTGCGCGCCTTGGTCCAGGTCTTTTCCGCCGACAGCATGATCGGCGCGGTCACGCCCGAACCGTCTGCGGTATAGCTGACCCAGGGGTCATAGGGGTTGGGATTGGCCAGGCTGGTGCAGTTGTAGGCCGCGATCGAAGCTGCGCCGCAACGGCCGCCCACCGCATTGATCCCGGTGGCCAGCGCTGTGCCGGTGCTGGCGTTGGACTGATAGGCGCCGACATTGGCCGTCTCGCGGCTCACCTCGCCAGTGATCGCAAAGCTGTTCTTGATCCCGCCGAGCGTGAACGTGCCGTAGAAATCGGTCTGGTTGATGAAGCCGGTAGTGCGGCTGTAGCGCGTGTTGGCGCGGCGCCAGACGAGGCCGTTGAGCACGTTGCCCTGACTGTCGTCGGGCTGGGTCAGCACATAGCCCTGGCTCGACACGCCATAGCGCGTGGTGTTGCGCAAGGTCAGCCCGTTGGCGAACTTGTGCTCGAACCGGGCCGTGCCCGTGTTGACCAAGGTGTGCCGGAAATCGCGATCGACCAGGCCATAGAACGCGGTGCGCGGCGTATTGACCACGGTCGTTTCGCTATAACCGGCCGGCGCGTTGGCAGTGGTGTAAAGATAGGGAATGCCGGAATCCGGCAGTTCGTGGCTCTCCAGGTGATAATAGTCCAGCGTCAGGCTGGTCGGCCCGGTGAGGCCGAACTTGACCGAAGGCGCCACGCCCCAGCGATCCTGCCACACCGCATCGCGGCCGGCGACGTGCTGGTCGTGATACATCGCCGCCACGCGCAGCCCGACATTGCCGATCGGCTGGTTCACGTCGGCGGTCACGCGGCGGTATTCTGCGGTGCCGGTTGCGGCCGAGAGATTGGCGAAGCGCTGCGCGGTTGGCTGCTTGGAGACGAGGTTGATCGCCCCGCCCACGCTGCCGCGCCCGTTCATCGTGCTGTCCGATCCCTTGACCACCTCGATCTGATCGACGGCAAAGACATCGCGCGATTGCGCGCCGATATCGCGCACACCGTCGAGGAACAGGCTGTTTTGCGAATCCGAGCCGCGAATGAACGGGCGGTCGCCCTGGGGGTTGCCGCCTTCGCCCGCGCCCAGCGTGATGCCGGGCACGAAGCGCAGCGCATCGGCCAGGCTGGCCGTGGCATTGTCCTGCAACACCTGCGACGGGATCACCGTGATGGTGCGCGGCGTGTCGAGCAGCGGCGCGGTGTACTTGGGCGAAGCGGCGCGCTCGGTCTTGTAGCTGCCTTCGGTGATTGCAGTGTCGGTCACCGTCACGCCGCCCAGCACGCGCGGCTGCGCTGCCGTGGCGGTGCTGTCCTGGGCCAGGGCCGGGCCGGTTCCGGTAAGCAGGCCGATGCAGCCCAGCGCCAAGAAACGGGCGGCGCCGGCGGCACCGTTGCGATCAACTGAATCCCTCACTCATCAATCCTTTGCTTGGCTTGTCCAGGCTTGTGTCCTTGGCAGGGGCTAATGCGTTTGCCGGTCGTTTGCCTGGCATCCCCACCGCGACACCATCCGTCGCGCAGCCCGCCTTAATGCGAGTTGCTATCACTCGCAACGCTATTGATAATGATTCGCCGTTTTGTCCTATATCAACGCCAAGGTGGATCGCCCCATTAGCGTGGCCCGGGGCCGCTCGATCTGCCGCTCCGCGGGTTTCAGGTTGCGACAAATATAATGCTATTGCGATCAATTCGCTGGACCGGGACTATGCAACATGCTATGCGAATGACTCTCAATAACCTGCCGAACCGCCAACGGGGGCCAGAATAGTGAGCAGCCAGGCCAGTTTGATCGTCACGCCGGACCACGCGCCCGCCCTGACGCTCCGCCCGATTCCAGGGCAGCCGCTTGGCGAAGTGGTGCCACTGCGTCCGGCCGCCTGGCAGCCATCGCGCTATCAGGCCAGCAGCCGCCCACGCGGATTTGCGCTGGTCGGCGCCGGGGCCGCCGTCGCCGGCCTGCTGGCCGCGTTCCTGTCGCTCGGCGTGATCGGCGCCAAGCCACACCGCGAAACGCTGACGGCGGTGCGCCTCACCGCCGATCTCACCCCGACCCCGCCGCCACCGCCCCAGGCTGCACCGCAACAGCAGAAGTCGCCGCTGCTGCCCGCCTCGCCCATCGTGGCGCCCCCGCCGCCGATCACCCTGGCCGTGCCCGCGCCGGCCGTGGCCACCGCGCCCGCACCGGCTCCGGCGGTCGTGCCGGCACCAGCCCCCGTAGCCGCTGCGCCCGCCGCCCCGGCACCGGCACCAGCCTCCCTGACCTCAGCACCCAAGCGAGACCTCACGGCCAATCTGATCGAGGCGACACCGCCGCGTTACCCGATTGATTCGCGCCGGGCGCGCGAACAGGGAACCGTTCTGCTGAACATCACCGTCGGATCGGACGGCCGCGTCGCTGAAATTAGCGTGGCACGGTCCAGCGGATACGACCGGCTCGATCGTGCTGCCTTGTCAGCGGTCAAGCATTGGCGTTGGGCTGCATCCGATGTCATCAAGGGTGTGATCCCCATCCCCTTCGTCCTGCAAGGCTGAAAGCGGGCGCCATGATGCTGCACATTCCCGGCGTGCTCACGCCGGACGACGTCGCGCAGGCCCGCGCGGCTCTCGCCGAAGCCGAATGGGAAGACGGCCGCGCCACCGCCGGCCACCTCGCCATCCGCGCCAAGGCCAATCACCAGTTGCCGCTCGACAGCACGGTGGGTGCCGCGCTCGGCCAGCGCATTCTCGAACGCCTGGGCCAGACGCCGCTGTTCATTGCCGCTGCCCTGCCCCTACGGGTGCTGCCGCCGCGCTTCAACCGCTACGAAGGCGGCGGCACCTATGGCAGCCATATCGACAACGCCCTGTTCCGCATGCCCGGCACCGATACTTATGTGCGGACCGACATTTCCAGCACGCTGTTCCTGTCCGATCCTGACGAATACGAGGGCGGCGAACTGGTGGTGGAAGACAGCTATGGCGCCCACCGCGTCAAGCACGCCGCCGGTGACCTGGTGCTCTATCCCGGTACCAGCCATCACCACGTCACCCCGGTCACGCGCGGCTGCCGGCTGGCGGCGTTCTTCTGGACGCAGAGCCTGGTTCCGGCCGAGGCCGACCGCCGCAGCCTGTTCGAAATGGACCAGGCGATCCAGGCCCTCGCCGCCGAGCAGCCCGATCACCCCTCGGTGGCGGCGCTGACCGGCGTCTATCACAACCTGCTGCGCCGCTGGTCGCAGCCATGAGCGGCACGGCGCCGCTGCCGGCGGACATCGCCACGCTCGATGATTACGAGCGCCACGCCGCCACGCGCCTCGATCCCGCCACCTGGGCGCATATCCAGCAGGGCGCGACGACGGCCAACCGCGCCGCACTGGCGCGCTGGGGCCTGGTGCCGCGCCCGATGCGCCCGCTCGATGGCGGCAGCACGGCGCTGACCCTGCTCGGCCAGAGCCATGCCGCGCCGATCCTGCTGGCGCCCGTCGCCTATCACCGCCTGGCCCATGCCCAGGGCGAAGTGGCCACGGCCCAGGCCGCTGCCGCGCTCGATACCGGCTTCGTCGCCAGCACGCTGTCCAGCGTGCCGCTCGAAACCATTGCCCAAGCCCTGCACGCCGCGGCACGCGAGTTGCAGCGCCCCGCTCCGCCGCCGCTGTGGTTCCAGCTCTATCTCCAGCCCGATCCGGCCACGTCGCTGGCGCTGGTGCGCCGCGCCGAGGCGGCTGGCTATGGCGTGCTGGTGCTGACGGTCGACGCAGCGATCAAGCGCGCCGAATTCGCGCTGCCGCCGGGCGTGGAAGCCGCCAATCTTGCCGGCTTGCCGCCCCCGCGCCACCAGGCCGCCGCCCAGGGCGGTTCGCTGGTCTTTGGCAGCGCATTGGCCGCCCAGGCGCCCACCTGGCAGACGCTCGCCTGGTTGCGGCGTGAAACCGCGCTGCCGCTGGTGGTCAAGGGCCTGCTCCATCCCGATGACGTGCGCCGCGCGCGCGATGCCGGGGCAGACGGGGTGATCGTCTCCAACCATGCCGGCCGCGTGCTGGATGGCGTGGCCCCGGCGCTGCCGCTGCTGCCCGCGATCCGCGCGGCGCTCGGCCCGGATTTTCCGCTGCTGTTCGATGGCGGCATCCGGCGCGGGTCCGATGCGCTCAAGGCCCTGGCGCTGGGCGCGCAGGCCGTGCTGGTCGGTGCGCCGCAGCTTCATGCCCTGGCGGTGGGCGGCATGGCCGGGGTGGCGCACATGCTGCACATCCTGCGCACCGAATTCGAGCTGGCCATGGCCCAGTGCGGCTGCGCCCGCATCGCGGATATCGACCGCGAACTCGTGGTTGCCTTGTAGGCACCCTGCCGCCTATGCGGCTGGGCATGATCTGCGACCTGCCCAGCTATCTCGCCCGCATCGGCCTTGCCTCGGCGCCGGCCGCCACGCCACACGGCCTGGAGCAAGTGCAGCGCGCCCATCGCCAGTCGATCGGCTTCGAAAATCTCGATGTCATGCTCGGCCGGGGCATTGCGCTGGCGCCCGAGGCGATTCGCGGCAAGCTGGTCGATCGCCGCCGGGGCGGATACTGCTTCGAACACAACCGCCTGTTCGGCGCCATGCTCGCCACCATGGGCATGCCCACGCGGCCGCTTCTGGCGCGCGTCTGGCTACGCGCCGCGCCCGGCGTGATGACCGCGCGCACCCACACGTTCAGTCTGGTGACCCTGGGCAGCGAGCCCTGGCTGGCTGACGCTGGCTTCGGCTCGTCCTATGTGCCGCCAATGCCGCTGGTCGATGGGGCCACTGCACTTGCCGCCGATGGCTATCGCCACCGCCTGCGCCGCGCCCGCGCGCCGGGTGCGTTGCGCGGTGAATGGGAAGTGGAACGCAGCCTGGATGGCGCCGCCTGGGAAGCGCAATACAGCTTCGACACCAACGAAGTCGCCGCGCTCGACCTCGAAATGTCCAACCACTGGGTCGCCACGCGGCCGGAATCGCGCTTCACCCAGGCCTGCATCGTCTCGATCGTGCAGCCCGAAGGCTTTGCCTCGCTGCTCGACCGGCAGATGACCGTGCACACCGCCACCACGCGTACCGTAACCGAGCTGCCCGATGCCACGGCATGGCAGCGCATTCTGGCCGAGGTTTTCCAGATCGAGCTGGACGATGCCGAAGTGGGCCAGCTCGCCCCGCGCCTGTTCGGATAATCCCCCGGCTGGCCTTGGCCGCCAATCGCGCTATAGCGCGGGCCATGACTGTCGTGACCCGCTTTGCGCCTTCGCCCACCGGCCGCCTGCATGTCGGCAATATCCGCACCGCGCTGCACAACTGGCTGCTCGCGCAAAAGCACGGCGGGCGCTTCCTGTTGCGCATCGACGATACCGACGCGCAGCGCAGCCGCGAGGAACACGTCGAGGCGATCCGCGCCGACCTTGCCTGGCTGGGCCTGCATCCCGAACGCGAGGAGCGCCAGTCCGCCCGCTTTGCCATCTACGAGGCCGCGTTCGAGCGGCTGGTGGCCGACGGCCGGCTCTATCGCTGCTATGAAACCGCGCAGGAGCTGGACCTCAAGCGCAAGATCCTGCTCGGGCGCGGGTTGCCCCCGGTCTATGACCGCGCAGCCCTGGCCCTGACCGAAGCCGACCACGCTGCCCGCGCCGCCGCCGGCGACAAGCCGCACTGGCGCTTCAAGCTTGATCACGACACGCCGATCACCTGGGACGACGGCATTCGCGGGGCCCAGCAGTTCGATCCGCGCCAGATGTCCGATCCGGTGGTGCGCCGCGCCGATGGCTCGTGGCTCTATATGCTGCCCAGCGCGATCGACGATATCGAAATGGGCATCACCGACGTGCTGCGCGGCGAAGACCACGTGTCCAACACCGCCACGCAAGTGCAGATGTTCCAGGCCCTGGGCGCCACGCCGCCGCGCTTTGCCCATGAAGCCCTGCTCACCGGCAGCGAAGGCAAGCTGTCCAAGCGCCTCGGTTCGCTCGGCGTGGCAGACTTGCGCGAAGCGGGTATCGAGCCCGAGGCCCTGGTTGCCCTGCTGGCGCGGCTGGGCACATCCGATCCGGTCGATCCGGCACTGACGGCGCAGGAACTGGCCGTCAGCTTCAACCTGGCCCACTTCGGCCGCGCGCCGGCGCGCTTCGATGAAACCGAGTTGCAGCGCGTCAACGCCGCCGTCGTTCATCGCCTGCCGTTTGCACGGGTTGCCGCCCTGCTGCCCCAGGGGATGGGCGAAGCCGCGTGGGACGCGATCCGCCCCAATCTCGCGCATATCGGCGAAGCGGCGGATTGGTGGCAGGTGATCCAGGGACCGATCGCCCCGCCCGCGTTCGATGCGGACACGCAGGCCTTCCTGGCCGAGGCGGCGCAAGTGGCAGCGCGGCTCGACTGGACGAACGATCCCTGGCCGGCCCTGACCAGCGCACTCAAGGACAGCACCGGGCGCAAGGGCAAGGCCCTGTTCCTGCCGCTGCGCCAGGCGCTGACAGGGATGGATCACGGCCCGGACATGAAAGCCCTGCTGCCCCTGATCGCGCAAGCCGAAGCGGTCCGCCGTCTCTCGTGAACACGCAAAGCCCCTCCCGCATGCGTGCGGGGTATGGGGAGGGGATGTAGTGAGATTTCGCTGTGGCTGGAGGTGACAAAGCCCCGTAGCGGATGGCGCCGGGGCATTGTTGAGTTTGTGAGACTGGTTGCGGGGGCAGGATTTGAACCTGCGACCTTCAGGTTATGAGCCTGACGAGCTAC
>NZ_BMZP01000024.1 GCF_014652855.1 Novosphingobium pokkalii
CTTCACACGCGGCTTCACGTTGTAGTCGATCACCCGCTTCACGCAGACCAGGGCTTTCATCGCACTCGTGCCTTTCCCATGAATTTTGCAGCGATGTAATTCACGCTTACGTAAACGTCAACTAGCCTTCCGGTCAGGCGCGCTCATTCCATCTCGAGAATGATCGCGTCCACCGCCAGGCTTTCGCCGGCCTTGGCGTGCACTGTCTTGACCGTGCCGCTCTTTTCCGCGCGCAGGATGTTTTCCATCTTCATCGCTTCGACCACGGCAAGCGGCTGACCGGCTTCGACGCTGTCGCCCTCGGCCACGTTGAGACTGACCAGCAGGCCGGGCATCGGGCAGATCAGGAAGCGCGAGAGATCGGGCGGGATCTTTTCGATCATGTGCGCGCGATAGGCGGCGACGCGGGCGGGCAGCACCTGAACCTGGTGGATCGCGCCGCGCGTGGTGAGCTGGAAGCCGCCGCGCGTGGGCTTGACCTTCACGCCCAGCACGTCGCCATCGACTTCGGCCTCCACCAGGCTGTCGCCGGGGGTATATTCCATGGCAAGGTCGAGCAGGGCACCGTCCACGGTGACTTCGTCCCCGGCCAGTTCCACGGCAAAGGTCTGGCCACCGACCAGCACCGACCACTGCGAGGGCGGGCGCAGCCGCTTGCCGAGCTGGCCGTCGACGCGCCGCGCGCGATCGGCCCGCGCGGTGGCGAGGAACGCGGCAATGCCCGCCAGCGCGCGCTGGAGTTCGGCCGAGGCCGGGGCGCCGTGGAAACCTTCGGGATATTCCTCGGCAATGAAGCCGGTGGTCAGCTCGCCCGAACGGAAGCGCGGATGCTGCATGATCGCGCTGACGAAATCGATGTTGTGGCCCAGCCCCTCGATCTCGAAGGCGTCGAGCGCGGCGATCTGGCGGTCGGCGGCTTCGTCGCGGGTCTGGCCCCAGGTGACCAGCTTGGCGATCATCGGATCGTAGAACATCGAGACTTCGCCGCCTTCATAGACGCCGTCGTCCACGCGCACGCCATCCACCCCGCGCCGGCCATTGGCCTGGCCATCGTCGGTCCAGCCGGCGAGCGGCGGGCGATAGCGCACCAGGCGCCCGGTGGAAGGCAGGAAGCCGCGATAGGGGTCTTCGGCATAGACGCGGTTTTCGATCGCCCAGCCGTCGATGCCGATATCGTCCTGGGTCATCGCCAGCTTTTCGCCAGCGGCAACGCGGATCATCTGCTCGACCAGGTCGATGCCGGTGATCGCCTCGGTCACCGGGTGCTCCACCTGGAGGCGGGTGTTCATTTCCAGGAAGTAGAACGACTGGCCGGTCTTGTCCGCGCCCGAGACGATCAGTTCGACCGTGCCGGCGGAATAATAGCCCACGGCGCGGGCCAGGGCGACGCATTGCTCGCCCATGGCCTTGCGCATCTCCGGGCTGACGAAGGGCGAGGGGGCTTCCTCCACCACCTTTTGGTGGCGGCGCTGGATCGAGCATTCGCGCTCGTTCAGATAGAGGATGGTGCCGTGCTGGTCGCCCAGGATCTGGATTTCGATGTGGCGCGGGTTCTCGATGAACTTTTCGATGAACACGCGATCGTCGCCGAACGAATTGAGGCCTTCGCGCTTCACGCTTTCAAAGCCTTCGCGCACGTCCTTTTCGCTGAACGCCAGGCGCATGCCCTTGCCGCCGCCGCCGGCCGAGGCTTTCATCATCACCGGATAGCCGATCTCGCCGGCAATGCGCACGGCATGGTCGGTATCGTCGATTTCGCCCACGTAGCCGGGCACCACGTTGACGCCAGCGGCCTTGGCCAGCTTCTTGGATTCGATCTTGTCGCCCATCGCGGCGATCGCGCCGACGGGCGGCCCGATGAAGGCGATGTTCTCGGCGGCCAGCGCTTCGGCAAAGCTGGTGCGTTCCGAGAGGAAGCCATAGCCGGGGTGAACCGCCTGCGCGCCGGTCGCCTTGCACGCGGCGATGATCTTTTCGGGGATCAGGTAGGATTGCGCGGCCGGGGCCGGGCCGATGTGCACCGCTTCATCGGCCATCTGCACGAAGGGCGCGAGCGCATCGGCATCGGAATAGACCGCCACGGTGGCAATGCCCATGCGGCGTGCCGTCTTGATCACGCGGCAGGCGATTTCGCCACGATTGGCGATGAGGATTTTCTTGAACATCACGCTCTCCCGTCCCGTCATTCGCCCAGCGGCGGCATGTTGTGGCCCAACAGGCGCAGCATGTCGGCGGCGCATTCCACCACGTTGGAGCCGGGGCCATAGATCCCCTGGACTCCCGCTTCGCGCAGGAAATCATAGTCTTGCGGCGGGATCACGCCGCCTGCGACAACCTTGATATCGCTCCGCCCGGCCTCGCGCAGGCGCGCGATCAGTTCGGGGATCAGCGTCTTGTGCCCGGCCGCGAGCGAGGATGCGCCGATGGCATCGACGTCGCTGGCCAGCGCCAGCACGCAGGTTTCCTCCGGCGTCTGGAACAAGGGGCCGCTGGTCACGTCGAAACCCATGTCGCTGAACGCCGAGGCGATGACATTGGCGCCGCGATCGTGGCCGTCCTGGCCCATCTTGGCGACCAGCAGGCGCGGCTTGCGGCCGAGGCGCCGGGTGACCGCCTCGACGCCCTCGATCACCTGGGCATAGCGCGCATCGGCGGCATAGGCCGCGCCATAGACGCCCTTGACCGGGGTGGGGGTGGTGCCGTGGCGGCCGAACACGGCCTCCATCGCGTCGGAAATTTCGCCCAGCGTGGCGCGATGGCGCGCGGCTTCGACCGCGAGGGCGAGGAGGTTGCGGGTGAGGTCTGGGGTGTGGCTCGGGACAGGCCCTTCGGCGTTGCTCGGGACAGGCCCTTCGACCTCGCTCAGGACAGGCCCTTCGACAGGCTCAGGGCGAACGGGGGAAGGGGATGCATTTTTCTCTGCGTCCGTTCGGGCTGAGCTTGTCGAAGCCCCCGCGCGCGCCGCTTCGGTCAGGGCGCGCAAGGCAGCCTGGCAGGCCGCTTCATCGCGGCTGGCGCGCACCTGGTTGATCCGCGCGATCTGCGCCTCGCGCACGGCGTGGTTGTCCACTTCCAGCGTCTCGATACGGTCTTCGCTCGCCAGGCGATACTTGTTGACGCCAACGATCACGTCTTCGCCCTTGTCGACGCGGGCCTGGCGGGCGGCGGCGGCTTCCTCGATCATCGCCTTGGGCCAACCGGCGGCAACGGCCTTGGCCATGCCGCCTTCGGCTTCGACCCGCTCGATGATCGCCCAGGCCTGGTCGACCAGTTGCTGGGTGAGCGCCTCGATGTAGTACGATCCGCCGAGCGGATCGACCACGTTGCACATGCCCGTCTCTTCCTGGATCACGATCTGCGTGTTGCGGGCGATGCGCGCGGAAAAGTCGGTGGGCAGGGCGATCGCTTCATCCAGCGCATTGGTGTGTAGCGACTGGGTGCCACCCAGCATCGCGGCCATGGCCTCGATCGTGGTGCGGATGACGTTGTTGTAGGGGTCCTGTTCCTGCAAGCTGACGCCCGAGGTCTGGCAGTGGGTGCGCAGCATCTTGCTGCGCTCGTCCTTGGCGCCCAGTTGCGTCATGGCGCGGTGCCACAGCACGCGCGCGGCACGCAGCTTGGCCACTTCCATGAAGAAGTTCATGCCGATGGCGAAGAAGAACGACAGCCGCCCGGCAAACTTGTCGATATCGAGGCCCGAGGCGACGCCGTACTTCACATATTCCATGCCATCGGCGATGGTGAAGGCCAGCTCCTGCACTTGCGTGGCGCCGGCTTCCTGCATGTGATAGCCGGAAATCGAGATCGAATTGAACTTGGGCATCCGCGCACTGGTGAAGGCAAAGATGTCCGAGATGATCCGCATCGAGGGTTCGGGCGGATAGATATAGGTGTTGCGGACCATGAACTCCTTCAGAATGTCGTTCTGAATGGTTCCGTCCAGCTTCTCGGTGGCAACGCCCTGTTCCTCGCCCGCGACGATGAAGAAGGCCAGGATCGGGATGACCGCGCCGTTCATCGTCATCGATACCGACATCTGGTCGAGCGGGATGCCGTCGAACAGGATCTTCATGTCCTCGACGCTGTCGATGGCGACGCCAGCCTTGCCGACATCGCCCACCACGCGCGGGTGGTCGCTGTCATAGCCGCGATGGGTGGCGAGGTCGAAGGCCACCGACAGGCCCTTTTGCCCGGCGGCGAGGTTGCGGCGATAGAAGGCGTTGGATTCTTCCGCCGTGGAAAAACCGGCATATTGCCGGATCGTCCAGGGGCGGCCGGCATACATGCTGGCGCGCACCCCGCGCGTGAACGGGGCAAAGCCGGGCAGGCCGGGGTCTGACGTCACATCATCGGCGGTGTAGAGCGGCTTGACCGCGATGCCTTCGGGCGTGTGCCAGGTGAGATCCTTGCCTTTCACTTCCTTGGCGGCGAGGGCTTCCCAGTCCTTAATGGTCCCCACGGGGCGTCTCCATGATTTCGGTGAGCTGGCCCAGCATGTCCTTGGGGTGCAGGAAGAAGATCGGCGTGCCATGGGCGCCGATTCGGGTGGGGCCAAGGATGCGCTTGCCCTGGGCGGTGAACCAGGCGCGCGCGGCCTCGATATCGGCGACTTCGTAGCAGAGGTGATGCTGGCCGCCGGCCGGGTTCTTGGCCAGGAAACCGGCGATGGGGCTGGTTTCGCCCAGCGGCTCGATCAGTTCGATCTGCGTGCCTTCCGTGCCTCCCTGGCCCGGCGTGTTGACGAACGCCACTTTCACGCCCTGCTCGGGCATGTCGAAGGGCTGCGTGATCAGGCTCGCGCCCATCACGTCGCGGTAGGTGGCGATGGCGTCCGGCATCGAGGGCACGGCCACGCCGACATGGTTCAAACGACCCAGTTTCATGCGTTTGCGCGCCTTCTTACAACGGGATGTTGTCGTGCTTCTTCCACGGGTTTTCGAGGGCCTTACCGCGCAGCTTGCGCAGGCCCAGCGCGATGCGCCGCCGCGTGGAATGGGGGTGGATGACCTCGTCGACAAAGCCCTTGGCCGCCGCGACGAAGGGATTGGCGAAGCGGTCTTCGTATTCCTTGGTCCGGTTCGCGATCTCTTCGGTGCCCAGGCCGCGGAAGATGATTTCCACCGCGCCCTTGGCGCCCATCACGGCGATTTCGGCGGTAGGCCAGGCATAGTTCAAGTCGCCGCGCAGATGCTTCGAGGCCATCACGTCGTAGGCGCCGCCGTAGGCCTTGCGGGTGATCACGGTGATCTTGGGCACGGTCGCCTCGCCATAGGCGAACAGCAGCTTGGCGCCGTGCTTGATGATCCCGCCCAGTTCCTGCGCGGTGCCGGGCAGGAAGCCGGGCACATCGACGAAGGTGATGATCGGAATGTCGAAAGCATCGCAGAAGCGCACGAAGCGCGCGGCTTTCTTCGACGAGTTGATGTCGAGCACGCCGGCCAGCACCAGCGGCTGGTTGGCGACGACGCCGACCGTGCGCCCTTCCACCCGGCCGAAGCCGCAGATGATGTTGGCGGCGTGGCCCGGCTGGATTTCGAAGAACTCGCCTTCGTCCACCACCTTGGCGATCACTTCGTGCATGTCATAGGGCTGGGTGGGCGAGGCCGGGACCAGCGTGTCGAGGCTTTCCTCCAGGCGGTCCCACGGGTCGGACGTGGGGCGCTCGGGCACGCCGCTGCGGTTGGTCAGCGGCAGATAGTCGAAGAATTCGCGCGCGGTGAGCAGCGCCTCGATATCGTTTTCCAGCGCCAGGTCGGCCACCGAGGTCTTGGTCGAGTGCGTCACCGCGCCGCCCAGTTCCTCTTGCGTGACGATCTCGTTGGTCACCGTCTTGACCACGTCCGGGCCGGTGACGAACATGTAGCTGGAATCCTTCACCATGAAGATGAAGTCGGTCATCGCCGGGGAATAGACCGCGCCCCCCGCGCAAGGCCCCATGATCAGCGAAAGCTGCGGCACCACGCCCGAGGCGAGCACGTTGCGCTGGAAGATCTCGGCATAGCCGCCAAGCGAGGCGACGCCTTCCTGGATGCGCGCGCCGCCCGAATCGTTGAGGCCGATCACCGGCGCGCCGACTTTCATCGCCATGTCCATGATCTTGCAGATCTTCATCGCGTGGCGTTCGGACACCGCGCCGCCGAACACGGTGAAATCCTGGCTGAACACGAAGACCAGGCGGCCGTTGATCGTGCCCGATCCGGTGACCACGCCATCGCCGGGGATGCGGTTTTCGGCCATGCCGAAATCGACGCAGTTGTGCTCCACATAGGCGTCGATTTCCTCGAAGCTGTCTTCATCGAGCAGCACGTCGAGCCTCTCGCGCGCGGTCAGCTTGCCCTTGGCGTGCTGGGCATCGATCCGGCGCTGGCCGCCACCCAGGCGCGCGGCGGCGCGGCGGCGTTCCATCTCGGCAATGTTGGCTGACACTGGCACCTCTCGCTTTGCAAGTTTGCAGAATTGCTCCCGCGATGCCGCAGGGCGGGGGCGCTGTCCAATGTTAATCTGCAAAGTTGCAAAGCGATACTTTGCAAACAAGCGAGCCCGTGATAGCCGATGGCCCGATCATGGCACGTCGTCCTCTCTTTGCCGGGCAACCCTTGCGCGCGCTGCGCCAGCGCCGCGGCTTGCGCCAGGCGGACATGGCCGGCGCGCTGGGCATCAGCGCCAGCTATCTCTCGCAACTGGAAAACGACGAGCGGCCGCTGACCCCGGCCCTGACCGACACGCTGATCGCCACGTTCCCGGTGGACTGGGCCGACCTGGCGCCCCCGGCGGCCGACGATCTGGCCGAAGCGCTGCGCGGCGCGCTGGCCGATCCACACCTGTCGGCCAGCCCACCGGGCGAGCAGGTGGAGCGGCTGGCCCGCCAGTTTCCCGACCTGGCGCGCCAGGTGGTGCAGCTTCACACGCTTTACACCCAGACCCGCCAGCGGCTGGACATGATGGACGAGACGATCGGCGCCAGCCTGGCCGCCGGCGGGCGCCTGCCGTGGGAGGAAGTGCGCGACTGGTTCCACCACGCCGGCAACTATGTCGATGCGCTCGATCGCGCGGCGGAAGACCTGGCGGCGCGGATCGGGCAGGGCGAACCTTCGCCCGACATTGCCCAGATGCAGGCCTGGCTGGCGGGCGAGGGGGTGGCCGTGGTGTGGCGCGGCGGCGGGCCGGTGCGGCGCTATGACGCGCGGGCACGGGTGCTCACGCTCGATTCCACCCAGCCGCTCGAATCCAGCCGCTTCCAGCTCGCCTACCAGGTCTGCGCGATTGCGCTGGCCGATGGGATCGCCGGGATCGTGGCCGAGGCACCCTTGCGCAGCGAGGCGGCGCGGCATCTCTTGGCGGTGGGGCTGGGCAACTATGCCGCCGGGGCGCTGACGATGCCCTATACCGCCTTTGCCCAGGCGGCGCGCGCCCTGCGCCACGATGTCGACCGGTTGCGCCAGCCGTTCCACACCAGTTTCGAGCAGGTGTGCCACCGCCTGTCCACGCTGCAACGCCCGCAGGCGCGGGGGATTCCGGTGTTCTTCTGCCGGGTCGACATGGCCGGCAACGTGACCAAGCGCCATTCGGCCACGCGCCTGCAATTCGGGCGCTATGGCGGCGCCTGTCCGTTGTGGATCGTGCACGAGGCGGTGGCCATTCCCGACCGCATCCACGTGCAACTGGCCGAAATGCCCGATGGCGTGCGCTATGTCTCGATCGCCAAGGGGCTGGTGAAGCCCTCCGGCTCCTATTACCGCCCCTCGCGCCGCTATGCCGTGGCGCTGGGGTGCGAGGCGGCGCTGGCCAGCGAGTTCGTCTATGCCGACGGGCTCAACCTGGCGAGCGAGGAGGCGGTGGCGCGGATCGGCGCCTCGTGCCGCACCTGCCCGCGCGACACCTGCGACCAGCGCGCCTTCCCGCCCAGCGACCGCGCCATCGCAGTCGACCCGGCGCAGCGTACTCATGTGCCCTACCGCATCGTCACCGGCTAGAAGAGCCGCCGAATCGGTAGGAGCCGGTCTCGCCGCCGATTAACCCAGGTTATCGATTTAGGACGGTTAAATTCGGTGACCGTTGCAAAACCCCGCAGATTCGGGCTGTTTCCGGCGTGCGGGGCGGCTCGGGAAGGCATTTGTTAACCATTGTCTGCAACACCTCTGCGGAGATTACTGAGGGGTTTGCGCTATGCGGGCAGATGCAAAGGTCTTGTTGGAGCGGCTGGGGAAGAGCGATTTTCGCTATCGCGAATTCGTCGATCGCTTTGCCGATCTGGAAAGCTGGCCGATCTTCGAAGCCCTGCTCAAGGATCCCCGGATCATGCCGCAGGACGAGCTGCCGGCGATGGAAGCGGCTGAGCCGGGCGACAGCGTGCGCCAGCCGGCGCCCCGCGCGCAGCCGACTGCTCAGCCGCGCGTTGTGCCGGTGGTGAGCCCCAAGCCGGCGCCGCAGCCCGAAGCCGCCCCCAGCCTGTTTGGCCGTTATGGCCGCCCCGAACGCGCCCAGAACATCCGCTCGCTGCTGCAACGCCTGTCCGATGCGGTCGAAGGGGGAGATGCCTGATGGCCCTGATCCTGTTCCACAGCCCGCGTGGCGGCACCGGCACTTCGTTCCTGGCGGCTACCACCGCGATTGCCCTGTCGCGCGCCGGGCACGATGTCACGGCGCTCGATCTGGCGCAGCGCGGCACGCTGCAACTGCATTTCGGCATCGGCCCGAACGAGGCGCTGCCCGCGCTCGACGCGCCGGCCGATGAGGCGGCGAGCGCCTCGGTCCAGGGCGTGGCGCTGCGCAGCGCTGCGGCCATGGTGCGCCAGCCCGACTTTGCCGAGGCCCTGGCCAGCGGCGAGATCGGCTTTGGCGGCGAGCAGGTGTTCGTGGCCGATATCGCCAGTGGCGATCGCCACTTGCGCGATCTGCTGCTGCCCTATGCCACGCTGGAAATCTGCCCGCTGACTGCCACGGCCGAATGCCTGATGATGCTGCCGGTGGTGAACGACGGGGGCCTGGCCAAGACCTGTTTCGTGATGAGCATGGTGGAAGATACCCGCCGCTTCGCCCGCCATTCGGTGGGCTTCCTGCGCGAATTGCTGGGCGATCGCCTGCTCGGCCAGGTGCGCCGCGACGAAGCGGTGATCGAGGCGGGCGCGATGCTCCAGCCGCTGGGCCGCTATGCGCCGCACAGCGCCGCGCTGGCCGACACCATCGGCCTGGGCGAGACGGTGGCGGCCCTGCTCGCTGACTTGATCGACGAAGACGAGAGCGACGGGCTGGATGTCGATCCGGCCGGCCAGACCGGAAAGAACCGCGCCGCATGATCGCCCTGCTTCGCAATCCCGCCAATCTCTTGCGCCTGGGCACGTTCGTGCTGCTGGCGCTGACCGCGCTGGTGGTGATCGGCGTGCCGCTCGATCTCAAGCAGCAGTGGCTGCTGGCCGGCGGCACGATCGTGGGCATGATGGTGCTTTCGCGCTGGAAGTCGCGCAAGGGCTCGCTGGCCATCGGCATCCTCGCGATCATCACGTCCACGCGCTACATCTTCTGGCGCACCACGCAGACGCTGTCGTTCGGCACGCCGTTCGAGGCGCTGTTCGGCACCGGTCTCTATCTTGCCGAACTCTATGCCTGGGTTCTGTTGATCCTCGGCTTCCTCCAGACCACCTGGCCGCTCGAACGCCCCGTGGCGGAAATCGAGGGCGATCCCGAAACCTGGCCGACGGTGGACGTCTATATCCCGACGTACAACGAGAGCCTGGATATCGTGCGCAACACCGTGTTCGCCGCGATGGACATGGATTACCCGCACGACCGCTTCAAGGTGTTCATCCTCGACGATGGACGCCGCCCGGAATTCCGCGCCTTTGCCCGCGAGGCCGGCTGCGGCTACATCACCCGCGACAACAACCTGCACGCCAAGGCGGGCAACCTGAACGCGGCGATGAAGAAGACCGAGGGCGAGCTGATCGCGATCTTCGATTGCGACCATGTGCCCACCCGCGCCTTCCTGCAACTGACCGTGGCCTATTTCCAGAAGGAGCGGAAGCTGGCGCTGATGCAGACGCCGCACTTCTTCTATTCGCCCGATCCGGTGCAGCGCAACCTGGCCACGGCCAAGAACATGCCGGGCGAAGGCGACTTGTTCTATGGCCCGGTGCAGGGCGGCAACGACTTGTGGAACGCCACCTTCTTCTGCGGCAGTTGCGCGGTCATCCGCCGCGAGGCGCTGATGGAAACCAACGGCTTTGCCGGTGAAACGGTGACCGAGGACGCGCATACCGCGCTAAAGCTGCAACGCACTGGCTGGTCCACCGCCTATATCAGCGCGCGCCTTTCGGCGGGCCTGGCCACCGAGCGCCTGGTGCTGCACATCGGCCAGCGCATCCGCTGGGCACGCGGGATGACGCAGATCCTGCGCATCGAGAACCCGCTGCTCGGCCCCGGCCTGAAGTGGCAGCAGCGGCTGTGCTACCTCAATGCCATGCTGCACTTCCAGTTTCCGCTGCCGCGCATCTGCTTCCTGACCAGCCCGCTGGCCTACCTGATCTTCGGCCAGAACATCATCGCGGCCTCGGCCTCGCTGATCTTTGCCTATGCCGCGCCGCACCTGTTCTGCTCGCAGGTCACTGCCGAGCGTTCGCAGGCCGGGGAACGCCGCCCGTTCTGGGGCGAGGTCTATGAAACCATCCTGGCGTTCCACCTGGTGGCGCCCACGGTGATGACCTGGTTCAACCCGCGCAAGGGCAAGTTCAACGTGACCGACAAGGGCGACCTGCTCGATCGCACGTTCTTCGACTGGGCCATCGTCAAGCCGCACCTGATCTGCATGGCCACGATCGTGTTCGGCATCGTGCTGGCGATCGGCAAGCGCGTGTTCTTCCAGCACCTGTTCAACGTGCAGCTCGATACCCTGGCGCTCAACGTGGCCTGGGCGCTTTTCAGCCTGATCATCCTGACCGCCGCCGTGTCGGTGGCGCGGGAAACCCGCCAGGCCCGCCAGACCATCCGCGTGAGCGCTGAACTGCCTGTGGCGGTTCACTTTTCCTCGGGCCACGTGGTCGATGGCACGACGATCGACATCTCCATGGGCGGGGCCGCCATCGAACTGCCGGCCGAACTGCCGGTGGGCGATGCCACGGTCACCGACATTGTCCTGGCGATGGGCGATGATCGCCTGGCGGTGCCGGTGGAGACAGTGCGCCGTACGCGCGGCCGTGCATTTGTCCGCTATCAGCCGCTTGACACACTGGGCCAGCGCAGGCTTGTTCGTGCCGTTATGGGACGGGCGGACGCCTGGCAGCGCGCCGCGCCGCCGGAAATCGTGCCGGGTCTGCGTTCGCTGAGGGATATTCTGTTGGTCGATGTCTTGACGATCAAGCGCATGCTCTTGCTCAACCGTGCCGAGCGCAAGGCCGCCAAGGAAGACCAGCGCCGCGCCGCCGAAGCCGCCAAGGCCGCCGCGCGCCTGGCCGAGGAGCAGGCCAAGGCCGATGCGAAAGTCGCCGCCAAGGAAGAAAAGCGCAAGAAGCGCGCCGCCATGGCCGCTGCTGCCGCGATGTTCCTGGCGCTGCCGCTCGTCGGCGGGCTGCTGGCGCCGCAGCCGGTTCAGGCAGCGACTGTGGCCGCTCCGGCGGCAGCGGCGACCTCGGCCGGGGGCGTCGCCCGCGAGCGCCTGACGTTCAAGGACTTGCGCATCAAGAACGCCGTGCGGCTCCAGGGCACGCGCGGCGAAATCTCGATTCCCTTTGGCGTGCGCAAGAACCAGGTGGTGACCGACGCCTCGATCACCCTGCAACTGGCCTGGTCCCCCGCGATGCTGGGCGACCTGTCGCAACTGGTGGTGCTGGTGAACGGCGAAGTGGTGCAGACCGTGCCGCTGCGTCCGCAGGATTCGGGCGGCCAGGTGCTGACCCTGCCGATCAACCCGGCGCTGTTCCTGCCCGGCGACAACCAGCTCAACCTGCGCCTGATCGGCCATTATGCCCGCGATTGCGAAGACCCGTTCAATTCCGTGCTCTGGGCCAATGTCAGCAACACGCGCTCGTGGCTCGACATCACCACCCAGGCGCTGCCCAACGTGCCCGATCTGTCGCGCCTGCCTGGGCCGTTCTTCGACCGTGCGCTCAACACCACGCTGAAGATGCCGTTCGTGTTCGCCGGGCAGCCGCACAAGGGCGAACTGGAAGCCGCCGCCGCCATGGCCGGCTGGCTGGGCTCCATGGCCAGCTATCGCGGCTTCTCGTTCCAGCCGCTCTATGGCCAGATGCCCACGGGCAACGCGATCGCTTTCCTCAAGCCCGGGCAGAGCCTGCCGGGCCTCAACATGCCGGTCACCGGCCCTTCGGCAGCGGTGGTGCGCAACCCGCGCGATCCCTATGGCACTGTGCTGGTGATCATGGGCCGCGATGATGGCGAGCTGCGCCTGGCTGCGGCCGCCGTCTCTTCGGGCCGGGGCGTGTTCGGCGGCGCCAAGATGAATTTCGACGGGGCGCGCGTGCCCAGCTATCCGCGCTATGGCGCGCCGCGCTGGATCACCACCGATCACGCGGTCAAGCTGGGCGAGATCATGGAGCCTTACGCGCTCCAGGGCATGGGCCTGCCGCCCGGCCCGCTGACCGCGCGGTTCCGCGTTGCGCCCGACCTGTTCTTCTGGCCACGCCAGGGCGGCACGCTCAACCTCACCTATCGCTATCCGCTGGCCAAGTGGATGGATCGCAAGGCCTCGCGCCTCGACATCTCGATCAACAGCCAGTTCCTCAAGACTCTGCCGCTCGCGGGAAGCTGGTGGAGCGACTGGTTCGGGGCGAGTGGGGCCAAGAGCTTTGACGGGTCCGCCAGCCTTACCCTGCCGCGCTACAACCTGTTCGGCCAGAACGACCTGGTGTTCGATTACAACCTGATCCTGGCCGACAAGCAGAAGTGCACCGGCACCCTGCCCGACAACGTGCGGGTGGCGATCGATCCGACCTCCACGATCGATCTCAGCCACGCCTACCACGCGCTCGAAATGCCCGATCTCGCCACCTTCGCGGGCGCCGGCTATCCGTTCACGATCCGCCCCGACCTGGGCGAGACGACCGTGCTGATGAGCCGCAACCCGACGCCGGCCTCGGTCGAGGCGTTCCTCAACCTGATGGGCCGCTTTGGTGACAGCACCGGCATCGCGCCCACCGGAGTGACCGTGGCCGAAGGCATCGATCCCGATCGCCTGTCGAGCCAGGACATCCTGGTGATCGGCAGCTCGGCGATTGCCGGGGCCGGCCAGGTCTTTGCCAACGCGCCGCTGCACTGGGACGGGCATGGGCTGAAAGTCTCGGAAAAGAGCCCGCTGCAATACGTGACCTCGCTGTTTTCCGATCGCGGCCTGACCAACGAGGCCGATGTCGAGCCGATGATCCACGCCGCGCGCGGCTTTGCCGGCATCGTCAGCTTCCAGTCGCCCTATGCGTCTGACCGCACGGTGGTGGCGCTGGTGGCCGATGATGCGGCCGACCTGCCGCCGCTGGTCGATGGCATGGCCGACTCCAAGATCAACGCGCAGATCCAGGGTGACCTGTCGGTGGCAACCGGCGATGGCATGTCCAGTTTTGCCATTGGTTCAACCTATTGGGTCGGCAGCCTGCCGATCTGGATGAAAGTGGCGTTCTGGTTCAGCCAACGCCCCTTGCTGATGGCGTTCGGTACGCTCATTCTGGCGCTGGGGCTCACCGGCCCTGCCTATGCCTATTTCCGCCGTCAGGCCCGCCTCCGCCTGGGTGCAAAGGATGAATGAGATGTCCGCGCCGATCACCGCTTCCCGTGCCGCTGTTTTCGCCCTGATGGCCTCGGCCGCGCCGCTGGCCGTGCCGCAGGTGGCGTTTGCCGAAGTGCCGGGGGTGAAAGCGCTGATCGCGCAGGGGCTCTATTGGAAAGGCAAGGGACGGCAGGATCTGGCCGAACAGGCGCTGCGCCGCGCCCTGGCGCTGGACCCGGGCAATGCGGAAGCGCGGCGGGCACTGGCTGGTGGCAACGCGGCCCCGGCGGCCAAGCCTGCCCCGGCACCGGCCAGGGTTGCTGCCGCACCCAAGCCGCAGCCGCGCCCTGCCGCCCGGCCTGCCCCGAAGCCGGCCCAGCAGCCAGCAGGCCGTCCGGCCGTGGCTCGGGCCGAAGCACCCGCTGCGCCACAGCCCAGCCCGCGCCAGCGCGCGGCCGATAGCGCCGGCAAGCAGCGCATGGCCGGGTTCGACGCGCTGGATGACAACAACCTGGATGCGGCGGCCAGCCGGTTCCAGAAGGCCTTGGGCGTCAACCGCAACGATGGCGATGCGCTGGGGGGGCTGGGCATCGTGCGCCTGCGCCAGAGCCGCTTTGCCGAAGCGCGCGACCTGCTCGAACAGGCTTCGCGCCAGCCCAATCCCGGCCGGTGGAGCGAGGCGCTGTCTGCCGCACGGTTCTATGCCGGCATGGAGCAGGCGCGCACGCTGCTGGCCCGCGGTCAGACCGACCAGGCCCAGGCCACGGCCGAAGCGCTGGTGCGCTCCGGCTTTGCCCAGACCGGCCCGGCGCTGGAACTGCTGGCCGATATCTATGAACGCCAGGGCCGCTATGCCGATGCGGCCGATTTCTATCGCCAGGCAGCCGAAACCAGCGGCGCGCAGACCGACCAGCGCTTGCAGAGCCGCGCCGCACGCGGCCGCGCGCTGGCAGCCGTGGCGCGGGGCGATGACCTGACCGCCGAGCAGGAATTCCAGGGCGGCTTGATGCTCGACCAGAGCGACCCGTGGATCCGCTATGAATTCGCGCGCTTCCTGATCCGCCATGGCCGCAGCGTGGAGGCCGAATCGCTGATCGGCACGCTCACCCAGTCGAGCGATCCCGATGCGCTCTATGCTGCCGCGCTGATCGATTCCGACCTGGGGCGCAATGCCGCCGCCGATGCCCTGATCGACCGCATTCCCGAAACCCAGCGCACCCCGGCGATGCGCAACTTTGCCCTGGGGGTGAAGACCGACAGCGCGATCGAGCGGGCCAAGGCGATGGCGGCCGGTGGCCAGCGCGAACAGGCGGTGGCCGCGTTGCGCCAGTTGGGCGCGATCAAGACGCTGCCGGCCGCGCGCCGGGCCGCGATCGCCAGCGCGCTCTATGATCTGGGCGATGGCGTGGGCGCCGGGCAATATGCCCAGGCGGCGATGAGCGGCGATATTGCCGATCTCGAAGGCTATGATTCGGTGGTTCGCGTGCTGGCCAAGACCGGGCGCGACGATCTCGCCCGCGCGGCGCTGCAAAAGGCGGCCGCGCTGGGCAATACCTCGCCCGAAGGACAGCGCACCCTGGCGCGCATGGCCGCCGGGCTGGCGGTAGCCACGGCCGATCGCCTGCGCCTCAACGGCCAGTATGCCCAGGCCTTCGACGTTTTGCGCGGGGCCTGGGGCTCTGCGCCCGACAGCCTGGAAATCCTGGCTGCGCTGGCGCGACTCTATCAATCGGGCGGCATGGCCGCGCGCGCGGCGCAGACGTTCCAGATCGTGCTGACGCGCGACGGGCGCAACCGCGATGCCCTGCTCGGCCTGGCACAGACCGCGCAGGCGGCGGGTGACAAGGACTTGTCGCAAAGCGCGGCCAACCGTGCGCTCCAGGCCTTTCCGCAGGATTACCAGGTGCGCCTGACGCTGGCGCAAGTCGCCCAGGCGCGCGGCGATCGCGGCACGGCGGTACGCCTGCTGAAAGAGGCGCGCGCGCTCTATGCCCGCCAATCGGGCAGCAACGGCATCGATGCGTTCGGGGGCAATCCCTTTGCCGCCGATCCGATGGGCGTGGGCAGTGGCAATCCGTTCCGCGACCAGCCGGCGATGCAGGCCCAGCCGCAGATCAATCCCTTTGCCCTGGGCAGCGGCACGCGCCTGCCTGCCGCGCAGATGGTGCCGATGGGCGCCATGGGGGCCGCGCCTGTCGGCGGTAGTGCCTATGCCGCCCCGGCATCGTCGGTGATGGATGGATCGGGCGCTGGCTATGCCGCGCCAGCCAGTTATGCCGCCCCTGCCGGGTATGGTGCGCCTGCGAGTTACGGTGCGCAGGGCGGCTATGGTGCTGTTCCCTCCTCCACTCCACTGCCTGCTCCGGCGTTCGGCGGTGGGGGCTTTGGCGCGGCGCCGGTGGCCTCTCCGTTCGGCGATGCCGCTGCGCCGCTTGCCGCCGGTGGCCCGGTCGATCCGGTCCTGGCCAAGATTTCGGGCGATATCGCGCAACTCACCCGCGAAAGCGGGCCGCGCGTCGATCTCGCCACGTCCTATCGCGAGCGCAAAGGGGAGACCGGGCTGTCGCAACTGAGCGACCTGCGCGGTTCGGCCGAAGTGTCCACCGGCCTTGCCGGCGGCCGCGTGCGCGCGCGGGCCGAAGCGGTGGTGATCGATTCGGGCCGGCCCACGGGGTCGGGCCTGGCACGTTTTGGTACCAATGCCACGATCGAGGCGCAGGCCATCGTCGACCAGAAGGCCTCGGCGCTGGTCCAGGCCGATACCCAGCACCGCTCCGGCGTGGCGCTGAGCGTGGGCTATGACAGCAAGCTGGTGCAGGCCGATGTCGGCACCACGCCGGTGGGCATGGGCCAGACCCAAGTGCAATTCCATGCCGGGGTGACGCCGGGCCTGGGCAATGGTGTGCAGGCGCAGGCCTGGGTGGAGCGCCGCCCGGTGACCGACAGCGTGATTTCCTATTCCGGCACGCGCGATCCGGTCACGGGGCAGACCTGGGGCCAGGTGATGCGGCTGGGCGCGGGCGGGGGCCTCTCGGTCGATCGCAACGGCAGCGGCGCCTATGGCACGGTCGCGTTCAATCGCTACACCGGCACCAACGTGGCCGAAAACCGTGGCGTGGAAGCCAATGCCGGCGGCTATCTGCGGGTCTATCGCAGCGAGCATTCCTCGATCACCAGCGGGATCAACGTCAACTACCAGTCGTATGACAACCCGCAGAACTACTTCACCTATGGCCATGGCGGCTATTTCAGCCCGCAGAGCTTCCTCTCGGTCAGCTTCCCGGTGCGCTATGCGCTGGACAAGGACCAGTTGAGTGTGCGTGCGGCGGTCACGCCCGGTTACCAGAGCTACAACCAGAACGAAGTGGCGCTCTATCCCACCGATCCGGCCCGCCAGGCCGTGCTCGATGCGCTCAAGACGCAGGATAGCGACGTGCGCGCCCGCTATGACAGCTTGAGCAAGACGGGCTTTGCCCTCTCTGCCGAAGGCTCGCTGTACTACCAGATCAGCCCGTCCACCCGCATCGGGGGCGAGGCGAGTTACAATACCTTTGGCAGCTATGACGAGCTTCGCTCGACCATCGGCATCCGCCAGAGTTTGGGAGCGACCAAATGATGTTTGAGGACCCGAAGACACCGCGCGTGTCCAGCGCGTTCCGAGCCACGCCACCTGCCGGAGCCAGCTTCCTGGTGGCGATGATCGCCCGCGAGCTGGCCAGCGCCGCCACCGAAGACCAGAGCCACGGGTTCTACGTGGCAGTGGGCAAGCGCATTGCCGATTTCGTACCGCTCGACGATGTGGAAGACCTGGGCACGATGACCGCGCGCATCAATGCGCTGTGGGCCACGCTGGGCTGGGGCAGCGCGGTGGTGACGGTGGAAGACAGCGCGATCGTGGTGCGCCAGGACGGGCTCTATCCCGAAACCGAGGCGGAAATCGCCGATCCCTGGAAAGCCCTGCTGCCGCCCTTGATGGAAGGCACCTATGACAGTTGGTTCCGCATGATGGGCAGCAGCCAGGCCCTGGCGACCACGGCGGAGTGGAAGGAACAGACGCTTGAAATCCGGCATGGCCGCTGACACGGTGCACGATACGGGTCGCAGGGGTATCGATCGGCGGGGTTTCGGGTTCGGGTTGCTGGTGGCCTTCACCGCCGCCTGCGCCCCGGGACGGCAGAGCAAGGCGATGGGCGCAGGTGGCGATTGGGATACGTTCAAGGCGCGTTTCCTCGATCCCTCGGGCCGCATCGTCGATCCGCAGAACGGCGGCATCAGCCATAGCGAGGGGCAGAGCTATGGCCTGGTCCTGGCGCTGGAGGCCGAAGACCGCGCCACGTTCGAGCTGATCGCGGACTGGACCAACGACAACCTTCTGCGCAGCGATGTGGCGCTGCATGCATGGAAATACGATCCGAGCAGTCCGGACCGGGTGCCCGATCGCAACAACGCCACCGATGGCGACATCCTGATCGCCTGGGCGCTGGAGCGGGCCGGGCGCCAGTGGGGGCGGGGCGAATGGCGCACCCGTTCGGCCGCGATCCGTGCGGCGATCCGCCAGCGGCTGGTGGTCGATCGCTTTGGCATGAAGCTGCTGCTGCCGGGGCTGGAAGGGTTCCAGCAGAACGGCCGGGTGATCGTCAATCCGTCGTACTTCATCTGGCCCGCGTTTCGCAGCTTTGCCGAATGGGATGGGCCAGGGGTGTGGCAGCCGCTGGCCGATGATGCCACCGCAATTCTCGCCCAGGCGCGCTTTGGCCAATATCGCCTGCCGGCCGATTGGGTGGAAGTGGCCGGCCCCGGGCAATATGCCCTGGCCCCCGGGCACGATCCGCGCTTCGGCTTCGATGCCATCCGCGTGCCGCTCTATGCCATGGCCGGCCATCGCACCGGCCTGGTGCAGCCGGTCGCCGATTTCTGGCGGCAGTGCTTGGCGCAGGGGCAGCCGATCCCGGCGTGGATCGACCTCAACACCGGCGAGCGCGCGCCCTTTGCCGTGTCCAACGGCGGCGCAGCGATTGCCAGCAAGCTGATCGGCACCAAGCCGCCGCTGGGCCTGGCGCCGGAGTATTTCGGCGCTTCGCTGCAAATGCTTGTCACGGCATTGACGTAACACCTGAAACAATACCGGATGGGCTTGCCAAGCGGCGCCGGCAAGCCCACCTTGCGGCAAATGACCGAAGAAGAAATCAACCGCCAGCTCGTCAACCGCAAGTTCTACAAGGCCGAGCAGGAAGCCGGGTTCGCGCAAAGCCACCCCAAGACCACCCCCCAGCAGCAGGATCCGGCCTATCGCCTCGCGTTTGGCGATACCGACTTCCTGTTGCGCGAGGAACTGCGCCCGGTGCGCTTCCAGCTTGAACTGCTCAAGGCAGAGATGCTGCTGGAAGAGGCCGATATCGGCTCCACCCTGGTGATCTATGGCTCTGCCCGCATCCCCGCGCCCGACGCTGTCGAGGCCGCGCTGGCCACGGCCACCACGCCCGAACGCAAGGCCGTGATCGAGCGGCTGGCGAGCAAGTCGAAGTATTACGAAGAAGCGCGCAAGCTGGCCCGCTATGCCTCCACCTGCGGCGTGGTGGAAGAAGGCAAGCGCCAGTTCGTGGTCTGCTCGGGCGGTGGCCCATCGATCATGGAAGCAGCCAACCGGGGCGCGGTGGACGTGGGCGCGGATTCGATCGGCCTCAACATCGTGCTGCCGCACGAGCAGGCGCCCAATCCCTATGTCACGCCGCACCTCTCGTTCCAGTTCCACTATTTCGCGCTGCGCAAGATGCACTTCCTGATGCGCGCGCGGGCCGTGGCGGTGTTCCCGGGCGGCTTCGGCACGTTCGACGAATTCTTCGAGCTGCTGACCCTGATCCAGACCGGCAAGATGAAGCCGATCCCGGTGCTGCTGTTCGGCGGCGACTACTGGAACAAGGTGATCAACTTCCGCGCCATTGCCGAGGAAGGGGTGATCAATTTCGAGGATCTCGACCTGTTCAAGCCGGTGGAAACCGCGGAGGAAGCCTGGGCCGAGATCGTCAAGTTCTATGAACTGGATTGCGGCGCGGAATGAGCGCGTTTGGCCCTCCCTCCGCATGGCGGGGGGAGGGTATCCTCTGTGCCAGGCGCACAGGTGGAGCGGTACCCCGGGTCAAGCCCGGGGTGACGGAGAAGAGAAATCTCTCAAATCTTTCGTCACCCCGGACTTGATCCGGGGTCCCGCTAGATGCTTTCGATGAGAGCCGCCCTGACCGCATGATGCCCCATCGGGCCGTGCCCGCTGCCCAGGCCGGGGGCGGCGAGCAGGGCGGCGCGCACGAAGGTGCGGGCGCGCTCGACTGCCTGTTCCAGGCCGGCGCCGCGGCCCAGTTCGGTGGCGATTGCGCTCGAGAGGGTGCAGCCGGTGCCGTGGCTGTGGCGCGTGGCGATGCGCGGCGATTGCCAGAGGCGCGGGGCCTGGCCGGGCACCACCAGGCGGTCTTCCACGACCGGCCCCTGCGCGTCGCCGCCCTTGGCGAGGTAGGCCACGCCGCGCGCAGCCATCGCCGCGTCGCCGCCCAGCGCAGCCAGTTCGGGCACATTGGGCGTGGTCAGCGTGGCCAGAGCCATCAGCCGCTCGAACGCGGCAATGGTGGCCGCATCGGCCAAGGCCGCGCCGCTGGTGGCGATCATCACCGGATCGAACACGATCGGCACGCCAAGCGCTTCCAGCCGATCGGCGACCACAGCGGCGATGGCGGGCGAGCCGAGCATGCCGATCTTGACTGCGTCCACGCCGATATCGGCCACGCAGGCGTCGATCTGCGCGGCGACCATGGCCGGATCGACCGCGACCACGGCGCTCACGCCCAGCGTGTTCTGCGCGGTGAGTGCGCAGATCGCGGTCATGGCAAAGCCGCCAAGCATGGTCACCGTCTTGATATCGGCCTGGATACCTGCGCCGCCGCCGGAATCCGAACCGGCGATGGACAGGATGCGGGGCGGTTTCGCAAGAGTCTTTGCGGTCATGGCGAGCCTTTCACGCAAGCAGGAACAGCAGGCCCACCGCGGTCATCGCCGCCGTCGCGAGCCAGCCCAGCGCGGCGAGCGGGCGCGCGATCACGAGGTGGCCCATCACGCGCGGATTGCGCGCGATCAGCATGGTCACGACCATCAGCGGCGGGGCGAGCAGGCCATTGATCACCGCCGTCCAGTATAGCGCGCGCATCGGGTTGATGCCGAGGAAATTGATGCCCAGACCGGCGAAGGTGGCGAGCGCGATGGCGATGTAGAACGCGCCCGCCTCGCGCGGGGTGCGGTCCAGCCCTTCGCGCCAGCGCAGCGCCTCGCTGACGGCATAGGCGGCAGAGCCCGCCAGCACCGGCACCGCCAGCAGCCCGGTGCCGATGATGCCCAGGGCAAACAGGGCGAAGGCGAAATCGCCGGCAAAGGGGCGCAGCGCCATTGCCGCCTGATCGGCCGAGGTGATGTCGAACACGCCATGCGCGTGCAGCGTGGCCGCCGTGGCGATGACGATAGCCTGCGCCGTCAGGTTGGAAAAGCCCATGCCCACCAGCGTATCGGTGCGGATGCGGCGCAGTTCGCCGGACGCCTGGCGCGGGGCCATGTAGAGCGGGCGCAAGTGGCGGCGGCGCTGCTCTTCCACTTCCTGGCCGGCCTGCCAGAAGAACAGGTAGGGGCTGATCGTGGTGCCGAGCAGGGCGACCAGGCCCATCGCGTGATCGCGGTCCAGCCGGAACGCGGGGATTGCCATGCCGCGCAGCACCGCCAGCCAATCCACCGGCGTGGCCGCCAGCACGGCAAAATAGGCAAACAGTGACAGCGTGGTCCACTTGAGCACCCCGGCATAGCGGGCATAGGGCACGAAGACTTCCGCCGTGACGCTGAGCACGGCAAAGCCCAGCGTGTAGAGCAGCATCGATCCGGGCAGTAGCAGGTTCAGCGCGGCGGCCATCGCGCCCAGATCGGCGCCCAGGTTGATCACGTTGGCCACCAGCAGCAGCAGGACCATCACGCGCAGCAGCCAGGGCGAATAGTGGCGCCGCAGGTTGGTGGCGATGCCGCGCCCGGTGGTGGCGCCGATCCGCGCGCAGATGGCCTGGATCGCCGCGAGCAGGGGAAAGGCAAAGACCATCGCCCACGACAGCGAAAAGCCGAACTGCGCACCCACCTGGCTGTAGGTGCCGATGCCGCTGGGATCATCGTCTGCCGCGCCGGTCACCAGGCCGGGACCGAGCGCGGACAGCACTGATCGCTGGCCTTGCGCGTCTGGCGTCGGGGCGGTGTTCATGGCGTTGGCGCAGTGATCGCGTCGAGCACGCGCGCTTCGATCTCCTCGCGCGGCAGGCCGGGCGGGATCGTCTCACCGATCACGTAGCGGATCGTGCCGCGCCGTTTCCACACGCGATGATAGAGCGCGCCGCTGTGCACGGCCACCGGCACCACTGGCAGCGACAGCAGCTTGTAAAGCCCGGCAAAGCCCGATTGCAGCGGCACACGCTGCCCCACCGGCACCCGCGTGCCTTCGGGAAAGATCGCCAGTGGGCGCCCTTCGGCCAGCCGCGCGCGGGCATGGCTGAGCATGGTGCGCAGCGTCTTGGCGCCGGCATCCCGCTCCACCCCGATCAGGCCATAGGCCCACCCGGCGCGGCCCCACACCGGAATGCGCATCAGTTCCATCTTGGCAAAGATGCACGGGCGGTGCAGCACTTGCGGCAGGTCGATCGCCTCGAAGAAGCTTTCGTGGCGCAGGGCATAGAACACGCCCTCCTGCGGTGGGGTGCCGATCACTTCCACGCGGATGCCCAGCACGTGCCGCACCAGCGCGCGATGCACGGCGGTCCAGGCCTGGACCATCGCGAACACGCCGCGCGGCGCCACCAGCAATACTACTGCCAGCGCCAGCAGCAGGAGCACGGTATAGCCATAGAACAGGGCATAGAACGCCAGGCTGCGCGCGATTTCAGGCAGGGTCGGCGCGCGCTCGTCCACCGCGGCACTCGTCATCTCGCCAGTCCCGGTCGTCATTTCGCCAGTCATTGTGCGGTCCGTCACCATCCCAACAGCCAGGCCACGATGCGGGCCAGCAGCTTGTTGTATTCCAGGAACAGGATCTTGAGGCTGGGGCGGGAGGGCACGGCATCGCGCACGATCACCAGCCCCTTGGGTGCCACCACCCACAGATCGAACGTGGCGCGGCGCATGTGCCAGTCGGTGGTGACCAGCCGCACCGAGCGAATCTTGTGCTGGGCGATCCATTGCGCTGCCTCGCGCGCGTTGGAGCGGGTGTCCACCGAATCGAAGCCCAGGGTGATGCAGCAGTTCAGCCGCGCGGGATCGACCTTGTATTCCGCCGCGAATTCCGCCGGGCGCACCTGGCGGTCCACCCCGCTGACCAGCAGGGTGCGCGCCTTGCCTGCGTCGAGCATCGCCAGCGCGCGGGGGATGCGCCCGCCGCCGCCGGTCAGCACGACGATGCCGTCGGTGGCGGTGCCATCGGGCGCGCGCTGCGGCAGGAACCAGGCAAACCACAGGAAACCCAGCATCCACACCAGGATCAGCGCCGAACCGATGCGGCGGAACAGGCCCGGGGGCTTTCTCATGGCATGGCGTCTCGCGCGGGCAGGGCGGGGGGCATGATCGTCAACATCTGAGCCATCAACATGGGGTGTCCGGCGCCATCATACCATGCGCCGCAGCGCCGCCAGCACGGTAAGTCGGGCTGTCAGCATGACCAGGAGAACCCCGGCGACCGGAATGGCCGCCAGCACCAGCCAGTCGGTCCAGGCCAGCGAGCCCTGCGCGACCATGCCCGAGCCCAGTGCGGCGAACTGGCGCACGAGGCCCAGAACGGTGACGACCCCGGCGAGCAGGCCGACCACGCCGCCCATGGCCGCATCGGTGGCCATCGAGCGCTGGAACACGCGCGCGATCTGCACGTCGGTCGCCCCCAGCATGTGCACGATCTCGATCGTTTCGCGGTAGGTGCCCAAAGCATTGCGCGACGCGAGCAGCACGGCCGATGCCGTGGCAAAGGCGAACAGCGCGATGAGGCCGCCCGCCGCCCACTGCAAGGCGCCGATCGCGCGGAACACCGGGGCCAGCCAGCTCGATTGCGCATCCACCCGCGCTGCCGGGGCCTGCGCCGTCACCGCCTTGCGCAGCGCATCGAGCCGGGCGGGCGTGGCCGCGCCGGACAGGCGCACGTCGATCAGCGCCGGAATCGGCAGGTCATCCAGGTCGTCCCCGGCGCGGGTGCCCAGCCAGGGCTCGACCAGGCTGTCCAGTTCGTCCTGCGGCACGGCGGTGGCGCTGACCACGCCGGGCGCCTGGCGCAGCACGCCGAGCGCGGCCTGCGCCTCGCGCTGGCGCTGGGCCGGCGCGGCCGAGACGATCTGCACTGTCACCCCGCCTTCCAGATCGGCGCTGGCGGCCTGCGCGGCATGACGCAGCGCGAGTGCGCTGGCCGCGGCGACCACGGTCAGCGCGATCATGATGGCGATGACCCAGGGCATCGGGCCCGAGAGGCGCGCTTCAGGCAGCAGGCGGGATTCGCCCTCACCGCCCAGCGCGCGCAGGGTGCTGGCCAAGCGCTTCATGGCAGCCCCGCGCCGCCCAGCGGGCCGTCTGCTCCCTGGCTGCCGTCCATCGGCCGGCGCGGCGGGTAGCGCAGCGCCCCGGTGGGATCGGCCAGCTTGCCCTTGTCCAGGCGCATGATCAGCGAATCCGGCACCTTGCGGATCAGGTGCAGGTCGTGCGTGGCCACCACCACCGTGGTGCCCAGGCGGTTGAGGCTTTCGAACAGGCGCAGCAGCTTGATCGCCATTTCGGGATCGACGTTGCCGGTGGGCTCGTCGGCCACCAGGATGTCGGGCCGGGCGATCACCGCGCGGGCGATGGCCACGCGCTGCTGTTCGCCGCCGGAAAGCGTGGCGGGGCGGGCTTGGAACCGGTCACCCAGGCCGACCCATTCGAGCATGTCGGACACCGGCTTGGCGATGTCCTTCTCGCTTTGCCCGGCCACGCGCAGCGGCAGGGCCACGTTGTCCCACGCGGAAAGGTGCGGGACCAGGCGGAAATCCTGGAACACCACGCCGATGCGGCGGCGAAAGCCGGGCAGCCGCTCGCGCGGCAGGGTGATCGCGTCGGTGCCGAACATGCGGATGAGCCCGCGCGACGGACGCTGCGCCAGGTAGAGCAGCTTGAGCAGGCTGGTCTTGCCCGCGCCGCTGGCGCCGGTGAGGAAGTAGAAGCAGCCCGGATAGAGCGTGAACGAGACATCGGCCAGCACTTCGCGGCCGGCGCCATACCGCAGCCCGACATTGTCGAACTGGACAATCTCGGCAGCGGCTTGGTTCATGGACGAAAGATCGAGCCCCGTTCGCGTGTCTGGTCGTGCGCCCGGCATGCGCACCGGGCCTCTCTACCATGTCGGCGCAGCGGCCGTTTGGCAATCGCCCGCAAGGGGCAGAGGCCCTCGCGCGATGGGCCAGCGGGCCTATACGCGTCAATGCATGTGGAAAAAAGGGCGCATGGGCGATTTGCCCCCTTGCGTCCTATTGTTTCCCCCCCTCTCGCCATGCTTAGACCGTTGTCATGATCATCGCCTGTCCCGCCTGTGCGACGCGCTATGTCGTTCCCGACAGTGCGATCGGTGTGGACGGCCGCACCGTGCGCTGTGCCAAGTGCCGGCATAGCTGGTTCCAGGCCGGCCCAGAACTGCCCGCACGCCCTTCGGCCGATGCGGCGCCGCCCGAACCCGCGCCTGCCGCAACGCCACCCGTGACGTCGGCTGCTGCGCCCGCGCCGGTTGCTCCGGCGGCGCCACCAGCCCCGGCTGCCGATGTTCCGCCCGAGCCGGCGCCCCGTGTGGAGCATCGTGTGGAGCAGGCGCGCGCGCCGGCCCCGGCGGCTGAATTCGTTTCGCCGGTATCCAGCTTCGAGCATCAGCCCCCGTTCCGCCCGCGCCGCAACCCGGCCCGGCTGTGGACGGCAGCCGGCGTGACCTTCGCCCTGGCCGTGGCGGCGATGATCGGCCTGGTTTCATGGCTGGGCTTTCCCGACTGGTTGCCGGTCAACCGGCCCACGTTCGGCAGCGGCCGCCCCGATCTGGTGCTGTCGTTTCCGCCGGCGCGCCAGGATCGCCGCACCCTGCCCAACGGCACTGCCTATTTCGGTGCCAGCGGCACGGTGACCAACGTGGGCAAGGACCTGCGCGAGGTTCCGCCTATCCTGATCGTGCTGCGCGATGCGCAAAACCGCATCGTCTACACCTGGGATGTCGCCCCGCCGAAAGACAAGCTGCGCCCAGGCGAAAGCGTGACGATCAACGAAGCGGTGACCGACGTTCCCAAGACGGCCAAGTCCGCAGAAATCGGCTGGAAGCCCGAATAGGCAGCGCGCGCGCCGGATTGCAGCGGGGCTGGGGATAAAAAAGTGCATGGTCCCTGTTGCGGACCCCAAAAACCCCTGCTAGGGGCGCGCTCCTACCCCGACGGGATCTGGCCACGGCCAAACCCCGGATGCGATATGCGGTCGTGGCGGAATTGGTAGACGCGCAACGTTGAGGTCGTTGTGGGCGAAAGCCCGTGGAAGTTCGAGTCTTCTCGACCGCACCAGCACCCATCCCAGAGGTGCTTGGAAAATCGCCAGTTGGCTGCAGGCAGCCGATATCTCTGAAAATCGTTTGAACCGGTCGATCTTGGAATTCCCGAGCCCACGCGGCGCGGGATTTTTCCTGTGGCGTCAGGTCTCTGTGGCCTCAGGCCTTGGCCTCGTGCGCCTTGGCTGCGCCTTTCAGGAACAGGACAAGCGCCACGCCGGCAATCGCCGATGCCACCAGCATCGGCATGGTCGGCAGGTTGATCACCGCGCCCGGTCCGCTGAACCGGGCCAGGGTCTGGGCATAGAGTGGCGGGCCGATGATCTGCGCGATCGAGCCGATCGACTGCACCGCGCCCTGCAATTCGCCCTGGCTGCGCGCGTCCACCGCGCGGCTGTTCATCGCCGAGATCGAAGGCTGCACTGCGCCCTGGAATGCCCCCACGACGATGGCGAGGTAGACCTGCCAGACATCCGCCGCGAGGCAATAGAGCACGGCCGAAACGCAAAGCGAGACGACACCCATCACCACGGCGCGGGTTTCACCCAGGCGCGGCAGCAGGGTGCGCATGCCCAGCCCCTGGAACAGGGCGGACGAGAGGCCGACCACCGCCAGCGCCAGCCCCACGGCCTTGGTGGAAAAGCCGTAGGCCGCGATCGCCATGTAGGTCCAGATCGCCGGATAGACGACATTGGCCAGTTGCCAGGCGCCCAGCGCTGCCACGAACCACAGCACTTGCGCGCTTTGCCCCTTGAGCGCGCGCAGGCTGGACAGCGCGTTGGCGCGGCGCCAATCGAACGGGCGGCGGTGATCGGCGTCGAGCGATTCCCGCAAGGTGAAGAACCCGAACAGGAAATTGGCCAGGCTGAGCCCGGCCGCCGCCAAGAACGGCACGCGCGGCCCCAGCGTGCCGAGCAATCCGCCCAGCGCCGGCCCGAGCACGAAGCCGATGCCGAAGGCCATGCCCATCAGGCCAAAGCTGGCCGCGCGCTTTTCCGGCGGGGTGACATCGGCGATATAGGCATAGGCCGCCGAAAAACTGGCGCCGGTGATGCCGGCGATGATGCGCCCTGCCACCAGCCAGCTCATCGCCGGGGCAAAGGCCTGGAGCAGGTAATCGAGGCCCAGTGCGAAGACCGCCGCGAGCAGCACCGGCCGCCGGCCAAAGCGATCGGACAGGTTGCCGATCACCGGGGCGAACACGAACTGCATCACGGCATAGCCCGCACCCAGCCACCCGGCATATTCGGCCGCCTGGGTGATCGAGACCCGGGCCAGGTGCATGATCAGGCCGGGGAACACCGGAATGACAATGCCAAAGCCCAGCATGTCGAGCAGCACGATGGCAAACACGAAGCCCAGCGAGGCGCGATGCGTCATATGGTCCCCCTGCCCATGCGGGCGCCTGCGGTTCAGCGGCTGGCGAGCGCCGCTTCGCTTTCGGCGAGCAGTTGCGCCATGATCGTGGCCACCGGCTCTTCCTTGGTGACCATGCCGACCGATTGCCCGGCCATGACCGAGCCGCGCTCCACGTCGCCGTCGATCACCGCGCGGCGCAGGGCGCCGGCCCAGAAGTGCTCGATCTCGAGCTGGGCGGCCGCCATGTCGAGCTCGCCTGCGTCCAGCCGCTTGGCCACTTCGATCTGCTTGGCGGTGAATTCCTCGGTGCCCTTGTTCTTGAGCGCGCGCACCGGGATCACCGGCAGGCGCGGATCGACCTGGACCGAAGCGACGGCATCGCGCGCATTGCCGCGGAAGAATGCCTGCTTGAACGCGGGGTGGGCAATCGATTCGCTGGCACAGGCAAAGCGGGTGCCAAGCTGCACCCCGGCCGCGCCCATTTCCAGATAGGCGGCGATCGCTTCGCCCCGGCCAATGCCGCCGGCCACGAACACCAGGTGATCGGCCGCGAGGGCGGGCAGGAATTCCTGCGCCAGCACCGAGGTGGAAACCGGGCCGATATGGCCGCCCGCCTCGCTGCCTTCGATCACCAGCGCGTCGGCACCGGAACGGAACAGCTTCCTGGCCAGCGCGATGGTGGGGGCAAAGACGATGACTTTGGCGCCGAAGGCCTTGATCGCCTCGACACTGCCCTTGGGCGGAATGCCGCCGGCCAGCACGACATGGCCCACGCCATGCTTTTCACACACCGCGATCAGATCGAACAGCAGCGGGTGCATGGTGATCAGGTTGACGCCGAACGGCTTGGTGGTGAGCGCCTTGGTGCCGGCGATTTCCGCGTCGAGCAGCGCGGGCGTCATCGCCCCGCAGGCGATCACGCCAAAGCCGCCGGCGTTGCTGATCGCGGCCACCAGGTTCCGTTCCGAAACCCAGCTCATCGCACCGCACAGGATCGCGTGCTCGGTGCCCAGGAAGGCAGCGCCGCGCGCCATCAGCGCGGAAGTCTTGGGAGTGGCCGTCATGTGTGAAAAATCGCCCCGTCTGCGATGAAGAAAGTGCCCGCGCTTTACGGCGGGGAAACGGGCCGGGCAAGGGGGAAGCGGGCCTATAAATCGGCAAGCCGACTTACTGTGCACGTTTTAATCCATTTAGACGATCAATAGATGGCCGTTACAAGCCGGGGCAACGCATTTCCCGATATGGAGACCAAGCGATGTCCGATCCCGCCAAGTGCCCGTTCCACCACGGCGCCAGCGCCACCGCCATGGTGCAGAGCCAGACCAACCAGATGTGGTGGCCCAACCGGCTGGACCTGGGCGTGCTGCGCCAGCATTCCACGAAAAGCGATCCGATGCCCCATGGGCACGATTATCGCGCCGCGTTCGCCCGGCTCGATCTCGATGCGGTGAAGGCCGATATCCATGCGCTGATGACCCAATCGCAGGACTGGTGGCCGGCCGACTATGGCCACTATGGCCCGCTGTTCATCCGCATGGCCTGGCATAGCGCGGGCACCTATCGCACGTTCGACGGGCGCGGTGGCGCGTCCACCGGCACGCAGCGCTTTGCCCCGCTCAATTCCTGGCCGGACAATGCCAACCTCGACAAGGCGCGCCTGCTGCTGTGGCCGGTGAAGCAGAAGTATGGCGCGGCGCTGAGCTGGGCCGACCTGATGGTGCTGGCCGGAAACTGCGCGCTGGAATCGATGGGCCTGCCCACCGTGGGCTTTGGCGGCGGCCGCGAAGACGTGTGGGAAAGCGAGGCCGACATCTATTGGGGGCCGGAACGCGAATGGCTGGGCGACGAACGCTATAGCGGCGACCGCGTGCTCGACGATCCGCTGGCCGCCGTGCAGATGGGCCTGATCTATGTGAACCCCGAAGGCCCCAACGGCACACCCGATCCGCTCGGTTCGGCGCGCGACATTCGCGACACCTTTGCCCGCATGGCCATGAACGACGAGGAAACCGTGGCCCTGATCGCCGGTGGCCACACCTTTGGCAAGGCCCACGGCGCGGGCGATGCCGCCCATGTCGGTGTTGCCCCCGAAGGCGCGGACATCCTGGCCCAGGGCCTGGGCTGGATCAGTGCGCATGGCAGCGGCGCGGGCGTGGATGCGATCACCAGCGGCCTGGAAGGGGCGTGGACGAGCAACCCGATCGCCTGGGACAACGGCTATTTCGACACGCTGCTGGGCTATGACTGGGAACTGACGCGCAGCCCGGCGGGCGCGCACCAGTGGAAGCCCAAGGGCGAGGCCGGTGTGGGCACCGTGCCCGATGCCCACGATGCCACGCGGCGCCACCAGCCGATGATGCTGACCAGCGACATCGCGCTGATCGCCGATCCGGCCTATCGCGCGATTTCCGAGGATTTCCACGCCAACCCTGACAAGTTCGCCCGCGCCTTTGCCGAGGCGTGGTTCAAGCTGACCCACCGCGACATGGGGCCGCTGGTGCGCTATCTGGGCAAGGAAGTGCCGGCCGAGCCGCGCCTGTGGATGGACCCGCTGCCGCCGGTCGATCACCCGCTGGTGACCGACAGCGACGTGGCCACGCTCAAGGGCCATGTGCTGGCGAGCGGGTTGACGATCGCCGATCTGGTCAAGACCGCCTGGGCCAGCGCGTCCACCTTCCGCCAGTCCGACAAGCGCGGCGGTGCCAATGGCGCGCGCATTGCCCTCTCTCCACAAAAGGACTGGGCGGTGAACGAGCCTGCCGAACTGGCGCGCGTGCTCGACGTGCTGCGCGGCATCAAGGCCGCGTTCGACACCGGCAATGGCGCTGGCCGCAAGATCAGCCTGGCCGACCTGATCGTGCTGGCCGGCAACGCCGGGGTGGAAGCGGCCGCGAGGGCTGCGGGGCACGAGGTGACCGTGCCGTTCCATCCGGGCCGCACCGATGCGACGCAGGCGCAGACCGACGCGGAGAGCTTTGCCGTGCTCGAACCCAAGGTCGATGGCTTCCGCAACTATGCCAGCGGCCAAAGCCGGCGCAGCCCGGAAGAACTGCTGGTGGATCGCGCGCAACTGCTGGGCCTCACCGCGCCGGAAATGACCGTGCTGGTGGGCGGCCTGCGGGTGCTGGGCGCCAATCATGGCGGCAGCACGCTGGGCCAGTTCACCGACCGGCCCGGCACCTTGAGCAATGACTTCTTCCGCAACCTGCTGGCCGCAACCACCGCGATGCGCTGGCAGGAAACCGGGGAAGGGGTGTTCACCGCGTTCGACCGCAAGACCGGCGCGCCCCGCCATGGCGCCACCCGCGTGGACCTGATCTTCGGCGCCAATTCGGAACTGCGCGCGCTGGCCGAAGCCTATGCCACCGATGATGCGGAAAAGCCCTTCGTCGCGGCCTTCGTGGCGGCCTGGACCAAAGTGATGGAGGCCGACCGGTTCGACTTCACCGCCTGATATGGTCGGCAAGAAAGGTGCGGCACCCCCTTTGCCTGTACCTTTCTGGCTTACCGCCCCGCCTTTTTCCGGTATCCCCACCGGAACAAGGCGGGGTTTTTCATGCTTCGATGGCACAGGGTGTGCCATTCCGCCGTTGCGATGGGATGCGCGCCCGGCCCCGCCTATGTTGAAAGCCACGCTGGAAATCGTGCTGTTCCTGCTGTCGGGCATCGCCATGGCTGCCGCCAAGGTGGCGGCGCTGGCCGCCCTGGCGCTGGCCGTGCCCGTGGCGGGGGTGCTGCTCTGGCGCCGGCGGCGGAAGTAGGGGGCTTGGAGATTTAGAGCTGGCGGCTGTGATACAGGCGCTTCCACGCCGCCTGGAGTGCGATGACAAAAAGTGGGAACCAGTTTTTGTCAAAAATCGCACGACCACAAATATCTGGAGCGTGAGGGCGTTTCATCGAAACGTCATCACGCTCTAGACCTGAACTGAATGTCGATCCAGCCACGAGCCCTGCGCGCAGCCCTTCGACAGGCTCAGGGCGAACGGGAGGTGGGTATGGATTTCCCTGAGATTCCGTTCGGGCTGAGCTTGTCGAAGCCCCGTGTCCGCAGGCCCTCTGCCGATGCCAACCAAAAAGTCAGGGGCGAAGGTCTTCTACCCCGCCAGCAGATCCGCGATCCGCGCTGCCGAATGCCCATCGCCGAACGGATTGTGGGCGCGGGCCATGGCGGCATGGGCGGCGGGATTGTCGAGCAACGTCGTCGCCTCGGCCACGATGCGCGCGGCATCGGTGCCCACCAGCCGGGCAGTGCCGGCCGCCACGCCTTCGGGCCGTTCGGTGGTTTCGCGCATGACCAGCACCGGCTTGCCCAGCGCCGGGGCTTCTTCCTGCACGCCGCCGCTGTCGGTCAGCATGATGTCGCTGATGGCCAGCAGGCGGGCGAAGTGGGGATAGTCCAGCGGCTCGATCAGGGCGACGTTGGGCAGGCCGGCCAAGGCGGCATCCATCACGGCACGCACGTTGGGGTTGGGATGGACGGGGAAAATCAGCGCCACGTCGGGCCGCTGGGCCAGGGTGCGGATCGCCTCGGCAATCGCTTCCAGCCCGCCGCCGAAGTTTTCGCGCCGGTGGCTGGTCACGCCGATCAGGCGCTTGCCGGCAAAGCGGGCCTCCAGATTGGCCAGGCCGCTGGCCAGCGCGGGCTGCGCGGCGATCCGGTCGGTCACCCAGTGCAGCGCATCGATCACGGTGTTGCCGGTGACGTGGATCCTGGCGGGATCGACGTTTTCGGCGCGCAGCGCGGCGGCGGCGGTTTCGGTGGGGGCGAAATGCAGCGCGGCGATCGTGCCGATGATCTTGCGGTTCACCTCTTCGGGCCAGGGGTGATAGATGTTGTGGCTGCGCAGGCCCGCCTCGACATGGGCCACCGCGATTTTGCGGTAATAGGCCGCCAGCGCGCCGGCCATGGCCGTGGCCGTATCGCCCTGGACAACCACCCAGTCGGGCTTTTCCGCGTCCAGCACTTTGCCGATTTCGGTGAGCAGCGCGGCGGTCAGCCCGTCGAGCGTCTGGTTGGGGCGCATCAGATCGAGATCGTGATCCGGCACGATGCCGGCAATCGCCAGAACCTGATCGAGCATGCCGCGATGCTGCGCGGTGACGCAGGTGACCACGCGAAAACGCCCGTCGGCGCGCAGCGCGTGGACCACGGGGAACATCTTGATGGCCTCGGGCCGGGTGCCGAAGACGAGAAGGATGGTTTGGGGCGCGCGCTGGGTCATGGCCCCTGCCTTATAGCGCGAATGTTAAGCCCCGGATAAGGGGCGAGACTTAGGGGAAATATCGGTTCCGGAGCGATAGGAAGACCGGAACCGATTTTCGAGGCGGCGCCGCCCTTCAGGCCTTGAGCAGTTCGGGCAGCTTTCCGCTCATGCCCCGCGCTTCGTCCATGAACCAGCGCTTGAGCGTGGGCAGGCGCTGCACCCCGGCCATGCCGAAGCGGCGGACCATACTGGGCAGGCGGCCGCGCAGCCCGAACAGGCGGGTCAGCACGTCGGTTGCCGCCGCGACCATGAAGGTATCGGCCGCGCGCCAGCGTTCATAGCGGGCGAGCAGTTGCGCATCGCCTGGCTCCAGCCCCAGCCGCGCGCCTTCGGCCAGCACTTCGACCAGCGCCGCCACATCGCGCAGGCCCACGTTCAGGCCCTGTCCGGCGATCGGATGCATCCCGTGCGCGGCATCGCCCACCAGCGCGAGGCGATGATCGACGACCTTGGCGGTGTGGTGGAAGTTGAGCGGATAGGACGAGCGCGGGCCATTGAGCGCGATCTTGCCGAACACGCCGCCCATGCGCTTTTCCACTTCGGCGAGGAACGCCGTCTCGCCCAGCGCGAGCACCCCGGCGGCATCCTTTTCCGCCACGGTCCACACCAGCGCGCTGCGATGGGTGCCATCGGCCTCGTCCAGCAGCGGCAGCAGGGCAAAGGGACCGGCGGGATAGAAGATTTCCCAGGCAGTGTTTTCGTGGCTGCGTTCGTGAGTCAGCCCGGCAATGATCGCGCGGTGGCCATAGTCCCAGCGCGCGGGGGTGAAGCCGGCTTCATCGCGCGTCGGGCTGCGGCGCCCTTCGGCGGCCACCAGCAGGCTGCCTTTCAGCACGCGGCCATCGGCCAGCGTCACCGCCACGCCATGCTCGCCGCGTTCGCGCGTGGCGACCTGGGCGTTGGGCAGGAACGTGATCAGGCTTTCGCGCGCGGCCACATCGTACATCGCCATGCGCAAGTCGCGGTTGGCATACATGCGGCCGAGCGAGCCATCCTCGGCGCCGGGGCGGAAATCGATGCGCCCTGGCTTCAGGCTGTCGGTGACGGCAATGGCATCGATCGGGCAGCCCTTGGGCGCCAGCGCTTCTGCCATGCCGAGGTTGGTGTAGAGATTCCAACTGGCGGTGGAAATGGCCGAAGCGCGCCCGTCGAAACCTTCGGCGGTCTGCGCCGCCGGATCGGAGGAATCGACCACCAGGCTCGACAGGCCCTGCTTGGCAAGGCCGATCGCCAGCGTCATGCCGACCAGGCCACCGCCCAGGATCACCACGTCGCCCGCCAGACTCTGTTCCGCCGCCACGTTGCTCATCACTTCACTCCACAGGTGCTGCCCGGCCCGGAATCGAGATCGAGGCAGCGACCGTCATAGGCGCCTTGCGGCACCGGCAAATTGATCCATGCCGAAAGGGTGGGGGCAATGTCCACCGTTTCCACCGCCGAAGGCTGTTCAAACCCGGCCATGCCCTTGCGCCAGAACAGGATCGGCACGCGACGATCATAGTCCCACGGCGAGCCATGGGTGGCGACATAGCCCGGCCCCGGCTGCGGCAGGGCCATCACGCCGCGGTTGAGCAGGACCACGAAATCGCCCGAGCGCGGCGCATAGAACGAAGCACGCGCGCGCTGGATCAGTGTCCAGGTTTCGGGCGAGCCGGTCGGCATCGGCGTGGCGGCCAGTTCCGCGGCGGTGAACACGGCGGCCACCTGGGGATGGCTGGCCAGCACCGCGCGCGCTGCTTCCACCACGCGGGCCTTGTCGGCGGGGGGCAGATCGGCCTTGACCCAGAAATCGCCGGCCGCGCCATCGCCCAGGATCAGGCCTTGCGCCGGCAGGCCGGTGCGGGCCGCCACCGCCGCGCTCAGCGCCTTGGGCAGCAGCGCGGCGTCGGCCCGCGCCACCTGCGGCATGGCTGCGCGGTTCTGCCGCTCGGGCATGTCGAACCCGCCGTGATCGGCCGAGAGCACCACGCCATAATCGATCCCGCGCGCATCGAGCGCGGCAAAGAACGCGCCCAGTGCCTGGTCCACGGTGGCAAGCTGGAGGCACATTTCGGGGCCTTGTGTGCCGGTTGCGTGGCCGACATAGTCGGTCGCCGAAAGGCTGACCGCGAGCATGTCGGGCGCGGCGCCCTTGCCCAGCTTCATCGCGTCGACCAGCTTGAGCGCGAGATCGAGCGTCGCCTGGTCCAGCCGGGGCGAGGCGCGGAACGCGGTGGCATCGCCCGCCGCCAGGGCGAAGTGCCCTGTGCCGACAGTCGCGCTGCCGGCCTGGATCGCGCCTTCGCGCGGGGCGCAGAACGCGGGCAGGGGCAGGGCCGGCGCGCCCTTGGCCAAGAGCTTGGCCACGGCAGCGTTCTCGGCGCGCGCGGCGGGAACATCGCTGCGGCCGTCCAGCGTGACAAAGCCGTTGTTCTTCCACCACCAGACCTGGTCGATCACGTGGCCGCCCATCATCAGCGCGGCGCGGTCCTTGCCCGAAACCGCCACGTTGCGCGCGGCAGGCCAGTGCTGCTTCATCCGCTCGCCCAGCGTGGGCACGAGCAGGTGGCCAACGCTCGCCACATAGTCCTTGGGATCGGCGGCGGCGCGGGTTTCATCCTCCGCGCAATAGACTTCCTTCTTGGGCCGCGCGACCGACTGGTCGATCCAGGTGTTGGCGATGATGCCGGTGTGGGCCGGGCGGTTGCCGGTCAGCAGGGTGGAATGGCCTGGGCAGGTTTCGGTGGCGGCATGGCTTTGATAGCCGGCGGGGAATACCGCGCCGGTCGCCAGTCGCGCCAGGCCGCCGGTGAAATGGCTGCGATATTCGGCAAAGAGATCGGCCGAGAACTGGTCCATCGCCAGGGCAATGAGCAGGCGCGGCGGGGCCGGCTCGGACGCAGCCGTGGCTGGCGCTGGCGCTGCCGAGGCTGCGGCCGGCGCCCCGATCGACAGGGCAGCAGCCGCGATGGCGGCAAGGGCGGGGGAGAGAGCCGAAGTGTATCGCATGGAGAAACCTCAAACGAGATGCCGCGCGCCTTGTCTATCCGCCCCTTGGGCCATTTCCCAAGGGGTGTTCTGGACGGCGCCGGCCGTGTGCCGTACAGCGCCGGGGCGAATGGCCGATCCTCGGCGCCGGAAACGGAGAGCGTGTGCCCCTGCTACAGCGGTTCTGGAACAGCCTGACGGGCGCCCCGGCGCGTCTAGCCCTGCCATTGCGCGTGATTGTTGCAGTCTTGTGGCTGGGCGTCCTGACGCTGGTTGGTCCCGCCACGGCCACGGCCCAGGCCGCGCCGCATATCCGCGCCACGCTGCTGGCCGAAGGGCCGGCACTGCCGGGCCAGACCGTCACCATGGCCGTGCTGATGGAGCCGGAAGCGGGCTGGCATGGCTATTGGAGCAATCCCGGCGATGCCGGGCTGCCGCTGTCGCTCGACTGGACTCTGCCGCCCGGCGCCAAGGCGGGCGAACTGCAATTCCCCGTGCCGCAGACCCTGATCGTGCAGGGCCTGATGAACCATGTCTATGAGCAGGCCTATGCGGTGCTGGTGCCGGTGACGCTGCCTGCCGATGCCCGCGTGGGCAGCACGCTGCCGGTCAGCGCCAGGGCGCAATGGCTGGCCTGCACCGCGCAGATCTGCGTGCCCGAACGGGCCAGCTTGATGGGCACGATCACCGTCGGCAGTGGCCCGAAGGACACCCGCTTCGCCGCCTGGCGCGCCGCCCTGCCGGCGCGGCTCGACCAGCCTGGCCGGTTTGAAGCGACGCCCACAGGCCTGGCCCTCGCCATTCCCTTTCCGGCCAGCGCGCAAGTGCGTGATCCGCATTTCTTCATCGCCGCCCAGGGCCTGGTTGATTATGCCGCGCCGCAGGCGTTCCGCCGCAAGGGCGATTGGCTGATCGTGGAGCTCGCGCGCGCGAAAGGCGCCATGGCCGAACATCCGCAAAGTGTTTCGGGCGTGCTCTCGCTGGGTGCTGGGGCCGGAGGCCTGGCCATCACCGCCTCGCCGGGCATGGTGCCCAAGGGCGGGACGCCGCTCTCTGGCGGCACGCAGACTGCGTTTTCGTGGCGCACGCTGGCCTTGGCCATGCTCGGCGCGCTGGCGGGTGGCCTGATTCTCAATGTCATGCCCTGCGTCTTTCCGATTCTCAGCCTGAAAGCCATGGCCCTGGCGCGCGGCAACAGCCGCCATGCGCGGGCCGAAGGCGTCGCCTACAGCGCCGGGGTGATCCTGGCCTGCCTGGCACTGGGCGCGGCCCTGCTGGCGCTGCGCGCGGGCGGGGCGCAAGTGGGCTGGGCCTTCCAGTTGCAGAACCCCGGCGTGGTCGCGCTGCTGGTCCTCCTGGCCACGGCGATCACGGCGAATTTTGCCGGGCTGTTCGAGCTGCCCGGGCTTTCGGTGTCGCGCAGCGGCGCCAGCGCGGGCACGGTGGGCGGTGCGTTCGGCACCGGGCTGCTGGCGGCCTTCGTCGCCACCCCGTGCACCGGGCCGTTCATGGCGGCGGCCATGGGCGTGGCGCTGGTCCTGCCGCCGGTAGCCGGGCTGGCGGTGTTTGCCGCGCTGGGCCTGGGGCTGGCGCTGCCGTTTCTGCTGATCGGCTTTGTCCCACCGCTGCGCCGCCTGCTGCCGCGCCCCGGCGCCTGGATGGATCGTTTCCGCCGCGCCATGGCCGTGCCGATGGGGCTGACGGTCGTGGCCCTGCTGTGGCTGGCCTGGCGCCAGGGCGGCTGGGCCCTGATGGGCGCTGCGCTGGCGCTGGCGCTGGTGCTGCTGGCGGTGCTGGTCGTGGTGGAGCGGCAGCGCCGCCAGGGCTGCCGCGTGGTCGCCTGGCTGGCGCCGGTGACCCTGGCGCTGGTTGCCGCCGCCCTGCTCGGCGCGCCGCGCCTTGCCGCGCGCCCGGCGGCCGAAAGCGCCGGCCTGCCCGGCACCGTGCCGTTCAGCCAGGCCGCGCTCGACCGCGCGCGGGCCAGCGGCAAGCCGGTGTTCCTCTATTTCACCGCCGATTGGTGCCTGTCGTGCAAGGTCAACGAAAGCGTCGCGATCGATCGCGAGGCCACCGCCAAGGCCTTTGCCAAGGCCGGGGTGCAGGTGATCGTGGGCGACTGGACCCGTGCCGATCCGGCGATCACCAGCTTCCTCACCATCCAGGGCGCCGCCGGCGTGCCGCTCTACCTGTGGTATGCCCCGGGCGCCGCCACACCCGCCAAGCTGCCCCAGGTGCTTACCCCGCAGACCCTGCCAGACCTCGCCGCACGCGCCCAACAAGGGAGTTGACCGCCCCGCCCCCCTGTGGCAATCGCGCCCCACCCGAGCGGGTGTAGCTCAATGGTAGAGCAGCAGCTTCCCAAGCTGTGAGGTTTGGCTGTTTTTCGCCATTCTTGCTGTAAAACGGCCGATTTCAGCCTCTTGTAGTATCAATGACTTGCGCGAAGGCCGTAAAAACGGTCTTCCGAAAATATGACCCTGGAACCAAGCGGTTATGGGACATTTGTTTGTTGCAACTGTTGCAGCGCTCCGCCTTCATCTGCACTGCGCGACCTCCCGGCAGAGACGGGCAACTGCTTCGCCCATCGAACCTTCTGTTTACCTATGGTGGCTACCTCTCCGAGCACCCATTCATGGGGCGAAAGTATCGGGGATGATATTTTATGGGGCGACCGAAGCGCCACAGCGGCGGACATGCTATTCGGAATGCCCATGAGCTTTACCGTCAATCCGTTGAGAACGGCGCGCCTGATTACACGTATGTAGCTCTGGCGATTGGTGCCGCCCCCCACGCACCGCCGAGTTGGGCCATCATGGAATGTATCGCGCTGCGTCGCCAGCACGAGTTGGTGCCTGCACGAGGTAATCTGAACGACATTCCGGACATTCTTGATGACATTGTCCGCTACTACGATCAGAAACAACGCGACTTCGAAGCCTCCGACCCGGAGGGATACCGGGCGCTTGGGCGATACCGCGCCCCATCCTTGCGATCTGCTATACTGGACGTCTTGCGTGTCACAGGGCGACGGCGCGAACTCGCCAACTCTGCCAATGACGATTGGTTTCGCGATATTCGCGAGGCATGGGAATGGGAGCAGTTGCACGATCTTGTGCCCGGCAGTTTCATGGAACTGGATGAGGGCGACATCACCGAGGATGAACGAAAGCTCAAAACCACATCCCGGATCGAGCGTGTGCTGATGCAGCGTTTGGCTGCTGAAAACGGCGATCCCGAAGATACGGCGACTTGGGCATGGGTCACGTCAGAGTTGATCCGGGCGAGCGATGTCAAGGAAGCGCGGTCCACCCTGCCGAAATCGTGATTTTTACGGGCCCATTGTGATCATGGGTTTGGGTCGCTGGGTTCGCCAAAACGTCGCCATCAGCCACATAGTGATTGAGGGTGACATGACAACACAAATCGAACAGCCGATGACAAGCCAAGAGGTTTGCAGCCTTCTCGGCATTTCTCGCCGCACGTTGCACCGCTGGCGGCGACTTCGGAAAGGCCCACCTGCGATCAAGGTCGGGCGAGCAGTGGTTTACCGCCGCGAGGCGGTCGAACGCTGGTTGGTGGCCCAAGAAAGCGATGCTGGTCGTGGTGCAACCGTTGCAGGGAGGCACTGATGGCCATTGCAACCTATCGGCGTTATCGCCGTCGTCTCCTTGCCACCATCGCCCGGCATGCCGCTATGGCCGACCGAAGTGAAATTGCCGCCGCACAACTAGAACGTGAGAAGGAACGGTATCTGCTGTCTCATGCAGTGCAGGCAGCGATCTTCTATGACATATGGCGGGATCGGTTCGGTCTGGAAGAAGCGCAGCAAAGGCTGGCGCAGGCAGAGCGGATGCCCCGCTGGCCGCATCGGTATCAGATGTTCGACCCACAGACCGTGACGTTCTTCAACAAGCCTCGGACCACCGAAGGCTTCCGCAAAATCTGCCAGTTCACAATGGTTGAGGCGATGTGGCACGAAATGGCCCGCGATCTCATTGTGGCCCAACATCAACCCCGGCCCCATATCGGGGATTGGAAGGGGCGTGGTCGTGACCGGCAGATCGACGGTATCAATGCGATGCTGGCTTCATCCCGGCAGGCCGTGGTCTCCGCGGACGTGGTCAGCGCCTTCGCCAGCGTCAACATCGACGCTGTTTACGATCTTCAACACCTGCTGCCTGAACAGTTGATCCGCAGGGCAATTGACTACAGGACACATCGGTTCATGCGTAGGGAGCGAAGCGAGTATGCCCACGACATACACAGGGCTACTTGTAATGGTCATCATGACGATCTCGAAAGGTCCCCGTCCGGTCTTATGGAGGGTTCCCCCGTGTCAAATGCGATCTTCTCGGTGTTGATGGATGATTTGGCTGATCACGTAGGAGAAGGCATTCAAACCTTCGTTTACTGTGACAACATCGTCTTGATTGCACCGTCAATGTCGCTCGCCCTGCGGGCACAGGAAGCCCTTGCTCGGTATCTTTCCGGGCACCGAGCGGGGCCGTTTGAGATGCGCAGTTGCGTGACCAGCGTAATAGACGGATTTGAGCACGTCGGATACCAACTGCGAAAACGACCTCGGGCGCGGACCATAGTTGGACCGTCGCTGGTTGGCTGGAAACGACTGGTGGATCGCATATTCGAAGGGCGGGGTGCTACCGAAACGGCGCAGTGGATGTCAGCATCTTATAGCCGCACCACGCCGCAAGCATGGGCCGAATTTATGGATATGGCTCGCCACGCTTCAACCCGAACTACGGCATAACAACTTGGTCACCCTGACATTTGCCGTCAGGGTGACCCACTGCCGTTGCAACCCGTTGCACCGTGCCAACAAAAGTTGATCCCGGTCGCCTTCCGACATAGACAGGCGTTGGCCCGGCCCCGACAACTCGCCTCGTGCGCGGGCACGGGCGGCGCATTTGGGGTGATGATGGCAAAGCTGACACAGCAAGAACTTGAACGGCATCTTTGGGGGGCAGCGGATATTCTGCGCGGCACCGTCGATGCCGGGGATTACAAGCAATACATATTCGGCCTGCTGTTCTACAAACGCCTGTGCGACGTGTGGGAAGAGGAATACCAGAAACTGCTGGCCGAGACGGGCGACCGCGAGGAAGCCGCCGATCCCGACGAGCACCGCTTTCACATCCCTCCCGAACACCGCTGGGAGGCCGTCCGCCAGCAATCCACCCTGATCGGCCAGCGGCTCAACAACGCGCTGGCAGCCATTGAAGATGCCAACCTACGGTTGCGCGGCGTGTTCGGCGACGTGGATTTCGCCAATCAGGATCGGTTTTCCGATGCTTTGCTGGAGAAGTTGCTCGCCCACTTCGAGAAGCATCGGCTGCGCAACGCCGACGTGCCCGCCGACATGCTCGGCGACGCCTACCTCTACCTCATCAAGATGTTCGCGGAAGGCGCGGGCAAGAAGGGCGGCGAGTTCTACACGCCCCGCTCCATTGTCCGGCTCATGGTGGAGATTATCGACCCGCGCCCCGGCATGTCGATCTATGATCCCACCTGCGGTTCGGCAGGCATGTTGCTGGAGGCGGTGCAGTATGTGAAGGACAAGGGCGAGAACGCCCGCAGCCTGTCGCTCTACGGGCAGGAGAAAAACTTCGCCACGTGGGGCATCGCACAGATCAACCTGTTCCTGCATGACGTGGACGACGCCTTCATCGCCAAGGGCGATACGATCCTGTCACCAAAGCGGTATGACCCCAAGGCCCGCGAGTTCGTCGAGGGCGTGGGCGCGTATGACCGGGTGCTGGCCAACCCGCCGTTTTCCGAAAAGGTTTGGGGCTTCGAGGTCTGGCAGAACGGCGATCCGTTCGGACGCGACGAATATGGCTGCCCGCCCAAGGGCTATGGTGATCTTGCCTTTGTCCAGCATATGCTCGCCAGCCTCAAGGATGGCGGCGTGCTGGCGGTGGTGGTGCCGCATGGCGTGTTGTTCCGTGGCGGGGCCGAGGGGCGCATTAGGGAGGCCATGCTAGCCGCAGATGTGATCGAGGCGGTGGTGGGGCTGGCCCCGAACCTCTTCTACGGAGCGGGCATCCCTGCCGCCCTGCTGATCTGCCACAAGAAGAAGCCCGCCGACCGGCGCGGGAAGGTGCTGATCGTCAACGGCGATGCCACCTACACGCCCGGCAAGGCACAGAACTTCCTGACCGACGATCATATCCGCACGCTGGCCGATGCCGTCCACGGCTTTGCCGACATTGAGAAACTGGCCCGCGTGGTGCCGGTGGACGAGATCGCCGCCAACGGCCACAACCTCAACATCAGCCGCTATGTCCAGACCGGCGCGGATGCCGAGGCGGTCGATGTCGCGGCAGAAGTCGCCAAGCTGCAAGACCTGATCGCCAAGCGCAACGAGGCCGAGGCCGTGATGTTCGGCCACCTGCGGAGGCTCGGCTATGTCGGGTGAGATCGTTCTTTATACCACCGAGGATGGCAAGGCCGCGATCCAGTTGAAGGCCAGCGATGGCTCGGCATGGCTTACGCAGGCGCAGATTGCCGAACTGTTCGAGGTGACGCCGCAAGCCGTCACCCAGCACATTCGCGCCATTTACGCCGAAGGGGAATGGGACGAGGCGGCAACTTGTAAGCCGTTCTTACAAGTTCGGTCCGAGGGCAATCGCGAGGTCTCGCGCCAGATCGCGCACTACGCCCTGCCCATGATCCTTGCCGTGGGCTTCCGGGTCCGCTCGCCACGCGGTGCACAGTTCCGGCGCTGGGCGTCCACCACGCTGGCCGAGTATCTGGTCAAGGGCTTCGCCATGGACGATGCGAAGCTGAAAGACCCCGAGGCTGACTATTTCGAGGAACTGCTCGCCCGCATCCGCGACATCCGTTCGTCGGAAAAGCTGTTCTACAAGAAGGTCTTGGACATCTACGCCACAGCCGTGGACTATGACGGCAGCGCCGAGGCCAGCCAGTTGTTCTTCCAGACCGTGCAGAACAAGATGCATTGGGCGGCGCATGGCCACACCGCTGCCGAGATCATTGATGCCCGCGCCGATGCCGCCAAGGACAATATGGGCCTGACCTCATGGGCCAACCAGTCCAAGGGTGGGGCGGTGCGCAAAAGCGACGTGGCCACCGCCAAGAACTATCTGAACGAGGAAGAGATCGAGGCGCTGAACCGCATCGTCACCGCCTATCTGGAGTTTGCCGAGTTGCAGGCGATGGCGCGCAAGCCCATGACCATGCGCGACTGGATCGCCAAGCTGGATGACTTTCTGCGGCTGGGCGACCGCGATGTGCTGACCCATGCGGGCCATATCTCTGCCGAGGTCGCCAAGGCCAAGGCGCTGGCGCAATATGACCAATGGCACGCCCGCCAGCTTGATGCGCCCAGCGCGGTGGAAGGCGCGTTTGTGGAGGCGACGAAGAAGGCCAAACAGATCGGCGCAGCCCGGCCCAAGGCCAAGCCGAAGGGTAAGGGCAAGTGAGCGCGGTGGCGGAACTGGAGCGGGCCGTGACGGGCTTGCCGAGTGGCTGGCACGAAGTCGTGCTATCAGATGTCGCCGAGGTGAACCCGGACACGCTTCGCGCATCGACCGCGCCTGACTTCGCTTTTGGCTACATCGACATCTCGCAAATCGACGGCCCCGGCCAGTGCGCCGGTTGGACGGAACAGACATTCGGCGAGGCTCCAAGCCGGGCGCGGCGACGGGTGCAGGCTGGCGACATTCTTGTTTCGACCGTTCGGCCCTACCTGCGTTCGTTCGCACAAGTGCCATCCGCACCGTTGCCGCTAGTCGCATCGACCGGGTTCGCAGTTATCCGTGCTACCGGCGAGGCAGATCAGCAGTTCCTCTACCAGCACGTTCTACACGCCAGCTTCATCGACCACCTGACGCCCCGCATGACAGGGTCGAACTATCCGGCAGTGTCGGCGAGCGACGTGGAGGCATACCCCATCAGCCTCCCCCCGCTCGACGAGCAACGGCGGATCGCCGAGGTGCTGCGGTCGGTGGATGAGGCGATTGCGGCTAGTGCTGCCGTAGTCGCAAGCGCCAGAGCCTTGCTTTCCAATGTGGGCCGAGAAGTTTTGCGCTCTGCTGACGAGGAGCCAGCGGAGGGTGAACAACGATTTGCACTGCTGGATATATGCAGGCCGAAACAACATCCTATCATTGGCAAAGCCGAACTGACGGAAAGTGGCTATCCAGTCTATGGTGCCAATGGTCAGATCGGCTATTGCCACTCTTACACGCACGCTCAACCCGTAATAGCAATCACCTGTAGGGGGGCGACGTGCGGCACGGTGAACTGGGTTCCCGCGAAGTCATACGTGACTGGCAATGCCATGGCGCTTGACCAACTTGATCGCAAGCGCTTGGATGAGCGTTTCCTATTCCACTACGTTTCGACTTGGGGTGTGGATCGAAGCATTTCTGGATCGGCACAGCCACAAATCACGCGGCAGTCGTTGAGTTGTGTCGACATCATCGCCCCTGATCTTGAGAGGCAGCGAGAGATCGCGGACGCCCTTGACGCGATTGAAGATCAGGTGCGTGCCGCCTCAAGCGCGTTTGAGGCTACAAGGAGCGTAAAGACAGCCCTCATGTCCGACCTTCTCTCCGGTCGCGTCCGGGTGCCTGTATGAGCGAGTATCGCCTTGCTGAAAAGCCCGCGCTCGATGCGCTGGTGGCGATGGGCTGGCTGGCGCTGTCGCCAGCCGCCGCCTTGGCGATGCGGGTGGAAGAGAACCGGGTTATCCTCAAGCCGGTGATGATCGCGGCGCTGCGCGACCTCAACGGCATTGGCGAGGCGGACGCCGAGGCGATCTATGCCGACCTTGCCACCCTGTCCGACAACGAGGATTGGCAGCGTAAGCTGCGCGGCGGCTATTCCCGCCGCCTGACCGGCGAGAACCGCGATAGCCCGATCACGCTGATCGACTTCAAGAACCCCGCCCGCAACCAATTCCACGTCACCCGCCAGTTCCGCGTCGCCGCCCAGCGCCCACGCATCCCCGACGTGGTGCTGTTCGTGAACGGTATCCCGCTGGTGGTGATCGAGGCGAAGTCGCCGCTGAAAGCCACGGCGCGGGCTGAGGAAGCCTTCGAGCAGATCAAGCAATATGAGCGCGACATCCCGCGCCTGTTCGCGCCCAACGCCTTCAACATCGTCACCGATGGCATGGCAACGCTCTATGGCGCGACCGGCAGCCCGGCGCAGTTCTATGCCCCGTGGCCCGACGCATGGCCCCGGACACTTGCGGACTTCCCGGACCCGCCCGCTAAAGACCTGTGGTGCCTGTGCGAACCCAGCCGCCTGCTCGACCTGCTGGCGCACTTCATCGTGTTCGAGGTGGACCCGGAAACGGGCCGCAAGATCAAGAAGGTCTGCCGCTATCAGCAGTTCCGCGCCGTCAACAAGGCGGTGCAACGGGTTGCAGCGGGCGAGCACCGCAAGGGGCTGATCTGGCACACGCAAGGGTCGGGCAAGAGCCTGACCATGGTGTTCCTCGCGCTCAAACTGAAAACGCACCTGACGCTGGACGCGCCCAGCCTCGCCAACCCCAACATCCTTGTGCTGACCGACCGGATCGACCTCGACGATCAGATCAGCAAGACGTTCGTCGCCTGCGGATTGCCCAACCCCACGCAATGCGGGTCGGTGGCGGCGCTACGCGAGGCGGTGAACCGGGGTGGCAACGGGCAAATATTGCTGTCCACCATCTTCAAGTTCGCCGGATCGAAGGAGGCCATCCCCAACTCGGCCAACTGGATCGTGCTGGTGGATGAGTGCCACCGCACGCAGGAAAAGGACTTGGGCGCGTTCCTGCAAGCGACGCTGCCCGATGCCCACTTCTACGGCTTCACCGGCACACCGATCAAATCCACCGACAAGGACACCTACGCCCGGTTCAGCATCGCCGGGGAAGGCTACCTCGACAAATACGGCATCGACGACGCAGTGCGCGACGGGGCTACGGTGCCGATCCTCTATGAAGGCCGCAAGGCGGACTGGTCGATCAACGAGGCCGAGATCGACATCCTGTTCGACCGCTGGTTTGTCGATCTGCCCGATGACAAGCGCGAGGAACTGAAACGCAAGGGCCTGACACTGGCGACCATCGCCAAGCACCCCGAACGTATCCGGCTGATCGCGCTCGACATCTGGGAGCACTTCAAGGCGGTGTGCCAGCCGGACGGCTTCAAGGCGCAGATCGTGGTGGTGGATCGCGAGGCGGTGATCCTCTACCGCGCCGCGCTCGCCGGGGTGATCGCCGCCGATCTGGTGCGCGGTGGCGAGGATGCTGAAACGGCTGCCACAAGGGCCGACGCCATGATCGCCTGCGTCTATTCCAAGAGCCAAGAGGACAACAAGCCCAGCGAGAACCCCGAGGTGCAGGCGCTCCGTGATGGGCTGGAGGCGTTCTATCTGGACGCCGAGGGCGAGAAGGACGCCAAGAAGCGGTTCAAGGCATACGGGCAGGAGCCCAGCTTCCTGATCGTCTGCGACAAGTTGCTGACCGGGTTCGACGCGCCCATCGAGCACGTCATGTATCTCGACAAGCCGTTGAAGGAGCATAACCTGCTCCAAGCCATCGCCCGGACCAACCGGACATGTTCGATCAAGCTGCCCGATGGCGGGGAGATCGCCAAGCCCAATGGCCGGATCGTCGATTACATCGGCGTCACCAACCACCTCGATGAGGCGCTCAAGTCCTATCGCGCCGATGACGTTGAAAACGCGCTGCGCGACATCGCTATCCTGCGCAACGACCTCAAGGAAGCGCACGCCCGCTACCGGACGCAGAAGCGCGCCATGGGGCTGGAGGGCATGGACGAGAAGGCCGCTGCCTATGCTGCCGCTGCCATAGCCGCAGACGGGCGCGAAGATGAATGGTTCGATCTCCAGCGCCTGACCCGGACCTTTATCAAGGTCTATGCCGACCTGTCGCCCGATCCCGCCATCCTGGACTTTACCGCCGAGGTGAAGTGGGCGGCGGCGTTCCTGCGCCTCGCCACGCAGGCCATCGCCAAGGACGAAAGCCTCGACCACCGCAGCTACAGCGGCAAGATCAGGGACATGCTGGAGGCGCATGTCCACGTCACCGGCCTGTCCACCACGATCCGGCTGCGCAACCTCACCGACCCCAACTTCGCCGATGACTTCGATACGGAAGAGAAGTCCGAGGCCGAGTTGCAAGAAGCGTTCGTGCGCAAGTCCGCCGAGCTTCGCCGCGTCACCCGCGAACTGGTGGACAAGAACCCGGCGCAGTATGGCCGGTTCTCCGAACGGGTGCTGGAGATCATCCGGCGCTTTGAGCAAGGACAGATCGCCGCCGCCGATGGCTTGGCCGACTTTGAGGGTCTGACCGGCGACATTCAGGCCGAGCAGGGCGCGCACGCCGAACTTGGCATGGACGAGAACGCCTTCTCGATCCTGCGCATCATGGAAGCCATCGCGCCGGACACCGCGCACGACAGGCTACAGGCCGCCGCCATCGCCATCGGCGCGGTCTATACCGAAGCCGCCGCGACGCAGCCCGCTTTCGCGCACATGGAAGCCTACCTGCGGTCCTTGCGTCAGCAGGTCCGCCGCATCCTGACCGATCACGGCATTGGCGAGACCAAGGTCATCCGCGAGAAGGTCGAGGAGTTCGCCGTCAACGCCTACGGGGGCGGAGCCTGATGCCCACGATCCAGATAGGCCGGGCCGAGATCGCTTACGAGCTTCGCCGCAGCGCCACAGCGGGGGAACGGCGCATCACCGTCACGCCCGGCCATGTCGAGGTAATGGCGCTCACCACCGATGGCGACGATGACATCGCGGGCTTCCTCGACCGCAAGCGGCAGTGGCTGTTCAACACCATGCGCGACATGGAGCGGATCGCCGCCAGCCGCCACGCCGTGCCCCGCTTCGCCACCGGCTCCAAGATACCCTACCGGGGCCGGAACATGCCGCTCACCGTCCGCCGCAGCGATGCCGAGCGGGCCGCCGTCACCTACCGCAACGGCTTCATCGTCGATCTGCCACATTGGAGCGGCGACGATCCCGACCAGCTTGTCGCCAGCGAGTTGAAGCACTGGCTCAAGCAGCGCGCCCGGCGCGATGTGCTCGACATCGCCGCCGACATCGGCAAGCGTCATGGTCTTGCGCCCCGCTCGATCCGCGTTGCCGACTTTGCGAACGGTTGGGGATCATGCGGACCGGAAGGCAATGTGCTCGTGAACTGGCACCTGATCTTCGCGCCGCGCAAGGTGCTGGAATATGTCGTGGCGCACGAACTGGCCCACCTGCGGCATCGGTCGCACGGGCGCGAGTTTTGGGATTACGTCGGCACACTGGCCCCCGGCTGGGAGGCGAGCAAGGCTTGGCTCGACAGGCATCAGACGATGCTTGCGGCGGAGTTTCTGCGATAGCCCTCCATCCACCTACAACTTTTCTTTCATCGTGCTTGGCGGCGGCCTTTTATTTGAGAGCGCACGAACTATCTTGGCCTCGCTGACTTGTCCCTCGTTCTGGCTTGGCCCATCATGGGTGCAGGCCACGGAGGCGGGGGCCAGCGCGTGGCGATGAGCCTCGCGGTGCGGGTTGATGTAGCGGCCACCATGGTTGCCGGTGCGATGCCCGAAGGACGCCCGCACGCCCCGGCTGGTGAGTGTGAGACTGGTGTTCCGTCGCTGGCGGCCTGTCGATCAGTCTCCGAACTAAATTGTCGGTCGGGACGGCGAGCCGCGCAAGCACTTGACGCGCCCAAAAAGCTGCTATGCTGAACGGGGGTATCATTATGCGCGGTCGCGGAGTTTTGGCGGTGTCGATGCGGGAGCTTTCTCGTCTTTCGGTCACCGGGTTGTCATTGTCCCTCATTATGGCTTGGCCCATCATGGGTGCAGGCCACGGAGGCGGGGGCCAGCGCGTGGCGATGAGCCTCGCGGTGCGGGTTGATGTAGCGGCCACCATGGTTGCCGGTGCGATGCCCGAAGGAACGTTCCACTAGCCGGGGGAAAACTTTGTCGACAGGCCCCACAGCTAGCAGAACGAGATCGCTTACCGAGAGGGTGCGGTCCACAAGGGTGCTCGTCGATGCGTGGCACGCGATACGGCGAAATGCCGAAACGTCGCAGACTGTGTCAACGAAGCAGGCAGCTAAGGACTTTGGAATAGACCTTCCACAGAACATCAGCCGCCTCCAGCGCAGGCTTCGCAATGGATACCAGTTCGCACAGGCATACGGCGCGACCCCACCAAAGGGCGGAGGAAAAGCCGGAAAACGGCCAATCGTGGTTGCGCCATTGGAAGACAGGATTGTCCAACGCGCCATCTTGAATGTGCTACAAGATGCTAAGGATGCGCCGGGTGTTCAACGAGTTCTCGCCACGCCAACATCCATCGGCGGCATACGAGGTCGCGGCGTCGATAACGCGATTGCTCTATTCGACAACTGTTGTGGCAACGGGGCCAAGTTCGTTGCTGGCTCCGACATCTCCGGGTTCTTCACGAAAATACCGCGCAAAGCAGTGATAGACTATGTGCGCCGTGACACCGATGATGAAGCTTTCGTTGATCTGCTGGAAAGGGCGCTCACAGTCGAATTGAGTAACGCCGCTTTGCTAAGCGACGAGGATCGCAAGCTCTTTCCGACTGGAGCGGACGGCGTGGCGCAGGGCTGCCCTTTGTCAGCTTTGGCTGGAAATATTGTGCTGGAGGCTTTCGATCAGCAGATGAACGCTGCGGGTCGGGGCATCACTTGCATCCGATACATCGACGACTTTATTCTTGTGGGCAGCACGAGGTCGCAAGTGTCGAAAGCGATGCAGAGCGCGAAAACACATCTGGCTACGCTCGGGATGGACATTTATGATCCCGTGGCTAACCCGGACAAAGCCTTCATCGGGGCGATTGGTGAGCCACACGTTTTTCTCGGCTACGAGATCATCCCCGGTCAGTATCGCCCGTCACAACGCGCCTGCGATGCACTAATCGGACGGATTGACGCACTGCTAAACGGTGGACGAAGGTCGATTAGGCGCGCCGTTGAACAGAAGCCACTTGCACCAACCGAGCGTTGCTATGCGCAAACCATTGCTGCGGTCGATAACACGATTAGGGGTTGGCGCGGTTCCTACAGTGCGGCTCTTTGTTCCACGACCTTCGCAAAACTGGATCGGGTGGTTGAACAGCGCCTCAACGGCTTCGATCAATTCTTTCGATCTCATACTGCCAATGCGAACCCCAGCGCTCGAAGACGCGCACTTGGCGTGCACCTATTGGAACACTGCTGACAATATGTCCCATATGCCCCTGCCCATGCGCGACAGTGCCAGCCGGGCTGAAACCTGTCTCACTGGAATGGTCAGGCGCGCAGTGAGACACTGTCGCGCAGGGTCATAGGCCCATGTGCGACAATGCCCGGTGCAACGGGGTGCATCAGCCCAGCGCCCGGCTGACGGCCTCCGGCTCCCGGTCGATGACGGCAAGATAGGCGAGCAGCGCGCTATCGGCTTTTGTCCGGCCTTGCTCCAGATCGCGCAGGCGCGCCACGTTGATCCGGTATCGTTTGGCGAAGCGGTCCTGACTTAGCCCGGTGCGGGCGCGCACCCGGCGGACAACGCTGGCAGCTTCCATACGGGCCATCTCTTCCGCCGTCAGCGGTGGGTTGTCGGCATCCGCCTTCGCCGCCGCCGTGATGTCGGCATCGGTCATGGCGTCGAGCCGCGCCGCCTGCTCCCCGGTCAACGTCGGCATGCTGTAAGGATCGAGTTTGAAGCGTTCCATAGCTCAATATGCGGGAGTTCGTGTGTCGCCTTCAAGCCCATTCGGCACGGCATACCGGGCGTCGCTTGACAAAGAAAGTCTCACTATTTCCGTGACTTAGAGCTTAGGCCGTGCATTATCTTCTTGAGAAAACCAAGGAGAAACAAGTGCTTATCGGCTATGCACGTGTCAGCACCGTAGATCAGGTAGCAGGTTTGGAAGCGCAGTTGCGCGACCTTGCTGCAACGGGTTGCACGGAGAAGATATTTTCGGAGCGGGTAAGTTCCCTTGCCCAGCGCGATCAGCTTGCCGCCGCGCTCGATTATGTCCGCGAGGGGGATTGCTTATGTGTCGTCAGATTGGATCGGCTGGCGCGTAGCACGGCGGACTTGCTGTCAATCATCGCGACGCTGGAACGGAAAGGCGTCTCCCTTCGCATTTTGGACTTCGGCGGACAGGTGGTTGACACAATGTCACCGTCCGGGAAGCTGATCGTCACCATGTTCGGCGCGGTGGCGCAGTTCGAGAGAGAACTGGCGCGTCTCCGCGCCTGCGAAGGCATTGCCAAGGCTAAGGCGGATGGCAAATACAAGGGCCGCGCACCAACAGCGCGCCGCCTCGCGCCGCAGGTCCGCGAATTGCGGGCGTCCGGCATCGGCCCCAGCGCCATCGCGGCGCAATTGGGTATCAGCCGGGCGTCGGTGCACCGGATCATCGCGGAGGTCGCCGCATGAGGCCCGATCTGCCCCGCGCCTTCGCCGACGTCACCGCCCGGCTGGAGGATGCCCACAGTCTCGCCGTGGAGGGCCAGCGCCGCGATAATGCCTCGGACATGCAACGTGTCCTTGTGGGCCAGCTTCGTGCTGGCTTGGCGGAGATTGACGGCAGGCTGTCCGCCATGGCTGCGATGCTCGACAGGTCTTCCCGATGACGGCCTCGCTCGACATCGACGCCTATATCGACGCCCTACCATCGCACCGCCTGCGCCAGCCGCTCCGGGTGCCGCTGGCCTATCAGGAAAGCCCATGGCCACTTTTGCGGGCCTATAACGGCTTCACGGGCGAGGAACGGCGGCGCGGTGGCCAGTTGATTGGCTGGCTGCAAACGGCGGGTTGCCTAGCCCGGCCTAGCCGATGTGATATTTGCCGAAGCCGTGAGCGCGTGGCCTTCCACTCCGAGAGCTATTACCACGCCCTGCGCCCGGCCAGCTTGTGCAATGCCTGCCACATGGCTCTGCACAAGCGCCATTTCGCGTGGGATGCGTGGCGCAGGATCGTCGGTGCCCACGCGGTCAATGGCAGGGAGTGGTGGGCAATCACGCCGCGCCATGGCCTCGCCATCGCGGAGCATCTGCGCGCCCGGCATGGTTGGGCGGCGGCGGACATTGAACATTCGCCGATTGCACCGCTGCCCGATGCCATCACCGCGCTGTTGCCCGGCAACATGTTGCACCACAGCCGCATATTCACCCCTTGAAATAAATATCCGACGACGACACCGGTAAATTGACTAAAAATCCAGTCCATGTTGACAAAAAATGCAGGCCATAAGTAGAGTTTTATTTATATTTGCTCATTACTCGAAATAGTCTATATTGCGCCAGTCGGGATTGATCCCCCGTCGCGTGTGTGCTGCTGCCCAGTTGCGTTTTGCGCTCGAAGGGCTGGTCGGCAGCACACACAACTTCGAGCGCAACATGACCCAACCAACCCGCAACGACCAATCCGGACATGAGCAGCCTTCGGCAGTGAAGGCTGCCAAGGCTTGCGCGTGCGTCCCGCACCTGATGTGCGGCGCAACTTTCCGATCTTGCTCTTGCGGCGCTCGCAGGAGATCAACATGACCGGCAAAATAATCGACTTTGTATCGCACGCCGAAGCGGCAAAAGCCGTCCCGCTACAGGCTAAACTGGAGGCGTATCAGCGCGTGATCCGGGAGTGGTCCGGGCATCTCACGGTCAATGAGTTTGTCGTGCTCATAGCAGTCACAGACCGCACCATTGGCTGGGGCAAGCGCGAAGCACGCTTCCGTGTCAGCGCCCTGTTATCCGGCGATACAGTGTATGCGCGGCTACCAATCAAGCGCACAGCCATTTTCGATGCGCTCGCCAGTCTTGAGGCCAAGGGCGTCATTCACCGCCGCAGGGATCGCAGCAGGCCGGATCATGTGCATTTCCGTGTCAACATCAACTGGAAGCCGGGGACGGCATCACTTCTTGAGTATCCCGAAGGGACTGAAAGCGGGTCCGCCACGCGAACTAACCCGTCCGCAATACGGACCGGCCAGTCCGCCACACGGACCCTATATACAGTATCAGACACAGTAATCGAAAACGGTAGTCAGGAGCGCGCCGTCCCGGCACGCTCGGCAACGGAAGAAAAATTTTGTCCGGGGAAAGAAGAAAGGCCCCAACCCCAAACCCCTTCCCCACGCCCTCGCAAGCCGCTGGCTGATCCGGTCACTTTGATCCGGGAGAAGGCGGCCAATGCGCAAGCCATCGAGCGGGCGCGGCAGGCAGATGAGAAAGCTGGTCGGACCAGCCCAAGTCCAGCGACGAAGCTCGTCATCATCGAAGGCGCGTGGCGGGATGCGATCCTTGAGGCGTTCCCGCACAACGTCATCCCGGTTTGGGGCGTCCGCGAAAAGGCGCAGGCCAAGCAAGCCGCCGCGAAGTTCCTGCACCACAACCAGATCACCTTCCCGGCGTTCGTGGCTTGGGCCGCGACCAACTGGACGGCGATCATGCGGAAGCAGTTCAAGTGGATGACGAAAAGCCCGCCGCCTGCTGTCCCGGCATGGGGATTTTTCATCGCGCAGCTTCACCAGTTCGCCGAGTGCTGGGGCGAGCGTAAGCTCGAAGCCTGGCTGTCCGACACCGACCGCACCGAGATCGAGAAGGCTATGGGCCGTGGCGCGACGTGGGAGCAGGCCGTCGCCCAACTCTCCGAAGCCAAGGCCAAGGGCGTGCTCCGGCAAGAGATGGACAAGCGCGAGCTTGACGTTCGCATCCGGGAGGCCGCAGCCGAACTCAAGATGGCGCGTGCGCAGAAACTGGCCGATTACGCGGGCAATGCCCCGGTGCATCCCCGTTCTCGCGCCGCCATGCGCATGAAGCGCGAGGCCGAACAAGCCGCCAATCCTCTGCCGCCGCCAGAACCAACGCAAGGCGACTTCACCGGCTTTGTCCCCGCTCCCCTCTTGCCAGAGAAGTGCCCGTTCGATGACGAGTAAGACCACAGCACAAATCGTCTTGATGTCGCTCGGGCATGAACCGCTGGCGAGCGGCGCTGCCATGCGCAATCGGCGCTGCAACCCGTTGCAAATCGGCATCCGGACGATGCGCCACGAGCGTGGACATCCGGATGCGCAGTTGACGGTGAGTTTGATGGTGCCGGTCGGCCACCCTAATACTGCGGGGCCGCACTCAATCCAAGAGATCGCCCATGCTGACGCCAAGGGCCTTGGCCAGCCGGTCCACGACGCGGATGGTCGGATTGCGGGCACCGCGCTCCAGATCGCTGATATACGTCCGGTGGATGTCAGCATCATGAGCGAAGTCTTCCTGCGACCGCCCCGCCGCCGTGCGCAGCCGCTTCAAGTTCCCGCCAAGCCGTTTGCAGACATCCGCTTCCATGCCCGGACATGGGCGGCAATGTCGCCGATCAGTCCACAGACGATCAGTGACGTGTCACTGATAAGTGACGACTGGTTTACCTTATCCCCGTATGCTGACGCTCAACCGGACACATTCGCCCGCCACACGACACACCAGCAAAGGGACACTTATGCGCGAAGACATTATCCGCCGTGCAGCCGCTGCCGACGCCGCTGCAAGGGAACAGCAGGCGCGGTTGGGAATTGAACGACCGCGACCAGCCCCAGCACGTCCGAGCACGAGGCCCGTGTGGATCGCGGCGCTGCTGCTCATGCTACTCCTGCTTATCCCGCAGATAGCGGATGGTCACAAAGCTCCCCTTGCGTTTTTTGCTTTGGCCCCGCTGGCGGCAGTCATCTATTTTATGCCGAGCTTTGTGGCCTACAAGCGAGGCCGCCACAACAGGTCGGCAATCCTGCTGCTGAACCTGTTCTTGGGGTGGACGTTCTTTGGCTGGGTCATAGCCTTGGTATGGTCAACCACGACACCCTCGGCACCGACCATGGCATATGGTGGACGCATGGGCCTTGGCGAATTGGCGGCGCGGACAGCCGTCCGAGCAACAGTATGGGAAACCGTGTTTCGGTTGTTCCGGTAAGGGGCGGCGGTTATTGGTCAGGAATGCGGCGGGGCTGATGGCGGAATTGTTAGGGGAGACGTCCTCACCTTCCCGACATCGCATCAGAAGCGACCATTGCGAAAATCCAGCCATACATAGCAAGAAGTCCACCGTAGGCAGCGGCTAACGTCCAAAAACCGACAGGGGAGTTATTCCGCTCAACCTTTGCTCCCCGTGCGGGCATTATGCCGGTCTTCAATCCCACAAAAAGTAGCCAGCCTACAATTTGAGGAATTAGGAGAAACGCGGTTCCTCCAATCATCGCTCGCCAACCGAACGACGATCCGCCAAATATCAAGAATGGCATGATTGCAATGGCGAAGAAGCACGCCAGCGTGCCTCCTCTTTGTTTCCATGACCAATCCCACCAGAGCATTTCGACGAAATATCATGTGCTCGGCACAGTCCGCAATAGCTCCGCGTCAATAATAGCGGCTTCCGATGAAAATTGGGCTATCCTCCGCCCGCACCGGATTATGCTTCCACCCCGTTGCCCCGGATCGGCTGCACCAAGTCCCATCGGTTGCCATACAGGTCTTCAAAGACCGCGACGGTGCCATAAGGCTCATGCCGGGGCTGTTCGACAAAGCGCACCCCGCGCTGCGTATAGGCTGCATGGTCGCGGGCGAAATCGTCGGTCTCAAGGAACAGGAACACCCGCCCGCCACTCTGGTCGCCGATGACGCGGCTTTGCCGGTTCCCGACCGCTCGCGCCAGCAGCAATTCGCTGCCCGCCCCTTGCGGAGCCACCACAACCCATCGTTTCCCATCACCAAGCGCGGTGTCCTCGCGCAGGTCAAAGCCGAGCTTGCCGACGAAATAGGCAATAGCCTCGTCATAGTCGGCAACCAGAAGGGACGTGAGGCTCAATCGCTGCGGCATTGCGCTGATCTATCCGAAGCGCGCCACCCCGCCAACGCCGGATTGCTGGTGCGCCGGGAGCGGCATGACTGGCCGATGATCCTGCCCGCCGTCAGCCCCATCAATTCAGAGCCGACAAATCGAGGCCATGTTCTGACCTGCTCCCACAGAACCTTGCTTGCAATCTGCCCTGCCTCTCCGCCTCGCAACCCCATGCAAAACAGCTATATGCGCCCCGAGAGCGCGTCGGCATAGCTCTGGCCCTCGGTGTGCCGCCCGCGCCGCCCTCGCGCCAGCGACCCGCTCTGGCGCTCGCCGTGGCGGGCCTGTATGAGAGAAACGAACTATTGGACGAGGCGACCATGCGAAAGTCAGGATGGACACCGGAGCGGCGCGCCAAACAAGCCGAGGCGATCCGTCGCTGGCAGCCGTGGGCACAATCGACCGGCCCGCGCACCGAGGAAGGCAAGGCTCGATCCAGCCGCAATGCCAACAAAGGCGGGGCAGCGCTTGATGAGCGGTTGCGGGAGGTCCGGCTGGCAGTGCAGGCCGATCACCTGCGACAGGCCGAACTGCTGCTGACCCGTTTGCGCGCCATGGGTCTGTGATCTTGCAACCCGTTGCAATCGAAGAGATCGCGCCGCTGCTCGATGCTGCCCGTGAGGCGGCGATTGCCTATTATCGCCTGACCGGCAAGCCGTTGGGCATCACCGGGGAGATCGGCGAATACGAGGCGGCGAAGATATTGGGCCTGCAACTCGCCCCGGCCCGCACGCCCGGCTACGATGCCATCGGCCCGGATGCCCGCCGTATCCAGATCAAGGCCCGCATGTATCCGCGAAATAAGCCCTTGGGCGGGCAGCGCATGGGTTCCATCAAGCGGACGGGCGATTTTGACGCCGTGATGCTGGTCATGCTCGATCACGCTTATCAGCCGTGGGGCATATGGGAGGCGCAGCGCGATGATGTCTTCCGCGAGCTTGATCTCCCCGGCAGCAAGAGCAGGAATGAACGCGGCGCATTAGCCGTCGCCAAGTTCATCAGCATCGCAACGCAGTTGTGGAACACGACACCACAATCACGCGCTGCAACAAGTTGCAAGTTATGACATCAATCGTCGTTCGGAATAATTTTTCATTCACAGACAATCGTTCTCGTTATGTTTAGCTTTGGCGAGAAGTGCATTTTATTGAAGTCAGCAAAGCTACATTACTTGTTGCCAAGTTGAAATTCGTGCGTATTGTTAGAGACCGCTTGTAAATCGAGAAGTGGTCATGTCGCAGATTACGCCTATCAGATCGGCAAATGTAAGAACCCCACAGGCACGCATAAGGCCGGTATCGACACCGTCAGCCTCTCCAACGCCCCCGGAGCAGCCGAAGCGACGCCGCAAAACGGCTTTCCGCAAATCCGATGTCGCCCGCGCCATCTCGGCGGTGACAAAGGCTGGCCTTGTCGCAGGCCGGGTTGAAGTCACGCAGGACGGCACGATCCGAATTTATGCAGCCGGTGCGGAACCCGCCGACAACCTGTTTGACCAATGGGCAGACAAACTATGATCGAGGGGCTGCATATCGTGCGAAGCGCGAAGCGGGGCAAACCAACGCGCTGGTATATCTATGCGTGGCGGGGCGGACCGCAAATCAGGTCCGCCGTGCAGCCGGATCGTCCTAAGCTCACGCGCACCGACATAGCTGCGATTGCGAAGGCCGTTGAAGGACGAGCCGAAGACAGGAAGCCCGGCAATACGGTGGCGGCGTCGGTCGCTGCCTTTCGGCGCACGAAATATTGGGCGTCGCTCACCGCCAACACCCGCAGAACATGGGGTGTGGCCCTCAACCAGATCGAGGCGAAATGGGCCGAAGTGCCAATGCCGGTTCTGGCTGATGAAAAAGCCCGCTCCAAGATCGTGAAGTGGCAAAAGGACATTGGCAAGACCAACGCTCGCGGTGCGGACATTGCGGTCATGGTGCTCTCGACATTCTTCGATTGGGCGAGAAATGAGGGCATCGTCTACAACAATCCAGCAGTGAAAATCGCCCCGCTGTATCAGCGCACAGACAGGGCGGCGGTGATCTGGACGGATGCCGATCTGGCAGCGATCAATGAGGTTGCGGAGCAACCGTTGCGGGACGCTTTGGCGCTGGCCGCACTCACCGGATTGCGGCGGGCCGATTTGGTGGCCTTGCGTTGGGAAGAAGTTGGCGAGGACGCCATCGAGCGAACGGCGGCGAAGCGGTCCCGCCGCAAGCGGTTCCAAGTGACAATTCCCCGGCTTGCCCAACTCGATGGGCTGCTGGAGGAATTGCGCACCCGCCCTCGCCTTGCTGGGGTCGATACGGTGCTGGTCAATTCACGGGGCAAAAGCTGGACGGGCGAAGGGCTGGCCAGCAGCTTCCATGATGCCCGCGCCAAGGCCAATGACGGGCAAGGTATTTGGTATGTCGGTCGCGACCCGGAAACCGGCGAGGAACAGAAGATCGCAAAGCGCCTGCATGACCTGCGGGGGACGTTTGCAACCAAACTGATGACCGCTCCCGGTGAGCCGCTAACTGACCGCGACGTGGCCTCCATCATGGGCTGGAGCGAGACACAGGTTGGCGAAATTCGAAAAAGGTATGTTGACGGGAAGGCCATGGTCATGGCAATGGCGCGACGGCTTCGGAAGGCGGGTCTGTAAACCGTCTTGTAAAACAACCAGCCACCGTCGAGCTATGTGCTTGATTTTGCGGGTGTAGCTCAATGGTAGAGCAGCAGCTTCCCAAGCTGAATACGAGGGTTCGATTCCCTTCACCCGCTCCAATTCTCGATCTCAGGACATCCCCGGCAGCTTTACAAACCGCTGAATTCTGCGGTATTTTTCGGGTCATCCGGCTCGTGAAATGTCGCCTCATGCCAGGGAAGCCCAGGCAAAAGTGGGGCCTTTTTCGAAAATAGCGGGCCAAAAAATGCACGAGGCCCCCATGGCTGGGGGCCCCGCCATGGAAGGCCTGACCTATGTCATTGACCGATATAGCAATTCGCCGAGCCAAGACGCGCGATAAGCCCTATAAGCTTTATGATGAGCTGGGCCTCTTTCTAGTGATCTCCCCATCTGGCTCGCGACTCTGGCGAATGAAGTTCCGTCACGGCGGATCTGAGAAAAAACTGAGCTTCGGCGCTTACCCTCAGGTGAGCCTGCGCGACGCGCGCAAAATGCGCGATGACGCTCGCGACCTGATTGCAGACGGCAAGGACCCTGCGCTTGAGAGACAACGCGAAAAGCTCAGGGCGGGCGCACTGGCGGAAAACACCTTCACCAGCATCGCCAACGAATATTGCCGCAAGCGGCGCCGCGACGGTGACAGGGCCTGGGCACCGGCGACCGCTGCCCGCTGCGAATATCTCCTGAGCCTGCTGGACAATTCCATCGGCAAGATGCCGATCCATGAGATCGAGCCCATCGATGCCCTCGCCGCGATCCGCAAGATCGAGAAGCGGGGCAAGCTTGAAAGCGCGCGGCGAACCTTGCAACTGGCTAGCGCGGTGTTCCGCTATGCCGTAGCTACCGCCCGCCTGCGGTCCGACCCCACACGTGACCTGCGCGGGGCGCTGATGACCCCCACGGTCACGCATTACGGGGCGGTCACCGATGCCAGCGAGGTCGGCGACCTGCTCAGGGCCATCGATGGCTACGAAGGCATAGGTATGACAAAATGGGCGCTGCAACTGGCACCGCATGTGTTCGTGCGCCCTGGAGAACTGCGCCATGCGCGATGGGATGAAATAGACTTCGACGCCGCGGTGTGGACCATTCCGGCCGAGAAGATGAAGATGCGCAAGCCGCATCACGTCCCGCTCTCGACTCAATCGATCGCCATTCTGCTGGAAATCCGGTCAATCACTGGATCCAACGGCTATGTGTTCCCGTCGATGCGCTCGCGGACACGACCAATGTCGGACAACACCCTCAACGCCGCACTACGCCGCCTGGGCTATTCCACTAATGAAATGACAGCCCATGGCTTCCGCGCCATGGCGAGCACCCTGCTCAACGAGTCTGGCAAGTGGTCCTACGACGCGATCGAACGCGCGCTGGCGCATGGCGATACCGACAAGGTTCGTGCGGCCTATCATCGCGGTACCCATTGGAAAGAGCGTGTAGCGATGGCGCAGTGGTGGTCGAACCTGCTCGACAGCCTGCGCAGCGGCGCCACGATCTTGCCCTTTCCAGGAGTGATGCTTGGCTGAACACCTTCAGTCACCAAGCATCATGGGCACAGCCGTCAATTAACCTCCTGAAACAAGGGAGGTGAACCATCATCCTTTGCCAGTGGGGGCGAATAGTAGTTCGTCTAGGCGGCAGGCGGCTCGCCTGATGTTGCTCATGATGCCACCCTTCGAGCCGGTGCTGGCCAGGGCGACACACCGCGACAGCAGGTCAAGCAGCGTCGCTGGCTCGAAGCCGGGACTGTCAGGAATTCCGTGTGTGGGCGGGCATAATGGGTAAGAAGGAGCCCCACTATGT
>NZ_BMZP01000025.1:0-37656 GCF_014652855.1 Novosphingobium pokkalii
GCCTGGAACGACGCATTCCTGCTCTCCGTACTCCGTCATATGCGATAGCCCTGCTCTGAAGAGGAGGGGAGAAAGTTGCTCTCTTACACCAGCCCGGCGTGTTCCAGCGCTTCGTCCACGGCGCGGCGGGCGGCGTCGCTGCACGGCACCAGCGGCAGGCGCAGTTCCTCGCCCAGCCAATCGTGGACGCGCGACAGGGCATACTTCACCGGGCCCGGCGAGGCGTCCTCGAACATGGCGTAGTGCAGCGGATAGAGCTTGTCGTTCAGCTCGCGCGCAAGGGCGAGATCGTTGGCCGCGCAGGCCGCCTGGAATTCCGCGCAAAGCTTGGGCGCGACATTGGCCGTCACCGAAATGCAGCCCACGGCGCCGGCGGCATTGGCCGGCAGGGCCAGTTCATCGTCGCCCGAAAGCTGGCAGAAATGCTTGCCGATGCCCATGCGGTGGTCGGTCACGCGCGAAAGATCGCCGCTGGCGTCCTTGATGCCGACGACCTTGTCGGGATAGCGCTTGGCCAGCTCGCACACCGTTTCGGGCAGGATGTCCGTCACCGTGCGGCCCGGCACGTTGTAGAGAATGATCGGCAGGTCGTTGTTTTCGGCCAGATAGCTGAAATGCGCGATCAGGCCCGCCTGGCTGGGGCGGTTGTAATAGGGCGCCACGCAGAGCGCCGCCTGGGCGCCGCACTTCTTGGAAAACGTCATGTGCAGCAGCGCGTTCATCGTGTCGTTGCTGCCGCAACCGGCGATCACCGGCACGCGGCCGGCGGCCTGCTCCACGCAGACTTCGATCACGCGATGGTGTTCGGCGTTGGACAAGGTCGAGGCTTCGCCCGTGGTGCCGCAGGGCACCAGCGCCGCAGAGCCGTTGTCGATCTGCCAGTCGACCAGGCGGCGAAAGGCTTTCTCGTCAAAGGCTCCATCGCGAAACGGTGTCACCAAAGCCGGAATGGAGCCGGAAAACATGGACATTATCCCTCGTCTTGTCGCACAATGCGTTGTGGGGCAGGTCTGGACGCTTGCCGTGCGGCGCTTACCCCGTCAAACATACTATTGCCACAGCAAAGCCATATTCAGCGCCTGATAAGGAGGCCGCATAGACGATGTCCAGCATGGACTCGCCTCGACATCCCGTTTCCCTCGCCCTGCGCAATGGCCTGTGCGGCCTGGCCGCGCTGGTCGCGCTGTCGATGCCGACGCGCGCCAGCGATGCTGGACCCGATAGCGACGGCAGCGCCTGGGATCGCGCCCGGGCGCAGTTGATCGCCGGGCAGCAGGGGCCGATGGCCCTGGCCATCTCGCGCTGGGAATTGCTCACGTCATCCAATCGCTTCGGCTTTTCCGACTATGCCGGGTTCCTGCTGTCCTATCCCGGCTTTCCCGAGGAAGAGCGCTTGCGCCGCTATGCCGAGGCCGCGCTCGACCGCGACGCGAGCGCTGGCGGTGGCGCGGACGTGCGCGCCACGGTGGCCTATTTCGACCGGCAACCGCCGCTGACCAATCCCGGCCGCGCGCGCTATGCCTTGGCCCTGCGCGCGCTGGGCCGGCCCGATGCCGATGCCATGGCCAAGGCGGCGTGGCGTGGCGGGCCGATGAGCGATGCCGACGAGGCCGCGATCCAGGCCACCTGGGGCGCCACGTTCACGCCCGACGATGCCGATGCGCGGATGGACGCGCTGCTCTGGGCCGGGGCGACCGACCAGGCCAACCGCGCCTTCGCCAATGTCTCCCCGCTGCGCCGGGGGATCGACGGCGCGCGCCTGATGGCGCTGCAAGGGCTCGATCCCTTTGCCGCGGCCGCCGGCACTCCGGCAGACCAGCTCAACAGCGATCCAGGCTTTCTCTATGCCCGCGCGCGCGAATTGCGCAAGCAGGGCCAGGGCATCGCCGCACAGGCGCTGCTGGCCAACCGGCCGCTGCTGCGCGACCGGCCGCTGCTGCGCGGCAAGTGGATCGACGAACTGCTCGCCAATGCACAGGGCGCCGCCTCGATGGGCGATGCGCGCAGCGCCGTGGCGATCGCGCGCGGGGTGGACGATGCCTTTGCGCCGGGCGAAGACATCAGCCAGATGCCCTATGACCTGCGCGATGATTACACCTCGCTGGTCTGGCTGGGCGGAACCCAGGCACTGTGGAAGCTGGGCGATGCCGCCGGCGCCGCGCCGCTGTTCTGGCGCTATGGCAATGCGGCGCAGACGCCGGGAACCAAGGCCAAGGGCTATTACTGGGCCGGCCGCGCCGCGGCCCAGGCTGGCCTTGGCGGTGATGCGCAGCGCTATTTCGCCATGGCCGCGCGCTATGCCGACCAGTTCTATGGCCTGCTCGCACTGGAACGGCTGGGCCAGAGCGTGCCCAACTTTGCCTATGATTCGCGCGCCGTGCCGACGCCGGAGGAGCGAGCCCGCTTCAATGCCAGCCCGCTGACCCAGGCGGTGCGCGAAGTGGCACGCAGCGGGCAGTGGCGCACGACCGTGCGGTTCTTCAAGGAAATCGCCGCGCAGCAACAGACGGAAGGCCAGCACATGCTGGTGGCCGAACTGGCGCGCGAACTGGGCCGGCGCGATCTGGGCGTTATCGTGGGCCAGGCCGCCGGGGCCCGCGGCTATCTCGATTTCCAGCACATCGCCTTTCCGCTGATCCCGGTGCCGCCGGGCACCGAGCAATCGTGGACCATGATCCATGCCATCACGCGCCAGGAAAGCCAGTTTGCCCAGAATGCGATGAGCCACGCCGGCGCGCGGGGCCTGATGCAGTTGATGCCCGCCACGGCCAACGAGCAGGCGGGCAAGCTGGGCCTGGCCTATTCCGCCCAGGCGCTGACCGACGACGCCGGTTTCAACCTGATGCTCGGCAGCGCCTTTTTCGGCCGGTTGATGGATATCTATGGCGGCTCCACCCCGCTGGCCGTGGCCGCCTATAACGCCGGGCCGGGCAATGTGAACAAATGGCTGCGCGCCAATGGCGATCCGCGCACCGGGGCGGTGGAATGGGTCGACTGGATCGAGCGCATTCCGCTGTCGGAAACGCGCAACTATGTGCAGCGCGTGCTGGAAAACGCCGTGGTCTATGACGCCATGAACCCGGACAAGGCGGAATGGCACGGCCCCAACCCGATGAGCCATATCCTGGGCAAGCCCACGCCGGGGTAATCGCGGCGTTTGCGCTGTGCCCTGCACCACCCCCCACCCCCCTCCTCTTCGGAGGAGGGGGGTGGGGGGTGGTGGAAGCGCAGCACAGCCGCTAAAGGCAAAAACAATGAAACCCGATGGCAATCCGATCACGCCCGCTGGCCTGGCCGCGCTGCGGGCGCGCTATGACCACCTGCTCGGCACCGAGCGCCCGGCCATCGTCGAAATCGTGAGCTGGGCGGCGGGCAATGGCGACCGTTCGGAAAACGGCGACTATCTCTATGGCCGCAAGCGCATGCGCGAGATCGACCGCGAACTGGCTTGGCTGGCGCGGCGGATGAAGGCCGCGCGCGTGGTCGATCCGGCACGGCAGGAAGACCGCAGCCGCGTCTTGTTCGGCGCGACGGTGGAACTGGCCGACGAGGACGACAACCGCCGCACGCTGACTCTGGTGGGCGACGACGAGCAGGACGCCGGCAAGGGCCTGATCGGCTGGAGCGCGCCGATCGCCCGGGCGCTGCGCGGCGCGCGCGTGGGTGATCTGCGCGTGGTGCGTCTGCCGGGCGGGGAAAAGGAATGGGAAATCATGACGATCGACTATCCGGTGCCGGCATGAGCGCGCCTGCGGTGCCAGGCCACGTGCTGCCGGGGAAGTTCTTCGTGCTGCGCCACGGGGAAACCGTATTCAACGCCGCGCGCCGCCTGCAATCCAACGCGATGCACACCCCCCTCACCCGCCAGGGGTTCGAGCAGGCCGTGGTCATGGGCCAGGCCCTGCGGGGCGCGCTGGGCGAGCGGCCCGTGGTGCGCCTGCACATTTCCGACACCGGCCGCGCCTTGCAGACCGCCTCGCTGATCGCGGAGGAACTGGGCATCGACTGGTTCGCCGCCAACCGCACGCCCGATCTGTTCGAGATCGACATGGGATCGTGGTGCGGGCGCGGCTATGACGACGTGGAGGCCGATCACGGACCGATCACCCTGGCCGACCACCTGCTGCGCCCCGCCCCGGATGGCGAGGACTATCCCGCCATCGCGGCGCGCCTCCAACGCTGGATCGACGCGGTAGGCCACTCCGGGGAAACCCACATCGTGGTCATGCACGGCATTTCCAGCCGCGTGCTGCGGGGCCTGCTCGCCGGTCTGCCACCCCACCCCGACCATGGTGCGCCGATCGCGCCATCGCTGGTCCAGGGATCGATCGCGCTGATCGAGAATGGGCGCGAAGAGGTGTTCTTCGGTTCGGCGCGCGGCACGGAGCACGCCTGATGGCCGAGGTGATCAACCTGCGCCAGGCACGCAAGGCGCGCGATCGCCAGGCTGCGCAAGCCCAGGCCGCCGCCAACCGCGCCCGCTTTGGCCGCACCAAGGCGGAAAAGGCCGCCGATGCCGCGCGCGAGGAGCAGGCCCGCCGTCACCTGGATGGCCACCGTCTGGAAGGGGAAACCGACTGATGCGCACGACCTATGAAAGCGCAACCGTGCGCCTCTATCACCTGGCCGATGGTCCCGAAGGCGGCGCCGCGCAGACTTTGTTCTATGGCCCGCTGGACCAGGCCATAGCCCTGGCCGCGCAGCAGAGCGAAGAGATCCAGGCCGACCTGTTCATCGCCACCGACAACGACGTGATCGCATGGCTCGATCTGGCCGAAGGCTGACGCTGGCCGGCAGCGCGGCGGTTCTGGCGCTGCTGCTTTGCATGCGCCCCGCTGCGGCGCGCGACGCGCTGGGCGTGTGGGAGGATTGGGGCGCCTTTCGCGACAGCGCGGTGCCGCGCTGCTATGCCATTGCGATGCCAGCACCGAGCAGCCGCCCGCGTGACGGGGTGCCCTACATGACGATCGGCACCTGGCCCCGCCGCAACCTGCGCGGCCAGGTGCACTGGCGCCTGTCTCGCCGCATCGCGCCTGGCGCTAAAGTGACCGCAAGCGTGGGTGGCGAGACGTTCGAACTGATGGCCAGCGATGCCGTGGCCTGGGCGCAGGATCGGCGCATGGATGCAGCGGTGATCGCGCGCCTGCGTTCGGCCGGAACCCTTACCATCAGCGGCAAGGCGCGCGACGGCCGCACGTTCCGCGATACGTACCGCCTGGGCGGCGCCGCATCGGCGATGGATGCCGCTACGGTCGGTTGTGTCGGCCTCTGAAACTTAGGCCCAGATGCAAAACGGGCCGGGGTTTCCCCCGGCCCGCCCTTGCAACAAACGATCGCGCGTGATCAGAAGCGCAGGCCGTAGGTGGCCACGATCTGGTGACGGTCCGTATCGATGTCGAAACGGTCGCTGGTGTTGCCGTTGAAGTTGAAGTTTGCGCGGCTGTAGTTCGAATAGCGATATTCGATCTTGCCGAAGGTCTTCGGGCTGAAGGCATATTCCAGACCGCCGCCGACGCGATAGCCATCGGTGGTCAGGCGATAGTCTTCCGAGGTGGTGCCGTCGCTGCCCTGCAACTTGTAGTGCATGTTGGTGTAGCCGCCCTTCACATAGAGCATGGCCTTGGGCGACATGGCGTAGCCCACGCGCGCACCGACATAGAGATCGCGACCGGCGCTCACGCGGCCCAGATTGAACGTGTTCGGTTCAAAGGTGTTGGTCCACTTGGCCGTGCTGCCGGTGGCTTCGCCTTCCACGCCGACAACCAGGTTGGTTCCCACCGGCACGTCGTAGCCGATTTCACCACCATAGAGCAGGCCGTCGATCGACTGCTTCTGGTCGCGCGTATTGTCGTTGTCGACCGAGCTGCCCGAGCGGCTGATGTCATAGCCCAGGACGGCGCCGACGCGCGGGCCCGAGAACGTGCGGTTGGGGGCTTCGGGGGTGCCGGCCATGTCCTGCGCGAAGGCGGGGGCGGCCACGGCAAACGCCGAAACGGCGACAACACTGGCGAGGATGGTCTTCATAACGCTTCAACTCCATACGAACTGTTCTGTTCTGTCGGCCGGTTGTCTTTCCCGTTGGCCACTCCTTGCGGAATGTTCCAATCTGGCAACCTGCTTGCGACCCGACAGACCTGCAACGAACGGGGCGAAGGGCGATCCGGTTTCATGAACCTAGCACAACAAACCGAGCGTGACATTTGCGCAACACTCACCGAAGCGCTAGAGAAGGGCATGGCCAACCCCTTCTCGCCGATCGCCAGCGCCGATGCGCGCCAGGCTGCCGCCACCGCTTTTGCCGCCACCGGCCACGTGCGACTGGCCCCGGTCCTGCCTGGCGAAACCGCCGATGCGCTGCATCGCTGGCTGCATGACGAAGCCGATTTCGCCCGTGTGCTGAACCAGGGAGACAAGGTCTGGGATCTTGACGCCAAGGCGCGGGCGGCGCTCGACCCGGAACGGCAGTTGGCCTTGGTCGACGCCGTTCATGCCCAGGCGCGCGAGGGGTTCCAGTTCCTGTTCGATTCGCTGCGGGTCTCGGAAAATCCGGCCGAGCGCGCCGCGCGCGACACGCCCGTGGATCGGCTGATCAGCGCGTTCAACACCCCGCCCTGGCTGGACCTGTTCCGCACGCTGACCGGGGAACCGGCGATCCGCCTGGTCGATGGCCAGGCCACGCGCTATCTGCCCGGCCATTTCCTGACCGGCCATGATGACAACGTGGCCGGCAAGAACCGGGTGGCTGCCTATGTGCTCAACCTCACCCCGCGCTGGCGCGTGGAATGGGGCGGCCTGCTGATGTTCCATGACGATGCCGGAGACGTGACGCGCGCACTGGCGCCACGGCACAACGCCCTGCATCTGTTCCGCGTGCCGCAGCCGCACTCGGTATCGCTGGTCGCACCCTTTGCCGGGGAGCCCAGACTGGCCATCACCGGCTGGCTGCGACGCTGAAAACCGGTGCGGCCACGGGCCTACTGGCGATTTTCCGATAAATGCGTATAGGGCGTGGCATGAACGCCCCCACTTCGCTTCCCGTGTCCATGCCGATTCCCGGCCATGTCGATCCCGTGCCCGTGCCGCGCCCCGTGACCCCGCGCGAGGATGGCAAGGTCGATCTGATCGGCCTGCCCCGCCCGCAGATCGCCGCGCTGTTCCAGGAAGCCGGGCTCGATGCCAAGGCCGCCAAGCTGCGCGCCAAGCAGGTGTTCCACTGGCTCTATCATCGCGGCGTGACCGAGTTCGAGGCGATGACCGACATTGCCAAGGCAATGCGCCCGTGGCTGGCCGAACGCTTCGTGATCGGGCGGCCCAGCGTGGTGGAAGCGCAAGTGTCCACCGATGGCACGCGCAAGTGGCTGCTGCGCACCGCCGATGGCCATGACTTTGAAATGGTGTTCATCCCCGATGCCGATCGCGGCACGCTCTGCGTGTCGAGCCAGGTGGGCTGCACGCTCAATTGCCGGTTCTGCCACACCGGCACGATGAAGCTGGTGCGCAACCTGACGCCGGGCGAAATCGTCGGCCAGGTCATGCTGGCGCGCGATGCCCTGGGCGAATGGCCCAAGGGCTCGATGGCCGGGCTGGAAAGCGACGAGGAGGAAGGCAGCTACACCTCCGACGGGCGCCTTTTGACCAACATCGTGATGATGGGCATGGGCGAGCCGCTCTACAATTTCGACAATGTGCGCGATGCGCTCAAGCTGGTGATGGACGGCGATGGCCTGGCGCTGTCGAAGCGCCGCATCACCCTGTCCACCGCCGGCGTCGTGCCAATGATGGCCCGCGCGGGCGAGGAAATCGGGGTGAACCTGGCGGTTTCGCTCCACGCCGTGACCAAGGACGTGCGCGACGAGATCGTACCGATCAACCGCAAGTTCGGGCTGGAGGAACTGCTCCAGGCCTGCGCCGACTATCCAGGCGCCAGCAACGCGCGGCGCATCACCTTTGAATATGTGATGCTCAAGGATCGCAACGACAGCGACGAGGACGCGCGCGAACTGGTGCGCCTGATCAAGCAGTACAAGCTACCGGCCAAGGTGAACCTGATCCCGTTCAACCCCTGGCCCGGCGCGCCCTATGAATGCTCCACCCCGGAGCGGGTGAAGCGCTTTGCCGAAATCGTGTTCGAGGCCGGCATTTCCGCCCCCGTGCGCACCCCGCGCGGGCGCGATATCGATGCCGCCTGCGGCCAGCTCAAGACCGCCGCCGAACGCCGCAGCCGCGCCGAACTCGATCGCCTGGCGGCCGAGAAGCAGGCTGCGCTGGGTTGATCCGCAGCGCAAGGCTTCGCACCACCCCCCGACCCCCTCCTCTTCAGAGGAGGGGGTCGGGGGGTGGTGCAATACCTTACGCCAGGTGGCCACCCTGGCTCACCATCCGCACGCGGCCAGCCACCCATACCGCGCCATCAGCGTCCTGCGTCAGTTCCACGCGGCCATCGGCGCCGGTGCAGCGGCCTTGCGCAGCGACATAGCGCCCCTTGGCCAACCCTTGCGCGAAGATCACTTGCGCGGCGGCAGCATTGAGGCTGCCGGTCACCGGGTCTTCCACGATCTTGCCCTGCGGATTGCTGAAGAACGCGCGCAATTCGAAATCGGCGCCTGCACCGGGCAGGCAGGGACCGATCAGGCCCACGTCCGTCGGCACCGGCGCTTCGGCGACTGGCCTTGCCGCGAGCACCTGCTCTGCGCTTTCCAGCCGCAGCAGGCGCCAGCCCGGGCCGTTGCAGGCGTGGATCGCCTCAACCACCGCGCTTTCGGGTATGCCGGCCACCCGGATCGCTTCGGCCCGTTCCGCCGCCGTCAGCGGGCCGCCGCGCAGCAGCGGCGGGGCGCGGAACGCCAGCGCGTCATCGTCCACGCGCACCTCGACCAGCCCCACCCCGCATTCCTGCACCACGCGGCCAGGCGTGCGCGGCACCCCGCCCGCCATCAACCAGGCCTGCGCGCTGCCCAACGTGGGATGGCCGGCGAATGGCAGTTCTCCAGCCGGATAGAAAATGCGCACGCGATAATCGGCACCGGGATCGGTTGGCGGCAAAAGGAACGTGGTTTCGGAAAAGCCCAACCACTGCGTCAGCGCCAGCATGGCGGGCGTATCGAGCGCCTCGCCCCCGCGAACCACGGCGAGAGGATTGCCCGAAAGCGGGCCGGAGGCGAACACATCGACAAGCTCAAGCAGCATGGCTCCTGCCTATCGCCCCTGCCCTCACCGGACAAGGGCGCACAGAAAGGCTCATTCCATCGCGCATGAGGCGCAGTTCGGCGTGGAACCTGCAAGACAACGACACGTTCATCGCGCGTTGTGGATCGGATCGCTCAAAGCCGTGTTCACCGTCACGACTTTCTCGGGACCCTAGCAGGGAGATTTAACCATGAAGAAGACCATTCTGGCCGCCGTGATGGCGGCAATCGTCCTTCCCGCCGCGCCGGCCATGGCCGATCCGGGCCACGGCCGCGGGCATGCCTATGGCCGCTACGACAATCGCTATGACAACCGTGGCCGCTATCGCGACCCGCGCCCGATCGGCGCGAACGAGCGGATCTGGCGCGGCCGCGACGGCCGCTATTACTGCAAGCGCAGCAACGGCACGACCGGCCTGATCATCGGCGCCGCCGGTGGCGCCCTGGTCGGCCGCGCGATCGATACCCGTGGCGACCGCACCATGGGCACTCTGCTGGGTGCAGTGGGCGGCGGCCTGCTCGGCCGCGAGATCGATCGCAGCAACGCCCGTTGCCGCTGACACGCAGTTCCTGAAAAATCACGATAATGAATAAACAGCGCGGCTCGCCTTGCAGGTGGGCCGCGCTTGTGCATAGTAAACGGACACGGGACGGGACCGTCGGAGCTTTTTGAACGATGTCCATGCTTATCCTGGGTCCGGTGCTCAAGCGCCTGATCCGCCAAGGTACTTTGACGGTAATCGAGGCCGATGGCCGCACTCGCGTTTACGGCAATAAAGAAGAAGGCTGGCCCGACCTCACGCTTCGCCTGATGGACAGGAAAGTGCCGGGATTCCTGGCGCGCAACCCCAGCCTGGGCCTGGGCGAAGCCTATATGGATGATCGCGTCCGCATCGAGGGCGGCGACATCATGGATTTCATCAGCTTCGTGCGGGCCAACAACCCGTGGGAGCGCGCCGGCGATATCGACAAGCCCGGCCCGTTGCGGAAGCTGTGGCTGAACATTGCCGGGCGCATCGACCAGGTCAACGCGCGCGCGGCCTCGCGCCGCAACGTGTCGCATCACTACGATCTCGACGACCGGCTCTACGACCTGTTCCTCGATCCGCTGCGGCAGTATTCCTGCGCCTATTGGCCCGAAGGCGTCACGACGCTGGAAGAGGCGCAGCATGCCAAGATCGAGCACATCGCCGCCAAGCTTGCCCTGCGGCCGGGCCATCGCGTGCTCGATATCGGCTGCGGCTGGGGCGGCCTTGCCATCCAGTTGCACAAGCTGACCGGGGCCAGCATCCATGGCATCACCTTGTCCAAGGAGCAGCTCGCCTATGCGCAGGACTGGGCGCGGCGCGAGGGCGTGGACGACCATGTGCGCTTCAGCCTGACCGATTATCGCGACGTGGCCGATCATTACGACCGCATCGTGTCGGTCGGCATGTTCGAGCATGTCGGCGTGCCCAATTTCCGCACCTATTTCGAAAAGTGCCACAACATCCTGGCCGAAGACGGCGTGATGCTGATGCACACCATCGGCCGGGTCGGCCCGCCCACCGTGACCGACGATTTCACGCGCAAGTACATCTTCCCCGGCGGCTATATCCCGGCGATGAGCGAAACCGTCGCGGCGGTAGAGCCCAACCGCCTCATGATCACCGACGTGGAAGTGCTGCGCCGCCACTACGCGCCCACGCTGCGCGCGTGGTACGAACGCTGCGTGGCCAACCAGGACAAGATCGAGGCGCTGTTTGACGCCCGCTTCTATCGCATGTGGCTGTTCTACCTGGCCGGGGCCGCCACCGCTTTCGAGCATGCCGACCTGGTCAATTTCCAGTTCCAGCTCGTGCGCCATCGCGACAGCCTGCCGCTTACCCGCGATTACATCGGCCGGGAGGAAGCGGGCCTGCGCGCGCGACGGTTGGAAGCCGCGGGCGCAGACCCGGCAAAGGTGTTTCAGTTCGACGCCAGTTCCCGCACCAGCGTGGGCGCCGGATAGATCTTTTCCAGCGCCTGCTGCACGGCGGCCGTGCTGACCACCACGGTGCGGTTCACATCGCCCTGATAGCCGTAGTTGCCGCCGAGCGAATGGATGTTCCCGTCAAAGGCGGCGCCGATCACGGCGCCGTCCTTGTCCACCACGGGTGAACCGGAATTGCCGCCGATGATATCGTTGGTGGTGACGAAATCGAACGGCGTGGCCTTGTCGATCTGCGCGGCATGGGTGGAGAATGCCTTGGCCAGCAGGAACGGCTGGGAACCGGTGGCACGATCGAACGCGCCGCCCATGGTGGTGACCGGGGCAACGTCCTGCCCGCGCTCCTTCCACCCGGCCACCTTGCCATAGCTGATGCGCAGCGTGAACGTGGCATCGGGATAGAGCGTGGCGCCATAGGCGGCAAAGCGCGCATCGGCGAGCTTGGCCCCCGCCGCCGCCAGCGGGCCCTGATATTGCGAATCCACAGCCTTTTGCAGCGCGCGCTGGCGCGGCTCCAAGCTGCGGGCATAGACGATCATCGGATCGGTGCTGGCCGCAATCGCCGCCGCGCCGCCTTCCCACAGCGCCTTGCGCACCGCCGGATCGCCCAGCTTCGTGCCGCTCACCAGCCGCGCCGAAAGGTCTTCGGGGCTTTCCTTGCCCAGCATCAGGCGCGTATCGGGATCATCGGCGCCGAGGTATTCGCGCGCCTTGGACAGGCTCCATTCCAGCTCCAGTTGCTCCAGCCAGGGGTAGACCGGCTTGGCATCGAGCACCTGCTTTTCCAGCAGCGGCAGCGCGCTGTCGGTATAGCCAGGCAGGCGCTCGCCATTGGGCTTGGCGCGTTCGATCGCCGCTTTCACCAGCGTTTTGGCATATTCGTAAAGATCGCCCATCGGCTGGGTGAAGCGATAGGCCACATAGAGATTGCGATAGGCGCCCACCGCCTGGCTCACTTGCGCCCAGGGATCGCCGATCGCCGCGTTGCCGGCAACCTTGGCCCTGAGCGTGGCTTCGTTGTCGGTCAGCATCTTGAGGAAGGCCGGATCGTTCAGCGCCTTCTGCCGGCCGATATAGACCTTGAGCGCGTTTTCAAAGCCGAACAGGCTGTCGCCGCCCTCGCGCTTGCGCTCCGGGCTCTGTTCCATTGCGGTGATCAGCCGCCCGCGCAGTTCCGACAGCACGGTGTTGGTGATCGGCAGCGAGACTTCGCGCTGGAACGCGATCTGGTCCATCGTGAACAGGCGCTGGGTGGAGCCGGGGTTGCCGACCACGAACGTCGCCTCGCCCGCCTTGGGCGCGCGGGGGTTCCACTTCAGGTGCGCGGCCACTTTCACCGGCTTGCCGTTTTCGTAGGCGCGCAGGAACGCGGCATCGAGGGCATAGCGGGGATAGTTGAAGTTGTCGGGGTCACCGCCAAAGAACGCGGCCTGGAATTCCGGCGCCCAGACCAGGCGCACGTCGGAATACTTGCGATAGGTGTAGAGCTTGTATTGGCCACCGCCGAACAGCGTCACCACCTGGCAGCGCGTGGTGGCAAGATCGGTGCAGCCGGCCTTCTCGATGTCCGCGATCTTCGCGTCGCGTGCCTTGACCAGCGCCTCGCCCGCCAGGCTGCCGATCGCGCCTTTCACCTCGGCGGTCACGTCGCGGATGGCGGTGACGACTTCGGCCTGCTGGCCCGGGCACTTGCGCTCGTCCTCGCGCCGCGCGGCGACAAAGCCGTTGGCGACCAGGTCTTCCTTGTCGCTCGACAGGTTCTGCGCGCATTCCACCACGCAGTGATGGTTGGTCAGGATCAGGCCCTCGGCCGAAACGAAGCTGGCCGAGCAACCGCCGGTGAGGCGCACGGCCGAGGCGCGCACGCGATCGAGCCAGGCCTGGTCCGGCGCCCAGCCATAGTCCTGCTTCATCTTCGCGGCGGGAAAGGCATCGAACGTCCACATGCCTTCGTCGGCCTGGGCTGGCGTGGCCAGGGCGAGCGGGGTGGCCAGCATGGCACCGACCATAAGCGTTTGACGAAAGCGCGAAATCAAGGGCGCAGACCGCATCGGGGGGATCCTCTCGCAACACGTTTGCAGATGACGCAGAAGTGCCACGACATGCCCGCCGCCGCAAACCGAAACACTGGGCCACAGATGGCAAATGCCGCGTTTACCATCCGGTCCGAAACCGAGCAAATTCTGCAATGCGGCAAATACCGCAAAGGTCGGCATTATTTGGTAATGCATCCATTCCGGTTGGCAAGTTCGGGCTCATCTCACTCGGAACCCAAGGCATCGCCGCATGACTTCCCGGCCCAGTTCTGGCCCTGCTCTACAGGTCTTCACTTAGCAGGGGGTGTAAGGGAAGCGACATTGGCATCGATGGAACAAGGCCGGAAGCAGGCGGATTGGCCATAGCTCCGGAGGGTTGCCAGCGGCTGGGGAAGTCGTGGCATCTGCTATCCGTCGGGCAGCGTCGCTGCCCGACCCGCCCACCCACGCGCCCAGTCCATGCGGCTGGGTACGGCTTGTCCTGCCTGCTCCATCGGCTGCTGTTCCCACTCTTCACCCCCTGCCTTGCGGGGATCGGCCGGCACCATTCCAGCGTGCAGCGCCATTGGTCCGTCACAAAGAATCGCTGCATGCTTCATCCTGTTTCCGCCATTTGCTAAAGGAGTTAAGCCACCACCGGCCAAGCAGAGACCAACAGCCCCCGCATGATCAGCCCATCTGGCGCCGAACGCCCCGCCCACTTGCCCATCGGCCGCTGGCTGGGCGATTTCGCCCCGCTGAGCGAGGCCGAAGAAAAGCTGGTGGCCGCCTGCGCGAAGGGCGAACCGTGCGTGCTGGATGCCGAGCGACCGGAACAGGCGACGGCAGCGAACACCATCCGCGCCGGGTTGATCCGCTTTCTCGCCCTGGGCGGCGATGCCAAAAACCCGCTGCACGAACGTGGCGTTTGCTTGCAAGGTGCATGGATCAGCGAAGCGCTCGATCTCAAAGGCTGCAACGTGGAAGCGGACCTTGTGCTACTTGCCTGCCATTGCTCTGCTCCGATCATAGCCTGCAGCGCCAGGCTGGCAGGCCTGAACCTTAGCGGCAGCGCAATCAATGGCCTCCGCGCAGACCGTATGTCGGTTTTGGGCAGTGTCTTTTTGCGCAACGGATTTTCGGCCAGGGGCGAAGTCCGCCTGCTCGGCGCCATCATCGGCGGCAATCTGGATTGCTCCAAAGGTAGCTTTACAAACGAGAACAGCGAAGCTCTCAACGCCGACGGCAGCAAGATTGCGGGCGATTGCTTTTTGAATAACGGATTTTCGGCCACGGGCGAAATCCGCCTGCTCGGCGCCACTATCGGCGGCGATCTGGATTGCTTCAAAGGTAATTTCACAAACGAGAGCGGCGATGCTCTCAGCGTCGACGGCAGCAAGATTGCGGGCAGTTGCTTTTTCAACGACGGCTTTACTGCAAAAGGTGAAGTCCGCCTGCCCGGGGCCACCATCGGCGGCAATCTGGAGTGCTCCAAAGCCAGCTTCACGAACGAGCATGGCAAAGCTCTCAGTGCTGACCGCAGCAAGATTGCGGGCAGTTGCTTTTTCGGCAACGGTTTCACGGCAAAAGGTCAAGTCCGCCTGCTCGGCGCCGCCATCGGCAGCAATCTGGATTGCTCCAACGCCAGCTTCACAAACGAGAGCGGCGATGCTCTTAGCGCCGCCATCGGCAGCAATCTGGATTGCTCCAACGCCAGCTTCACAAACGAGAGCGGCGATGCTCTTAGCGCCGACAGCAGCAGGATTGCGGGCAGTTGCTTTTTCGGCAACGGTTTCACGGCAAAAGGTCAAGTCCGGCTGCTCGGCGCCACCATCGGCGGCGATCTGGATTGCTCCGAAGGTAGCTTCACAAACGAGAGCGGCGCAGCTCTCAACGCTGAAGCATGCACCATAAAATCAGGCCTAATCTTGAGGGCCGCCACCATCCGTGGGGCCATCAATCTCGGTGTCGCGCGGGTAGGGACATTGGCCGATGGGGCGGCCGAGGGAAATGGTAACGCCCCCACCTGTTGGCACGATGGCGGGCATATTCACGATGGCGGGCATATTCTGGATGGCTTCACCTATGACCGGATCGTTGGCGCCAGTGACGCGAAAACCCGCATTGCCTGGCTGAACACCCAGCGCCCGGATATGCTAAATGCGGAAGATTGGGCGCCGCAGCCGTGGGAGCAGTTGATCAAGGTGCTGCGCGAGATGGGCCACCCGCACGAGGCGGCCAAAGTGGCTATCGAAAAGCAGCGGATGATGCGCAAGGCTCGCAAGATCGGCAAACCTGCGCGCTTTGCCGGCGGTCGCACTTGGAGCGAGAAAGCAAAGAATCGCTTCTTCTGGGCAATCGAGTGGCTCTCGGCCTTTGTGCGCAACGTATTTCACGATTTTTCGGGCGCATTGGTCGGATATGGCTATAACGTCACGCGCGGTATTGTGCTGCTTGTCCTTGCCGCGTCTGCCTTCAGTGTATGCTTTGAAATTGGCTATGATAACGGATATTTTGCGCCAACAAACGCCATCATGCAGCAAGCATACCACAATCAATGCGGCGCACCGGGCGATACGGTGGATGCATCTGGGCAGAAAGGCCGCGCTGCTGCGATGATGAAGAAATCGTGGAACGATCCCGCCTGCACCCCGCCGGAATATACCAGCTTCCAAGCGTTTTTCTATTCGCTCGATTTGATCCTGCCGGTGGTCAATCTGGGGCAAGATGGTGACTGGGCGCCGATGGTGGTTGATGCCAAGGGTGATACGCTGTGGTGGGGCGAAGCTCTGCGCGGGCTGATCATCATCGAAATCCTGTTTGGCTGGGGCCTCACCCTGCTGATCGCGGCGGTGATGACCAATCTGATCAAGAAGGACTGATCCCCGGCCGCCCCCTCACTGCCAGGCGCGCAGCGTTACGCCCAGGGTGCGCGGGTCGCTGGGGGTGCCCAGGATTAGGCCGGAGTTGCCGGCCTGGATCGTCAGGTTCTGGATGTAGTTGGCGTTGAACAGGTTGCGCGCGAAGACGCCGAGTTCAAAGCCGGGGCCGCCATCGCGGCGATTGCGCCAGGCCAGGCTCGCGTTGGTGAGCGTGTAACCGTCGATCCAGGTATAGCGCGAGAGCGAGGGATCGCCGTTGTAGCTGGTGCGCCAGGCGGTGTCGCTGTGTAGCACGAATTCGCCGCGCCCGGCGGGCAGGCGATAATCCGCGCCGAGCGTCTCGCTCCAGCGCGACAGGCCGGTCAGGGCCTTGCCGGTCAGATCGCATGCGGTGGTGGCGGCGGTCTGCACTTCCAGCGGGCATGGGCCCTTGGGATAGTCGGTGTAGCGGCCATCGGCATAGGCCAGGGCCCCGGTCAGCGTCAGCCCGCCCCAGTGCAGCGCGGCATCGGCTTCCACGCCCTGCACCCGCACGCGGGGGATATTGGAGAGATAGCCGCGCAGCGCCACGGTCTGGCTGGAATCGACGACGGTCGCCTGAAAATCGCGGACCGTGGTGTGATAGGCGGCGAGGTTGAGCGTGAGGCGCCGGCCCCACCACTGGCTCTTGATGCCGCCTTCCCACGTAATGTTGCGCTCCGGCCGGATCACGGCGGTGGCCAGCACCGGCTGGTTGGCGCTGTCGAGCGGCAGGCCCGACATGTTGATCCCGCCCGACTTGAACCCTTGCGCATAGCCGGCATAGGCCATGACCCGATCGGTGACTTGCCAGGCGAGATTGGCGCGGCCCGACAAGGAAGAGTCGTGGGTGGCCGCAGCATAGGATTGCGGGCGCAGCACCGAGAGCCGGGCGGAGATCAACGCCGCGTTGCTGGTGGTTGGCCCACCAAACACTGTGGTGGCATATTGGCCGTTCTTGTCTTCCCAGGTCTGGCGCAAGCCGCCGGTCAGCGTCACGCGCGGCAGGACTTTCCAGTTCGCCTCGGCAAAGGCGGCATAGCTGTTGACGGCAAAGCGGGTCTGGCCGGTCTGGCCATAGCCGTCGAGCAGATTGGCGGGGATCGCCGTGCCGTTGCTGGTCGTGCTGCCAAGCAGCCAGGGCGCGCCATAACCGCCATAGATCGAGATCGGCTGCCCGGTGATGACCTGGCGGAAGTAATAGAGCCCCGCGACATAGGACAGCGGGCGGTTCCCGTTGGAGGCCAGGCGCAGTTCCTGGCTCACCTGGTCCTGGCGCGAGGGGATGTGCTGGGTCAATTGGATCGGCAGGCCGGTATAGTCGCGGTCGTTGGCCGCGTCCCAGTTCCAGAACCGCCAGGCGCTGATCGAGGTCAGCGTCGCGCTGCCCAGGTTCCAGTCGAGCGTTGCCGCCACGCCGCCTTCGTTGGTGTTCACCCCCAGCCCGGCGTCGATATCGGTCAAGCGGTCATAGGGATTGGTGCTGGGCGGGGCATAGCCGGCGGCAGCGGCCAGCGCGGCATATTGCCGGCTCGCGCTGCGCAGGCTGGTGCCGACGCGCAGATAGACCTGCGTGCAGCAATCGCCGCCAAACCGGGAATAATCCGCCACCAGGCGCAGTTGCACGCTGGCCGAGGGCGTGAACAGCAACTGGCCACGCACAGCCTGGTTGTCCACGCTGTTTTGGTCTGCACCGGTGCGGACATTGTGGATCACCCCGTCGCGCCGGGTCAGCAGGCCCGAGAGGCGATAGGCCAGCACGCCATCGACCAGCGGCCCGGTCGCGCTGGCGCGGGCCTGCACCAGGCGCCGCTCGCCCACGCTCAGTTCCTCGGTCGCCGCCGGGGTGAACGAGGGCAGGCGCGAAGTGAGCGAAATCGCCCCGGCCGTGGTGTTCTTGCCAAACAGCGTGCCTTGCGGGCCGCGCAGCACTTCGACCCGCTCGATGTCCGAAAAATCAAAAGCCGCCGTTGCCGGGCGGGCATGATAGACCCCATCGACATAGAAACCGACGCCCGGCTCCAGCCCGTCGTTGGCCTGGCTCACGGCCACCACGCTCGATCCCAGGCCGCGAATGGTGAAGGCCGTGTTGCGCGGATTGGCCGAGGAATAGGCGAGCGAGGGCACCAGCGTGGTCAGCGCCTGGGTGTTGACCGCCAGCGAACGGTCGAGCCAGGCACCCGACACCACGCCGAGCGCGGCCGGCACGGTCTGCGCCGGCTCGGGCCGCTGGCGTGCGGTGACGAGGATGTCGGCGGCCGGCGTCCCGGCATCGGGGGCGCCTGCGTCAACCGCAGGCGCCGAATCGGCATGAGCCACCGGTGCGTTGGCCACGATCCCGGAAAGCACGACCGCGCCGCTCACCGCCTGCCAAAATCGGCAGCTTGTTGCTGATTTCATGAAATGTTCTGCCCCATCACGGCCCAACCCGCAGGCGGGTGGCGGTGTCATATTTTGTCACTTCACGCTATATTCTATGAAACATAGCAAAGCGCAAGAGGCATGCGAAGACATGGAAATGGCGTCAGCATTGCCGTCAAAACCGTCTATTTAAGGTCAATTCTTTGTCATGAATGTGTCATCAAACCGTCATAGGGGCACTGGGCAGCCTTCTACGGACCCAACCCGCCCATGCGCTTCCTGCCTTGCCTCTCTCGCGCCGCCCTCGCCGCCTTGCCCCTGGCCACGGCCATTCTGCTGGCGCCTGGCGGGGCACGGGCGGACACCGATACCCAGGCCTGGGGCACCTTGACGGTGACCGCCAAGGCCGGCCCGAACTGGCGCCTGTCCAACGAGACGATCCTGCGCACCGGCCACACGCGCGGCTTCTACGAAGTCGAGAACAATTTCATGGTTGGCTACAAGCTCGACAAGACGTTCACCGTCTGGCTCGGCTACACGCACGATCCCAACTATCTGCACGGCGATTTCGCGGTGATGGAACGCCGGTTCCGCCAGCAGGTGAGCTTCGACAACTTTGCGAAACTGGGGCCGGTGCGGTTCAACGGACGGCTGCGGCTGGAACAGCGCTGGCGCGACACCATGCCCGGCACGGCCTGGCGCCTGCGGCCGTTCCTCAAGGCCAGCCTGCCGGTCGCCAAGGACAGCAAGGTGATGATCGTGGCCACTCACGAAAGCTTCATCGACTTCAACAAGACCACGTTCCAGACCGTCAACGGCGAAGAGCGCATGCGCAATTTCATCGGCATCAATGCGCCGCTGACAGGGAAGCTGACGCTCGAGGCCGGTTATCTCAACCAGCATGGCATCCGCCCCGGCAAGCTCGACACCAGCGACCACGTCGCCTCGGTAGCCCTCACTCTGGCCCTGTGACCCCGGCCCCGGCCGGCCGCGCAGGGCTTGCCTTAACGGCCCCGCCCCCCTAGCGGGCGGGCAAAGCCCGCAACGCCAGCCAAACCGGAGTCGAACCATGGTCCCCCGTTATGCCCGCCCCGCGATGACCGCGATCTGGGAACCCGAAGCACGCTATCGCATCTGGTTCGAGATCGAGGCCCATGCCACCCAGAAGCTGGGAGACCTGGGCGTGGTGCCGCAAAGCGGGGCCAAGGCGCTGTGGGACTGGTGGGCGACCAACCCCGCGATCGACGTGGCCGCGATCGACGCGATCGAGGCCGTCACCAAGCATGACGTGATTGCCTTCCTCGACTGGGTGGCGCAGCAGGTTGGCCCCGAAGCGCGCTTCATGCACCAGGGCATGACCAGCTCCGACGTGCTCGACACCACGCTGGCCGTACAGCTTGCCCGCGCCGCCGATATCCTGCTCGAAGACCTCGACGCGCTGCTCGCCGCGATCAAGCGCCGCGCGCTGGAACACAAGTATACCCCCACCATCGGCCGCAGCCACGGCATCCATGCCGAGCCGACCACCTTCGGCAAGAAGCTGGCCGAAGCCTATGCCGAGTTTTCGCGCTGCCGCACCCGCCTGGTGAACGCCCGCGCCGAAATCGCCACCTGCGCGATCTCGGGCGCGGTCGGCACGTTTGCCAACATCGATCCGGCGGTGGAAGAATACGTCGCCGACCAGCTCGGCCTGGCGGTGGAGCCGGTGTCCACCCAGGTGATCCCGCGCGATCGCCACGCCATGTTCTTTGCCACGCTGGGCGTGATCGCCAGCTCGATCGAGCGCCTGGCCGTGGAGGTGCGCCACTTGCAGCGCACCGAAGTGCTGGAAGCGGAAGAATACTTCTCGCCGGGCCAGAAGGGTTCGTCGGCCATGCCGCACAAGCGCAACCCGGTGCTGACCGAAAACCTCACCGGCCTCGCCCGCATGGTGCGTTCGGCCGTAACCCCGGCGCTGGAAAACGTGGCGCTGTGGCATGAACGCGATATCTCGCACTCGTCGGTCGAGCGCTTCATCGGCCCCGATGCGACGATCACGCTCGATTTCGCGTTGGCCCGCCTCACCTCGGTGGTCGACAAGCTGGTGGTCTATCCCGAGCGCATGCAGAAGAACCTGGATCGCATGGGCGGCCTGGTCCACTCGCAGCGCGTGCTGCTGGCGTTGACCCAGGCCGGCGTGACCCGCGACGAGGCCTATCGCCTGGTGCAGCGCAACGCCATGAAGGTGTGGGAGTCCGACGGCCAGCTTTCGCTGCTCGAGCTGCTCAAGGCCGATGCCGACGTGACCAAGGCGCTCACCGTCCAGCAGATCGAGGACAAGTTCAACCTCGACTACCACTTCAAGGCTGTGGACACGATCTTCGCCCGCGTGTTTGGCGAATAATGCAAGTGCTGGCGCTTCGTTTACAATCTGCCTAAGGTCCGCCACCCGTGCGTCCCGCGCGGCAGGTTGAGGGTGAAGCGCCACACATGAAGCAGATCCGCATCGTCTTGTGGCTGGCCCTGATCGCGGCCTTTGCCGCGTTCATCGCCATGAACGCGGAAACCGCGCGGGTGAATTTCTGGCCCTATGGGGCGGGATACCTGCACTTCGACTGGCCGGTCGGCTTTGTCGCGCTGGTCTTTTTCCTGGCCGGGTTCGTGCCGCCCTGGGCGGCGGGACGCCTGCGCCGCTGGCGGCTCAAGCGCCGCATCGCCACACTGGAGTCGAGCCTGGTAACGCAGGCCGGCACTTATCCCCCCACCGACGCCGCCAGCGATGCGGCCCAGCCGGATATCCACTCGTGAGCAACCCGATCTATCTTGCCGTCGATCTTCCCCGCCTCGATGCCGCCGTGGCACTGGGGCAAAAGGTGAAAGGCCACGTCGGCGGGTTGAAGCTGGGCCTGGAATTCTTCTGCGCGCACGGCCACCATGGCGTGCACGAAATGGCCAAGATCGGCCTGCCGATCTTCATGGACCTGAAACTCCACGACATTCCCAACACCGTGGCCGCAGCCATGCAGTCCATCCACGTGTTGCAGCCCGCGATCGTCACTATCCACGCCGCCGGTGGCCGGGCGATGATGGAAGACGCCAAGGCCGCTGCCGGGGAAAGCTGCAAGGTGGTGGCCGTCACCGTGCTGACCAGCCTCGACGATGCCGACTTGGCGCGCGTCGGCGTGGCCGGTTCCTCGCACGATCAGGTATTGCGCCTGACCGATCTGGCCCAGGAAGCCGGCCTCGATGGCATCGTTTGCTCGGGCCATGAAGTGGGCGAAGTCCATCGTCGCTGGAAGAACGGCTATTTCGTGGTGCCGGGCCTGCGCCCTGCCGAAGGCAAGGGCGCGGCACTGGGTGACCAGAAGCGCGCCGTGACGCCGCGCGCGGCGCGCGATGCCGGCGCCTCGTGCCTGGTTATCGGCCGCCCGATCAGCCGCGCCGAAGATCCGGTCGCTGCCGCCCGCGCCATCGAAGCCACGCTCTGACCGGCCATGACGGATTTCCGCCTGGCCACCGAGGCCGACCTGCCCGCGCTGCGCCGCCTGGTGGAACGCGCCTATCGCGGTGACACGGCGCGCCAGGGCTGGACGCATGAAGCCGACCTGCTCGATGATGAGCGCACCTCCGATGCCGAACTGGCCGCGGCCATTGCCGCGCCGGACCGCCGCGTGATCGTGGCGCAAGCCGGGGATGGCGCGCTGGTCGGCACCGTCACGCTGGTCGGCCTGCCGAACGGCAAGGCCTATCTCGGCATGCTCTGCGTCGATCCCGATGTGCAGGCGGCCGGCCTGGGGCGCGCGCTGCTGGCGCAGTGCGATGCCGTCGCGCAAGCGGACCTCGGCGCCACGGCCATCGAGATGACGGTGATCGACCGCCGCCCCGAACTGATCGCGTGGTACGAGCGGCGCGGTTACGTCCGCACCGGTGAAACCCGGCCGTTCCCCGGCGCGGCTTCGGTCGATTTTGCCATGGTCGTGCTGGAACACGCGCTTTCCTGAACGGTTTGCCTCGCAACGGTTCAGCGCGCCGCAAGCTCGTTTCGGCCAAGCATGGACCGTAACATACGGAGACCGTCCCGATGAAGCGCCTGTTCCTTGCTGCCAGCCTGTCCGCCCTTTCGCTGGCTGCACTGGCCTCTCCTGCCGCCGCCCAGGCGGTGCAGACTGCCCCGGTGGTCAGCCCCGGTGCCACGGTACTGACCGTGCAGGCCGAAGGCCGCAGCACCCGCGTGCCCGATCTTGCCGTGTTCAGCGCGGGCGTGACCAGCGAAGGCAAGACCGCAAGCGAAGCGCTGGCCGCCAATGCCCGCGCGATGAACGCCACGATGGCCGCGCTCAAGGCCAGCGGCGTGGCCGCGCGCGACATGCAGACCAGCAACCTGTCGGTCAGCCCGGTCTATGGCGAGCAGAAGCGCCTGCCCGATGGCAGCACGCAGGGCGATCCGGTGATCGTGGGCTATCGCGCCACCAACCAGGTGCAGGTCAAGCAGCGTGACCTGGCCCGCTATGGCCAGGTGATCGACACGCTGGTGAAGGCCGGTGCCAATGAAGTGAACGGCCCCAGCTTCCAGCTCGACAAGCCCGACGCGGCGATGGACGAAGCGCGCGTCGATGCCGTGAGCAAGGCCCGCGCTCGCGCCGAACTCTACGCCCGCGCCGCCGGTCTCAAGGTTGTGCGCGTGCTGACGATCAGCGAAACCGGCGGCTGGTCGCCGCAACCCCCGGTGCTCTATGCCCGCGCCGAAAAGATGATGATGTCTGCCGCGCCCAGCCCGGTCGCCGCCGGTGAACTGGATATCAACGCCAGCGTCACCATGACGTTCGAGCTTGCACCGCAGTAAGCAAGACGCCACATGGCAGGGGTCATGCCAGCCCCTGCCATCAAGATCTGCGGAATCAACACGAGCGCGGCGCTCGATGCGGCCATCGCCGCGCGGGCCGAATACACCGGGCTCGTGTTCTTCCCCCCCTCGCCCCGCAACGTGACCATCCGCGATGCCGCGCAGCTTGGCGCGCGCAATGCCGGGCGCAGCCGTCTCGTCGGCCTGTTCGTCGATGCCGATGACGCCACGATCGCCGAAGCGGTCACTGCCGCGCGGCTCGATGTGCTGCAACTTCACGGCCAGGAAACGCCCGCGCGCGCCGCACAACTGCGCGCGCAATTCGGGCTGCCTGTGTGGAAGGCGCTCTCCGTCGCCGGGCCGGACGACATCAGCGGCGCTACTCGCTATGCCGGCGCGGCCGATCTCTTGCTGTTCGATGCCAAGGCGCCCAAGGGCGCGGCCCTGCCCGGGGGCCTGGGCCTTGTGTTCGACTGGACGTTGCTCAAGGCCTGGCGCGGACCAACCGCCTGGGGCCTGGCCGGAGGCCTGGGGCCGGACAACGTGGCCGACGCCGTGCGACAGACCGGGGCCGAACTGGTCGATGTCTCGTCGGGCGTGGAAAGCGCGCCGGGCGTGAAGGACGAAAGCCGCATCCAGGCCTTTTGCCGCGCCGCCCGCGCGGCCTGAATGCAAAAAAGGGCGACGCTCGCGCGCCGCCCTTTTTCGTGGTGTCCGGATCGGTTGCGATCAGAACTTCACGCCGACGCCGGCAGTCACCGCGTCGCGGTTGCCCAGGCCTTCATCGGCGATGTAGTGGCGGTATTCCACCTTGCCGTAGAACTTCTGCATGAACGACTTTTGCACACCGGCGCCGAAGTTCCATGCACCGCCGCAATCGGCGCAAGGCGTGGTGGCATAGCCGCCCACGGCATAGAGCTTGGTGCCCGCGAGGTTGGCACCCAGACGGCCCGAGACGCCGACCGAAACGCGCTTGGCATAGCTGTTGAGAATCTTGTCGGCCGAGACTTCGACGCCGCCGAAGGCCGCCGGGCCGAGATCATAGTCATAGCCAGCCGCGATACCAGCGGTGGCGTCGGTGGTGTCGTGATTCCACAGCACGCCGCTGTGGGCTTCGACGCGAACCTCGTTGGCCATGGCCGGAGCGGCTGCGGCCAGGGTGCCAGCGAGCGCGAGAAGAACGAGACGCATAATAAACCTCCTTGCATTCAAGCCGCCGTTTGACGCGGCGGTCGATCGGGCAGGTAGGCCGCCGGCCAATCGTCAACAAGTCACAACTGTCAAATTTCTGACTCTAACATAGTACGCATGGCATTTTTGCCACAGTTTCTGTCATTTCTGAAAGGTTTAGGCCTATCTGAACAAATAGACAGAAAGTATCGTTGCAGTAATGTAAAACACAAAAAGGCGGCCCCATTACGGGACCGCCTTCACGACGTTGCAAGACGCCATCTAGCGCCCAGACATTACGCCAGGATGAACGCGCAATCGTGCAATTTGCTGAAATGCGATTGCGCAAATTCGAAGTGTGTCTCGGTAGCCTTCCACCCGGCAGAAAGGCCCCGCATCGCCCCTTCGGCCATGAATCTGGACAAGCGCCGCGCCCTCTGCCAAGCGGCTGGGCCATGACTGCGCAGAACCCGAACAGCTTCCGCAACCAGCCCGACGATCGCGGCCATTTCGGCCAGTTCGGCGGTCGCTACGTCGCCGAAACGCTGATGCCGCTGATCCTCGATCTCGAAACCGAATACCGCAAGGCCAAGGCCGACGCGGGCTTCCAGGCCGAGTTCGACGACCTGCTCGAACACTATGTCGGCCGGCCAAGCCCGCTCTATTTCGCACCGCGACTGACAGAAGAGCTTCGTGGTGCCCAGGTCTGGTTCAAGCGCGACGAGCTGAACCACACCGGCGCACACAAGATCAACAACTGCATCGGCCAGATCCTGCTGGCGATGCGCATGGGCAAGACGCGGATCATCGCCGAAACCGGCGCGGGCCAGCATGGCGTGGCCACGGCCACCGTCTGCGCGCGCTTTGGCCTGCCTTGCGTGGTCTACATGGGCGCCACCGACGTGGCGCGCCAGGCGCCCAACGTGTTCCGCATGAAGCTGCTGGGCGCGGAAGTGGTCCCCGTGACGGCGGGCGCCGGAACGCTCAAGGACGCGATGAACGAGGCGCTGCGCGACTGGGTGGCAAACGTGCACGACACGTTCTACATCATCGGCACCGCCGCCGGCCCGCACCCCTATCCCGAGCTGGTGCGCGATTTCCAGAGCGTGATCGGCCGCGAGGCCCGCGCGCAGATGCTCAGCCGCACCGGCCGCCTGCCCGATGTGCTGGTGGCCGCGATCGGTGGCGGGTCCAACGCCATCGGCCTGTTCCACCCGTTCCTCGATGATCCCTCGGTCAAGATGCTGGGCGTCGAAGCGGCCGGCCACGGGCTGGACAAGGAACACGCCGCCAGCCTCGCCGGCGGGCGTCCGGGCGTACTCCATGGCAACAAGACATACCTGTTGCAGGACGAGGACGGCCAGATCACCGAAGGCCACTCGATCAGCGCCGGCCTCGATTATCCCGGCATCGGCCCCGAACATGCCTGGCTGCGCGATATCGGCCGCGTGGAATACACTTCGGTCACCGACACGCAAGCGCTCGACGGCTTCCAGTTGCTGTGCCGCACCGAAGGGATCATTCCCGCGCTGGAGCCGAGCCACGCCATCGCCGCCGTCACCAAGCTGGCCCCGACCATGGACAAGGACCAGATCATCCTGGCGAACCTGTGCGGGCGCGGCGACAAGGACATCTTCTCGGTGGCCGAGCACCTGGGCGTGAAGCTCTAAGGGACAGGAAGCCCTCTCCCCTTTCGCACTCCGTCACCCCGGACTTGATCCGGGGTGAGGACAAGGACGATAGGCGGCTCTTTGCATCATGGTGCAAATCCCGTAGTGCGCTGCGCGAAAGCGACGAAGACGATGGAAGGTGTTTTTGAAATGACGTCCCTGCCGCTCACGATGCCGCTCACGGTGGCGCGCACGACACCGCGCGGAGCGACCGCCTAAATGTCTCGCCTCTCCGCCGCCTTTGCCAAGGGCCACGCCGCGCTCGTCTGCTTCGTCACCGGGGGTGATCCCACGCCCGAAGCCACGCCCGCGATTCTCGACGCGCTGGTCGAAGGCGGCGCCGATGTGATCGAGCTGGGCATGCCCTTTACCGATCCGATGGCCGATGGCCCGGCGATCCAGAACGCCAATCTGCGCGCCCTAGCCGCCGGTACCAAGACCGCGCATATCCTCGCCATCGCCAAGGCTTTCCGCGCCCGCCACCCCGATGTGCCGCTGGTGCTGATGGGCTATGCCAACCCGATGATCACGCGCGGCGCGGAATGGTTCGCCGATGCCTGCGCCGATGCCGGCGTGGACGGGGTGATCTGCGTGGACATTCCCAGCGAGGAAGACCCCGAGCTTGGCCCGGCGCTGCGCGCGCGCGGCATTTCGCCGATCCGCCTGGCCACCCCCACCACCGATGCCGCGCGGCTGCCTGCCGTGCTCGATGGATCGGGCGGGTTTCTCTATTACGTTTCGGTTGCCGGCATCACCGGCAAGCAATCGGCCGCGCTCGCCTCGATCCAAGAGGCCGTGGCGCGAATCAAGCAAACCGCCACGATCCCCGTTGCCGTGGGCTTTGGTGTGCGCACGCCCGAACAGGCCGGTGGCATTGCCGCCGTGGCCGATGGCGTCGTCGTCGGCTCGGCCCTGGTGGATCTCGTGGCCCAACATGGCGCCGATGCCCCCGGCCCGGTGCGCGAACTGACCAGCGCCCTGAGCGCGGCGGTGCACGCGGCGCGAAAGGAAATCGCATGAGCTGGATCAACCGCGTTCGCAACGCGCTGCCCTTTGCCGCGCCCAAGCGCGACACGCCCGACAACCTGTGGATCAAATGCCCTTCGTGCGGCGAGATGCTGTTCACCAAGGAGTATGAAGACAACCAGTCGGTCTGCCCGCGCTGCGATCACCATGGCCGCATCGGCGCCGATGCGCGCCTGGCGCAACTGATGGACCCGGGCTTCGTCCTGCTGCCCGCGCCCAAGGTGAAGGAAGACCCGCTCAAGTTCCGCGACACCAAGAAGTATGTCGACCGGATCAAGGGTGCCCGCGCCGCCAACCCGCACCCCGATGCGCTGACCAATGCAGTCGGCCGGATCGAAGGCAAGAAGGCCGTGGTCGGCGTGCAGGAATTCGCGTTCATGGGTGGATCGATGGGCATGGCCGTGGGCAATGCCTTCATCGCCGGCACCGAGCGCGCGATCCGCGAGAAGTGCCCCTATATCGCCGTTACCGCCGCTGGCGGCGCGCGCATGCAGGAAGGCATTCTCTCGCTGATGCAGATGCCGCGCTCCACCGTGGCAATCAGCCGCCTCCACGCGGCCGGCCTGCCCTATATCGTGGTGCTGACCGATCCCACCACCGGGGGCGTGACTGCCAGCTATGCCATGCTGGGTGACATCCAGATCGCCGAACCGGGCGCCCTGATCGGCTTTGCCGGCCAGCGCGTGATCCAGGACACGATCCGCGAAAAGCTGCCCGAAGGCTTCCAGCGCGCGGAATACCTGCACGCGCATGGCATGATCGACATGGTGGTGCATCGCCACAGCCTGCGCGCCACGCTGGCCGAGACGATCGACTATCTGATGGCCGCCAAAGCCGCCTGATCAGGAAGTAAGCAGCAGCTCGGGAGAGCGGTTTCGTGAAGGACTTCGCGATTTCCGACAACGCGGCCGTGCAGGCCCAGCTTGACCGGCTGGGCGCGCTGTCGCTGCCGCAGGGGCGGCTGGGGCTGGACACCGTGCGCGAACTTTGCGCGCGGCTGGGCAATCCGCAGGATCGCCTGCCGCCGGTGTTCCACGTTGCCGGCACCAACGGCAAGGGTTCGACCTGCACCTACCTGCGCTTCATGCTCGAAGCGCAGGGCCTGCGTGTTCACACGGCGACCAAGCCGCACCTGGTGCGCTACAACGAGCGCATCCGCCTGGCCGGCCGGTTGATCGACGATGCCATGCTGGCCGACCTGCTCAAGGAAGCGCTCGACGCGGCCGAGCCGGACCTGGCGCCCAGCTTCTTTGAAGTGACCACGGCGGCGCTGTTCCTCGCGTTTGCGCGCGTCCCCGCCGATGCCTGCGTGATCGAAACGGGCCTGGGCGGGCGACTGGACGCCACCAACATCCTGCCCACGGCGGCCTGCACCGGCCTGGCGACGCTGGGGCTGGATCACGAAGCCTTCCTGCTTTCGCCCGATGCCGGCCTGCCCGCGTTCCTGCCCGACGATTCGCTGGCGCGCATCGCCTTTGAAAAGGCCAGCATTGCCAAGCCGGGCGTCCCGCTCGTCACGCTCACCTATCCGGCGCAGGCGGCGCAAGTCGTGGCCGAAACCGCCGCCTTGCAGGGTGCCACGGTGGTGGCGCGCAGCGCCGCCTGGGACGCCAGCGTCGATGGCGCCATCCACTATCGCGACGCGCATGGCACGCTCACCCTGCCCCTGCCCACGCTGGCCGGCGCGCACCAGGCGGAAAACGCCGCGCTGGCCGTCGCGATGCTGCGCCACCAGAGCGCCGTGGCCGTCAGCACGGAAGCCATGGCCCAGGGCATCCGCGCCACGCGCTGGCCCGCGCGCCTGCAACGGCTGGGCGCCGGGCCGCTGACCGCCCGCGTGCCGGGCCGCACGGTGTGGCTGGATGGCGGGCACAATCCCGATGCCGGGCTTGCCATAGCACGGCACCTCTCGGCGCAGCCGCCGGTCCACGTGATCATCGGCATGCTTGCGAACAAGGATCCGGCCGCGATTCTCGGCCCGCTGGGCGATCACGCGCTGTCGATCTCGGTGGTTCCCGCGCCGGGGCACGATGCCCATCGCCCGGAAGATTTCGCCGCCCACAGCGCCTTGCCGGTGCGCAGCTTTGCCGACGTGGGCGACGCCCTCGCCGCGCTGCCCGCAACGGGCGACGTGCTGATCGTCGGCTCGCTCTATCTCGCCGGGGACGTGCTGCGCCGGAACGGCGAAGTGCCGGACTAACCGTCCGTAAGGCCTAGGCTACCCCGGCCAGCCATTCGCGAATCATCGCCCGGCCGGCCTGTACGGCGCCAGCGCCATGGGCGTTGTGCGCATGCCGCAGCGAGGCTTCCGTATGGCCCGCTTCCGCAACGTCTTCGGGCGACTGTTCGATCCATGCATCAAAGCGGGGGTCTTCGCCCATTTCGGCATGGAATTGCAGCGCCAGCAGATTGCGCCCGCGCCGGAAGGCCTGGTGCGGATAGACATGGCTGGAGGCAAGCAGTTCGGCCTGGGGCGGCAGGGTGAAGGTATCGCCATGCCAGTGCAGCACCGGCACGCCGGCCACGTGGCGCAAGGGGCTGTCCGCCACATGGACCTGTACCGGATGGAAGCCCACTTCCTTGGCATGGCCGCGATAGACATCGGCGCCCAGCGCGGCCGCAATCATCTGCGCGCCAAAGCACACCCCCAGCGTCGGCCGGTCCGCGGCCAGGCGCAGCGCAAGGCGGCGCATCTGGCAGCGGATCCAGGGATGCTCGATCTGGTCATAGATGCCCATGGGGCCACCCATCATGATCAGCAGGTCGGGCTCACGCAGGTCGAGCGCCGGGAACGCCGGGTCGCACACATCGATGCGATCGACGGTATAGCCGGCCTCCTCGATCGGCTGGCGATAGCCGGCCACCCCTTCGTAGGGCACGTGGCGGATGATCAGCGCGGACTTCATGGGTCTTTATCGTGACCAATCGGTTGCAGGCCGGCAAGCGGCACCCTGCGGTTTTCTACAGGTGGGGCTGGGTCAGAGGCCCAGCCGGCGGAAGAATTCCTCCGCCGTGCTGGGCCTTTCACCGTCCGGACGCGCCGCACCCGGCGTGCCCCACGAAGGATGGGGCAAGGGCGCGGCAACGTGGAGGGACGCCGGACGGCGGGAAAGGCGGCGGCCAAAACGATCGGCAGGGAAACGGGGCATTGTCGCATTCTCCTTTTTACGGGGCCGAACACGAACCTGGCCACATGGCCTCGCTTTCGTGCGCTTTAGCCGTTGATGACGCGGAGCAAGCTGGCAGGATCAAAAGCCGCGACCGGACAGAGCCGATGCATTTTCTCTACTGTTTCAGTTGATAAAGGTCATTCGAGAAAAGCTGAACTCTACCCAAGATTTCCTTGGCCCAAGAAGAAGGCCCGCCGCGCGCCGCAGAGGCGCCCGACGGGCCAGCCTTTCCTCCCCAGGAAAAGCGAAGTCTGCGTGTTCCGGCTTAGCGCCCCATGGCGCTGCCGAGACGGTGATAGAGGTGCGAGAACTTCACCGATTCGGGCTTGTCCTCGATATCCTTGAGGTAGTGCAGCACGGCCTCGCGGATCAGCTTGAAGTCCTCGGTCGAGAGGACTGCACGGGCACGGGCAGGTTCAGCCATTGTCCTTCTCCTTGCGTTGGTTTCGCTTCTCTTGATTCTTGGCCTGGCTCAGGCCGCGAACTGGTTCATCGTGTTGTGGGCGCCGCCGGCCTTGAGCGCAGCATCGCGGGCGAAGTATTCCTTGTGATCGTCGCCGATGTCCGACCCGGCCATGGCCTGGTGCTTGACGCAGGCGATGCCCTGGCGGATTTCCTGGCGCTGCACGCCCTTGACGTAGCCCAGCATGCCCGCCTCGCCGAAGTATTCCTTGGCCAGGTTGTCGGTGCTGAGCGCGGCCGTATGATAGGTCGGCAGCGTGATCAGGTGGTGGAAGATGCCGGCTTCGCGCGCCGCATCACGCTGGAACGTGCGGATGCGCTCGTCGGCTTCTTCCGCCAGTGGCGTCGTGTCGTAATCCACGCTCATCAGCCGCGCGCGGTCATAGCCGCTCACGTCCTTGCCGTCCGCGGCCCAGGCATCATAGACCTGCTGGCGGAAATTGAGCGTCCAGTTGAAGCTGGGCGAGTTGTTGTAGACCAGCTTGGCATCGGGGATCGCTTCGCGAATGCGCGAAACCATCCCGCCGATCTGGCCGATATGCGGCTTTTCGGTTTCGATCCACAGCAGGTCCGCGCCGTTTTGCAGGCTGGTGATGCAGTCCAGCACGCAGCGATCCTCGCCGGTTCCGGGGCGGAACTGGTAAAGGTTCGACGGCAGCCGCTTGGGACGCATCAACTGCCCGTCGCGGGTGATCAGCACGTCGCCATGGCCGATCGTGGCTGGATCGACCGGCTCGCAATCGAGGAAGCTGTTGTACTGATCGCCGATGTCGCCAGCCTCGCGGGTGAAGGCGATCTGCTTGGTCAACCCAGCGCCGAGCGAGTCGGTGCGCGCGACGATCACGCCCTGGTCCACGCCGAGCTCGAGGAACGCATAGCGCACCGCGCGGATCTTGGCGATGAAGTCCTCATGCGGAACGGTGACCTTGCCATCCTGGTGGCCGCACTGCTTTTCATCGGAAACCTGGTTTTCGATCTGGATGCAGCAGGCGCCCGCCTCGATGAACTTCTTGGCCAAGAGATACGTCGCCTCGGCATTGCCGAAGCCCGCGTCGATATCGGCCACGATCGGCACGATGTGCGTTTCATGGGTGTCGATATCGTGCTGAATCTTGGCCGCGCGCACTTGGTCGCCCGCCGCACGCGCCGCGTCGAGATCGCGGAACAACTGGTTCAGCTCGCGCGCATCGGCCTGGCGCAGGAAGGTGTAGAGTTCCTCGATCAGCGCCGGAACGCTGGTCTTCTCGTGCATCGACTGATCGGGCAGCGGCCCGAATTCGCTGCGCAGCGCCGCGACCATCCAGCCCGAGAGGTAGAGGTAACGCCCCTTGGTAGTGCCGAAATGCTTTTTGATGGAAATCATCTTCTGCTGGCCGATGAAGCCGTGCCAGCACCCCAGCGACTGGGTGTAGTTGGCCGGGTCGGCATCATAGGCGGCCATGTCGCGCCGCATGATCGCGGCGGTGTAGCGCGCGATGTCCAGCCCGGTGCGGAAGCGGTTCTGGAGACGCATGCGCGCCACGCTTTCGGCGGCAATGCCATCCCAATGGCTGTTCGGCGTGATCGTGCGATCCGCCTCGATGATCGATTGCTGGTACGTCATGGCATGTGCCCCTTCCGGTATGCGTGATCTTTCGCTGCAACCGGAATTACCGCCGCATGATGCACTGCGGAATGCGTTGCGGGGTCATGTTGTCAAACTTTACAGCTTTTGCTTGTAAAGTTGTACAGGCCTGACAAGATACCGTCATGGCCCGACCATCCGCCCCATCCCGCCCGCTCTACCTTGGCCCGCGCATCAAGCGCCTGCGCCGCGAACTGGGCCTGACGCAGCAGGCCATGGCCGAAGATCTCGCGGTGTCGCCCAGCTACATCGCCCTGATCGAGCGCAACCAGCGACCGCTGACCGCCGACCTGCTGCTGCGCCTGGCCGCGACCTACCGGCTCGACATGGCCGACCTTGCCGCGCAGGATCGCGACGACCATGCCCGCCGCCTCGCCGAGGCGCTGCGCGATCCGCTGTTTGCCGAAATCGACCTGCCCGCGCTGGAAGTGGCGGACCTTGCCACCAGCTTTCCCGGCATGACCGAAGCCCTGCTGCGGCTGCATGGCGCCTATGCCCGCGCCAACCAGGCGCTGGCCGAAGGACGCGAAGCCCAGGCCGCCACCCCAGCCACCGATCCGGCCGGTGAGGCACGGCGCTTCCTCGCCGCCCGCCAGCACTGGTTCGCGGCGCTGGAAACCCGTGCCGAGGCGCTCAGCACCGAGATCGACAGCGCCGGGGGCAGCGCGGAATGGCTGCGGCGCAATGGCCTGCGCGTGCGCGCCATGCCGGCCAGCGTGATGATGGGCGCGCTCGCGCGGTATGACCGCCACAACGAACAACTGCTGCTCGACGAATGCCTCGGCCCGCAACGCCGCGCCTGGCAGATCGGGCTGCACATCGCCTATACCAGCCTGCGCCCTGACATCGCCGCGATCGTGCGCGGGGAAAGCTTTGCCAGCGCCACGGCGGCGCAACTGGTCCGTCGCGCCTTGGCCGAACTGGGCGCAGCCGCGCTGCTCATGCCTTATGATCGCTTCGCCCGCGCGGCGCAGGCCCTGGGGCACGATCCGCAAGCCCTGGCCGATCTGTTCGGGGTGGAATGGCAGCATGCCGCGCTGCGCCTCGCCACGCTCAACAAGCCCGGCCACGAAGGCGTGCCGTTCTTTCTGGTCGAACTGGACGGCGCGGGCAACGTGGTGCGGCGGATGGATGGCGCCGGCTTCCCCTTTGCCGCACAGGGCGGCGGATGCCCGCTGTGGAGCCTGCACCAGGCCTTTGCCCGCCCCGGCGAAGCGCTCACGCAATGGCTGGAACTGCCCCACGGGGAACGGTTCTTTTCGATGGCGCGCACGGTGGACCTGGCGAGCGGGGCAGGCCTGCCCCCGGTTCGCCGCGCTCTGGCGCTGGTCTGCCCGGCGGACCAGGCGCCGCGCCTGGCCGCTGCGCGCGGCCTCGATCCGCAAGGCGCGATTGCTACACCGATCGGCGTGACCTGCCGCCTGTGCCAGCGCCCGGAATGCGCGGTACGCGCGCAGCCGCCGCTGGGCCGCGACATCCTGCCCGACGATTACCGCCGCGCCGCCGTGCCGTTCGTGTTCAGCGAGGCCTGATGCCGCGCGCGGGGATACGCGCCGCTCGGCTTACAGCGAAAGGCCGGCGGTTTCGGGCAGCCCCGCCATCAGGTTGAGCGATTGCACCGCCGCACCGCTGGCGCCCTTGCCCAGATTGTCGAGCCGGGCGACGAGACGCACCTGCGTGCCGTCCTGGCTGCTGATGACGCTCAGGGCCAGGCCGTCCCAGGCCCTGGCGCTGCGCCGCATCAGGAATTCGCCGTCGGCGGGCGCGCCTTGCATGACGCTCACGATCGGGCTGCCGGCATAGAAATCGGCCAGCGCGCGATAGAGCGCCTCGGGCGTTCCTGCGCCGGGCATGGCTTCGAGCGAAAGCGGCACTTCCACCACCATGCCGCGCAGCGCGGGCACCACGGCGGGGCTGAACAGCGGCGCCACCGCAAGACCGGCATAGGCGGTCATTTCCGGCACGTGCTTGTGCCCGAACGCAAGGCCATAGCCACGCCAGGCAATGTCGGTATCGTCCTCGAACCGGGCGATCAGCGCCTTGCCACCGCCGGAATAGCCCGACACGGCATGCACCACATAGGGCCAGTTGGCCGGCAGCAGCCCGGCGCGCACCAGCGGCGCGAGCAGCGCGATGAAGCCAGTGGGATAGCAACCGGGATTGGCGACGAAGCGGGCATTGGCCACGGCATCGCGGCCGATCACTTCGGGCAGGCCATACGTCCAGCCGTCGGCCACACGATGCGCGGTGGAGGCGTCGATCACGCGCGTCGTATCATTCGCGATCATCGCCACGGCCGCGCGCGCGGCATCGTCGGGCAGGCACAGGATCACCACGTCAGCAGCGTTGATCGCCTCGGCGCGGGCGCCGTCGTCCTTGCGCCGCGCCTCGTCCAGCGTGATCAGGGCAAATTCGGGGCGGCCGGCGAGCCGCTCGGCGATTTCCAGGCCAGTCGTGCCGGCAGCACCGTCGATGAAGATCCGCGTGGTCATGCTTCCGGCTCCAGCACCGCGAGCGGCAGATAGCCGACCAGCCCGCCTTCGTCCGAGGCCTGGCCCCAGGCCCAGCCACCCGCCATGTCGAGCACGGCAAAGAATTCGCCGGCGGGCAGTTCGCCCAGCGCTTCGGCATCGGCGCGCGCGGCCTTGAGCAGCGGCGTGGCCGCCTTCAGGCGATGCGGCATCGGCACGGCATAGTGCGGCACGAACACGCGGCCTGCCAGGCGGATGTGCGCCAGATCACCGCGCACGGGCAGGCGCAGCGGATCGACCTTCGCCGAAGGGCCAGACAAGGCCAGCTCTTCCTCGGGCGCAATGGCCGGGGAAACAACAAGGGCAAGATCGGATTCGGCAGACAAGGCGGGTTCCCGGACATTCGCAAAGGCGCGCGCTTAGCCGTCCTTGGCCCGCGATTCAAGTTTCGCGCCGAAAACGCCGGTCAGTCCGCGCCATACCTTGCCTGCAACAGCCCCCAGGCCGCGCGCAGGCCCAGCGCCTCGCCCCCCTTGGGCCGGCCGGGCTTGGCCACCGGGCGCCAGGCAAAGGTATCGAAATGCAGCCAGTCAATCCCCTCGCCGACAAAGCGATCGAGGAACAGCGCGGCCACGCTGGCCCCGGCAAAGCCATTGCTCGGCGAATTCTGCAAATCGGCCACGTCGGACTTGAGCCATTCGCGATAGCCATCGTGCAGCGGCAGCGGCCAGCACGGATCGTCGCGCCCGGTGCCCGCAGCCAGCAGGGCGCGCGCGGTCTCTTCGCGGCGGGCGAACATCGCCGGGAGATCGGGGCCGAGTGCCACGCGCGCGGCGCCGGTCAGCGTGGCGAAATCGATCACCAGGTCGGGCTTGGCTTCGCTGGCGCGGGTCAGCGCGTCGCCCAGCACCAGGCGCCCTTCGGCGTCGGTATTGGTCACTTCCACGCTCAAGCCCTGGCGGGTGCGAAGAATGTCACCGGGGCGAAAGGCATTGCCGGCAATAGCGTTTTCCACCGCCGGGACCAGCAGGTGCAGGTGCACCGGCAGCCCCTGCCCCATGATCAGCCCGGCCAGCGCCAGGGCATGGGCCGCGCCGCCCATGTCCTTCTTCATCAGGGCCATGCCGGAAGCAGGCTTGATATCCAACCCTCCGGAATCAAAGCACACACCCTTGCCCACCACGGCGATGCGGGGGTGGCTGGGGTTGCCCCATTCCAGCTCGATCAGGCGCGGGGCATGGCTGCGCGCGGCGGCGCGGCCGACGGCGTGGACCATCGGATAGTCCCGCTCCAGCAAGTCGCCACTGACTACATGGATCGTGGCGTGGTGCGCCTTGGCCAGGGCGCGGGCTTCGGCTTCCAGTTGCGCCGGCCCCATGTCTTCGGCCGGGGTGTTGACCAGATCGCGCACCATGGCCACCGCCGCCGCTTCCGCCAGGGCCAGCGGCAGGGCCCGCACCGCGCTGGTCAGCAGCACGCGCGGGCCAGGCTCGGCACCCTGGCTGCGATAGCGATCGAAGCGGTATTGCGCGGTGATCCAGCCATGCAGCGCCCGCGCCGGATCGCCGGCCCCAAACAGGCGATAGGTTCCCGCCGCCAGCCGCTCTGCCGCGCGGGCGAGGCACCAGGTGCCCAGGTTCGCCCGGTCGGCCACGCCGGCCACAGCCAGCCAGCCCTCGCCGCGCCCGTCGATGCCGCCATCGGGCACCACGGCCACCTCTCCCGCAGCCCCTTCAAAGCCTTGCGCGGCAAGCAGCGCGCGGGCCTGGCCGCTGCGGGCGCGCAGCCAATCGGGCAGGCTGGCCTTGTCGACAATGTGCAGGGCAGTCGCGCTCTGGTCGCGATCGGGCTGGATTAGCGCGTTCTTGTCGGTCATCTTGGCACCGACCTTGGCGCAGGACGGCGCCAAGATCGAGAGGAAAATGCCCCGCGATGCCCCTTATGCCACCCCGCCCTGCCCGCGCCCTGCTGCTCACGCTCGCCCTTGCCGCCTGCAACCGCCAGCCCGCTCCGCCCGCGCCAACGCCGACCGCTTCCGCAAGCAGCACCAGCAGCCACGCCACGGCGCAGGCCACGCAATCGACGACCACCGGGCACGCCGTGAAGGAAAGCACCGACGCTTACGAATTCAGCTATGCCTGGCCCGCTGCCGCCGATGCCCTGCCCGCCTTGCGCGCGCAATTGGCCGCCGACGAAGCCAAGACCCGCGCCACGCTGATCCACGATGCAGCGCAGGGCCAGCAGGAAGCGGCGAAAGACAAGTATCCGTTCCACCCCTATGCGCATTGGCAGGAATGGCAGGTGGTGACCGACCTGCCCGACTGGCTCAGCCTGTCGAGCCTGGTCGGCACGGATAGCGGCGGCGCCCATCCCAACTATGCCTATGCCGCGATCCTGTGGGACAGGCGCGCCAACCAGCAGCGCCAGGCGCTGGACCTGTTCACCGCGCGCGCCGCCCTGGCCGGGGCGATCCACGCCGATTTCTGCAAGGCGCTGGACGCGCAGCGCGCCAGGAAGCGCGGCGGCCAGGCCAGCCTGGGCGGCGACAGCGGCTTTGACGCCTGCATCGATCCCCTGGCGCAAACCCTGATCCTCGGCTCGCGCAACCACAAGACCTTCGACCGCATCGGCTTCCTGATCGCACCTTACGAAGCCGGGCCTTATGCCGAGGGCAGCTATGAAGTGACGCTGCCGGTCACCCCGGCAGTGCTGGCGGCGGTAAAGCCGGAATGGCGGGGGGCTTTTGCTGCGCGGTAGGCGCCGCGGACGTGTTCGCGCGGCAGCGTTCACTTCATTCTCCGCGTCTCCGCG
>NZ_BMZP01000025.1:37672-49814 GCF_014652855.1 Novosphingobium pokkalii
GTGCCAAATGGTTCACGCGGAGACGCAGAGACGCGGAGAAGAAAAAGAATACATCGCGCAGAGGCGCGGAGGCGCAGAGATTTTTTATCTCCGCGCCTCTGCGCCTCTGCGCGAAACAATTTTCGCCAGCTTTCTTTTTGAGATGCTTTCGGCTGTTTCGGAAACGCCAGTTGCAGTCATAGGTCAGGCTGCTTAGGGTCAGCCATGATCAAACTCGACGACCCGCGCTGGCAGGAACTTTCGCACGCTTACGGCAGCGCGGCCGACATTCCAGAACTGCTTCGCCAACTCGCTCACACGACAGGCCCGAAAACCGGATATGACAGCGAGCCGTGGTTCACGCTCTGGTCGAGCCTTTGTCACCAAGGCGACGTGTATGATGCGTCCTATGCGGCGCTACCACACATCGTCGAGATTGCCTGTAATGCGACGGGGGCCGTAGATTTCAGCTTTTTCCAATTGCCCGCCGCGATCGAGATTGCACGGGTTAGCGGGAAAGGCCCTCCTGTTCCGGCTGATCTCGCGCAGGCATATGGCGATGCCGTTCCACGCTTGGCGCGGTGCGTCGTGCAATACCTTCGCGAAGATTGGGACGAGCCGACGCTCCTATCCGTCATGTCCGCGCTAGCGGTTGCCAAGGGTCATTACCGTGTTGCCGAGGCCGTCATGAACCTCGACGATGATCTCATAGCAAAGCTGGTAGATCTTGATTTCTGCGACAGATGAGTGTCGCGACGCCCCCACGATCCAACCTCGCAATTTCGGCCCACCCGCGCTATCTAGGCGCGATGACCGACTATGTGACCGTTGACGACACCGAAACCGTCCTGCGCGACGGAACGATCAAGCTGCATGGACCGACAGGGTTCGAGGGCATGCGCAAGGCCGGGCGCCTCGCGGCCGAGATTCTCGATGCCGTGGCGCCACTGGTGCAGCCCGGCGTGACCACCGCGTCGATCGACGACGTGGTGCGCCAGATGACGCTGGACGCCGGCGCGGTGCCCGCCACGCTGGGTTATCGCGGCTATGCCCATTCCTGCTGCATCTCGATCAACCATGTGGTGTGCCACGGCATTCCTTCGGACAAGACGTTCAAGGACGGCGACATCGTCAATATCGACGTGACGCCGCTGCTCGATGGCTGGCATGGCGATTCCAGCCGCATGTACCTGGTGGGTGACGTGCCGCTCAAGGCGCGGCGCCTGGTCGACGTGACGTATGAGTGCCTGATGATCGGCATCGAGCAGGCCCGCCCCGGCGCGCGGCTGGGCGATATCGGCGCGGCGATCCAGGCCCATGCCGAAAAGCAGCGCTATGGCGTGGTCCGCGATTTCTGCGGCCATGGCCTGGGCCGCCTGTTTCATGACGCCCCCGAAGTCGTTCACGCCGCGCGCGCGGGCACCGGGCCGGAATTGAAGCCGGGCATGTTCTTCACCATCGAACCGATGATCAACCTCGGCAAGCCGGCGGTAAAGATCCTCGACGATGGCTGGACGGCGGTGACGCGCGACCGCTCGCTCTCGGCGCAGTTCGAGCATTCGATCGGCATTACCGAAGATGGCTGCGAAATCTTCACCACCAGCCCCAAGGGCTTGCACAAGCCGCCCTACGCAGCGTGATCATCTGATCCAAAATTCGTCCTCGACGAATTTTGAGTTCGGCACCGGCCCACTCCCGTCCCGAAGGCACCGAAAACGTCCGGGGGACGTTTTCGCTGAGGGGGCCGGCCTCCCACAGCGTACTATCGTTGGAGGCCGGTTGGGGGCGTGGGCCGGAGCCGAACGGGCGGCGGCGCTGCCCAAAAAACAGGCAAACCCTGCCTTTTATTTGAGCACTATTCCATCGTATTCGCGCAACAACCCGCATGATTTTGCACAGGGTTGGGTTGCATTCTTTCTTTCCCCGTGCATTTCCCGCTTTCGCCCCGGGCGGCAATGGCCTAGGGCAATGTGCTTAACAGTGGCACGATTCTTGTTAGGATCGGGGCCATGGACACGAGGAACGCGCATCGGCCCACACATTCGTGGCGTCGTGCGGCATCAGGTGCAGGGGTCAGGAACCGGTGAAGAAGATCGAAGCGATCATCAAACCCTTCAAGCTCGACGAAGTGAAGGAAGCGCTGCACGAAATCGGCGTTTCGGGCATCACCGTGACCGAGGCCAAGGGTTTCGGCCGCCAGAAGGGCCATACCGAGCTCTATCGCGGCGCCGAATATGTCGTCGATTTCCTGCCCAAGGTGAAGCTTGAAGTCGTCGTGAACGACGCGCTGGTCGACCGCGTGGTCGAGGCCGTGGCCGCCGCCGCGCAGACCGGCCGCATTGGCGACGGCAAGATCTTCGTGATCCCGATCGAAAGCGCGCTGCGCATCCGCACCGGCGAACGCGACAACGACGCGATCTGAACGAATTTCGCCGCAGTGCCCGGCCGCCCTTCCGCGTGGAGGACGGGCGAGCGGTGCGGCGGTGAAGCGGGGGTGGCCTTGGGACGGGCGGCCTCCTTTTCCAACCACCCCTGAAGCCCGCCCCGTGTTTTCGGCGGGCAAACAGAAGGACCAGCGATGGCAAGTGCAAAGGACATCCTCGCCCGTATCAAGGAAGAGGAAATCGAGTGGGTTGATCTCCGCTTCACCGACCCCAAGGGCAAGTGGCAGCACCTCACCATGGTGTCGTCGGTCTTGGGCGAAGACGAGCTGGAAGACGGCCTGATGTTCGACGGCTCGTCGATCGAAGGCTGGAAGGCCATCAACGAGTCGGACATGATCCTCAAGCCCGACCTCGACTCGGTCTATGTCGATCCGTTCTCGGCCACGCCGATGCTGATCATCAACTGCGACATCGTCGAACCCTCGACCGGCGAACTCTACGCTCGCGATCCGCGTTCGACCGCCAAGCGCGCCGAAGCCTTCCTCAAGACCACCGGCATCGGTGACACCATCTATGTCGGGCCGGAAGCCGAATTCTTCCTGTTCGACGACGTCAAGTTCTATGACGGCTATGATGGCAACGGCTTCAAGATCGACGACATCGAGCTGCCGACCAACACCGCCAAGGAATACGAAGCCGGCAACCTCGGCCACCGTCCGCGCGCCAAGGGTGGCTATTTCCCCGTGGCTCCGGTCGATAGCTGCGTCGACATCCGCGGCGAAATGGTCTCGACCATGCTGGAAATGGGCCTGCCCTGCGACAAGCACCACCACGAAGTGGCCGCCGCGCAGCACGAACTCGGCCTGACCTTCGGCACCCTGGTGCAGACGGCCGACCGCATGCAGATCTACAAGTACGTCGTGCAGCAGGTCGCGCAGGCCTATGGCAAGACGGCCACGTTCATGCCCAAGCCGATCATGAAGGACAACGGCTCGGGCATGCACACCCACATGTCGATCTGGTCGGAAGGCAAGCCGCTGTTTGCCGGCAACGGCTATGCCGGCCTGTCGGACATGTGCCTCTACTTCATCGGCGGCGTGATCAAGCACGCCAAGGCGCTCAACGCCTTCACCAACCCGACCACCAACAGCTACAAGCGCCTGGTGCCGGGCTATGAAGCCCCCGTGCTGCTGGCCTATTCGGCCCGCAACCGTTCGGCTTCGTGCCGCATCCCCTATGGCGCCGGCACCAAGGCCAAGCGCGTGGAATTCCGCTTCCCCGACGCGATGGCCAACCCCTACCTCGCCTATGCCGCGCTGCTGATGGCCGGTCTCGACGGGATCAAGAACAAGATCCACCCGGGCGAAGCCATGGACAAGAACCTCTACGATCTGCCGCCGGCCGAACTCGCCGCCGTGCCGACCGTGTGCGGTTCGCTGCGCGAAGCGCTGGACTCGCTGGCCGCTGACCACGACTTCCTGCTCGATGGCGGCGTGTTCACCAAGGACCAGATCGAAGCCTATATCGAACTCAAGTGGCCCGAAGTGCTGCGCTGGGAAACCACGCCGTCGGCCGTCGAGTTCGACATGTACTACAGCTCGTAAGAGCGTGTTGCAGGCGCTGCCCCGTGCAGCACCTGCCAGGATCGGCGCCCGGACCCTCGCGGTTCGGGCGCCTTTCTTTTGCGCGGCAGCGTCCGGGCATGCTGCGCTGCAAAAGTTATCCACAACCCAGATGAATGCAGGATAAACGGTTGGGCGCCAGCGGTGAACCGTGGGAACCCCGGGTTCCCGAATCCCGGCAATTCCCTAAGGTGCAGCCCATGCTTCGCACCATCCTCACCGCCCTGGCCGCTCTCGCTTCGCTTGCTGCACTGCCGAACGTGGCCCAGGCCCGGCTCCAGTGCGTGACCTATGCCCGCCAGGTTTCGGATGTGCAGCTTTCGGGCAACGCGCGCGATTGGTGGGGCAATGCCGCCGGCACCTATGCCCGTGGCCAGGAACCCAAGGCTGGTGCCGTGCTCGCCTTCCGCGCCTCGCGCGCCATGCCCTATGGCCACGTCGCGGTTGTCAGCAAGGTGGTCGATGCCCGCCACGTGATGATCAACCACGCCAACTGGTCGCGCCCCGGCATGGTCGAGCGCGGCGTGATGGCGGTGGACGTCTCGGCCGCTGGCGACTGGTCGGAAGTGCGCGTGTGGTACGGCCCGACCCAATCGCTGGGCATGCGCCCTTCCCCCGCCTTCGGCTTCATCTATCCCCACGGCGCCCCGGCCCCGCAGGCCGCCCCGGTCACCCAGACCGCCGCCATCGAACTGGCCATGGCGGACAAGGCCCAGGGCTGATCTCGCTCTCAGCCGGGCCAGCAATCAGGCACGAAGCAACAGACCGCCCTCACGGGGCGGTTTTTTGTTGCAACGCGCCCTTCACGGCCCGAACCGCACCAGTTGTGCAGCATAAGGCTCCAGCACCGGATCGACGACGTTCGGCGCACCCGTTGGCGTGCTCGCCATGACCAGCGCGCCAACGCGTGGGGCCTGCCCCGGCCAGCCGGTGATCTTGAGCGCCTGGCGCTCGCCGCTCATGTTGAGCAGCACGAGAATGCCCGCGCCCGAGGCACTGCGCCGCGCATAGGCCAGCACCTTGGGGTTGCCGCTCTCGAGCGGAACATAGGCGCCACTGCGCAAGGCAGGATCGGTCCGCCGCAATTGCAGCAGCCCGGTGTACCAGGCGAGCATCGAGCCCTTGTCCCCCTGCTGGCGCGCGGCATTGATCGTGGCGGCGTCGGGGTTGACCGGCAACCAGGGTAACCCCGTGGTAAAGCCTGCGCCCGGGCCATCGGTCCACTGCATGGGGGAGCGTTCGGGATCGCGCTTGTCGGCCACCTTGCGTTTGGGCCCGAGCGGGACATCCTTGAGCACATTGGCCGGCAAGTCGGCCATGCCCAGTTCCTCGCCGTAATACATCAGCGCGGTGCCACGCAGGGTCAGCGTCATCGCCGCAGTGATCTTGGCGATTGCCTCATCATGCACGCCATCGCCAAAGCGCGTGCGCTGGCGCGAGGTGTCGTGGTTGCTGAAGTGGAACACCGGTGGCAGGCCATCCAGCCCCAGTTCGGCCTCGTCGATCCGCGCCTTGAAGGTGGCCGCGTCCAAGCTGCTGACGTCCTTGTACAGGAAGTCCATCGGCAGGTTGATCTCGTCACCCTTCGCGCCATAGACCCGGCGCAAGTCCGCGATGGTGGAGATGGCGTTCTCGCCCAGCAGCACCCGTTCGCCGGGATAGCTGTCGACCAGCTTGCGCAGATCCTTCAGCGCCTCGCGCGTGGCGGGAAGATTGCTGTTGTAGGGCTTGAGACCAGCAGGCGGCCCGCCCTTCACGTCGGGGTCGTTGGGCCAGGCCGGATCCTCGAACAGATAGGGCGTGGCATCCAGGCGAAAGCCGCTGGCACCATGGTCCAGCCAGAAGCGGACCACCTCGTGCATGGCCTTGCGCAGGCCCGGATTGGCCCAGTTGAGATCGGGCTGCTCCTTGTAGAAGATATGGTAGTAATACTGGCCGGTGGCCTTGTCATAGGTCCAGGTCGAGCCGCCGAAGATCGACTCCCAGTTGGTCGGCGGGCCGCCATCGGGCGCCGGGTCTTTCCACACATACCAGTCGCGCCTGGGATTGCTGCGCGAAGAGCGGCTTTCCTTGAACCAGGCGTTCTGGTCGGACGAATGGTTGAGCACGAAATCGACCATGACGCGGATGCCACGCTTCTTCGCCTCGCGCGCCAGTTCGTCCCAATCGGCCATGGTGCCATATTCGGGCGAGACATTGGTATAGTCGGCCACGTCATAGCCGAAATCGACATTGGGCGAGGGAAAGAACGGCGTGAGCCAGATCGCGTCGACACCCAGCGCCTTCAGGTAGTCGAGCCGCTGTGTAACGCCCTTGAGGTCCCCGATCCCGTCACCATTGCTGTCCTGGAAGCTGCGCGGATAGATTTCATAGATCACCGCATGTGCCCACCACGGATCGGGCGTGGCCTTGGCCGTGGGCGCCGCCAGAGCCATGCCCGGCATCAATGCCAGCGTGGTAGCCAGCAAGGCCCCGCGCACGCGTCGTATCGTCCTGCTGCCCCGGTTCGCGATGCTCATGGCCTCTCCTGTCGTTGTATCTCGCGCACCAACGGCTCGCGCCGTTGTGAAACACGGACCTACGCCATCGGAAATCGATTGCAACCAGCAGCCGCCCGGTTTGCATGTGCAAATACTGGCAAAGCTGCCCGCATTGACCGGGGCAAGGCTACGCGTATGCAGCGGACCTGCAAGACAGCGTCAGGTTTTCGGGGATGATCACCGCTCTCTTTGCTTGGTAGGGGAAACGGGTTGAAGTTGGTAGCGGAGGAGGGAATGGCCAGCCAATCATACAAAATTAATTTTAATAGCAATATTGAATTCACTAGGAACACGTCACCCCCGAAAATACCTCCACTTTAACCATTCTCGACCAATCGCCCATTAATAACGCCGAATTGATACCGCATTTTCTCAATCGGCACAGCAGTCCAATCAAGACTTCTCTGTCATGTTTGGCCCATCATCGTAGATTAACGGATGACGTCCGCCCCACGAGTAGACCGCCCGCTTCCGACAGGCGCCAGCCCGTTCTCACCTGCCCCCATCGGCCAGCGAATAACGGCTTGTGTCTGCCCTTCGCCCGCGAACAAAGGCACGAATGGCAGGTTTTGGACAAACTGCTCAATAAGTGTGTCCCGGCGAGTTGTGTATAGATCACTACGCTTGAAGCCTTCCCGCATCGGCACCGACCACCGAATTCCTCTCGTATTTTATCCTGAGAACCAGCATTCTGCAGCCGGGATTATCGGGGGCAAGACGAAATGAGTTCGCATCCAACTAACCGACCGAGATATCAGGCTCTCACCGCATTGCTCGGTATCGTTGCCATGCTGGCAGGCTGCTATCGCCATAGTTTTCCTCAAGCCGCGACATTCCCGCATCCGTACACGTCGCCCGCCCCCGATCATGCCGAGTTGTTCGCAGATTCCAACGGAACCTTCTATCCGCCCGACTGGCAGAGCCGGTTCAAGATGAGATGGCGGACTCGCTGGCCAAGCGGAAGCCTACTCAATCAGGGCGTTCGCGATCCGGCGTTCCGAGCATGGGTGACCGCCGCACAAAAGCCGATGCTTGATTCTATTCGTACTTTCGGTAGCAATAAGCAGCGCATCTTCATCCTTGTTCACGGCTATAATAACACTGTCGCGGAGGCAGAACCGGCTTTTAAGGCGATCGAAGCGAAGCTCGATTTACGACCTGGCGACGGCGTCTTGCGCTTTTATTGGGACGGCTTGTCCGGCCAACTAATCGGCGGCGGCCGCATATGGTTCTGGGCGGTCGGCAACAGTCAACTTGTTGGGGTCAATGCGCTCCGACCCGTTCTCAACCAGTTTTCGGACAAGGAAATCTATCTTATCTCGCACAGCCGCGGTGCGTCAGTCATTCTCTCCGCGCTCGGCAATCCGGTCTATGATCCAAGCTTTGTTCGGCAAACCCAGGCCGTGGCGCAGGGCTGGGGCGCGGACCGACGGCTTTTGTGGCCTCACGTGCCGCTCGGTGAACATCATAATCGGCTCCATGTGCTTATGCTGGCACCGGCGGTCGATTGGATCGACTTTTGCGACCAGAGTCAGCAGCCGGCGCAAGCCAAGCCTTATGTCTGCGGCCAGTTCCGGACGTTCAGCCCGCAGCTCACCAGTCTGCGATACAGCATCAACGCCAAAGACCCAGTGCTGAACAAATTTGTCGGACTGTCGGCCCACTTTAATCCGACCCGGCTAGGCATCAAATCCGAGGCAGGCGAGCGCCTCGAGCGGATTTATCCGATCATGCGCCGCTACACCCTCGCCCCAATCAAGGACCATAGTTTCAAGACCTATGTCGCGAGCCCGCAATTCGATCAGATGCTAATTGACGAGATGGTCAGGCGCCAGAGATAAGAAAGACGCTCTCCCGAACGGATTGAGCAAGATCAGCACAATATGACCGCAGATCACGCAGTCTTCTGCGCTAAAAATTCGGCTATCAGCAATTGATAGGATCACGCCACTCGCGATTCACCGTGATTAATATTAATATATATTAAATAATATTCTATTTATTTAAATGGACTACATTTCTCTTAACTGTCACCTCCGACGTATTTATCGAACAGTATATCCGACGAGAAGCATCTATTCCGCATATGTCAGAATGCAATCGCAGAATGATTCATACCGGCCGTTCGCTGACCAGCATCATCACATCGCCGCACATCCCGCCGACAAGCGTCGATCTGGTCACGCACCGTCCGCCAGCGCTTCGAAGCCCTCCAAGCCTGCGCGGTTGTACGCACATAGTCGCGCGAGGCCACCCGCCGACGTTTCGGGTCCGTCTCGCTGATGGCATACAGGATCGCGACGATCAGCAGCGCGCGCACAAGCGCTGCGCGGTGGTTCTTCTCCCTTTCAGGGTGAACGGGCCCTGACACCTTGCAGAGCAGGGTCACTGCTGTGCTGCCGCCCGCAAAGGTTGCGAGCGATTGCGGCGTGGCAAACGCGCTTTGTCGCTTAGGAGTATGCGCAAGGTCGCCGCCATCGCCTGTGAAACGATGATCCGGGGGCACTCTGTTGCCGGATAGGGTGTGCCGATCACCCCCCATCTTCGACGATCAGTTACCCTCCTGAAGGCAGCTCGGTTGGTCGAGAATCCCGCCGCTTCTCGGCGCGCGCCACCGCCATCGTGATGAAGTCCTCGTCGCGCAGATCAGCGTGCTGACCCTGCAGACCGAAAAAACGATCTTTGGGACCGTGCAACCACAGGGCCTCCATATGAACCTGCGGCAGCCTGAGGATGCGCGGTTCATAGTCCCCAGTCGCTGTCGCCAGAAGCGCCTCGGCGCCAGAACCGACGTCGGCGACCGTCCGCGCAAGAGCCCCCTCGGCGATAGCGGCGAGCACCGGGCCGTCGTCGCTGGTGACATCGGCGATCTTACCAAGCGTCGCACCGTCGGCGAGCTGGACATAACGCCAGCCGGTCAGCGTCGCTTTCTCGAAGCGCCGCGCCAGTAGATCTTCGAGGGTCAGATTATAGAGGCCCAGCGCACCGATCGGTGCAGGCGGCGCGATGGTGAGCCCGAACAGGTCTGGCCGCTGGCTTCGGGTCAGCGCCCGCTCGGCGATCCTGCGGGCTTCCGGGGGATCCTGAACAATGCGGATCGGCATCTCTCTTACCCCTAAATGACCGGATAGACGTGCGACCATTTGCCGGCACCGTCATAGCCGCCCTTCGACAATTGCGCCGCGGTCACCGTGACGAGATGGTTGACTGACGCCTTCGATTCCGCCGGATCATAGACGAGCAGGCCTTGGTCCGACGCGCCGACGATCGCGAGAAAATGACCATCGCCGCTGCCGCTCCAGGCGATCCGGAAAGGCACTGGGCGCTTCTGCTTCAGATCAGCGCGCGCCTGCGTCTCGACTGCAGCGCCATCGGTGATGCTGGCGAATGTCGAACGCGACAAGCCCAGACAATCGAGCACCTCGTTCAGATAGCCGATCGTGTCATTGGCGATCCTTGGCGGGCAGGTCGGCGGCTGCAGCTTTTCTGCGACTTGGGGACATCCCGTAACGCCGCCATAGAGCCCTGCGATCGTGCATTGCGATTGCTTTGCGCCGCGCACGGCATCGACGCCGGCGGCGACCGCTGCCCAGCACCAATTGTCGAGCGCCTGCGATTGCAGTGGGAAGCCCGCCAGCGGCGTGGCCTTAGCCGCGCCGCCGCCGGGAAAGTTGAGCACCGTCGTTAGCGAACGGGCTGGCGCCTTGGGCGCCATGAAGGCGGGCAGGCTCATGGCTTCGTCGCCAAGGCGTCGAGCAGCTCCTTGCGCTGCTTCTGCAATTGCAGCAGCGCGATTTGCGCGTTCAGTTGATCGACCTCGCTATTATGTTCGGTCGTCGCCGGATCGGCTGCGGCTGCCTGGAGTTTCGCCAGTTCCGCCTGCTTGTTCAGAATATCGATCTGGCTCTGGATCGCAGCCAAGCTGGCAGTCTGGTCCGCCGTGACCTTCGCGGCGGCCGCGGTTGCATCGGCCGCATTTTGCGCTTTGAGATCCTTCGCGATCGACCCGATCTGGGTGGCGGCATCAGCAATGACGCCGGTGGCCTTTTCAATGGGCGCGCTCTTGGCCTCATATTTGAAGGTCAGCATATTGCCCGTCTTCGAGAAGGTCGCCGAGAAGTTGTTATCCTCACCCCAGCCATTCCGGAGCGGTAGCACCATCATCCGGCCGAATTGCGGGACGGACACCGCTTCGGTGACTAGGGGCTTGGGGTCGGCACCGCAGGCCAGAGGTGCAGGATTGCGGCAGACTTTGAAAATGCCGGGCGCCGGCGTGCGATAGGCAAAGCCGGCATCGACGCTGATCGCGCGGCAACTCACCTCGCTCTTGGGATCGCACGGTGTCGTGGCGACCGCTGGCGTCAAGGCCGCCGCGACAGCCATTGAGGCGATCTCCTTGTCGATCTGGGCACCATTGGCGTCGGGGTTGGCGACGAGCTTGGAGAACCATGCGCGCCCGCTCGTCGCGAGCAGCATCTTTGGCGCAACCGGGCCAGTCGCGTCGGGATAGCGCCACTCGATCGCGAAAGTCAGTCGCTTGGCGGCCGCATCGGCTTGCTTTTGAAAGGCTGCGAGCTTCGCGTCGAGTGCCTTGCTGGCAGCGAGGTCAGCGGCCGCCGCTTTCTTCTCGGAGAGCGTCAGAATTCCGAGTTGGGCCTTGGTCGTGTAGAGCGCGATGCGGTCCTTGGTCGCTTGGATTTGATCGGGAAGGGCTGCGATGCCCTTCCTGGCGAGCTCGCTTGCCTGCACCACGGCGTCGAGACCGTCTGCGCAGGCCAATGGCACAGGCCTGACCTCATCCGGCTTGCCGCCGCCACCGGGGGCACCAACAGCCATCCGGGCGATGGCGACACCCGCCTTCAACACATTGGCAGCGATTTCGGGGCCCTTGTCGGTCGCCGACGCATTGATCGATTTGACCAAGCGCGTGTCATCCCAGAACTCGATATTGAAGCTGGTTGTTTTGAATTTAGCTGCCAGCGTCGAATAGGAAACGACCCGCGCCTCGCCTTCTATCGTCGATCCTGTGGCCGTGACGTCGAGGTGAAGGGGCAGCAAGCCCTCATCGTTCGGCGTGCAACTCGTCAGCGTGTAAGTGCCGGTGACGACATATTGCAGCATAGGAAGCCGATATTCGATCCCCTCCGGAGCAAAGCCATCTTGTAGTGAGGGTGCAGTCCGCGACGTGAGAGTCGTCGTGCAGGCGGAGAGGCCAAAGGCAACAATCGTCAGAATGGAAACTGCGCGCAGCATCGCTTTCCCCCCGGACACGATATTCAGTAACATTCATTCTTCGTGGTCGAATCTCAACCAACATGGCGGAATAAGCGCCAATGCCAGGGTCAGTTCTGCCATAAACCAAGTAATCGTGCAACCGAATCGTTCACCGAATAAAGAGAAACCACTTTATGGATTGCTCTGCCACCTGAAAACTGGATCGGTTTGAGCTAGAGTTTTCGGCCTCAGATTTCCTTGGCTGGGCAAGGAGGCGTGGCATGAAGGCATCGAAGTTCACGGACGCGCAGAAGGCGTTCGTCATCAAGCAGGGTGAGGAAGTGAGGTGGTGCCGTTTTTCTGGACAGGGTGATAAGCTCAGCCTGACCTGAGGAACGGACTG
>NZ_BMZP01000026.1:0-6561 GCF_014652855.1 Novosphingobium pokkalii
CGCGCCGCCTGGAACGACGCATTCCTGCTCTCCGTACTCCGTCATATGCGATAGCCCTGCTCTTCAGGGGAGGGGGTTGGGCGTGGTGCGAGCCCTTGCGCCGATCAAGCCGGAAACGTCATCCGCACTTCCAGCCCCGGCGCATTGTCGGCCAGGGCCAGGGTGCCGCCGTGGAAGCGCACGATGGCTTGGGCGATCGACAGGCCCAGGCCGCTGCCGCGCCGGCTGGCGCTTTCCGGACCGCGTTCGAACGGGCGCACCACGCGGCTGCGATCGGTGGCGGCAAGGCCGGGGCCGTCGTCGGCAAGGATGACCACCGCCCCTTCCCCGGCCCGCTCCACCCGCAAGGTGGCGGTGGTGCCGGGCGGCGTATGCGTGGCCACGTTTTCCAGCAGGTTGACCAGTAACTGGTTGACCAGCCCGGCATCGGCGCGCACGACCGCTTCGTCCACGTGCGCCAGGCGCAGGGCGCCGCCATGATCGGCGAGCACCGGTTCCATGGTTTCGGCCACGTCAGCCACCAGGCTGCCAAGATCGAGCGGGGCCACCGCCGTGGGATGACGCCCCGATTCCAGCTCGGCCAGGCGCAGCAGCGCATCGAAAATGGCAATGACCGAGGCGCATTCCCGCTCGGCCCGCTCGATCAGGGTGTCGCTGTCGCTGGCGCTCTCCCCGGCGCTTTCCGGGCGGGCCGAGGCGAGCAGCCCGCGCAGCCTGGTCAACGGCGTGCGCAAGTCGTGCGCCAGGGCGCTGGAAAACTGGCGCTGGGCGTTGACCAGTTCCTCCATCCGGTCGAGCATGCGGTTGAGGCTCTGGGCCTGGTGCGCAAACATGCCGTCCAGCCGGTCGGTGGCGATGCGCCGCGACAGGTCGCCTCGGGCAATGGCATCGGCTGCGGCCTGGGTTTCGGCCAGGCGCAGCGCGGTCTGGCGAGCGAACAGCATAGTGGCGGCCAGGCCCGCGAGCAGCGCGCCGGCAAAGATCGCCATCACCACGCCGGGCAGGATCGCCTGGAGGCTTTCGGCCGCTTCGCTATGCTGCACCACCACGAACAGCGCACCATCGGGCAAGCGCGTAGCCAGCGCCCGCCCCTTGTGCACCACATGCGCGCGGCTGACATAGCGCACCGGCGAAAACCCCGGCGCTGGGGGCGGAATGTGCAGGCGCCCCGCCAGCAGCCGCCCATCGCGCCCCAGCAACAGATAAGTGCGCTCACTCAGGGCCTTTTGTGCCTGCCATGCCTCGATCCGGGCGGCGACCACGGCGCTGTCGGCCGGGCGGCCATGATCCGGGGCAAGGTACTTGCTGCTGTGGTATTCCAGTGCGGCATCGATCCGCCGCGCGATGCGCTGCTGCGCCACCATGAACACCACCAGGCCCATCGCCAGCATGGCCAGCGCGAACAGCGCGCCGAACTGGATGGCCAGCCGCCCCATGCCCAAGGGAAAGGGGCGCTGCGGCTGCGTCTCTGCCGCGTCACGCACAGGCGGCACTGCGCAGGACATAGCCATGCCCGCGCTGGGTCTCGATCGGATCGATGCCGAGGTCGAGCAGCCGCGTGCGCAGCCGGCTCATGTTGCTTTCGACGATGTTGGTGGTCGGCGCAAAGGCATAGCCCCAGACGTGCTCCAGCAGCATGTCGCGCGTCACCACCTTGTCGGCATGGCGCATCATGTGCGCCAGCAGCGAATAGAGCTTGCGGTTGAGCAGCGCCTGGCATCCATCGAACGCGGCGCTGTGGCGCGAGGGATCGAGCACCAGCCGCCCGACGGCCAGGCTGGCCCCCTCCGCCGGCACGGGGCGGCGCCGCGTGATCGCGTTGAGCCGGGCGAGCAGCTCTTCCATCGCAAAGGGCTTGGCCAGGTAATCGTCGCCGCCGGCTTCCAGCCCCTCGATGCGATCGGCCAGCGAGCCCAGCGCGCTCAGCACCAGCACCGGCGGGCGTGCCTCCCCCTGCGCGCGCATTGCGCCCAGCACGTCGAGCCCACCCAGATCAGGCAGCATGCGATCGAGCACCACCGCATCATACCGCGCCTGTGCCAGCCGCTCCAGCGCAGCCCGGCCGGTGGCCGCATGATCGGCCGAGCGCCCGGCCGCGCGCAGCCCGTCGAGCACGTGCGCGGCAATCACCGGATCGTCTTCCACCACCAGGCAATGCATGGCCAGTCCTCCAGGAAAAGGTCGCGTCTAAAGCGGCAATGTTGCGGTGGCGTGACCAAATGCAGCACTCACCAGCGACACCGCCATGACCCTGGCGCAACATTGGCATGGGTCTGTGGCACCTTGCCCGGGGTCGTGCGTTATCAGCGCCATGCATAGCCCGCCTGCTTCCTTCGCTCCCGCTTCCGTCGCGATCGTGACCGGTGGTGAATCCGGCATCGGACGGGCCACCGCGATCAGCCTCGGCAAAGCCCGCGTGCCGGTGGTGCTGACCTATTTCCAGGATGTCGATGCCGCGCAAGATGTCGTCGCGCGGATCGAAAGCGCTGGAGGCCGGGCGGCGGCGATCCAGGCGGATGTCGGCCGCGAAGATGCCGTCGAGCGCCTGTTTGCATGCGCGGAAGACCGGTTCGGGCCGGTCGATCTGCTGGTCAATTCGGCCGGACGCAACATGACCGGCGTGATGATTGCCGACATGCCGCTGGACCAGTTCGATGGATTGATCCGGGCGGACCTCTATGGCCCATTCCTCACCTGCCGCCGCCTGGTGCGCGGGCTTTCGGCCCAACCGGATCGGCGCGGCGGCCGCATCGTCAATATCTCGTCAATTCACGAGCAGGCGCCCCGGGCCGGCGGCGTGGATTATGATGCGGCCAAGGGCGGCCTTGCCCAACTCACGCGCACGCTGGCGCTGGAACTGGCGCCGCAACGCATTGCGGTCAACGGCGTGGCGCCGGGCATGATTCTGACGCCGATGAACCAATCCGCGCTCGATCATCCCGAGGAGCGCCACCGCAAGGAAGCCGCGATACCCTGGGGGCGCGCGGGAACGGCAGAAGACGTCGCGAACCTCGTGTTGTTCCTGCTTTCGCTTGCGGCCGATTACATCACGGGAACCACCGTCACCATCGATGGCGCGCTGTCGCTGACCATCGCGCAGGGAGCTTGAGCCATGGTCGCCTACGTCGTGGAGGAATTGCAGGACGTTACGCTCGACATCGCCGGCCCGGAAGGACGCCTGGCGCATGACGACCTGATGAGCCCGTTCGTCTGGACCGAAGGGGCAGACTTTCGCCTGCTGGTGCGGGTGCTGCCCAATCCATTGCGTGCCACCGATCCCACCGGCATCATCTGGGCCGGGGATTCGACCGATGGCCTGTGCTTCACCATGCGCGATGGCCCGGCGATCGAGCCAGGTTCCAGCCCGGACGATGCTGGCGGTTGCGAAGACCCCACGCTGGTGCAAAGCGAGGACGGCGGCTATGTCATCTTCTACACCGGCGTCGATGCCCGGCGCAGCCAGGGCGCCCTGATGGTGGCGGAAGGGCCGTCGCTTGCCGAACTGCGCATGCAGCGGGTGCTGCTCAAGGCGCCCGAGGGCGAAGGCAACATCAAGGAAGCCACCGTGGCCAAGGCACCTGATGGCACGTTCCGCCTGTTCTATGAATATGCCAAGGACAATGCCTCGCGCATTGGCCTTGCCGTGGGGCCATCGCTGCAAGGGCCATGGACGGTGGTGCCCGATCCCTTCACTGTACGCGCCGACAGTTGGGACAACTGGCACCTGTCGACCGGCCCGATCGTGCAGCGCGAAGGCTGCGATCCGGTGATGTTCTACAACGGCGCCACGGTCGATGCGCGCTGGCGGATCGGGTGGATCAGCTTTTCGCCCGATTTCACCCACATCACCGGTCGCGGGATCGAACCGATCCTGTTGCCTCCGCCGGCGCGCAGCCGCGATGCCACCGATATTGCCTTTGCCGCCTCGTGCCTGGTGATGGGCGATGCGATCTGGCTCTATTATTCCTTGGAAGACAAGATCCTGCGGCGTGCCCGGATCCGGTGCTACACCTGAACAGGCTTAGGACACTGCAATGCCCTCGGCGGCGAAGTAGGCCGCCACCTCCGCCAGCTCCGCTTCATGCCGCTTCCACCGCGCGAGCGCATCGCGATAAAGCGGGCGGCGCACTTGCGCGGCGCTGGGCGTGGAGACCGGCGCGGCGTTGCGGTGGAAATCGAGGCAGGCGGCGTTCCACGCCAGCCCGCAATGGTCGAGCAGGCGGCGGGTCTGGCCTTCCTGGTCGGCCACCAGGTCTTCGTAGGATAGTTCGAGCACCCGGCCGGGCAGTGCCTGCTGCCAGAACGCCATCAGCCGGTCGAAGCGGGCGTAATAGCGCGCGATGTCCATCAGGTCGTAGCTGTAGTCGTAATAGCGCGAGGTGATCGCGAAGAGATTGCGGAAATTGCTGAGCACCGTGTCCATCGGATGGCGCCGCAGGCAGACGATGCGAGCGCTGGGCAGCGCGCGGGCGATGATCCCTACATAGTGGAAATTGCCGGGGAACTTGTCGACAAAGCGCAAGGCCGGATCGCGCCGGTGGTGGTGGGCGCGGGCGAGATAGTCATGCCCCACCGCGCCCAGATCGGCCTGCGCCAGCGCCGCCACGGTTTCGGGATCGAGCACGGTGCGGCTGCGCGTGCCGGCGGCTTGCTTGACCGCCAGCGGCATGGCCTGCAATTCGCCGGCGCTTTCCACGCCCGGGTGCGACGAGAGAATGCGATCGACCAGCGTGGTGCCGGTGCGCGGCATGCCGATCACGAAGATCGGCGCATCCTGTGGCGGCGCCTGGACCGGCACACCGGCGAGCAGCGGCCAGGTACGCTCGATCGCGTCGAAGTTGGCCGCGTCGCTGGCGAACCGATAGGGCAAGCGCGCGCGGTGTTCGGCATTGGCCGTGGCCAGAGCGGCGAATGCGGCCTGCCCTTCCCCCAGATCGTCGAGTTCCTTGGCCAGGGCATAGCCGAGCAGCAACCGGTCGTGCGGTTCGCGCGCCTGGGCAAGGCATGCGCGCAGGCGGGGCACGTGATTGGCATTGGCGCTCTGCCGCCGCAGGCTGGCCAGCAGGTGATGCGCGCGGGCATGGCCCGGCGCCAGGGCCAGCAGCGCTTCGAGCGCCGCGTCGGCCTCGTCCACCGCGCCGACGAAATTGAGCGCGGCGGCGTGGTTGTAACGATAGTCGAGATTGTCCGGCGCCTGCGCCACGGCGTGGGCGAAGTGCGCCAGCGAGGCGGCGTGGTCGCCCAGGCGGGCATAGACGCAGCCCATCGTGTCGCGGCTCAGCGCATCGTCGGGCAAGGCCAGCTCGGCTTCGGCCAGAACTTGCGCGGCGGCGCTGTCCTGTCGCGTCATGATCAGCAACCGCGCCAGTTGTGCGCGATATTCGCCTTGCGGGTCGCGCGCCACGGCAGCCGCGATCCGCGCGATCCCCTCGCGCACCTGGCCCATGCCGGCCAGTGCCAGGCCGAGCAGGAACAGCGCCTCGGCATGATCGGGCCGTGTGGCCAGCATCCCTTGGGCCGCGCGGGTCACGCCGGGCAGATCGCCACGCGCAAGCGCCTGGCGCGCGGGCGAAATCGGCGGTTCGGTCAAGGTCATGCCATGGTGTGGCATGGGGTTAGCGGCCTCGCAAGGTCAGCCGTGAACCGCGTCCCGGCGTTCGCGGCGCGCCTTGATCGCGTCGACCACCGGCACGAAGGGAAACAGGAACTGCTCCTTGATCGACAGGCGGCGGCGCTCGTCCTGGCCAACCAAGATGCCTTCGCCCTCGCGATAGGTGCCGAGCACGCGGTCGATCAGGATCATCGAATTGGCATAGTTGCAGCGCGTTTCCTCATAGCCCACCGAATGGTGCAGGCTGTGATGGCGGATCGTGGTGAAGAAGTAGGAATAGAACCACGGCGGATCGGCGCGCACGTTGGCATGGGCAAAGCCGGCCACCACATTGCCCACACTGGCCGCGCAGAGGATCGCCACCGGGCTGAAATCGAGCAGTGCGATTACCCCCAGGCTGATCAGGAACAGTTCCAGCGGATTGCCGACATAGCCCTTGAGCGCGTTCAACTGGGTGATGTGGTGATGCGGCGCATGGGTCAGCCACAAGGGCGTCCAGTTGTGCATCGCGCGATGCATCCAGTATTGCCCGAATTCGAAGAGGAAGAAGATCAGCCCGACTTGCGCCAGGAACGGCAGGTGTTCCAGCCAAGGCGTGGCCAGCCCGGCCTGGGCCTTGGCCGCCTTGAGCGGCGCATCGGCAAAGAAATCGGTGGCGCGCGAAATGACCGTGGAGCTGAGCACGACATAGAAGGTGTCGGTAAAGAACTCGCGCCAGTTCATACGCCAGTCCGCGTGCCGTTCGAACAGCCATTCCAGCAGCAGCAGCCAGGCCGAAATTGCCGTGGCCACGATGGTCAGCGTCCACGGATAGTCGATGACGCTCTTCGGCGCATAGGCCCAGAACAGGATCACCGCCAAAAGCGTGGCGGGCGGAAGCAACCCGGTCAGCCGCTGTTTCATGTCAGTGCCATCCATCTCAGTCGTTCATGCCATCTGGGATCGCGAAA
>NZ_BMZP01000026.1:6584-44982 GCF_014652855.1 Novosphingobium pokkalii
CAGCAGCGCCGGCCCGGCGATGCATCACTTGTAGTGGAACGTCATTTCAAGCCCCACACGGCGCGGGGTCAAGACGCCATAGGCATAGAACCGCTCCACCACGCCGGTGCGCGTGCGGTTGTAGGAACTACGGTCGTTCTCCACCGCCGTCACCGCATACTTGTCGAAGATATTGTCGGCATAGACCCCCACGTCGAACATCTCGCTGTGATAGGTCACCGAGGCGCGATGCGTGGTATAGGCGGGAATGACCTCGCCATTGCCGCGCAGGCCGACGCGGGAATAGATATTGCCGGTATAGGTCGTGGCCCAGCTCGCCTCGATATCGCGACCCTCGCTCAGCGGGTAGGTGTAGGTCGCCCCCACGCTGCCCGAATGCTTGGTCGAGCCCGGCAGGCGATCGCCGGCATAGGCATCGTAGTTGACGCCGCTGCTGACCACGATTCCCGGCGCATAGGCTGTGAGATGCGCATCGTTGTAGGAATAGGTGCCGTCGATGGTCAGCCTCGGGGTGATCTTGAGATGGCCCGAGAAATCGATGCCCTTCGAGACGGCGGTGCTGCCGTTGACAGTGATGCCCACGGCGCCGTTCACGGTCTGGCTAGGCACCTGCACGCCCGACCAGGTGACGATGAACCCGCTCAAGGCGAACTGGAACTTCTTGTCGAACAGTGTGCCCCGCATGCCCAGTTCGCGATTGCGGGTCTTGTCCGGGCCATAGGCCAGTTCATTGGGCAATGCGCAGACGTTCTGGCCGGGCGGCAGCTTGCCATCGGAGTCGAACACGCAGGGCGCCACGCGGTTCACGTTGCCGGTGCGATAGCCGGTGCTGTACGTGAAGTAGGCCATGAGATCCGAGCTGAACTTGTAGGACGTGTTGGCTTTCCAAACGAGCCCGTCCTTTCCTGTGCTGCCCGATTTGATCCGGCTGGGGCTGAATACGACATTGGGATAGGGCGTGCGCGCAATGCCGCCCGATGTCAGTGGCGTGTCGGTGCCGCCTTCGGCAAAGGCGTCATACTTGAAGTAGCGAAGCCCGCCGGTAACCTGCCAATCCTTGGTGATGTGGAACGTGCCTTCGCCATAGACCGCCTTTTCCTTGGTGCGGGTGTTGACGAACGACATGTATTCCAGATTGTCGGGGCGATAGACGCCGATGAAGTCCGGATAGCCAGGCACATATTCACGATATTGCGAGCCATAGCGCATGTTGTTGTAAAACCCGCCGATCACCCAACTGAACGGCCCGCCGTGGGTTGAGACCAGGCGCAGTTCCTCGTTGAACTGGTGATACTTGGCTGTGGACTGGTTGTACGACGAAAACGCCGGGAACGCTTCATAACCATAGTCGAGGTCGAGCAGCAGGTCGGTGTTGTCGCGCTGCGCATAGATCGTCTGGTTGGTGAACGCCGTCGTCGAAACCAGTTGCGCCACGTCGAACACGTTGGCGTTGACTTCTGCGGCATAAAGATCGGACGTGCGATTGGTCGGCTCGAGATAGCGCCACGGCGCCTCGTAGTTGCCCGTGCCCAGCACGCCGGCGGCGTTGGCTTGGCGGCCCTGGGTTTTGGTGATCTGGTGGGCGTAGGTCAGGTAGACCTTCAGATCGGGATTGGCTTCCAACAGCAACTGGTTGCGCGTGGTGAAGGTGTGTTCGTAGTTCACATCCTTCTTGGAATAGAAGTTCGCGGCTCGTTGCGCGGCCGTGCCGAACGAGCCATCCGCAGCGGTGGTTCCGCGCACCGGCTGCGGGTCCGAAACGCCCGGGTCCTTCAGCAGGTAGTTATAATCCATGAAGCCCGGGTTGTCGAAATAGCCCACCGTGCTGCGCAGCGCGATGTGGTCCTTCATGATCGGGATGTTGACCGTGCCATCGGCGTTGACGCCGGCCTGGCTGGAGTGGCTTTCCCCGAACCAGCGGCCATGCAGATCGACGCTGTAGTGCTCGGTATCCGGCCGCTTGGGCATGTAGCGTACCGCGCCGGCCAGCGTGCCCAGGCCATAGAGCGTGCCTTGCGGCCCCTGCAACACTTCGACGTGATCGATGTCGAGCAGCTTGAAATCGAGATAGAGCGGGACTTCGCCGAGGTAGACGCCCACTGCGCTGTTCGAGCTGGCGCCTTCCACGCTGGAATCGCCCGAGTTGATGCCCCGCAGGATGATCTTGCCGGTGGAACCCGGACCGGTGTCGGACACGGTCATGCCAGGGGTGAAAGCCGCCAGCGCCTTGACGTCGTCGATCCGCTGCCGCGCCAGTTCCTGGGGGCTGACGGCGCTGATGTTGATCGGCGCGTCCTGCAAGGTCGTGGCGCGCCGCGTGGCCGTCACCACGATGTAGTTGGCGTCCGTACCAGGATCGGCCGCTGCCGCGGCATCGGGTTGCGGGGCGGCCTGGGCATGAGCCAGAGCCGGCATCGTCGTGCAGCCGAGCAGCGCCGTGGCACCCAGCAGGTTCGTTCGGAAAGATCGCTTGGTCACTTGTCGCCCCTCGCTTTGTTCTCGATAAAGCCTGTGCTCCGCGACACCCTCTCCCAAGGCATCTGCCCGTTTCCCGGGCTGGCGCCGGCCGCTGCCCGGCCTGACGCTGCATGACATGGCAAGACCAACGCCGTATCCGGCGTTACTTGCACGCTTCGAAAACAAGCGTGTCTGGCCTATGGGATATTCCAGGAAATTCCCGGTATGGAGCGACCCTTGAGCGCTCCATCATTTGAAATACCCACAGTATTCCCATGGCCATGGCCGATGATCGGCGTGGCGATGGTGACCCGCTGTTCGTTTTTTGTGGTGTCGCCCTGAACTCTCGACAGGCATCACGCTACCGATATTACATACTTGGTCAAGCGTAATAATTTTCGTGTCGTTCAGTATGATTCACTCTCAGGAAAACCGCAGAAATGCCATGATTTTCCTCGCACCTGCGATATGGAGTATGTCGTCGTCGCCATGTCACGATGGGTTTCCTCCACGAACACTTCCCGTCTGCCTCGGTTGATTCGCGACTCATCGTTGCATCGCGGTGTGATCGCTGTAGGCTGCGATATCGTGGGAAAGCCCGGTCAAACTGCCCATTTTGCTTTGGCCAGCGATGCCAGGCGGCGATGCCAGTGAGGTATGCCGAAATGGCCGGCGCCACAATGAATATTACAAAAACACGAAGACGTAATATTTCCCATGGACAAGGATCGGCTTTGCAGCGATGGTGCACTGCGAAAGGGGCGCGACTCATGATGAAGATGATCGGCACGGCGGGTAAGATCGCACTTCTGGCCAGCACACTGATGATGGCGTCCTGCTCCTCTGGGCCAGAGGCCGGAGCAGCCAAGAAAACCGAGTTCAACATCGGCTGGTCGATCTATGCCGGCTGGATGCCATGGCCCTATGCCCAGCAGGCGGGCATCGTCAAGAAATGGGCCGACAAGTACGGCATCAAGATCAATATCGTCCAAGTCAACGATTACGTCGAATCCGTGAACCAGTACAACGCCGGCAAGTTCGATGGCGTTACGCTCACCAACATGGATGCGCTGACCATCCCGGCCGCCGGGGGCAAGGATACCAGCGCGATCATCGTCGGGGACTATTCCAACGGCAACGACGGTGTCCTGCTCAAGGGTGCCAATTCGGTTGCCGCGCTCAAGGGCAAGCAGATCTACCTGGTCGAGCTTTCGGTGTCGCACTACCTGCTCGCCCGCGCCCTGGGCAATTCGGGCCTGTCGCTCAGCGATGTCAAGACAGTCAACACGTCGGACGCGGATATCGTCGGTGCCTTTTCCAGCCCGGATGCCCAGGCCGCGGTTGCCTGGAATCCCCAGCTTTCGGTCATGCGCGCCCAGCCGGGTGCCAACGAGGTGTTTTCCTCGGCGCAGATTCCGGGCGAAATCCTCGATCTGCTGGCCGTCGATACCGCCACGCTCAAGGCCAACCCCGCGCTGGGCAAGGCCCTGGCCGGCATCTGGTATGAAACCATGGCGCTGATGAAGCGGCAAGACGCGCAGGGCAAGGCCGCCCGCGCCGCGATGGCCAAGCTGGCCGGCACCACCCCGCAGGTGTTCGACAGCCAGTTGACCACCACGTTCCTCTATGACCAGCCCGCTGCCGCGGTGGCCGCTGCCGACAGCCCGGCGCTGATCACCACGATGACGCGGGTGCGCGATTTCAGCTTTGCCAAGGGCCTGTTCAAGGGCGCCAGTTCGGCCGACGCGGTGGGCATGGCCTTCCCCGGCGGCAAGACGCTGGGCGATCCGGCCCATGTCACGCTGCGCTTCGACGACAGCTTCATGAAGCTGGCCGCCGCCGGCAAGCTCTGACCACATTCACCCGAAAAAAGGGGACGCATGCCATGCGCTGGGTCAACCGACATATGCGCCGCAATGACAGGATGATCGCCGGTGCGGTGCCGATCCTGGCGCTGCTGGTGCTCTACCTGGTGATGGCGGCGCAGCGCCACGCGCTCAATCCTGGCGACAAGATCCTGCCCCTGCCCGATGCCATGGCGCGCGGCCTTTCCGCGCTGCTGTTCCAGGCCGATCCGCTGTCCGGGCACTTCCTGTTCTGGACCGATACCTTTGCCAGCCTGGAGCGGCTGGGCCTCGGCCTGGCGCTGGCGACGCTGTCGGCGCTGGTTGCGGGTCTCGTGCTCGGCGTGCTGCCGCCGGTGCGCGCCACGCTCGGGCCGCTGGTGACGGGCATTGCGGTGATCCCGCCGATCGCGCTGCTGCCGGTGCTGTTCATCGCGCTGGGCCTGGGCGAAACGGCCAAGGTGGCGCTGATCGTGGTCGGCATTGCCCCGCCGATGATCCGCGACCTGACCGATTATGTCGCCAGCCTGCCGCGCGAACAGATTATCAAGGCGCAGACGCTGGGCGCCAGCAGTTGGCAGATCATGATCCGCGTTGCCCTGCCCCAGGCCATGCCCCGGCTGATCCAGGCGGTGCGCCTGGCGCTGGGCCCGGCGTGGGTGTTCCTGATCTCGGCGGAGGCGATCGCGTCCGACACCGGGCTGGGCTATCGCATCTTCCTGGTGCGGCGCTACCTCTCGATGGACGTGATCATCCCCTACGTGGCGTGGATTGCGCTGCTGGCGATCGTCATGGATTTTGCCCTGGCGCAGGCCAGCCGTCGTCTCTTCCCTTGGGCGCATGGAGCAAGCCATTGACCGCGCTCCTCACGCTCCGCGACGTCTGGGTCGAATTCGGCGACAAGATCGTCCTGGAAAAGATCAACCTCGATGTCGCTGCCGGCAGCTTCGTCTCGATCGTCGGCCCCTCGGGCGCGGGCAAGAGCAGCCTGCTGCGCCTTGTGCTCGGCCAGGAAGCGCCCACGCGCGGCACGATCAGCCTGGACGGCGCGGTGCTGCCGCCCGAATGCGGCCCGGATCGCGGGGTGGTGTTCCAGCGCTATTCGGTGTTCCCGCACCTGACCGCCTTGCAGAACACCGTGTTCGGCCTTGAATGCGCGCAGTCGCCGCTGCTCGCCCGCCTGTTCGGCCGCGCCCGCCGCGCCGCGCAGGACGAGGCGACCGCGATGCTGGAGGCGGTTGGGCTCGCCGATGCGCTGCATCTCTATCCCGCGCAGATGTCCGGCGGGATGCAGCAGCGCCTGGCGATTGCCCAGGCCCTGCTCAAGCGCCCGCGCATCCTGCTGCTGGACGAACCGTTCGGCGCGCTCGATCCGGGCATCCGCGCCGACATGCACGTGCTGATCCGCCGTCTGTGGCGCGAGCATGCGCTGACCGTGATCATGGTGACGCATGACATCCGCGAGGCCTTCTCGCTCGGCACGCGGGTCCTGGCGCTCGACAAGCGCCGCCACGATCCCCACGCCCCGCACCGCTACGGCGCCACCGTGGTCTATGACCTGCCGCTGCGCCCGCGCGAGGATGCGCCGCCCATGCAGGATGGCGCGCAGGAAGAACAGCAGGCCACGCCACAGAAAGTGGCCGTATGATCCGGGAGAACCACAGATGAGCAGCGAAACCGCCACGCTCGCCCGGCTGAGCATGAGCCTGCCGGCCGACTTGTTCCGCAAGCTCGACATGATGGTCGAAGAGCGCCAGTTGCCCTCGCGCTCGCAACTGATTGCCGAGCTGATCCGCCATGCCCTGGCCGATCACGAGGCGCTGACCCGTCCCGACGAGATGCTCGCCGGCACGATCACCATGGTCTATCGCGGCGACCGGGGCCGCGTGCGCCACCAGTTGGCGCAGACCCAGGCCGATTACCTGAAAGAGGTGATTTCCGCCCAGCACGTGTTCCTGGAGGACGACCAGAGCCTGGAAGTGCTGCTGGTCCAGGGGCCGGCCGTGCGCCTCAAGGAACTGTCCGATGCGCTGCGCCGGGTGCGCGGCGTGCAACAGCTCGAACTTGTCACCACCACTGCCCTGCTGCCGCCGATCTATGTTCAGGACGATGGCAAGCACACCAGCAACGGAGCGGCCGCATGACCGATACGCTCATCCCTTCTCCGGCCAGCGCCCTGGCCAATCCGCTCGCCGCGCGCGACCATGCCCGCAGCATGGGCGGCACCGTGGTGGAAACCATGCCGGTGCTGCCGCCCAAGGCTGCCGACCTGCCCGCCGGTGTCGATCCGGCGGACCTGGTGTGGGAAGAAACCATCGCCGCCGGTGGCTATGCCACGCGGGTGCTGGCGCGCGGCACGCGGCTGCGCCTGATCGACAAGCAGGGCGATGCCTGCGCCGGGCTCCAGGTGTGGAACGCCGTCATGCCGACCGAGCGGCTCAACGTGGCCGATACGGTCAAGGTGCAGTGGAACGCCTATCTCGGCGCGGGCAAGCTGCTGCTGTCGGACATGGGCCGCGTGCTCTTCAGTATCGTGGAAGACGGCGCGGGCACGCATGACTGCTTTTCCGGCACGTCCAATGCTGCCACCAACGCGGCGAAATATGGCGAAGGGCGCAACAGCGGCGCCTGCCCCAACGGGCGCGACCGTTTCCTGCTGGGCGCGGCCAAGCATGGCCTGGGCCGGCGCGACGTGCACCCCTGCATCAACCTGTTCAAGGGCACGCGGATCGAGCCGGACGGCACGATCACCCCGCTGGTGGGCCCCTTTGCGCCGGGCCGCGAAGTGGTGCTGCGCGCGGAAATGGACGTGATCGTGGCGATCGCCAACGTGCCCCACGTGCTCGATCCCCGGCCGGACTACACTGTCACCCCGCTGCGCGTCACCGCATGGCGCGGGCCGGTCACGCTGGGCAACGATCCCATCCGCAATGTGACGCCCGAAGGCCTGCGCGCCTTCCTCAATGTCGAAGACTATTTCCGCCGCTGAGCAAAGGACGGATACCCATGTCGAGCGATCTTCACCTCGCCGGACTTTCCGCAACCATCCTGCATGACGAGATCGTGCCCGCGCGCGCGCCCTGGCTGCACCATGTCGCCAAGGGGCAGACGCTGCGCATCGTCGATCTGGAAGGCAACCAGGCGGTCGATTTCCTGGTCTATAGCGCCGCCGACGATGCCGAGCGCTATTCCGCGCAGGATACCGTGGCCGCACAGGGCAACCTGTTCCTGCGCGCCGGCACCACGCTCCTGTCCAACGAAGGGCGCGCGATGATGACCATCACCGCCAGCGCGGTGGACTATCACGACACGATCGGCGGAGCCTGTTCGTGCGAATCCAACACCTTGCGCTATGGTCATCACACCAAGTGGCAACATGCCTGCGTGGAAAATTTCCTGGAGGCCAACCTTCTGGAAGGGCGCGGCAAGCGCGACATCGTGTCCAACATCAACTTCTTCATGAACGTGCCGGTGGAAGCCGATGGATCGCTGGGCATCGTTGACGGCATTTCCGCGCCCGGCCTCTCGCTCGACCTGCGCGCCGAGATGGACGTGGTGGTGGTCGTGTCCAACTGCCCGCAGATCAACAATCCCTGCAATGCGTTCAATCCCACCCCCGTGCGCATGATCGTGGCGGCATGATGTTCGACACAGTCCTGATCGCCAATCGCGGCGCGATCGCCACCCGCATCATCCGCACCTTGCGCCAGATGGGCCTGCGCTCGGTGGCGGTCTATTCGCAGGCGGACGAAGCTTCGGCTCATGTTGCCCTGGCCGACGAGGCGGTGTGCATCGGCCCGGCGCGCGCCAGCGAGAGCTATCTCAACATCCCCGCGATCATCGCGGCGGCCAAGGCAACCGGCGCCGGCGCGATCCATCCCGGCTATGGCTTCCTGGCCGAAAACGTCGAATTCGCCGATGCCTGCGCGGCCGAGGGCATCGTGTTCATCGGGCCGACGGCGGACAATATCCGCACCTTCGGCCTCAAGCATAGCGCGCGCGAACTGGCCAAGGCGCATGGCGTGCCGCTGGCGCCGGGCAGCGACCTTTTGACCAGCGAGGACGAGGCCATCGGCGCGGCGGCCGCGATCGGCTATCCGATCATGCTCAAGGCCACGGCCGGCGGCGGCGGCATCGGCATGCGCGTGTGCGAAACCGAAGCCGACGTGCGCGAAGGCTTTGCCACCGTGGCGCGCCTGGGCCAGAGCAATTTCGGCGATGCCGGCGTGTTCCTGGAACGCTACGTGCGCCGCGCCCGCCACGTCGAAGTGCAGATCTTCGGCGATGGCCAGGGCCGCATCGTTGCCCTCGGCGAACGCGATTGCTCGCTCCAGCGCCGCAACCAGAAAGTGGTGGAAGAAGCGCCCGCGCCGCACTTGCCCGAAAGCGTGCGCGCCGATCTCTATGCCGCGGCCATCCGCCTGGGCGAAGCGGCGCGCTATCGTTCTGCCGGCACGGTCGAATTTCTCTACGATTCCGACCGCAAGGAATTCTTTTTCCTGGAAATGAACACCCGGCTCCAGGTCGAGCACGGCGTGACCGAAGAAGTCATGGGCATCGACCTGGTCGAATGGATGGTGCGCGGCGGGGCGGGCGATTTCGCGTTCCTCGATGCCGCACCGACCACGCCCAGCGGCCATTCGGTGCAGGTGCGGCTCTATGCCGAAGATCCCGCGCTCGATTACCGGCCCACTTCGGGCACGCTGACCGCCGTGACTTTTCCGGCCGATATCCGCGCCGAAACCTGGGTCATGGCCGGCAGCGAGATCAGCGCCTGGTACGATCCCATGCTGGCCAAGCTGATTGTCCATGGCCCCACGCGCGACGCCGCCGTCGCGGCCATGCAGCAGGCGCTGGCAGCCACGCGGGTCGATGGCATCGAAACCAACTTGCGCTGGCTGCGCCAGGTGGTGGCGAGCGAGGCCTTCACCAGCGGCGAGGTCTCCACCCGCGTGCTCGATACGATCCAGTTCGTGCCCGCCAGCCTGCGCGTGATCGCCGGGGGCACCGCGACGACGGTGCAGGACTGGCCGGGCCGCCAGCACTTGTGGGCCGTGGGCGTGCCGCCTTCCGGGCCGATGGACGACCAGTCGTTCCGCCTCGGCAACCGCCTGCTGGGCAATCCCGAAGGCATGGCCGGGCTGGAAATGACTCACACCGGGCCGACCCTGGCGTTCTCCGCGCCGGCGCGCATCTGCCTGACCGGGGCCGATTTCGGCGCCACGCTCGATGGCGTGGCCGTGCCGCTGGGCCAGGTGGTGGATGTGGCCGCCGGGCAGACGCTGGCCACCGGCCGCACGCGCGGCGGCGGCATGCGCGGCTACCTGCTCATCGCCGGCGGACTGGACATCGCGCCCTATCTGGGCAGCCGGGCCACGTTTGAACTGGGCCAGTTCGGCGGCCATGCCGCGCGGCGCCTGGTGGCGGGAGACGTGCTGCATCTGGGCCAGCAGGCCACCAGCGATCCCCTGCCCGGCGTGAGCCTGCCCGCCATGGGCACGGATTGGACCTTGCGCGTGCTCTATGGCCCGCATGGCGCGCCCGATTTCTTTACCGATGCCGATATCGCCATGGTCGTCGGCGCCGATTGGCAGGTGCACTACAATTCCAACCGCACCGGGGTGCGCCTGATCGGCCCCAAGCCGCAATGGGCGCGCGCCGATGGCGGCGAGGCCGGGCTGCATCCCTCCAACATCCACGACAATCCCTATGCCATCGGCGCGGTGGATTTCACCGGTGACATGCCGATCATCCTGGGGCCGGATGGTCCCTCGCTGGGCGGGTTCGTCTGCCCCTTCGTGGTGATCGCGGCCGATCGCTGGAAGATCGGCCAGCTCGTGCCCGGTGATCGCCTGCGCTTCGTGCCGGTGTCCATCGCCGACGCGCAAGCCGCCGATGCGGCGCAGCGCGCGCTGGTGGCCGATGGCACGGCCCCTGCACTGCGCCCGGCGCGCGAGATCGAGACGCTTTCACCGATCCTCGCGGAAATCGCCGGCCAGGGCACCCGGCCACGCACGGTCTATCGCCAGCAGGGCGATCGCAACATCCTGGTGGAATACGGCCCGATCACGCTCGATATCGAGCTGCGCATTCGCGTCCACGCCTTGATGACCGAGCTGGAGCGCATGGCCTTGCCCGGCGTGATCGACGTGGTTCCCGGCATCCGCTCGCTCCAGGTCCATTTCGATGGCCTGGGCCTTGATCAACAGGCGATGCTGGCCGCGCTGATCGAGGCGGAGGAGCGCCTGGGCGATCTGGAAGACTTCACCATCCCCTCGCGCATCGTCCACCTGCCGCTGAGCTGGCGCGATCCGGCGACACTGGAGACCATCCAGAAGTACATGGGCGCGGTGCGCGACGATGCCCCATGGTGCCCGGACAATATCGAGTTCATCCGCCGCATCAACGGCTTGCCCGATACGGCGGCGGTCGAGAACCTGATCTTCGAGGCCAATTACCTGGTCATGGGGCTGGGTGACGTCTACCTCGGCGCGCCCGTCGCCACCCCGGTCGATCCGCGCCACCGCCTGGTCACCACCAAGTACAACCCGGCGCGCACCTGGACGCCGCCCAATGTCGTGGGCATCGGCGGGGCCTATATGTGCATCTATGGCATGGAAGGGCCGGGCGGCTACCAGTTGTTCGGCCGCACCATCCAGGTGTGGAACACCCACCGCCAGACCGACGCCTTCATCGAAGGCAAACCCTGGCTGCTGCGCTTCTTCGACCAGATCCGGTTCTATCCGGTGAGCGCGGAAGACCTGGTGGAATGGCGCCGCGATTTCCCCACCGGACGGCGGTCGATCCGGATCGAGCCCTCGGAATTCCGCCTGGCCGATTACCGCCGGTTCCTGGCCGACAACGCCGCCGAAATCGCCGCGTTCGAGGCGCGACGCCAGGCCGCCTTTGACGAGGAACGCGCCGATTGGCAGCGCCGCGGTGAATTCGATCGCGTGACCGACCTGGCCGACGCCGACGCGCCGATGGCAGGCGCGGTGGACGTGCCCGATGGTGCCGACCTGGTCGAAGCGCCATTTGGCGGCAGCGTGTGGAAGCTGCTGGTGGCCGAGGGCGATGAAGTGAAAGCGGGCGATACCATCGCCGTGCTGGAGGCGATGAAGATGGAATGCGCGGTGGAAAGCCCCGGCAGCGGCGTGGTTGCCGCGCTCTACATGCAGGAAAAGCAGGCGCTGCAACCCGGCGCGCCGATGCTCGCCCTGCGGCGCCACGCGGCATGAGTGCGCCGCGCCTTTCGGCCGGCGCCCTGGCCGCCGCGATCCAGGCCGGGGAAACCACCGCGCTGGCCGTGATGGAGCAGACCCTGGCGCGCATCGCGGCCTATGACGCGGTGCAGCCGCAAGTCTGGATCGCCCGTGCCGACGATGCCACCCTGCTCGCTGCGGCCCGCGCCGTGGATGCGCGCGTGGCGGCCGGTGAAACGCTGCCGCTCGCCGGCGTGCCCTTTGCGGTGAAGGACAATATCGACGTGGCGGGCCTGGCCACCACCGCCGCCTGCCCCGCCTTTGCCTATGCTCCCGAACACTCTGCCACGGTGGTGGCGCGCCTGGAAGCAGCCGGCGCGATCTGCGTCGGCAAGACCAACCTTGACCAGTTTGCCACGGGCCTCGTCGGCACGCGCAGCCCTTATGGCATTCCGCGCAATGCCAGCAATCTGGCCTATGTTTCGGGCGGCTCCAGTTCGGGTTCGTCCATCGCCGTGGCGGCCGGGCTGGTGCCGTTCGCGCTGGGCACCGATACCGCCGGTTCGGGCCGCGTACCCGCCGCGTTCAACCATCTTGTCGGCATGAAACCCACCAAGGGCCGCTGGTCCACGCAAGGGCTGGTGCCGGCCTGCCGCTCGCTCGATTGCATTTCGGTGTTCACCGCCGACACGGTCGATGCGCGCCTGGTGGACAGCGTTGTGGCTGGTTACGACGCCACCGATCCCTGGTCCAAGTCCTTGGCCGACAAGCCGATTGCCGGCCGCGTGATCGGCGTGCCCAAGCGGCATCAGCGGCAGTGGTTTGGAGACGCCGAATCCGAATATCTCTATGACCGCGCTCTGGAAAAGCTGCGCGAAATCGGCACCTTGGTGGAAATCGACTACGCCCCGCTGCAAGAGGCGGCGCTGCTGCTCTATGGCGGGCCGTGGGTGGCCGAACGCACGGCGGCACTTGCCGGCCTGCTGGCGGACGATCCCGAGGCGATCGATCCCACCGTGCGCGCCGTGGTCGAACCGGGGCTGGGCAAGAGCGCGGTCGAGCTGTTCAACGGTATCTATCGCCTGGCGGAACTGAAGCGCCACGCCGACCGCCTGTGGGACGAGGTCGATGCGCTCGCGTTCCCCACCACCGGCACGGCCTATCGCGTTGCCGAACTCCAGGCCGCGCCCATCGCGCTCAACAGCAACCTTGGGTTCTACACCAATTTCGTCAACCTGCTGGACATGGCCGCGCTGGCCGTGCCGGCGGGCGTGCGCGCCAATGCCACCGGCTTTGGCGTGACTCTGATCGGCCCGGCCGACAGCGATCGCGCGCTGCTCGATCTGGCCGACGCCTATCTCCAGGTGGCCGCCTTGCCACCCCCACCCCCGCTCGATCTGGAGGGCAAGATGCAGACTGTGAAACTGGCCGTCGTTGGCGCGCACCTCAAGGACATGCCGCTGCACTGGCAATTGACCAGCCGCAACGCCACGTTCGTGGAAGCGACCACCACCGCGCCTGCCTACAAGCTCTATGCCATGGCCGACAGCGTGCCGCCCAAGCCGGCGCTGATCCATGCCGGAGACGATGGCGCGGCGATTGCGGTGGAAGTCTATGAACTCGGCGTTGCCGAATTCGGCAGCTTCACCGTGGAAGTGCCCGCGCCGCTGGCCATCGGCACGGTCACCTTGGCCGACGGCAGCAGCGTGAAAGGCTTCGTCGCCGAACCGCGCGCGATTGCGGGCGCGGAAGACATCACCGCCTTGGGTGGCTGGCGCGCCTTTATCGCGCAGAAGGTTTGAACCCAAACACCGCGTCACCCCGGGCCTGCCCCGGGGCCCCGCTTGCTTTGGGCGGCGGGAAAGGAAGCAAGCTGGACCCCGGATCAAGTCCGGGGTGACGAAGAGGACGAAAGCCGATGAAGCGCCTTGTTGCCGCCACGCTCCTGACTCTCGCGCCATTGGCCGCCCCCTTGGCCGCCAACGCCGCGCCCAAGCCGGTGGTGCTGCAAGTGCCCGGCTTTGCCGATTTCCTTGCCGTGGATGGCGATACCGTCTGGGCCACCAACCGGGGCCGGGTGGAGCAATGGTCGCTCAAGGGGCTGAAGGCGAGCGTGCCGCTTGCCCATCCCTGCGGCGGCATGGCGCTGGCCGATGGCGCGCTGTGGGTCGCCAATTGCGCCGATCGCACGGTCAACCGCATCGACACCAGAACCGGCAAGCTCGTCGCCACGATTGCCAGCGGGATCGCCAACGACAAGGAAGGCGAACTCAATGTCGTGGCCGGGGCCGGTTCGATCTGGGTGGCCAGCGATGCCAAGGGCGTGGTGGCGCGCATCGATCCGGCGACCAACGCGGTTGTCGCCACTGTCCCGGTCGATCCCGGTTCGTGGTACATGGCCTATGGCGAAGGCGCCGTCTGGGTGGTCAGCGCCGCGCAGCAGAGCCTGCAACGCATCGATCCGGCCACCAACAGCGTGACCGCGCGCACCCCGCTGGGCAAGGCGCCGGGCTTCCTCGCCGCCGGGGAAGGCAGCGTCTGGGTGCAGGAACAGGGCGATGGCACGCTGGCCCGCGTCGATCCGCAGACCGGCGCCCTGCTCGGCCGGGTGAAAGTGGGCGCCAACCTCAAGTGGGGCGATATCGACACCGGCGCGGGCAAAGTGTGGCTGCGCACCACCGATGACCAGGTCTTTGCCGTGATCGACGCCAGGACCATGGCGATCAAGGCGCGGGTGGGCAAGCCGGCGGGCAGCGGCGGCCTGCGCTTCAGCCCGGCGGGCATCTGGACGTCTGCCCACGATGCCCACACGCTCACCTGGTGGCCCAGGCCCTCTGCTTACGGCAAGTAACGCAGGCGATCAGGCCAGACGCTCCACGATCGTGACATTGGCGATCCCACCGCCTTCGCACATCGTCTGCAAGCCATAGCGCCCGCCCTGCGACGCCAGTGCATGCAGCAGCGTGGTCATCAGCTTGGTCCCCGATGCCCCCAGCGGGTGGCCCAGCGCAATCGCCCCGCCGCGCACGTTGAGCCGCGCGGGATCGGCACCCAGCGCCTGGAGCCAGGCCATCGGGATCGAGGCAAAGGCCTCGTTCACTTCAAACAGGTCGATCTCGTCCAGCCGCATGCCGGCGCGCTCCAGGGCGCGGCGGGTTGCCGGGATCGGCTCTTCCAGCATGATCACCGGATCGCCGGCGGTGACTGTCATGTTGACGATGCGCGCGATCGGGGTGAGGTTGAAGCGCTTGAGCGCCGCCGCGTTGGCGACCATCACGCCCGAGGCGCCGTCGGTCATCTGGCTGGCATTGCCCGCAGTCAGCGAGCCGCCTTCGGTCAGGGTCTTGAGCCCGGCCAGCGCTTCAAGCGAAGCATCGGCGCGCACGCCTTCGTCGCGCGCAAAAAGCCCGGCAGCGGTCTGCACCGGCACGATCTCGGCATCAAAGTGCCCGGCGGCAATGGCCTCGGCAGCCTTGCGATGGCTGGCCAGGGCATAGGCGTCCATGCTCTCGCGGGTGAAACCATACTTGTCGGCAATCGCCTGCGCGCCGTGGAACTGGTTGAACGCGGGCACACCGAAACGCTCCTGCACCGATGTGGGCCAGGGGCCGACGCCCAGGCCCGCCGCTTCGTGCAGCGCCACGTTCGAGCCCATCGGCACGCGCGTCATGCTTTCCACGCCGGCGGCAATCACCACATCCTGCGTGCCGCTCATCACCGCCTGCGCGGCAAAATGCAGGGCCTGTTGTGAAGAGCCGCACTGCCGGTCGATCGTCACGCCCGGCACCGATTGCGGCAGGCTGGAGGCGAGCACGACATTGCGCGCCAGGGCGGAGCCCTGCTCGCCAGCCTGGGTCACGCAGCCCAGGATCACGTCGTCCACCCCGGCCGGGTCCATGCCAGAGCGTTCGATCAGGGCGTCGAGCACGGTGGCGCCGAGATCGGCCGGGTGAACGCCGGACAAGGCGCCCTTGCGCCGCCCGCCGGCGGTACGGGCCGCCGCGACAATATAGGCTTCAGGCATCGGTATTGAATCCTTGCAGCAAGAGGAAAGCGTGGCGGCGTACTCAGCGCGGCGCCATGCGGATCGCGCCGTCGAGGCGCACGTCCTCGCCGTTGAAATAGCTGGTCTCGATCAGCGCCAGGGCAGCGGCGGCATATTCGTCCGGCCTGCCAAAGCGCTTGGGGAACGGCACCGAGGCGGCGAGCGCTTCCTTCACCGCGTCGGGCGCGCCGTTCATAAGCGGCGTATCAAAGATTCCCGGCAGGATGGTGTTGATGCGAATGCCGTCGTTCATCAGATCGCGCGCGATCGGCAGGGTCATGCCCACGATCCCGCCCTTGGATGCCGAATAGGCGGCCTGGCCCATCTGCCCGTCCTCGGCGGCAACCGACGCGGTCATGACGATCGCGCTGCGCTCGCCGTCCTCGCCCGGCTCCAGCGTGAGCATGCCGGCTGCGGCCTTGGCCACGCAGCGGAAAGTGCCGATCAGGTTGACCTGGATCACCGCAGTAAAGGCATCGAGCGGGAAATGGCTGATCGATCCGTCCTTGCGCGAACGCGACGCCGTCTTGGCGGGAAAGCCGATGCCCGCGCAGCACACCAGGACGTTTTCCTGGCCATGGGCGGCGCGGGCGGACGCGAACGCAGCATCGACCGAAGCTTCGTCGGTTACGTCCACTTCAACGAAATGGCCCCCGATCGTGCGGGCCATGGCTTCGCCCAGTTCGGCATTGCGATCGAACAGCGTCACCTTGGCGCCGCGCGCGGCCAGCGCCCGTGCCGTGGCGGCGCCCAGGCCGGATGCGCCGCCGGTGACGATGGCGACAGTGGCAGGTCCAACGTTCATGAAATTCCTCTCCCCCTTCGCGCTCAGGCGTAATCGCCGATGCGCTCGATGATGATGGCCGGCGCCATGCCGCCGGCCGCGCACATTGTCGCCAGGCCATAGCGCGCCTTGCGCCGCTCCAGCTCGTCGAGCAGCGTACCGACCAGGATCGCTCCGGTCGCGCCGATCGGATGGCCCAGCGCGATGGCGCCACCGTTGACGTTGACCTTGTCGCGATCGAGACCCAGGTCGCGAATGACCTTCTCCGGCACCACGGCAAAGGCCTCGTTGATTTCCCACAGGTCGATGTCGGCCACGCTGAGCCCGGCGCGTTCCAGCGCCTTGCGTGCCGCCGGCACCGGGGCATTGAGCATCAGCGTGGGATCATCGCCCGCGTTGACCGCCGCCACTACGCGGGCGCGGGGCACCAGCCCATGGCGCTCGCCAAACGCGCGGGAGCCGACCAGCACCGCCGCCGCGCCATCGACCACGCCCGAACTGCTGCCGGCATGGTGCACCGGCACGATCTCCAGATCGGGATAGCGCCGGGCAATCTGCTTGCGAAAGGTGTCCTGCGACGCGTTGTAGGGCATGTCCATCAAGTCGGCGAAGGCGGGCTTGAGCTGGGCCAGGCTTTCCGCAGTGGTCTGCGGGCGGGGAAATTCCTCGTGGTCGAGCACGACGGCGCCGTGATCGTCGCGCACGGGCACGACCGAGCGGGAGAAGCGCTTTTCGGCGATGGCGATCGCCGCGCGGCGCTGGCTTTCGGCGGCAAAGGCATCGAGCGCGCTGCGCGAAATGCCTTCCATGCTGGCGACGGCATCGGCACAAACGCCCTGGTGCGATTGCGGATGGCGCTGGTCTAGCCGGTCGTTGCCGGCGCCCATCATCGTCGCGCCAAGCCCGGCGGCGACTTCGGCCCTTTCGCGGTCGGCGGTAAAGCTCATCATTTCGGTGCCGCCGGCGATCACCGCGTCTTCCAGCCCGGCCATCACCTGCCCGGCGGCGAGCGCGATGGCGGTGATGCCGCCGCCGCAGAAGCGATCGAGCGTCATGCCCGAAGTCTGCACGTCCATCCCGGCGTCGAGCAGGGCCATGCGGGCAAGATCGCCGCCCTGCTTGCCGCGCTGTGACGAGGTGGACCAGATCACATCGTCGATCACCGCTCCATCCAGGCCATTGCGGGCGACCAGTGCTTGCAGGACGGTCGCCGCGAGATGCTGCGGATGAAGGTGGGCGAGTGCGCCCTTGCCCGACTTGCCGATGCCGCGCGGGGTCCGCACCGCATCGAAGATATATGCATTGCCCATGGCGAGTCGGTCTCCTCTAGCCGCTTTGATATTTATTAATCGATTGATTGGTTTTGTGGAGCGTCTTTTACGCAAACCGGGCAGCTTGTAAACCACCCAGACGCGCGCAAGCGTTTCCGGCCGGTGGGGCCAGTCAAAAAGGCTGGATTTTCAGGTGTTCAGGCGCCGGTTGGGCGCAGCCCGCGCAGGAACAGGTCGCGCAGCAGGGCGGCATAGGCCTGCTTGATGCCGACATCGACCTTGGCCACGCCAAGCGTAGTGGGCACGGAATAGGCCGCGAAAAAGATGTGATCGGCCGCGCCGACCAGCGCATAATAGAGCAGCGCTGGATCGACATCGACCATCGTGCCTTCGCGTACGCCCTGGGCCACGATCTGGCGATAGGCAGCCATCATCGGGGTGATGAACATTTCCGATACGCGCGCGCTGGCTTCCGGGCCGCCGGCTTCGACCATGTAGTGCACCAGGCGGTTGAGATAGGGCGAGCGATAATAGGCGTTGACGATGCCCTCGACGTGGATCGTCATCTTGCGCTCGGCCGAAACATCCATCGCCACCAGCGCATCGAGGCCGCTCATCTCCCGCTCCGCCTCGCGCTCCAGCAGGGCCATCAGCAATCCCTGCTTGTCCCCAAAGTAATACTTGATCATTGCGGAATTGACCCCCGATCGCCGCGAGATTTCGCTCAGCGAGGCTTCGATCTGGGTTGCTTCGGACAGGATTTCCGCGGTGGCGTTGAGCAGCGCGGTGCGTGCTGCCTCGCGCCGGGCAGCGCGCAGGGTTCCCTCGCGGGCGAGTTCGGATGCTGTCGTCATCGCAACAGTCATAAACTGATCAATTAACATCGCAAGAGGCGATGCGTGGAAGCGGGCCGGCGAATTCTTCGGAGCAGGCATATTGACACCCCGCCACGATCATCGATAGAAGTTAGCCAATCGATCGATTAACTTTACTGGACGAGCGCACCGGCTTCCCCCGATCAGACGCCCGCCATACCGAGAGAGGATAACCCCATGAGGCTTCCAGTGGTCACCACGCGACTCGCACTCCTGCTCGGATGCGCATCGTCTCCCGCGCTGGTTCATGCCCAAGCCACGGCGCCCGGCGCGCCGGCTGCGGCCACGCCAGCCCCGGCGCCCGGCGATATCATCGTCACCGCGCAGCGCCGCTCGCAGTCGATCCAGACCGTGCCGATCGCGATCACCGCGCTCAGCGGCAACCAGTTGAGCGACAAGGGCGTGACCAATGCCAACCAGCTTGGCCAGATCGTACCCAACTTGCAGATCAACAGCGCGATGGGCGACACCCAGCCCAACTTCGCGCTGCGCGGGGTCAGCGTGGCCAACGAATACAACCCCAACCAGGTCTCGCCGATCGGGGTCTATATCGACGACGTCAACATGGTGAACCGCGTCGGCCAGGGCGGCGGGCTTTACGATCTTCAGCGTGTGGAAGTGCTGCGCGGCCCGCAAGGCACGCTGTTTGGTCGCAACACCACCGGCGGCGCGATCAACTTCATCACCAACACCCCGACGCTCTCGGGCAATCGCGGCTATGCCGAGGCCGGCTACGGCAATTTCAACACGTTCAAGGCGCAAGGCGCGCTCGAAACCACCATGGTGGAAGACGAACTCGGCTTCCGCGTGGCCGCGACCTATGAAAAGGGCGACGGCAAGTTCCGCAACATCTATCCCGGCCAGCCAGACGCCGGCTCGGTCGACAGCCTCCAGGTGCGTGGCACGCTGCACATTCGCCCCGGCGCCGGTCCGCTCGACATCGTGATCAAGGCCTATGCCAGCCGCGCCAATGGCACGCAGCAGCCGATCAAGGGCCTGGCCGCCACGGCCGCGCCCGGCTTCTTCCAGATCAACGAAAACCGCATCGGTGAAAACCGCACGCGGCAATACGGCACCTCGGCAAAGATTGCCTATGAACTGTCGCCGCGCCTGTCATTCACCTCGATCACCGCGATCGGCAACGGCCTGCTCGATGCCGCGTTCGATGCCGATGGCTCGCCGCTGGACATCCTCGATCTTCAGCAAAAGGCCAAGTTCGACCAGTTCAGCGAGGAAGCCCGCTTCAATTACGAAGGCAAGGCGGTCAAGGCCGTGGCCGGCGTGTTCTATGGCTGGGACAAGACCATCGTCGACAACGGCTTCGATATCGGCAGCGCCATCGCACCCGGCGTCGATGGCGGTTTCTTCCAGCATTTCCGCCAAGTACGCCGCACCTATGCGGTGTTCGGGCAGACCGACGTGAACCTGACGCCCAAGCTCGTCGCCACGATCGGCCTGCGCTACAGCGCCGATCGCTCCGCCTATGACGATGGCTATGCCTATCTGTTCATGGGTTCGTTCGGCGGCACGCGCACGCCGTTGTTCACCACGGTGCCCTGCACCACCGGCGTCGGCACGTGCCCCTATGACGCCAACGCACGCTATGGCATCAAGGGACGCAACAACGCGCTCACCGGCCGTGCCGCGCTGACCTATACCTTCGACAGCGGCACGCTGCTCTATGCCAGCTACAACCGTGGCTATCGCTCCGGCGCGTTCAATGGCGGCGGCTACACGAATTCGGCGGGCATTACCTATATCAAGCCGGAATACGTCAACGCCTATGAAATCGGCGCCAAGGGCCGCTTCCTCGATCGCAAACTGGTCCTCTCGCTGGCCGCGTTCTATTATGACTACCAAAACCAGCAGTTGCAGGACACGCGGCCCGGCCCGGTCTCGTTCCTGCTCAACGCGCCCAAGTCGGAAAGCTATGGCTTTGAAGGCGAAGCGACCTATCGCGCCTCGTCGCGCTTCTCGCTCAACGCCTCGGTGGGCTATCTCCATGCCACCTACAAGGAACTCACGCTGTCCGGCACCAACCTCGCCGGCAACGACCTGCCCTTCGCGCCGCGCTGGACCGCGCAGGCCGGCTTCGACTGGGCGCCGTTCGACATTGCCGGCGGGCCGCTGACCTTCTCGCCCAACATCAACTACGTCAGCCGCCAGTTCTTCTCGCCGTTCAATGCGGTGAATGCGGCCGGCGGATCGCAGGTCAATTCCGAATTGCAGCAGGGCGGCTACGTCAAGGTCAACGGCGCGATCACCTGGACGCACGGCAACCTGACGCTGCGTGGCTGGGTGCAGAACTTGTTGCAGGAAAAGACCCTGGCCTATGGCCTGGACCTGCGCGGCGCCGGGTTCCCGTTCAACTACCTCGTCCCGGCCCAGCCCCGTACCTACGGCGGTTCGGTCCGCTTCACGTTCTGATCCCGTCATCAGGAGCCTTCATGATCCCGATCGAGACCCGGCCCGCCGCGAGCGACGAACTCGCGCTGTTCCGTGACGCCGTGCGCAAGTTCTTCGCCGCCCATCTCACGCCCCATCTCGACCGCTGGGAAGAACAGGGCATTGTCGACCGCGCCTTCTGGCTCGCCGCCGGGGAAGTGGGCCTGCTGTGCCCCACTGCACCCGAGGCATGGGGCGGGCTGGGTCTCGATTACCGCTACAACGCCGTGATCGGGGAAGAACTGGCCTATACCGGCAGTTCGGCGGGCCTGGTCCTGCAATCGGACATCGTGCTGGACTATATCGTCCACTATGCATCCGACGATCTCAAGGCCCGCTGGCTGCCGCGCATGATTACCGGCGAAGCGATCGTGGCCATCGCCATGACAGAGCCGGGCACCGGCAGCGATCTCCAGGGTATCCGCACCACGGCGGTGCGCGATAGCGACGACTATGTGATCAACGGCAACAAGACCTACATCACCAACGGCCAGCTCGCCGATCTGGTGATCGTGGTGGCCAAGACCGATCCGGCCGCCGGGGCCAAGGGCATTTCGCTGATCCTGGTGGAGGCCGATCGCCCCGGCTTTGCCCGTGGCCGCAATCTCGACAAGATCGGCCAGCATTCGGCCGACACCTCGGAATTGTTCTTCAGCGATGTGCGCGTACCGGTAACCAACCGCCTGGGCGATGAAGGTGCGGGCTTTGCCTATCTGATGTCGCAATTGCCGCAGGAACGCCTGTCTATCGCCATCAGCGCGCAGGCCCTGGCACAGCGCGCGTTCGACGAGGCCATGGCCTTCACCAAGGATCGCAAGGCCTTCGGCAAGACCGTGTTCGATTTCCAGAACACCCGGTTCCAGTTGGCGGCGCTCCAGGCCGAGCTGCAAGTGGGCTGGAGCCATATCGACTGGGCGTTGGAACGCCATGTGGCAGGCAAGCTGACCACCGCCGAAGCTTCCGCGGCCAAGCTCTATCACACCGAACTGCTCGGCCGCGTGGCGGACGAGGCGCTGCAACTGCACGGCGGCGCGGGTTACATGAACGAATATCCGATCGCGCGGATCTGGCGCGATGCGCGCGTCATGCGGATTTATGGCGGCACGTCGGAAATCATGAAGGAAGTGATTGCCCGCAGTCTCTGACGGCGGTTCGGCAATCTGGAAAGGCTGGCGCCGCCCGATCCCTCGATCAGGCGGCGCCTTTGCATTCAGAGGAAGGTTTCGCCCGCCGCCGCCTTGGTGCGCAGCAGGTTCGAGACGGTGATCGGTGCGCCTTGGGCAATCTGCTCGTCCAGCGCGGCAACGATCCGCGCCAGGCCGCAGTAGTCGCCCCAGATCATCGGCCCGCCGGTATAGACCGGCCAGGCATAGCCGGCGACCAGTGCCATATCGATGTCCGACGCGCGCAGGGCGATGCCTTCTTCCAGCAGCTTGGCCCCTTCGTTGACCACGGGGAACAGCAGGCTCTCGACGATGTCCTGCGCCGACAGGTTCGGTGCGGACTGGCCCGATCGCGCGGCAAAATCGCGGATCGTGGCTTCGGCGAAAGCCGAAGGCGTGCCGCGCCGCTGCGCGTCATAGTCGTAATAGCCGCTGCCCGATTTCTGGCCCAGACGCCCGGCTTCGCACAGCACTTCCTGCACGGTGCGCCCGGCGGTGTTCTCCTTGTCCCAGCCGATCACGTCCAGCCCGACGAGGTCCATCATCTGGAACGGCCCCATCGGGAAGCCATAGCCGACCATGGCCGCGTCCACGTCCCACGGCATCACGCCCCGCGCCAGCAGGCGATCGGCCGCTTCGGTGCGGCGCGCCATCGCCCGGTTGGCGATGAAACCGTCGCACACGCCCGATAGCACCGCCACTTTGCCCAGCTTGCGGCCCAGCGTCATCGCCGTCTGGATCACGCGGTCGCTGGTCCTGGCCCCGCGCACCACTTCGAGCAGGCGCATGATGTTGGCCGGGGCAAAGAAATGCAGCCCGACCACGTCCGCCGGCCGGCCGGTGATGGCGGCAATCGCGTCGAGATCGAGGAACGAGGTGTTGGAGGCCAGCACCGCGCCCGGCTTGGCCAGCGCATCGATCTGGCGGAACACCTGCTGCTTCAGGTCCAGGCGCTCAAACACGGCCTCCACCACCAGGTCGGCCTGGGCCACGGCATCGAGCGTGCCCGAGGTGGCAAAGGCGGCCAGTCGCGCGTCGCGCACCGTGTCGGCGATCCGGCCCTTGCTGGCCAGCGCTTCCAGCGTCTTGCGCACATGCGCCGCACCGCGCTCCAGCGCTGCCGGGTTCACGTCGATCATCGTCACCGGGAACCCGGCGTTGAGGAACGCCAAGGTAATGCCGCTGCCCATCGTGCCCGCGCCGATCACCGCGACCGAGGCAATCGCCACTTCGCCGCAATCGCGCGCCACCGGCACTTTGGCGGCGGCCCGCTCGGCGAAGAAGATGTGGCGTTGCGCCGCCGATTCCGGGCTGGCCATCAGTTCCTCGAACAGTTCCCATTCGCGGGTGAGCCCGGCCTCGAACGGACGATCGGTGGCCGCCTCGATCGCGCGCACGATGTTGCCCGGCGCTTTGAAGCCGACGAAACTCTTGGCATTGCGGGCGCTATAGTCGGCGATGCACGCGGCGGCTTCCTGCGGGTCGAGGTCGGTGGGCAGGTCGCGTGTGCGGCGCAGCGGGGCGCCGCTGGCCACCAGTTCGCGGGCATAGGCCACCGCCTGCGCGCGCAAGTCCGGGCCATCGGCCACGCGATCGATCAGGCCGATGCGCAGGGCCTGCGCCGCGCTCACCGGCTTGCCGCCCACGATCAGGTCCAGCGCATGGGCCACGCCGATCAGGCGCGGTGCGCGCTGCGTGCCGCCGGCGCCAGGCAGCAGGCCCAGCGCCACTTCGGGCAGGCCCAGCTTGGCGCTGGGCACCGCGACGCGATAGTGGCAGGCCAGCGCCAGTTCCAGCCCGCCGCCCAGCGCGGTGCCATGGATCGCGGCGACGATCGGCTTGCTCGCCCCGTCGAACCGATCGAACATGTCATGCAGGCCGGGCGCCGCGAAAGGCTTGCCGAACTCGGTGATATCGGCCCCGGCAAAGAACGTGCGCCCGGCGCAGAGGATCACCACGGCGGTCACCGCCGGATCGGCCAGCGCCTGCCCCATGCCGTCATGGATTGCCTGGCGGACTGCCTCGCCCAGCGCATTGACCGGGGGCGAATCGATGGTGAGCACGGCCACGCCGTCCTCGTGCGTCAGGGTGCAAAGCGGATTGGTCATCGATCGGAAAGCCTCTCACCATGGTGACCGGAACAAGCGCCGGCCTGCCTCGGCGGATGGCTTAAAAACTCCGCATAGTGAAGTCAATTGATCGATCAGTTAAGTTCGTTGTTGCGCCTCGGGCCAGGTCGTGGCTATGCTGCTGGCCAGACGATCGCCGGCCATGGCGCGCGTCTGCAAGGGCGCTCATGGAAGAAACCGCGCCACACGAAACGAGAGGTTGTCGATGCATCCCAGCGAGTTTGCCCGTGCCACGCCGGACAAGGCGGCCATCATCATGGCCGGCTCGGGCGAGACCGTGACTTTCGCGCAACTCGAAGCCCGCTCCAACCAGGGCGCGCACCTCTTGCGCGGCGCCGGGCTGCAACCGGGCGCAGTGGTGGCGCTGATGCTGGAAAACGATGCGCGCTATCTGGAGATCACCTGCGCGGCCCATCGCGCCGGGCTCTATTTCGTCTGCCTGTCCACGCGCCTCGCGCCCGCCGAGATCGCCTATATCCTGCAAGACAGCGGGGCGCAGATGCTGATTGCCTCGGGCACGCTGGCGCCGCTGCTGCATGCCGTGGCCGATGCCGCGCCGCCCCTGCGCTATACGCTCGGCCCGGCCGTGCCTGGCTGGCAGGCGTGGGAAGAAGCGACCGCAGCGCTGCCGACCACCCCGATCGCCGACGAGCGCGCCGGGATCGACATGCTCTATTCCTCGGGCACTACCGGCCGCCCCAAGGGAATCAAGCCGCCGCTGCCGGCCGATCCGGCGATCACCACGCCCTCGCCGCTCGGCACCGTCTGCGCGCGCCTCGGGTTCGGGGCGGACACGATCTACCTCAATCCCGCGCCGCTCTATCACGCCGCGCCGCTGCGCTGGTGCCGCGAAGTGCTGGCGCTGGGCGGCACGGTGGTGATCATGGAAAAGTTCGATCCCGAAGCCGCGCTGGCGCTGATCGAACGCCATCGCGTCACCCACAGCCAGTGGGTGCCCACGCATTTCGTGCGCATGCTCAAGCTGCCGGAGGAGGCGCGCGCCCGGCACGATTGCACTTCGCTGCGCCTGGCGATCCACGCCGCCGCGCCCTGCCCGGTGCCGGTCAAGCAGGCGATGATCGACTGGTGGGGGCCGATCCTGATGGAATACTATTCGGGCACCGAGGCGATCGGCATGACGCTGATCACCGCGCCCGAATGGCTGGCCCACCCCGGTTCGGTGGGGCGCGCGATGATCGGCACGCTCTATATCTGCGACGAGGACGACAATCCCCTGCCCCCGCGTCAGGAAGGGCTGGTGTGCTTTGCCGACGGGCCGACCTTTGCCTATCACAACGATCCTGAAAAGACCGCCGCGGCGCACAATCGCCATGGCTGGGCTACGTTTGGCGATGTGGGCTGGCTTGATGAGGAGGGCTATCTCACCCTCACCGATCGCAAGAGCTTCATGATCATCTCGGGTGGGGTCAACATCTATCCGCAGGAAATCGAGAACGCCCTGGTCGTCCACCCGCGCATTGCCGATGCCGCCGTGGTGGGCGCGCCCGATGCGGAAATGGGCGAATGCGTGGTCGCGGTGATCCAGCCGATGGACATGGCCGAGGCCACCCCCGCTTTCGCCCAGGAAGTGATCGACTGGCTGCGCCAGCAACTTTCCGGGGTGAAGATCCCGCGCCGGGTGGAATTCATGGCCCAACTGCCGCGACATCCCACAGGCAAGCTCTACAAGCGCCTGCTGCACGATCGCTATCGCCAGCCCGGCGGCGCGCCGGAAACGCTGCTCAGCTTGCGCTGAACCTTGCCAACACGACAAGACACAAGACTGGAGAGTGCCGAAATGAGCGGGTTTGCCGTCAACCAGATCGCCGATCCCACTTTGTATGGAGACCCGCAGCGGCTGCAACAGTTCTACGACTGGTTGCGCCGGGAACATCCGGTGGCCTGGGCCGATCCCGAGGGCTTTCGCCCGTTCTGGGTGGTCTCGCGCCACGCCGATATCCGCGAACTGGAGCGCCAGCCCGAAATCTTCAACGCCGGCCCGCGCATGACCTTGCTGCCGATCCCGGTGGAGCAGGCCAACGTGGCGATCTTCGGCGTGGAATCCGGCGTTTTCCCGCTCACCGCGATGGACGGCGCTCACCACCAGGCGATGCGCGCGCTGACCCAGGATTTCTTCCTGCCCAAAAACATCCGCAAGCTGGAAAGCGCCATTGCCAAGCATGCCACCGCCTTTGTGGCGCGCATGGCGCAGGATGAAGGGTCGTGCGATCTCGCCACCGATATCGCCTTCTGGTATCCGCTGCGCGTCGCCATGGCGATCCTGGGCATCGACGAGCAGGACGAGGCGCGCATGCTGCGCCTGACGCACGAGCTGTTCGGCGCGTCCGATCCGGCGGTGCGTCGTCCCGGCCTGAGCGAGGCCGAGCATATCGTGGCGGTGAAGCAGGATTACATCGCGTTCTTCGATGCGATCACCCGCGATCGCCAGGCCAATCCGCGCGAGGACGTGGCCACGCTGATCGCCACCGGCATGCCCGGCGGCGCCGAGATGAGCGCGGAAGAGCGCCTGGGCTATTACGTGATTGTCGCCACGGCCGGGCACGATACCACCGCCGCCTCGATCGTCGGCGGCATGCAGGCCCTGCTCGACAATCCCGAGCAGATGGCCCTGCTCAAGGCCCATCCCGAGCTGATGAAGACTTTCGTCAACGAGGCGATCCGCTGGACCGCGCCGGTCAAGCACTTCATGCGCAACGTGACGCAGGACTATACCCTGCACGGCCAGACGCTGCGTGCGGGCGATCACGTGCTGCTCTCGTTCGGCGCGGCCACGCGCGATCCCGAGGCCTTTGGCGATGCCGACTGCTTCCGCATCGATCGCGCGCTCAACAACCATCTCGCGTTCGGCCATGGCCCGCACACCTGCCTTGGCCAATACCTCGCCAAGCTGGAAATCGAGGCGTTCTTCACCGCCTTCTTCGCGCAGATCGCCACGATCGCGCCGGCCGGCCCGCCGATCTACACCGAAGGCTCGTTCGTCAGCGGCATCCGCTCCATGCCCGTGCGCTATTCCCGCTTGCCGCAGCCGGTGGCATGCGCATGACCGAACCAGTGTTTGAGCAGATCACGCTGGACTTGGATCAAGGCGTCGCCACGCTCACCCTCCACCGGCCCGACAAGCTCAATGCCTTCACCACGCATATGATGCGCGAGATGGTGGCCGCGCTGGACCAGATCGATGCCGATGACGCGATCCGCGCGGTCATCGTCACCGGCAGCGGCCGCGCGTTCTGCGCCGGGGCCGACATTTCCGGCGGCGCCGGCAATTTCCGCGGCGATGCCAGAGCGACCGAGGCGCCGGACTACAGCGACCCGGCCACGCGCGATGGCGGCGGCATCCTGGCGCTGCGCATCTTCCAGCTCAAGAAGCCGATCATTGCCGCAATCAACGGCCCTGCGATCGGCATCGGCGCCACCATGCTGCTGCCGATGGACTTGCGCCTGGCCAGCGACACGGCGCGCTTCGGCTTCGTCTTCGCGCGGCGCGGCATCGTGCCCGAAGCGGCATCGAGCTATTTCCTGCCGCGCCTCGTCGGCATCAGCCGCGCACTGCGCTGGTGCTACACCGGCGCGGTGTTCGGCGCCGACGAGGCGCTGTCCGGCGGCCTGGTGGAGCAGGTCGTTGCGCCCGCCGACCTGCTGCCCACGGCCCAGGCCCTGGCGCGCGAGATTGCCGACAATGCCGCGCCGGTCTCTGTCGCGCTCACCCGCCAGATGCTGTGGCGCGGCCTGGGCATGACCGATCCGATGGAAGCGCATCGCATCGAAAGCCGCGGCATCCTCACCCGCAGCCAGAGCGCCGACGCCCAGGAAGGCGTTGCCGCGTTCCTCGAAAAGCGCCCCGCCCGCTTCCCCGATCGCGTCTCGGCCGACATGCCGGACTACTTCCCGTGGTGGGAAGATCTGCCCTATGGCTGACGGGCGATAAGCCCCAGCGCCTGCGCTTCGCTCACCACTTCGGCATATTTGGCCTGGAGGTCGAACAGGTTGGCTTCGTGCGGCGCGGCGTGGCGATCGCCACAGGCATCGGCGACCACGAAGGGCAGGAAGCCGTTCTGGCAGGCATCGAGCGCGGTGGCGCGGATGCAGCCGGAGGTGGAGGTGCCGCAGATCAGCACCGTATCCACGCCCAGCGCGGTCAGCGTGGCGGCCAGATGCGTGGCGAAGAACGCCGAGGCATAGCGCTTGGTGATCACCACGTCGCCGTCCTGCGGGGCCAGCACGGCGGGAAAGGCGCCCAGCGGCGAGCCGCGGTCGAACACCTTGAGCGCGGGCACCTTGCGATAGAACACGCCGCCATCCGCCCCGCCGGGCTGGTATTCGACATTGGTGAAAATCACCGGCAGCCCCGCCGCGCGCGCTGCTGCCGTCACGCGCACGGCGCTCGCGAGCGCGCTTTCGATCCCGGCATAGAGCGGCGAGCCAGGCTGGAGATAGGCCTCGACCAGATCGACCAGCAGCAGCGCCGGGCGCTGTCCGAAGGGCAGGTGCCCGTCGAACGCCCCGGCATAGTTGGCCTCCAGCCCGGCTTCGTCCTTGGCCATCGCCTCAGATCACCCCGCGCGCGGCAAGATCATCCAGTTCTGCCTGGCCCAGGCCGAGCAGCGCGCCATAGATTTCCGCATTGTGCTGGCCCACCACCGAGGGGGCCGGGCGCCGCACCCCGCCGGGCGTGGCGGAAAAGCGCGGGAACGTGGACTGCATCTTGAGCGGACCGAACCGCTCGGTTTCCACTTCGATGATCGCCTCGCGCGCCTGGAAATGCGGATCGGCCAGCATGTCGGGCGCGCGATAGACGCGGCCCGCCGGGATCGAATATTCGATCATCAGCGCGTCCACTTCGTCCATGGTCAGCGTGCGCGTCCAGGCATCGATCAGCGCGTCCAGCTCTGTCTGGTTCTCGCCCCGCGCCAGATGCGTGGCATAGCGCGGATCGTCGCCCAGCTCGGGCCGCCCCATCGCTTCGGCCAGGCGCTTCCACAGCGAGTCCTTGTTGGCCCCGATCATGAATTCGCCGTCCTTGCAGGCATAGACGTTGGACGGCGCGATGCCCTTGAGGATCGATCCGGACCGCTCGCGGATCAGGCCCATGCGGTCGTATTCCGGCACCAGGCCTTCCATCACCTGCAACACGCTTTCATAAAGCGCGGTGTCGATCACCTGGCCCTGCCCGGTCTTTTCCTTCACGTGCAGCGCGGCGAGCACGCCCATGCAACCATAGGTCGCGGTCAGCGTGTCACCGATCGAAACGCCCATGCGGCTCGGCGGGCGGTCCGGCTCGCCCACGATATAACGCCAGCCGCCCATTGCCTCGCCGATCCCGCCAAAACCGGCGCGGTCGGAATAGGGGCCGGTCTGGCCATAGCCGGACATGCGCGCGATGATCAGGTGCGGGAATTCGGCCAGCAGCACGTCCGGCCCCATGCCCCACTTTTCCAGCGTGCCCGGCTTGAAGTTCTCGATCAGCACGTCGGCATGGGCGATCAGGCGCCTCACCAGCGCCTGGCCTTCGGGCACGCGCAAGTTGGCACTGACCGAGCGCTTGTTGCGCGCGATCACTTCCCACTGCACCTTTTCGCTGCCCTGGCCCCAGTCGCGCATCGGGTCGCCGGTGACTGGCGGCTCCACCTTGATGACGTCGGCCCCCATGTCGCCCAGCAACTGGCCGCAAAACGGCCCCGCCAGCAACTGGCCCAGTTCGACGACGCGGATATCCTGCAATGCACCGTTGTTCATGGTCACTCCGCCGCTTCTGCTTGCGGCCACACCGGCGGGATGGGCGCCGGCAACCCGGTTTCCGCCTGGCAGGCGGCGCGCAAGGCATCAAGCCCCGGTCCGGTGTTGAACACCGGCAAGGCGCCGCCCCGCTGCGCGCGCATGTCCGCGCGCAGGGCCTGCGTCGCGGCCTCGTCCACCTCGCCACGGGCATCGGCCACCACGCCATAGGCGCGCGCGCCTTGCGGCGTGACCAGCCCCTGCACGATTTCCTTGCCGACCAGCGCCGGATCGCGCTCCAGCGGATCGCCCCAGCCACCGCCGCCCCAGGTGATGAAATGCAACTGGTCGCCTGCTTCCACGGCCAGGTCTTCCACCTTGTTGCCCACGATCTGCGTGGTGCCGTCGGCCTTTTCCAGGATCTTGCGCGCCCGCTTGCCCGGATCGCCGCCGTTCACGCCCCATGGCGGCACGAACCAGCGATCGTCGTGGATGGCGATCGTTCCAGCGCTGAGGAAGCGATAGGTCATGTGGATGCCGTTGCCGCCTCGATGCAGCCCGGCCCCGCCCGAATCGGGCTCGGTCGAATAGCGCTCGATCATCATCGGAAAGTAGCGTTCGAGGAACTCGTTGGGCACGTTGGTAAAGCCCGGCCACAGCGAATGCCCGTCCGGCCCATCGCCCAGCGGCCGGCCGGGAATGCCGCCAAAGCCGATCTGGAACAACTGGAACCACGCCTGCCCCTTGCCCGGCCGCGTGTCGTTGCCGGCATAGAACAAGTGGGGAGAGGACGAGAAGCCCGCCGCATTGAGAAATTCCGGCGTCTTTTGCCCCAGCAACCCGCCCAGGATATCGAAGATGCGCCCCAGTGCATGGGTGCGCCCCGAAAGCGCGGCGGGAAAGCGCGGCTTGAGCAAGGATCCCTCGGGAATGCGCACATCGATCAGGTCATAGAACCCGTCGTTGAACAGGATCTGCGGATCGAAGACCATGATCATGTAGATGCCGAAGAACATCTTGAACATGTTTTCGTTGAGGTAGAAATTGATCGAGGCCGCGCTCTGCGGATCGGTGCCGTCGAAATCGAGCACCACGGTCTCGCCTTCGCGCCACATCGTGCAGCGGATGCGATAGGGGCCAAAGCCCATGCCATCGTCGCAGATATAGTCCTCGAAGCTGACCGGCTCTTCGCTTACCGCCTGGCCCAGCAGGGTCTTCATCGCCCGGTGGTTGCGCGCCAGCAGTTCCTGCGTGGCCGAAACATAGACATCGTCGCCAAACCGCTCGGCCATTTCGATCACCCGGCGCGCGGCCACCCGGCACGAGGCGATCAGCGCATTGAGATCGGCCGCGCACCAATCGGGCTTGCGCGTCTGGTGCATCACCAGCTTCATCAGGTCGGCATTGTATTCGCCCTTGCGCCAGATTTTCACCGGCGGGATGCGCACCCCTTCCTCATAGATCGAATGGGCATTGATCGGCATGGAGCCAACCACCTTGCCGCCGATGTCGCTCTGGTGGCCGAACATCGAGGTATAGGCGATCAGCCGCCCGTCCTTGAACACCGGCAGCAGCACCAGCCAATCGTTGGAATGGCTGATCGCGCCATCCACCGAATAGGGATCGGACAGGAAGATCATGTCTCCCTCTTCCAGGGTGCCGTCGTAATTGGCCAGGAAGCCGCCGATGAAGCTGCCGAACTGGCCCACGATCATCTTGCCGGTGTGGTCGGCGATCAGGGGAAAGGCATCGCCCTGTTCGCGGATGCCGGGCGACATCGCGGTGCGCACCAGCGTCGCGTCCATTTCCACGCGCGCGTTGCGCAGCGCGTTCTCGATGATGTCGAGCGTGACGGGATCGATGGCAACCTTGGCAAAGGGCTTGGGGTTGGTCTGGACGATCTGTGCAGGCATGGGTTTTCCCTTTCGTCAGGCCAGGTTGATGAGGATGTTGCCGACCTTGTCGACCGTGGCGACGCAGCCGGTCTCGATCAGCGTGGTGGAATCCATCTCGCACACGATCGCCGGGCCGGGGATCACGTCGCCGGCCTTCAGCCGCGCACGGTCATAGATCACCGCCGCCTGTTCGGCCCCGTCCATCCACAGCACATGGTCGCGCACTTTGGCCGCCGAAGGATCGCCGTTGCCCTGCTCCAGCTCCGCGGCCGGCAGATCGAGCGCACGGCCCAGCGCCACCGCGCGCAGGTTCACGATTTCGTGCGGGGTATCCATGTTGAAAGTGAACAGCCGCTTGTGCTCTTCATCGAAGCGCGCCAGCACCCCGGCGATGCCATCGTCGGCCAGGATCTGCGCGGTGATCGACAGCGGCACTTCAAACGCCTGCCCGGCATAGCGCACGTCCACTTCGAAACTGGTCGCGATCTCGCTTTCCGGCACGCCATCGGCGAGCAGTTCGGCGCGCACATGCGCAGCCATCTCGTCGAGCACGGCCAGCAGGTCTTCGGGCGCCGTCTCGCGCGCCAGGCGCGACCACGACCGCGCGGTTTCGGTGCGCATCCGCGTGGTGGCATCGCCCAGCGCACACAGCACGCCGGGGCTGACCGGAGAGACCGCCGGCCAACTGCCCATCAGCCGCGCCACGGCGTTGACGTGCAGCGGCCCGGCGCCGCCAAAGCCCATCAGCGCGAAATCGCGCGGGTCATAGCCCTGCTGCACCGAAATCATCCGCAGCGCGCCGAACATGTTCTCGTTGACGATGTCGATGATCCCGCGCGCCGCTTCCATCAACCCGATGCCCAGTGCATCGGCAATCGTCTGTACCGCCGCCTTGGCCCCTTCGCGATCGAGCTGGAACGTGCCGCCCAACAGGTTTTCCGGCAGATAGCCCAGCACGACATTGGCATCGGTAACGGTGGGGGCCGTGCCGCCCTTGCCATAGGCGACCGGCCCCGGCACCGCCCCCGCGCTCTGCGGCCCGACCCGAAGGGCTCTGGTCAGCGCGGGAACATAGGCGATGGAGCCACCACCGGCGCCCACCGTCTTCACGTCCAGCGCCGAGGCGCGGACGGAAAGGTGGCCCACTTCGGTGGTGCGCTGGCGGCGTGGTTCGAGGTTTTCGATCAGCGCCACATCGGTGCTGGTGCCGCCCACGTCGAGCGTGAGGATATTGCGGATACCGGCATTGCGCCCCACCCAGATCGCCCCGGTCACCCCGCCGGCCGGGCCGGACATCAGGATGCTGACCGGGTGTTCCTCGGCCTTCTGCGCGCTCATCAACCCGCCGTCGGAGCGCAGCAGCGAAAGCTTGCCGGTCATGCCCTCGGCGGCCAGGCGATTGCGCAAGTTGGAAACATACTTGCCCACCACCGGGCGCACGCTGGCATTGGCCACCGTGGTCAGGGTGCGTTCGTATTCCTGCATTTCCGGCAGCACTTCATGGCTGAGCGACACCGGCACGCCGGGCAGTTCCTCGGCCGCGATCGCGCCGATCCGCGCTTCGTGCGCGCCGTTGGCATAGGCGTTGATCAGGCTCACCGTCACCGCTTCCACGCCCTGCGCCTTCAGCACGGCAAGCTGCGCGCGCACGTCGGCTTCATCCAGCGGGCGCACTTCCTGCCCTTGCGCGTCCATGCGGCCTTTCACCGTCACCGTGTCTTCCAGCGCGGCCAGCGGCTGCGGCTTGGGCCAGATGATCCAGCCGGCCAGGCCTCCAGGCACATAGCTGCGCGCGATCTGCATGATGTCGCGATAGCCTTCGGTGGTGACCAGCCCCACGCGCGCGCCCTTGCCTTCCAGCACGGCGTTGGTCGCCACGGTCGTGCCGTGCAGGAAATAGTCGATCGCGCCGGCGGCAATGCCCGCCTTGGCGCAGATCGCCGTCACGCCGTTGAGAATGCCTTCGGAACTGTCATGCGGGGTGGACGGCGTCTTGTGCCGCCAGAACGCGCCGCTGTCGGTGTCGAACAGCAGCAGGTCGGTAAACGTGCCGCCCACATCCACGCCAAGCCGGTAACCCATAGATCGACAAACCTTTTCACTATGACCTTTTTGAAACGGCCTTGTTGGAACGATAACGGTGTCCCGGTCAGTCTTTCGGCGCCGGGAACCGCGGCGCGCGCGCGACCATGCCCGGCAGCGTGCGGTCCATCACCGCGCCCAGCCAGTGGTTCGCCGCGATCAATTCTGCCAGGTCCAGCCCGGTGCCCACCCCTGCGCGGTCCAGCATGTAGACCACGTCCTCGGTCGAGACGTTGCCCGCCGCGCCGGGCGCGAACGGACAGCCGCCCAGCCCGCCGATCGCCGCGTCCACCGTCACCGCGCCCGCGCCGATCGCCGCCCAGACATTGGCGAGGCCGGTGCCGCGGGTGTTGTGGAAATGAACCCGCACCGGAATGTGCGGCACGGCGGCGCGCACTTTGCCGATCAGCGAGACGACATGCGCGGGATTGCCGACGCCGATGGTGTCGGCCAGGCCGATCTCCACCGGATCGGCCTTGGCCAGCGCTTCGGCCATCGCCACCACGCGCGCTTGCGCCACTTCGCCTTCAAACGGGCAGCCAAACGCGGCGGCAATGGTCACCTGGCCGGTCTTGCCCGCCTGGTGCGCCATGGCGATGATCTCGCTGGCCGCCGCCACCGAACCCTGGCTGGTCTGGCCCTGGTTGGCCTTGGCAAAGGTGTCCGTCGCGACAGAGACCGCGCCCAACTGGTCGATGCGACCGGTCTCGATCGCCCGCGCGGCGCCGCGCGCGTTCATCACCAGGCCGATATAGGTCACGTCCGCGCGCTGCGGCAGGCGGGCACAGACCGCCTCGGCATCGGCCATCTGCGGCACGGCCTTGGGATTGACGAAGCTGGTCACCTCGATCCGCCGCGCACCGGCGGCAATGGCGCGCCCGATCAGCGCCACCTTGTCGTCGGTGGAAATCATGGTCTTTTCGTTCTGCAACCCGTCCCTCGGGGCAACCTCGACCATTTCGATGGATTCTGTATACATTACTCGGCAGCCTCCTTCTGGCTCAGCTCGGCCAGGCCACGGTGGGCATCGGCATAGGCGTGATAGGCGCGCAGGATGTGCCCGGTCATGATCGCTTCGGCCCAGGCCCCGTCGCGGCGTACGAAGGCGGCGATCAGTTCCTCGTGCTCGCTCCACGACCGGCGCAGCGCTTCGCGGCTGTAATGGTGCGCCGTGCGCCACACCACCGGCTGCTCGATCAGCGTGGCCAGCAGGGCCGCCAGGCGGCGCGAGGCGGCCACGTCGAGAATCGCTGCATGGAAATCCCGATTCGCTTCCAGAAACACCGCCACGTCCGGCACGGGCAAGCGGATCGCTTCGCCCAGGCGGTGATTCGCCCCGCGAATCCGGGCGAGTGCCGCGTCCGTCATCCGCTCTGCCGCGCGCCGCGCCGCCTTGCCTTCCAGAACCGCACGCAGTTCAAAGGCATCGGCCACATCGTCGATCGACCAGTCTGCCACAAAGCTGCGCTGGGTGTCGGTGCGCGTCACCAGAAGGTCGGATTCCAGCCGCCGCAACGCTTCGCGCACCGGGGTGCGCGACACGCCGCAACGCTCGGCCAGGGCCTCTTCCGCAAGCTGCGCCCCGGCGGGCAACTCGCCCGACAGGATCATGCTGCGGATCGCTTCATAGGCACGGTCGGAAGCGCGGGACACGTCTTTCTCCAAAACTTCGGCTGCGTTGCCTCTCAGGAACGTTTGTATCTTGACCTGCGGTATTTGTATACAATACTCTTTGTGTCGATCAAGCCGCGTCAGCCATGGGGGCACGAAAAAGACCGGCGGTGACATTGGCGATCCCGGCCATGGGGCCGGCGCCACCGAACAGGGAGAATGCAATGCGACTTTCTCACGCCCACTTCCTCGCCACTGCGTCGCTGCTCGCCGCGCTTGCCACGCCGGCCCTGGCGCAAGAAGCGCCGCAGCCCGTCTCCCAAACTGGCATCGCGCCCGGCGACGACAGCGGCATCATCGTCACCGCCCGCCGCCAGAACGAGCGGTTGCAGGACGTGCCCGCCTCGGTCGCGGTGCTCACCGCCGATGCCCTGCAACGCACCGGTGCGGTCAAGGCGGAGGATTTCGTCAAGCTCACCCCCGGCGTCACCATCGTCACCGGCACGGCCGAGGCGGGCGACACCCAGATCAACATCCGCGGCATGAACGGCGCGCGCGACGCGGAAAGCTCGGTCGCCCTGGTCGTAGACGGTATCCTGAAAACCAACACTGCCCAGCTCAACCAGCCGCAGGGCACGCTGCAACAGGTCGAACTGCTCAAGGGCCCGCAAGGCGCGCTCTATGGCCGCAACGCGGCGGCCGGGGCCATCGTCATCCAGTCGCTCAAGCCCACCGACAGCTTCACCGGCGCGGCCAAGCTGTCCTATGCCGATTACAACACCTGGGAAGCCAGCGCCCATGTCGCCGGCCCGGTTGCCGACAATGTCGGCTTCGTGCTCGCGGGCTATTACTACAAGACCGACGGCTTCTACAAAAACACCTTCACCAATTCCAAGACGGTGGACGACAAGGAGAACTGGGCGATCGATGGCCGCGTGATGGTCGGCCAGGGCGGCCCGACCCAGCTCGACCTCAAGGCGCGCTACAGCGAATTTCACGGCGCGTCGCTGCCGTTCAACGCCGCGTTCCACCTGCCCGGCTTTGGCGGCGCGTTCTATGAAAACGTCAACACCCACCCGTTCCACTTCTACAACAACATCCGCCCCACCAACGACCAGACCAGCTTCGACGCCTCGATCAAGCTGGACCACCAGTTGACCGACCGCATCAAGCTGGTGGGCTGGGCGCTCTATTCCAACGTCAACCAGGATCTGGTGGCCGATGGCACCTCGGCCGATTTCGGCCGCTTCCTCAGCGCCGCCAATCCGCAGGCGCAAAGCGCGGTCACCTCGTGCTTCACCAGTACCGCCGCGCTCACCGGCTATCCGGTCAACGCGCCCGGCTTCATCGGGCAGACCCCGGTGCCGTTCATCTTCGCGCCCGCCACCGGCTCCACCTTCGGCCCCTACAGCCCCACGACTTGCGACGGCACGCAGTACCAGGTGCGCAAGCAGCAGGATTTCAGCACCGAATGGCGCCTGATCGGCGATGCTGGCGCGATCAACTGGCAGCTTGGCGCCTATTACCTGCACATCAAGCGCACCGTCGGCGTCAGCCTGGGCGCCGACACCGGCAACGGCGTGATCAAGCAGCTCTACAACGCGCCCAATACCACCAATCCCACCACGCTGCTCCTCGCCGATCGCTTTAAGACCAACGTCTATGCCGGATTCGGTTCGGTGGAATGGAAGCCCAACGAGAAGTTCGACGCCGGCCTGGCGCTGCGCTACGATATCGAGGATCGCAAGTCCTCCTCGCTCGTGCCCACCGCCACCGATCCCTTCACCGGCGGCCCGATCAACCCCGGCCAGGCGTTTGGCCCGCTCACCGACAAGCACGCCCGCTTCGAACAGTTCGAGCCCAAGGTCACGCTCAGCTACAAGCCCACGCGCGAATTCAACCTCTATGCCAACTGGGGCATCGGCTTCAAATCGGGCGGTTTCAACAACCAGGGTTCGGCGCAGATCATCAAGGACAACTTCGTCAACGCCTTCGGCGCCAACGTGACGGTGAACGACCAGTACCGCAAGGAATGGTCGAGCGCCTGGGAAGCGGGCCTCAAAGGCAACCTGCTCAACGGCGCGCTGACCTTCGATCTCGCCGGCTATTACACCCAGGTGCACGACATGCAGTTCTTTGAATTCTTCGTCGGCAGCTTCGGCCTGCTGCGCGTGGTATCCAACATCGACCGGGTGGACCTCAAGGGGCTGGAAGCCAGCGTCACGCTCAAGCCGGTCAAGGGCGTGAAGCTGTTCGGCTCGTTCAACTACACCGACAGCGAGATCAAGAAGAACTCCTCGCGCCCCTACACCGTGGGCAACAAGTCTCCCTACACCGCCGATTACACCCTGAACCTGGGCGGCGAATTCGAACAGCCACTCAGCGGCGACTTGCGCTTCTTCACCCGCGCCGACTATCGCCTCACCGGCCCCACCTGGTTCCACACCGTGCAGAACCAGTCGGTACCCACGGTCTTCTCCGGCCTGCTGCCGATCTCGGCCCTGCAACTCCCCGCCTCGGTCGGCAACGGCAAATACGACGTGGCCCGCCGCGACGCCTTCGGCATCGTCAACCTGCGCGCCGGCCTCCAGACCGACCGCTACAGCCTCGCCGTCTTCGCCAACAACCTGCTCGATAAGCAATACCTCAACGAAGTGATCACCGCCGTGGAATTCGGCGGCTCGTTCATCACCCCCGGCACCCGCCGCCTGGTGGGCGTTGAAGCCAGCATGAAGTTCTGACGTTTCCCCAAGGCTTCGCGCTGACTTTGCCGGAGCCCGGCCGTGCTGTTGTGGCGCTGACGTGACCCCCAGCTTTCCACCAGCTGGGATTAGAGCCGGGCCGTTTTGTTGCGCATGA
>NZ_BMZP01000027.1 GCF_014652855.1 Novosphingobium pokkalii
CGGAGACACCCCAAGAATCCTATTCAATCAGCAGCGCAAGCCCATATGCGATTCCCCTGCCCGCCTCGGGGAGGAAAGGGTTGCATCGCCATTTGTTCTTGTTATGTTCGCACGATGCAACCGATCAAGGGCCGAGGTGCGCAGTCAGGCGCGGTGCCCACGCGCTTTGGCCTGGCTGTGCGCGAGGCCGATGGCGATTGGCGCGATGCAGCCGAGGCCATCGACGGGGAGCCGCCCCGGCTGCGCACAACGGTAACGCGGGAATTTCCCAAGAGCGTCCTCACGTTCAACACCTCGCCCGACATTCCGTTCGACCGCTCGGTCAACGCCTATCGCGGCTGCGAGCATGGCTGCATCTATTGCTATGCGCGGCCGACCCACGCCTATCACGATCTCTCGCCCGGCCTGGATTTCGAGACGAAGCTTTTCGCCAAGCCGCAGGCGGCGAAGCTGCTGCGCGCCGCGTTTGCCAAGCGTGGGTACAGTCCCAGGCCTCTGGCCATGGGTACCAACACCGATCCCTATCAGCCGATCGAGCGGGATTTCCGCATCACCCGCCAGGTTCTGGAACTGTGCCTGGAGGTGGGCCATCCGGTCACGATCACCACCAAGTCCGCGCGCGTGCTCGATGATCTCGACCTGCTGCGGCAACTGGCCGCACGCCGCCTCGTGGCAGTGGGCCTGTCGATCACCAGCCTCGATCCGCGCCTCTCCACCCTGCTTGAGCCGCGCGCCAGCAGTCCGGCCAAGCGCATGGCTGCGCTGGGCAAGCTGGTGGATGCCGGCATTCCCGCGCACGTGGGCATTTCGCCGATCATCCCGGCTATCACCGATCACTTCCTGGAAGAAATCCTGATGCAGGCCGGGGCCATGGGCGTGCGCTCGGCCAGTTGGATCATGCTGCGCCTGCCCCATGAAGTCGCCGCGCTGTTTCGCGAATGGCTCGACGTGCATTTCCCCGATCGCGCCGCCAAAGTGATGCACACCGTGCAATCCATGCGCGGTGGCAAGGATTACGACGCCAGCTTTCACACCCGGATGAAGCCGCAAGGCGTCTGGGCAGACCTGATCCGCACCCGCTTCCGCCTCGCCCTGCGCCGCGCAGGCATCGCGCAGGAACGGCTGGACCTCGATTGCACCCAGTTCCGCGCCCCCTCGCGCGATGGGCAGATGGATCTGTTTTGAAAGGTTGGCTCAGGTTTCGCACCACCCCCAACCCCCTCCTCTAAAGAGGAGGGGGCTCAGGCCGAGATGCTCCCCCTCCTCTTTAGAGGAGGGGGTCGGGGGGTGGTGGACACCAAGCACAATCTACCCCATCAATCCGCCACGGGTTCATACTTGCGCGCACCGGTGACCGGATCGTACCACACTTCCACCACCGCGCCGGTCTCCACGTCCACTTCACATTCACCGGTGCGTTGCCAGGGGACGTGCCCTTCGGGCTGGCGTGCGCGGTAGCGGCGTTCGAACACCGTGGCGAGCGCGATGACCGCGCCCAGGCCGATCAGGCCCCAGCCGTTGCCGGTGACCAGATGGAGTACGATCCCGCCCACCGCAGCGAGGCCCGCAGTCACCAAGGCGGCGAGGCGCGCGCCGCCGGTCATGCCGCAGTCACGCCGGAGCGCGCCAGCTTCACCGCCGTGCCATAGGCAACCACTTCGTTCATGGTCTGGCCGATCGAGCCGGAATCGAAACGCATCATCACCACGGCATCGGCGCCCATCAGCCGCGCGTTCATCACCAAGCGGTCGATCGCGTGGCGGCGGGTGTCTTCCACCAGCGCGGAATATTCCTTGATCTCGCCGCCGATGATCGTGCGCAAGCCGGCCACGATATTGCCGGCAAGGCCCCGGCTGCGCACCACCACGCCAAACACCTGGCCCAGGCTTTCGACCACTTCCTGACCGGCAATGTTCTCGGTGGTCGTCACGATCATGGCATTCTCTCCCATGCGGCCTTGGCTGGCCGCGTCGGCGCCGAGATTATCCCTGATTCCAGGAAAATCCATGGAATTGTGCGCGCAGGTCCTTCTTGGAAATCTTGCCGGTGCCGGTGTGCGGCAGGCTTTCGACAAAGACCACCGCATCGGGCAGCCACCATTTGGCCACGCGCGTGGCCAGGTAATCCAGCATGTCCTGCGCGCTCGCCTGCATGCCGGGGCGCAGCACCACGGCCAGCAAGGGCCGCTCGTCCCAACGCGGATGGGCAATGCCAATCGCGGCGGCTTCGGCCACGGCGGGGTGGCCCACGGCGGCGTTTTCCAGCTCTACCGAGCTGATCCATTCCCCGCCCGACTTGATCACGTCCTTGGTGCGGTCGGTGATCTGCAAGGTGCCGTCGGGGTGGAGGATCGCCACGTCGCCCGTATCGAACCAGCCATCGCCGTCCACCGCATCGGCCTCGGCCTTGAAATAGCGCTGGATCACCCAGGGACCACGCACCTGCAAGGCCCCTGCGGTCTGGCCATCGCGCGGCAGCACCTGCGCCGGATCACCCAGATCGACGCAGCGCATCTCAACCCCGAACGGCGGGCGGCCCTGCTTGGCCTTGAGCGTCACCTGCGCCTGGAAATCGAGGCTGTCCCAGTTCCACGGTTCGCCCCCGGCCGTGCCGATGGGCGAGGTTTCGGTCATGCCCCAAGCGTGGCTGACGCGCAGCCCCTGCCCCATGAACCGCTCGATCAGCGCGCGCGGCAGGGCCGATCCGCCGCACAGCACGTCTTTCAGCGCGGGCGGAAAGGCGCCGCCGGCCACCGCGTCGGCATGCTGCGCCAGCCCCAGCCACACCGTCGGCACACCGGCCATGGCCGTCACCGCATGGCGCTGCATCAGGTCGAACAGCACCGCCGGCTCGGCCACGGCGGATAGCACCACTTTGGCGCCCACGCTGGCCGATGCCCAGGGCAGGCCCCAGCAGGCGGCATGAAACATCGGCACCACCGGCAGGGCCACGCTGCGGCTTTCCATGCCGAACACTTCGGGTTGCAACACGGCCAGCGCATGGAGCACGGTGGAGCGGTGCGAATAGAGCACGCCCTTGGGATTGCCCGTCGTGCCGCTGGTATAGCTGAGCATGCAGGCCTCGCGCTCGTCGCCCTCCACCCACTCGGCCGTGTCCGTGCCGATCCACCCGGCGAAACCGGGAGCCGGCTCCGCACTGTCGAAGCAGACATAGTGTTCGATCGTCGGCCACCGCGGCTTCATCTGCTCCACCAGCGGGGCAAACACCGCATCGAACAGCAGCACGCGATCTTCCGCGTGGTTGACGATGAATTCGAGCTGGTCGTGAAACAGGCGCGGGTTCAGCGTGTGGAGGATCGCGCCGGCGCCGGGAATGCCATACCACGCGGCCAGGTGATGCGCGTGGTTCATCGCCAGCGTGGCCACGCGATCTCCCGGCTGCACCCCGATCCGCCGCAGCGTTGCCGCCAGCCGCGCGGCGTCGTGGCGCACCCCGGCCCAGGTCGTTGCGGTTTCGCGTCCATCGGCCCAGCGGCTGACGATGGCGCGGTGGCCGTGCTCGCGCGCGGCGTGGTCGATCAGCCGGCCCACGCGCAGCGGCCAGTCCTGCATTCCGCTCAGCATCCTCCAGCCATCCTTTCTGCCGGGTCTTGATCGCCCGGCTGTGTCTTATTGCACCAGTCGCAGATCGGCCTTGGCGGTCAGCGCCATGTTGGCCAGCCCCTCGATCGGCATCAGCCGCTCGATCAGGTCGCTGTCCAGCTTGAAATTGCGGCCCAGCCGCACGCGCGGCTCGGCCCCGCTCGTGGTGCGCAGCCGGGCGATCACTTCGCCCTTGGCATCGGGCGCGCGCGGCAGCAGCAGCGCCAGTTCGCGAATGGCGTCTTCGCGCAGCACGTCGAGCGTCAGGTGCATGCGCGCCGCGCTGGTCACGCTGGCCAGCGGCCGCGCCCCGCGCACGGTCACGCGCGGGGGCTCGTCGGGGTTGGGCCGGTCGAGTTCGACGTTGAGCAAAACGCAGGTGCCCTCGCGCGCCCAGGTGACGAAATCGTCGACCAGGCTTTCCTCGAAGCACGAGGCCGAAAACAGCCCGCTGCTGTCGGAGAAATCGGCCATCACGAAGTCCTTGCCGCGCTTGGTCTTGCGCTTCTGGACGTTTTCCACCAGCGCCGCCATGACCGCGCCCGATCGTGCCGCCCCGCCCCCGTCGCCCGAGCCGGCCATCAGGCTGCCATAGGTGCGCGCACCATTGGCGCTGGCCACCGCGCGATATTCCTCCACCGGGTGGGCGGCGAAATAGAAGCCGAAGTTCTCGCGCTCAGCCGCCATCTGGTCGGCCCGACTCCATGGCTTGGTTTCGGCAAGGCGCGTGGCGGGCTGATCATGCCCGTCGCCGCCAAACAGGCCGCCCTGTCCCGAAGTGCGGCTGCGCACCGCCTCGTCGGCCACGGCCATCAGCAGTTCGGCATTGGCGATGATCTTGGCGCGGTTCGGCTCCAGGCCATCGAGTGCGCCGGCTGCGGCCAGCGCTTCCAACTGGCGCCGGTTCATCGAGCCAGCCGGAATGCGCTTGAACAGATCGTCGAGCGTGGCGAACGGCCCATTGGCCTCCCGCTCGGCCACGATCGCGTCCATCGCCTTTTCTCCCACGTTGCGCAGGCCCGCCAAGGCATAGCGCACGGCATGTCCTTCAGCGGTGCGCTCCACGGTGAATTCGGCTTCGGAATGGTTGATGTCCGGCCCGGCCAAGGCCACGCCGTTGCGGCGCATGTCATCCACGAAGATGTTGAGCTTTTCCGACTGGTGCATGTCGAAGCACATCGAGGCGGCATAGAATTCGTGGGGATAGTGCGCCTTGAACCAGGCGGTGTGATAGGCAAGCAGCGCATAGGCCGCCGCGTGGCTCTTGTTGAAGCCATAGCCGGCGAATTTGTCGATCAAGTCGAACAGTTCGTTGGCCTTGTTCGCCTCGATCTGCGAAACTTCCTTGCAGCCGGCCACGAAGCGCAGGCGCTGCTGATCCATTTCCGCCTGGATCTTCTTGCCCATGGCGCGGCGCAGCAGGTCGGCATCGCCCAGCGAATAGCCCGCCAGGATCTGCGCGGCCTGCATCACCTGTTCCTGATAGACGAAGATGCCATAGGTTTCGGCCAGAATCCCCGAAAGCTTTTCGTGCGGGTATTCAATGACTTCCAGCCCGTTCTTGCGACGCCCGAACAAGGGGATGTTGTCCATCGGGCCGGGTCGGTAGAGCGAGACGAGCGCGATGATGTCGCCGAAATTGGTGGGCTTCACCGCCGCCAGGGTGCGGCGCATGCCTTCCGATTCCAACTGGAACACCCCCACCGTGTCGCCAACCTGGAGCAGGCGATAGACGCCCTCATCATCGAGCGGCAGCAGCGATAGATCGATGGTGATCGAACGCTTGGCCAGCAGGTCCACTGCCTTGCGCAAGACCGACAGCGTCTTGAGGCCGAGGAAGTCGAACTTGACGAGCCCCGCATCCTCGACATGCTTCATGTCGAACTGGGTCACCGGCATGTCCGACCGGGGATCGCGATAGAGCGGCACCAATTGCGCCAGCGGCCGGTCGCCGATCACCACGCCCGCCGCGTGGGTGGACGAGTTGCGCGGCAGGCCTTCGAGCTGGCGCGCCAGGTCGATCAGGCGTTTGACCTCGGGATCGCGGTCATATTCGCGCTTGAGCTCGGCCACGCCGTTGAGCGCGCGCTCCAGCGTCCAGGGATCGGTGGGATGGTTGGGCACCATCTTGCACAGCCGGTCGGTCTGGCCATAGCTCATTTGCAGGATGCGCCCCGTATCGCGCAGCACGGCGCGGGCCTTGAGCTTGCCGAACGTGATGATCTGCGCCACGTGATCGGCACCATACTTGGCCTGGACATAGCGGATCACTTCGCCACGACGGGTTTCGCAGAAGTCGATGTCGAAGTCCGGCATCGACACGCGCTCGGGATTGAGGAAGCGTTCGAACAGCAGGCCCAGCTTGATCGGATCGAGATCGGTGATGGTCAGCGCCCAGGCGACGAGCGACCCGGCGCCCGAACCGCGCCCCGGCCCCACCGGAATATCGTGATCCTTGGCCCACTTGATGAAATCGGCCACGATCAGGAAGTAGCCGCCAAAGCCCATGCGATTGATGATCGCGATCTCGAATTCCAGGCGCTTGCGATAGTCGAGCACCTCGTCCCAGGCGCCGGCCGCGACCAGTTCGGGATAGTCCTCGGCCTGCGGCTGCGCCTCGGGCTCCAGGCACAGGACGTGGGCCAGCTCGCCATGGCAGGCTTCTGGGTAATAGGGCCGCATCCGCGCGACCAGGCCGGTGCGGCTGTCGCGCGCGCAGGCCAGGGCTTCGCCTTCCTTGTCGCCGGCCAGGCTGGGCAGGATCGGCTTGCGCTTGGGCGGAATGCAGGCGGTGCGCTGCGCCACAACGAGCGTGTTCGCCAGCGCTTCGGGCACGTCGGCAAACAGTTCCTGCATCGCCTCGATCGGCTTGATCCACCATTGCTGCGACGAGCGCGGACGATCCGGGCTGTCCACGTGGGTGGAGCTGGCAATGCACAGCATGGCATCGTGCGCATCATAGAACCCGGCATCGGCAAAGCAGGCCGGGTTGGTTGCCACCAGCGGCAGATCGCGGGCATAGGCCAGGGCGATCAGGGCCTCTTCGGCGGCTTCTTCTCCAGCATCGTTGCGGCGCGCCAGCTCGATATAGAGCCGGTCGGGAAACAGCTCCTCCAGCCTGGTGCAATAGGCCTCCGCCGCGCTTTGCTGCTCGCCGGCCAGCAGCCGCACCAACGCGCCCTCGCCCGCCGCAGTCAGGCAGATCAAGCTGTCGGTATGGCCTTCCAGATCGGCAAGCTGCACATGCGGCGCATGTTCGAGCGGGCGATCGAGATGCGCGCGGCTGACGAGGTGGCAGATATTGTCATAGCCGCGCGAATCCTGCGCATAGAGCGCGAGCCAGTCGATCGTCGGCGCCTGGGGGCCGAAGCCAGGGCTGGAAGCCCCTTCCCGCTCCGGCCGGGCGACGGCCAGCATCGTGCCGACGATCGGCTGCACCCCGGCGTCCTTGCAGGCCTTGGCAAAGGCAGCGCTGCCGTAAAGGCCATTGCGATCGGTGATGGCAATGGCCGGGAACCCGCGCTTTTCTGCGGTCTTGGCAATCGCCTTGGGGTCGATCGCCCCGTCCAGCATGGTGTACGACGAGAAGACGCGCAGCGGAACGAAGGGAGCAAAGGCCATGCCAACAAGATAGCATGGCCTTTGCCGCATTTTGAGAGGGTGCTCGCCCTCATCAACAGATTACGGATGCACCTTGGCGCGCTGTTCGGCGATCCAGGCGTCCACCCGCCCTTCCAGCACCGCCAGCGGCACCGAGCCGGCGCTGACCACCAGATCGTTGTAGCCCCGCAAGTCAAAGCCGGCGCCCAGCGCGGCCTGGGCCTTTTCGCGCAGGGCAACGATTCGCAGCATGCCGACCTTGTAGCCGGTCGCCTGCCCCGGCAGCGTGATATAGCGGCGCACTTCAGAACGGGCCTGCTGCGCGGGCAGGTGCGCGGTATCGATCAGGTATTGCACCGCCTGGTCTTCCGACCAGTTCTTGGCGTGCAATCCGGTGTCCACCACCAAGCGCGCGGCACGGAACAGTTCGGCATCGAGCCGTTCCAGATCGGCAGCGGCATCGGGGAACGCGCCCATTTCGCTGCACAGCCGCTCGGCATAGAGCGCCCACCCTTCGTTGAACGCGACATAGGTATAGGCCTTGCGGAACTGCGGGGTGCCGGTCTGGCGCACCTGGATATCGCCCTGCATCAGGTGGCCGGGAATGCCTTCGTGGCACATCAGCGTGTAGAGCGTGGCGTCCGGATCCTTTTCGCCCAGCATATGCAGCCAGACGCGGCCCGGCCGCTTGCCATCGGCGCTGGCATAGGCGGCGTGGGCCGCGCCCCCGGCCACTTCACTGAACGCCGGCTCGCGCACCACTTCGGTGCCATAGGCGGGCAGCACGGTGAACACCTTGGGCAACAGGGCGCGATTGGAGTTGACGATGGCGTTGGACTTGGCGAGGCGCGCCGCGCGCAATTCGTCGGTCCACGGACGCGGCGGATCCTTGGCGATCAGATCGGCGCGCAGCGCGGCGGCATCGGCAAAGCCGGCCTGACGCGCCAGTGCATCCTCGGCGGCGTTGATGCGCTTCACTTCGGCCAGGCCGGTCTGGTGAATCTGCTCGGGCGTCAGGTCGGTCGTGGTGTTGAGCCGCAGCGCCGCAGCATACCACGCAGCCCCGCCCGGCAGCGTGCCGACACCCACCACCCCGCTCTTGGCATGGGGCAGTTGCGCCTGCGCCCAGGCGATGACCCGCTGGTAGGCCGGCTTGAGCGCCAGGATCGCATCCTTGGCCTGCGCGGTCAGCGTGGCAGCCTCGCCATCGGTGATCGCCTTGGCTGCCAGCAACTTGGCGATCTTGCCCTGGGCATCGGCCCAGAGTGCCGACGGTGCACCGGCATCATAGGGCGCCCCGGTGATCAGCCCTTGGCTGCCGGCAATCACCCGCTCAAGCTGGAACCGTGGCGGCACGATGCCTTGGGCTGCCGACAGCGTGCTTTGCGCAATCGCGGTGTCGAGCGCGGCCGGCGTCGCCTTCACCCGCGCGATATACGCTGCCATGTCGCTGGCGTCCTGCACCTGGTGGGTGTTGATCAGGAAATTGGGCACTTCCGCATGGGCGGAATAGAGGAACGAATAGAATGGCGGCTGATAGCGGCGGAAGCGGTATTGCAGTTCGGCCCGCTCCAGCTCCAGCGCCCAGATGTCGTAGTTGATGCGGCCTTCGGGAGAGAGGCGATCGCGCGCGAAGGCCGCCTTCATCCGCGCCACGCTGCCCCGGCGCCATTCCAGCCGGCGCAGGATGCCCGCATCGCTGTTGTCGTCCAGCCGGTCCATGCCTTCCTTGCGCCCCAGCCGCGTGGCAAGCTGTGGGCGCAGGGCCAGTTCGGCCGTGAATTCGCCATCGAGAAAAGCAGCCAGCCGCGCATCTTCGGCGGCCGGATCGGCCTTTTTTGCCGCCGGGATCGCGGTGTCGCGCGCGAGTGCGGGCATGGCCGGCAGGCACAGCGCAAGCGCGCTGGCGGCCAACATGGCGTGGATCGGCTTGGTCATCAATGTCCCCTGCTTCGGATCGTATACCGGCAGGTTTTTACAAAACCGCCAACCGTTTACAACCGAAACCAGAGGGCGCGCCGATCACAGCAGGGCGACGATATCGGCTTCAAGCGATTCAGGCTTGTCGGTGGGCGCATAACGACGGACGACATGACCCTCGCGATCGATCAGGAACTTTGTGAAATTCCACTTGATCGCCTTGGTGCCCAGCACGCCCGGCGCTTCGGCCTTGAGCCAGTCAAACAGCGGCTCGGCGCTGTCTCCGTTCACATCGACTTTGCCCATCAACGGAAAGCTGAGGCCGAAGTTGACCTGGCAGAAACTGGCAATCTCGTGGGCGGTGCCGGGTTCCTGGCCACCAAACTGGTTGCAGGGGAAAGCCAGCACTTCAAATCCGGCATCGCGGTGCTTGCGCCACAGCGCTTCCAGGCCTTCATACTGCGGGGTGAAACCGCACTTCGACGCGGTGTTCACCACCAGCAGCACCTTACCCAGGCGATCGGCCAGGCTGATGCGCTCTCCATTCGGCAGGCACGCATCAAAATCGGCGATCGTCTTGGGGCTTGCTTCGGTCTCGGTCATCGCATCGCTCCGGGGCGGTCCGTCCAATTACGCATTTTCACGTAATGGCACCCGAAATCAATGCAATACGCAGGCAGGGATCAGAGCGGGAAATCGTCGCGCTTGAACAGAGCAACCGCTTCAGCCGGGCCGTAATTGCGATCGCCCGACTTCTCGATGATCAGTTCGGCGCGGTCTGCCTCGGGCATGCGGCCCATCAGACGCACCATCTCCGCGAAAGTCCCGGAATGGAGGACGGCAAAGCCATGGAGCACACTGCCAGCCGCGTCGCGCGGGACGATCGTGGCGTGATCGTTCCAGAAGTCATGGGCGCTGTCGCGAGATTCGGCACGAATTGTGGTATTCATCTTACAAAACCCTCCTTGGGTTCCCCCGAAACGCTTATGCGCCCTTCGGGTTTCCGCAGGAAAGCAAGTCGCGTCTGAACCGGAGCTTATTCAAGCACCCCGTCGCGCAGGCGCATGACGCGATCCATGCGCAGCGCCAGGCGCTCGTTGTGCGTGGCGACCAGCGCAGCGCTGCCTTCGCCGCGCACCAGCTTGAGAAATTCGTCGAGCACGCGGTCGGCGGTGACTTCGTCGAGATTGCCGGTCGGCTCGTCCGCCAAAACGAGCGCTGGCCGGTTCGCCAGGGCACGAGCCACGGCCACGCGCTGCTGCTCCCCGCCCGAAAGCTGGCTGGGCCGGTGATCGAGCCGATGGCCCAGGCCCAGCGCGGTGAGCAGTTCGGTCGCCCGCTGGCGCGCGGCTGCCTCGGTCCTGCCCGAAACGAGCTGGGGCAGAACCACGTTTTCGGTGGCGTTGAAATCGGGCAGCAAGTGGTGGAACTGATAGACGAACCCCAGGTGATCGCGACGCAGCACGGTGCGCGCGTCACCGTTCAATCGCGCGGCATCGGTTCCGGCAATCTCGATCATGCCTTCAAAGCCACCTTCGAGCAGGCCGACCGCCTGGAGCATCGTCGATTTGCCCGAGCCCGATGGCCCGAGCAGCGCGACGATCTCGCCGGGGCGAATATCGAGATTGACCCCGCGCAGCACGTCGATACGCACCCCGCCCTGTTCAAAGCTGCGGCGCAGGTTGCGCAGGCGGACGACTGGCTCACTCATAACGAAGCACCTGCACCGGGTCCGTACTGGCCGCCTTCAAGGCGGGATAAAGCGTGGCAAGGAAACTGAGCACCAGCGCCATCAGCGCGATCACGGTGATTTCCACCGGATCGCTGCGGCTGGGCAGTTCGGTGAGAAAGCGGATCGAAGGGTCCCACAGGTTCTGCCCGGTGACGATTTCCACCAGATGGACGATCGGCTGGCGGAAATAGAGGAACACGAAGCCCAGCAGCAGCCCCACCGCCGTGCCCAACGCGCCAATGACAAAGCCGATCGCCATGAAGATCTTCAGCAGGCTGCGCCGCGACGCGCCCATCGTGCGGAGGATCGCGATGTCGCGCGTCTTGGCGCGCACCAGCATGATCAGCGAGGAAAGGATGTTGAACACCGCAACCAGCACGATGATCGACAGCACCACGAACATCGCCACCCGCTCTACCGCCAGCGCTTCGAACAGGCTGGCGTTGATCGTCTTCCAGTCGGTCACCTGCGCGCGCCCTTCAAGCTGCTTCTTGAGCGGGCCAAGCGTGGTCATCACCGTGTCGGGATCGGTCGTGGTCACTTCGATCATGCCGATCGAGTCGCCAGTCAGCAGCAGGGTCTGGGCATCGGGAATGGGCATGACCACGAAAGCGTTGTCATAGTCGTAGACGCCGATCTCGAAGATGGCGGCCACCTTGTACCCCACCTGGCGCGGCACGGTGCCGAATGGGGTGGAGCGCCCGGCCGGGTTGATGATCGTGATCGTGTCGCCCACCTGCGCACCCAGGCTTTCCGCCAGGCGCGAGCCGATCGCCACGTTGTCGCTGCCGGCCAGCAAGGCGGCCAGGTTGCCGGCCTTGAGCTTGTCACCCAGGCGGTTGATATCCTTGGTCGTATTGCCGCGCACCAGGATCGCCTCGACCCGGCCGTTGAAGCTCGCGAGCAAGGGCTGCTCGATCAGTGGCGAAGCGCGGGTGACGCCGGGCGTCTTTTCCAGCTTGGCCAGGATATCCTGCCAATCCTCCAGCCGACCGCCATAGGCCTGGATCACGGCATGGCCGTTGAGGCCCACGATCTTGTCGAGCAGCTCCGCACGAAAGCCGTTCATCACGCTCATGACGATGACAAGCGCGGCCACGCCCAGCATCACGGCGACCAGGCTGATGCCGGCGACCATGGCGATGAAGGCTTCGCCGCGCCCGGGCAACATGTAACGCTTGGCGATGGTCCATTCGAATGGCGAGAGGATCAAAGGCGGCACACTTTCGCGCTGGAACGGAACGGAATGTCGGCGCTCGCTTTAGGCCCGCAGGCGCGGCAGGGCAAGACGCCCCTGCCCAATCGCGAAGGGCCCGCAAGGTTCCCGCAGAAAATGGACCTGGCTATCCTGGCGCGCGCGCCGATCCGGCAGTTCAGGCCGCCACGCGCAGCCTGGCGCGGCCTTCGGCCTTGGCACGATAGAGCGCGCTGTCCGCAGCGGCCAGGGCGGCATCGGGATGGTCGCCCAGCGCGGCGATGCCGGCGCTGATCGTGATCTTCACCTGGCCTTGCGGCGTATCAACCGCCAGCGCATTGACGGCGCGGGCCAGGCGCTGGCACACCTTTTCGGCGTGAACCAGTTCGGTATCGGGCAGGAGCACGGCAAATTCCTCTCCGCCGATCCGCGCGACGAAATCGGTGGCACGCACCGCTGCCACGGCCGCTTCGGCAAAGGCGCGCAAGACCCGGTCGCCCACGGCATGGCCATAGCGATCGTTGACCTGCTTGAAGTAATCAATGTCGATCACCGCCAGGGCCGAAGGCAGGCCAGTCGCGCCGACGCGCTCGGCCGTTTCGAAGAACGCGCGGCGATTGGGAATGCCGGTCAACGGATCGGTCAGGGCCGCGCGGGAGAGGTCTTCCTCGATCCGCTTGCGCTGGGAAATATCGCGCGTCACGCAGACCAGGCCATCCACTTCGCCCGCCTCATTGGTCACGGCGCGGAAATGCGTCTCGAACCAGCGGCTGGGCCCACCCAGCCGCAGGCCGAGGAATTCCACGCCGACGGGTTCGCCCGGGCTGGCCATCGCGGCATGCCATGCGGCTGAAACGGCGCTGCGATGCTCTTCCACCACGATATGGCGGAAATCGACGCCCAGCAGTTGCTCGGGCACGTGGCCGGTCAGTTGCGTGATGGCGGGCGAGGCATAACGGACCGTCCCGCCCCGGCTCATGTGAATGATCACGTCGCTGACATGGTCGGACAGCAGGCGATAGCGCGCCTCGCTATGCACCAGGTCGCGCATGCGGCGGCGGCGGCGCTCCTGTTCGGCCACGATCGGCAGGACGGCCAGCACGGTAATGCCCAGGTACACCTGGAAGAATTGCAGGCGGCCAGCCAGAACCTTGAGGTCGGTGGGGGCAAACTGCATGTCGGCAATCGGGCCGTAGCCGTGCAGCGTCAACAAGCCGCCGACGGTGGCCAGGATCACCGGCAGCGACAGCGCGACAAAGGCATTGGCCCAGATCGCACCGAACAACACCAGCAGCAGCGGAAATATCAGCAACGGCCGCGCGGTCTGCGAAAAGACCGCAAGAGTCAGCAATGCCATCGTGCCGCACAGCAGCAACCCACGCAGACCGGCCTTTTCCGGCAGCAGCGGCTCGCGCGTCTGCAAGGCCATGCACAGAAGGCTGCCACTGGGCAGGAAGATCATCATCCCCAACGAGTGCCCCACCATCCAGTCGACGAAATTGGCGCGCAGCGAATGGCCATGCGTAATCGCCAGGATCGCGGATGCCAGCGCCGCGCCAACCATCGGCACGATCAGCCCGATGCCCAGGCTGTAGCCTGCCATCCATTCGGCAGTCTCTTCCGGCCAGTGCGCCTTCATGATCCGCCGCAGGATCGCGGCCGAGGCTACGCCTTCGAACATGTTGATGGCCACCATGAACGGCGCCGCGATCCAGCCCAGACCGAAAAAGCCGGTCACCAGAAAACTCGCAAGGCCCGCCGCAGCGATTGTGGTGGGCCACACCCGCGTCGGCAGCGCATGGAGTCGCGCCGCCAGAATCGCGTTGGATACCCACACCATCGCCACCCCGCCGCTCAACCGGCTGTAGTGCACGGCAAGGAACGCACTGATGAAAAAGGCAAGTCCCGTAGCGATCGCGCTCCGCAGCGAGGCGGTGGGCGTAATGGCCAGGCGGGGCCGGAGAGGAACAGCGGTTTGCATGGCGCACAGATTGCCCGCCAAATGGTTAATTCGGGGCTAAGAGGGACCGCTTAGCGGGCAAAACGATGGTAAATATTTCCTGACCAACGCCACCGTGGTCGCCGCTCTTGAACAACTGTATGGCAGCAAGGGATAATTTATCCTGAATCGACAGCCATGACCCGGTCGCGACCCGCGCGCCCTTGCCTTTGGCGGCAAACCTCGCCACATGGGCGCCATTGCTCGGCCGGGGCATTTCGCACCGGTGCGAGTCTTTGGCGCGAGCGCTTGCGAGACAGATGATCACCACCAACCCCTTCGAGGACCGCGACGGCGACAAGCTGCGCGAGGAATGCGGCATTTTCGGCGTGCTGGGCGCGCGCGACGCGGCAGCGATGACGGCGCTGGGGCTTCATGCCCTTCAGCACCGTGGCCAGGAAGCGGTGGGCATCACCAGCTTCGACGGGCAGGAATTCTATTCCCGCCGTGGCATCGGCCATGTCGCGCAGAACTTTTCCAGCGGCCAGGCGATTGCCGAACTGCCCGGCATGATGGCAGCGGGGCATGTCCGCTATTCCACCACCGGCGGTTCGGGCCTGCGCAACGTGCAGCCGCTGTTTGCCGATCTGGCCTCGGGTGGCTTTGCCATCGCGCACAACGGCAACATCTCCAACGCGATGTTCCTCAAACGCGATCTGGTGCAGAAGGGCGCGATCTTCCAGTCGACCTCGGATACCGAGGTGATCATCCACCTCGTCGCCACCAGCCGCTATCCCACGTTGCTCGATCGCTTCGTCGATGCGCTGCGCCTGGTCGAAGGCGCCTATTCGCTGATCTGCATGACGCCCGAAGGCATGATCGCCTGCCGCGATCCGCTGGGCATCCGCCCACTGGTCATGGGCAAGCTGGGTGATGCGGTGGTCTTCGCCAGTGAAAGCGTCGCGCTCGATGTCGTCGGTGCCGACATGGTGCGCGAAGTCGAGGCCGGCGAGCTGATCCAGGTCGCGCTCGATGGCTCGATCCAGTCGCACCGCCCCTTTGGCGAAACGCCGCAGCGCCCCTGCATTTTCGAGCACGTCTATTTCAGCCGTCCGGATTCGGTGCTGGGTGGCCGCTCGGTCTATGAAGTGCGCAAGGCTATCGGCATGCAGCTCGCACTGGAAAACCCGGCCGATGCCGATCTCGTCATCCCGGTTCCCGACAGCGGCGTGCCGGCGGCGCTGGGCTATGCCCAGCAGTCGGGCATTCCGTTCGAGCTGGGCATCATCCGCTCGCACTATGTCGGCCGCACGTTCATCCAGCCGTCCGACGGCGCACGCAATGCCGACGTCAAGCGCAAGCACAACGCCAACCGCGCCCTGGTTGCGGGCAAGCGCATCGTGCTGATCGACGATTCGATCGTGCGCGGCACCACCAGCCTCAAGATCGTGCAGATGATGCGCGAAGCCGGCGCCCGCGAAGTCCACTTCCGCGTCGCCAGCCCGCCGACCGAGCATTCGTGCTTCTACGGCGTGGACACGCCGGAACGCTCCAAGCTGCTCGCCGCACGCATGGACATTGCCGCCATGGCCGAATTCATCCAGGCCGACAGCCTGGCGTTCGTCTCGATCGACGGCCTCTATCGCGCCGTGGGCGAAGCGCAGCGCAGCAGCGCCTGCCCGCAGTATTGCGACGCCTGCTTTACCGGTGACTATCCCACGCGCCTGACCGACTTCGGTGATCGCTCGCCGGGCTGCTCGCCGGTCAAGCTCAAGACCAAGCCGGCCAAGGTCGCCTGAGCGTGTCGGGCGCATACGTCGCCACGCCGCTGGCTGGCAAGGTTGCGCTGGTGACCGGCGCGAGCCGGGGCATCGGCGCCGCCACGGCCAAGGCGCTTGCCGCCGCTGGCGCGCATGTCGTGCTGGTGGCGCGCACGGCGGCCGAGCTGGAAAAGGTGGAAGACGAAATCTTCCAGGCTGGCGGCAATGCCACGATCGCCCCGGTCGATCTGGCCGAACCCGATGGCGTTGCCCGCCTGGCATCGGCCATTTCCGAACGCTGGGTCGCGCTCGACATTCTGGTGATCAATGCCGCCGTCCTGCCCGCGCTCACTCCGGTGTGGCAGATTGAGCCGCGCGATTTCAGCCGCGCGATCACGCTCAATGTATTGGCCACGCATTCGCTGATCACCGCGTTCCACCCGCTGCTGAAAGGCAGCCAGGATGCGCGCGTGATCGGACTTACCAGCAGCGTGGGCGCCACACCCCGCGCCTATTGGGGGGCCTATGGCGCCACCAAGGCCGCGTTCGACAACCTGCTTGCCAGCTATGCCCAGGAAGTCGCCGCGATTTCGGGCATTCGCGTGGCCATCGTCGATCCCGGCGCCACCCGCACCAAGATGCGCGCCAAGGCCTATCCGGGCGAAAACCCCGCCAGCGTGAAGGCGCCCGACGTGGTGGCAGCGCGAATCACGGCCCTCGCCGCCGAGGACTTCGCTAGCCCGCATCGCGAACGGGTGGATGAACCGCGCTGAGGTTTCGCCAGCGTTACAACCAGCTATCGCACGAAATCTTAGGATTGATGGCCGCGCGTTAACCTCGTGGTAACGCAATATCCTCATGCTTTCACAGGGGCAGCGTTTTCGCGGCCTGACACAAAGCCTTCAGCAGGTCACGGCCAATGCCTACGATCAATTGGCAACACGATTATGAAGCCGCCGCCAGCGATGACCGCTGCGCGCCCCGTTCGCGGCTGGTGATCCCATCAAGACTGCGGCGCAATGGCGCACGCGCGGCACAGACGCTGGTGCTGGACCTTTCCCTGGCCGGTTTTTCCGCCTTGGCATCGGCACGGCTCGCGCAAGGCAGCAAGGTGTTCCTCACTCTGCCCGGGCTAGAACCGCGCGAAGCCGAAGTGGTGTGGTGGCACGCGGGCCTGGTCGGCTGCGCGTTCTCCAACCTGCTGACCCAGCGCGACCATGACGCCCTGCTGCTGCGCTACGGCGGCGACAACGACAGCGACGCCCGCTAACAACGCCCAAAAAAGCCCTCAGGCCATTTGCTTCATTGCCGCATGGGCCGCCAGCGCCCGCGCGCGCGCTTCGGTGTGGGCGATGATCTTGGGCGGATAGCCCCGAGGCGGTCGCGCCGGATCGTGAATCGCTTCGTCATCCAGGTGGCGCAGTTCGGGCACCCATTCGCGGATATAGGCGGCGGCATCGAACTTGGCGGATTGCGAGAGCGGCGCCATGATCCGCACGAACATGTTGGCGTCCAGCCCGCTGCCCGCCACCCACTGCCAGTTGGTGGCATTGGCGCCATAGTCGGCATCGACCAGCGTGTCCCAGAACCACTGCTCACCGGCGCGCCAGTCGATCAGCAAGTGCTTGATCAGGAAACTGGCGGCGATCATCCGCACGCGGTTGTGCATCCACCCCGTATGCCAGAGCTGGCGCATGCCGGCATCGACGATGGGATAGCCGGTGCGGCCCTGCTGCCACGCGGCCAGTTCCTCGGGCGCATCGCGCCAGGGCAGCGCATCGAACGCCTCGCGGCCATTGCGCACGCCATAATCCGGGCATTGCAGGATGAGGTTCTGGGCATAGTCGCGCCAGCCCAGTTCGCTCAGGAACACGTCCACGCTGCCACCGGCCTCGGCCACGGCGTGCCACACCGTGGCGGGTGAGATTTCCCCGAAATGCAGGTGGGGTGACAACATCGAGGTGCCCGGGCAGGCCGGAAGGTTGCGCTGCGCATCATAGCGGGCAGCGCGCCCAGCGAAGGTTTCCAGGCGCGCTGCCGCGCCGGCTTCGCCCGGCGTCCAGGTCTCGCGAAAGCCACCTGCCCAATCGGGCGCGGTCGGCAGCAGGTTCCAATCGTCCAGCGTATCGCTCTGCGGCCAAAACTCCGGCGCGGCCAGCCTGGTTGGCGCCGGCTGCGGCGGGGGCGGCGGCAATTGTTGCAGGCTGGCCCGCCAGAACGGGGTGTAGATCTTGTAGGGCTGGCCGCTGCCGGTGGTCACGGTGCCGGGCGGCAACAGGAAATTGCCATGATGGCGCCGCAGGTCGAATGTCTTGGCCACGGCGCGCTCGGCGAGGCGCCACCACGGTTCGTAATGGTGCAGCGCGTGAACCACGCGCGCGCCCGTCTCGCGGCGGATCGCGGCGAGCACCGCATCGCTCTTGCCCCGCCGCAGGACCAGGCGCGAACCCAGGGCCCTGAGATCCGCATCCAGGCGCGCCAGGCTGTGATGCAGCCACCAGCGCGACGCGGCACCCATGCGGCGATGCTTGGGGGTTTCATCATCCAGCACATAGACCGGGATCACCGGATTGCCACTCTGGGCCGCAGCGCGGAAGGCGGCCTGGTCGTGCAAGCGCAAATCACGGCGCAGCCAGACAATTGTTGGGCTCGTCATGCCTTGCTATTTGGCGGCTAATCGCCAACTTGGCCATGGTCGGCGCCCTGCCCCTTGGTGCAGGGTCTTGCCCCAGCTGGCGCATGTCTGCGCACCACAACCGGAGACTTCGCCGTGGCGCAATCGCTGTTCGTCCGTCCCGATGTCCAGGCGTTTCTCGACTATCTGCGCCAGGCCGCCGCCGCCGGCGCGCCGGCGATGCACCAGATGGCCCCCGACCAGGCCCGCGCTGCCTACACGGCCATGCAGCAATTGGCCGACCTGCCGCCCCGCGATCTCGCCGTGATCCGCGATCTGGCCAGTCCCGGCCCGGCCGGCCCGATTCCCTTGCGCCTCTATGACGCCCGCGAAACCCGCGCGCCCGGTCCGGTCCTGGTGTTCTATCACGGAGGCGGCTTCGTGCTCGGCGGGCTCGACAGCCACCACAATGTCTGCACCGAAATCGCCGCGCGGATGGACCTGCCGCTGATCGCGGTCGATTACCGCCTGGCGCCCGAGCACCCCTTCCCCGCCGCGCCAGACGATGCCGAAGCAGCCGCGCGCTGGATCGCACAAGGCCCGGCCGACCTTGGTCGCGCCGTTACCGGGCTGATCCCGATCGGCGATTCGGCCGGCGGCAACCTGGCGATCGTGGTCACCCAGGCGCTGATGGCCGCGCCCGCTGCCGCGCCGGTGGTGGCGCAAGTGCCGATCTATCCCCTGACCGACGCGCCAGAATCCCATGCCTCTTTCCGCGATTTCGCGGAAGGGTTCCTGCTCGATGCGCAAGTCATGCACTGGTTTGCTCAGGCCTATGGCGCCCCGGCCGACAGCATGCGTGCGTTTCCGCTGCACGGCGGGCATGACCAGATGCCCCCCACGGTGCTAGTGACCGCAAGCCTCGATCCGATTCGCGACAGCGGACGGGTCTATGGCGCGGCCCTGGCCCGCGCCGGATCGCCCCTCGTGTTCACCGAACGCGCGGGAACGATCCATGGCTTTATCCAGGTGCGCAAGGCGATCCCCAGCGCGCAGGCCGATCTCGAAGCGATCCTGGCGGCCTTGCGCGGTGTACTCGACGCCTAGCGCCCACCAGTTTGAACGAGGACCACCTATCCATGAGTGCGGACCCCTTTGCCGCTCTTCCCTATCGCCCCTGCGTGGGGCTGATGATCGTCAATCCCCAAGGCCGCGTGTTCGTCGGCAAGCGTATCGACAACAAGGAAGGTGACGCCTGGCAGATGCCGCAGGGCGGCATCGATGACGGCGAAGACCTGATTCCCGCCGCCATGCGCGAACTGCACGAGGAAACCGGTCTGACGAGCGAGCACGTCACCGTGCTGGCGCAGAGCCGCGAGGAACATTTTTACGACCTGCCGCCCGAACTGCTCGGCACACTGTGGGGCGGCCGCTATCGCGGCCAGCGCCAGGCCTGGCTGCTGCTGCGCTTCAACGGTCAGGATGATGACGTGGTGCTCGATGCCCACGATCCGGCCGAATTCTGCGAATGGAAATGGGTGGAGCCCGACCAGCTCCCCGACCTTATCGTGCCGTTCAAGCGGCGCGTCTACCGCCAGGTGGTGGACGAATTCCGCGCGCTGATCTGAGGCTGCGCAAGGCTTAACACCACCCCCACCCCCCTCCTCTGAAGAGGATGGGGCTTTCCGGCCTAACTCCCCCTCCTCTTCAGAGGAGGGGGTCGGGGGGTGGTGCGAAGCCTGAAACTTAGCCCCGAAAACTCAATTCGCCTGCACATCGGGCTTGGGCGCAACCGTCTCGGCCGCCACCACTTGCGGCTTCGGCCCGGCGGCCAGCGCCTTGCTCACCTCGGCCGCTTCCGGGCAGGATTTGCCGCACAGGCCTTCCAGCCGGGTCAGCGTGGCCTTGGCCTTGTCCACCGCGCCCTTTTCAGCCAGCGCGGCACCTTCGCCGGCAATCGCGTCAAGGTTGTTCGGCTCGCGGTCCAGCACGTTGCGGTAATAGTGGATGGCCTTGCCCTGCAACCCGGCCTGGCGCGCGGCATTGCCCAGCGCCACCAGAATGCCGGCATTGGCCGGATCGATGGTCAGCGCGGCTTCCAGGCTGTCGGTCGCGGCCTCGACATCGCCCTTGGCCAGCAGCGCGCGGCCTTCCTGCAACAGCACTTGCGCGCGCGGATCGAGCGGATCGCTGGTGCGGGCCGAACCCATGCTGCCGGTAACGGCCACAAGCAGGGACAGCGCAAGGGCCGCTGGCGTATAACGCATCAAGAACTCCTTCAGCCGGGATTGTTCCCCACGGCGATAGACAACCCTCATGACCGATGGGTCTATCACAGACGCACCAACCGAGCGATGAAAAACCCGTCCGTATCGTCATGATACGGTGACAATCGCCAACCGCCGCGATGGGACCGCCCGATGGAAAGGGTCAGCGGCTCAACAGCGAATCCGGGGTGCCGCGCCGTGAACGCGGCCAGCCCATCAGCCCCTTCGGCATCGATCAACGAGCAGGTGATGAACAGCAGGCGCCCGCCCGGCCGCACCAGCGCCGCCGCCACGTCCAGCACATGGGCCTGCATCTGTTGGTAGCGGGCAATCGCGGCCGGAGAGAGCCGCCAGCGCGCCTCGGGATTGCGGCGCCAGGTGCCCGTGCCCGAACAAGGCGCGTCGACCAGCACGGCGTCGGCCTGGCCCTGCCAATCGGCCAGCATCGCGGCTTCCTGGCCGGGATTGAGCAACCGCGTCTCGACCAGCGCCCCTGCCCGCTCGGCGCGCGGCGCCAGGCGCGACAGGCGCGGGCGATCGATATCGCAGGCCAGCAGGCGGCCGGTGTTACGCATCGCCGCAGCCAGCGCCAGCGTCTTGCCCCCGGCCCCGGCGCAAAAGTCCACCACGCTTTCGCCCGGCCGGGCGCCGAGCGCTTCGCAGGCGATCTGGCTGCCTGCGTCCTGCACTTCAAACAGGCCTTCGGCAAATTCCGGCCAGCTTTCCGCCGCCGTGCCCACCGGCAGGCGCAAGCCATGCGCGCCGACCGGCATGGCCGGCACCGGCAGGCGTGCGGCCAGCGTCTCGCGATCGGTCTTGAGCGTGTTGGCGCGCAGATCGAGCGGCGCGCGGCCGAGTAGCGCAGCCTGTTCCGCCCCGTCTAGGCCAGAAGCCGCCATCGCGCTGGCCAGCCAGGCCGGCATCGCCCCGCCCTGCGCCACGGCTTCATCCGCGCGGATCGGTGCCGGACCGTAAGTGGAGCCATCGAAGCGCGCGGCCAGTTCCGCATCGTCCTGGGCCAAGCGCAGCATGGCGGCGCGGCCGCTCTGCGGCACTTCGCCACAGGCGCGGATCGCGGCCCAGACCAGGTCGCGGATGGCGCGGCGATCCTTCGATCCCACGAAGCGCCGCTGGCGGAACCACTCCGCCGCGAGCCGGTCGGCCGAAGCGCCCTGCCCGCGCGCGGCCGCGATCACGCCATCCAGAATGTCGATCGCGGCCTGGACCCGCGCGGCCGGTGTCACCGCGTGGGGTAGTTCGGCGCCTCGCGCGTGATCGTCACGTCGTGGACGTGGCTTTCCTTGAGGCCCGCGTTGGTGATGCGCACGAACTTGGCATTCTTGCGCAGGTGATCGATCGTGCTGCTGCCGGTATAGCCCATCGCCGCCTTGATGCCGCCCACCAACTGGTGGACGACGTCCTTGGCCGGGCCCTTGTAGGGCACCTGGCCCTCGATCCCTTCGGGCACCAGCTTCATCGAATCCTTGATGTCCTGCTGGAAATAGCGGTCGGCCGAGCCGCGCGCCATCGCACCCACCGAACCCATGCCGCGATAGGCCTTGTAGGCGCGGCCCTGGTAGATGAAGGTCTCGCCCGGCGCTTCTTCCGTGCCGGCCAGCATCGAGCCGACCATGATCGAGCTTGCGCCGGCGGCGAGCGCCTTGGCCGCATCGCCCGAGGTGCGCAACCCGCCATCGCCGATCACCGGCACGCCAGACTTCTCCGCCTCGGCCGCGCATTCCATGATCGCGGTCAGCTGCGGCACGCCCACGCCCGCCACGATGCGGGTGGTGCAGATCGAGCCCGGCCCGATGCCCACCTTGATGCCATCGGCCCCGGCATCGATCAGCGCACGAGTCGCTTCGGCCGTGGCGACGTTGCCGGCAATCACCTGCACGTCGTTGGACAGCTTCTTGATGGTTTCCACCGCGCGCGCCACGTCACGGTTGTGGCCATGGGCGGTGTCGATGATCACCACGTCGCATTCGGCTTCCACCAGCGCCATGGTGCGGGCCATGCCCTTTTCGCCCACGGTGGAGGCTGCGGCCACGCGCAGGCGGCCGGCGGCATCCTTGGTGGCGTTGGGGTAGGTCACCGACTTCTCGATATCCTTCACCGTGATCAGGCCGATGCAGCGATAGGCATCGTCCACCACCAGCAGCTTTTCGATGCGGCGGGCGTGCAGCAGGCGGCGCGCTTCATCGCCGCTGGTGCCGAGCTTGACCGTCGCCAGGTTCTCGTGCGTCATCAGCTCGCGCACCGGCTGCGCCAGGTTGGCGGCAAAGCGCACGTCGCGGTTAGTGAGGATGCCCACCAGCTTGCCGCCGGCTTCCACCACGGGGATGCCGCTGATGCGGTTGGCGCTCATCAGGGCCTGGGCATCGCCCAGCGTCGCGTCGGGCGCGATCGTGATCGGATTGACGACCATGCCGCTTTCATAGCGCTTGACGGCGCGCACGGCAGCAGCCTGTTCCTCGATCGTCAGGTTGCGGTGCAGCACGCCGATGCCGCCAAGCTGCGCCATCACGATGGCCATGTCCGCTTCGGTCACGGTATCCATGGCCGAGGACAGCACCGGAATGTTGAGCGCGATCGCCTTGGTCAGGCGCGTGCGGGTATCGGCCTGCGAAGGCACGATGTCGGACTCGGCCGGACGCAACAGAACGTCGTCAAAGGTAAGGCCGAGAGGGATATCCATGAGAGCTGCCACTTCCTGTCCGGGTAGAATCGTGGCGGCCCATGTAATCAAGCCGGGAACAATTGGCTAGGGGGTTCCGGGCCTATTTGTCGGGCCTGTAGGCACGGTCGCGGAAGGGCTAGCTGCATAGCGCCGGGGGTCGGCAAATTCGCGCACCAGTTCGGTATCGATCTGCACGTCGTCGGCCATTCCGGCATAGTTGACCTTGTCGGGCGTGTCGGCCGGGGTGTGATAGGCGCCGGCCATGAAGCGGCCCAGCCGCGCCTCGTCGGCATAGCTGGTGCTGACCATGATCGCGGGCACGTCATGCTGCATCAGCACCCAACTGTCCTGGCGCCGCACATAGGCATTGGCCGCCTCGCCCGGAACCAGCTTGCGCCGCATCCGCGCGAGCACGCGGGTCACCGTATCATCGAGCGGGGTCATGCCCCGGCCGACGATCGCCACCGGACCACCCGCCGGCACCAACCCGGTGCTGTCCACGTTGAACGCCGCCACGATCCGGCCCAGCGGCAGCGGCGGGTTCTCGGCAAAGGCCAGCGCGCCCAGCAGGCCCATTTCCTCCGCCGTGGTGGCCAGGACATAGATATCCCGATCTGGCGCGCGCAGCGGGCCGGCGGCCAGGATCTGCCGCGCCACTTCGGTGATCACCGCCACTCCGCTGGCATTGTCCACCGCACCGGGGCAGATCGCGCCGTCCTCGGCGCAGACGCCGAAATGGTCCCAATGCGCCACCAGCAGCACCGCCCCGGCGTCGGGATCGCGGCCGGGAATGCGGCCGATCAGGTTGTGGGTGCGCACGCGGGTTTCGGTGCTGGTCGCTTCCAGGCTGGCCGTCGTGCCGATCAGATGCGGGGTGAAATCGGGCTTGTCCGCTTCCGCCTGCGCCGCCGCCAACGCCTGCCCCGGTGCGGCAGAGGTGCCACCGAGCAGGCGATCGGCGAGGTCTGGGGATATGAACGCCTCGATCTCGTTGTCGACGCGCTCCCCGGCCAGTGCCATGCCGGCCTTGCGCCGCTTGGCCACGACGTCCTCCAGCGTGCGCGCGCCGTCGAGCACGGTGATCACCGCCATGGCGCCACCATCGAGCAGCCGCCCCGCCGCCTCCCGCCGCGCCTGTGCTTCGGACTGACGCTCATCCTTGTTCCCATGCGCGTTGGCGCCGCCGGCCTTGCCTTCCAGCAGCAGGGCCACCCGCCCGGCCAGTTCGGTGCGCGAAGGAACCACGCCATGCCCCACGAACAGCACCGGAGCGCCGTCCACCAGGTTGCGCGGGCCTGACGTCACCACGAACACGTCGTGCTCGTCGGCCATCACGCGGCGTCGCCCACGCAGGAACGTGGCGCGTGACAGCACCGGCTCGCGCGCAACCAGCTCGACTGGCGCAAACCACGGGCTGCCCGGCAGGTTGGTGCCGGATTCCAGGCCCATCTCGAACCACTGCCGCACCAGGTAGCGCAAGGTCTGGGTCTCGCCCTCGGTGCCGGGGCGGCGGCCGGCAAAGGCCGGGCTGGCCAGTGTCTCGACATGGCCGCGCAGGCGCTGTTCCAGCGTCATCGCGGCGACGGGCGCGGACGCATGCGCGACTTCGCCCGGCAGCACGGCTGCCAGCGCGACCAGGGCCAGCGCCCTCAACAGCCTTGCGCCACGACTCATCTATGTCCCCAAACGCTTCAGCGCAGGCATCTTGCTGACAAAAGCCGCCATGGCGCGCAAGTTCCCAAACTGTAAAGCACGGTGAACGGAGGCCCGGCGCTCTTTTACAGGGGGCCGGGGTGGAACAATGTGGCGCGCCATGGCTTGCCATTTCGGCTATGGACCCAGGCCAGGCGCAACAAACGGACACAGGCAGGCGATGCGGCTAGACGATTACGACAACAACATCGACGTGGAAGACCAGCGCGGCCAAGGCGGCGGCTTCTCCCTGGGCGGCGGCGGTGGCGGCGGCTTCCCGCTCGGCCTGATCCTCAGCCTGGTCGGTTCGCGCTTCGGCATCCTCGGCATCCTGCTGGTCGTCGGCGCCTCGTTCCTGTTCGGCGGCCTGCCGCGCCAGCTCGTCGGCCCGGTCGGGGAAACCCCGTCGCAACAGGTGGGCAAGCCCGGCGGGGAAACGCTCGCCCAGGCGTGCGACGTCAACGCTTTCAGCCACGAAAGCTGCAACGCGCTGTCTTCGCTCAACAAGACGTGGAAGCCGTTGCTCGCCCAGGAAAACATCCCCTTCCGCGCGCCCAAGCTGGTGTTCTATTCCAGCCAGGGCAGCTCCGGCTGTGGCGCGGCGCAAAGCGCGATGGGGCCGTTCTATTGCCCGACAGACCAGGGCATCTACATCGACACCGATTTCTATACCGAGCTGGACAAGAAGCTGGGCGCCGGCGGCGATTTCGCCCGCGTCTATGTCATGGCCCACGAATATGGCCACCATGTCCAGAACCTCGTCGGTACTTCGGCCAAGGTGACCCGCGCCCAGCGTTCCAATCCCGATGCGGCCAATGCCCTGTCGGTGCGGCTGGAACTCCAAGCCGATTGCTATGCCGGCGTATGGGCCGCGCAGAACCGCGCGCGGATTGAGCCGGGCGACGTTGAGGAAGGCCTGCGCGCCGCCCACCAGATCGGCGATGACACGCTGATGAAAGCCGCCGGCCGCACCCCGGTGGAATCCGCCTTCACCCATGGCAGCGCCGAGCAGCGCATGACCTGGCTGCGCAAGGGGCTGGACAGCGGCAATCCGGGTGCCTGCAACACCTTTGCCGACGGAGCGGTGTGATCGAACGATGAATGGAACCGACCCCGGTTTGCAGCGTAATGCCACAAACCGGGGAGTAATTCCGATTATGTTCGCACACCGCCTTGCCACCCGCGCCGCCCTGCTCGGCGCACTGGCCCCGCTCGCCTTTGCCGGCCTGGCCACCCATGCCCAGACCGCAGTGGCCCCAAAGGATGCCAATGTCGGCGACGTGGTCACCACGCCGCTGGAAACCGTCAACCTCAAGAAGGAAGACATTCCGCCGATCCTCAGCCGCGCCCGTCAGGCGCCCTACACGATGACCGGCCTGCGCACTTGCGCGGCGATTTCCGGCGAAATCCGCCGGCTCGATGCCGTGCTGGGCGATGACATCGATATTGCCGATTATACCAAGGGCGGCCTCAAGGTGGGCAACACCGCCAAGTCCATCGTCGGCTCGCTGATCCCGTTCGGCGGCATCATCCGCGAAATCTCCGGCGCGAACGAGGCGCAGCGGCAGTGGCAGGTGGCGCTGTTTGCCGGCACCGCGCGCCGCTCGTTCCTCAAGGGCGTGGGCCAGCAGCGCGGCTGCCCCTATCCCGCGCGCGCCGCCAGCTCGCGTGATGCCAGCGCGGTGGTCGCCAATCGCGAGCGCGAAGCAGCGGCTGCCGAAGCGGCCAAGCAGAAGGAAAAGCAGGAAAAGCGCAACCGCTGAGCCGTTTCGCTTGGTACCACGAAAAAGGCCGGGGGTTCGCGCCCCCGGCCTTTTTCATGTGCCGTACCGCCGGATGGCGACGGTGATCAGTACACGCGCGCCTTGGGCTTGATGTACTGCACGTCGTCCGTCAGCGTATATTCGTGCACCGGGCGGTAATCGAGCTTGATGTCGCCGCCCTGGCCGCCCCAGCCGTTGAACCAGCCAACGGTGTGCTTCATCCAGTTGGCATCGTCGCGGTTGGGGAAATCCTCGTGCGCGTGGGCGCCGCGGCTTTCCTTGCGGTTGTACGCGGAATGCATCGTCACCGAAGCCTGGCTGATCAGGTTGTCGAGCTCCAGCGTTTCCACCAGATCCGAGTTCCAGATCAGCGAGCGGTCAGACACGCCGATGTCCTGCATCTGCTGATAGATTTCGCCAAGCTTCTGCTTGCCTTCGGCCATCAGTTCGTCGGTGCGGAACACGGCGGCGTGCTGGCTCATCGCGCGCTGCATCTCGGTGCGGATCTTCGCCGTGGGCGAGCTGCCCTTGGCGTGGCGGAAGTGATCCAGGCGCGACAGCGCCAGGTCCGCGCTGTCCTTGGGCAGCGACTGGTGCGCCGTGCCGGGCTTGATCAGTTCCTTGAGGCGCAGGCCGGTTGCACGGCCGAACACGACAAGGTCGATCAGCGAGTTGGAACCGAGGCGGTTGGCGCCATGGACCGAAACGCAGGCCGCTTCGCCCACCGCGAACAGGCCGGGGACCACGGTTTCGGGATTGCCATCGGCGCCGATGGTCATCACTTCGCCGTGATAGTTCGTCGGGATGCCGCCCATGTTGTAGTGCACCGTCGGCACCACCGGCAGCGGCTGGCGCGTCAGGTCCACGCCGGCAAAGATCTTGCCGCTTTCGGTGATCCCGGGCAGGCGCTCGGCCAGAACCTTGGCATCGATGTGGTCAAGGTGCAGGTAGATATGGTCCTTGTGCGGACCAACGCCCCGCCCTTCGCGGATTTCCAGCGCCATCGAGCGCGACACCACGTCGCGGCTGGCCAGATCCTTGGCCGACGGCGCGTAGCGCTCCATGAAACGCTCGCCTTCGGAGTTGGTGAGATAGCCACCTTCCCCGCGCGCGCCTTCGGTGATCAGCACGCCCGCGCCATAGATGCCGGTCGGGTGGAACTGCACGAATTCCATGTCCTGGAGCGGCAGGCCCGCGCGCAGCACCATGCCGCCACCATCGCCGGTGCAGGTGTGGGCCGACGTGGCGGTGAAATAGCACCGGCCATAGCCGCCGGTCGCCAGCACCACGGCATGGCCACGGAAGCGGTGGATCGAACCATCGTCCATGCACAGCGCGATCACGCCACGGCATTCGCCGTTTTCCATGATCAGGTCGATGGCGAAATATTCGATGAAGAAGTCCGCGTCGTACTTCAGGCTCTGCTGATAGAGCGCGTGAAGCATGGCGTGGCCGGTGCGGTCGGCCGCGGCGCAGGTGCGCTGCACCGGCGGGCCTTCGCCCATGTTCTGCATGTGGCCGCCGAACGGACGCTGGTAGATCGTGCCATCGGGGTTGCGGCTGAACGGCACGCCGGCGTGCTCCAGTTCATAGACCGCCGCCGGGGCTTCGCGCACCATGTATTCGATGGCGTCCTGGTCGCCCAGCCAGTCCGACCCCTTGACGGTGTCGTACATGTGCCAGGTCCAGTGGTCGGGCGTGTTGTTCTGGAGCGAGGCGGCAATGCCCCCCTGCGCCGCGACGGTGTGCGAGCGAGTGGGAAACACCTTGGTGATGCAGGCGGTGCGCAGGCCGGCCTGGGCCGAACCCATCGTGGCGCGCAGGCCCGAACCGCCCGCGCCGACAACGACGGTGTCATACGTGTGGTCGATGATCTTGTAGGCAGCAGACATGGCTTACGCGGCCCCCAGTGCGATGCGGATGATCGAGACGATGCCGAACACGGCAGCGGCGGCGGGCACGAAGTTGATCAGCAGCCAGGATGCCACCTTGCCGCCTTCTTCGTGGATGTAGTCTTCGAGCATGACCTGCACGCCCAGGCGCGCATGGTACAGCGTGTTGACCACCAGCAGCACCAGCATGGTGGCCGACAGCGGCTTGGCCGCCCAGCCATGCACGGTGGCAAAATCGTGCGCGGGCAGCAGCGCCAGGCTGATGCCCAGGAAGGGGATGACGATCAAGTTGCCCACCGCCGTCAGGCGCTGGGCCAGCCAGTGGTGCGTGCCGGCATGGCTGGAGCCCAGCCCGCGCACGCGGCCGATCGAAGTTCCGTTACCCATGGTACCTCCGAAAATTCAGGTAAGGGCGTGCCGGCGCTCAGCGCAGCAGCACGAAGCCCCAGAACAGAGCCGTAAGACCGACAGACGCGATCAGCGTGAAGACCGACCAACGGGCATTGACCGAAAGTTCGTAGCCAACGCCGATGTCGAGCACGAGGTGGCGGATGCCCGTGGCGGCATGCTGGAAGAACGCCCACGACAGGCCCACCAGCACGATCTTGCCAAGGATCGCGGTCAGCGTGGAAAGGCCGCCAGCGGCGCCGGTCCACACATAGGTCATGAAGGTTTCGTAGGCTTCCGGACCGCTGGCGATCGAACCCAGCCACCACAACAGCAGCGACAGGCCCACGAAGGCCAGGCCATTGCCGGTAACGCGGTGGAGGATCGAGACCAGCATGGCCGGACCCCAGCGCCAGATCTGGAGGTGCGGCGAAAGTGGCCGGTTGCTGCGCGCCAGCGCCATGGAATTTCCCCTTCTTCTCGCAAAGGCGACCGGGATGAGGTTTCCGGTCAGGACGAGTCGCTATTAGTCGAAAAGCCCCGGGGTGCAAGCCGCCGAAAGGGCCAAGCCGAATTCGTATGTTGTCATGCGGCAACAAGGCGCGCAAACCGTGGGCATGCGCGCCAAACTTCTCTTCGCAATCGCACTGGCCGGGCTGCTCGCCGCGCCCTTGCCAGCCGTTTCTCGCCCTGTCACCGCATCCCAAACGCTCCAGCGCGCCTGCGCCGGGCGCGATGGCTGGTCCGATCCTGCCCCGCCACAACGCATTTTCGCCAATACCTGGTATGTCGGCACCTGCGGGATCAGCGCGGTTCTGGTCACGTCTCCGCAGGGGCACGTGCTGATCGACGCCGGCCCGGCCGAAGCGGCGGACACCGTCGCTCACAATATCGTCGCGGCCGGGTTTCGGCTGGCGGACGTGCGCTGGATCGTGATGAGCCACGAACATATCGACCACGCCGGGGGCCTTGCCGCGCTCAAGCGAATGACCGGCGCGCGGCTTGCGGCGCTGCCGGCCGCCGCGCGGGTGCTGGAAAGCGGGCAAGTGCCGGCCGACGATCCGCAGTCGGCCTGGCTCAAGCCCTTTCCCGCCGTTGCGGTTGATCAACGGTTGCGCGATGGAGAAACGCTGGCAGTCGGGCCGCTGCGCCTCACGGTTCATGCCACGCCAGGCCATGCCCCCGGCTCAACAAGCTGGACCTGGACGAGTTGCGGGCAGCGCGCGGATTGCCGCGCCATGGCCTATGTCGACAGCGTCACCGCGCTGGCCGCGCCGGGCTGGCGCTTTGCCGATCATCCCGCCTATGTCGCGGCGTTTCGCGCATCGCTCACGCGCATCGCCGGCCTTCCCTGCACGCTGCTGATGACACCGCACCCCGGCTCCAGCGATCTGTTCGAGCGTCTGGCGAAGGGGCCACCGCCGCCCGCGCCGGGTGCCTGCCGCGCCTATGCCGCCCAGGGCCGGGCCAAGCTGGACGAGGCTCTTGCCAAGGAAGCCAAGGCGCAGCAAAGACCCGCGCCATGAGCTGGAAAATCACCATCCTTGCCCCCCGCCCCGTGGTCCATGCCGCGCTGATCGCCCACGAAGACGTGTTCGACTGGGATCCCGGCATCGTCATTGCCGGCAGCGAGATCGCCGAAGACAAGCCGGAGGACTGGCAACTGGAGGCCTGGCTGGCCGACGAGCCGGGCGAAACCGAACAGGCCGCGATCGCCGCCCTGTTCGCCGATGGCGCCCCGCCGATGACGGTGGAAAAGCTGCCGGAAGAGGATTGGGTCACGCTCAGCCAGCAAGGCGTCGAGCCGATCCATGAAGGGCCGTTCCACGTCCACACCCCGGAATATCCGGCCGTGGACGAACCGGGCATCCGCAATTTCCTGATTCCCACCAGCCAGGCTTTCGGCACCGGCCAGCATGCCACCACGGCCGGATGCCTCGCCATGCTGGCGCACATGAAGGCCCAGGGCGCCGTGGTGCGCAGCCTGGCCGACATCGGCACCGGCACCGGGCTGCTGGCCTTTGCCGGCCTGCACCTGTGGCCCGGCGCGCGCGCCATCGCCAGCGACATAGACGGGGTCTGCGGCCCGGTCGTGGCCACCAATGCCGATGCGAATGGCGTGGCGCTGGGCGACGGCCCGGGCAAGCTCGCCATGGTCATCGCGGCGGGCATGGATCACCCACTGCTGCGTCTCTCGGCGCCCTATGACCTGCTGATCGCCAATATCCTGGCAGGGCCGCTGATCGAGCTCGCCCCGGAATTCGCCGCAGCGGTCAAGCCGGGCGGCCATATCCTGCTCGCCGGCCTTCTCGCCACCCAGGAACGCGCCGTGCGCGCCGCCTATGCCCGCGCCGGCCTGCGCCTCGCCGCCCGCCAGGTGCGCGGCGACTGGTCGATCCTCTGGCTGCGCCGCCGCGCCACCGCCCGCATCCGCGCCAGCAAGCCCGAAGCGCTGCCGGCCTGGTCCCAGAAGTGGTAAGGTAGCACCAGATTTCCACCACCCCCAACCCCCTCCTCTAAAGAAGAGGGGGCTTTCCGATACTCCCCCTCCTCTTCAGAGGAGGGGGTCGGGGGGTGGTGCGAACCCTAACGCAACCCGCCAGAAATCAAACCCTGCTCCCCACCATCGCCACGCCGAACGCCACGAAAATCGCGCCGGTCACCCGGTTGAACAGCTTGCGCGGCGAAGGCTTTTCCAGCCAGCGCGCCACCGACCGCCCACCCAGCGCATAGAGCAGGTAGGATGCCACCTCGATCACCCCGAACGTGGCGACCATCACCGCGAATTGCACCGGCTTGGGCCGCGTCGCGTCGATGAATTGCGGCAGGAACGCCCCGGCAAACAGCAGCGCCTTGGGATTGCTGATGCCGATCAGGAACCCGGTGCGAAACAGCGCCAGGGCCGATGGCGGCGCAACCGGCGCGGCATCCACGCCCGCCATGTCGATCGGCGCTTCCTGCGCGGTCCAGGCCTTGTAGCCCAGATAGAGCAGATAGCCCGCCCCCACGATCTTGAGCGCGGTGAACACTTGCGGCATCGCCACCAGCACAGCCGAAAGCCCCGCCGCCGACAGGCTGAGCAGAGTGAGCACGGCGAGGAAACACCCGCTCATGGCCAGCATGGCCCGGCCGAACCCCAGCGTGACGCTGCGCGTCATCACGTGGAGCATGTTCGGCCCCGGCGAGATCGAGATGAAAAAGACGGTGACGACGAACAGCCACCAGTTGTGCAAAGCCATCGCGCCTACCCCGCTGCCTTGAAGATTTCGGCCCAGGCCACCTCGTCGATCACTTCGATGCCCAGTTCGGCCGCCTTCTTGAGCTTGCTGCCCGCGCCCGGTCCGGCCACGACCAGGTCGGTCTTGGGCGAAACGCTGCCGGCCGCGCGCGCGCCAAGCGCTTCGGCCTGCGCCTTGGCCTCGTCGCGGCTCATGGTTTCCAGCTTGCCGGTGAATACCACGGTCTTGCCCGCCACGGCGCTGGCGCGGGTTGCGACAATGAAATCGGGCGGGCTGACTTCGCTGAGCAAATCGTCCCACACGGCGGTATTGTGCGCCTCGTGGAAGAAGCCGCCCAGCGCCTCGACCACCACCGGGCCGACACCGTCGATGCCGAGCAATTCGGCCTTGGCCTCTTCGTCCCCACCATGGGCGCGTTCGGCCACGGCGCGCAGCGCGGGCAGCGTGACAAAGCGCTTGAGCAGGTCGCGCGCCGTCACCGCGCCGACATGGCGGATGCCCAGGCCGAACAGCAGGCGCGCGGCATCGGGCTGGCGCTTGGCCTCGATCGCGGCAAGCAGGTTGTCGACCGACTTGTCCTTCCACCCCTCACGGCCAACGATATCGTCGCGGCGCTTGCGCAGGCGGAAGATATCGGCCGGGCTTTCCAGCCAGCCGAGCGCAAAGAATTCGGCAATGGTCTTCTCGCCCAGCCCTTCGATATCGAGCGCGGCGCGGCTGACGAAATGCTTGAGCCGTTCGGTCCGCTGCGCCGGGCAGACCAGGCCGCCGGTGCAGCGCACGTCCACTTCGCCTTCCTCGGCCACGGCCTCGCTGCCGCATTCCGGGCAGTGATCGGGGAAGACATAGGCCGGGCGCTCGTCCTCGCGAGTCAGGTTTTCAACCACTTGCGGGATGACATCGCCGGCGCGTTGCAGGACCACGCGGTCGCCCACGCGCACGCCCAGCCGGCCGATCTCATCACGGTTGTGAAGCGTGACATTGGTGACCGTCACCCCGCCCACCAGCACCGGGGCAAGCCGCCCCACCGGGGTCAGCTTGCCGGTGCGACCCACCTGGATATCGATCGCTTCCAGCGTGGTTTCGGCGCGCTCGGCGGGAAACTTGTGGGCCATGCCCCAGCGCGGCGCCTTGGCCACGAAGCCCAGCCGGCGCTGCCATTCGAGGCTATCCACCTTGTAGACCACGCCATCGATATCATAGGGCAATACAGCACGTTGCGCCTGGATACTGCGATAATGCGCGAGCATCTGCGCCACGACTTCACAGCGCGTCAACAGCGGCGAGACCGGCACGCCCCAGGCGGCGATCTGCTGCATCATGTCCCATTGCGTGGCGGCAGGCACCTCGCTCGCCGCGCCCCAGCCATGCGCCCAGAACCGCAAGGGCCGGCTCGCCGTCACACTGGCATCCTTCTGGCGCAGTGACCCGGCGGCAGCATTGCGCGGGTTGGCAAAGACCTTGTCCCCCTTTTCCTCCTGCGCCGCGTTGAGCGCGAGGAAATCGGCCTTGGCCATGAACACTTCGCCGCGAATCTCGAACACGGCGGGCGGGGAATCCGTGTCAAGTTCCTGCGGTATGTCGCTGATATGGGCGACGTTCGCCGTCACATCCTCGCCAACCTGGCCATCGCCGCGGGTAGCCGCGCGCACCAGCTTGCCGTTCTCGTAGCGCAGTGAGCAGGACAGCCCGTCGATCTTGTCCTCGGCCGTCATCGCCACCGGCGCGTCGGCCGGCAGGGCCAGGAAGCGGCGCACGCGGGCGACGAACTCTTCCACTTCCTCGTCGGTGAACGCATTGTCGAGGCTCATCATCCGAACCTCGTGCGCCACCTTGCGCAAGGGCGAGGCCGAAACCTCGTGCCCCACCGCGCGCGAGGGACTGTCGGCCCGCACAAGGTGGGGAAACGCCGCTTCGAGCTCGGCATTGCGCCGCACCAGGGCATCATATTCCGCGTCGGAAATTTCCGGCGCGTCTTCGGCGTGATAGCGCCGGTTGTGATAGGCGATCTGGCGGGCCAGCCGCATCAGTTCGTTGGCCGCATCGGCCTCGCTCATCCCCGCCGGATCACTCATTGCACGCCACTTTCACATCTGGTTACGCCAATCGGCCCTGCCGATATCGGGTGCCGATAGCCGGTGCCGGCCTTGCCGAAAACCGCAAGGCCTGCCCCGGCATGGCATAGCTGTGGAGGAACCGGAACCCCCGTGGCCCCAACGAGTCACGCCTGTTCGAGCAAACGGCTCGCCTGCGCGCGCGCTTCCTTGGTCACTTCCGCGCCGGAGAGCATCCGCGCGATTTCTTCCTTGCGCCCGGCCGCATCCAGCTTGCTCACCGAGGTGCGCGTCACCGTGCCTTCGCTGGACTTGGCGATCAGGTAATGCGCATCGCCCCGTGCCGCCACTTGCGGGCTGTGCGTCACCGCCAGCAATTGCCCGCCGCGCGCCAGCCGGGCCAGGCGCTCGCCGATCGCGCTCGCCACCGCGCCGCCCACGCCCCGGTCGATCTCGTCAAAGATCACCGTCGCCGCGCCGCCTTCCTCGGCCAGCGCGACTTTCAGCGCCAGGATGAAGCGCGAGAGTTCCCCGCCCGAGGCAATCTTGCCCAATGGCGCGAAATCGCTGCCGGGATTGGTGGAAATCAGGAATTCCACCGCGTCCATGCCCTGCGCGCTCCAGCGCTCTTCGGGCAGGCGCACCACGGCAGTGTGGAACCGCGCCGCATCCAGGCGCAGCGGCGCCAGTTCTGCGGCCACCGCCCTGTCCAGCTTGCGCGCCGCCTCGGCCCGCTGCACCGAAAGCGCCTCGGCCTTGGCGCGGTAATCGAGGCCCGCATCCATCGCCACGCGCGCCAGCCCGGCAATCTGCGCCTCCCCGCCTTCGATCGCCTGCAACGCCGCATGCAGCGCGTCGCGCCGTGCCGGCAGGTCGTCCACGGTGCAGCCATGCTTGCGGGCCGCCGCGCGCAAATCGAACAGGCGCGTCTCGATCCGGTCGAGCAGCGCAGGATCATGGGCCAGCGCTTCGGCGGCGGCGGCCAGCTTGTCCTCGGCCTCGCCCGCCTCGATCACCGCGCGGTCCAGCGCTTCGAGCGCTTCGGCCAGGAGGGGGTGTTCGCCCGCGATCCGGTCGAGCCGCCGCGCCGCGCTGCGCAATTGCACCAGCGGCGCGTCCGATCCGCTCCACAAATGCTGCAATTCGTTGAGATCGCCCGAAAGCTTCTCGCCCTTCTGCATCGCGGCGCGTTGCAGGGCGAGGTCTTCCTCTTCGCCCGCCACGGGCTTCAGCGCATCGAGTTCGGCCAGATGCGCTTCGATCAGGTCCTGCTCGGCCGCGGCGCGCGCCACCTGGGCGCGGGCCTGGGCCAGGGCATCCTCGGCCGCGCGCCAGGCGTCCCAGGCCTTGGCCACCTGGGCCGCGTCGGCGCGGGCATAGCGATCGAGCAAGGCGCGATGGCCGCGCGCATTGACCAGGCCGCGATCATCATGCTGGCCGTGCAGTTCCACCAGGAACCGCGCCAGTTCGCGCAGCAGCGCCACGCCCACCGGCTGATCGTTGACATAGGCGCGGCTGCCGCCATCGGCGCGCAACCGGCGGCGCACCAGCAGCGGCTCGCCCGGCTCCCAGTCGATCGCCGCCTCGGCCAGCACGGCTTCCACGCCCTCCGGCCGCCGCGCGAATTCGAACGAGGCGGTTACGCTCGCCACATCCTCTCCGGCGCGGACCAAGCCGCTATCGGCCCGATCGCCCAGCACCAGCCCCAGCGAATCCAGCAGGATCGATTTACCCGCGCCGGTCTCGCCGGTCAAAACGCCCAAACCGCCCGGAAACGCGAGGTCGAGCGCTTCGATCAGGACGACATTGCGGATGGAAAGCCCGGTCAGCATCGCTTCCCTTCCTAGCGCGTTGCGGCGGCGCCGTCACCCTCCATTTGTTCCCCTCTTGTTTCACATCGGTGACACGCTGTCGCCGCGCCGCAATGTGACGGTGCCATGAGAGTCGCACGACAACGGCAGCACATGAAGGGAATGGGTCATGGACCGCCCACTCGACCGCAGCTTTGCACCGGTAAGCGAATGGATCAAGGGCGCGCCCGATTGGCTGGACATGCCCGAACCGCGCGGCTTCCGCCCCAAGCGGCGGGTTCGCACGGTGTGGATTTCCGATCTTCACCTCGGCACGCGCGGCTGCAATGCCGACATGCTGCTCGATTTCCTCGCCGCGATCGAATGCGAAACGCTCTACCTGGTAGGCGATATCGTCGATGGCTGGCGCCTGTCGCGCGGGTGGTACTGGCCAGACGCGCACAACGAAGTGGTGCGCCGCGTGCTCAAGATGGCCCATCGCGGCACCCGCGTGGTGCTGATCGCGGGCAACCATGACGAGATGCTGCGCCCCTATGCCGGCATGACCTTCGGCGGCGTGGAACTGGCGCTCGACACGATCCACGAAACCGCCGACGGCCGCCGCCTGCTCGTCACCCATGGCGACGGGTTCGATGGCGTGGTGCTCTATGCCCGCTGGCTCGCCTTCCTGGGAGACACGGCCTATTCCGTACTGCTGCGCGCCAATCGCTGGGTCAACCTGGTGCGGCGGCAGTTCAAGCTGCCCTACTGGTCGCTGTCGGCCTACATGAAAAAGCGCGTGAAGAACGCCGTGCAATTCATTTGCGACTTTGAAGAAGCCGTCGCCCACGCCGCGCGCGACATGGGCGTGGACGGCGTGGTCTGCGGCCACATCCACTGCGCCGAAATCCGCCAGATCGGCGATGTCACCTATTACAACGATGGCGACTGGGTGGAAAGCTGCACCGCCCTGGTGGAGGATTTCACCGGCGCGATGAGCATCGTCGATTGGGTAGAAGAACAGAAGAAGCAGGCGCCGTTCGCCGCTGCCCCTGCCGAATTGCCCAGCCCCGGATTGCCCGGTGCGGTGGAAACGGAAACCGTTTGATGCGCATTGCCCTGGCCACCGACGCCTGGACGCCCCAAGTCAACGGCGTGGTCCGCACCCTGACCACGACGGTCACGCACCTGCGCGCGCGGGGCCACGTGGTAGAACTGCTCACCCCCCAGCAGTTCCGCACGTGCGCCTTGCCCGGTTATGGCGAGATCCGCCTGGCCATGGCGCCGCGCTTTGGCACGCGCCGCACCTTGCGCGATTTCGCGCCCGATATCGTGCATATCGCCACCGAAGGGCCGATCGGCTGGGCCGCGCGAAGCTGGTGCAAGGCCAGCGGCGTGCCGTTCACCAGCGCGTTCCACACCCGCTTTCCCGATTATGCCGCGATGCGCACCGGGCTCAGCCCCGATGCCTTCTGGCCGCTGATGCGCCGGTTCCACGCCCGCAGCGCTGCCGTGCTGGTGTCCACGCCCAGCCTGGCGCGCGAACTGGCGGGCCACGGCATTGCCCAGACGCGGCTGTGGTCGCGCGGGATCGATGCCGCGCTGTTCCACCCCGGCCACGATCCCCTGCCGCAGATTGCCGCGCTGCCCGGCCCGGTGCTGCTCTATGTCGGCCGCGTTGCGGTGGAAAAGAACCTTGGCGCGTTCCTCGATTGCGCGGTGCCCGGCAGCAAGGTGGTGGTGGGCGACGGGCCGGACCTCGCCATGCTCAAGGCGCGCCATCCCCAGGCCCATTTCACCGGCGCGCTTTCGGGCGTGGCACTGGCGCAGGCCTATCGCGCCGCCGATTGCTTCGTGTTCCCCAGCCGGACGGACACGTTCGGCCTGGTGATGATCGAGGCGATGGCATGCGGCGTGCCGGTGGCCGCCTATCCCGTGGCCGGCCCGCTCGACGTGGTGGGCGCGCAGGGCCGGGGCGCCGATGGCACCCTGCCCCGCCCGGTCGGCGCCTGCCACGACGATCTCGCCACCGCCATTTCCCAGGCGCTGACCTGCGACCGCGCGGATGCCGCCGCCTATGGCGCCAGCTATTCGTGGGAAGCGGCCACCACCCAGTTCGAAACCGCGCTGGCCAGCGCCGCCCGGCAGATCGCCCGCGCCGCCTGATCAAAAGGGGCCCTGCGCCCTGCCCCATGATGCACTGCAACCAAACGCGCGCTGGCGCATTGGCCCGGAAAGCCCTCTGTCCGGAGCCTTTGCATGGCGCAGCGCACCCTGATCCAGTTCTTCCATTGGTATTTTCCCGAAGGCACGCTGTGGGATGATGCCGCCCGCGCGGCGGAGGGACTGGCCCGGATGGGCGTGACCGACGTGTGGCTGCCCCCGGCCTACAAGGGCGCGAGCGGCACGCAATCGGTCGGCTATGACACTTATGACCTGTTCGATCTGGGCGAGTTCGACCAGAAAGGCACCGTGCCCACCAAGTATGGCACCCGCGCCGCGCTGGAAGCGGCCTGCGCCGCGCTGCGCGAGCACGGGCTGCGCGTGATCCACGACGTGGTGTTCGATCACAAGATGGGCGCCGACGAGACCGAGCGCGTCCAGGTGCGCCGCACCAATCCCGACAACCGCACCGAGATCGAGGACGAGGCCTTCGACGCCACGACCTACACCCGCTTCACGTTCCCCGGCCGCGCCGGCGCGCATTCCCGCTTCGTGTGGGACCACAAGTGCTTTTCCGGCGTGGACCGCATCGAAGACCCCGGCGAAGATGGCGTGTTCCGCCTGGTCAACCAATATGGCGACGGCGAATGGAACGAGGAGGTGGACGAGGAACTCGGCAATTTCGATTTCCTGATGGGCGCCGATGTCGAATTCCGCAACCGCGCGGTCTATGAAGAGCTGAAGTTCTGGGGCCGCTGGCTGGCAGAGCAAGTGCCGGTCGACGGCTTCCGCCTCGACGCCGCCAAGCACATTCCCGCTTGGTTCTTCCGCGATTGGGTGGGCCATTGCCGCGAGAGCATCAGCCCCGATCTGTTCGTGGTGGCCGAATACTGGCAGCCGGACCTTGCCGCGCTGCAAACCTATCTCGATCGCGTGGACCACCAGCTCACGCTGTTCGATGCCGCGCTGGTCCATCGTTTCTGCGATGCCGCCCGTGCCGGCGCCGACTATGACCTGCGCACGATCTTTGACGGCACGCTGGTGCAGAGCCTGCCCGATCATGCCGTCACCCTGGTCGCCAATCACGATACCCAGCCGCTCCAGGCGCTGGAAGCCCCGGTGGAAGACTGGTTCAAGCCGCTGGCCTATGCGCTGATCCTGCTGCGCGAAGGCGGCGTGCCCTGCCTGTTCCACCCCGATCTCTACGGCGCGACTTATGCCGACACTGGCGGCGATGGCGAGACTCACGAAGTTACGCTGGCCCCGGTCGCCTGCCTCGATCGGCTGACCCAGGCGCGCCAGCGCTTTGCCCATGGCGCGCAGACCGACCTGTTCGACAGCCCCACCTGCATCGGCTTCATCCGCCATGGCACAGCCGAGGCGCCGGGCTGCGTCGTGATCCTGAGCAACGCGGGCGAAGCCACCCTCACCGCCGAGCTCGGCCCCGATCATGCCGGTGCCACGTTCGTGGACTGGCTTGGCCATGCGCAAGGCGAATGCGTGGCCGATGACGAAGGCCGCCTGCCCGTCCGCTGCGCCGGGGGCAGTGTCAGCGTGTGGGTGCGGCAGGACGCTGCCTGATAAAAAGACCGAGCCCGATCAGGGGTTTCCGATCATTACGGCAATTTCATGTACCCGCGCGTGAACCAACTCGTGGCTGGTTCGTTGCGCAGGCATTGTTGCTGAATTGTATCAACAAGAAGGATATCACCATGCGCCCATTCGCCCGCCGGCTCGCTTTTGCCCCGGCCCTTGTCGCCGCCCTTGGCCTCAGCGCGATCGACGCAACCCCGGCATTTGCCCGCCATCACTATCGTGGCCACGCGCATTATCGCTGGTGCCGCCATTCCAGCGGCACGACCGGCCTGATCGCCGGTGGCGCCGGTGGCGCGCTGCTGGGCCACGCGCTGATCGGCGGCCCGATCGGCATTGCCGCCGGTGCCGTGGGCGGCGCCCTGGGTGGCCGCGCGATCGACCGCACGCTCACCGCCAAGAAGCGCTGCCGCTAAGGCTGGAGCGAGGCGCGTCGGGCGGTTGCCAGTGCCTGTCATGCTGGAAGAAAGCGTGCAGGGCCAAGGCCAGCCCACCCGGCGCCCCCACCGTTTGTTTGCCGCCAGCCTTGCCGCCGCCATCGAGGTGGCCGTGGCCCTGGCGCTCTGGCTCGGCCTGGCGCCGCTACGCGGCGTGCGCCAGGCCCTTCCCGAAACCCTTGCCGCGATCGACCTGACCCGGCCCCCGCCGCCGCCTCCGGTCACGCCGCCGCTGCCACGCCCGCATCACCACACCCCGGCAGGCCGCGCCGCCCCGGCGAACACCCGCGCCAAGGCCGCCCCGGTCTATGCCCCGCTGGTCCCCGTGGCCAAGCCCCCGCCGATCCCGGTCGCCCCGCTCGTCGCCCTCGGCGCAGACACCCACAGCGGCGCCGCGCCCACGCCAGGGCCAGGAACCGGCGCCGGCGGCCAGGGCAACGGCACCGGATCGGGCAGCAGCGGCAACGGCGATGGAGACGGCGGGCAAGACCCGGAATGGACCGGCGGCCGCATCAAACCCTCCGACTACCCCCTCGCCGCCCGCGAAGCCCACGCCCAGGGCACCACCTCGGTCACCCTCACCATCACCCCCCAAGGCCGCGCCAGCGCCTGCCGCGTGACTCACTCCAGCGGCAACCCCGCCCTCGACACCACCACCTGCACCCTCGCCCTGCAACGCTTCCGCTTCCGCCCGGCGCGCGATGCGGCGGGGCATGCGGTGGCGGGGGAAGTGGATTATGATCAGGAGTGGACGATGGGGGCCATTGCGGATGGGGGGTGAGTTCAAAGAAGGAATGGGACCAGTGCAAGGCCCATGACACGGAAGGGGGCCGATTACGACCAGATCACGCCGTTCGAGGCGCCGACGTGAATGACTGCTCCCGCCGGAATCCGCTATTCTCATGCCCTTGAGTGGTCAGGCGGGAGTCCGCCAGAGCCGGTCGCATTATACCGCCGAGCATGGCCAATTCAGTGAAAAGGAGAGCTTATAGCCGCTGACGCGTGCTGGGCCGAAGCAAGCGATGATCCCCCCCCTCGGCGGACACGTGCGCCACAACGGAAGGGCTTTTTTTTGCACGTGTAAATCGATAGAACCGCGTAAAAATCATTTTCAACGGCTAAGGGTCTGATCAAAAATGTACCGTTTAGAACGGATCGTTATTCAAGGATTTCGAGGCCAATCTAGGCCGATAGAACTTGACCTGCAGCCAGACGCAAACTTCTTAATCGGACGGAATGGGACCGGTAAAACCACCCTTATTAACATGATTCACGCTGGACTGGCGATGGACTTGCCGGCCTTGAGGGAATCGAATTTCGGTCGCATTGAATACACATTCAAAAAAGATCGGTTGAGAGCGAAGCCTAAGCTCACAATCATTAAAGAAGCAACTGAAGAGGGGCATCCAAAGATCACATTCAGGATCGCTCAAAATTCGACCGACGCCCCCGAAGAATACGTTTTCTTGCGGCCCAGAGCGCGCAAACAGATCATAGTAAAGTCTGACACGTCCGGTGCCTCTATGGAGAAGCCAAGAACCAGCCTTCGAGAAACGCTCTCGTTAATTTTTCAGACCACATGGCTATCACTACAACGAGGTGCGGAAAAAATTCAGCGTGATGATGAATGGGATGATAATATTCGTCCAGATGTCGATCGCAAACTGGATGATCTCTCTAATTCTCTTACCCGTTATTTCTCTCGTCTCGACAGACAAGTTAGTGAAAAAACGCAGGAGTTCCAGAAGAAATGGTTTCTTTCGTTTTTGGCTACAGACCGTACAATTCGAGAACGAGATATATCGAGAATAGATGAAGTTAGAGAAAAAGATTCCCTTCGCTCGATATTTTCCGATTTCAATATGGAGCCGAATGAGTACTATTCCCAGCTGGATAGGCATTTTAATCTCCTGAGCAGGGCGAAGTCCTCCTTCAAATCAACAGAGAGCGGCATTCCAGTAAAGGACTATCTAGTTGCCATTGATGTTCTGAGGCTACATGCCTTGGTCGAGCAGTGGCAAACATTGGAGCATTCGAAAGAGGTCATATACGGGCCTAAATATAATTTTGAAAAAGTTGCCTCCGAAATGTTGTTCAGAAAAAAACTTATAACAAACAACAGCAACCAAATTGTGGTCAATGGGGCAAACGCCACCCCTATTGATCTAAGTAAGTTGTCTAGCGGCGAGAAGCAGCTTTTAATATTCCTTTCGGAAACTCTCCTTCAAGAGCAAAAGCATTACATCTTCATGGCAGACGAACCAGAACTATCTATGCACGTCGAGTGGCAGGAGGACCTAGTTCCAGCGCTACTAAAGATAAATCCTAATGCGCAAGTCATTTTTGCAACTCATTCACCTGATATAGTTAATGCATATCAGAAAAATGTGTTTCGTATGGAAGACTTGGTCGATTAAGGTGTTTGAGCGGACGTCATCTGGGCAGCAGAATCGTGCGCTATTCTATGGCGCTGACTATATTTGTTATGTGGAGGGTGGCGATCATGATCATGACAGATCAGTTGACTCTATCTTCTGGCACAACATCATGAAAAAATATAGGCCAGACCTAAAAGTTGTTTTTCTTCCAAGAGGGGGAAAGCCAGTTGTTGAGGCATTGGCTCAGAAGATTATTGATGAAGACATTTCCAATACGATCGCAGCGATGGATCGTGATTATGACGGGCTGCTAGGTCATGAAATTGCTGACAGCAGAGTACTTTATTCGCACGGTTACAGCTGGGAAAATGATGCTTTCACCCCAGAGTTCCTTAATTCCATGGTTAAGTCACTAGCTCGCTTGACGACGCTTCCTGCTGCTGCGGAAGCTGCTCTGGCCGCAGGCTGTGAAAAGCTCTGTGATGATGTCCAGCGCGCCATCAAGTTGGATTTTTTGGCCCTGAGCGCTGGATCATCCGTACTGCCGCGAAATGCGCCGGGGCGTGTGATTAAAGCAGATCCGGTGACAGCACTTCCAAAAATCGATCAAGCCGAGCTCATAAAATTGGCGGCTGTTGCGAACGTAAGAACCAGATTACGCAAGCCAAGGATTCTACCTCAAGCAGTATTTGAGTTGCATCACTTTGTGGGGCACTGTTTTCAGCATGCGATTCTGATATTGGTAAAAGCAGTGCTACGGAATGTGGGCGTTAAAAGAGCCGTGAGCCTCGACCACTTTGAAGATTTGGCGCTTTCATCCCTCAGCCGGCATTTGCAGGATAATCACGCAGGCGCGATAGCGGTCCATCACGAGGCGCAATGCTCTGCTATACCGTGAGCTTTTGCCTGACCACTGCATTCTTCCGCAACATTATCCAGACAGACTCAATTTCTGATGGCCTGGCACCTCCTCAATAAACGGTATTCCTTGCTTCCTGCCACTGCACGCCATCTTTCCGCACGTCCGGTGTCGGGTGGTAAGCAGCCGTATTGAGGAAAGACTCGAACGACCGCTTTGTCGAAGGGTTTCGGGCGCCGGCAGGCGTACGAAAGTCTTACAAGTACGACCCGCGGTGAGGCTCGCACAGGTCTATGGGTAAAAGGGCTTTGGTGTGGATTGGGGTTGACGTGACCCCCTGATTTTCCTCCAAGCTTGATTAGAGTCTGGTCCATTGGAAGGACGGAC
>NZ_BMZP01000028.1 GCF_014652855.1 Novosphingobium pokkalii
ACATATCCAACCGGGTCAATTCTCGATGGAAATCCCGGGTCACTTCTCAGTGGCAATCAACAGCTACCGGCCTTCGATCGCCGCGATATGCCGAAAGGCTGGCAAAGGCGCTCCAGGGACTTACTGCATGCGTGGCGCATCACGGTGCTGAACGACAAGGATCTCCATTCGCGGACAAGTGACGGCGACGCCCGCGAGGAGCTGACGGGCAAGCAGCCGATCAATGCCGCTCTGGCATTCCTCGATCGCGCAGGCGACCGGCAGATCGGCGATGATCATGGCGATCAGTATGACCTGCGCCGGACCTTCTACCTGCTCGACGTCCTGCCTGAGCATCGCCTGACCTGCGGGTGAAGTGATGGATTGGGTATAGACTAGCCGTGCCATATAGTACGACGATTGCCGGAAATGGGAAGTCGAACCACGATTTCGATTCATGGCTTTCGTTGTCAGTCGAACCTACTGTCCAATCGACCAGAGCATTGCAACCGTATCCCAATCGGTAACCTTCGGCGATCACGGTTTTGATCTGCCGTGAAGATGCTCGTTACGTTACCGGGGTAATGAATCCTTTACGTTCTCTCGGTTGATAAGCGCCTCCTTTAAGAGACCTTCAGTCGCCAAGAAATGCAAGGACCTTAGGCCATGCATCAGCCCGGGCGCCGTTGTTCCCCTCCGGCGTACCGCCAAGGGACCCGAGCGAGTGATAGGCTGCAGCGCGGACCTGAATGGGAGGGCCAAAAACTGCATGACCGGCATCTTCATAGGCAAGAATCGTTACCTTTGGTCCGATCGCTCGTTGCACCTGCTCCGCCATGGGACAGGATGGCCACAACGTGTCGGAACGACCGCAGACGAGCAGGACCTTGGCTTTGATCCGAGTTACCGGAATCGCGGCATCTCGATGCTCCGGCAGCGTGGCTAGTCCGGTCTTGTATCCGTCGAACATGCTGGTCGCCGCGGGGCCGTAGCGCAGATACGGCAATGGCCTTCCCCGTAATGTCCAGGACGAGCCCGTGTCCCGCCCCGTGAAATCGATCCCCGGCCAGACCGCCGCCGATGGCGCGCCGGCGACGACTGCGTGAAGTTCGGGATGCCGGGATGCCACGAGTAGCGCCGCCTCGGCCCCCTTCGAGGCACCGACCACGGCGATGCGGGCGGGATCGATGCCGGGCTGTCGCTTGATCCAGACGAGGGCACGATCGAAATATTCAAGCGGCACCATGTCGAGCCGCGGCGGCAATCCGGGGGCACCGAAATAGGCAAGATGCAGCACGGCAAAGCCATGCGCGACGAGGTCGGCAGCTTGACGGCCAGCCCCGGCGCCAATCCCTCCTTCCGATCCGCCCAGCAGCAGTACGACCGGCGCCCGCGAAGCCCCTTGTCGAGAAACGGCATACCAGTTCGCGACCAGCCCGTCCTCGGTGATGCGGACACCTCCGGGTGCCGGCTGCGCCACCTCGGGCGGCGGCATGCGAAATGGCTGCTGCGCCACGGCGGAGGAAGGGAACAGGCAGGCCGCGAGCGTCAGGCCGGTCGTGATCGCCCGTGCCGATGCCACGTCGCCTTCGTTGACGACGCGACGCCACCCTTCAATTATCGACCTAAAATGCCTGTCCATGCCGTCTTCCAAGTTATGCCGATCCGTAAATCCGCCCGCCTGTCGTAATCATCCGTTTCGTTTGCCATACGCTGCGCCGATCGGCGGCAATCATCCTGTTCCCGCATGCTCGCGCATCAGGATGCAGGTCTCGCTGTCCCGGTAGATTCCCTTGCGAACGATACGGTAGCCGGAGCGCTCTGCCATCTTGAGAGACGCGACGTTGTCCGGGGCAATGATGCACACCGACGACGGGGGCTTCATTGTCCTATCCAGCCACGCCAACGCTGCAGCTAGCGCCTCGCTGGCATAGCCCTTGCCGTGCATGGAAGGGCGAAGCACCCAGCCGCCCTCCGGGCTCCCCCCGAGTTCGGGCAGGCCGGACCGGTGCCAGTCTGCAAAGCCGATCTCGCCGACGTAGGCGCCAGTACCCCGCTCACGGATGGTCCAATAGCCATAGCCTAGCAGCGCCCAATGCCCGCGGTAGCGCAGCAGGCGCTGCCAGATTTCTTCATCCGAGAACACGCGGCCCCCGATGTAGCGCACCACGTCGGGATCGCTCCACAGGGCGACCATGTCGGGGAAATCGGATAGATCCGGAGCCTGCAGGCTGAGTCGATCGGTCGCGATGGCAGCGCCCGCCATGTCGCCTTGCGAAATCCTCTCGTGCATCACGACCTCCATACCTGATCGCATCATAACCCCTCTGATTCTGTCAAACTATTTTGACAGCAGCATATGAGTCAGCTAGCATTTGATGGCATTGGAGAAGGACAGGCGTGGCTAGGACCGCAACGGCGATGCATGAACAGGACGCCGCCCCGCCGCCGATCGGCGGGGCGATCCGGCAACGTCGTCAACGGCTTGGCATGACATTGAAGGACCTGGCGGCGGCGTCCGGACTATCGGTCCCATTCCTGTCGCAAGTGGAGCGCGACCAGGCGATGCCGTCGCTCGTCTCGCTGGCCCAGATCGCATCCGCGCTCGACGTCGAGACGGGCTATTTCATCGGCATTCCGTCACCCGGCCAGATCGTCCGCCGTGCCGATGCACCAGAGCATCTGCATGTCGGCACCAGTCCGGTCGATTACGTGCGTCTCAGCGGCAGCCATGCCGAGCGGCGGATGGAAGCGCTGCACATGACGGTGCCGCCGGGTCATGCATCACCGATCTCGCACCGCGAAGGCGAAGGCTTCTGGTATGTGCTCGAAGGCAGGCTCGACGTCTGGGTCGGGCGCGAGCATTTCACCCTTAACGCAGGCGACAGCGCGCATTTTGAACAGCGCCACCCCTATCGCATGCGCAACGACGGAACGACGGCGGTGCGGATGCTGTGGGTCGGCACGCCGGCGCTGCTATGACGATCGAGGCCAGCCGGGATGACGAGGCGGCGATCGACGCGCTGGTGGCGGGCTTCTACGCGGCCTTCGATAACCGTGGTGGCCGCAGGAGCGCTGCGGATCGACTCGTCGACATGTTCCTGCCGGAAGCGATGATCGTGCGCGCTGGCGCCACGGGCATCGACACGATGACGGTGGAAACCTTCATCGCACCGCGTGCCCGGATGCTGGCCGACGGCACGCTGGCGGACTTCCACGAATGGGAGACCGGCGCCAGCACCCAGGTACTGCGCGGCATTGCCTCCCGCCATTCGACCTATGCCAAGAGCGGATGGCGGGAGGGCGCGCCTTATGCGGGCAGCGGCGCCAAGTTCATCCAGCTCGTGAGGAAACAGCAGGGCTGGCGCATCGCTGCCATCGCCTGGGAAGACGACTGACGGTCAGCAAGGGAGACGAGCATGAGCGTGACCCGGATCGTTCCCAACATCGCCACTGCCGACGTCGGCCGCGCACGCGCTTTCTACGGCGACATGCTGGGCATGACGATCGGCATGGACCATGGCTGGATCGTCACCTTCGTCGGGTCCGGCCATGCGGTGCCGCAGGTCAGCTTCGCCAGTGAAGGCGGCTCCGGCACGCCCGTCCCCGACCTATCCATTGAGGTCGACGATCTGGACAGCGTGCACATGCGGCTCGTCGCGGCCGGGCACGAGATCACCTATGGCCCAGCCCATGAGCCCTGGGGCGTGCATCGCTTCTTCGTGCGCGATCCGTTCGGACGGCTGCTGAACATCCTGTCCCACGAGGCGGCGTGATGGTTGGGATGGTCGCCATGCTACCGATCACGAAGCGACCATCCCAACGCTCATCCCTTCCGCTCGCAGAAGCGGATGCGATTGCCGAACGGGTCGGCGACCTCGACCTGACGTCCCCACGGCAGGTCCTCGATACCCGGACGACCATAGCCATAGTTCTTCGCGATCAACTCGGCCTGGAAGCCGACCACGCCCGTCATCCAGACGAAGCAGGTGGAGCCGGGGCTGGCATCGCCGTGATGCTCGCTGAGGTGCAGTTCGAGCCCGGCGCGCTCGACCGCCATGTAGAGCGGCAGGCCCGGCTCGTGCCGATGCTCCATCGTCACGGAAAGGCCCAGGAAGTCACAGTAGAATTCGCGTGCCTTGGCGACGTCGAAGATCCGCAGGATCGGGATCGCCTGACGGAAGGTGATGCCCTCGGCTTGGGCAGCCGGCAGGCGGGCGGCGGCGGTGTTCCAGTCGCGGTGGCCGAGTTGGGACGCGACCAGCTCGAGGCTGGTGGAATGCGGGATGTCCGTGCCGTGCGCGGACAACGCGGCACGCAACCTCTTGGCCATGGCTTTGGCCTGATCGATCGTGGTCATGACAGGTCCTCAAATCCGGCGACGGGTCATCGGGTGCTCGCCTTGCCGATCCATCGCCGGTGGACTGTCCGGTGAAAGGATATGCGTTGCGATGCCTTCACCATACCCTGTCAGGCGCGAGCGGCCGGCGGCATCAGCCAGCGACAAGACTGCGCCGACGAGACCAACCTGTCAATCGGACCGGTCCGAGGCCGAGCATGCGGCGGCGGTCCCACTGCATTCACCGTTTGAACGAAGGAGAGATCATGCGAATCCTGCGACCAGCGATCATGCTCACCATCTCTACGGTGATGCTGCCGCCACCTGCGACGGCGGCGGATCGCCCCAGCGCGCGCTCGCCCGATGGCAGGTTCGTCGCCTCGACCCGGCCCACCCGGGGCACCGCCGGCGCGAGCGGCCAAGCGCCTGCATCGCTATGGCTGACCGACACGCGCACCGGGCAGAGCCGCGAACTCTATCGTGGCCGCTACTCCAACGATCCCAAGCGCAACCTGTCCAGCCTCGCCAATCCCGACTTCTCTCTTGATGGCGGCTATGTCTATGTCGAGGCGGACGCCTATGCGACCTCGCCCGCGATCCATCAGGTTGCGGTCCGCACCGGGGCCATCCGCTACGTCACCGACGGCGCCCTGTACGGCGTCCTGCGCAACGGTCCTTGGCGCGGCTTCCTCGTCGTCCAGCAACATCGCTACCGGCGGAACGGCAACGGTTCGTTCGATCCCTTCGTCATCGTCAAGCCCGATGGCCGCGAGGTCGCGATGCTCCCCGGTTCGGACGGCGACGATCCGCAGCGTGCCTTGGCACAATGGCTCGGCGCCAAGCGGTGGACGGTATTGTGACGGCGAGCAACGCAAGCGCGGCCCCGCCCATTTTGGAGGATCGCGGCCATGTCGTCGGATGAACCGCCGCTCGGCGTCACGCCGATCCTCACCGTCGCGGACTCCGCCGCCGCAGCCGAATTCTACAAGCAAGCCTACGGCGCAATCGAGGTCGCCCGCATGCCGGCCAATGACGGCTCGCGCCGCATCATGCACCTGCGCCTCGTCATCAGCGGTTCGACACTGATCGTGATGGACGAGTTCAGCGACTCCGCCTCCTACGGCGGCGGCAGCGTCGCGCCGACGGAGCGGAACCGAACGACCGTCACGCTTCACCTCCAGGTCGAGGACGCTGCGTTGACGTGGCGGTCGGCCCTAGAGGCGGGCGCAACCATCGTCGTGCCGATGGAACGCCAGTTCTGGGGCGAACTCTATGGCCGGGTGCGCGACCCATCCGGCCATGAATGGACGATTGCGCAGTGGATGCCCGATTAGCGTCAACCAGACCGCAAATCGCCAGCCACCTAAAGCTACTCGCTTGATTTCTATCGGAGATTGACCTGATGAAGAGTCATCATCAAGGCGCCGTTTCCTATCGTGCATCGGGGTTTGTCGGCGCAAAGCTAGGGTTGCTCGCCATTGCCGGCATGGCGATCGGAGGCGTCGCCATCGCGCAGGTGGTAGAACCTGTCGCTCCGGTCCCTCGTTTCGGCCCGGGGTCTCATGTCGGCGAGGCCAACACCGTTTACCCGCAGCGGTATCGTGCTCCCCGGCGGCAGTTCGGTCGACCGGGGCCGCGGGGGTCGATGATGCCGTCAGGACAAGTCGGACCAGCGTGCATGACGCCGCTTTTGAGAGCCGGGTTGCGCACCAACCATGTCGAATGCCCTCTGTATCTCCCCACGCGGCCCGGTGCGTCACAGCAGTGCCGGGCGAGGGATGGCGCGGGCCGCATGCACGGCGTGACCGTTACCTTCCTCGACTGGGATGCGTCGACCGGACGCGGGACGATCGATTGCCGTTTGAACGGTCGCTGATCCAGAACGGGAGAGGCCGAGCTGCGGAAGCGGACGGTATCCCCAGAGTCATGGCGATCTGCAGGTTGCCCCGCAGATCCTCGAAGTACGATCCCCTGCCTCGCAACCGCTTCGATGACAGCGTGGTCACGCGTAGGAACGGAACACGACAATGACGCGTGACAGCCTCCTGATCACGGACGTATTCGATAGCCGCGAGGCCGGCCAACAGGTTGAATATGCCGTGCTGATGCCGCCCCCATTGTCATCGACCGGGCCGCTCCCGCTGATCCTCCATCTTCACGGCGCCATGTCATCCGCCGGCATATTGGAGTCGTCCAAGCCGACCTATGACGCGGCATGGATGGATGGCACGCTGCCGCCCACGATTGTGGCCTGCGCGAGCGTGCCGACGCGCAATGGCTTCTATATCGACCAGCTAGGCGGCCCTGCGTGGGAGCGGCTGGTGGCGATTGAACTGCCGGAGTTGGTCGCAACGCTGCTCCCGCTGAACGGCATCCGCGCCGCGCTGGGTTTTTCGATGGGCGGCTATGGTGCGCTCAAGCTTGCCTTCCGTCAGCCGGACCGCTTCCGGGCCGTCGCGGCATCCTGCCCTGCGATCTTTCCGGCGGAACGCTCCATGGCCGTGCCCGAGCACAATCGGCCTGGAATCCTTGACGAACTGAACCGCAGCATGGGAGAAACACCCGAGCGCTATGCAGAGAATTGTGTGCCCGCGCTTTTGCGTAGCCGGCGCGACGCCATCCGGCCGTCTGGACTGTCCATCCGGCTCGAATGCGGCGATCGCGACGAGTTCAGGTTACACGATGGCGCCATGTATTTGCATGATTTGATGGGCGAGTTGGACGTGCCCCATGACTGGTGCCTCATTCCCGGAATTGGGCATGGCGACGATGCCGACGGCCGCCTTGCATCGGCACTGGTTTTCCTTGGAAACGCCCTTCGGTGACGCGCTTGGCTTGCCGCCGCGATCCGCTATGATGGCGGCATGACAGCCCGCATGTCGATCCTTTCGCAACGCTGGTGGCCCGCGATCTAAGCGCGGCCTGTCATTTCCTCGTTGACCCGGTCGCTGCTCTCGGCGGCCCGTCATATCCGAAAACCGACGACAGCAGCGGCACTTCCCCTCGGAGAACTGCCCTATGTCCCCTCGATCCTCGCGGCCCGTAATCCTGACCGGTGATCGCACCACCGGACCGCTGCACCTCGGCCATTATGTCGGGTCGCTGCGCAATCGGGTCGCATTGCAGTACAGCCACGAGCAATACGTCCTGCTGGCCGATACGCAGGCGCTGACCGACAATGCGAACGACCCGGGCAAGGTCCGCCGCAACGTGATCGAGGTCGCGCTCGATTATCTCGCGGTCGGCATCGCCCCCTCGGTGTCGACGATCTGCGTGCAGTCCGCATTGCCCGCGCTTGCCGAGTTGACCTTGCTCTATCTCAACTTCGTGTCGGTTGCCCGCCTCGAGCGCAACCCGACGATCAAGGACGAGATTCAGGCGCGCGGGTTCGGCCGCGACATCCCCGCCGGCTTCCTCTGCTATCCAGCCGCGCAGGCGGCCGACATCACCGCCTTTAAGGCGAGCGTCGTCCCGGTCGGCGAGGACCAGGCGCCGATCATCGAGCAGACCAACGAGATCGTCCGCCGCATCAATCGTCAGGTCGGGCGCACGCTGCTGCCGGAGGCCCGCGCACTGATCCCGGCGAGCGGTCGGCTACCCGGCGTCGATGGCAAGGAGAAGATGAGCAAGTCGCAGGGCAATGCCATCCCGCTGTCGGCCAGCGACGACGACATCGCCCTCGCTGTCCAGCGCATGTACACCGATCCCGATCATCTCCGCGCGGCCGACCCCGGCCGGGTCGAGGGCAATGTGGTCTTCACCTATCTCGACGCCTTCGACCCCGATGTCGACGCGGTCGCAGCACTGAAGGCGGAATACCGCCGGGGCGGCCTCGGCGACATGGTGCTGAAGCGCCGCCTGGCCGGCATCCTTCAGGACACGATCGCACCGATCCGCGAACGCCGCGCCGCGCTTGCCAAGGATCCCGATACGATTCTCGACATCCTGCGGGCAGGCACCGCGCGTGGTCGCGGCCTCACCGAACAGACCAAGGCGGAGGTGATCGATGGCCTCGGCCTCTTTCGGCTCTGACCATCAACGGGAGCACCTATCCTGCGAAGGGCGTCGTCTTGGCGAGTGCCCGCAGATCCCAGCGAATCTGGAGCGGTTCGTTGTTGGCCTCGCGGTAGGCGCCGATATGGATGTGCGGCGCCCTGGCGTTGCCGTTGTTGCCGTCGACGCCGAGAACCTGACCGGCCGCGACGGTATCGCCGACATGCACGCGCAGGTTGGTCAGATGACCCATCGTGACGATCACACCATCCGTGGTCCGAATGCGGACGGTGCCTGCGGGCGGCGGCCCCAGCCTGCCCGGCGTATTGACCCGCGGATTGTCGTAGACGAACGCCACCACGCCGTTGACTGGTGCCAGCACGTCGGTATGCCATCCGTACCAGTCCGCATTGACGCCACCATCGCCTCGATAGAGCTTCGCAAAACCCGTGTCGCCGTCCATCCCGCCGAAGACGAGGCAATCCGCGCCCAGTGCGTCACCCGCATAGTCCAACTCGCCTGCCGGATGCTCCGAGCACATGAAGCGATATCGAAAAATTGGCGCGAGAGTAATTTCCTGGATTGCGCCTTTCGGCATCACGGCCCTGGGCGGCGGCCCCGGCATGGCGGAAAGAAGTGCGGCGATGATGGGAAGCATGGGCAAATCCACTCCATTGTGACGGCGCGGGAAGTTCTTTCATGGCCCCCCCTGGCAACTTGCAGTATAGCTTTATCGAGAGGCTGGCGCATGGCTTCGCTGCGCGAACCCGGGGGAGACTGAGCATGAGAATCGATGCCTCGCGAGCGATCGGCGCCTATGCAGCCGTCACCACGCTCGCCATCGCCTGGCTGATGCTGGGCGCGAACGCCGCCCCTAAGACCGCCGCGTTCGACACGATCGACGTCCAGCGCATCAACATCCGCGAGCCCGACGGCACCTTGCGCATGACGATCGCCTCGCGTGACCGGATGCCGGGGATCATCGTAGCAGGGCGCGAGACGCCGCATCCCGATCGCCCCCAGGCGGGCATGATCTTCTACAATGACGAGGGCACCGAGAATGGCGGGCTGGTCTTTTCCGGCGCGCTGAAGGACGGCAAGCCGACCAATCTCGGCGCCCTGTCCTTCGACCGCTGGCGCCAGGACCAGACGGTGGCGCTCAGCAGCGACGAAGCGGGACAGACCCGGCAGGCTGGGCTTGCCATCAACGATCGTCCCGACCGGCCAGTCGATTTCCCGACCGTGGCGCGGCTGGTCCGGCAGCCGGCCAGCGCGCAGCGCGACGCTGCCATTCGCGCTGCTGGCGTCGGCGTGGCGCCTCGTGCCTTCCTCGGTCGCACACCGGACAAGGCATCGGTGCTGGCGCTGCGCGATCCGGACGGCCGCAAGCGCCTGGAGCTCAAGGTCGCAGCCGACGGCCGTGCGACGATCGACTTTCTCGACGATCAGGGGCACGTCACACGCTCGATCACGGACGTGAACCGCTGAGCAGCGCCTGCCGCGTGTCGTCGTCGGCGGGGTAGAAGCATTCCAGCGTCAGTTCCGCCAGCGTCACGTCCGTGGCCGTGCCGAAGACGGTGGTGGTCGACAGGAACGACAGTACGCGACCGTGCGCCTCGCTCTGGATCGCCAGCGGCACCGCGATGCGGGCAACCGGGACGTGCGGCTCGCGGCTGACGGGGCTCGGATAGCTTCGCAGTTCGGCGTGCAACGCTTCGAGCGCCGGATCGGCCGAACGATCGATATCCATACGCAAGCGTGCGAGGAGATGGTGCCGCCATTCGGCGAGGTTCGCGATGCGCGGCGCCAAGCCTTTCGGATGGAGCGTCGCCCGCAGCACATTGACGGGTGGCTCCAGGAGTATCGGCTCGATGCCTACCAGCATCGCAGTCGCCGCGTCATTGGCGCGAACCAAGTTCCAGTGGCGATCGACCGCCAGCGCCGGAAATGGAGCGTGCGCGCGCAAGACCGCGTCGACCGCCGCCAGCGCGGCCGCCATGTCGGGAGCGTCGAGCGCCCGTTCGCCATGCACGGGTGCATAGCCCGCCGCGAGCAACAGCCGGTTCTGTTCCCGAAGCGGCATCGCGAGCGGTTCGGCGAGCCGTAGCAGCAGGTCGCGACTGGGTGCCGCCCGACCGCTCTCGACGAAGCTGAGATGGCGGGTGGACACGTCCGCCTCACCGGCAAGGTCGAGCTGGCTCAGTCGCCGCCTCGCCCGCCAGTCGCGGAGCACGTCCCCTACGGTGGTCACTCGTGTCGCCATAGCCGCATCCTATCGTGGTGCCGGCGCGACGCCATTACCTGTTGGGTAATCGCCTTGGCTCCCGGTCAGCCGCATCCTTGGTCCCGCAACCTGAGGAGATGGATGATGACCGACCCTGAAACGCTGGCGCGCGACTATCTGGCGCTTTGGAACGACCCCGACGCCGTCTCGCGGAACCGCCGCCTGTCGGACGGATGGGCCGAGAACGCGCGCTATGCCGACCCGATGATGGCGGGTCAGGGCCATGCCGGCATCGCCGCGATGATCGCCGACGCCCGGGCGCAGTTTCCGGGGCATGCCTTCACCCTTCGCGGCACCCCCGACGCGCATGGCAGCTTCGTGCGCTTTTCCTGGACGCTGGCGCCTGAGCATGGCGCGCCGATCGTCGGCGGCACCGACATCGTCCGGCTTGCCGCTGACGGACGGATCGCCGAGGTGATCGGTTTCCTCGATCGGCCCGTCGCATGAGCCCGGCCTTCATCCCGCGTGGGCCGGGCCATGCGCTGTTCGTCCGTGACTGGGGCGAAGGACCGCCCGTCGTCCTGATGGCTGGCTGGGCGATGGATGGGCGAATCTGGGGCGAGACGATGCTCCATCTCAATGCCGCCGGTGTTCGCACCATCGCCTATGATCGCAACGGCCATGGCCGATCCACCGACCGGCCGGGCTACGATTATGACAGCCTTGCCGACGATCTCGCGTCCGTGCTGGATGTGCTCGACCTCGATGGCGTCACGCTGGTCGCCCATTCCGGCGCAGGCGGTGAAGCGATCCGCTATCTCAGGCGGCACGGCCGCGCGCGCGTCGCCCGGTTGATCCTAGTGGGCGCGACGGGGCCGCGGGTTGTCGGTGTCGACGGGATCACGCCCGACATGGTGGATGGGCTGTGCGGGCAGCTCGCGTCCGACTTGTCCGGCTGGATCGACGCCAATATCGAACCCTTTGCGCCGGGGACGCCCGAGCGCATCAACGACTGGATGGCCGCGATGGTGCTCGATTGCTCGCGCCGCGCCGTCGTCGAATTCCAGCGGACGATCGCGCTGAGCGATCTCTCCACGGACGCCGCCGCGATCGACCTGCCGGTCACGATCATCCACGGCGACCGCGATGTGTCCGCGCCATTGGACAGCAGCGGCCGGGCCTATGCCGCGTCCATTCCCGCTGCGGACCTCGTCGTCTACGACGGCGTGGCGCATGGGGTCATGGTGACGCATGCATACCGGCTCGCCTGCGACGTTGCCCGGCGGGTGACGCCATGATCGAGATCGCCACCGCTGAGGCCATCATCGCCGACCGCCTGCTCGGATCGCCCTTGGCGCGCTCGCTCGGATTGGCGATCGAGCGGATCGAGCAAGGAATGGTCCAGCTCACGCTCCCGTTCGCCGCCGCCAACGTTACGGTCAGGACCGTCGTCCATGGCGGCGTGATCGCAACCATGGCAGACGTGACTGCGGTCGCCACGGCGGTGTCCTGCGCGCGAAACATCCCCGATGGCGGGGCCACCAGCAGCTTGAGCATCACGTATCTCGCGCCAGCGGCCGGTTGCGATCTGGTCGCCACCGGACGGTCCTCGCGCAGCGGCAAGCGACAACATGTCGTCAGGGTCGAGATCGCGAGCGACGGCGGCACGCCCGTCGCGGAAGCGCTGGTCACGGTGGTCTTCTCATGACCGCGCAGGCACACCCGGAGACCTATGTGATCACCTTCCACGTCAAGCCGGATCGGGTCGACCGCTTCCGATCGCTGCTCGACCCGGTGCTCGATGCGATGCGGCATGAGACCACATTCGTTCGCGCCGCGCTGCACGTCGATCCGGACCGGCCGACTGTCTTCCAGCTCCACGAGACCTGGGCAGACCGAGAGGATGTACTCAACGTCCAGCTGAGCCGCCCGTACCGAGCCGCGTGGCATGCCAGCTTAAAGGACATCCTCGACACCCCCCGGCAGATCGGCATCTGGACGGTCGTGCGCGCGGATTGACGGCAGGTCCTTGGCTTCGCGGCTTGCCCAAGACGGCCGTCTGCAAACCCATCCGTCCTTCTCCGTGAGCAACAACACGGTTCCCATCGAGGTAAAGGGTGCTTGACGTAAATTGTCCTTTACATGTAAAGCCTCCTTTACCGATTCGATGGAGGCTTACATGCAGCGACACACCGCCCGGCGCCGGTACAATCGTGACATCCTGATCGCATCCGCGGTCTATGGTGCGTCGCTGATCCTCGGCTCGTTCTGGTTCCGCGATCATCCCGGCAATGCGGGCGTCCTGGCATATGCAGCGGCATTGGTCCCGGGCCTGTCGATCGTGGCCATCTTCGGCGTGATCGGCCGGTATCTGGTCGAGGAAGGCGATGAATATTTACGCATGCTGCGGATTCGGCAGGCGCTCATCGCTTCAGCGGCCGCGCTTGGGCTGTCGACGGTCTGGGGGTTCCTCGAAAACTACGGCCTCGCCCCGCACCTCGCCGTCTTCTGGGTCGCAGTCATCTGGTTCGCGGGCTTCGCGGCCGGCGCGCTGGTCAATTGCGTGATCGAGCGCCGCTGATGGAGAACCATCTGAAGCGCCTCCGTGCCGAGCACGGGTGGAGCCAGGCCGATCTTGGCGAACGATTGGGGGTGTCGCGACAGAGCGTCATCGCGATCGAGACCGGCCGCTACGATCCATCACTGCCGCTCGCATTCCGCATCGCCGAGGTGTTCGACCTCGCCATCGAAGACGTCTTCGTCCGTCCATCCAAGGGAGAGTGAACCATGATCAGCCATCTGCCACTTCGTATCGCCGCCTCGCTGTTCACGCTGGGCGTCGTCCTTCAGCCCACGGCCGGACATTGTGCCCCGTCCGCTGTGGCCAAAGCGCCGGTCATGGAGATGCCTCATATCTCGGTGGTCGCAACGGGCCGGGGTAGCCCGGTCATCCTGATCCCCGGCCTCAGTTCGCCGCGCGCGGTATGGGATGGCGTCGTCCCCGGCCTCGCCCGATCGCACCGTGTCTATGTCGTTCAGGTCAACGGCTTTGGCGGCGATGCGCCCGGGGAGAATTTGAAGCCGGGCATTCTCGGTGGCGTCGTCGCCGATCTTGAGACGCTGATCGTCAGGGAGAAGCTCGGCAAGCCGGCGATCGTCGGCCACTCGATGGGTGGGCTCGTAAGCCTGATGTTCGCCAAGGCGCATCCCGACCATGTCGGCCGGCTGATGATCGTCGACTCGCTGCCATTCTATGGCGCGCTGTTCGCCCCGACCGCCACGGTCGACGCGGTCCGCCCACAGGCAGCGGCGATGCGCGACATGCTGGTCGCAACGGCTGGCGATCCCGCGAAGCGCGCCGCAAATGCCGAACGCACCGCCAACGGCCTCGCCGCGACGCCCGACGCACGTGCCAAGGTCAAGGCCTGGGGAATGGCGGCCGACTCACGCGTGACGGGGCAAGCCATGTACGAGGACCTGACCACCGATCTGCGCCCCGACATGGCGAAGATCACGGCGCCGATCACGCTGGTCTATCCGTGGAGCGATGCCCTGCCAAAGGCGGTGGCCGAGGGTCTGTACAAGCGTGAATATGGGGCGGCGCCGCACGTGACGTTCGTCGACATCCCCAATGCGGCGCATTTCGTCATGCTCGACCAGCCGAAGGCGTTTGCCGAGGCGCTGGACACCTTCCTGCGTTGAACAACACGAAGCGGGCGCACGAAAAGATGCGCCCGCTGTTGCACGTCACCGATCAAACCGGCTCCATCAGTTCGATGCGGTTGCCGAACGGGTCGGCGACATAGCGCCGGTTGTAGCCGTCGAGCGGCTCGTCCTCGACTACGAGGAACCCGGCAGCTTCGATCCGGACAATCAATCGGGGCAAGTTCGTCACCGTGAAGGCAGGGTGAGCCTTCCTTGCCGGCCGGAAGTCCTGCTCGACGCCGAGATGCACCTTGAGGGCGCCGCGTTCGAACCAGCAGCCACCCCGTTTCGCCAAATGCGGCGGCTTGGCGACTTCCGGTATGCCAAGAACCTCCGCATAGAAATGGCGCGCGGCATCCTCCCCGCCGGGCGGCATTGCCAACTGGACGTGGTTGAGAGCTTCGATCCGCATCACTTCCTCGACTGAGTGGTCACCCAAAAACTTCAGAAATACGGATTGGTGCTCAGGCGCCGAGATATCCACCAGATGTTCCCCGCCAGGTCGCGGACTCCGCCTTGCCGATCGCCGTACGGCATGTCGAGGGCGCACAACTTCATTGGATTCCGACGCGCAGCAGGAAATATTCGGCTCAGCCGTCTGCTTCGCGAAAAACCCTATGCCGTTTACGGAGAGAGAGTGGCCACGTTGTCGCGGCATCAATTACAGGTGGCTAATCTGCGCTGGCACGTCCGACCATTGATCGTGCAAGCCATCGACGATGGTCAGTGGAGCGGCAAGCAGATCGTCGACCGGCAAGTCGTCGAGGCTTGCGACCTGAACCATCACATACTCCTCGCCAGCGTCTGGACGCCGGACATGCGTGTGGGTGGCGATGCCGCAGCTATTGCAGAAATGATGCGTACCTTGGTGCTTTCCCATGAAGCCACCTAGCCTTCCAGGTTCGGCGACAAGGGAGAAGTCTGCGACATCGATCCTGCCCGTCTTCCACATCCGCTGCTTCCAGCAAAGGCGGCAGTTACATTTTACACTGCCCTTCGAAAGATCGATCACCGCCGTGAAGGTGATGGCTTTGCAGTGACAGGATCCGTTATACGCTTTTTTCATGCGCCATCCTTTGCTTGGCCCGATCGATCGCGGCTGGCCGGTGGGGTCGCTGCCGTCGAGCGGAACCTTTATGCTTGATAGGCCGCAACGCTGCTAAGGTGCCGCTTGGATGTCCAGACGTGTAGCACAGGTCACGCGCGCGTCCTTTATCAACCTCGCCAATGCGGCACGAACAACGGGTTGCGCTGCCTCGTTGTCGAGGCGCGCCAGCTGCGTGATCGGCAAAGCTGTCGCCTGGGCGAGCCGGACACCGACATAATAGCCAAAGCGATCCGGCAGCCCATCCGGGGGATTCCCGCCCATCTGCAGGGCTGCCGCGGTGGCTGCACCGTCGACATCGTCGAAGTGCGCCGCAACGAAGCATAACGCGTCCGACCACCGGCGCTCGGTGGCGGCCCGGATTGGACCCGGGATGTCGAGGAGCAACTGATGATCCGTCGCCTGCGGCACCATCGTTGCAGTGGCGTCGACCGCCAGGCCTTCCTGCCACAGGGTGCACCATAGCGCCTCGCAATCGGCGAAGTGGCGAGCATGCTCAAGGTGGAAGAGCTCGTGGATCATGAAAGGCTCAAGCGAATCGTCGGAATGATATTTCGCAATCATGTCGGCTCCGAAGAGCATGACGTGTCGATGACCGGGTTCGAGATAGTCGGACCCGCCATCGCGCTGGCCGAGCGAATGATAGAGGTAGATAGGCAGGGGTGATACGAACCCCTGAAATAGCGCGCGAAAGCGCTTCGTTGCATCGCTCAACGCAGCGGGAAAGACGGAGATGACCCGATCATAGCCGGGTCTGTCGCCGGGAAATCCTTGCAAGGCGATAGCGATACGTTTGTCGGTGGCGGGGCCGGCGGGATAAATCCCCGGCAGGACCGCTTCGATACGAGACCGGATGGTCGCGACACGTACGCTGCCGGGCCGCCCGGCGGTTTCGATCGCAGCCATTTCGAACGGCGTTGCGAGATCGACATAGCGCAATCCCCCATGGGACATTGCGGAAAGGCCACCGGTCAAAACGCACACGGTGACGGAGGCCGTGAGGAGGGCCAGCCGCAATCTTGAGATTTTCCGCATCATCCTCCCCAAAGCCCGTCGAGCTCCCGCCGCGACGTTGCGGGCGGGAGCCTGGGGATATGCTGGGCGTCGTGTCAATGACGGCGGATCATCCGCCACTCCTCCAAAACTACCGGGGCCCGGCGTCACGAACCCGCGCAGGCATTTAGGCGTTCTGCGCAGCGTGCCACCCAATCGCGGATCGCAGGGTCGGCGGGCATCATGTCGGCAAACCACAGGAACGGCGAGCTGCACAGCAGGTCGGCTGCGGAGAATCGGTCTCCGAGCAGCCAGGGCCCGCGACGCAAGGGCTCGGCAAGTCGCTCCAGCATCGTGTCGACGTCGCGCAGGCTCGCAGTAAGCGCGGGATGGCTCACGTTGGCCCATTGTAGGATCAGCAGCGGTTCCATTACACCCTGGTAGTAGAACAGCCACGACAGGTAGGCGCCACGCCCCGTGTCGCTCGGCAGCGGCCCGAGACCCGCTTCGGGATAAGCATCGGTCAGGTAGAGCATGATGGCGCCGCGCTCGCGCACCGCGTCGTCGCCGTCGGTCAGATAGGGCACCTTGCCCTCCGGATGCGGGTTGGCGGGATCACGGCCACCCGATCCGTCCTGTCGCGCGATGGTCACCTCGCGCATCTCGATGTCAGCGGCGACCATCCGCACGAGTGTGACGACCGTGTCGGATCGGGAATTGGGCGAGTAGTAGAGGGTGCGCATCGGCTTGTTCCTTGCGTTGGATGACGCCGTCTTTGTACCAAGAGGCTCCTGACACTTTCGGGCAGCAGGGATGGCACGATCGGATCGCCTGATGCGGTTGCTGGAGGCGTTGCGGCGGCTTCCCAAGCCGGTGACGGCAATGCGCCTCGCGGCGGAGACGGAGATCTCGACGCGGCAGCTCTATCGCGACATCGCGACGCTGCGGGCGGGCGGCGTGCTGATCGACGGAACGGCGGGCTATGGCTACACGCTGACCGAAGATCCGGCGTTGCCGCCGCAGAGCTTCTCTCGCCTGGAGATCGAGGCGCTGATGCTCGGCATCGCAAGCCTCGGCGACTTCGGCGACACCGCGCTCGCAACGGCGGGGCGGAACGCGCTCGCGCGGATCGTCGCCACCTTGCCCGACCGGCAGGCGCGGCAGGCAGCACATGCGACCATGCGGTCCTGGCGTCCCCCGGAGCCGCGCGCCGCCATCACGATCGACCTCGCCCTCCTGCGCGAGGCGTGTTGGGACGAATTCAGCGTTCGCATCGCCTATCGCGATGCGAACGAACGGATGACCGAACGCGAAATCCTGCCGCTCGGCCTGTCCTACAGCCCGCGCACGTTGATGCTCGTGGCCTGGTGCTTGTTGCGCGAGGCGCATCGGACTTTCGAGGTACCCCGGATCGTCGCGATCGAGCGCGGCGGACACAGTTTTCGCCCGCGGCGGGTACGGCTCCTTCGCGACTATGTGGCGCTGCGGACCGCTGAGTGGAAGGCGAAGGCACCGACAGCATGAGGTTCTGGGAACTCGATCCGTCGTGATAGCGTGAAATGGAAGATGATCCGGCACATCGCCGTCGCTACGAGAGCGAATCGCGCGCGCTACCGCGAGATGGTCGGCGACATCGGCTTACCCAGCCTGCACCTTGCTACCACCGGGGCGCTGGCCGCTTTCGACCACGTCAACGGCTCGCGGCGCCAATGAAAGCCTCGATACCGCACCGAACGATCACAATCTTTGAAACCAGGGTTCTGCAGAACATCGGGCGTCAGGGAATTTGCGGCCGGGCGATTGAAGGCATCGGCAAGCCGGCCTTCTAATTAGAGAAGGTTTCGGCTATATGGTGGCACCGGAAGCACAGGAGTCCAATGCCGTGAACAACAGGAAGCAGATCGCACGTACTCTTCCTCCTGTTCCGGTTTCCTATGCCTGCCTTTCTCACCTTGGATTCTATTTCGGTCTTCACGCCTGACGGAAAAACCCTGTTCGATGGCTTGACGCTCGCCTTCGGTCGCGAGCGAACGGGCATCGTCGGTCGCAACGGCAGCGGCAAGACGACCCTGCTTAACATCATGGCCGGCGTTGCCGAGCCGCGATCGGGCAGCATCATGCGAGCCGGTACGACAGCCGTGCTGGAACAGGCATGGTCCGATTTATCCATCAGCGTCGCCGCCGGGCTCGGCGTGGCGCACGAGCTCGACCGGCTGGGCAGGCTCGCGAGCGGAACTGGATCTGCCGCCGACGCCGCCCACGCCGATTGGACGCTCGAAGCCCGCGCACATGCGGCTCTTCGCGGATGCGGCCTCGATCCTGCCATGCTCACCCGTCGCATCGAATCGCTGAGTGGCGGGGAGCGCACCCGTCTCGCCATCGCCCGCGCGACCCTGACCGACGCCGATCTGCTGCTCCTGGACGAACCTACCAACAATCTCGACGCAGAGGGCCGGTCGCTCATCGCCGCATTGATCGCCGGGTGGCGCGGAGGCGTCGTGGTCGCCAGCCATGACCGCGCCTTGCTGGAGGATATGGACCGCATCGTCACCGTGTCGCCGCTTGGCGCCGAAACCTTCGGCGGCGGGTGGAGCGCCTATGTGGCGGCGCGGGATGCGGCGCGGGCGCTCGCTGCGGCAGAGCTGGAACGGGCAGGCCAGGAAGTCCGAAGCGTCGGCCGCGCGGTCCAGCAGCAACGCGAGCGCAAGGAGCGCCGCGACAAGGCAGGGCGGGCATGGCGGGCCAAGGGCATCGACGACAAGATGTTCCTCGACGCCGAAAAGGGGCGCGCCGAACGCAGCGCCGCGCGCGACCACCATCTCGCCGACCGCCTGCTCGAAGATGCGACGGCCGAGCGGGACGCGGCACGACGGCGCGTCGAGGTGCTGACGCCGCTCTCCATGCACCTCCCGTCGAGCAGGCTACCGGCCGACCGGCGGCTGGTCGTCTTTGACGACGTGAAGCTGGAACGTGACGGTCGGACAATCTTCGAGTCGTTGTCGTTCGAGGTGAGAGGGCCGGAGCGGGTCGCACTCGCCGGGCGCAACGGTGCTGGCAAGACGTCGGTGATCGACCTGATCCGAGGCACGCTGTTGCCCAGTGCCGGCACCGTGTGGACGGTAGGACGCGGAATCGCGTTGCTCGACCAGCACGTCAGCCTACTGGAGCGGGCGGAGACCATCCTCGCCAACTACCGCCGGCTGCATCCCGATCAGTCCGAGCAGGAGGCCCGCGCCGCGCTCGCCCGTTTCGGCTTTCGCAACCGCGCCACCGAGCAATCTACCGCGACGCTCAGCGGCGGCGAGCGGCTCAGGGCCGGGCTCGCCTGCACGATGAGCGGCCCCACAGCACCGCAGCTCCTGCTGCTGGACGAGCCGACCAACCACCTCGACGCCGATGCGATCGAGGCACTGGAGGCAGCGCTCGGCGACTACGATGGCGCCATCATCGTGGCCAGCCACGATGCCGCGTTTCCCCATGCCGTGGAGGTCGGCCGGCACATCTGCCTTTGATGTACCCGTTCGAGCCGTCCACTCTTCCGCAGGCTTTCGGGAAATGTGGCTACTTCGTTTGCGAGGTCTTGTAGCCCGAGACTTCGTCCAACAGCTTAGCAGCGCCGTCGATAGGCCCCTTATCTCGGATCAGCGCCGTGGGACCAAAATTTCCCAACAATCTGAGTGCCCAGTTTCGTCCGATTGGGTGCACCAGGGGCTTCTTCCCAAAACGTCTCAACGCATTGATTTGGCTAGATTTTCGGTCGATCTTATCCTCCGGATGTTCTCGCTTTGTCCCAGGATTTCTCACCACTTTTCACGCCAAGTGGGGGCATTTCTGGGGGAAACGGGAGCCTAGCAAAAGGCGTTGCCCCCAAATGTCGCTTAAAGCTCTGCAAATAAACGGGTTTTCGGCTTCAAACTCCCCCTACCGCAAGCCCGATGAAAAAGGCCTCTATCTTGAGGTCCGACCCTCCGGCGCGAAGATCTGGTACTTCAAATATCGCCTTCATGGCGTCGAGAAGCGCCTGTCTCTCGGCCAGTGGCCGGACGTCGGGCTTAAAGAGGCCCGCGCCCTGCGTGACAAGGCGCGCGATTTGATTCGCGATGGCGGCGATCTGGCCGTCGAGCGCCGCAAGAAGAAGGTCGAGGCCCGCCAGCACGCCAGCAACACGTTCCGCGCGGTGGCCGAGGATTTCCGGGAGGCGCCTGAACGGCCGCTATAGCGGCGGCAGTTACCCAACCCAAACGCGATGGCCGCTCTCGCTTTGCTGCTCCAGCCTGACTGCCCTGCCGGTGAAGCGCTGCGCAATGTCGATTGCAGTGATCAGATGCTGGCTGGGCTTGACCGTGGTGAAGGCGCCGCCGCCTGCCAACACGAAGGGCAGGATGAGTTGATCTGCCAGATAGGGACCAGCAAATGCTTCACATTCCAGATAGCCCCGCATCCGCGCCGCCGCAGTCTTGCCCAATCGCTCCGCCGTCACGCCCAACTGGCCAAAGCCGCTGACGATTTCCGTCGCCTCCTGATAGCGCGCCTCCAGCATTAGAATCACGCCGGGGCCTTGATCCTCAGGCAGCTTGCGGATGGCGAAATCAGCTGCGCCCCAGTTTGGCAATTCCTTGCGGGCGCGATCAATCATCCGCTGGGGAATTTCCCCGGCCAACCCGCAATAGGGCGCCTGCGCCCGCACGCCGAGCAACGCCCCGCGCCGGGTGCAGTCGAGCGGCGCCAGGGGCGCGGGCGCGATCTCCACCTCGATCCGCCCGCCGCCGCGCGGGTAGAAGCCATGCCGCACCAAGCGCGCCGACACGCGCGGCCCCATGCGGTTGATGACCGGCAGAAAGCAGCGCTCGATGAAGTCGAACGGCGGGGCCTGCATGTTGTGCGTGCCGCCTTCGAGCACCAGGCGCGAGGGGCCATCAGCCAGAAGCAGCGGCATCAGCACGGTTTGCAGCACCAGCCCGGTGCTGCCCGCCGTGCCGACAGCGAAGCGATAGTCCCCGGCCCGCGCCTTGCCGGGAGTGAAGGTCAGTTCGGAGGAACCCACGCTCAGCCCGCTGCACGCGCTGCCGGAGATGGCCGCCGCCGCCTCTACCGCCGTTACATGCTGGCGCATCAGCCCCGGCTTGGAACGCTTGCCACGGATGTTGGTGATGCGAAACGGCTGGCCGGTGACCAGCGACAGCGCGCAGGAATTGCGCACCATCTGGCCACCGCCCTCACCTTCCGATCCATCGATGATGATCATCTGCTCTTCTCGGTTGGGCGCTGCGTGAACGGGGATCACCCCTTCACGCAGACCACCTGCTTCAATGTGTGGACGATCTCGACCAGATCGGCCTGCGCCGCCATCACGGCCTCGATCGGCTTGTAGGCGCGCGGCGTTTCATCGATCACGCCCACGTCCTTGCGGCATTCCACGCCTGCCGTATCGGCGACATGGTCGGCCAGGCTGACCAGGCGCTTGGCCGCGGTGCGGCTCATCACGCGGCCCGCGCCATGCGAGCAGCTGTCAAAGCTCTCGGCATTGCCCAGCCCACGCACGATGAAGCTCTTGGCCCCCATCGAGCCGGGGATGATGCCCAGCACGCCCTTGGCCGCCCGCACCGCACCCTTGCGGGTGACCAGCACGTTTTCGCCAAAGTGGTTTTCGCGCGTGACATAGTTGTGGTGGCAGTTCACCGCTTCCAGTTCCGCCTCGAACGGCTTGGCGATCTGGCTCCGCAAGGCGGCGATCACCTGGGCCATCATCATCCGCCGGTTGAGCGCGGCAAAATCCTGCGCCCAGCCCACCGCTTCGACATAATCGTCGAAATGGTCGGTCCCTTCGGGGAAATAGGCGAGATCCGCGTCGGGCAGGTTGATGTGCCACTTGCGCATGTCCTGCTTGGCCAGTTCGATGAAGAACGACCCGATCGCGTTCCCCACTCCGCGCGAGCCGGAATGCAGCATCACCCACACCCGCGATTCCTGGTCAAGGCACAGTTCGATGAAGTGATTGCCCGTGCCCAGCGTGCCCAGGTGCGTGAGGTTGTTGGTATTCTTCAGGCGGGGATGCTTGTCGCAGATCCGCGCAAAGCGCACCGCCAGGCTGGCCCATGCCTCCACGATCGCGGCCGGCGGGTTGCCCCACGAACCGTGATCGCGCTTCCCACGCCCCACGCTGCGCCCATGCGGCACGGCCTGTTCGATGGCGCTGCGGATGCCTTCCAGATTGTCGGGCAAGTCATGCGCCATCAGCGAGGTACGCGCGGCCATCATGCCACAGCCGATGTCCACCCCCACCGCCGCCGGGATCACCGCGCCGCGCGTGGGGATGACCGAGCCGACCGTGGCACCGATGCCGACATGCACGTCGGGCATGGCGGCAACGTGCTTGAAGATGAACGGCATCCGGGCCGCGCGGGTCAATTGCGCGCGCGCCTCGTCTTCGACCGGCACGCCGCGCGTCCACATCTTGACCGGCACGCCGCCATCGACATTGTGAAATTCGTAACTGGTCTCAGCCATCCCGGCCTCCCGCATGGTGATCATGGCGCCGGCGACGCCGCATTGGCAAGTCGCTGGCCGTCCATGGCAAAATTCGCTGTCAGGGTCGGTCTGGGGGCGGCCGGCCCATTCCGGCCGCCCCGCTTGCCGCTTACCTGTCGGGCTGTTCGACGGACCCGACGCTATTCCTTTTGCACATGGCGTGCCAGTTTTGGCGGCGGCGACTCGATATCCACGCATAGTATTGATATTTAACGTCTTTAAAAATCGCTCCGCCAATTGGGCGTTGCAAGCGCTGTAATCGCGATTCCGAGATTTGTATCTCAAATTATAAGATGATATAAATCTCGCGCATGAAGCCAACCACCGTCATCAGCTTTCTCGGCTCCACGCTGGACGCTGCCAAATTCGGCCCCTCGCGCTGGATGAAGTGGCGCCCATCGGTGGGCCTGTGCATGCACGAGGATCTGCGGGTGGATCGCTTCGTGATGATCCATGGCAATCTGCATAGCCGCCTGGCCGACTATGTGACGCAGGACATTGCCGCCGTCTCGCCCGAAACGCGGGTGGAACGCCATGTGCTCGACTTTGCGGACGCCTGGGATTTCGAGGAGGTCTACGGCAGGCTGCTCGATTTCGCGCGGGGACTGCCGCTGGACCCCGATGCCGAGGATGTGCTGGTGCACATCACCACCGGCACCCACGTGGCGCAGATCTGCCTGTTCCTGCTGACCGAAGCGCATTATCTGCCCGGGCGCCTGCTGCAGACCCAGCCCAGGCGCGGCGCCCCCGATGCGGCGGGCACGTGGAGCGTGATCGACCTCGATCTCTCGCGCTATGACAGCATCGCCACGCGCTTTGCCAACGAGAGCGCGGAGCGTTCCTCGTTCCTGAAATCGGGGATCGAAACGCGCAACCCGGCCTTCAACACCATGATCGACGAGATCGAGCAGGTCGCCAGCCGCACCCGTGCGCCGATCCTGCTGATGGGGCCGACCGGCGCGGGCAAGAGCCAGCTGGCCCGCCGCATCTTCGAACTGAAGAAGCTGAAGCGCCAGATGGGCGGCAGCTTTGTCGAGGTGAACTGCGCCACCTTGCGCGGGGACAGCGCGATGTCGGCGCTGTTCGGCCACAGGAAGGGCGCCTTCACCGGGGCGGCGGCGGATCGCGCCGGACTGTTGCGCAGCGCCGATGGCGGGATGCTGTTCCTCGATGAAATCGGCGAACTCGGCCTCGATGAGCAGGCAATGATCCTGCGCGCGATCGAGGACAAGCACTTCCTGCCCGTGGGCGCCGACAAGGAGGCGCAGAGCGAATTCCAGTTGATCGCCGGCACCAACCGCGATCTGGCAGCATGCGTGGCGGCGGGCACGTTCCGCGAGGATCTCTACGCCCGCCTCAACCTCTGGACGTTCACGCTGCCCGGCCTGGCCGAGCGGCGCGAGGATATCGCCCCCAACCTCGATTACGAATTGGACCGCCATGCTGAGCGCGAAGGCGAGCGGGTGACATTCAACAAGGAAGCGCGCGCCGATTACCTCGCCTTCGCGCTGTCTCCCGCCGCGCGCTGGTCAGGCAATTTCCGCGACCTGGCGGCCAGCGTGACGCGCATGGCGACGTTTTCGCCCAAGGGGCGGATCGATGTTGCCGCGGTGACGAAGGAAATCGCGCGGCTCAAGAGCCTCTGGACCGATGGCGCCGAGACCGATGATGACGGGCTGGAACGCTGGCTATCCGCCGAAGCCGTGGCCGATCTCGACCCGTTTGACCGGGTGCAACTGGCTTATGTCGTGGAGACTTGCGCCACCGCCCGCTCCCTGTCCGAAGCTGGCCGCACACTCTTTGCCGCCTCGCGCGAGAAGCGGGCCAGCACCAATGACGCGGACCGCCTGCGCAAGTATCTCGCGCGGTTCGGCCTGGGGTGGGACGATTTCAGGGGCAGGCAGTGATGCTGGGTGACAGCCTGCCTATACAATCTCCAATGACGGACCTATCCCTTCATGATGACCGGCCCGATCTTGCCAAACTACTATCTCGACGATCCTCGTCTGCGGGCGGCCGCAGCGCCATATACGTTCTTCCTACCAAGTGCGGCCGAGATCGCTGCGGTGCATCCCAACGATCTCGTCAAGCTGTTGTTCGAATACACGCACGAGACCGAGGAATATGCCGGTGAGCGAATGTGGGTTAAGGTTCGGCGGGCCGAAGGAAACCAACTTTCTGGCATGCTAGACAATCAGCCCTATGAACCGACCTCTTCGCTCAAACCTGGCGACGCCATCTCGTTCGAGCGCCATCATATCCTCGCGATCATCTGGGACAGGCCAGATGAAGCTCCTCCTTCTTCGGAATACCGTGAGTATTGGGAACGCTGCCTTGTCGACGATTGCGTGCTCGATGGCAGTGAGCCGATCGAATATCTCTATCGCGAGGAGCCCGACATGGCCCAGGAGGGCGACAAACACGCCGACAGCGGATGGCGCGTCAGAGGACGCTTTAACGGTGCTTCCGACGAGGAACTGGCGGAGCGGAAAGCGTCCTATGTCGCGCTAGGCGCGGTGTTGAACCGGGATGACAGCTGGCTAGCGTGGATCGATGAGCCAGCCGGGATAAGGCTGACTCGTAACTTTGAAACAGGGATTTACGTTAGCGAGGAATAGTTCATCCAAGCCACTTGGCCTCACCCCGTTCCACCTCCGCCTGCGCGAGGCGCAACAGCGCCGGGTCGCCTTCAGTCAGCACCTCCAGCAGGCTGGAAATCTCGCGCAGATAGACCCGCGCAAAGCCATCGCCGTGTTCGACGATCGAGCGCGTGTTGGAAATCACATCGGCGAGTTTGACGGTCTTCATCGCGGCCGGGGCCTGTGCCAGGTGCGCGCGGTCGATTGCCTTGCGGATTGCCCGATTGCCATCTTCCGGACGACTGACATCGGTCAGCCATGCCACCCCTTGCGCGACGTCATCGCCAAACGCAGCGCGCACATCCTCGATGCTGGCTGCCGTATCCTCGACCACATCGTGAAGCAGCGCTGCCGCAATCATCGTGGGCGTTCCGCCGACCTCTGCCACCGTTCGTGCCACCTCCAGGCAGTGCAGCACATAGGGTTCGCCGGTGTATTTGCGCTGCTGGTTGGCATGCATGCGCGTGGCGAAGGCGCAGGCATCGAGAACGAGCGGCAAGGCGGCAAGGTCTTGGGACAACAATCCGATCTCTCCGGAAGATCAGTGGGTGAGCGCCCGCCCACCCACTGCTGCTGGTTCAAGCCGATCTTAACTGAAACCGCTCACCGGCATAGACCCTCACCGCATTGCCACGTTCCAGTTCCTGATGGACGTGCCATTGCGCTTGGCGCCCCTCATCCCTGGCCTGCTGGTGGCGCTCCTGCAGCATGATCGCCAGTTTCAATCGCGCCAGCTTGCGGTTGGCGTGCTGCGAGCGCTGCTCTTGCGCCGTGGCGACAAGGCCGGTTGGCCGGTGCGTTGCCCGGACGGCACTATCGGTCTTGTTGACATGCTGGCCGCCCGGCCCGCTGGCGCGCATCGCCTGGTAATCGATATCCTGCTCTGCAAGATCGATCATCTCGTCAGGCCTGGGCGCCAAGGATACGCCCACGAACCAATTGCGTCGCTTGTGGGTGGGACGAAACGGACTATGGCCGATCCATTGGTTGGTCCCGATGCGCTGGGCAGCAAAGGAGGCCGATGTCTCGCCCGCGATGCGGAGCAGGATGGATGCTGGAAACGCCTCCACCCCATCCAGCAATGCGCATTCGAGCCCCGCGGCCTTGGCCTCTCGCCCAAAGGCACCGGCCAGTCGCGCCACCACCCAGCGGCATTCCTGTGGGCCTTTGCCCGCCGTGATATGCAGGATAACCTCGCTCATGCTGCCCTCGTCTTGTAACTGAGCAGGGGGCGCAGCTTGGCGATCACGCGGATCAACCCAGCGTGTTCCAGATCGGCGATGACCATTCCGATGTCCTTGTAGGCGTCGGGCGCCTCTTCGAAGATCAGGCGGCGATCTTCGCAGACCACCTGGCTGCCCAGGGCAGTACGCTGCAGATCGGCAACGCTGAAGCGGCGCGAAAGGCGGGCGTAGGCATCCTTTCGGCTCCACTTGCGGCCCGCACCATGGGCCAGCGAATGAAGCGCATGATCGGCTGCTTCCGCAATGGGTTCGACCAGATAGCTGAAATCGCCGCGCGAGCCCGGGATGGTCACCAGCCCGCGATCGGCCGGTGCCGCCCCCTTGCGATGCAGCCACCCGCCACGATGCGGCGTGACGCTGTTGTGACAGATATCCAGGACACGACGGCCTCCGAACCCAAGGCTCTCGCAGAAGCGCTGGGCGATGATCTGGCGGTTGAGGATGGCCCATACCAGCGCCGCGTTGTGCTCGGCCAGATAGGCTTTCGCCTTGGCAGAGTCGGCGGGGATGCCTGCGCGCGCGTCGGTTTGGCGGTGGGCCTGCAGGATAGCTTGGCCCAACCCGCGCGAACCGCTGTGAACCATCATCCACACGCGGTCATGACGCAGGCCTAGGTCGGCAAAGCGGGCCTCGTCGGCAATGGCTTCGATGCGCTGGAACTCGACGAAGTGGTTGCCACCACCAATCGTGCCCAGCGCCGGACTGGCAAGATGCTGCGGGAGTCCAGCCTCGGCCAAAGCCGCGGCATGATCGCCTGCCCAAGGCGCATCGAGCCCATGCAAGTTGCGTTCGACCGAACCGAGGCGAAACTTGCGCACGAGGCAGTCGGTCTCCCACAAGGCCATGCCGCAGCCGATGTCACTGCCGACAAGATGCGGCCAGACGTGGCTGGGCGACCAGAAGGCCGCGCCCACGGCAATGCCATTGCCCGCATGCAGATCGGGCAGGCCGACAATGCGCGCCATGCCGTCAAAGCGCGCGCAGGTTTCGAGTTGATCAAGCGCCAAGGGATCAAACCGCGCCGGATCGGTGGCTATCAGGGTGATCGCGCTCATTGCGCACCACCCCGGCCAAGGTTTAGGCCTGCGTGAAAAGCAAAAAAGATAACGATGTCGGTAAAATCAGCGGCGCCATGGCCGCGAGAAACAATCAGGCGAAACGGTCCGCCTGCGATGGAATTGCCCATGCAATCTGTTCCTGAACACAGGGAAATAAGAAGTGATGTGTGGTGCGGGCGAATGCTGCGCGCATGGTCTTCTCCTTTCCTTGTGCGAGAACAGGCCGGTCTTGGCTGGCGGTGGCAATAGTTCGGATTGACCTGCTCGGCAAGTCGCCCAAACATGCGCCCGCGATTTTTATCCGGAGCGTTGCTTGAAAACCATTCTGTTCGTCTGCAGCCAGAACCGCCTGCGCAGCCCGACAGCCGAGCAGGTATTCGCCGGCTACCCTGGCCTGGAGGTGTCGTCCGCCGGCACCAATCACGATGCGGACAACCCGCTGACCGCTGAACTGGTGACATGGGCCGACATGATCGTGGTGATGGAAAAGCAGCATCGCGCCAAGCTGCAACGCCGGTTCCGCGCGGCCTTGCGCGGGCAGCGCGTAATCTGCCTGGATATTCCCGACGATTATGCTTTCATGCAGCCGGAACTGGTGGAGCTGCTCAAGGCCCGTATGGCGCGGCATGTGCCGCTTTACAGCTTTTGAAGCGAGGCCGATATCGTGCTGGGCGGTCAGGCCGCTTTTCAGTTCGCAAACAGCTTCCGTTTACGCGCATGATGTTGCTTCACGCGGGTTTCGATCAACGCCGTTGCGCATATTCTGGCGCACCTTGAGATTGATGAATGATAGTGATTTCTTCCCAGGCTACAGACTCCAAAGCTGGCCGTCTCGCAATAGGCTGGAATTGATATTTTCTTGAAAAATCGCAGTCTTAAAAAGGCAAAAGTTGCGTCTTGTGGGGAATTGGCGTATGGTCCTTTTGAAACTTTAGCCAATTCATAGCATTATTGGACGAAATCTGGTCCTGTAAGCGGCACCAGGGGCTTATTCCCAAAACGTCTCAACACATTGATTTGGCTAGATTTTCGGTCGATTTTATCCTCCGGATGTTCTCGCGTTGTCCCAGGATTTCTCACCACTTTTCACGCCAAGTGGGGGCATTTCTGGGGGAAACGGGAGCCTAACAAAAGGCGTTGCCCCCAAATGTCGCTTAAAACTCTGTAAATAAACGGGTTTTCGGCTTAAAACTCCCTCTACCGCAAGCCCGACGAAAAAGGCCTCTATCTTGAGGTCCGCCCCTCCGGCGCGAAGATCTGGTACTTCAAATACCGCCTTCACGGCGTCGAGAAGCGCCTGTCGCTGGGCCAATGGCCGGACGTCGGCCTGAAAGAGGCCCGCGCCCTGCGCGACAAGGCGCGCGATTTGATTCGGGATGGCGGCGATCCGGCCGTCGAGCGCCGCAAGAAGAAGATCGAGGCCCGCCTGCACGCCAGCAACACGTTCCGCGCCGTGGCCGAGGATTTCAGCAGCGTACGTCTGGAGCGCAGCGGCAAGGCGCCCGCAACCATCACCAAGGCGCACTGGTTCCTATCACACCTAGCGCACACGGTCGGGCACCTACCGATCGCCGACATCACGCCACCGGACTTGCTGAACGTCCTGCGCAAGGTGGAGAGCGAAGGCAAGCGTGAGACCGCCCGCCGCACCCGCGCCTTCGCCAGTCGCGTATTCCGCCATGGCGCCGTTCTTGGGCTATGCAAAAACGATCCGGCTGCGCTCCTCGATGACGCCCTGGCCGCGCCGCTCGTCAAGCACCGCGCTGCCATCCTTGAGCCGGGCAAACTCGGCGTGCTGCTGCGTGCCATCGATGATTTTACCGGCACTGAGGTTGTCAAATTGGCGATGCAGATTCTGCCGCACGTCTTCCTGCGTCCGGGGGAATTGCGCTTCGGAAAATGGGATGAGATCGACTGGGGTGGCGCCGTTTGGCGCGTACCGGCCGAGCGCACTAAATTGCGTCGGCCCCACTCTGTCCCGCTTTCGCGTCAGTCACTGGAATTGCTGCGTAGCCTGCACGAGCGAACCGGACAATTGCCCTACATGTTTCCCGGCCATCGCAAATTTACCGTGCCGATCTGCGAGAACGCGATCAACCTGGCTTTTGGCCGCATGGGCTTGCTGCCGATGGTCTTGGCAAAACGCAGAGCGGCCGTTCCGGAGAACAGTTCTTCATTCTCCTCGGGCTGGATCGACGGCATGGCACCAACCGGCTCAAAACGCTCCTGCGGATTGGCGGTGACCGCCTCGACCCAAGCGGTGCCAGCCTTGTGGTTCTCGATGCGGAAGTCCGGGGACTCCATGGGCTGCGTCACCAGCAGGCCTTGCTCGCGGAACGAAGCAAGGAGCTGCGCTTCCCAGAGCCGGGTATGGAAGTTCCCGGTCTGGCAGTCGGCGGCCCAGTTGCGATCGGTACGCGGCAGCGAGAGATAGAGCTGGTTGAACAGCCAGGCGACATTGCGATGGCTCTTCGCCTTCAGCATCCTGAAAATCTCGCTCGGCTCGCGTCCTTCCACATCATGCAGCGCTGTCCGTCGCTGGATGCCGGGTGGCACTCGTTCTGGCGGCTCACTGAGGTGTGAGGTGGTGCCGTTTTTCTGGACAGGGTGATAAGCTCAGCCTGACCTGAGGAACGGACTG
>NZ_BMZP01000029.1 GCF_014652855.1 Novosphingobium pokkalii
TCCGTCCTTCCAATGGACCAGACTCTAATCAAGCTTGGAGGAAAATCAGGGGGTCACGTCAGCGCGGCCGGGTTTTGGGACTTTGCCATCATTCCGAATGGTGCTGGCCAACGGCTGCTTCCTTTAGAGCCAGACATTTTGCGCTAGATCCCATCCGTGGCCGAATATCAGCAAGTCTTGGCCATTAACCTGCTGACGGCTGCACCAGCGCGCCGAGAGAAAGCTTCTGTACTAAATCTCAGCCTTGTTACGGCCATGAGCGAAATTACAGACCATACCGTTCGTTAGACAGATTAAGCCTTGGTCAACCCGAGAAGAAAAGCGGGATTAATGGAGTATTGAACCGATGGTCCGACCGGTCCTCGCTCCGCTTCGAGGCGACGGAAATCATATGCCCTGTCATAGATGAATATCGGACGCTTCTGATCGTCGAGCACGCCAAGAAAACCGTACCAAAGGAGCAACTCAACGACCTCAGCTATCTCAAGGCCGAGACTGTTCCGGGCGAGGATGGATTCGAGCTCCTCATGGGATAGTTGGGCGGGAGCTCCGATGAATGCGTAGAATATGTCCTCGGGCGTTCCCGCCAGATCGCGCATCTCGTAGGCGAAATCGGAAACTAGGTAGAGAGACATCTGCCGCGCGCCCTCGTTCACATCGTCGGTAGTGACGAACCCATGTCCTCGGTTGATAGCGAATGACAAAGTGCGCTCCATCACGTCGATAAGAAAGCGTGGTCGACGCAGCGACGATTCTATGAGCTTGTCTATGGCGGTGACGCCGGGCGCAATCTCAGGGTTGATCGCAGCCCAGGCATCCTCGTGGTGGGATTTGTCTAGCGTGCTGACAATCCGCTCCCACAGCAGATGCCTAAGCTGTTCTGGGTCCGACCAATCGACCTTGATGACGTTGTATTTTCCCCGATCAGACGTCTGCTCGACGAGTCGCTCGTAGATGTCGCTTCGTAAGAAAACTAAGTGACGGAATCCGAGTCCCCGACGACTGAGATCACGCTGGATTTTGTTGAGTACCTCGATCAGATGTCGGATTGTAGCGACATCATGAGATTCAACCTGAAGCGGTGGCCAGCCCTTGTCTAGATCGTCAATCAAGATCACAATTTCGGAAAAGTAGTCGGCGAACGAGAGGATTGCTTCTCGCAAACGGGGTATAGGTCGCTCGAAAAGAAGGTTAGTGATTTGGCTCCTAACATCCCGATCGCTCCTCGCATTCGCAAGTGTCGATACAACGAGATCGATTGCCGTCTTTAAGCGCGACGTGAAATCGCCTGAAACGACGGATTCGTCGAGCGAAAATTCTTCTTCAATAGCCCTAATGCGCTCTTGAAGTGGAAAGTTATTTTTTGACTTAGGCAGTAAGTCTTCTCGAATTTTTAATAGAGCCTCGAGGAGCATGACATATTGCCAAAAGGCGGCGATTGTGTGATCGAACACACCAACAGCGACCACACTAAGAAGGCTCTCGCGCATCTCGCTCAAATTGTGGCTTGCTGGTCGGAGATCGACGATGCAACGCTCTCTATCCTTCTGAAGGCTTGTTATGACCTGAAAGTAGATCGCAGACTTTCCCGCCCCCTTCCGACCTATGACTACGCCACCCTCAGCTCTGATCGCCCGAGCGAATTCGGCGGTCCGAATGAAGTAATCTTTCAACTGCTGAGTTTCATATTCCGCCACAGGCGATCCGAGATCGATCTGACCGAGGAGACCTAGGTCATCCCGTCTGGATCGCGCGGATACCTCTTGGTTGCGGATTAGGGTCTGCGCACAATAGGCCTCGACGTGGTTGAACGTCTCCTTGCGGAACGTCGAATTGGTGATGAAATCTCGATAGTCAGCGGGCGCCGGTCCGTTTCCGTATTGGAGCGCAAGAGGTTCGAGATCAAATCCGTGCGCGAGCCCGAGCAGAAAGGCGGCGCGCAGATTGTGCCGGTTGGCGTCAACGATATCGTCGCTAAGGATCGGAATAATTGCGCCCGCCGAGGCCGAAATGCTCTCGACCGCCTGAGCAGCCGTCAACCTAGGGACCTCCGACGGATCGAACGCTCGATAACGGACGTGAGAGTTGTCGATCGCAGCGATGATATGGTTCCGGAAGTCAGTCTTCTTGAGACAATCGAGAACAAAAAGCGGCTGGGAATGGTCTTTGGGCCGATAGAACTTTGTAGACCAAGCGATGCTCTGCCATTCCTTGAGCTTGTCGTGTAGCTCCTCAGCATTCGCGTAACTCGCCCAACCGAGTGTATCGAAAAGGCCATTTTCGGAGAGACGTTTGGCGGCCTTTTCCACCGCAATATTGACGGTCGGGATCACAGGGCGGCCCACTGCGGCAGCGAATCCCATCTCGTAATAAACGTTGAAGTTTGGGTAGGTCACGTCGGCAATGAGAAGATTTGCCTCGCGGATCTCATCCCTAATGAGGTCATCCAGCTTGAGCCCGACGATTTTCATCTTTTCCCAAGGTTTGATGGACAAGCTGTCCCCATCGGTAAGCTCGATCACACCTTTTACGGCCTCACCGACTATCGGTGTTTCGCCAGGATAAGCAAAAAACGCGGTCTTCAAGCTGCCCTCCACCCGATTGACTGGTGACTTTGCCAGATCACTTGCCCGTGGGAAAGGCTTATCGCGCAATGGCCCAGGCTAGCCAGTTTACGAACTTTCGAGAATTCTGGGCACAATATACGCAATTGTCGCCATAACCGGCCGCATTTCGTCTGGGTCAGGGTCAGGAATTCCGGGGACAGGGAATTCCGGGTACAGCATACCTAACTTTGGTCACCCGGCCATCCCATCCCCGCCCCCCTTGACCACCACCCGCAAAACCCCGATTGGACCCATCGGCTCCCCCCGATCGGAGGTGTTTTCAGGTCCATGCGGCGTGGTTGGTCCCTTACCTTGCAGCAGCGTATCCAGGCCGATCGCGGCGCGCCGCTCTACATGCAACTGGCCCATGCGCTGATTCACGAGATCGAGCGGGGGCGGTTGCAGCCGGGGTCGGCTTTGCCGAGCAGCCGGGAGCTGGCGCAGGAGCTGGGCTTCAACCGCAAGACCGTGGTGACGGCTTACGAGGAACTGGTGGCGCAGGGCTGGCTGGAAGCGGCCGGGCGCAAGGGGACGGCGGTGGCAACCAGCCTGCCGCGCAGCCGGCCCGGCGCGGCGGCCAAGGCGCCGGAGGCCAGTCCGCCGATCGGGCGGCGGCCGATCTATCGCTTCGTGCCTCCGCCCGATCGGCCGATCGCGGTGCCGCCGGGCCGGGTGATCAAGCTGGACGAAGGCAGCCCGGACGGCAGCCTGTTCCCGCCCGAGCCGCTGGCCCGCGCCTTTCGCACCGCCGCGCTCTATGCCGCGCGGCGCCAGCAACTGGGCTATCGCGATCCCTGCGGCAGCGACAAGCTGCGCGCCAGCCTGGCCACGATGCTGCGCGAGGAGCGCGGGCTGGTGGTGGATGCGGAAAACATCTGCGTCACGCGCGGCAGCCAGATGGGCATTGCGCTGGCCGCGCGCCTGCTCGCCCGCCCCGGCGCCGTCGCCCTGGCCGAAGCGCTGACCTATGAACCCGCCGTCGCCGCATTCCAGGCCGCCGGCGTGCCGGTGCTGCCCGTGCCGCTGGACGACGAGGGTATCGACGTGGACGCGGTGGAGCGCGCCTGCCGCAGCCGCAAGGTCTGCGCCGTGTTCCTCACCCCGCACCACCAGTTCCCCTCCACCGTCTCTCTCGCGCCGGAGCGGCGGCTGCGCCTGGTCGAACTGGCCCGCCAGTTCGGCTTTGCCATCATCGAGGACGATTACGACCACGAATTCCGCTTCGGCTCGCAGCCACTCCTGCCCATGGCCGCCTATGCCCCCGACGTGGTGATCTATGTCGGTTCGCTGTCCAAGCTGCTGCTGCCGGCGCTGCGCGTGGGCTATATCGTCGCCCCTGCGCCGGTGATCGCGGCGGCGGCGCACCAGGTCTCGATCCTGGATGGCATGGGCAACAGCCTGACCGAGGATGCCGTGGCCCTGCTGTTCGAGGAAGGCGAAGTGCGCCGCCACGCGCGCAAGGCCACGCGCATCTATGGCGAGCGGCGCGACGCGCTGGCCCGGGCGGTGCAGGCCGAACTGGGCGCCATGGTCAGCGCGCGCCTGCCGGCCGGGGGCCTGGCGATGTGGCTGGAATTCCAAGACCTTGCTGCGCTGGCGCGGATCGAGGCAGGCGCGGCTGCGGCGGGCATCACCTTTGCCCAATCGGCCTCCTACCGTCTCTCGCCCGAGGCGCCGCACGGCCTGCGCCTGGGCTTTGCCAGCCACCCGGCAGACCGCACGGTGCAGGCGGTGCGCGTGCTGGGCCAGTTGGGCCGGGGCTGACGCCACCTGCTGGCTCCCGGCTGCTGGCCCCCTGTGGATTGCAGATCTGGCACTTTTGCCGGGCCAGCCATGCGGCATGATGCCGGCCATGGACTTTCCCTCTGGCACTCCGGCCGATCTTGCCCGGCTTGTTGCGGACTATCCGCTGGCGTGGCTCGTCAACAGCGGCGCGCACGGCTTCTTCGCCACGCCGCTGCCGCTGGTGGCGGAGCTGGACGGGCAAGGGCATGTCGCCGCGCTGATCGGCCACTGTTCGCGCCGCAACGCGCAAGTCGCCGCCTTGCAGGCCGATCCCCGCGCGCAGGTGCTGTTCATGGGGCCGCAGGGCTATGTCTCGCCCGCGCTGGTGTCCCGCCCGCAGTGGGCGCCCACGTGGAATTTCGCCGTCGCGGTCTTTGCCGTCACGGTGGCTTTCGATGATCCCGGCACGATGCCCGCCGTGCGCCGCCTGACCGACCATGTCGAGGCGGGGCAGGAACAGCCGTGGCGGATCGAACAGGCCGGAGACCGCCTGCCGCACCTGATGGCCCGCATCATCGGCTTTCGCGCCACGGTCACCGCCAGCGATGCGCGGTTCAAGCTGGGGCAGGAGGAAAACCTGCCAGAATTGCTGGAAATTCTGTCCGGCCATGCCGATCCGGCGCTGGTTGGATGGATGCGCCGGCTCAATGCAGACCGCCTGCACGAACAGGTGGCGCCACACGGGGATCAAACCACAGGATAGCCGAACCGGGCGATCCATGACATGCACAGGGGAAAGACCATGAGGACCACATTGCATCTTGCCGCCCTGGCCGGCGTTTCCGCCCTGGCCCTGGCCGTCCAGCCCGCGTGTGCGGCTGAGGAACCGGCGGCCGAAGGCGCTGGCACCATCGTCGTCACCGCCACCAAGCGGGCGGTCGCGCTGGACCAGGCGCCGATCGCGGCCAGCGCGGTTTCGGGCAAGGACCTGGCCGCCGCCAACGCGCAGAGCCTGGGCGACTATATCGCCCGCCTGCCCGGCGTGGTGTTCAACGATTACCAGCCCGGCGTGTCCGAAGTGGTGATCCGCGGGATTGCCGCCACCACCTATCACGAACAGGGCCAGACCACGGTCGGCTATTACCTCAACGAAGTGCCGGTGGTGGAGCCGGGCTTCCCCATTGCCATTCCCGATGTCGACACGTTCGATCTCAACCGGGTGGAAGTTCTGCGCGGTCCGCAGGGCACGCTGTTCGGCTCCTCCACGCTGGGCGGCCTGGTCAACTATGTGGTGAACCTGGCTGATCCCACGAAGATCGATGCGGCGGCCTCCGGCCTCGTCGGCACCACCAAGAACAGCCATGGCGAAGCCAACTATGCGGCCAAGGCCATGGTCAACGTGCCGCTGATCCAGGACAAGCTGGCGGTGCGCCTCGTCGCGCTGCAACGCTTCGATGCCGGTTATCTCGACAATCCGGGCACCGGCGTGAACGGCAGCAATGATTTCCGCACGCGCGGGCTTCGCGGTTCGGTGGTGTTCACGCCCAGCGCGGGCACCAAGCTCAGCTATCTGTCCTCTTGGCAGGACACCTATCTGGAAGACCAGACCTACCTCGATCTCGATCATCCGTATCAGCGCGTCACCGCGCGGGCGGAGCCGCAGCGCACCCGCTTCTGGCTCAATTCGCTGCGCCTGGACCAGGATCTGGGCGGCGCGGAACTGACCGCGATCGGCTCTATCGTGGAAAAGCACAATTTCACGCAGTTCTCCTATCCCTATTACTATGTCACCGGCGTCACCACCGGGGCGGGGGCGGCCTATTCGGCGGGCAATGCGCGGGCCAACATCAAGACCGGGGAAGTGCGCCTTGCCTCCAAGGGCGAAGGGCCGCTGCGCTATCTGATCGGCGCCAGCTACATGGAGGCGCGCAAGTACAGCTACGACCAGATTTTCCAGTCGGGCGCAGAGGCCTATATCGATGCCAACCCCAGCCTGTTCGGTGGCTATGCCGGCAGCGTGCTGACGCCGGGCGACCGGCTCTATGGCTATATCTCCGATACCTTCAACCAGGACGTGGGCGTGTTCGGCGAAGTCAGCTATGCCCCGCGCCACGATATCGAGATCACCCTGGGCGGCCGCTATTTCTGGAACCGCTACAATGCCACGGTGATCAACCAGGCTGGCGCCCTGGGCGGCTATGAAGGCGGCTATCACGCCACCGACGCCACAGGCTATGTCTCCAACAAGGAAGACGGCTTCACCCCCAAGGTGACGATCACCGCGCGGCCGACCAAGGATTTCATGGCCTATGCCACGTATTCCGAAGGCTATCGCGTCGGCGGGATCAACCCCAATGCCGGCCTGCTGCCCACGATCCCGGCCAAGTACAACAGCGACCGGGTGAAGAACTACGAAATGGGCGTGAAATTCCACGCACTCGACAATCGCCTCTATGTCGAGGCCACGGTGTTCAACATCGACTGGAAAGGCATCCAGGCCCGCCTGTTTGGCCCGGCGCCATCCTATTATTCCTATGTTTCCAATGCCGGCAGCGCGAACATCAGCGGCGTGGAACTGGCCGCCACGGCGCAGCTTGCCCGCTTTGCCAGCTTCAGCACCAGTGCCACCTTGCAGGATGCGCGCCTCACCGCGTTCCTGCCTGATACGTTCGCAGTCGGCGGCGGCTATGCTTCCGGCTCGGTCCTCCCCGGCTCCTCGCGCTGGTCGGTGGCCAACAACCTCAAGTTCGAATTCGCCGATGCTGCGCTCAAACCGTCGTTCGAAGTGGCCCACCGCTATCTTTCCTCGGCGCCGGTGGCCTTTGGCAACACCGCCACGCGCGGCAATTTCAACATCTTCGATCTGCGCGCCGGGGTGACTGTGGGCGAGAAGCTGCGCGTGCTGGTCTTTGCCAACAACGTGTTCGACAAGTTCGGCATTCTCAACGCACCGTTCACGTCGCAGGCGACGCCGGCCGGCTCGATCGTGCGCCCGCGCACGCTGGGGCTGCGGGTGGACTGGTCGCTCTGATGCGCCAGACAGCGTCTGCGCTCGCCGCGCTGCTGGCCTTGGCAGCCTCGGGCTCGGCACCGGCGCGGACGCTCACCTATCAGGCGCACGAGGCAACCTGGGCGCAACCGGCGCTCTCGCCTGACGGCGCCTGGTTGTGGTTCGATCTGCTGGGAGATATCTATCGCATGCCAGCGGGCGGCGGCACGGCGCGCCCGGTGCTCACCGGCACGGCGTTCGAACGCTTTCCGGTGCCGTCGCCAGACGGGCAGTGGATCGCGTTCCTGTCCGACCGGTCGGGCGTCACCAACCTCTGGGTGTCCCGCCCCGACGGCCGCGATGCTCGCCCGCTCACGCATGAAGCCGCGCTGGTGCTGATGACCTCGCCGGCTTGGGCGCCGGACGGGCGCAGCGTCTATGTCAGCCGCGCGGTCCACGCCGTGCTGGCGTTCGAGCTGTGGCGCGTGCCGCTCGATGGCGGCGCGCCCACCGTGCTGGTCAAGGCGCAGCCCACCGGCAACGAAGGCTGGGACGATCGCGTCAACGCGCTCGGCGCCGCACCGTCCCCCGATGGCAAGGCGGTGTGGTATGCCACCAAGCGCGGCCACACCTGGACCGAAAAAGACCCGCCCACCTGGTCGATCGCGCGCCAGGATCTGGTCAGCGGGGCGGTGGAGACGGTCGTGCCGGGCGGCTTGCGCCCGGTGCTCTCGCCCGATGGTACGCTGCTCGCCTATGCCGCGCGGCGCGATGGCACCACGCCGGCGACCAGCGAGACCGGCCTGCGCCTGCGCAATCTCAAGACCGGAGAAGACCGCTGGCTGGCCTGGCCGATCGATCACGATGGCCAGGAAGGCGGCTATTACAACGGGCTGACCCCCGGCTATCGCTTCACCCCCGATGGCCGCGCGCTGATCCTGGCGCGTGATGGCGGCTTCGTGCGGATCGACCTGGCGAGCGGCACGCAGACACCGCTGCCCTTCACCGCACCGGTGCGCCTTGCCCTCGCCCCGCAAAGCCGCGTGCGGCAACGCGTGGAAGACGGCGCCACGGTGCGCACCCATCTGGCCGAAGGCGCCGCGCTGTCGCCAGACGGGCGCCGCATCGCCTTCACGGCGCTGGGCACGCTCTATGTGGCGGACCGCAATGGCGGCGCGCCGCACACGCTGTTTTCCGGCAATGCCTTCCAGCCGGCCTGGTCTCCCGATGGCCGGACCATCGCCTTCGTGCGCTGGAGCGCCGAGCACGGCGGCAGCGTCTGGACCATTCCGGCCACCGCCGGCCCGCCGCGCGAATGGGGCAAGGCGGGTGCCTATTGGTCCGAACCGCGCTGGAGCCGTGACGGCACCACGATCATGGCCCTGCGCGCGGCGCAGTTCGACCGGCTCCATGCCGGAAACGAACTCGATCCCGCCTGGCCGGTCGATGTCGTGGCGCTGTCCGGGCCTGGCGCCGTGCCGCGCGTGATCGCGCATGGCGCCGGGCTGCGCCACCTGCAACAGACCGACGATGGCGCGTGGTATGTCACCAGTGGCGGCGCGCTGGCGCGGATCGAGCCGGACGGCACCTTGCGCCCGCGCGCGCGCATCGTGGCGCGGGCGGCCGGGCAATATGTCAAGGAACCCCGGCCGGTGGACGAGTTGCGCCTGTCCCCCGATGGCCGCTGGCTGGCCGCGCGCACCGCATTCGAATTGCACCTCCTGCCGCTGCCGCCCGGCGACCAAACGGTCAACCTGGCCGATCCTGCCTCGGGCGACCGCCAGATCACCCGCATCGGCGCCGATACCATGCGCTGGGACGGCGATGGCCTGTCGTGGACGGTGGGGCCGTTCTGGCACCACGCCGATGCGGCAACGCTCGTCCGGCCCGATCCCGAAGCGGCCACGCGCGCGAGCGATCTGTCGGTACAACTGCCGCGCGCGCTGCCCGCTGCACCCCAAGTGCTGCGCGGTGCGACGGTCCTGACCATGGACCACGGCGCCGTCGTGCCCGATGCCGATGTGGTGATCGTGGGAGACCGCATCGCAGCGCTCGGCCCGCGCGGCAGCGTGCCGGTTCCGGCCGATGCAACCGTGCGCGATGTAACCGGCAAGTTCATCATTCCCGGCCTGATCGATGCCCACGCGCATTTCTTCCCGATCCCGCGCACGATCCACGATGGCACGCATTGGGAATTTCCGGCGCTGCTCGCCTATGGCGTCACTTCGGTGCTGGAAGTGCAGCCGTTCACGCCGGACATCTTCGCCTATGCCGATCGCATGGACGCCGGACTGTCCACCGGCCCGCGCCTGTTCAGCACCGGTCCAGGCGTCTTCGTCAACAGCGCGATCACCTCGCAAGCCGTGGCGCAAGACGTGCTCACCCGCTATCGCGACGCCTATCGCACGCGCAACATCAAGAGCTACATGGTCGGCGACCGGGCCGCGCGGCAGGCCATGGCCGGCGCGGCACGCGCGCTTGGCATGATGCCCACCACCGAAGGCGCGGCGGACTATGTGCTGGAACTGACCCACGCGATCGATGGCTTTTCGGGTAACGAGCACAACCTGCCGATCACCCCGATCCACGATGACGTGATCCGCCTCTTCGTGGCGAGCCAGATCGCCTATACGCCCACGATCACGGTGCTGTATGGCGGCCCGCCGCTGCTGTTCGATGCGGTGGAAAACCGCGCGCCACAGGCCGATGCGCGCCTGGCGCGCTTCACCCCGCCCTTCGTGCTGGCGGCCAAGCTGCGCGATCGGCACTGGACGGCGGCACCGTGGCAGACCTGGCCGCGCTTTGCCGCCGATGCCATGCGCCTGCGCCGGGCTGGCGGCCTTGTCGGCGTCGGCAGCCATGGGGAAATGCAGGGCCTGGGCCTGCACTGGGAAATGGCCGCGTTCGTGGCCGGGGGCGCCACCGCGCAAGAGGCGCTGGAAATGGCAACGATCGACAACGCCCGCATCACCGGCCGGCCGGATGACCTGGGCAGTGTCACGCCGGGCAAGCTGGCCGATCTGGTCGTGCTCGATGCCGATCCGCGCGCCGACATTGCCAATGCCCGCGCCGTGGCCCTGGTCCTGCGCGGCGGGATCGCGTTCGATGGCAAGACTCTGGCGCGCGACGGAGAAACGCCGCCTGCGCCGTGGTGGCAAGAGGCGCTGCCATGAAGCCTGCCACGCTGCGCGCCTGGAGCAAGGTACACACCTGGTCCAGCCTGATCTGCACCCTGTTCCTGCTCATGCTGGCGCTCACCGGCCTGCCGCTGGTGTTTCATGACGAGATCGACCGGCTGACCCACCCGCGCGCGGCGGAGAGCTGGACGGCAGCCGAACTGCTGCCGATCGACCAGGTGATCGCCGCCACGCTCGCGCGTCAGCCCGGCCAAGTGCCGATCTACCTCAGCTTCGACGAGGATCGGCCGGTGATCAACCTTACCACCGGCCCCGCCAGTGACGCGCCCGAGGCAGCAATGCGGTTCAATCCGATCGACCTGCGCACCGCCGCGCCGCCCCTGGGCGATGCGCCCGGCCATGGCGTGATGGACATCGTGCTCGATCTGCACAAGGACATGCTGCTGGGCAAGGCGGGCGAATATTTTCTGGGTGCGATGGGGCTGTGCCTTGTCGTCGCGCTGGTGTCTGGCGTGGTGCTCTATGCCCCGTTCGCGCGCAAGCCGGGCTTTGCCACGGTGCGCCGGGGCAAGTCCAACCGCCTGCGCTGGCTCGATTGGCACAACGTGATCGGCGGGGTGACACTGGCCTGGGCCATGGTCGTGGGCGTGACCGGCACGATCAACACCCTGGCCGATCCGATCACCGCCTGGTGGCGTGCCGATGCACTTGCGCATCTGGTGCACGACAGGAACGGTGCGGTCCTGCCCTATCGCCCTGGCCTGGCCCAAATCGCGTTGCGCAATGCCCAGGCGGCAGTACCCGGCAGCCAGGTGCAGTTCGTGGCTTTCCCCGGCGCCGCGTTCAGCAGCCGCGATCACATCGCAGTCTACCTCAAGGGTGCCACCCCACTCACCGCCAAGCTGCTCACTCCGGTGATGGTCGATGCCCGCAGCGGCACGGTTGACGGCGTCGCCCCGATGCCGTGGTATATGAAAGCGCTGCTGCTCGCGCAGCCGCTGCACTTTGGCGATTACGGCGGCCTTGCCATGAAAGTGCTGTGGGCCCTGCTCGATCTGGCCAGCATCGTCGTGCTGGGCAGCGGGCTTTATCTCTGGCTGGGCAAGCCACGTCCAGCCCGGCGGGAACGCCGCGCGTGAAGCATCCGTTGGTACCCATCGCGATCATCGCCGCAGTGTCGCTTGCCGGCATGATCGCGGGCCTGGCGGGCGATGGCTGGGAAGACCGCGCTGCGGCGCTGGGCCTGATCGTCAGCCTGGCCCCGATCCTCTGGGCCTTGCGCCGCGCGAAAATCTAGGCCGCTGCCATCTCTGCTATGGCTGACGTGGCAGCCAGCGAAGGCAGCGCCGGTTCCAGGCGATTGCGCCCCAATGTCTTGGCGCAATAGAGCGCGCGGTCGGCCAGGCCAAGCAAGCTCGCCACATCGCGCGCGGCCGTTTCCAGTTCGGCCAGCCCACCACTCACCGTCGCGCTGACGGCCACGCCGGTGCGAGACACGACCGCGCTGTCGGCAAAGCCATCGAGCACGGCCTGCCCGATGCGCCGCGCCGCCGCGCCATCGCGCCCCGGCAGCATGATGGCGAATTCCTCGCCGCCGATCCGCGCCAGCAAGGCATCGGGGCCGACCACCTCGCGCAGCACCCGCGCAAAGGATTTGAGCACCTTGTCGCCCGTGGCATGGCCAAAGCGATCGTTGATAGACTTGAAATGATCGATGTCGAACGCCAGCAGGGCCAAGTCACCCTGCGCGCCGGCGATCATCTCGGCGCCCTGGCTGAAGAACCAGCGGCGGTTGCCCAGTTCGGTCAGGTGATCGGTCGTGGCCAGATGCGTCAGGCGCGCAGCGCCCTCTTCCCGCACCAGCGCCAGCATGACCATCGGCAGCACCACGGAATAGAGCACCCCGGCATAGAGCGTGACGCTGCTCGACAGATCGAGCGCATCCTGGCCCCATCGCGCGACCAGCACGGGCAGGATCAGCGCGCGCCCGGCGTAAAGGATGCCATGAAATCCGGTAATCACGATCAACACGTTGCGGGATCGCAGCGCCCGCAGCGGGGGACTGCGCCAAGCTTCCCATGCCGTGATCAGGCACACCAGCGCGATGGGAACGCTGGAGGCATAGAGCCAGGTCCATGTCGCCCAGGGAACGCCGCCCCAGGCCCAGAGCGCGGCCATGCCAGCCAGCACGGCGGCCGACAGGGCGCGATACCGACGCCCGCCTAGCCCCGCGACGGCCTCCAGCACGATCATGTAGCCACCCAGGATGATCAGGTTGCCCAGCGCCGCGCCGCTCACGCCGGGCATATGGCTGCGCGCGGTGGCGATGATGCAACCCACCGCCAGGGCGACATAGCCCGCGGCGCAGATGCCCAGGAAGCGGCGACGTGCGCACTGTGCCTTGCGTTCCCATACCGTCATGCCTGCACTGGCAACCAGCGTGACGACGATGAACAGATAGATCGTGAACAGGGCGTTCGTCATCGTCGGGCTTCGGTATCCTGGTCGGCGTTGCGGGATACTGCCCAGAATAGGGAAAATTTATCGTTAACTTTGTCCGGCCAGGTTTTCCATGCCGCCTAGGCAGCAAACCGCTCGACCCCGCCCACCACGGTGCGCAGCACTTTGGCCTGTTCCAGCGTTTCGGGATCGATGCGGAACAGGTCGCGGTCGAACACCGCGAAATCGGCCTGCATGCCGGGCATGGTCGCGCCGCGCAGATGCTCGGCCCGGCCGGCATAGGCGGCCTCGCGGGTATAGCCGCGCAGCGCCTGGGCCAGGGTGATGCGCTGTTCGGGATACCAGCCCTTGGGGTTCTTGCCGTCGATCGTTTCGCGCAGCACCGCGGCATAGAGCCCGGTCAGCGGATCGAGCGGCGCGACCGGCCAATCCGATCCAAAGCACACATGGGCGCCGCTGCGCACCACCGAACCGATGGCAAAGCTGGTGCGCAATCGCTCCGGCCCGATCCGCCGCACGGCCCAACGCCCATCGTCGATCGCGTGATAGGGCTGCATCGAGGCGATCACCCCCTGCCGGGCAAAGCGGCCGATCGCTTCCTCGCGCAAGTGCTGGGCATGCTCGATGCGAAAGCGCCGGTCGCGCGGGCCGTTGGTGCGGGTGACGGCGGCCATGGTATCGAGCACGATGTCGTTGGCCTCGTCGCCGATGGCGTGGGCCGTCACTTGCAGTCCGGCCCTGTCGGCCCCGGTCATCCACGCGGCCAGATCCTTGGGATCGGTAACGACGATGCCGTGCGCGCCGGATTCATCGAGATAGGGAAGATACATCAAGGCCGTACGCGAGCCCAGCGAGCCGTCGAACACCACCTTGCACCCGCCCCAGCGCACCCAGTCGTCGCCGCGCCCCTCCTGCGCCACGATGGCCGCCATGCGCTCCCAGTCCTTGAGCGGAGTGAAGTGATAGAACCGCATGCCGGGCTCGCCCTGGCGGCGCAGGCGATGGGTGATCTCGTACGTGGACCAGTCGAGGTCGGGCACATGCACTTCGGTCACGCCCTTGCTCAACCCGTGGGCAATGCCCGCGCGCACCGCCTCGTCCAGCCGTGCCGCACCGGGCTGGCCGATCGCGCGCAGCACCAGGTCCTTGGCCGCATCCTTGACGATACCGGTCGGCTCGCCCCGGGCATCGCGCACGATCACGCCGCCCGGAACATCGGGCGTATTGCGATCGATCCCGGCCAGCTTCAGCGCCAGCGAATTGCACAGGATCATATGCAGGTCATAGCGGATCACCGCCACGGGCGTGTCTGGCGTGACGGCATCGATCCACTGCCGCGTGGGCAGCGTGCCGCCCCAGCGATCCTGATCCCAGTTGCCGCCTTCCAGCCATTCGCCCTTGGGCAGTGCCCGCGCCGCCTGGGCCACACGCGCCACGAATTCATCGGGCGTGGCTGCATCGCGCAGCGATGGCTGGCTCAGCGCCAGCGAGCCGATGGTGAAATGGGTGTGGCAATCGACCAGGCCAGGGGTGACGAACGCGCCGCCCAGGTCAATCACCCGAGTGTGCGGGCCGGAACGCGCGCGCACTGCCTCGCGCCCGATCGCCACGATATGCCCGCCAGCCACGCCGATCGCGTCGCTGCGCACGTCCGGCCCGGCGCCGGTCCATACCGCTGCATTGACATAGGCCACCTCGACCGGCGCGTGCCCCGCCGCAAAAGCCCTGCCCGGCACGGCCCCCATGGCAACGGCATTGAGCGAACCCGACACGAAAGCGCGGCGCGTGACCATGGTCTTGTCTTCCCGTTTCATCCTGCAACGCTGCCACTATTTCCCGGCCAGGGCCACGGGGCAGCGTCCAGGTCGGGAATCAGGCGGGGGCCAGGGTGCCCCGCGCCGGGCGCACATCGGGCGCGTGGCGATCGAGCAGCGTGGCGCTGGCGTGGTTGAGGCCGACCAGGTCCACCTCAACACCATGGCGACGCAGGCGCGCCACCACATCGTCGAGCGTGGCCACGGCGGTCACGTCCCACAGATGCGCGGCGGTGAGGTCGATCCGCACCCGGCGCGCGGTCTCGTGCAGGTCGAACCGTTCGGCAAAGGCGTCGGCGCTCGCAAAGAACACCTGGCCCGCCACGGTGTAGACGCGCGTGTCGCTGGCCGCCTCGTGAGACACGGTCACGCGCATCATGCGCTTGACCTTGAACGCAAAGAACACGCCGCTCAGCAACACGCCGATCGCCACACCGGCGGCGAGGTCGTGCGTCGCCACGGTTACTGCCACGGTGGCCAGCATGACCACGCCCGAAACCTTTGGATGGCGCACCAGATCGGCGAGCGAGCCCCACGAGAACGTGGCGACCGACACCATGATCATGATCGCCACCAGCGCGGCCACCGGCACTTGCGCCACGATCGGGCGCAGCGGCACGAGCACCACGAGCAGCGCGACGCCGGCCACCAGCGTGGACAGGCGCCCGCGCCCGCCATAGCGGACATTGCCCACGGTCTGGCCGATCATGCCGCACCCGGCGATGCCGCCAAACAGGCCGGCGGCCATGTTGGCCAGGCCCAGCCCGGTGCATTCGCGCGCCTTGGAACTGGTGGTCTCGGTCAAGTCGTCCACCACGGCGGCGGTCATCATCGATTCCAGCAGGCCCACGGCGGCCATGGCCAGGGCATAGGGCGCGACGATGGCGAGTGTTTCCAGCGTGAACGGCACGGCGGGCAAGGCGAAATGGGGCAGTCCGGCCGGCAGGCGGCCGAGATCGGCAATGCTGCGCACCGGCATGGGAAAGGCCATGGTGATCGCGGTCAGCACCACGATGCACACCAGCGGCGAAGGCACCGCCGTGGTTACGCGCGGCACCAGGTAGATGATCGCCAGGCCCAGGCCGATCAGCGCCCAGGTGTGCCAGTCCACCCCCACGATCTGCGGCACCTGCGCCGAGAAGATCAGGATCGCCAGGGCATTGACGAACCCGGTGCGCACCGAGCGGGACACATAGTGCAGCAGCACGTCAAGCCGCAGCAGCCCGAACACGATCTGGATCGCCCCGGCCAGCACGGTGGCCGCCAGCAGATAGCCCAGCCCATGGGCATGGACCAGCGCGCCCACCACCAGCGCGACCGAACCCGCCGCGCCCGAGATCATCGCCGGTCGTCCCCCGGCAAAGGCAATGACGATGCCGATCACGAACGAGGCGAACAGGCCGACCTGCGGATCGACCCCGGCGACAAAGGAAAAGGCGATGACTTCGGGAATGAGGGCAAAGGTGCCGACCAGCCCGGCCAGGGCATCGCGGCGCAGTCCGGCCGGCCCACCGGCGAGCCATTGCGCACGATAGCGTGCAGAAAATATCGAAAACATCAGGTAACCCGCGAAAATCGCAGTGCACCGGCGCAAGGCACGGCACGAGGAAAGCTGCGAAGTGCGTTGTCCGGCGGATCGGCGGCCGGAATAGCCACCCGGAATTGCACCGGGTCCATGCGAATGGAGCGCCCTTACCAAGCGTGCCCTGCCAAGGCAATGCCTTGCGGCGGCCGGCCTATTCGCTGTGGCCGCTGATCTCTGCCCCGGCATCGGCGGCAAAGCGCCGGTTCCAGATCGTCGCGCCCAGTGAAATCGCCGTCACGCACCAAAATGCTGCGGCAAAATCGTCCAGCAAGGGCCGCGCGTGGCCGTGCAGCACCATGGCCAGATGCAGCGCCACGGCGGCGACGCAGATGCCGAGCGAAAGCATCAGTTGCTGGAACGTGGCATAGAACGCCGTCGCGCTGCTCATCTGCGCCGGCGCGATCCCGTCATAGGCGATGGTGTTGTAGGCGGTGAACTGCAACGACATGAAAAAGCCCGACAGCACCAGCACGCCAAACATCGCCCAGACTGGCCAGCCCGGCCCGAACAGCCCGCACACGGCATAGCCGGCCGTGCCGATCACTCCGTTCCACACCAGCGTGCGGCGGAACCCGAAGGCGCGCAGCACGCGCGGCGCCGCGCCTTTCATCGCCAGCGAGCCGATGGCCGTCGCCACCGTGATCAATCCGCTGTGCACCGCCGAAAAGCCGAAGCCGACCTGCATCATCAGCGGCAAAAGGAACGGCTGCGCGCCCTGGGTGATGCGGGTGATCGACCCGGCGATCACCGAAAGGCGAAACGTGCGATCCTGCATCAGGGCCAGGTTGAGAATGGCCCCCTCGCGCCCGCGCGCATGGCGTACATAGAGCACCCCGGCCAGCGCGCCCACCGCCAGCAGGCCAACTGCCAGCGGCGCCTTGCCCGCGCGGCTCGCCATTTCACAGCCGAACAGCAGGCAGCCGAGCGACACGCCGCTCAAGCCGAAGCCCGGCCAGTCGATCGCGGCGGGTGCTTCTTCGCGGAAATTGGCAATGAACCGCCCCACAAGCCACAGCCCGAGCAGCCCCACCGGCAGGTTGATGTAGAAAATCCAGCGCCAATCGAGATAAGTGACGATGAACCCGCCCAGCGGCGGCCCGATCACCGGCCCGATCAGCGCGGGCACCAGCAGCCACGACATCGCGCTGACCATGTCCTGCTTGGCCACGCTGCGCAGCAGCACGAGCCGCCCCACCGGGATCATCATCGCCCCGCCCATGCCCTGGACAAAGCGCGCCAGCACGATGAATTCCAGGCTTGGCGCCTGTCCGCAGGCAAAGCTGCCCAGCATGAACAGCGCGATCGCCGCGCGGAACACGGTGCGCGAGCCGAACCGGTCGGCCAGCAGGCCGGAGGCCGGGATGAACACCGCCAGCGCCAGCAGGTAGGACGTGAGTGCGATGCTCATTTCCGGCGGACGCACGCCAAAGTCACGCGCCATCGTCGGAAGCGCGGTGGCCAGCACCGTGGCATCGACGAATTCCATGAACAGCGCCGAAGCAACGATCAGGGCGACCAGGCGGTAGTTCGCGCCCGAAGCCTCCGGCCCGCCCGGATCGCGCGCCGGCGTCATTGCGCTGGCGGCGGGCACGATGCCGTCGCGGATTTCGGCGTTGACGGTGGCAATCCCCCTGCGGCGCGGCGTCAGCATGGGCACCGCCGGGCGGAATCAAGCAGGATCATGGGCAAACAATCGCTTCCGGTCTGGTCGGGTCAGGCCCCGTACCCGGCAAAGAACGCCGGGAACGCGCGCCGATGAAGGCCGCAACGCCGGCGGGCCTGGTTCGATCCGGCCGATATAGGCGCCGGGGCGGGATTTGGAACCCCGCCCGGAAGGGCCGTTCAGCGCTGTCCCGGCGGATCGGCCACAAACGCGGGCGGCGTCGCCTCGTCGGCAAAGCGCCAGGCCGAAAGATACGACAGTTGCAGGATGCGCGTCATCTTGGCGTAGTTGATTTTGTCCGCCGTATCGGTCGTGTGGTGGTAATCGGGGTGGAACCCGGTGAAGAACCAGAACGCGGGCACGTTGTTGAGCACGAAGGGAAACTGGTCGCTGCGGAAAAACACGTTGAGCGCGTTTTCGTGGTCGAACCGGTCATCCAGCACCAGCCCGACGCTGCGGTTCGCCTCGGCCACGGTGCGCGCATAGTCCGGGCTATAGGCCGCGCCGATCAGGTTCAGGCGGTTGGTGGTATCGGCGGGAATGTCGATGAGGCCGGTGGTCTGGTCGCTGGCGGTTTCGTTGCGACCGATCATGTCGAAATTGATCATCGCGCGGGTAGTGGCCAGCGGCCGCAGCGGATGGGCCGCCATGTAATAGGCGCCGAGCAGTCCGCGTTCCTCGGCCGCGAACACGGTGAACAGGATCGAGCGGCGCGGCCGCGCGCCATTGGCCATGAAAGCGCGGGCCAGTTCCACCACGCCCACCGTGCCCGATCCGTTGTCGTCCGCGCCGTGCCAGATGTCCGTCCCGCTCGAACCATCATGATCGTGGTGCGCGCTGATGATCACGGTTTCGGGCGCCAATGTGGGGTCCGATCCTTGCAGCAACCCGGCCACGTTCCACGTCGTACCGCGCGATCGCACGGTGTTTTCCAGATGCAGCGTCACTTGCGCGCCGGGCAAGGCGCGCGATTGCGGGGCCAGCGCCTTGTCGATCGCCGCCTGGAGCGCGCCAGGGCTCTGGCCGGCACCAGCCAGCAGCGCCTTGCCGACATCGTCGTTGATGGTGATCACCGGAATGTGCAGCGCATCATCCACCAGGGCCTGCTGCGGCAGCGGCGGATTGCGCCGCGCACTGCCGCCGACCCGCATGTAGCGATCGAAGTTAGAGGGATGCTTGCGGTTGGGCTCGGCCATCACCAGCACGGCCAGCGCGCCATGGGCCTGCGCGTTCAGCGCCTTGACGCGGTTGGTGGCATAGCGGGTGTTGCCGGTGCCGCCAAAGCGCGAGGCGGGATCGTTTTCCTGCGGCTCATGCTCGAACACCACCACGATCTTGCCCTTGGCATCGAGCCCGCGATAATCGTCATAGCCCACTCCCGGCGCGGTGATGCCATAGCCGGCGAAGGCCAGCGGCGCGGTCAGGTCCACATCGTCGCGATAGCCGCCCATGATCTGCGGCGCCTGCCAGCGCTGCGTCGTGCCGCCGCTGCTCAGCGCCAGGAAATTGGCCGCCGCATTGGGCCGGTATTCCACCAGCGGCACGCTTTGCAGGAAGCTGGGCGCACCCTTGTCGTCGCGCGCTGCCGGTGCCAGCCCGGCCTTGGCGAATTCGGCCGCGACCCACTGCACCGTGGCATCGTCGCCCGGCTGCAACGACATGCGCCCCTGCAAGGCATCGGAGGCGACCAGGCCAAGATTGGCGCGCAGGTCGCTTTCGCGGATGCGGTCAAAGCCTGCCTGCTGCCCCGCCGGCACCGGCGTGCGCGCGCCATCCTGGGCCCCATTCTGGGCCCCATTCTGGGCCAACGCGGCCACCGGCACGGCAACCGTCAGCAGAAACGTGAGTGCGGCCTTGGTCACGGGGGAAATCTCCATCGCATATCGGGGGTTGCACCGGTCTATAACCGCCCTGCCCCACCTGGCAACGGCCCCGCCCGCCAGACCGGTTCAAAAGCGATAGCTGATCCACCCGGCGACGAAATCGGAACTGCGATAGCCGGCATCGGTCAGCGCCCCGCGCGCGGCGAGATGCTCGTAGCGGCCTGTCAGCGTCAGGCGCGGCGTGGCGTTCCACACGATTTGCGCCCTTGCAACATCGGCAATCTTGCGCGCCCGGCCGTTCTGCGTACCGACAAAGGGCTGGCCATTGGCGCGATAGACCGCATCATAGACGTTGTCGCGCCAGGCCAGTTCGTATTCCGCGCTCACCCGCGCGTTGCGAAACGGCGTGAAGCTGACATTGGGCGTCACCGCCACCAGGTTCGACGGGGTGAGATAGAGCTGGTAGCTGAAATAGATGTTGTTGCCGAACGGGGCATAGGCATTGCGCAGCTTGCCGTCGCCATAGCCACCACCGCCGCTGGCATAGTCGACATGCACGCCCAGGCGCGGCGCGGTCTTGGCGTTGCCGTTGCCCAGGCGCCAGGTCTGCGCCAGGAACGCCTGCCAGGCGTCGATGCCCTGGGTCAGGAACGTGCCCCACTGGTGGTTGACCGACCAGTCCAGCCCCAGCCGGCCCACCTCGCCGCGCAACTGCGCCCCGGCGTAGAACCGCGTTGCCGGGCCGATCCGCCCACCCCAGGTGCCGACCAGATTGCGCCGCCGCCAGGCGAACAGATCGAGATAGAGCTGCGATCCACCCAGCGTGCCCTTGGGCAGCACGAACCCGGCGGTCACCCCGGAAAAGCGCCGCGCCGGATCGATCACGTCATCGTCGGTGCCCAGGTCGCCATAGGCCGTGGGCTTGAGGTCGAACAGCGTCAACCGCGCGCTGCCGGTCCGCACCCAGCCGCGAAAGCCGTTGAGGGTATAGCGGATGGTGTTGTTGTCGCGCTGCGAGACAAGGATGTTCGGCCCGTCGGTAAACTCCTGCCGGCCATAGCGCGCGCCGACCTGCGCCGCGCCCACCTCTGCCCCCACTTCCACGAAATGCTGGAGGAACACCAGATCGTTGCGCAGCGTGGCGGCCGGAACGCCCAGGTTCTGTCCGCCGATCCCGCCGTGCGACACTTCGCCATAGAGCCGCAAGTGCGGGCCGATATGGAGGTCGGCGCCCAGCGTTTCGCGGTTGATGTCCTGCCGCTGGGCCTGCGCATCGCGCAAGTTGGGGTTGGTCGTCAGGTTCATGCGCAGGCGCAACTCGCCCGACAAGGTCAGATAGCTGTCGCCATCGGCGTCGAGCGGGATGAACTTGAGCCGGTCGAGCGGATCGTCGCGCTTGGTGGGGTTCTTCATCACCCGCCAGTCCTCCGCCCAGCGCGACAGGGCATAGCTGCCCGGCGCGGCGGCGGCATCGCCATTATAGGCCAGCGGATAGCTCTTGCGCTCGGTTTCCGAGCGGGTGTCGGGCGCGGTCTCGGCCAGCGCCGGGCTGGCGGAAAGCAGGCAAAGCGGGGCCGTGGCGGCCCGCAGCCGCGAAAAACGCAGGTCCATGATGATCTCTCCCTAGATGCGCCGCTGTTTAGCCAGCGTGCGCGTGCGCCTGCGGTGCCTGGGCGGCCAGCGGCCGGCCATGCAGCGCGGCATCGAGTTGCTCGTGATCCAGCGCGTTTTCCCAGCGCGAGACCACCACGGTCGCCACGGCATTGCCGACGAAGTTGGTCAGGCTGCGACATTCGGACATGAAGCGGTCGATCCCGAGGATCAGCGCCATGCCTGCCACCGGCACTGATGGCACGATCGACAGCGTCGCCGCCAGGGTGATGAACCCGGCGCCGGTCACCCCGGCCGCGCCCTTAGACGACAGCATCGCCACGCCCAGCAACAGGATCTGCTGCCCCAGCGTCAATTCCACGTTGCAGGCCTGCGCGATGAACAGTGCCGCCAGCGTCATGTAGATGTTGGTGCCATCCAGGTTGAAGCTGTAGCCGGTGGGCACGACCAGCCCGACCACGGTCTTGCCGCAACCGGCGCGCTCCATCTTCTCGATCAGCGCGGGCAGCGCGCTTTCCGAGGACGAGGTGCCCAGCACCAGCAGCAGTTCCTCGCGCAGATAGGCGATCAGGCGCAGGATCGAGAACCCGGCCAGCCGCGCCACCACGCCCAGCACCACCAGCACGAACAGCAGCGAGGTGATGTAGAAGGCCGCCACCAGTTGCGCGAGGTTGGCGAGGCTGCCCACGCCATACTTGCCGATGGTGAAGGCCATGGCGCCGAACGCCCCGATCGGCGCCACCTTCATCACGATCGAGACCAGCTTGAACACCACGACAGAAACGTCTTCGAGCAGGTCGAGCACGCGCTGCCCGCGATCGCCCACCGAGGCCAGGGCAATCCCGAACAGCACTGCCACCACCAGCACTTGCAGGATATTGCCTTGGGTCAGCGCCGAAAGGAACGTGTCGGGAATCATCGCGCCGAGGAAACCCACGATCGTGCTTTCGTGCGCCTTGGCGGCGTAATCGGCCACTTTGCCGGCATCCAGCGTGGCGGGATCGATGTTGAGCCCGGCACCCGGGCGCATCACATTGCCCACGATCAGGCCCACCACCAGCGCCAGGGTGGAAAAGAACAGGAAATAGGCAAAGGCCTTGGCCGCCACCCGGCCCACCGCCGCCAGATCGCGCATTCCGGCAATGCCGGTCACGATGGTCAGGAAGATCACCGGTGCGATGACCATCTTGACCAGCTTGATGAACATGTCGCCCACCGGCTTGAGCGCTTCGCCCGTGGCCGGATAGAAATGGCCGAGCAGCACACCGGCGGCGATCGCGGCCAGCACCTGGACATAGAGATGCGTGTACCAGCGCCGGGCCGGCTTGGCGGCAGGCGCAGACGGATGCGGGGCGGCTGCGATCATCACGGGAATGCCTTTCGTCCTCTCGGCAGGTCGCGTTGCTCGGCCCTGCTCGACGAAAACCATAGGCGGGTGCAGCGCGGGCCGAAAGCATTTGCTACGCGGGAGATAAAACGCCTGTTTTCAGCGACCTGCCAGCTTTAAGACATTCTGCTTGTCTAAAAAATGACACATCCCGGATTTGAAATGTGCAATTTTCGGCACATTGTGCTAATCCAACGGTCATGGCTGCGTTTCGCCGATTCCTCGTCCCGGCGCTGGTTGTTCTGCTGGCTCTGGCCGCTGCTGTCCTCGCGGGTGCCTTCGCGCGCCAGGTTCTGCTCGATCGGCTCGAAACGCGCGCCATGCAAGACCTGCGCCTGCGCCAGGCCTTGCTTACCAGTGAGATTGCCCGCTTCCGCCTGCTGCCCCGGGCGCTGGCCGATGATCGCGATCTCGTCGCCGCCGCGCAAAGCGATGCACCGGCGGCGCGGACCGAACTCAACCGCAAGCTGGAAGCGCTGGCCCAGGAATTCGGCGCGGCGGCGATCTATGCCATCGATGCGCGCGGTCTGGCCTTTGGCGCCAGCAACTGGCGCCGCCCGGAAAGCTTCATCGGCCGCGACTACACGTTCCGCCACTATTTCCGTGAGGCGCTGCGCGATGGGGAGGCCCAGCAGTTCGCGCTGGGCACGGCCAGCCACAAGGCCGGACTCTATCTCGCCACCCGCGCGGCAGCAGGCCAAGCAGTGGTCGTGGTCAAGCTGGAGTTCGATGCGGTCGAAAGCGCGTGGCGTGCTGCGCCGGGCGTGACTTACGTGACCGATCGCCAGGGCGTGATCCTCGTGGCCAGCCGGCCGGCCTGGCGCTTTGCCGCAACTCTGCCGCTGGCGGCCGAGACCGCCCGCGCCGAACGCACGGCCCTGGGCGTTGCGGCACTCCCGCCCGCGCCCTTCGCCCGCACCGGCAATGGCCTGCTCACGCTCGCGGGCGACAATTCCGGGCCTTATCTGCCGGTTGCGACGGCGCCGGATGCCGCCGGTTGGCGGCTCCACCTCGCCCAGCCGCTGGCCGGTGCGGTGGAGCCGGGGGTGCGCGGTGTGCAGGCCGTGACCGCGCTGATCGTGCTGCTGCTCGGCATCGCCACAGCGGCCTTGGTCGAGCGTGCGCGCCAGCGCCGCCGCCGCACCGCGCATCTCGAAAGCGCGGTCGCCCAGGCCACGGCAGAACTGCGCAGCGAGATGCAAGAACGGGCCGCGGCCGAGGCGCGCGCCGCGACTTTGCGCGAAGGATTGCGCCAGGCCAATCGCCTGGCCACGCTGGGCCAGGTCACCGCCAGCGTCGCCCATGAAACCGCGCAGCCGGTCGCCGCCATACGCAACTATGCCACCAGCGCGGCCCTGCTGCTCGATCGCGGCATGGCGGACGAGGTGCGCGAAAACCTTTCGGCCATCACCCGCCTGGCCGATCGCATCGGCGCCGTGACCCAGCACTTGCGCGGCTTTGCCCGCAAGGGCAGCCGGGGGGACAGCGCGGTCTCGCTGGCCGAGGCAATCGACGGCGCGCGGCTGATCCTGAAAGACCAGCTCACCCGCTTGGCCCTGGTCCTGCCGCCGCTCGATCCCGCCTGGGTGGTGCGCGCGGAAAAGACCCGGCTGGAACAAGTGCTGGTGATCATCCTGCAGAACGCGATCGAGGCGCTCGCCGAAACGCCCGAACCGGCCATCACCCTCTCGGTGGCGAGCGAAGCGGCGATGCTCCACGTGACGATTGCCGACAACGGCCCCGGCCTGGCGCCAGAGATCGCCGCGCGGCTGTTCACTCCGTTTGCCACGAGCCGCCCGATGGGCCTGGGCCTCGGCCTGGTGATCGCCAAGGATATCGTCGAGGAATGCGGCGGCGCGCTGACCGTGCAACCGGGTGGGCCGGGCGCCTGCTTCCGCATCAGCCTGGCGCGGGCATCCTGACCATGACCGACACCGCAGCCGATCCCGCCCGCCTGGTCGCGCTGGTGGAAGACGATGCCGACCTGCGCGCCTCCACCGCGCAACTCCTGCGCCTTGCCGGATTTGCCGTGCAGCCCTTTGCCGATGCCCCCACCGCGCTGGCCGTGCTCGATGCCGCGTTCCCCGGCGTGGTGATCAGCGACGTGCGCATGCCCGGCCTTTCCGGCATCGACCTGTTTCGCACGCTCCATGCACGTGACGCCGAACTCCCGGTGATCCTCATCACCGGCCATGGTGACGTGGACATGGCAGTCGACGCGCTCAAGGCCGGGGTGTGGGATTTCCTGACCAAGCCCTTCGCCGCCGACGCGCTGATCGCGGCGGTCGAGCGCGCTGCCCATGCCCGCGCCCTGGCGCTGGAAAACCGCCGGCTCCAGGCCTTGGCGCAGGACCGCGCCGGCAGCGCGCTGATCGGCACGTCCCCCGCGATCCGCCGCCTGCGCGACATGGTGCCCACGCTGTGTGATGCCGATCTCGACCTGCTGATCGAGGGGGAGACCGGCACCGGCAAGGAACTGCTCGCCCGGCTGATTCACCAGGGCGGCAAGCGCCGCCGCCATCGCCTGGCGACGATCAACTGCGCCAGCCTTGGCCCGGCGCTGGAGGACGAGATCCTCTCGCTGGCGGGCGGGGCCAGCCTGGTCCACGCCAGCCGGGGCACCGTGCTGCTCGACGATATCGACAGCGCCAGCCCGCGTTTTCACCGTCTGCTCGTGCCCGTGCTGGAAGACCGCGCGCTGGCGCTGCCGGGGCGGGAGCCGGTGCCACTCGACCTGCGGGTGATCGCCACCGCCGGCACCAGCGATGCCTTGCCCCCGGCGCTGCTGCATCGCCTGGCCGGCATGCGCCTGGCGATCCCGCCGCTGCGCGCGCGGCGGGAGGACATTGCTCCGCTCTTTGCCCATTTCGCGCAGGAGGCCGCCGATCGCGCCCGCGTGGCGGTGCCCCGCCTGGTGCCGGAAGTGCAGCAGCGGCTGGAGCAGCACGATTGGCCCGGCAATGCTCACGAACTGGCCCGCTTCGCCCAGCAGTTCGTGCTCGGCCTGGTCGCGCCGGAAAGCCTCGCCTCGGCCGCCAGCACACCACCACCGCTGGCCGAGCGGGTCGATGCGTTCGAGCGCGAGGCCATCATTGCCGCCGTGCGCGCGGCGCAAGGGCGGATCGCCGGGGCGATTGCCGCCTTGGGCCTGCCGCGCAAGACGTTTTACTACAAGGTCAACAAGTTGGGCATCGATCTTCAGGCCTTGCGGCAGGAGTGACGCCCGCTAGAGCGTGATGACGTTTCAATGAAACGCCATCACGCTCTAGCACTACTTTGGCAGATTATGCATTGGCGGGTCGCTGGGGCGGCATCCGCAGTGCGGGC
>NZ_BMZP01000030.1 GCF_014652855.1 Novosphingobium pokkalii
AGAATCCTATTCAATCAGCAGCGCAAGCCCATATGCGATTCCCCTGCTCTTCAGAGGAGGGGTCGGGGGGTGGTGTGGACCCTAAAGCAAAGTGGTCAAAACGCGCGGAACATCACCAATCCCACGCACAGCACCAGCACGGCGGTGCCGGCCATGCCCTTGGCAAGGTCCGCCCAGGTGAAGCGGTCGAGGTGGTCGGCGCGAAAGCGGGCGTAGCCGCGCCCGATCGATTCGTTGCTGGCAATCATGCCGACATCGAGCGCATTGGCCTCGCGCTTGAAGTAGTGAACGAGCAACCCGTGTTCCTCGGGCGTGACATCGGGATAGGCGGTGAGCAAGGCTTCGACATGCGCGCGGCGCGCAAGGGCTTGCGACGTCTGGGTCTGAATCGTCATTATTGGATATCCTGGCAAAACGGCATGGGCCTGCGCCGCCGGGCGGCGCAGAACGATCACGGGTTCTGTCAGGCGTGGGGTGGTGCGCGCGGGGTGCCCGGTGCGCGCAGCGGGACCGCGGCGAGAGGCGGGCCGGTGGCCGGCGGCGTGATCGAAACGCTGCGGAGGAATGCAGGAACAGCCAGCAGCGGCAAGGCGACGGCCGCCACCGGCAACACGGGCACGGGGGGCAAGGCCTCCAGGCGCGCCACGGCCACCTGCGGCCGGGGCGGGGCGACGACCATCTCGACGGTATCGACCGAAAAGGCCGAGCCACTGCGCACCGCAACCGGCGCGGCCCCGGGCGCAAGGGCGCTCAGGGCCACGGTCACGACCAGCAGGAGCGCCCATAGGCGACCCGCCAGATCCAGGGGCAACCGGCTCAACATACGTGCAAGGTAGGGGGCACGGCGCCGCGAGGCAAGCTCAGCGCCGCTCGAAGCGGGCGATGCCCGGCCCGAGCGCATTGGGGCCGAGGTTGATCCGGTCCCCGGACCAGTCGGCCACGAACACCGTCGGGCGCGACAGGCCCGGCACCAGCCGCGCGGTGTTGCCAGTGATGGTCAGCCCGTCAGCGCTGTGTTCATGGCCCTCGGCCGCGTTGGCGATGAACGTGCTGTAGTTTTCCTTGTCCCGCCCCTGGACGAACCAGTTGCCGGAAATCACCCCGGTGGCGCCGATCGACAGGTCGATCATGTAGTTGGTGGTATGGCCCCGGCTGTCGTCGAAACTCGAATCGGTCACTTCGATGCGGCCGGCATGGCTTTTCACGTAGTGCCCGCCGGTGCCTTCCTCGAAGCGGCTGCGGCGGATGATTACGCTCGCCTCGTCGCCGAAATAGAGCGAGTGCGCGCAGGACAGCCCGCGATCGCACCGGCCCAGCCGGGTGAACGTGGATTGCTCGATCAGCACGTGGCCGGCAGGATAGTTGGCCGACAGAATGCCCTGCTCGCTGTCGCGAAACCAGGCTTCGCGCACGGTCAGGTCGCCGCGCTCCAGGCGGATGCCCGCACCATTGGCGTCGAAGGCGCGCATGTTCTGGAACACCAGCCCATCGACATGCATCGATTGCCCGCGCATCACCAGCGCGGCCTTTTCCTCGCAGACTTTGCCGTCGAAGATCGACTGGCCGGGAATGGCCGCGACATAGGTGACGTTGCCATGGGGCTGCACACCGCAATCGTGCCAGGTGCCCGGCGCCACGCGGATCGTGCCGTCACCCTCACCCAGGGCGTTGATCGCATCCTGCAAGCGGTCATAGCCCTTGCCGGTCTCGACAATGGTATAGGGCGCCGCCCCGCCGGGCGCAGGCCCGGACACAGGCCCAGTCTGCGCCAGCAGGGCACCCGCCGGGATCGCGGCCAGCGCGGCCACGGCCAGGAGCATCAGACGCGCCCGCAAGGTGCGGTGCCGGCTCAGGCGGGTTTCCATTTCGATCAGCATGGCGTGTTCACTCGGCTCCCCATCCGATCGGGGCAGCCTAACGAAAAATGGTTGACCATGCATTTAGGTTCCGGACGCCCATCTGTCCCGAAGCCGGACGCGAAAAGCCGTCAGCCAGCATGGCTCCGGATCACCGCGAGGAAGCGGTCGCCATAGGCGTCGCGCTTGCGGGTGCCGACGCCGCTGATCGCGGCGAGGTCAGCCAGGGTGGTGGGGCGCGAGGCGGCCATTTCGCGCAGGACGGCGTCGTGAAACACCACATAGGGCGGCACGTTGGCTTCCTGGGCGATTTCGCGGCGCAGGGCGCGCAGAGCGTCGAACAGGGGATCGCCTACGGGATTGAGCGCAGCGCCGCTGCCGGCCTTGCCTTTGTGCCGGCCCCCGCGTTCCTTTGCCGGCGGCAGCACCACTTCCACTTGCGCCAGCCCCTTGAGGATGTCGCGCGCATCCCCGCCCAGTGCCAGGCCGCCGTGTTCGGTCGGCACCAGGCTACCCCGCGCCTGAAGAGCACGGGCGAGAGTCTTGAGCAGCGGGGCCTGGTCTGCCGGAACAATGCCGAAGACCGAAAGCTGGTCATGCCCGCGCGCGGTCACGCGCTCGTCGGCAACGCCGGTCAGCACTTTTTCGAGATGCCCCAAGCCATAGCTTTGCCCGGTGCGATAGACCGCCGAAAGCAGCTTGCGCGCCAGTTCGGTGGCGTCGGTCAGGCCCGGTGGCTCCAGGCAATTGTCGCAATTGCCGCAAGTGGGCGGCGGATCTTCGCCAAAGTGGCGCAGCAGCACGGCGCGGCGGCACCCGGCGGTTTCCACCAGGCCGGCGAGCGCATCGAGCCGCGTCCGCTCGCCCTGCTGGCGGCTCTGGTCCACTTCGGAAAGGCGCTGGCGGGCGCGGGCGAAATCGTCCGCGCCCCACAGCAGCAGCGCCACCGACGGGTCGCCATCGCGCCCGGCACGGCCGGTTTCCTGGTAATAGCCCTCGATCGACTTGGGCAGGCCGGCGTGGGCAACGAAACGCACGTCGGGCTTGTCGATGCCCATGCCGAATGCCACCGTGGCCACGATCACCATGTCTTCGCTGGTGACGAAGGCTTCCTGGTTGGCCGCGCGCGTCTCCGCCGGTAGCCCGGCGTGATAGGGCAGCACCCGGCGCCCGGTATCACCGAGTTGTTCTGCCAGCTTTTCCACTTGCGCGCGGGTGGGCGCATAGACCACGCCGGGGCCGGGATTGTCGGCCAGCAGGCGGGTGAGCTGGCGCAACGGATTGTCCCGCGGGACAATGCGATACTGGATGTTCGGCCGATCGAATCCGGCAACGATCAGGCCATCGTGGGGGATGCCGAGCTGTTCGAGGATATCGGCGCGCGTGTGGCGGTCGGCCGTGGCGGTCAGCGCCAGGCGCGGCACCTGCGGGAAAGCGTCCATCAGCGGGCGCAGCAGGCGATAGTCGGGGCGAAAATCGTGGCCCCATTCCGAAACGCAGTGCGCCTCGTCGATGGCGAAGAGCGCGAGCGGCGCCTTGCCTAGCAATTCGCGGAAATGCGGCTGGCTGGCGCGTTCGGGCGCGACGTAGAGCAAGTCCAGCTCGCCGTTGCGGAAGCGCTCGATCGTCCATTCGCGGTCCGTGTCCACGCTGGTGAGCGCGGCGGCGCGGATGCCGTTGGCCGTGGCCGACCGCAACTGATCGTGCATCAGCGCGATCAAGGGGGAGACCACCACGCAAGTGCCCGGCAGCATCACCGCCGGCAACTGGTAGGTCAGCGACTTGCCGGCCCCTGTAGGCATCACGGCGAGGGTAGAGTGCCCGCCCAAGACGCGGCCCACCACTTGGTCCTGCACGCCACGAAAGCCGGAAAAACCGAACACTTGCGCCAGGCATTGGCGCGCCGCGTCAAGATCGGGCGAAAGATCGGGCAGAACGGCAGTCACGCCGCCGCCTATGGCAGATCGCCCGCCCCCTCGCTACCCCAAGAGACGGGTAAGCAGCGGCGGCAGGCCCACGACCTGCACCATGTGCAGCGCCCCGAAGAACAGCACCAGCGAGAGCACGGCCCAGGCGGCCCAGGTAAACGGCCCCAGCACCGTCGCACGGCTGGGATCGGCGGGATCGTACCAAACGGTATAGGCCCCCGCAGGCTTCCACCCGCGATGCACCCAGCGGTGGACCAGCGCCCGTCGCTCGATCCCGTCGCGATCGCGAAAGCGGATTTCGTCCTCGATATAGCGGGTGTCGTCGCCATCGCGCCAGTTCCACCCGCGCGAGGTGAACATCGTCATGCCAAAGGACCAGAAGTCTTCCGACTGCTGCCCTTCGCTGTAGTCGCTGCGCCAGACCATGGCTGGCGCCGGCTGCCAGGTGCCCAGCAGACGCAGCGCCTGCCACAGGCAGAACACGAACAGCAGCCAGCACACCAGCGCCGCCAGGACAAGAACATCGGCCATGCCCTTTGGCCTAGCGGGAAAGTGTCAAGATTCCGCTGACGCCAGGCGCCGGAGCCTGGGCCGCACGATCGGCATGGTCAGCATCGTGCTCATCACCGCCATCAGCAACAGCGCGGTGAACGCCTCGGGCGTGATGATCTGCTTGTCGAGCAGGACGTTGACGAAGATGATCATGATCAGCGCCTTGGTCTGGAGCATCCAGCCGATCACCCCGGCCTCACCCTTCTGCCAGCCGAGGATGCGGCCGGCGAGATGAACCCCGGCGAGTTTGCCCGCCACCGAAGCGACAAGCAGCAGCAGCGCCGCACCGATCACCGCCGGCAGGCCCAGCCCGCCCAATTGCCCCCCCGAAGATTCCCCCCAATGCGTGCGCAGCCCGGTAGAGAGGAAGAACACCGGCATGACCGCCAGCAGCAGGAAATGGCGGAAGGCATCGCGGCGGCCCTGCTCGAACCAGTGCGCGTCGAGCACGGCCCCTGCCAGGAACGCGCCGACCATGAAATGCAGGCCCGACCAGTCGGCGGCAAAGCCCACCGCCGCCAGCCAGATCAGCGCGATGTGCCAGCGATCGTCTTCGCGCACGCGGACCATCAGGCGACGCAGTGCCCAGGCGGCGAGGGCAAAGCCAGCCAGGAACAGGCCCTGCCGGCCGATCCGCTGCCAATCGAGCAGGATCAGCGCGAGCACGCCCCAGATCGCCACGTCGTCCATGCTGGCATAGCGCAGCATGCGCTGGCCGAGCGGTGTGCGAAAGATGCCGAGCTTTTCCATCAGCAGCACCAGGATCGGCAGCGCGGTCACCGCGCAGGCCATGCCGATGCCGGCCACGCCCTGCCTCCAGGTGCCCTTGGCGCCGAGCCAGCCGGACATGGTCAGCAGCCCAGCGGCGGCCAGCGCGCCCAGCACCAGCGGCGTGAGCAAGGCGCAGGACGCCGTGACCAGGGTTTCGCGCGCATTGCCCCAGGCATCGGCCAGATCGAGTTCCACCCCGGCGATGAACACGAACAGGCTGACCGCCCACCACGCCACGCCGTTGAGCGCGCCAATCACCTGCGGATTGAACACGAAAGCGTAATAGGCCGGATAGACCGCGCCGAGCACACCCGGCCCGAGCAGGATGCCGCCCACGATCTGCACCACCACCAGCGGCGCGTGATCGTCGCGATCCAGCAGGCGCCATGCGAGCCAGGGCACGGCCAGAATGATCGTCAGCGCGATCAGGAAGATTTCACTCGTGCCCATGGCCATGCCCCCGCATCCCGTCCCGAATTGCCCCGGCACTCTTGCCGTGGGTCAAGGCCCGCTCCATCTGACACACTATCGTGCTGGCGCAAGAGGAGCGTTCACCCATGGCGTTTGATCTGCGAAACGTGCTGTTGCGCAAGGAGGAATACGAATCCATGGCGATCGGGCGCACGATGGGCGAAGGTCTTGCCGCCGCGCTAACCATGCTCGATAGCCAGGCCGGTCGGCCCAGGACCATGCCAGAGGCCCGGTTACTGCGGGCCGAGCTGCCTGCGCTTGCCCGGCGGCCGGTCCGGCGCGATGTCCCGGCGCCGGCTTGGCTCGATTAAGCCCCTCCGCAATATGCCTATGCCCTGCCTTAAACCGCCCAGCGCCCGGCAACTGTTAGCCTCTGTCCGGCAACAACGACAGGAGCGACGGCATGGACATGCATCACAATTTCTCCCCTTCGGCGGAATGGCGCGCGGCGCGGGAGAGCGAACTGGAATTCATCGAGATGGCGCGCGCGATCCGCGACATGGCGCGCGAACTGGGCATTCCGCCCGAGATCGCGGTGGATCGCCTGGCGGAACGCGGCCTGCACGCCGCGCTTTCGATCCTGGCCGAACAGGCCGGGCCGCAGGTGGAAGCCCGCTTCCTCCAGCGCCGCACCCAATCGGCCACATCCCACCGTCCCCTCTGACACAACCGGGGTCCACGCCGCCCCGGCGCCGCGAAAGGACCCCGGCATGAAATCCCCACACGACAGCAGCGGCGCTGGCCGCATCGAAAGCGACAGCATCGGCACGATTGCCGTTCCAGCGCAGGCCTATTGGGGTGCGCAAACCCAGCGCTCCATCGAGAATTTCCCGTTCGGCGCGGGCGAGCGCATGCCGATCGGCATCGTCCACGCGCTCGCTCTGGTCAAGCAGGCCGCCGCCCGCGTCAACCGCCAGCACGGCCTGGACGAAAGGCTGGCCGAGGCGATCGAAAAGGCCGCCGCCGAAGTGGTGGCCGGGCTGCACGATGATCAGTTCCCGCTGGTCATCTGGCAGACCGGCAGCGGCACGCAGAGCAACATGAACGTCAACGAAGTGATCGCCGGCCGCGCCAACGAGCAACTGGCCGGCACGCGCGGGGGCAAGAGCCCGGTTCATCCCAACGATCACGTCAACCGCGGGCAATCCTCCAACGACAGCTTCCCCACCGCGCTGCACGTGGCCGCCGTGGTCGCGCTCAACCGCGATCTGCTGCCCGCGCTCGATCTGCTGACCGGCGCGCTCGATACCGCCGCGCGCGAATGGGCCGGGATCGTCAAGATCGGGCGCACCCATTTGCAAGATGCCACGCCGCTCACCCTGGGGCAGGAATTTTCCGGCTATGTCCAGCAATTGCGCGATGCCTATCAGCGCCTGCGCCATGCCGAGGCGCATCTGCTGCGCCTGGCCCAGGGCGGCACGGCGGTGGGCACCGGGCTCAATGCCCCGGAAGGCTTTGCCCAGGCCATGGCCGCGCAATTGGCCGAGCTGACCGGCCATGCCTTCACGCCGGCGCCCAACCGGTTCGAGGCCCTGGCCAGCAACGATGCACTGGTGCAGTTTTCCGCAACGCTCGCCACGCTGGCCGTGGCCCTGACCAAGATCGCCAACGATATCCGTCTCTTGGGGTCTGGCCCGCGTTCGGGCCTGGGCGAACTGGACCTGCCCGCCAACGAGCCGGGCAGCTCGATCATGCCGGGCAAGGTCAATCCCACGCAGTGCGAGATGCTGACGATGGTGGCCGCGCAAGTGATCGGCAATCACCAGGCCGTGACGGTGGGCGGGATGCAGGGGCACCTGGAACTGAACGTGTTCAAGCCGATGATCGGCGCGGCGGTACTGCGCTCGGTCCACCTGCTGGCCGTGGGCATGGAAAGCTTTGCGGTGCGCTGCGTGGAAGGGATCGAGCCGAACACCCGCCGCATTGCCGAACTGGTCGATCGCTCGCTGATGCTGGTGACCGCGCTGGCGCCCGAAATCGGCTATGACAATGCCGCCAAGATCGCCAAGCATGCCCATGCGGCCGGCCTCACCCTGCGCGAGGCCGGGCTGGCGCTGGGCCTGGTGGACGAGGCGACGTTCGACCGGCTGGTGCGCCCACAGGACATGGTGTGATGGCGGCCAGAGCGTGATGACGTTTCAATGAAACGCCCTCACGCTCTGGATATTTGTGGTCGGGCGATTTTTGACAAAAACCGGTTCCCACTTTTTGTCATCGCACTTTAATCGAACCGCACTTTGCCGCGCCCGGCCTTCACCGCGCCGCGAATCTTCTTGCCTTGCAGGCGCTGCACCTTGCCCACGCGGTTGAGGCGGGACTTCGCGCGCTTTTCCAGCAGCTTGCACGCCTCGCGCAGCAAGTCGGCCAGCCGCGCGCGGGCGTCTTCGCGGTTGGCTTCCTGAGTGCGGAAGCGCCGCGCGGTCAGCACGATCTCGCCGCCGGCGGTAAACTTGCTGCCAGCCAGTTCCTTCAGGCGGTGGAACACCGGCGGCGCCAGGCGCAGGGCAAAGACATTGACGCGCAGTTGCACCGCCGTCGCCACCTTGTTGACATTCTGTCCGCCCGGCCCGGCGGCGGCAATGAAGCTTTCCTCCACAAGGCCCATGGCGCGGGCCACGATCGCCTCGGGAGAATCGCTCACAGGGTAAAGCCCAGCCCGGCGATGTCGGCCGGAATCGGCGCTTCGGCCACGATCGCCTCCTTGCCTTCGCGCGGCACCACGATCCGCGCGGCGTGGAGCAGCGTGCGCGCCGCGCCCTTGCCGTCGCCATAGACCGGATCACCCAGCAGCGGCGCCCCGAGGCCGGTCAGCGCGTGGACGCGCACCTGGTGGGTGCGCCCGGTTTCCAGGCGGAATTCCACCAGCGTGCGGCCCGGCAGGCGCGCCAGCACGCGCCAGTGGGTGACCGCCGGCTTGCCCTTTTTCGCGGCGATCATGCGCCAGCCGGCCGCCGCGCTGGAAATCTTCGACAGGTTGAGCGCGATCGTGCCGGCCGTGCCTTCCACCTCTCCGGCCACCACGCCCCAATAGACCTTTTCAACCTGGCGCGCCTCGAACGCGGCGGAAAAGCGCTTGAGCGCCTTGGGATTGCGCGCCAGCAGCAGGCAGCCCGAGGTATCGCGGTCCAGCCGGTGGACCGGCGCGGGCGGCCGCTGGAAGCCGAGCTTGAGTTCGTCGAGACGGTCTTCAAGCGCGATGCCACCGGCACGCGGGCGATCGAGCGGCAGGCCGGCGGGCTTGTCGATGACAAGCGCTTCGCCGTCTTCAAACAGGATGGGGATTTCGATCATGGATGGGGCATGCCTTGCGCTGGCGTGCTTCGACAGGCTCAGCACGAACGGGGTTGTTGGCTGCCCCTTAGCCGGTTCCTTGCGCCTTGTCGAAGACGTCAGCGAAGGGCCGCCGCAATCCGCCGCAGCGCCTCGTCCAGCATGGCATCATCGGCCGCGAACGAGATGCGGAAGCCCGGCCCGCCGCCAAAGGCCGACGCGGCCACCACCGCCACGCCATGCTCGAGCAGATGCAGCGCCAGCGCCTCGTCATCGCCAAAGCGGGGCATCAGCGGCGCGGCATCGATCATGCAATAGAACGCGCCATCGGGCACCGGGGTGGAGAGGCCGGGAATGGCGTTGATCGCGGCCACCACCTTGTCGCGCCGCGCGCGGAACCGCTCGCGCCAATCGGCCAGGAAATCCTGCGGCCCGGCCAGCGCGGCAGTGGCGGCGGCCTGGGCGATGGAGCAGGGATTGCCGGAATTGTGCGATTGCAGCTTGGCCATGGCTTTCACCAGCCATTCCGGCCCGGCCGAGACGCCGATACGGAACCCGGTCATCGCGTGGCTTTTGGAAACGCCCGACACCGTCAGGATGCGGTCCTGCAAATCCGGGCATTCCACCGCCAGCGTGGCGTGCTGCCCGCCGCCATAGCGCAGCGGGGCATAGATATCGTCGGACAGCACCAGCACACGGGGATGGCGGCGCAAGACATCGCCCAGCGCGCGCAATTCGTGCGCCGGATAGGTCGCGCCGGTGGGATTGCCGGGGCTGTTGAGCAGAAGCCAGCGCGTGGCGGGGGTGATCGCTGCCGCCAACTGGGCGGGCGTGATGCGAAAGCCTCCGGCGGCCTGCGTGGGCAGGTCCACCACATCGGCCCCGGCAAAGCGCACGATCTCGGGATAGCTGACCCACCACGGCGAAGGGATCAGCACCGCGTCCCCCGGATCGAGCGTGGCCAGCAGTGCCTCGAAAATCGCCTGCTTGCCACCGGCCGTGACGATCACCTGTGACGGCCCCACGGCCAAGCCCAGATCGCGCCGGAAGTGCAGCGCCGCCGCCTCGCGCAGGGCCTGGGTGCCGGGCACGGCGGTGTAGCGCGTCTGCCCGGCATCGAGCGCGGCCTTGGCCGCTGCGATGACATGGGCCGGCGTGGAAAAATCAGGTTCACCCACCGAAAGCGAGATGATGTCCCGCCCCTGCGCGCGCAGTTCGATCGCGCGGTCGGTCATCGCATTGGTGCGCGAAGGGGCGATACGGCCGAGGGCCTGGCTGGTCGTGCGATGGTCCATGGCGTGTCAGCCCTGCCCGAGCAGGCGGGCCGGCATCAGGCCGCGCACGGCATTGCCCAGGAAGAACCCGTCGGCCAGGTCTTCCAGCCGCACCTCGCCTTCCACCGCACGGCCTTCCTCCAGCAACTGCGCGCGCAGCACGCCGGGCAGCAGGCCCAGCTCGGCGCGCGGTGTCACCAGCACGCCGTCGCGTTCGACAAACAGCGTGGTGAAGCAGCCTTCGGTCAGCAGGCCATCGTCGCGGCGCAGCAGGGCCTCCTGCGCGCCGACCCGCTGCGCGGCGCGCAGGCCCGCTTCGTAGAAACCGCGATCGCTGGTCTTGTGGCGCAGGCGCCAGTCGCTTTCGCTGACCGGCAGGGGCAGCACGGCGCACACCATCGGCCCGCCAATCGGTGCGGGCATGGGCGCAGCTTCCAGGGCGTGGGCGCCGCTTCGGGCCAGGACCAGCCGCACTTTGGCCGGGGCATCGAGATCGAAGCACAGCGCGTGGATGGCATTGCGCACGGCATGGCGATCGAACGCAAAGCCCAGGCTCTGCGCGCTCTGCTTCATCCGCTCGAGATGGCGTTCGAGCAGCACGATCCCCGCCGCCGAATCAAAGGCCATGGTCTCGATCAGGTCGGCATTGCCGGCGTTCAGGCGCAAGAAATTCCCCTTTACCACGCATTCGCGCCATTCGCCGAGCATCGCCGAATCCGCGACCACGGCCGAACCGACCCCCATGGTCGCCCGCCCCCCGGCCGCGCCGGGATGGTCTGGCACCAGGCGCACGGTGCGGATTGCCACATTGAACGCCGCGCTTCCAGCCCCGGGCGCATCGCCATCGGCCGGGGTGGCCGGATCGGGCACATCGATATGGCCGATCGAGCCGCAATAGAGGCCACGCGCATCGCGTTCGGCCATGTCGATCCATTCCATCGCCCGGATCTTGGGCGCGCCGGTGATCGATCCGCAAGGGAAGATCGCGCGCAGCACATCGGCCACCTGCGTGCCGGGCAGCACTTGCGCGGTGACGGTGGTGACCATCTGGTGCACCGTGGGATAGGTTTCCACGGCAAAGGCATCACGCACTTTCACCGTGCCGGGCACCGCCACGCGCGACAGGTCGTTGCGCATCAGGTCCACGATCATCAGGTTCTCGGCGCGATCCTTGGGATTGGCGGCCAGCGCCTGCTTGAGCGCTTCGTCTTCCTGCGCGGTGGCGCCGCGCGGCGCGGTGCCTTTCATCGGGCGCACCGTCACGCGATCGTCGCGCCATTCAAAGAACAGCTCGGGCGAGACCGACAGGTGCCAGTGCGAGCCGTCCCACAGCACCGCGCCATGGCCGCCGCGCGCATCACCGCGCAACGCGGCATAGATCGCCAGCGGATCGCCGGCCCAAGATCCGGCCAGTTGGAACGTCAGGTTGGCCTGATAGATATCCCCGGCGCGGATCGCCTCCTGCACCTGGGCAAAAGCGCGGGCATAGCCGCCCACCGAATGGGCCGGGCCAAGCGGGCCGAGCCGTCCGCCGCCCCCGCTCCTGTCCCCGCTCTCGGCCGCCAGCCAGGTGGCGACGCCGGCGCTGGTCAGCGGCGTCATCCGCGCAAAGCGGGCAAACCACACCAGCGGCCCGGCCGCGCCGCTGCGCGCGGCTGCGCGTGGCGCCAGCCGCGCCTCCAGCGCCAGCCCGGCTTCATAGGCCAGCGCGCCGGCCCACCAGCCCGGAGTCGCGGCGATGCGTTCCAGCGCAGCGGCCACTTCGTCCTCGCGGCGGGCGACCACGATCTCCACGGGATTTTCGTACAGCCGGGCCGAACCATCGTCGCCCTGGCGGGCATCGTCCAGCAAAAGGAAGGGAGCGCGTATCATGGCCCCCTGCGCATAGCGACAAGCCGATGCGGATGCAAAAAGCCCTCGCGGGCAATCGCGCCCCGCCCTACACAGAAACCACGGAACACGAGAGGGCCGAAATGAACGACATTTTCCTGGGGCTGGGCGCCAAGGGCGAACGCGAAGTGCTGCTGCTGGGCCGGGCCAACCGCCACGGGCTGGTGGCCGGGGCCACCGGCACGGGCAAGACGGTGACCTTGCAGGGCATGGCCGAACAGTTCAGCCGCGCCGGGGTGCCGGTGTTCCTGGCCGATGTGAAAGGCGATCTCTCCGGCATCGCCATGCCCGGCAGCCCGACGTTCAAGCATGCCGCCAGCCTGGAACAACGCGCGCGCGATCTTGGCATCACCGACTATGCCTATGCCGACAATCCGGCGGTGTTCTGGGATTTGTATGGCGAGCAGGGCCACCCGATCCGCACCACGATTTCGGAAATGGGGCCACTGCTGCTGGCGCGCCTGATGGGCCTCAACGAAACGCAGGAAGGGGTGCTGACCATCGCCTTCCGCTATGCCGACGACAACGGCCTGCTGCTGGTGGACCTTGCCGATCTCCAGGCCGTGCTCGCCGCCTGCGCGGAAAACGCCGGGCAACTCGCAACCAAATACGGCAATGTGACCAAGGCCAGCGTCGGCGCGATCCAGCGCCAGTTGCTCGGCCTGGAAAGCCAGGGGGCGGACCGCTTCTTTGGCGAACCGGCCTTTGAAATCCACGATTTCCTGCATATCGACGAAAGCGGGCGCGGCATGGTCAACGTGCTCGCCGCCGACAAGCTGATGCAGAGCCCCAAGCTCTATGCCACGTTCCTGCTCTGGCTGCTGTCCGAACTGTTCGAGGCGCTGCCCGAAGTCGGCGATCCGGAAAAGCCGTGCCTGGTGTTCTTCTTCGACGAGGCCCACCTGCTGTTCGACGACGCGCCCGATGCGCTGATGGACAAGGTCGAGCAGGTCGTGCGTCTGGTCCGCTCCAAGGGCGTGGGCGTCTATTTCGTCACGCAGAACCCGATCGACATTCCTGAAAAGGTCGCCGGCCAGTTGGGCAACCGCGTGCAGCACGCCCTGCGCGCCTTCACCCCGCGCGACCAGAAGGCAATCAAGGCGGCGGCAGAGACGTTCCGCATCAACCCCGATCTCGACGTGGTGCAGGCCATCACCGAGCTGAAAGTGGGCGAAGCGCTGGTCTCCACGCTTGATGCCGAAGGCGCGCCGGGCATGGTCGCCCGCACCCTGATCGCCCCGCCGCGCTCGCGCCTGGGGCCGGTGAGCCCGGCCGAACGCGCCGCGATCCAGGCGGCCAGCCCGTTTGGCGGCAAATACGATACCTCCGTGAACCGCGAAAGCGCGGCCGAAGTCCTGGCGCAGAAAGCTGCCGATGCCGCCGCCGCCGCGCAGACCGTGCAGGAACAGGGCGAGGCAGCCCAGCGCGCGCAACCGCGCCAGTCCCCCACGCTGTGGGGCCGCGCAGGCAAGGCGGCAATGGGCGCAGTGGCCTCTTCGGCCGGCGCGATGATCGCCGCCCAAATCGCCGGCAAGAAATCCCGCGCCGCCCCCGTGGCCAGCGGCGTCACCGCCATGGTCGGCTCCATCGCCACCAGCCTGGGCGGCGAAGCCCTGGGCCGCTTCGCGCGCGGGTTGCTGGGCGGGTTGCTGCGGTAGGGGGGTGAACCCGTGGATGGACGATACGCCACATTCCAGTGAACTGGAACGCGCGTTGGCCCGCCCGGATGCGGAGCAAATGTGCCGCAATCTGGATGTCTATGCAAAGCATCGGGGAGAAGGCGAACGCAGGCCCGAGGCCTATTGGCACGCCTTTGAAGCCATCCATCTGGCTTATCACGATGATTGTGAAACTGCGTTCGCCTATGTGATGCTCGGCGCGGCGCGGTCTGACGACGCCTCGTTTCTCGCATCGCTAGCATGCGGCCCGTTGGAGGACGTGCTCCGCGATCCCAGCGATGCATTGCTTGATCGCATCGTCAGGGAAGCAAGGAAATCGGCGCGTTTCAGGTGGCTTCTCAGCCATCCCTTCAAGACTGCCATCGCGCGACGCGCCTGGGACGCGATCAGCGAATTCCGCGTCTACGGGCCACATCAGGAACCGCCATCTGATGGAATGCCGCCGCGAGATCAAGCGCACAGCCAACCGCTGAAGTGACAGGTTGGTATCGCGGCCACACATCCCCCTCCGTCAGCCCTTCGGGCTGCCAACCTCCCCCCGGGTGGCGGGGGAGGATCCGAATGGTCGTTCGCCGATCCCTCCCGGTCGTTCGTCGAAACCGGTTGCGCCTGCAACCGGGCAGGCGCAAGCACGCGGGCACGCTCTTTTTCGCGTGAAAGGATTCCATGCGCGCTCTGCTTCTTGCCGCCACGATGCTGGCGGGCACTCTTGCCGCCGGCCCGGCGATTGCCGCTCCCGATACCAAGCCGCTGGCCATTCCCGCCGCAGCCGGCCCCCTGCCGGCCGGCAAGCTGGGCAATGCAGTGGTGCCGCGCGCCTATCGCCTCGATTTCACGCTCGATCCCGCCCAGCCGCAGTTTGCCGGCCACGCCGAGATCGACGTCACCGTGAACCAGGGCGGCCGCTATGTGTGGATGCACGGGCTGAATCTCAACGTGAAGCAGGTGGTCGCCAAGGTCGGCGGCAAGTCCATCGTCGGCACGTTCCAGCAGGCCGACGATACCGGCGTGGCGCTGGTGACCTTTGCACAAGCCCTGCCGTCGGGCGCGGCAACGCTGGTGTTCGATTACGCGGGCACGTTCAATGATGGCCCCACCGGCCTGTTCCGCGTTCACGTGGGCGACCAGTGGTATAGCTGGAGCCAGTTCGAATCGATCGACGCGCGCGGCGCGTTTCCCGCGTTCGACCAGCCCGGCTTCAAGACGCCCTACACCGTCACGATCACCACGCCCGCCGGCCAGCGCGCGGTGAGCAACGCGCCCGAAGTGGCCACCGAAACGCGCGGGAACCAGACGGTGCACCGCTTTGCCCCCACGCTGCCGCTGCCGAGCTATCTGGTGGCGGTGATGGCCGGGCCGTTCGTCAGCGTCGATGGCGCCGTGCCGGCGACGCCGCAGCGCGCCACTCCACTGCCGCTGCGGGTGATTTCGACCAAGCCCAACGCCGGCAAGCTCGATTTCGCGCTGGATGGCACCAAGGGTATCGTCAGCCACCTCGAAAACTATTTCGGCCAGGCCTTCCCCTTCCCCAAGCTGGACCAGATCACCGCCCCGATCATGCCGGGCGCGATGGAAAACGCCGGGGCCGATCTCTACGAAGATTCGCTCCTCGCGCTCGACGACAAGGCCTCCACCGCGCAGAAGCGCAATTTCGGCATGGTCGTGGCGCATGAACTGGCCCACCAGTGGTTTGGCGACATGGTCAGCCCGGCCTGGTGGGATGACATCTGGCTCAACGAATCCTTTGCCAACTGGATGGGCTTCCGCATCGGCAACGAATGGCGCCCCGATCTCAACATCGGCGCCGGCGCGCTGGAAGAAGGCTTTGCCGCGATGGGCACCGATGCGCTGCTCGCCGGGCGGCCGATCCACCAGCCGATTGCGCGCAACAGCCAGATCGATGCGGCCTTCGACACGATCACCTATGGCAAGGGTGGCCACGTGGTGTCGATGATCGCCGCCTTCATGGGCGATACCAAGTTCCGCGACGGCGTGCGCGGCTACATGGCCAAGCACAAGTACGGCAATGCCAGCACCGCCGATTTCTTTGGCGCGATGGCCGATGCCGCCGGCGATCCGCGCATTCTGCCGGCGATGCAGAGCTTTACCGACCAGCAGGGCGTGCCGCTGGTGACCTTCGCCCCGGCCGGCCAAGGCAAGTGGACGGTGACGCAAAGCCGCTATGTGCGGCTGGGCACCAAGGCCCCGGCGCAGACCTGGGGCATTCCGCTGTGCCTGCGCCAGGGCGACGCGCGCCTGTGCCAGTTGCTGGTGGACCAGAGCGCGACGATCGCCGTGCCGGGCAGTGGCGTGCTGATGCCCAATGCCGGCGGCACCGGCTACTATCGCTTCGAACTGCCTGCCGCGCAGTGGGACAGCCTGATCGCGCAAGGGTCCACTCTGCCCGGCGGCGAAGCCTTGGCCGCGATCGACAGCCTGGAAGCCAGCTTCATGGCCGGCCGCGCCACCCCGGCGCAAATGGTCGCTGCCGCGCGCAGCTTTGCCGCCAATCCCGACAGCTATGCCAGCGACGGGGCGACCAGCCAGCTCGAAAGCTTTGACGATCGCGGGCTGTTGACCCCGGCTGCGCACGACGGGCTGCGCCGCCTGGTCAGCGAAGTGCGCGGGCCGCAACTGGCCAAGCTGGGCTTCGATCCGCGCGCCGGTGCCCATGCCACCGACGATCCGGACCAGCAGCAGCGCCGCGTCGCGCTGGTCGCGGAAATGGCCGGCACGGCAGAAGACGCCGCGCTCAACGCGCGCCTGGCCAAGGCCGCCGATGGCCTGCTGGCCGGCGATGCCGGCGCGCTGGACCCGGCGTTCTACAACAGCGCGTTCAAGGCCTGGCTCAAGCCGCGTGGCCTGGAAGGCGCCAAGGTGCTGATGGAAAAGGCGCTGTCCAGCGAAGACCCGTTGCTGCGCCCGGCGCTGCTGCGCGCCGTGGGCCGCAGCAACGATCCGGCCGTGGCCAAGTGGCTGATCGAGGACTTTTCCGACAAGCGCCTGCGCCTGTCGGAACGGCTGATGGGCATTTCGCTGGCCATCGCTTCGCCCAAGACCTCGGAACAGGCGTTTGCCTGGGCCAACGCCCATCTCGACAGCCTGCTCAAGAGCGGTGGCGGCATCTTCCTGGCGCGCAGCCTGCCGCAGGTGGCGAGCACGTTCTGCTCGGTCGACAAGGCTCAGGCGATCACGGCCTGGCGCCCGCACTTCGCCAACAATTCCGGCGCGCTGGAACTCGATCGCGCGATCGAGCGGGTGCAGGACTGCGCGGTGCTCAAGGACCAGCGCGGCGCGGCGCTCTCGGCCGAACTGGCTGCCGTGAAGTGACACGACGAGGGGAGGTCTTTGACCTCCCCAACCAGACACCAAAAAGGGGCGCCTTCCTCACCGGGAAGGCGCCCCTTTTTAAATGCGCAGATCAGACGCCGGACCGGTTATTCGACCACTGCGCCCCAGTTGCCCCACACGTAGATCGCCACGAACAGGAACAGCCAGACCACGTCGACGAAGTGCCAGTACCAGGCCGCCGCTTCCAGGCCGAAATGCTGGCGCGGCGTGAATTCGCCCCGTTCCGCGCGGATCCAGCATACGATCAGGAAGATCGTGCCGATGATCACGTGGAAGCCGTGGAACCCGGTGGCCATGAAGAAGGCCGAACCATAGGTGTTCTTGCCAAAGGCAAACGGCGCGTGGACGTATTCGTAGGCCTGGATCGAGGTGAACAGCAGGCCGAGCAGGATCGTGGCGACCAGGCCCTGCTTCAGGCTCTTGCGATCACCGTGGATCAGGGCGTGGTGCGCCCAGGTCAGCGTGGTGCCCGAGCAGAGCAGGATCAGCGTGTTGAGCAGCGGCAGATCGAAGGCGTTGATCACGGCCTCGATCGCCTTGGGCGGCCACACGCCCCCGATCACATCGGTGTTCAGCTTGCTGGGAAACAGCGAGAAATCGAAGAAGGCCCAGAACCAGCCGACGAAGAACATCACTTCCGAAGCGATGAACAGGATCATGCCATAGCGCTGGTGCAACTGCACCACCGGGGTGTGATCGCCGGCGTGGGCTTCCTTGATCACCTTGCCCCACCACGAGAACATGGTGAGCAGCACGCCAAGGAGGCCCAGCAGCATGATCTGCGTTCCGCCAGCCATCTTGTGCATGTAGAAAACGCCGCCGCTGGTCATCACCAGGGCCGACATCGCGCCCATGAACGGCCAGATATCGGGCGGCAGGATGTGATAATCGTGGTTCTTGGCGCCGGCCATGATCGTCTACTTCCCCCAAGGCTTAACCGGCATCCTCGTGCACGGGGCGACGGGAGCCATTTTTGATGACCGCAATGTCTATCGGGCGCACGGGGCGCGGTCCAGTCAATTTGCGGCCTTGTTGAACGTATAGCTGAGCGTGATTTCCGGGACGTTGCGGGTGTTTGCGTCATCCAGCATAGCGGGATCCACGTAGTAGACCACCGGCATGCGCACTTCCTGCCCTGGCATAAGCTTCTGATAATTGAAGCAGAAGCACTGGATCTTGTGGAAGTAGGCGCCAGTCTGCTCGGGCGTCACGTTGAATACCGCGCGGCCCACGATGGGCTGGTCGGAATTGTTGCGGGCCGTGAAGAACGCAATCTTGCGCTCGCCGATTCGGCCATCCTGCGTCACCTGCTCGGGCTTGAACGTCCACGGCAGGCCCGGCGCCACGTTGGCGTCAAAGCGGATGGTGATCGGCCGCAGCGTGGCCTTGACGCTCGCCGCCTGTGCCGCCGTGGCGCGTTGCGTGGTTCCGGCAAAACCGGTCGCCTGGCAGAACATGCGATAGAGCGGGACGGCCGCATAGCCCATCCCGAGCATGCCGAGCGCGATCGCGCCGGCGATGACGGCGACGCGACGATTGGCCCGCGTGGTCTTGTCGATGGCCGTTGCCAAAGGTCTCTCTCCCAAACCCGATGGAAAGGCGGGCCTTATCCCGCGTGTTGCTGGCTCTCCTGGCGGTGCGCCGCCTGGACGCCCAGTTTCACCACGGTGATCGCGAAGAACAGCACGACCAGCGCGCCGAGCACCAGGCCCAGCGCCCGGTTGCGCGCCTTCTGCCGCGCGCGAAAGGCTTTCAGGTCGATCTCTTCCGGCTTTTCGGCCACGTCTTGTCCTCTTCCCGTCTCGTGCTCCGAGCGCTCAGGCCCCGATGATCAGGCCCAGCCTTGCAGCCCGGCAAAGCGATCCAGCACGAGCGCGGCAAACAATGCAAACAGATAGAGCACGGAATACCCGAAAAGGCGCTTTTCCGGCTTCATCGTGTCGTTCGGCACGCTCTCGCGCATCCCGACGCGAATGGCGAGGGCGAGGAAGCCCAGCCCGAGCAGCCCCGCTGCCACGCCATAGACCAGCCCTGCCCCGCCCAGGATCGTCGGCACCACGCTCACCGGCACGAGCAGCAGCGTGTACCACAGGATCTGGCGCCGCGTGGCCCGCTCGCCTGCCACCACCGGCAGCATTGGAATGCCGACCTTGGCGTAATCGATCTGCACGAACAGCGCGAGCGCCCAGAAATGCGGCGGCGTCCACAGGAAGATGATCAGGAACAGCACGACCGGCATCCAGGTGATGTGCCCGGTCACGGCCACCCATCCGATCAGCGGCGGAAAGGCCCCGGCCCCGCCCCCGATGACGATGTTCTGCGGCGTGCGCGGTTTGAGCCAGACCGTATAGACCCAGGCATAGTAGAAGATCGAGATCGCCAGGATCGCCGCGGCCAACCAGCCGATCGCCAGGCCCATGACCACGACCGAACCACCCGACAGCGCGAACCCGAAATCGCGCGCCGATTCGCGCTCGACGCGGCCGGCCGGGACGGGACGGCGCGCGGTGCGCTTCATCCCGGCGTCGAGGTCCGCCTCCCACCACTGGTTGAGCGCGGCCGCCCCGCCAGCGCCCACCGCAATGCACAGGATCGCGGCAAAGCCCAGCACCGGATGGATGTCTCCGGGTGCGGCGAGCAGGCCGCACAGGCCGGTAAAGATCACCAGCGTCATCACGCGCGGCTTGGTCAGCGCAAAGAAGTCGCGCCAGTCGGCGGGCATGCGCAAGGGAGTCGTCACAAGGTCCATCGTCGTCGGGCTATAGCAGCCCGCACCACAAGGGAAAGGGCGGAGCGCCGGAACGGGGGCGTTTGCGCGCGGCCGCTTCTTGCCCGGCAATCGATCAACCGCCCCGCCCGATCGGGCACAGGAACCGCAACCCCGCCCGATCATTGGGCCGGTGACACGGCATGGCGGTCTTGCGCGCATGCCCCACCCCATTTGCAGGAGCATGTTCCATGGCCACTGCCACCGCAGCGAAAACAGCCAAGTCTGCCGACGCCACCTTCACCGACACCGCCACGCTGCGTGCCCAGGCGCGCAAGCATATCGACCAGGGCCCGGTCACGCAGTCCTTCCCCAAGGACCGCGAAGTGATCATCGCCCAGCTCAACAAGGCGCTGGCCACCGAATGGGTCTGCGTGCTGCGCTACATGCGCCACTACTACACCGCCGATGGCCTGGTGTCCGAGCCGATCAAGGCGCATTTTCTGGAGCACGCCAACGAGGAGCGCGGCCATGCCGACAAGCTGGCCGAGCGCATCGTGCAACTGGGCGGCGAGCCCGACCTCAACCCCGTCACCCTGACCCAGCGCAGCCACGCCGAATACCAGGTGGGCAAGACGCTCAAGGACATGGTCAAGGAAGACCTGATCGCCGAGCGCATCGCGGTGGAATCCTATCGCGAACTGATCGCCTATGTCGGCGATCGCGATCCCACGACGCGCATCATGCTCGAAGGCATCCTGGCGCAGGAAGAAGACCACGCGGACGAATTCCGTGACCTGCTGGAAGGCTGGCAGGGCGAATAAGCCCGATGCTCATCGCCCGGCGACGCTCTCCTGCGTCAGCCGGGCATGCAGCCGCGCCACCATCGCCTGGCGCGATGCCAATGGCAGGTCGGTCCGCTGCGCTACATAACGCAGCAGCGCATAGGCCTGGTGCGCGCGCCACTCGGCCTCGTCGCGATCCATTCCCAAGCTCTGGAACTGCGCAACGAGATAGTCCGTGCGCACCGCATCGACCCGGCCGACCGCTGCTCTCGCCGCTTCGGAGCGTCTCGCCCAGCCCATGATCGCCAATTCCAGGTCCGCCGCGCGCGCGGCTGCGCCGGAATGAAACGGCAGTTCCATCAAGCGGGCAATGCGGCGCGACGGATCGGGTTCGTCCCGGATCAGCCGTTCCTGCACCGCCAGCGTGGAGCGCTCTTGCCACGCCTCCAGCACCGCGTCGAGCAGCGCGTGGCGATCCTTGAAATGCCAGTAGAAGCTGCCCTTGGACGCCTTGAGGTCCACGGCGAGCTTTTCCACCCGCACCTGTTCCACGCTGCTGTCGGCCATGACGCGCATCGCCGCCTCGATCCAGTCGGCGCGGCCAAGGCGCTTGGCTCCAGAGCCGGACGCGGCAGGAGGGGGTTCGCGGGGATCTGACGTCATGGCCCTGGCTTAGGGCGCCAGGCAGCCGCCGTCCAGAACCGGCCTTGACCAGCGCTTTCCCGCAAACCATACGGTAGCGTATAGAGAGGAAAGCCCGCCATGCCCTACACCGCTGCCGCCAGCACGATCGTTGCCCAGATGCTTGCCCTGCCCGAATTCGCACGGGTCCAGGCGCTGTTTCCCGAGGCGGGTCTGGACGAGGCCATGTTGCTGGAAATCGTCGGCGGCGCGGCGGACATCGCCGAGGGCGTGATCGCGCCGTTCGACACGCATGCCGATCGCACCGGCTGTCGGCTCGACCAAGGGCGGGTCACGTTGGCGCCTGGCCATCATGCTGCCTGGGCGGCCTTCGTCGAGGGGGGATGGACAACCATCGAAGGCGCGCCGGAATGGGGCGGCGCGGGGCTGCCGATGATCGTGCATTCGGCGTGCGAGGAACTGGTCAACCGCGCCTCGCCTGCCTTTGGCATGCTGCCCACCCCGATGCGCTGCGCCACCAAGGTGATCGAGCGCTATGGCGATCCCGCCTTGCGGGCCGAATGGGCGCCGCGCCTCGTTGCGGGCGAATGGGCAGCGACCATCTGCATTTCCGAAGCGGAGGCCGGATCGGATGTGCCCCGTCTGCGGACCATGGCCGTGCCGCAGGGCGACGGCACCTGGCGCGTCACCGGGGAAAAGATCTGGATCAGCTTCGGCGACCATGACCTGACCCCGCGCATTGCCCACATGGTGCTGGCGCGCACGCCCGATGCCGCGCCCGGATCGGCCGGGCTCAGCCTGTTTCTCGTACCATCCGATCATGAGGGGGTGCGCAATACGGTTGTCGTGCGGCGGATCGAGGAGAAGCTGGGGCTCCATGGCTCGCCCACCTGCGCGCTCGGCTTTGAAGGCGCGGTCGGGTATCTCGTCGGCACGCCGGGACGCGGCCTGGCGCAACTGTTCACGATGATCATCGGCATGCGCTTGTCGGTCGGCAGCCAGGGCGCCGGCCTGTCCGGTGCGGCAGCCAGCCTCGCCTGGCGCTATGCCGCCGAGCGGCGCCAGGGCGGCAAGGCTGACGCTCCGCCCGTCACCATCGATCGCCATGGCGATGTGCAGCGCGTGCTGCTCGGCCTCGCCGCCCGCGCCGAAGTGACGCGCGGCCTGGTGCTCACCGCCTCGGCCATGGCCGACCTTCAGGCGCGCGAAATGGACGAGACGGCGCGCACGGAGGCTGGTCAACTGCTCGCCTGGCTGCTGCCGATCACCAAGAACTTCGCCGCCGAAGCGGCCAGCCTCTGCGCCAGCGACGCCATCCAGGTTCTGGGCGGGGCCGGCTATACCCGCGAATGGCCGGCCGAGCGCTACCTGCGTGATGCGCGGGTGCTGGCGATCTACGAAGGCACCAGCGGCATGCAGGCGCTCGACTTGGCCTTGCGCCGTGTGCTGGGAGACGAGGGCCGTGCCTACCGCGCGTTCCTCGCGAAGGCCCGCGCGGATCAAGCCTCGCTCGGCAGTGCCACGCTGGGTATCCTGCTCGATCGGCTCGAACTCGCCGCGGCGAGCCTGGACAAGGCCGGGGCCACGATTGTCGCCTATCCGTTCCTGCAACTCGCGTCGCTGGCCACGACCGGCTGGATCGCCGCGCGTTTGGCCGCTCTTTCCGGCACGCCCACGCACAACCACCTGGCCGCACTGGGCCGCCACTGGCTGGTCCTGGCAGATGCGCAAGCCCAGGCCGAAGCAACGCTGACCGCGCAGGGAACCGGACTTGTCGCCGCCTTCCCCACCATCCAGCCCGATCTTCTCGGCTGAAATCCCCATCCGCGGGCGGGAGGGGATGTGACGTGACCCCCTGATTTTCCTCCAAGCTTGATTAGAGTCTGGTCCATTGGAAGGACGGA
>NZ_BMZP01000031.1 GCF_014652855.1 Novosphingobium pokkalii
TCATGCGCAACAAAACGGCCCGGCTCTAATCCCAGCTGGTGGAAAGCTGGGGGTCACGTCAGGGTGACTGAAGCAATCCCACCGGCCAGCCCGTGATGGGCGGAACAGCATGGAAGTCAGATGACCATTGTGCTCGATGCGCCGCTGATCCTGCTGGCAATGAGCCCAGTTTTGACTGTGCTGGCGGCGTCGACACACCTATCCCCATAGGCCGAGGCGCAACGTTCACGGCCATCATGCAGGGTAAGCCATGCCGGATCATGGCGTGTTCTCTCGGGTCAGCGGCGCCGATTGCGGCGGAGCGCGGGGCTGGCACCAGCGGGCGAACGTTTCGATGATGGTCATGTGCCCGCCGCAACATGGGCATGGCGGGCGATGATCGGTCGGTTCGTCGGGTTCGGTGTCGGTCTCTTCAATCTGCGCGGCGACGCCAAGCAGCCTGCGGGCCAGCGCCATGGCCTCCTTGTGGGTTGAACTGGCAAGTAGGCCGTAATGCCGGATGCGGTGGAAGCCGCGCGGCAGGACGTGGATCAGAAAGCGGCGGATGAACTCGTCGGTGGCCAGCGTCGTGACCTGCTGGCGCTCGCCACCGTCGCGGCGATAATCCTTGTACCGGAACGTCACGCCGGCCTCGTCGAAGGCAATGAGGCGCCGGTTCGAAATGGCAACGCGGTGCGTGTAGCGCGAGAGATAGGCCAGCACCGCCTGCGGGCCGGCAAAAGGCGGCTTGGCATAGACCACCCAGCGCTTCTTCCGGATGGGCGACAGATGCCGCAGGAAGGCCTTGCGCTGTGCGAGGCCAGCTAAGGTGCTGAAGAAGGCCAGCTTGCCGGCATCGAACAATGCCAAGAGGCGCGTAAGGAACAAGCGGCGAAATAAGGCGCCCAGAACGCGCACCGGCAGCAGGAATGCGGGGCGCGACGAGATCCAGCGCGTGCCGTCGAGCACGATGCCGCCGCCAGGTACGATCATGTGCACGTGCGGGTGGTGGGTCAGTGCCGAGCCCCATGTGTGCAGCACGGCGGTGATGCCGATGCGCGCACCGAGGTGCTTGGGATCGGCCGCGATGGTCAGCATCGTGTCCGCGGCGGCGCGGAACAGCAGGTCATAGACCACCGCCTTGTTCTGCCAGGCAATGTCGGCGATCTCGGCAGGCACGGTAAACACCACGTGGAAGTAGCCGACCGGCAACAGATCGGCCTCACGCGCGGCCAGCCAGGTGCGCGCAGCAGCGCCCTGACATTTGGGGCAATGCCGGTTGCGGCATGAGTTGTAGGCAATCCGCCAGTGCCCGCAGTCGTCGCAGGCCTCGACGTGACCGCCCAGCGCGGCGGTGCGGCAATTCTCGATGGCCGTCATGACCTTGAGCTGGCCGAGGCTGAGATGCCCGGCGTGGGCTGAGCGATACGCGGGCCCGGCGCTACGGAAGATATCGGCGACCTCGAGCGAGGCGCGCACCGGCTCAGCCGGGAGGAGCCACCTGCGGCTCGAGCAGCGTTGTCAACTTGTCCAGCGGACTGATGACCGCGCGCACCGTTCGGGTTGCGACCGTGGTGTAGAAAGCGGTGGTCTCGAGGTTCGCATGCCCGAGCAGCGCCTGAATGATCCGAATATCGACGCCGTCTTCAAGCAGGTGGGTCGCGAAGCTGTGGCGCAGGGTATGTGGGCCGACACGCTTTTTGATGCCCGCAGCCTCGGCAGCATCGACAACGATGCGATGGAGTTGCCTGGTACTAAGCGGCTTGAGATAGTGCATGCCCGGGAACAGCCAGCCATCGGCGTGCATGACGCCTTGCTTGCGGCCCACCGTCCACCACTCGCGCAAAAGGGCAAGAAGGTCAGCGGGCAGGAGCGCATTGCGATAGCGCCCGCCTTTACCGCGCTCCACTCGCAGGAGCATGCGCTTGCTGTCGACATCGCGGACCTTCAGCATTGTGACCTCGGCGGCGCGCAAGCCAGCACCATACGCAACCGACAGTGCAGCCTTGTGCTTCAGGCAGTTGGTCGCGCCGAGTAAGAGCACAACCTCGTCGCGGCTGAGGACAACGGGCAATGCGCGAGGGTTCTTGACCGTGTAGAGCTTGCGGGACAGATCCGGGCGATCAATGGTGTGCGTGAAAAAGAAACGCAGCGCAGAAACGATGCTGTTCATGGTCGGGATCCCTATGCCCGCCTCCCGCTGTTCGACCTGGAATTGCCGGAGTTCTTCTGCCGTCGCGGTATCGGGGGGACGCCCAAGATATGTGGCAAACCTCGCGACATGCCGCACGTAATCGAACTGGGTCTTCCGCGTGAACCGGCGCATGTTCATGTCTTCGATCATGCGCTGACGTAGGGAACTGGCGGGGGCATCAGACTGAACATTGGTCATGGTACGACTCCTCGGTTGAAAGGAGCCGCAATCGTCTGCCTACATGGCCCACACCTCAACTTAGACCCAGACCGCTGATTACTCGCCAGACCTCAAGGCAAGCACCACTCCCGCGCCAGCGGGTTCGTACAAGTCCCAAAGTCAGTCACCACCTGAACCAATCCCACAAAAAAGGGCGCCCCGCAGGCGCCCTCCTTAACCTCACAACCTGCGCAAAAAATCACGCCGCCGTGATATCATCCCCCTTGGCGTTCATCAGCTTGAACGCGCGCTTGTACCAGTCGCTGCCGGGGTAGTTGGCGCCGAGCACGGCGGCGGCTTTCTGGGCTTCGTCGCGCACGCCCAGGGCGAGGTAGCATTCGACCAGGCGGAACAGCGCTTCGGGGGTGTGGCTGGTGGTCTGGTACTTGTCGATCACCACGCGGAAGCGCAGCGTGCCGGCCAGCCACTTGCCGCTGCGTTCATAGAAGCGGCCCACTTCCATTTCCTTGCCGGCCAGGTGGTCGTTCACCAGGTCGAGCTTGAGGCGGGCGTCGGTGGCATAGTCGGTGTTGGGATAGCGGCGGATCACTTCGGTCAGCGCGGTCAGCGCCTGCTGGGTGATCTTCTGGTCGCGCGTGACGTCGCTGATCTGCTCGTAATAGCACAGCGCCACCAGGTAATAGGCATAGGGCGCATCCTTGTTGCCGGGGTGGATCGACAGGAAGCGCTGCGCGGTCTGCACCGACTTGGCATAGTCACGCGCCACGTAATAGCTGAACGCGCCCATCAACTGCGCGCGGCGGGCCCAGGGCGAATAGGGGTGCTGGCGCTCCACTTCATCGAACAGGGCGGCGGCGGCCTTGGCGTCGCCCTTGTCCAGCCGGTCCTTGGCGGTCATGTAGAGCGTGTCCACATCGCGCGCGACATAGGCCACGTCCTTCTTGGCCTTGCCCCCGCCCGCACACCCGGCGGTAAGGCCGATGGCAACGGTGGCGGCGGCGAGAACGGCGATGCGCAGCGGGCTGCGGCCAGAAGCAGGAAGGGTCATGCGCCGTCCTATAGCCAGCGCCTTGGCCCTCGCCAAGCGAAGGTTGCGGCCATGGGCAAAAGTTGCGGTTGATTGCGGGGAGTGGTGGGCCGGTCTGGATATTTCGGGCGTTGCGTAGGGCCCCGGATCAAGTCCGGGGCGACGATGATCATCACTCCCTGACTTGCCATTCCCCGTCGCCCCGGACTTGATCCGGGGCCCACGCTGCCCCGCGCTGCCGCGTGATCAGGCCTCGGCCTCGTCGAACGGGGGCACCAGGGTGATGGCGTCGGCCAGGGTCACCTTGTCCAGCATGTCGGCCATTTCGTCGCGCAGGCGGATCATCAGCCCGCGCAGGCGGCAATCGGCCTCGGGCAGGCAATTGGCGCAGTGTTCGTGCGCGTTGCGGCTGGCGCAGGGAACCAGGGCCAGGCTGCCGCGCGTGAGGCGGATGATGTCGCCATAGCGGATGTCCACCGGGGGCAGCGCCAGTTCATAGCCGCCATCGCGCCCGCGCTGCGACACGACCACGCCTTCGCGCGCCATTTCCGACAGGATCACGGTGAGGAACTTGCGCGGAATGTTCTGCGCCTCGGCAATCGCGTCCAGCCGCACGGGCCCTTGTCCAAACGTGTCGGACAGATGTTGCAGGGCACGGATCGTATAGCGCGTCTTTTGCGAAAGCATGCGAAATACAAAAAGCCGGTTGCGCCGGAATGTCAACGCCGCAGCTAGAATATCCCGGTGCAGCAGCCGTTTTGCTGCACCGGGATAGCGCATCAAGGCTTGATGTGCTGCTCCACGAAATCGAGCCGGGCGCGATAGGGGTCTTCCACCTGCCGAGCGCCGCTGCCGTCGATCAGGTGGACGGTGGTGTCGGTCGGCGTCACTTGCGGCCAGGGCGTCAGGCCCGGCAGGCCATCGGGCCGCCCGGTCTTGGCAAAGGCCACCCACAGCTTGTGCGTCAGCGTCGCCACCGGCTGTTCGGCAGGGATCGCCTTGGGCTGCGTCCGCCCCGGCAGACTGTCGAACACATAGGGCAGTTCAGAGGCATGCGGCGCGCCGCCCATCGCCGCCAGCGGCTCGGGATGGGCATAGCCAAAGCGATAGAGCCACACCGGCTGGCGCGGCGCCAGCAGGCGGGCCACCGCGCGCGCGGGTTCGATGAACATGCGATCGGCGCTGGTCATCGTGCCGACCACCAGGCCGGTGGCCGTGCCTTGCGGATCATAGAGCGCGCGGGCCTTGTCCGCATCGGCGCCATAGGTGGCAAAGATCGCGGCCTTGTCGGTCACGCGCGGAAAACCATCGGCGGAATTGGCCCCGATCAGCACCGGCACCGGCGCATAGATCCCCGCCGCCGCACCGTCGTTGGCCGCGCCCAGCACGGTTTGCCCATCCACCATCGGCCCGGAATAGCCCGGCTGGTCCATGGTCATCATGCTGAGATTGCCGGTAACCTTGTCTTCCGGCAGGGCGCGCAGCCCGGCCGCGTCGAGGCCCGGCGCAAACGTCGCGCCGATCTTGGCCGCGCGGGCCATGGTCGGCATCAGCATGGTGCCATCGCGCCCGCCGCCGGATTCGATGATCGCCCGCGCAAACAGGCCGCGCGCCAGCGGCGATTGCAGCAGCATGTGCATGCTCATGCCGCCCGCGCTTTCGCCAAACACCGTCACGTTGGCCGGATCGCCGCCGAATGCCGCGACATTGGCCTGCACCCACTTGAGCGCCGCGATCTGGTCCAGGAAGCCGAAGTTGCCGCCCAGCCCCTCGGCCTTGAGCGCGGGATGGGCGAAAAAGCCGAAGCGGCCCAGGCGATAGTTGAGGCTGACCAGCACCACCCCGTCGCGGGCAAAGGCTGCGCCCGAATAGACGGCGGGCGACGTGCCGCCGTTGACGAAGCCGCCACCGTGGATCCACACCATCACCGGCAGCCGCGCGTTGGCAGCAGCACCCGCCGGCTTCCACACGTTGAGATAGAGGCAATCCTCGGCCGGCTGCGTGCGGATCGGCGCGGCATCGGGCGGGAACGGCGCCTGCGCGCAATCGTGGCCATATTGCGTGGCATCGCGCGGGCCGGTCCAGCCGGCCACCGGCTGCGGTGCGCGCCAGCGCAAGTCGCCCACCGGCGGCGCGGCATAGGGAATGCCCTTGAAGCTGGCGACGGCCCCTTCCTCGGCCCCTACCAGGGTGCCTTGTGCCACGCTCACCGTCGGCGCGGCGGGCGCGGCCTGAGCCACGAGGGGGGCGGCCAACGCGGCGGCGAACAGCATCATCTTGCGAAAGGCCATGGCGTTCAATCCTTCCAGTTGCGCGCGGGCAGGCGCACGGTCACCACCTGGCCCAGGGTCTCGGCATCGCTGCCCAGGGCAAAGCCATAGGTCCCGGCGGGCATCGTCCACCCGCCCTTCCCGGCATCCTGCCAATCGGCCAGCAGGCGCGGATCGATCGGCACGCTCACCGTCTTGCTCTCGCCCGGCTCCAGATGGACGCGGGCAAAGCCCACCAGACGGCGCTTGGCGCTGCCGGCGCGATCGACCAGATAGACCTGCCCCACATCATCGCCCGCCACCTTGCCGGTGTTGCGCAGGGTAAAGCGCGCGGTCTTGCCATCCACGCTCAGCCCGTCTTGGGCAAAGGTGGTGTAGCTCAGGCCATAGCCGAACGGAAACAGCGGCTTGGCCCCGGTCCGCGCGAACCAGCGATAGCCCACATCGGAGCCTTCGATATTGTAATCGGCCTTGAGCGTGGTTTGCGGCGTGGGCGGGTTGCCCATGAAATCGGGATCGAGCGTGTCGCTGCCATCCAGCTTGGGCCGGGGCAATTGCGCGACGCTGGCCGGGAACGTGACCGGCAGGCGGCCGCCGGGGTTCGCCTCCCCAAACAGCACCTTGGCGATCGCTTCCCCGCCGCGCGCGCCGGGATACCACGCTTCGAGCACGGCAGCGGTCTTGTCCAGCCAGGGCATGGCCACCGGCCCGCCGGTTTCCAGCACCACGATGGTGCGCGGATTGGCCGCTGCCACCGCCGCGATCAGCGCGTCCTGGCCATCGGGCAGCGACAGGTCGGGCTGGTCCAGCCCTTCGGTGCGCCATTCGGTGGCAAAGACGATGGCCACGTCAGACCTGCGCGCGGCCTCCACCGCGTCGGCGATATAGCGCCCGTCGCGGAAATGCATCGCCGCCTGCGGCAGCCGCTGCTTGATCGCATCGAGCGGGCTGGAACGGTGGAACTGTTCCTGCATGATCCCGGCAAACATCCCGGCCGCCAGCACCGGGCGCGAAACCACCGGGCCGCCATCGCCCTGCACCTGGCTCGATCCACCGCCCGAGATCACGCCGCCATCGGCATAGCCGCCGATCACCGCCACGCTCTTGGCATCGCGCAACAGCGGCAGCGCGTTGTTCTGGTTGCGCAGCAAGACCATGCCGGCAATCGCCGCCTTTTCCGCCACGGCGGAATGGGCGGCCTGGTCCCACTGCCCACCCGGCGTAACCGGATTCTTGTCCACCCCGGTGGCATAGATCGCGGTCAGCACGCGGCGGTTCATGTCTGCCAGGCGCGCGGCCCAGGCCTTGTCCGTGGCGGCCTTGTCGGCCAGTTTGCTTCCGAAATAGACCGCCTTGTCAAGCTGTTCGCCCGATTGCTGGTCCAGCCCGGCCGTGGCCGCCTCAAGCCCCGGCACCGCGCCCCAGTCCGACATGACGAAGCCCTTGTAGCGCCAGTCGCGCTTGAGCACGGTGTTGAGCAGCCAGTCGCTGGCGCAGGCGCGCGGGCCGTTCACGCGGTTGTAGGCACACATGATCGCGCCGGGCTGGCCCTGCTCGATGCCGATCTGGAACGCCAGCAGGTCGCTTTCGCGCGCGGCGGCATTGCCGATCTGGATGTCCACGAACTGGCGCCCGGTTTCCTGCCCGTTGAGCGCGAAGTGCTTGATCGTGGAAATGATGTGGTTGGACTGGATGCCACGGATCGCCGCGCCCACCAGCACGCCCGACAGCAGCGGATCTTCCGACAGATATTCGAACGTGCGGCCATTGCGCGGATCGCGCGTGAGGTTGACGCCACCGGCCAGCAGCACGTTGTAGCCGCTGGCGCGCGCTTCGGCGCCGATCATCGCGCCGCCATCGTGCAGCACGGCCGGATCCCAGCTTGCCGCCTGGGCAATGCCCGAAGGCAGCGCCGTCGCCCCGCGCTTGCGCGCACCGCCCACCCAGGCCACGCCCAGGCTGGCGTCGGTTTCCTTGAGCGCGGGCACGCCCAGGCGCGGCAACCCGGCGATATAGCCCGCGCCCGGCACGGCATCCTCGGGGATCGGCGGCGCGCCGGGGAAAAGCTGGATGGCCATGTTGCCATGAGTCAGCGTGGTACGCTCGTCTGCGGTCATCGCCTTGACGGTCTGATCCGCGCGCGCTTCGGCGGCGGCAAGGTTTACCGGAGGGGCACCGGCTTCCTGCGCCCACGCCGAAGCCGGCCCCATGCCGGCCCCCACCGCAGCAAGCGCCACGGCGGACAGAAATTGCTTGCCCATTCTTGTGCATCCTTCCCCACGGTGGCCCAGCACCACCAGATTCTTTGACACATCGTGACGGGCATTGTCAGCGTTGTCAATTGCCGATGGGAAGCCTAGGTAGACAGGAGAAAATGTCCCCCGTCGCCGCCACCGGTTCAGCGGGTCGTGCCCAGCGTGACCGGGCCAACCAGGCCCGAAGGCCGCAGCGGCGCATCGGCATTGTAGGTGGGGATTGCGGTCCAGGTCACCTTGGTGGCGCCGGGCTGCGCGTCACCGATCAGGCGGTTGACCCAGCTATTGGCCACGCGCACCTGGATCGCGTTGGTGCCATTGTGCACCGCGCTGCCAAGATCGAAGCGATAGGGCGCATGCCATTGCGTGCCCAGATCCTGGCCGTTGACAGTGACTTGCGCAATATCGTGCACTTCACCCAGGTCGAGCCACAGCGGCTGGCCTTTCTTCCAGCCCTTGGGCAAGCGGAAGCTGCGGGCATAGGTCGCGATGCCGGAGAAATAACGCACGCCGGGCGCGGCATTCTGGTCCAGCCGCGCCAAGGTAGGCATGGCCAGCGAAGCGGGCGCACCCCGGCCGGCCTGGAACGCGACCATCCAGCCTGGATCGCGCGACTTGCTGCGGGTCGATCCGGTCGCCGCGCCGAGAGTGCCGAGCAGCACGTCATGCACCGCCCGCACTTCGCCATGGGTGGTCGTGGCCGGCTTGCGGAATACCACGAAGACCGAACCTTCGGCCGGCAGGCTGAGCGGCACGATGGTTTCGCCGTTCTCGCTGCGCCACGATACCGGCTCCACCTTGCCGCTGTCGGCATGCCACAATTCGGGCTGCTTGCCGGTGACGCGGAAATGCGCCTCGAACGCCTCGTCGCGGTTGCGGCGGTTGACCAGGAACCAGGCATCGCCGTCGGCCAGTTGGCGGTGAACGAACGGCACTTGCGCATCGCTTGCGCCCACCAGCCGGAAATCGGGCGCCACGCCCAGCCGCGCCAGCCCGGCGTCGACATCGGCCAGCGCGATCACGCGGCCCTTGCCCACCGTGGCGTCGCCGCTGCCCGGCCAGAGCCGCGCCACCAGTTGCTGCCACTCCGCCGCCTTGGCCGCTTGCGCATCGTCGAGCGCCGGCGAGCCCTGCGGCGCCAGGCCGATCACGGTGGCGCCACCATCGACCAGTTCGGCCAGGCGGCGCAGGGTCTTGAGCGTCATCATCCGCGACGAACCGCCGAGGTAGATGGCGCGATAGCGGGCTCCGCCCTGGCTGACGAGTTCGTTGCCCTGGTTGAGCAGCACGCCGCCCAGTGCATCGGCATTGACGAAGTCATAGGCGTTGGCCTTGGGCGCATCGGCCACCGGTGCCTTGCCATAAAGCCCGGTCAGCGGGGCTTCCTCGCCATAGAAATAGGCGACATCGGCCACGTTGCGCCCCTGCTGCAACAGCAGCGAATTGCGCGCCATGTAGTCCACCCAGGGCCGCGCCATCTCGGCCCAGCTTTCGTGGCGGTTGAAGAACTGGCCAAAGATCATCAGCGACAGGCCCGGCACCTTGTCGTCCACCGGCTGGTGGACTGAGGTGTGCACCACCGGGCGGTTGATCCCGCTGACGAATTCCAGGTCGATGATCCGGCGCAAGTCCTTGGGCGTATAGGCCCAGGGTGCCAGGGCGGAGGTCATCGATTCAGCCGCGACCAGGTTTTGCCCGTAGACGTGCGCAACTGAGGCAGCGCCTTTCATGTCGGCCAGATAGCTGGGGTTCGGCCCGGTCTCGCGGCCAAAGGTCCACAGCGCCGCCATCGGCACGTCGGCGCGCATGCGCATGGCCATGTCATCGCCCAGCATCGGGCGGTTGTCTTCCAGCGCCTCGCCGTAGACCTTGAGGCCGTTCTCGTGCGCCACTTGCGCCACCATGCCATAATGCTCCGAGGCGAGCAGATCGGCGAGCGTGCGGCGCCAGTCATAGAGGAAACGGTCGGCATCGGCGCGGCTGCCGATCAGCACGCCGGCCAGCGTTGGCAGCCAGGGGGTGGGATCATAGCCGCGCAGGCGCTTGAACTGGTCGATCATCCTGGGCGTCCAGTTGGCCGCGCCCACTTCGATCGAATCCGTCAGCAGGGCTTTCACGCCATGCTGGCCCATCAGTTCCAGCCCGGTCGCGTCGCGATACATCCCCAGGTAGTGCGTCAGGTAGCGCCTGACGGCAGCACCATCGAACTTGTCCACTTCCAGCCCGGTCGCCTCGGGCGCGGCGGGGTGGTTGGTGGTGCCCAGCAGGCTGGTGCCAAAGCGCAGGATGCGCCAGGCGCTGCCCGCCGGCGGCGTCCAGTCCAGCGTGCCGTCGGGGCGCAGCTTGCCGGTCAGGTTCACCACCTTGGCGGCATCCGGCCCGGCCGCGCCGGCATCGGGCGTGCCCAGGGCGTAATAGTCCTGCTCGATGGAAAAACCGGCCTTGGCCTCGAACCGGTCGATGCGCGGCTCCCCATGCAGGCGGAAATGGCGCAAGTCGAACGGCGCGGTGGCCCCGGCCGCCATCATCTTCATGAAACCGACATCGGTGGCCGCGCCCGGTGCCGGATCGCCCAGGTTGGAGCCCTTGAACGGCAAGGGCGCCAGCACGACGCGGAACTGGCTGGCGGTGACCGGCGCGAAGCTCACGCTGGTCGGGGCCGAGGTGACCGGCACATCGGCCACTTTGCTCCAGGTCGTGCCGTCGCTGCTCGCTTCCAGCCTGGGCGCGACAACGGCGCCCGAGAACATGCCCTTGGCTCCGGCCAGGAACAGCGTGACCCCGCGCACGGTCTGCGGCCGGTCGAACCGCGCCAGCACCACCGAAGGTTGCTGCTCGGTGCCGTGCGGCACCATCTGCCCCTTGGCAAAGCTGTCACCGGTCAGCAGTGCGGCATCCAGCGCCTTGCCATCCGGGCCGGTGATCACCGGCAGCGGCAGCGTGGCCCCGGCCGCGTCCACCGGCACGGCCAGCACGGCGATGTCGGCATAGAATTCATGGTGCTGATCGGGGCCTTCCTTGGTCAGCGCCGCCAGCGGATCGTTCAGTTCCATGTCCTGGAACGTGCCGGTGACATGGGGCGGCGCGGCCAGCGGAGCAGACAGCGGCTTGCCACCGGGCACCACGGTCTCGCTCCACACCACTTTCTTCAGCGCGTCGGCCGGTTGCACCCAGGGGCCGCCGGTTTCAGACCAGCCGGGCGAAGAGGCAATTGCCAGTTCCAGCCCGCGCGCATCAGCGCTCTGCGCGGCAAAGCGGAACGCATCCTTCCATTCGGGAGACATGAACACCAGGCGGTGATCAACCACCTGCGGCGTCATCAACCCGGCGTCAAACGCCTGCAAGCCGCCGATGCCCATGCGGCTCATCCAGTCGATGTCCTTGGCAATGCCATCCTTGGTGACATTGCCGTTCATCCAGTGCCACCATACTCGCGGCCGGGCCGAAGCGGGCGGATCGCGGAATTGCAGATCGAGCGGAACGGCCATGCCGGCATGCACTGCTCCGGCGCCGGGGACCGGGCTGGCGGCCGCATCGGGTGCCGGCTCGGCCGTCGCCCGGACTGGCAGAGCGGTCGTTCCGGCAAGCGCGCTGGCCAGCAGCAGGGCGGTCCGAATGCGGCGGAATGCCGGCTCGATCATGCAGTCTCTCCTGGGGAACACGAATAGTCGTTTTGGCGATCTGGTTTACCGGGGCAAGGCTTTCCGCCCTGCCCCGGCATTTGGCGCGGCATTTGGCCCGGATTTGCTCAGACGATTCCGGCGCCCAGCCCCACGGCCTTGCGCTCCTGCGCCTTGCGCGCGCGGTACTGGCTCAGGCGATAGGTTTCGAGCACGTCGATCGCCCCGCCCGCCACCGCGCGCGCCTTGGCCAGGATCGGCGCGACATCGATATTGTAGGCGCGGCGCAGCGCCTGGAACGCCATCATCGTGTCGTTGGCCTCCTGCGCGGCATGCAGCGCTTCGCGATCGACCAGCAGCGCCTTGGCAAAGCAACTCGTGATCGCCTCGGCCGATGACAGCATGGATTCGATCGGATCGGTCACATTGTGCGACTGATCGATCATGTAGCTGGGGTTGAAGCCGTCTCGCGGGTTCAGTTCGGCCTCGACCAGTTCGTTGAACACCAGGAACAGCTGGTGCGGATTGATCGACCCGGAATCGAGATCGTCGTCGCCATACTTGCTGTCGTTGAAGTGGAACCCGCCCAGCTTGCCGAAGCGGTGCAGCCGCGCCACGATCTGCTCGATGTTCACGTTGGGCGCGTGATGGCCCAGGTCGACCAGGCACTTGGCCTTGGGGCCAAGCTCCTGCGCCGCCAGGATCGAGCTGCCCCAGTCGGAAATGACCGTGGAATAGAACGCCGGCTCGAACATCTTGTGTTCCAGCAGCATGCGCCAATCGTCGGGCAGCGCGGCATAGACCTTGCTCGCCGCATCCAGATAGCGATCGAGGCTGCGGCCCAGATCCTGCTGGCCGGGGAAGTTGGTGCCGTCACCCACCCACACCGTCAGGTCGGTGGAGCCAAGCTGGCGGCCGATCTCGATGCATTCAATGTTGTGGTCCACCGCCTGCTGGCGGGTGACCGCATCCTGCGCGGCAAGCGAGCCATTGGCATAAGTGTGCGCCTGGCCCACCTGATCCTGGAACGTGTTGGAATTGACCGCGTCCCAGCCCAGCCCGAGGCTGGCGGCTTCCTCGCGCAGGGCTGCAAAGTCGCTCACCTTGTCCCACGGAAAGTGCGGCGAAACGCGCGGCGTCACCCGGCAAAGCTGGTTGATCACGGCGCAATCTTCCAGCTTTTCGTGGATGTTGGTCGGCTCCCCGGCAATCGGGAACTTGGCAAAGCGCGTGCCGCCCCGGCCCGCGCCCCAGCTGGGCACGGCAACCGAGAAGGCCGCGACGCGATCCTGCACGGCCACGATGTCGATCCCGCTGCGCGCCAGCTTGCGGCCCAGCGCGCCATAGTCTTCTTCCAGCGCCTGTTCGTGGCAGGCGTTGGTTTCGGCGATCAGGTCGGCCGAAAGGGGCAATTGTGTCATGGTCTTGTCCTCTCCCGGTCGTTCAGCGCGTGAAGGCCTGAACGTTGCCGGCGTCCACGTTGATCATGTTGCCGGTCGACTTTGCCGACGCTTCCGAACCCAGCCAATAGGCCGCCTCGGCAATGTCTTCGGGCAGCACGTCGCGCTTGAGCATCGAACGGTTGCGGTAGTGCGCTTCCAGTTCCTCGCCAGCGTCGATCTTGTTCGAGGCTGCGCGTTCCTTGCGCCAGTCGCCGTCCCAGATCTTGCTGCCCTTGATCACCGCATCGGGGTTGACCACGTTGACGCGGATGCCTTCGGGCGCGCCTTCCAGCGCCAGGCAGCGGGCCAGATGGTTCGCCGCGGCCTTGGCACTGGCATAGGCCGAGGCCCCGGCGGCAGCGGCCACGGCGTTCTTGGAGCCGATGAACACCACCGACGTGCCGCCCTGTTCCTTCATCCGCTTGAGCAGCCCCCAGGCATGCTTGGCGGTGAGGAAGTACCCTTGCGCCAGCACGTCGAAGTTCCGGTCCCACAGTTCCACGGTGGTCTGTTCGATCGGCGCGGACGAGGCGATGCCGGCATTGGCGACCAGCACGTCGAGCCCGCCGAACTCCCGCGCGGCATAGGCAAAGGCGGCCTGCACCTGCGCTTCGTCGGTCACGTCGCAGGCCACGGCGCGCACCACGTCCTTGCCGAACTGCTTGGCAAAGCCGGCGCGCACCTCTTCGGCCGCACCAGCGTCGCGGTCGGCCAGGACCACGCAGGCCCCTTCGCGCAGGAAGCGGGCGGCGGTCGCCGCGCCGATCCCGCCGGCGCCGCCGGTGACCAGCGCGATCTTGCCCACCATCGGCTTGGGCGCGGGCATGCGCTGGAGCTTGGCTTCCTCAAGCAGCCAATATTCGATGTCGAACGCTTCCTGCTCGTCGAGCGCGATATATTCCCCGATCGCTTCGGCGCCGCGCATCACGTTGATGGCATTGCCGTAGAACTCGCCGGCCAGGCGTGCGGTGGTCTTGTCGGTGGCAAAGGTGATGCGCCCGACACCCGGCACCAGCACCACGACCGGGTTGGGATCGCGCATGGCCGGGCTGTTGGCGCGCTTGCAGCGCTCGTAATAGGCCGCGTAGAAATCGCGGTAATCGGCAATCTTCTGCGCCAGATAGGCATCGTCCTGAAGACGCGCCGGGTCGAGCGTGAGCGGCGCGATCTTGGTGCGCAGGAAGTGGTCGGGGCACGAGGTACCGAGCGCCGCCAGTTCCTCGAACTTGGCCGAACCGACGAATTCCAGTGCCTGCGCGTCATCCGAATAATGGCCCAGCTTGCGCCGCGCGCCGGTCATGAAACCGCGCAGGCGGGGCATCAGGTCGGCCGCGATCGCGGCGCGATCGGGATGGGGCGCCACCACCTGGCCGCCAAAGGCCGGCTTGCCCGCCATCTTCGCGTTCAGATAGTTGGCCGCATCGGCAATCAGTTGCACGGTATGCTCATAGCATTCCTTGGCACTGTCACCCCAGCAGATGATGCCGTGGCTGGCCATCATCACGCCCTGCACGCCGGGGTTGGCGCGCTGGTAATCGCGCAGCATCACGCCCAGCGTATAGCCGGGGCGCTTCCACGGCAGCCAGCCGATCTTGCCGCCCCAGATCTCCTGCGTCGCCGCCTCGCCGCCCGAAGACGCCGCCAGGGCAATGATCGCATCGGGGTGGACGTGGTCGACATGCGCGAACGGCAGCAGCGAGTGCAGCGGCGTGTCGATGCTGGCGGCGCGGCCGTTCAGGTTGAACGTGCAGTGCGGCAGATAGCCGACCATCTTGTCGTCATCGTCCGGCCCGCCATAATGCGCTTCCAGCCCGAGCAGCTTGGCCTGGTAGAGCGTGGCAAAGCCATCCAGCTTCATCGAGCCGATGTCCCCGCCCGACCCCTTGACCCACAGCACCTCCACCGTCTCGCCGGTCAGCGGATCGGTTTCCTGCAACTTGGCCGAGGTGTTGCCCCCGCCAAAGTTGGTCACGGTCAGGTCCGAACCCAGCAGGTTGGAGCGATAGAGCAGCAGTTCCGCCGGCGAGAGCGTGGCGGCCACCGCATCGTCCCAGCGACTGGTCGGCACGGCAAAGGGAATGGCGGCGTCTGAAGCAACGAGCGTTTCGACGGTCATGGCATCCTGCGTGGATTGGGCCTTCGAGTCGCTGCCCGATCGGCCGGTGAAGACGGGGCGTTGCAAGCATGGGTGATTGCATCGCGTCAGAACGGCGCTAACATTTTTGGTGGAAATGATCAAGAATGATTGATATTGATCATTTCCACACAGAACGACGCAGCGCGGGACTCGCGCGGGATTGGAGAGCGAAGCAGTTGGCACGGGGCAGCATCATCGTCATCGACCTGGGCAAGACGCTCAGCAAGGTCAGCCTGTGGCACCCCGATGGTACGCTGGTCGATCGCCAGGTGCGCCCCAACGCCCCGCTCGAAATCGGCGGTCTGCGCCGGCTCGATGCGCAAGGCATCGGTGACTGGCTGCTCAAGACGCTGCGCGATTTTGCCGCCCGGCCGCTCGATGCGCCGATCGACACGATCGTGCCGGTGGGCCATGGCGCGGGCGTGGTGGCCGTGGCACAAGGCGCGCTGGCCTTTCCGCCGCTGGACTATGAACAGCCGATCCCGGCCGAAGTGATGGAGGCCTATCGTGCGCAGCGCGATGCCTTCGCGCTGACCGGTTCGCCCGCCCTGCCCGATGGCCTCAACATCGGCAGCCAGTTGTTCTGGCTCGAACTGCTCTATCCCGATGCCTTTGCCGCCAGCGGCGAAAGCCGCGCCACGCTGATGCCCTGGGCGCAATACTGGGCCTGGTTCCTCACCGGCGTGGCCAGCAGCGAAGTGTCGAGCCTGGGCTGCCATTCCGACGTGTGGAACCCGGCCGCCGGCACGTTCTCGCCGATGGCGGTGCGCCGGGGCTGGGCGGCACAGTTCGCCCCCGTGCTGCCCGCCAGCGCCGCCGTGGGCCAGATTGCGCCGCGCGTCGCCCGCGCCACCGGCCTTGCGCCCACGGTGCAGGTGCTGGCCGGCCTGCACGATTCCAACGCCGCGCTGCTCGCCGCGCGCGGGTTCGATCAGCTTGCGGGGCAAGATGCCACGATCCTGTCGACCGGCACCTGGTTCATCGCCATGCGCCTGGCGCGCGCGGCGGTCGATCTCGCCACCCTGCCCGAAGCCCGCGATTGCCTGGTCAATGTCGACGTGTTCGGCCAGCCGGTCCCCTCCGCCCGCTTCATGGGCGGACGCGAGATCGAAAGCCTGATCGAGATCGACACCCGGCGGGTGGACATCAAGCCCGATCAACCCGCGCTGCTCGCCGCCGTGCCCGATCTGCTGGCGCAAGGCACGATGATCCTGCCCACGCTGTGCCGCGGCTTTGGACCCCTGCCCCATGGCACCTTCGGCTGGATCGCCCGGCCCGAAGACTGGTATGCCCGCCGCGCCGCCGCCTGCCTCTATGCCGCGCTGGTGGCCGATGTTTCGCTCGGCCTGATCGGCGCCCGTGACCACCTGCTGGTCGAAGGCCGCTTTGCCGAGGCGGAAGTCTTCGTCCGCACGCTCGCCGCGCTGCGGCCCGACATCGCGGTCTACACCGCCAACGCGCACAACGATGTGTCGTTCGGCGCGCTGCGCCTGGTCGATCCCACGCTCAAGCCGCGCGGCGAGCTGGTCCGGGTGGCGCCACTCGACGGTGATCTCCAAACCTACCGCGCCGCCTGGCACGCGGCCATGGCCGTGCCGGCCTGAACCGAAAACAAGACGATAAACGAGAGAGGAAGCAGACCAAGATGGGCGGAAATCCGGCACTGGGCGTGCTGTTCCACTGGCTGGGCGGGTTCTCCTCGGCCAGCTTCTATGTGCCCTACAAGCGCATCAGCCGCTGGTCGTGGGAAGTGTTCTGGCTGGCCGGCGGGCTGTTTTCCTGGGCCATCGCGCCCTGGGCTTTCGCCTCGCTGCGCACCCACGATCTGCTCGGCGTGCTCGCCGCCGCGCCGCGCGCCACGCTGCTCTGGTGCTGGTTCTGGGGCGCGATGTGGGGCTTTGGCGGCCTCACGTTCGGGCTGACCATGCGCTATCTCGGCCTCTCGCTGGGCATGGCGGTGGCGCTGGGCCTCACCACCGTGATCGGCACGATGGGGCCGCCGATCTTCCACGGCACGATCGGCGCGATCGCTGCCACCACCAGCGGCCAGCTCACGCTGCTGGGCATTGCCATCACCCTGGCCGGCATCGTCGTCGTCGCCCGCGCTGGCAGCGCCAAGCAGCGTGACCTGGGCGGCGTCGCCAGCGAGGGGGTGGCCGAATTCGACCTGAAGAAAGGCATTCTCATCGCGATCTTCTCGGGCGTCATGTCCGGCTGCTTCGCCTGGGGCCTGGATGCCGGGCAGCCGATCCGCGACCTGACGCTGGCCGCCGGCACTGATCCGCTCAGCCAGGGCCTGCCGGTGCTCTGCGTCGTGCTGGCCGGGGGCCTGACCACCAATCTCGTCTGGTGCCTGATCCTGATCGCCCGCAACCGCAGCGCCGGCCAGTTTCTCGGCGCCGCCAACGATGGCGGACAGGCGCCGCTGCTGCGCAACTATGCCCTTGCCGCGCTGGGCGGCACGCTGTGGTATGGCCAGTTCTTCTTCTATACCATGGGCGAAAGCCAGATGGGCAAGTACGGCTTTTCCTCGTGGACGCTGCACATGGCCTCGATCATCCTGTTCTCCACGCTATGGGGCTTCGCGCTCAAGGAATGGCAGGGCACCTCGCCGCGCACCCGCGCGATCGTGTGGAGCGGCATCGGCCTGCTGGTCGGCGCCACCGTGGTGATCGGCGCGGGCAACATGCTCCAGGCCGCCGCCTGATCCCTCGCATCTGCGCGAAGATGATGGCTTTTGAGCGGCAGACGCGGCATAAGCCGGGGCTTCACGCCAGGAAACAGGACGAAACAGGGCCATGCACGCAGCGGAACGCGAACGGTTGATCGTCGAGGCGATCGGCCCCACGGGTTTCGTCAGCTATCGCGATCTCGAGGCGATGCTCGACGCCTCCCCCGCCACGATCCGGCGTGACCTGTCGCGGCTGGAAAGCGCAGGACACATCGTGCGCGTGCACGGCGGCGCGCGCTTGGCCGAAGGGGCCGACAGCGCTCCTCGTCCGGTCGGCTTCCACCTTTCCGGCACGCCGTTCGAGCAGGCGATCACCGAAAACCTTGGCCCCAAGCAGGCAATCGGCCGCGCCGCAGCGGCGCTGTGCCGCCCGGGCGAAGGCATCATGATCGATGGCGGCACCACCACCTTGCAGATGTGCCCGCACCTCGCCGGGCTCGATCTTCAGGTGCTGACCAACTCGCTGCACATCGTCAACGCCCTGCTGCCCCAGGCGGGCACGCGCATCCTGGTGCCGTCGGGCGCGGTGTTTCGCGAACAGAACATCATCCTGGCGCCGGCAGGCGAAGAATCCATGCCCCGGTTCCACGCGCCCAAGCTGTTCATGGGCGCAGCCGCCGTCGGCCCGGCCGGGGTGATGCAGGCCGATGTCGTGCTGGTCGCCGCCGAACGCCGCCTGATCGACCGCGCCGAACAGGTCATCCTGCTGGTCGACAGCAGCAAGTTCACCACCCGCTCCGGCACGATCGTCTGCGAACTGGGGGAAGTGGATACGCTGATCACCGACGCCGGCATTCCCGCCTCTGCAGCAGCAGCCATTCGCGACGCGGGCGTCAATCTGGTGATCGCGGATTGAGGGGGCGTTGACCGACAGCTTGCGCGGGGCCCCGGATCAAGTCCGGGGCGACGATAATGGGGATAGCTTCAAGAGCTGGGTCGTCGCCCCGGACTTGATCCGGGGCCCCCAGCCAACCTATAAACCTTACTTCGTCGCCTGCCCCAGATAAGCAACCACGTCGGCGCGATCCTTCGCATCGGGCAGGCCGGCAAACGCCATCTTGGTGCCCTTCACATAAGTGGTCGGGCTTTTCAGATAGGCGTCGAGCGTATCGGGCGTCCACGTCACGCCGCTGTTCTTCATCGCTTCGGAGTAGGCATAGCCCGGCATAGAGCCGGCCTTGCGCCCGATCACGCCCTTGAGCGACGGCCCCAAGCGCGTGGCACCGGTGTTGAGATCATGACAGGCAAGGCAGCGCGCCGCCACTGTGCGGCCGTGCACCGGATCGCCATCGGCCGCCATCGCCGTTCCAGCGAGGCCAAGCACCAGGCCCAATGCGCCAAGCGCGGCAATTTGCAAGCGAGCAATCTTCATCACGGTCTCCGGGATGGGCAGTCCTGATCCACCCATCGTGTTTCGCCGTTTTGCCACGCGGTGGCTGACAAGGTGCTGAACAACCTTGGCGGCGCAGGTTCAGACCTCTTTCGACGGTGCCGACAGATAGACCTTCATCAGGATGCGGAACAGTTCCGACTTCTCGCGCACAGTCAGGCAGGCGGTCAATTCGTCTTCGTGCGCCACAATCACGCGGCGCGCTTCGGCCAGGGTGATCTGCCCGCTTTCGGTGATCCACAGGCCACCGGCGCGACGATCGAGCTTGGACGGTTCGTTGACAAGATAGCCGTTGCGCATCAACTGGCGCACGAACTGGTGCACCGTCGGGCGCTCGATCTTGAAAAAGCGCGAAAGATCGGTCTGCTTGACACCGGGGTTGGCATGGACCAGCCACAGGATCGCCACCTGCTTGGGCGTCACGCTCAGCGGCTCCAACTGGCGTTCCAGCCGCGAGACGAACAGCGTGTTGGTGGTGCCGATGTGCAGGCCCAGCACCGAATCCAGCCCATCGAGCGCCAGTTCGGGCGTAACCGATTGACGGGTAAGGACTTCGGACGTCAAAGCAGCGCCTTTCACAACCACGAGCGGCACCCCATTGTTACCGCATCAAGTCCATTAGGCATACGAACTGAATTTGCGCAAACGTTTTGCGGCGCAACAGACCCTAACCGCACCAAAGCTCAGGCTTCCACCGGCGCCGTCGTCATGCCCAGACCGGGAATCCCGATGGATCGCCGCCCGCCGTAATCGGTGCGCACCACGATCAGCCCGCTCTTTTCGAGATGGTCGAGCAGGCGGCGGATGCGCCCGGGGCTGCGCGTGCCATAAATTTCGGCCATGCGCTCGTCATCTGGGCATGGCAGGCCTTCCACCGCCGCCACGGCGAGGACCAGGAACGGCGCCAGCACGTCGTCAGCCACGCCCTCGGCCAGTTTCAGCGCCGGTTGCCACTTCGGCTCGCGATCATCGGGAATGCCGGCCACGGCCATGGCAAAGCGGCGGCGGAACTGCGCCAGATCGATGCCCACCTGGCCCAGCCGCTGCATGCGGCAGCGGACGGTGAAATCCTGGTAGAGCTGCGACGGCGCCTGGAACGTGCAGTCCGGCTCGGCCGCCATTTCGGCCAGGATCGCGGCGATATCGGCGGCGGTTTCTTCTGCAGCGAACAGGCTCGGCTCGGCGGGCGGCTCCACCTGTTCGGCGGCGGGCACGCTGCTTTCGATCTGCTCCAGCAATTCGCCGCTTTCCGGCGCATGCTCTTCGGGTTCGGGCGGCGCGGGGACGGGATCGAACATCAGCGGTTCGGCCATCAGCAGCGCTTCCATTTCCTCGCCCACCGCATTGGGCATCGGCATCAGGCCATGCACCACGTTGCGCGCGCGGGTCTGCACGTCGGCAATCTTCACGCCCACCGGGCGGCGGCAGATCGCCGGGCCGAGCGCGAGGAAATGGCCGCGCTCCAGATCGCGGATGGTTTCCGCCTGGCGGCGCTCCATGCCCAGCAGATCAGCGGCGCGGGCCATGTCGATATCAAGGAAAGTGCGACCCATCAGGAAGTTGGACGCTTCAGCGGCCACGTTCTTGGCGAGCTTTGCCAGGCGCTGCGTCGCGATGATCCCGGCCAGGCCGCGCTTGCGCCCCCGGCACATCAGGTTGGTCATCGCCGCCAGCGACAGGCGCCGCACATCGTCGGCCACGTCGCCAGCCGCGGCCGGCGCAAACATCTGCGCTTCGTCCACCACCACCAGCGCGGGATACCACTGGTCGCGCGGGGCATCGAACAGCGTGTTCATGAACACCGCGGCGCAGCGCATCTGCGCTTCCAGTTCCAGCCCGTCGAGCGCGAGGATCACCGAGGCGCGATGCTGGCGGATGCGCGCAGCCAGCTTGACGATCTCGGTGCCGTCATAGGCCGATCCATCGACCACGACATGGCCAAACGGCTCGGCCAGGCTGACGAAATCGCCCTCCGGGTCGATCACCACCTGCTGCACCACGCTGGCGCTCTGCTCCAGAATCCGGCGCAGCAGGTGCGACTTGCCCGAGCCGCTGTTGCCCTGCACCAGAAGGCGCGTGGCCAGCAGTTCCTCGACGTCGATACGGACGGGGGCGCCCGACCGTTCGTCGGCGCCAATGACGATGGATGCGCTCACGCCTCGCTCTTAGCGCGCCCGGGCGCGGCGGCAAGGGCATTGGGGGAAAAGTTGTCGAAAGCGGGGGTGTGAGGGGGAACATGCCCTCCCCCAACCCCTCCCGCAAGCGGGAGGGGCTTAACCTTCTCTCCCCCTCCTCTTCAGAGGAGGGGGTCGGGGGGTGGTGCGGAACCTCGCGCAAGGGTTCCACCACCCCCAAACCCCCTCCTCTGAAGAGCAGGGGAATCGCATATGGGCTTGCGCTGCTGATTGAATAGGATT
>NZ_BMZP01000032.1 GCF_014652855.1 Novosphingobium pokkalii
ACGCGCCGCCTGGAACGACGCATTCCTGCTCTCCGTACTCCGTCATATGCGATAGCCCTGCCGAGGCGGGGAGGGGGACCAGCCGCAGGCTGGTGGAGGGGAGTGCCGGCCTTGAATGCCGCTTCAGGCTGCCACTCCCCTCCACCACGCTTCGCGCGGTCCCCCTCCCCGTTCCGGGGAGGTTACTTTTCCAGCAGCCTTGGCATCAGTTCGACGAAATTGCAGGGGCGGTTGCGGCTGTCGAGCTGTTCGGCCAGAATGCCGTCCCAGCCATCCTTCACCGCGCCGTTGGAGCCGGGCAGGGCGAAGATGTAGGTTCCGCGCGCCACCACGGCGCAGGCGCGGGACTGGATCGTGCTGGTGCCGATGGTCTTGTAGCTGAGCCAGCGGAACAGTTCGCCAAAGCCGGGAATGTCGCGCGTTTTCACGCGGTCGAGCGCTTCGGGCGTCACGTCCCGCCCGGTCAGCCCGGTGCCGCCGGTGATCACCACGGCATCGACCTGGGGATCGTCGATCCAGTTGTTGAGCCGGGTGGCGATCACCCCGGCATCGTCCTTTTCGATCGCGCGCGCGGTCAGGGCGTGCCCGGCGTCGCGAATGCGCTGGGCTAGAATGTCACCCGAGGTGTCCTCATCTGGTCCGCGCGTGTCGGAAACCGTGAGCAGGGCGATGTTGATCGGCTTGAACGTGCGGGTCGGGTCGATGGCCATGCGTGCCTGATGCGCTCAATTGCCGCCCATCGCAACCCGCACGTTGTCCGCGCCCGAAAGGCCGGGGAACTTGGGCCACAGCCCCTGGACCAGCCCGATCCGGCTTTCCGAAGGGCCACCGGCCTGGCGCTCGTACATCCAGTAATTGCGCATCACGGCCGCGACATAGCCGCGCGTTTCCCAATAGGGGATGGATTCCATCCACAGCAGCGGATCGCCCTGATCCTTCACCTGCACGTTCCAGCGCGCCACCGGCACCGGCCCGGCATTGTACGCGGCGATCACCTTGGGCAGCAGACCCCCGGTGGCGCCATTGTCGCGCAGGCGGGTGAGGTAGGTCTGCCCGAAGGCGAGGTTGACGTCGGGCAGGTCGAGCTGGCTGTCGCGCCCCTGCATGACCGGGTCGGCACGAGCCATGTCGCGTGCGGTGCCGGGCAGGACCTGCATCAGGCCCTTGGCGCCGGCGGGGCTGGTGACGGCGGTGCGGAAGTTCGATTCCTGCAAGGAATGGGCAAACAGCAGCGCCGGATCGACTTTCCAGCCATTGGCCGGCACCCACTTGGGCGCGGGGAAGCGTGCCGCAGCATCGGCACGGGCACCGGGCGGGGCGTTGTAGGCCATCCAGAGCTGGGTGGAGGGTAGCCCGAGATCGCGGGCGAGGCGCGAGAGCGGGGCATATTGGCTGGGCGCGCCGATGCGGGCCTGATAGCGCAGCACATCGTCGGCCAGGCCATCGGCGCCGATTTCGGCAAGCTGCACGGCCAGGCGCACATTGTTGACATCGCGCAGCGACTGCCAGTCCGACGCGGAGAAATCGGGCGCGGCGGCCGGCGTGGCATTGCGCAGGCCAAGCGCCTCTGCCGCCATCATGCCATAGAGCGTGTCGGTGTTGCGCGCGGCGGCGCGCAGCAGGTTGGATACCTTTTCGGGCTGGCGACAGCGCACCAGCGCGCGGCTCGCCCAATAATAGCCGGCGGCGACGAGTTCGGGATTGCTGCCCTGCTGTGCCGACTGTGCAAAGGCATCGGCGGCGGCCATGCAATCGTCCATGCGCCAGGCGGCCAGCCCAGCGGTCCACAGCGCCTCGGCCACCCACGGGCCGGAGCCGCCCTGCGTGGCGGACAGTGCGACGAGCCGGGCATTGGCATCGTCGTTCTCGATATAGAAGCTCCAGCCCACTTTCTGGCGCCATTCGGCGCGGGCTTCGGGCGAAAGCCCGGCGTCGATGCCATCGAGCAGCACGCGCGCGCCCATCGGGTCGTCGGCCTTGATCCGCTCCTGGATCGCCTGGGCCACGGTATCGGGCATCGTGCCATCGGCAGTGCTGCGCGGACGGGTGCGGCGTGGCGTGCTGGGCAGCGCGGCCAGCGATTGCGCGCTGGGCGTGATCGGCAGGCTGGTGGCGCCCCGCTTGAGCGCCAAACGGCCAAGCTGGTCGGTCCACGGCAGGTCCGGCGCGCGGCTGATTAGGTCGGTCAGCGAGGCAAGGTCGGCCTTGGGCGAACTGGCAGCGAGATAATATTGCGCGCGGGCCACGGCATGGAGCGGGCCGTCGCTGCGCTGGGCCAGCATCGACTGGACATTGGTCCAGTCCTGCCGCTCGATCGCGGCGAAGAGTTGGGTGTAATAGGTGCGGTCTTCCTGGCTCAGCAACGTGGGCACCGCGGTGCGGTCTGCCCGGCTGCGAAAGTATTCCACGGCCGCGCTGTTGGCGTGTGCAGGCGCCGCCAGACCGGCAAGGCTGGCAAGCGCCAGAGCCGGCAGGCAAGCGCGGTGAATGCGCCGGTTCATCACGTCAGGTCTGTTCCCGTCCAATCGAGCAAGCGGTTCCACAATGCCGCCTTGTGCGCCGGGCGAGCCACGAGCGCCGCAAGATCGTATGCGAAAACCGCCGGTACGCATCCCCTGTCATGGTTAAACTCTCGTAAATCGGCAGCATTAATCGGCAAGTCGTGTCCGATCAGCGTTGAAATGCCGTTGCGGCCCAGCACCAGCACGCGCTGCGGGGCCGCCAGCGCGGCGTGATGGGCCAGCAGCGCGCCCAATCCCTCGGCCCGCAACTGCGTCCAATCCGGCATCGGCACATGCACCGGCAGCGCGCTGGCGCAATAGACCTGCGTGCGCGACAGGCCCAGTGCGCCGAGCAGGCCATCGACCAGCTTGCCGCCCCGGCCGGTCAGCAGGCCGGTGGCATCGTCTTCCTCGGGCATCGGCAGCAGGATCATCAGCGGCGCACCGGCCGGCCCGCTGGGCGCCAGGCGCCGCGCGGCGGGGAACGGCAGGCTGGGTGTTTCCAGCCACCAGGCGTGGAATTCCTCCAGGGTCTGTGGCCAATCGCGCGCCAGGCCGCCCATGGCCGGGGGCGGTGGTGGCGGCGCGAAGGCGGGCGCGCTGGCCGCAGCCTTGGCTGCCACCTTGCGTTCGCTGGCCAGCCAGGATTGCGGCGCGTCGGCAAAGTCGCCATCGACACCGGCATCCTCCCACCAGGCAAAGGCGGCATCGATCAGCGTGGCCAATCCGTGGCCGGACGGTTCGCTCATGCCGCAACCACGGGCACTATGCCTTTTTGTGTCATGGAGTGGCCTGTGTGGGCATTGTCATGCACACCCTATTGACCTTGGGCGCCCCAGCTTTCAAGGCTGCACCGCATAATCGCGTGATTAACAGCCCGGGTTCTGACGGGCGCCAAAGAGATTGGGTGGATGGAGCGGGGACGATGAGCGAACGGGAATCGATGCCTTATGACGTGGTGATCGTCGGCGGCGGGCCGGCGGGCCTGGCCGCGTCGATCCGGGTGAAGCAGCTCAATCCCGATCTTTCGGTGTGCATCCTGGAGAAGGGTTCGGAAATCGGCGCCCACATCCTGTCGGGCGCGGTGGTCGATCCCAAGGCACTGGACGAATTGCTGCCCGAATGGCGCACGATGGGCTGCCCCATGGCCGAAGTGCCGGTGACCGACAATTGGCACTGGGTGCTGACCAAGACCAAGAAATACGCCATTCCGCATTGGCCGATGCCGCCGTTCATGTCCAACGACGGCAACTATACCGGCAGCCTGGGCAACCTGTGCCGCTGGCTGGCCGAGCAGGCGACCGAACTGGGCGTGGAAATCTTCCCCGGCTTCCCGGCGGCCGAAGTGCTGTTCAACGAGGCTGGCGCGGTGATCGGCGTCGCCACCGGCGACATGGGCGTGGCCAAGGACGGCAGCCACAAGCCCGATTACCAGCCGGGCATGGAACTGCATGCCAAGTATACCCTGTTTGCCGAAGGTGCGCGTGGCAGCCTGACCAAGCGCCTCAAGCAGCATTTCGACCTGGAACGGGATTGCCAGCCGCAGGTCTATGGCCTGGGCATCAAGGAGCTGTGGGATATCGACCCGGCCAAGCATGTGCCGGGCCGCGTGCTCCACACCCAAGGCTGGCCGCTTTCGGAAAGCAATTCGTGGGGCGGCGGCTTCCTCTATCACCAGGCGAACAACCAGGTCGCGCTCGGTTTCGTTACCGCGCTCGATTACGCCAATCCCTATGTCTATCCTTATGAGGAATTCCAGCGCTGGAAGCAGCACCCGGAAATCCGCGCCATCCTGGAAGGCGGGCGGCGCGTGGCCTACGGCGCGCGGGCGATCAACGAAGGCGGCTGGCAATCGGTGCCGCGCCTGTCGTTCCCCGGTGGCGCGCTGATCGGCTGCTCGGCCGGGTTCGTCAACGTGCCGCGCATCAAGGGCAGCCACACCGCGATGAAGAGCGGCATGCTGGCGGCCGAGGCGATCGTTGCGGCAGCCGCCGCCGGGCGCGAGCATGACGACATGGTGGAATACGATGCCGCCGTGCGCGAAAGCTGGATCGCCAAGGAACTCAAGCTGGTGCAGAACGCGCAGCCGCTGGTGGCCAAGTTCGGTGGCGCCTGGGGTACGATCCTGGCCGGGGCGGACATGTGGGGCCGCGTGCTCAAGGTGAACCCGATCAAGGGCCTCAAGCACCACACCGATGCCGAAGCGACGCAGCGCGCCGATCTCTACAAGCCGATCGCCTATCCCAAGCCCGATGGCGTGATCAGCTTCGACCGCCTGACCAGCGTGTCATTCTCGTACACCAACCACGAGGAAGACCAGCCGTGCCACCTCGTGCTCAAGGATCCCGAGGTGCCCACTCGCGTCAACCTGCCGCTCTACGCCGGGCCGGAAGCGCGGTTCTGCCCGGCGGGTGTCTATGAGTTCGTCGGCGTCGAGGAGGGTACGCCGCGCTTGCAGATCAACGCGCAGAACTGCGTCCACTGCAAGACCTGCGACATCAAGGACAAGACCCAGAACATCGATTGGGTGACGCCCGAAGGCGGCGGTGGCCCCAACTATCCCAATATGTAAGAGGCCGTTGTTCGCACAATGCATGAAACGGCCTATGCCAAGATCAACCTGGCGCTGCACGTTCGCGCGCGGCGCCAGGATGGCTATCACGAGCTGGAAACCGTCTTTGCCTTCGTCGATGCCGGCGATGAACTGGCGGTAGGCCCGGCAGCGCAGGACGGCCTGCGTGTGGTGGGCGAATTCGGCGGCGAACTGGCCGATCCGTTTGGCAATATCGTGGCCAGGGCGCTGACGGCCCTGCCGCGACAGGCGGGCTGGGCCGTCACGCTGGAAAAGCGCCTGCCGGTCGCGGCCGGGCTGGGCGGGGGTTCGGCCGATGCCGGGGCGGTGTTCCGCCTGGTGGAGCGGGCGCAGGGCCTGCCGGCCGACTGGCATGCCCGCGCCGCTGCGCTCGGGGCCGATGTTCCGGCCTGCGTGGCCAGCCGCGCCTGCATCGGGCGCGGCACCGGCACGGATCTGCAAGCGGTGCCCCACAATGACCTGGCCGGTTGCCCGGTGCTGCTGGTCAATCCGCGCATTCCATTGGCGACCGGGCCGGTGTTCAAGGGCTGGGACGGGATCGATCGCGGGCCACTGCCCGAGGGCGACTTGCGCACGATCGCGCGCGATGGGCGCAACGATCTGGAAGCGCCAGCGCTGGCGCTGGTGCCGCAGATCGGGGACGTTTTGGCGGCCCTGCGCGAAACCGGCGCCTGGCTGGTGCGCATGTCCGGCTCTGGCGCGACGTGCTTTGCGCTTTATGATGATGCCGCCGCGCGCGATCGGGCGCAGGCGGCCATGCCGGCGGCCTGGTGGACGCTGGCCGGAGCGCTGCGATGAGCCACGAGGCCTGGACCCTGCTGGGCACGCCCACCGCTGGCGGCGTGCTGGTCGTGTCGGACCACGCCTCGGCGCGGGTGCCCGAAGACATCGACCTGGGTATCGATCCGGCGCTGCTGACCCAGCATGTGGCGATCGACATCGGCGTGGCCGAAATCGGCGCGCTGCTGGCGCAAGTGCCGGGTGTCGCCGCGTTCCTGGGCGGGGTTAGCCGCCTGGTCTGCGACTTCAACCGCGACGCCGATGCGCCCGCCGTGGTGCCGCTGGCCAGCGATGGCCACCCCATTCCCGGCAATGCGCTGGACGAGGCCGGACGGGCTGCGCGGCTGGCGCGTTTCTTCGATCCCTATCACGCCGCGCTGGAGCAGGTGCTGTCCGCCTATGATCCGGCCCTTATCCTTTCGCTGCACAGCTTTACGCCACGTCTTTCAAGCGATCCCGCACAAGCCCGGCCCTGGCATGTCGGCGTGCTCTACAACCAGGACGAGCGCGCCGCGCGGCTGGCGCTGGACTGGCTGGCGCAGGAGCCGGGCCTGTGCGTGGGTGACCAGCAGCCCTATTCCGGGCGCCTGCTCAACGCCACGATGAACCGCCACGCCGAGGCGCATGGGCGGCCCTATGTGGGCCTTGAACTGCGCCAGGATCTGATCGGCGATGCCGAGGGGCAGGCCGCATGGGCAGAACGGCTCGGTCGCTTGCTGCCGGCGGTGGTTGCAGGCCTTTCGTAAAAGTCGCAAACGTAACCTTGGACCTGCGGCCGCAGGTGGAGTAGGGGCTCGCTCTTGCGCCCGCGCGGTGCGCACCTGAAATGCCCGTCTGGAGTCCTGAACAATGCCCGCCTATCGCTCCCGCACTTCGACCCACGGCCGCAACATGGCGGGCGCGCGCAGCCTGTGGCGCGCCACGGGGATGAAGGACGGCGATTTCGGCAAGCCGATCGTCGCGGTGGTCAACTCGTTCACGCAGTTCGTGCCGGGCCATGTCCACTTGAAGGATCTGGGCCAGATGGTCGCGCGAGAGATCGAGGCGGCCGGTGGCGTGGCCAAGGAATTCAACACCATCGCCGTGGATGATGGCATCGCCATGGGCCATGATGGCATGCTCTATTCGCTGCCCAGCCGCGACCTGATCGCCGACAGCGTGGAATACATGGTCAACGCGCACTGCGCCGATGCCATGGTCTGCATCTCCAACTGCGACAAGATCACGCCGGGCATGCTGATGGCGGCGCTGCGCATCAACATTCCGGTGGTGTTCGTTTCGGGTGGGCCGATGGAAGCGGGCAAGGTCGTGCTGCGCGGCAAGGAGCATGCGCTCGACCTGGTCGATGCCATGGTCGTGGCGGCTGACGACAATTACAGCGACGAGGAAGTGGCCGACATCGAGCGGTCGGCCTGCCCCACGTGCGGCTCGTGCTCGGGCATGTTTACCGCCAATTCGATGAACTGCCTCACCGAGGCGCTGGGCCTGTCGCTGCCGGGCAATGGTTCGACTCTGGCCACCCACGCCGATCGCCAGCGCCTGTTCCTGGAAGCCGGGCGCCTGGCCGTGGACCTGTGCAAGCGCTATTACGAAGAGGGCGACGAAAGCGTGCTGCCGCGCGCCATCGCCAATTTCCGCGCGTTTGAAAACGCCATGAGCCTGGACATCGCCATGGGCGGTTCCACCAACACGGTGCTCCACTTGCTGGCCGCCGCGCACGAGGCCGGGGTGGATTTCACCATGGCCGATATCGACCGCCTCTCGCGCCGTGTGCCGGTGCTGTCCAAGGTGGCACCGGCCAAGAATGACGTGCACATGGAAGACGTGCACCGCGCCGGCGGGATCATGGCGATCCTGGGCGAACTCGATCGCGCCGGGCTGCTGCACACCGATACGCCCACGGTGCATAGCCGCACCATGGCCGATGCCCTGGCGCAGTGGGACGTGGCGCGCACCAATGCGCCCTCGGTGCAGGAATTCTATCGCGCCGCGCCCGGTGGCGTTCCGACGCAGACCGCCTTCAGCCAGAACCGCCGCTGGAGCGAACTGGACCTCGACCGCGAGAACGGCGTGATCCGCAGTGCCGAACATGCCTTCAGCCAGGACGGTGGCCTGGCCGTGCTGGCGGGCAATCTTGCCGCCGATGGCTGCATCGTGAAGACGGCGGGCGTGGATGAAAGCATCCTCAAGTTCACCGGGCCGGCCAAGGTCTATGAAAGCCAGGATGCGGCGGTGACGGCGATCCTCACCGGCCAGGTGGTGGAAGGCGATGTCGTGCTGATCCGCTATGAAGGCCCCAAGGGCGGGCCGGGCATGCAGGAAATGCTCTATCCGACCAGCTATCTGAAGTCCAAGGGCCTGGGCAAGGCCTGCGCGCTGGTGACCGACGGGCGCTTTTCCGGGGGCAGCTCGGGCCTGTCGATCGGCCACGTTTCGCCGGAAGCGGCCGAGGGAGGCGATATTGCCCTGGTCGAGACCGGTGACCTCATCGCCATCGACATTCCCGCCCGCACGATCGACGTGCTGGTCGCGCCGGAGGAACTCGCCCGCCGTCGCGCCGCGATGGAAGCCAAGGGTGCCGATGCCTGGCAGCCGGCCAAGCCGCGCGCGCGCAAGGTTTCCGTGGCGCTCCAGGCCTATGCCGCGATGACCACCAGCGCCGCGCGCGGCGCCGTGCGCGATCTGGCGCAGTTGAAGCGGGGCTGATGCGGCGGGCGGGCGTTCTCGGGCTGCTGCTGGCGCTCTCTGCCTGCGGGCAGGGCGCCGGCTCTGCGCCCGAACCGCCGATGGTGAAGATCGACTGCGCCACCGACGGCGCCCGGGTCTTTGCCCTCGATTGCCGGGTCGAGCCTGTGGTCGAAGGCGCGCGGCACCTGCTGGTGGTGCATCACCCCGGCGGGGGCTTTCGCCGCTTGCTGAAAGTGGATGACGGGCGCGGCGTGATTGCCGCCGATGGCGTGGTGCCGGCGACCGTCGCCTGGTTGGCCGATGGCCGGCTGGAAGTGACCGTGGGCAGCGATCGCTATCGCTTTCCCGCCAAAGTGAAAGCCGATGTCCAGCCAAAACCCTGACCGCCTGAGCCGTGACTCTGGGCAAGTCTTGACCGTGGCGCAGATGCGCGCGGCCGAAGAGGCGCTGATGGCGGCGGGCAGCGATGTCCACGCCCTGATGCAGCGCGCCGGGCGCGGCGCGGGCGAATGGGTGCGCCGCGTGGCGGCCGGGCGGCGCGTGACCGTGCTGTGCGGGCCGGGCAACAATGGCGGCGATGGCTATGTCATCGCCCGCATGCTGGCCGATGCCGGGTTGCGCGTGGCGGTGATCGCGCCGCGCCCGCCGCAGACCGAAGCCGCGCGCCAGGCCCGCGCCGCCTATGCCGGCGTGGTGCATGACAGCGCTGTGGCCGGGCTGGGCGGGGTGCTGGTCGATTGCCTGTTCGGCAGCGGCCTGACGCGCCCGCTGGACGATGCGACGCTTGGCCTGCTCCGCGATCTGGCGGCGCGCCATGCCTATCGCATCGCGGTGGACCTGCCGAGCGGCGTGGCCAGCGACAGCGGCGCCTGCCTCAACCCCGGCTTGCCGGACTGGCACCTGACGCTGGCGCTGGGCGCGTGGAAGCATGCCCACTTTGCCATGCCCGCTTGCGCCAAGATGGGCGCGCTGCGGCTGGTGGAGATCGGCGTCGCGGCGGTTCCCGGCGCCGCGCGCGTGTTGGAAAAGCCTGTCCTGACAGCGCCGGCGGCAGACGCGCACAAGTATCGGCGCGGGTTGCTGGGCATTGTGGCGGGCGCGATGCCGGGCGCGGCCCTGCTGGCGGCAACGGCGGCCTTGCGCGGCGGGGCGGGGTATGTGCAGGTGCTGGCCGGTGATGCCGGCCTGCCGGGCGCGCCGCCGGAGCTGGTGGTGCGCGAAGGCCCGCTGGAGGATGTGCTGGCCGACAGCCGCTTTGCCGCGCTGCTGGTCGGGCCGGGACTGGGCCGCGATGATGCGGCGGCGGCACGGCTTGCGGCCGCGCTCGCGGCAGGCAAGCCGATGGTGATCGATGCCGATGCGCTGGTGCTGCTGGCGCCGGCCATGCTGCGGGAAACGGCGCTGGTGCTGACCCCGCACGAAGGAGAGATGCAGGTTTTGGAACGCAATTTCGGGCTTTCGGGCCAGGGCGAACGCCCCGCGCGCGCCTTGGCGCTGGCACAGGCGGCGCAGGCCGTGGTGATTCTCAAGGGGCCTGACAGCCTGATCGCCACGCCGCAGGGCGCGGTCACCGTGGCGCCGCGCGCGTCGTCGTGGCTCTCGGTGGCGGGCAGCGGCGATGTGCTGGCCGGCACGGTGGCCAGCCGTCTTGCCACCACGCGCGATGCGGTGCGGGCCGCGCATGAAGGGCTGTGGCTGCATGGCGCCGCCGCGCAGCTTGCCGGCCCGGCGCTGACCAGTGGCGATCTGGCCCATGCCATCGGCCCGGCCTTGCAGGAGGCCCTGGCATGAGCACCGCCGCCACGATCGTGCGCGTTGCGGCCAAGGGCGAAGGCGCCACTGCCGATGGGCGCTATGTCGCGCTGTCCGCCCCCGGCGACGTGCTGGAGGCCGATGGCACGCTGACCTGGGGGCCGAACCATGTCGAGCCGCCATGCCGCCATTTCCCGGCGTGCGGTGGCTGCCAGTTGCAGCACCTGTCGGAAGCGGCGCTGCGCGATTATGTCGGTGGCCGCGTTGTCGGCGCGGCCAAGGGGCAGGACTTGGAGCCGGGCACGCCGGCGCCCACCCATCTGTCTCCGCCGCGCACCCGCCGCCGCGCCACGCTGCATGCCCAGGCGATCGGGCGCCGCGTGATGATCGGCTTTCGCGAGGGCGGCAGCCACAAGACGGTGGACATGCGCGAATGCCACGTCATCGCGCCGGAACTGTTCGCGCTGGTCGCCCCGCTGCGCGCGCTGCTGGAATCCTGGCAGGATCGCAAGCTGGCGGTGGACGTGGAAATGACTCTGGCCGACCAGGGCGTGGCGCTGGGCTTTACCGGGCTGGTGGCCGACAATCTGGCGCGGACCGAAGCCCTGCTTGATTTCGCTCGCGCCCATGGCCTGGCGCGGCTGACGCTCGATGCCGGCTATGGCCCGGAAACCACGTGGGAGCCCGATCCCGCCACGATCACCCTGGGCGGAACGCCGGTCAGCCTGCCGCCCGGTGCCTTTCTTCAGGCGACGGCCGATGGTGAGGCGGCGCTGGTTGCCGCCGCGCAAGAGTGGCTGGCGGGGGCGGCGACGGTGGCCGATCTCTTTTCGGGCCTCGGCACGTTCGCCTTTGCCCTCGCCGGGCCGGGCACCAAAGTGCTGGCGGTGGAAGCCGCGCGCGACGCGCATCTCGCTTGCCAGGCGGCGGCGCGCATGCAGAGCCGCCCGGTCCACGCGCTGCACCGCGACTTGTTCCGCAACCCGTTGCGCGCCGAAGAACTGAACCGCTTTGCCGCCGTGCTGCTCGATCCGCCGCGTGCCGGCGCGCGCGATCAGGTGGCGCAGATTGCCGCCTCCACCGTGGCGCGGGTGGTCTATGTCAGTTGCAATCCCGCCAGTTGGGCGCGCGATGCGGCCAGCTTGGTGGCGGCCGGCTATCGCCTGGAAGGGCTCAAGGCGGTGGGCCAGTTCCGCTGGTCCACCCATGTCGAACTGGCCAGCCTGTTCGTGAAAGACGCTTGAGGGGCCCCCGGCCTCAACGGGGCCGGGTCAGCACGATCAGCCGGTAATAGCCCAATGCCCCGTCGTGGATCGCGCAGGCCAGGCCTTCGCGCGCGGCGAGGGCCTGCGCCATGGCGGCAAGATCGGTGCGCGGAGTGACGTGAAATCGCGCGAGCCAGCGCTGGAGCAGCCGGCGCAGCGGGCCGGGCAGGCCCGCCGCATCGTGGAAATCGACCATGTGCAGCGATCCACCCGGCGCCAGCAGAGTGGCCGCATGGGCCACGGTTTCCCGCCAGGGCGGGATCATCGACAGGGCAAAGGAAATCACGATGCGATCGAACCGCGCGGTGCCGAGCAACCCTTGCGCGTCGAACGCGCTGGCATCGGCCAGCGCCAGACGCGCGGTTTCCCCCAGGCGCGCCTTGGCCGACGTCAGCATTTCGCGCGAGATGTCGATGCCATGCAGGCGCATGCCGGGCCAGCGTCGGGCGATCCGGTCCAGGTTGCGCCCGGTGCCGCAGCCCAGTTCCAGCACGCGCGCGCCGGGCGGAGCATGCAGGTCCCGGATCAGGCGGTCGCGGCCGAACAGGTAATACTTGCGGGTGATGTCATAGATGCGCACCTGGCGGCGATAGATCGCATCCATCAGCGCGCCATGGTCGCGCGCCGGCCCGGCCAGCATGCTCATGCGCGCAGCTCGTAAAGATGCACGCCGCCGTAGATCGAGGAACGATCGCGCGCGGTAAAGCCGGCGCTGGCCTGCGCGTGATAGGTCCAGCGGTCGAGCAGGGCAGGCGCTACGCGGCCGGGGAGAAGGGTGGGCGCGGCGGCGGTGCGGAACAGCACGCGCGCACCGGGGCGGGCGGTGCGGGTGATCTGCTGCCACAGGGCGTTGAGCTGGTCATCGCTCATCCAGTCCTGCGCGTCGAGCAGGACATAGCGATCGCGCGAGGAATCGGGCAGGGTGGCGAGGTGCTCGGTGAAATTGGCATGCAGCACTTGCACGCGGGCCGCGCGGGCGCGCACCACGTCCCAGTTGGCGGCCTGGAGATAGGGCGGCAGCGGGGCCTGGTCGCTGCGGGCATAGCCGCGCGAAAAGGCCTGCCAGGCGAAGTAGTTCTCATCCACCGGGAAATCGCAGGCGAGCTTTTCCAGGCGGCGGCGCAGCACTTGCGCCATGGGCTGGTCACCGGCCAGGGCATCGAACTGCGCGGGCGGAATGCCCAGGCCGAACAGGGCGGCAGGCTGGTCGGTCAGCCAGCGCACGAAGCGCTTGTCGAACACCGGGGCCAGTTCGCGCTCGAACACCGCGCGCTGCGCGTCCTGCGTGGGTGCGGCCAGAATCTGCGCCAGATCGATGCGATAGAGCTTGGCCAGCAGATGCGCGACGCCGATGAAATTGCCCAGCAGCCCGCGCTTGTAGATGCCCTTGGTGAACCCGCCGATGCGGCGGCGGCCGATCAGGTCGCGCCCTTCCCAATAGCGGCGCGTCGGTTCGTCCAGCACCGGGGCCAGGTGCGCGCGATAGGCGGCGATGTTGGCCGGGCTGTCGGCCTGCGCGAAAAAGCGGTGGAACGCGGCATGATCCGGCAAGGCCTGCGCGGCGGCCAGCTTGAGCTTGTTGAGCGCGATATGCGCGGTGTTGAGATCGACGGCGGTGATGCTCTCGGGATTGGCGACGAGATAGGACAGCACGTTGCAGCCCCCGCTGGCGATAGCCACAACGCGGCTGTCGGGGCGAATCTGCAAGGCCTCCATGTCCACGTCCGGGTCTTCCCAGATCTGCGCATAGACCAGGCCGCGAAAGGCCAGGGCAAAGGCATGGTCGAGCAGGCGGTGGGCCACGCCGGCGCCCTTGCGCACGACGGAGCGGGTGATCGGGTTGCCGCCGTTGACGGTGGCGTGGTCCCGTTGGTGCTGCTGTTCCATGGCCTTGCTCTTTCCCATTGGTATGGATGGGCGGGCCATAAGGCAGTGGCGTTGCGGTAATGTGGCAAACCTGCGTGGTGCGGCCGGCGTGGTGCGGGTGATGCAGCGGGCGTTGCATGTCTTGCAATAGGACTTGGGTTTGTCATGTGCTTGCCCTATGGGCCTGCGCATGATGGTGCTGCCTGGCTTGGGCAGCCCGGCTACCCCCTGTTTTGACGAATGCCCCTTGCGGCAAAAGATGGAGTGACCATGGCTCAGGTTCTTGTGATTGGCGCTGGCGGCGTCGGCTCGGTCGCGGTCCACAAGATGGCGATGAATGCCGATATCTTCACCGGCATCGCCCTTGCCAGCCGCACCAAGAGCAAGTGCGACGCGATCGCCGCCTCGGTGAAGGAACGCACCGGTGTTGACGTGGCCACCTACCAGATCGATGCCGACGACGTGGCGGCGACGACGGCCCTGATCAACGACGTGAAGCCCGTGCTGGTGGTCAACCTGGCGCTGCCCTACCAGGATCTGTCGATCATGGATGCGTGCCTGGCGGCGGGCGTGCACTATATGGACACCGCCAACTACGAACCGCGCGACGAAGCCAAGTTCGAATACAAGTGGCAGTGGGCCTATCAGGAACGCTTCAAGGAAAAGGGCCTGATGGCCCTGCTCGGCTCGGGCTTCGATCCGGGCGTGACTTCGGTGTTCGCCACCTGGCTCAAGAAGCACAAGCTCGACACGATTCGCACGCTCGACATTCTCGATTGCAACGGCGGCGACCACGGCCAGGCCTTTGCCACCAACTTCAACCCGGAAATCAACATCCGCGAAGTGACCGCCCCGGCGCGCCACTGGCTGAATGGCGAATGGGTGGAAACCCCGGCGCTGACCATCCGCCAGCAGTTCGATTTCGAGGGCGTCGGCCCCAAGAACATGTACCTCATGTATCATGAGGAAATCGAAAGCCTGAAGACGCACCTGCCCGAAATCGAGCGCATCCGCTTCTGGATGACGTTCGGCGATGCCTATATCACGCACCTGACCGTGCTTCAGAACGTGGGCATGACGCGGATCGATCCGGTGGTCTACGAGGGCAAGGAAATCGTGCCCTTGCAGTTCCTCAAGGCCGTGCTGCCCGAGCCGGCCTCGCTCGGCGCCACGACCAAGGGCAAGACCAACATCGGTGACATTGCCACGGGCCTCAAGGACGGCGTTGAAAAGACGTTCTACATCTACAACATCTGCGACCATGAAGACGCCTTTGCCGAAACCGGCAACCAGGCGATCAGCTATACCACTGGCGTTCCCGCGATGATCGGTGCCGCGCTGGTGGTGCAGGGCCTGTGGAAGGGCGAGGGCGTGTTCAACATCGAACAGCTCGATCCCGATCCGTTCATGGACATGCTCAACCAGCATGGCTTGCCCTGGCAGGTGAAGGAACTGAGCGGTCCGCTCCAGTTCTGATCTTACGGTGGTTTGAGGCTTCGGCACCACCCCCCGACCCCCTCCTCTGAAGAGGAGGGGGAGTGAAACTCGAATAGCCCCCTCCTCTTTAGAGGAGGGGGTTGGGGGTGGTGGAAGCCATGCCCCAAGCCCACAGAAAGGCCCACCCATGGAAACCAGAGCCGGCGATCCGGGCGCCTTCGCCCATTTCGACCTGTCGCGCGTCGACAGCCCCGCCTTTGTCGTCGATGTCCAGGCGCTGCGCCGCAATCTGGCCACGCTGGCCGATATCCGCGACCGTGCCGGGATCAAGATCCTGGCCGCGCTCAAGGCCTTTTCGATGTGGCAGGTGGCGCCGGTGGTGGGGGAATACCTCGACGGTGTGTGCACCTCGGGCCTGTGGGAAGCCAAGCTGGCTGCCGAGCACTACCAGGGCGAGATCGCGACCTATTGCGCGGCCTACAAGGCGGAAGACCTGCCCGAAATCTGCGCGCTGTCGGATCATGTGATCTTCAATTCGCCGTTCCAGATCGCGCGGTTCAAGCCAGTGCTCGATGCGGCGCGGGCGGCGGGTCATGCCTTTGACGTGGGGCTGCGGATCAATCCGCTGCACCAGGAAGGTGAAGTGCCGCGCTATGATCCGTGCGCGCCGCATTCGCGCCTGGGCTTTCCGGTGGACCAGTTGCAGCCGGAGCATCTGGAAGGCGTTTCGGGCCTGCATTTCCACACCCTGTGCGAGCAGGATTTCGAGCCGCTGCGCCGCACCTGGGAGGCGCTGCTGCCACGCATCGCGCCGTTCCTGGGCCAGCTCAAGTGGCTGAACTTTGGCGGCGGCCATCACGTGACCCGCGCCGATTACCAGCGCGACGATCTCGTCGCCTTCCTGCGCGCGGTGAAGGCGCAGACCGGTTGCGAGCTCTATCTGGAACCGGGCGAGGCGGTTGCGCTCGATGCCGGCGTCCTGGTGGGCACCGTGCTCGATCGTCACTGGAACGGGATGGACATTGCCATCACCGACATTTCCGCCACCTGCCACATGCCCGACGTGATCGAGGCGCCCTATCGCCCGGCCATGCTGGGGGAACTGCCGATCGACGAATATGAGGACGGGCAGGGCGATGCCCCGGTACGCCTGGGTGGCCCTTCGTGCCTCGCTGGCGACGTGATCGGCGACTATCGCCTGCCGGCGCCGGCCGAACCGGGCACGCGCTTCGCGTTTCTCGACCAGGCGCATTATTCGATGGTCAAGACCACCACGTTCAACGGGGTGCCGCTGCCCTCGATCTGGCTGTGGGACAGCAACACGGACAGCCTCGATCTGATCCGCAAGTTCGCCTACGAAGATTTTCGCGACCGCTTGAGTTAACTTGCCTTTTCAAGGGTTTGACCCTGGCTGGGGGCTGTTTTTCTGCGCCCGGCCGGGGCCGGTCTGCGCCGATCCGAGCCGGGGTGTGTGACAGATTTGTGAAAGGGGGATTTTTTCGCTTGAAGTTCCCCCCCTTGGCCTTATTTAGCGCTTCCTCGCTGCCCCATGGGGACTTCCAAACCGCAAGGCAGCTTTCGTTCCACGTTCCGTTTGGGGGTCCCTTGAGTTGCACATTCATCCTGATGCACGGGCTGTAGTTCGCGCCACCGCGCCTGACCAACCCGCCATTTTGAACCGCCCGCATGCAGCAGCGCGCGCCGCCCGCTTCTTTGTCGAGAAGTTTCCGGGCAAGTCGCTCTATGCGGTCAAGGCCAACCCTTCGCCCGATCTCCTGCGCGTGCTGTGGGATGCCGGCGTGACGCACTATGACGTCGCCTCGATTACCGAGGTCAAGCTGGTGCGCGCCACGCTGCCGGACGCGACGCTGTGCTTCATGCACCCGGTCAAGGCGCCCCGCGCCATTGCCGAGGCCTATCACGCCTATGGCGTGCGCACGTTCAGCCTCGACTCGCTCGACGAGCTGGAAAAGATCCGCGTCGCCACCGATGGCGCCACGGACCTGACCCTGTGCGTGCGCCTGCGCGTCTCGTCGGAGCATTCGGAACTCAGCCTCGCGTCGAAGTTCGGCTGCGATCTGGTCGATGCGCGCGAACTGCTCCAGCAGAGCCGCCAGCTCGCCGATTGCCTGGGCGTGTGCTTCCACGTCGGCAGCCAGGCGATGAGCCCGCATGCCTATGTCCTGGCCCTGGAAAAGGCCCGTGCGGCGATCGTCGATGCGGCCGTCACCGTGGACATCATCGATGTCGGCGGGGGCTTCCCCTCGGTCTATCCGGGCATGGAGCCGCCGCCGCTCGAAGACTACTTCGCGCTGATCGACCGCACCTATGAATCGCTGCCGGTGTCCTATTCGGCGGAACTGTGGTGCGAGCCGGGCCGGGCGCTGTGCGCGGAATACAACTCGATCATCGTGCGCGTGGAAAAGCGCCGCGAGAACGAGCTGTTCATCAATGACGGTGCCTATGGCGCGCTGTTCGATGCCGCCCACGTCGGCTGGCGCTTCCCCGTGCGCCTGCTGCGCGAAGGCGACAACGACGCAGCCGGTGATGCCGAAGCGGTGGATTTCGCCTTCTACGGCCCCACCTGCGACGACATGGACTATATGCAGGGCCCGTTCCCGCTGCCCGCCGACGTCCGCGCCGGCGACTACATCGAGATCGGCATGCTCGGCGCCTATGGTGCGGCAATGAAGACCGCGTTCAACGGCTTTGAAGCGGTGGAAACCTACACCGTGTCCGACGAGCCGATGGCCAGCCAATACAACGGCAGCCGTCGCCACTTGCGGACCGGCGACAACGTGGTTTCGCTGCGCTGAATGCCATGAACCGGCGGATTCCGATCCGCCGGTTCATTTTTGCGTCAGCTTGCAATCGATATTGTGGCTTCAATCCCGAGTCCAATCGGGTCGCAACCCAGAAAAAGGCCCCGCCGATCCGATCGGCGGGGCCTTTTTTGGTTCGTGATCTTTGCAAACGAAACGCTTGGAAAGCTTTCGCTGCGTGGCGATGAAACGCGCCACGCAGCGTCAACGGTCAGAACTTCACGCCGGCCGAAACGCGGAAGTAACGGCCCATGATGGCGTCATAGTAGCGGTTCTGCGAGCTAGTGGAGCCGAATGCATACGGGTAGGGTACCGTGCGGTTGAACACGTTGTTCACCATGAAACGCAAGTCGAACTTCTTGTCCACCGTAAAGCCAAGCGAGCTGTTCACGAGCAGATAGGGGCTTACACGCGGATATTCATACTGCGTATCCGGCGAGTTCACCGCGATCTTGCTGGGGCCGTAATACATGAACTGCCACAGCCAGTCGAAGCTCTTGTTGGCATAGTCGAAGGTTGCCGTGAAGTTGTCGGCTGGTTCGGCAACCGATCCTACCGTCTTCTGCAAGTCACCCGTCCCAACCTGGTAGAAGTGCTTGAAAGTGTGCAGGTAGTTCACATTGATCATCAGTGCGCCAGAGTCCGACGACATCCCAAGGCGCGACAGCGGCAGTTCGAGGCGGCCATTCATCTGGAGGCCACGGAACTTCTCGATAGCAAGATTGTAATAGGAAGTCGCGAACGACGTAACCTGGGAATTGCCATCACGGGTGAACAGGTTGCAATACGTGCTGGGATAGCTTGCTGCGTCATAGCATGCCGCCATCACGTCGGTCAGCGAGAGGTTCTCGATGCCCTGCTTGATGTCTACGCTGACATAGTCGGCCGTCAGCGAGAAGCCCGGAAGCGCGTCGGGGGCAAGCACGCCGCCGACGGTCCAGCTATTGGCGATCTCGTTGCGCAGATTGCGATTGCCCTGCGACGTGCCCTTAGCGGTGTAATCGACAACGTTCGAGGTGAAGTCGGCCGGAACACCTGCCGCCGCGCAGTTCGCCGCGCGTCGCGCCGGGTTCGGGCCTTGGCCGATATAGCGTGAGTCGCACGGATCGTCGGCGGTTTGGAAAACCGATCCGATCGGGGCGAACAGCTCGGTGATGGCCGGTGCGCGGAACGAGCGGGTGTAGTTACCGCGAACGGTAAGGCCCTTTACCGGAGCATAGGTTCCGCCACCGGTGTATGACCAGAAACCACCCGTCATGCTGTTTTTCACGTAGCGGGCAGCGCCGTTGAAGTCGAGGCGATAGACCGCTGGTACATCATTATCCGGGCCCACCAGCGGCAGGTCGAGTTCGCCGAAACCTTCGTTGGTGTAGTAGCTGCCTGCCACCGGATCGATCGGAACCGAGCTGCCATAGCCGCTGCGCGTGCCATCACCGTTGTCCTGGCCGTAGAAGAACGCGCCTGGATCGAAGCGAGCGCTTTCGTAGCGGTGCTCGTAGCCCAGGACGAACTTGGCAAACCCGCCAGGAAGCTTGAACATGTCGCCCTTGATGTCGGCGATGATGTCAAACTGCTTGTTGATCTGGCGGGTGGTAGCGAGGGCGGTGATGTAGTCACGCGCCGCCTGGCTGGCGCGGTTGGTGCCGAACACGTTCAGCGGAGCGCACGTGCTGCTGATCGTGGCATAGGCTGCGCTGGTATAGCCGGGGCGGCAGACGATATTGCCATTGCCATCGCTGACCGCATCGAGTGCGTTGAAGTAGTTCTGGATGACGACTTCACGCGACGTGGTGGACGAGATCGACCGACCATACGTTGCGTTGACTTCCCAGTTGAACTTGCGTTCGCCTGCTTCGAAGTCACCTTCCAGGCCACCGACGAAGCGAAGCAGATCGCTGCTGGTGCGGAACGAGCCAGTTGCCAGGTCGGTGTTTGCGCGGGTCAGGTAGAACTGGCTGGTGTCGGCACCGGCGGCCGCCAGATTGCTAATGATCGTCGCGCGGTCAGCCGCGCTCAGGTAGGGGTTGGCCGTGCTGAACACCAGGTTGCCGTTGGCATCCCCTGCCGCCCCGAACAGAGCGGTGTTGTAAAATGGCTGATCGGCGATGTTGGTCGCGTAGTCCTTGCTGAACCACGCCTCACCCTTGAAGCGGAAGTGATCGGTGAAGTCGAAATGCGTCAGCACCGTTCCCTGATAGCGTTCCGACGATACCAGGAAGTTGGAATAATCACCGATAGCAAAGCCATCACCGCCGGCTTGGTAGAGCTGGTTGCCGGTCGGCGTGCCACTCTTGAACGGAACGAGTTGGCCTGCTGCGTTGAAGAAAAGGGGCTGCCCGGATGCGTTGGTTATCGCACCCAGCGCGTAAGGCACATAAGGGCCGCCATCGGTCAACTGCGTATTGATGAGCGGGACCGTATCCCCAACCATCGGCATGCCGGTGTTGGTGAAGATGTTGTAGTGCTGACCGCGATTGTAGAACTTGTTTACAAAGGTCGTATCGCTGTTGGTCGTTCCGAAGAATGGTGAAGATCCGCCCAGCGTGCTCTGCCGTGCCGACGACGCGATGCCGTACTGGCGGTCATAGTAGAAGTTGGCCGTGATATTGCCGCGACCTTCGGCGAAATTCTTGCCGGCCAGCACGGAAATGTTGTAGTTTTGGCCATCGCCGTGCTGCGAAACCCCGGTCGAACCGTTGATGTCGAGCCCCTGGAAGTTCTTCTTGAGAATGAAGTTGATCGTACCGGCAATGGCATCGGAACCATAGATCGGCGCCCCGCCGACAGAAACGACTTCGACACGTTCGACCAAGTTGGGGGCAATCTGCGAAAGATCGACAGGCGATCCGGCAACAGCGCCGAAAATGGAGCTGCTCGCCGGGCTGACGAAGCGCATGCCGTTGACCAGGGTGAGCGTGCGCTGCGACCCCAGGTTGTACATGTTGGCGAAGGTCTGGCCAGCGCCGAAGCTGCCCTGGCTGCCTACCGGGCCGTTGCCGGGGGTGCCGAAGGAAGGAAGCTGCTGCATCAGCGCAAGGCCGACGTTGGTGTAACCGCGCTTCGACAATTCGTCCGTGCCCAGCGTTACCACGGGCTGGTCGGTTACCGGGGCGCGGCTGATACGCGAGGCGGTGACGACAATGTCCGATCCGGTTTCTTCCGGCGTGGTGGAGGACGCTGGAGAGGACGGCAATTGGCTTGGCGAGGTGTCGGTGGTTTGTGCATGCGCCGCGCCGGCCAGCACGAACGGCACCAGCATGGATGCTGAAGCACAAAGCACGTGACGTGCTCCCCTGAAATGTGACCGCCCGATGGTAGAGTCCGACCACGAAGGAGTCGGAC
>NZ_BMZP01000033.1 GCF_014652855.1 Novosphingobium pokkalii
AAAGCCAGAGTTATGGCGCCAGCGTGACCTGGATTGCACGGAATTTGAGTCAGACCCCCGATTGGACGCCGATTGACAGTCTCCAAGCCGCGCGCCGGGTTTCACCTGGGCGATGCCTTGCCACATGGCCTCGTGCGCCACACCTCGCCGACGAGATAGGTCTTGCTGGAATCCGCGATGTAGCCGTTCTTCTCAAGCGTGATGTCGAGGTTGATAATATCCCCGGTGCGGATCACCACCGAAGTGTTGGGCACACCGTGGCAAACCTCATCATTGATCGAGCAGTTCAGCACATAGGCAAAGCCATATTGCCCCTAACTGGCCGGGCGGGCACCAAGATCGACCGTGATGAAAAGCTCGACCAGATCATTGACAGCCATCGTCGTCATCCCCGCCAGAGGTTGCTGATCCAGCATCTCGAAGACGCGGGCCAGCAATCGGCCGGAAATACGCATCAACGAGATTTCATCGGGGGTTTTGACCATGTCAGGCGGCGGCCAGGTCGGGAACACGGACCTGCGCGGCCGTAAGCTGCGCCTTGACGATCTCGTTGAAAGAGAGCGTTGGGTTGGCTTCAGCCAACATGCCCAGCTTCATCCAGAATTCGGCCTGCGCGTTGATGGAGCGGCACATAACCGCACTCGCCTTGCGCACCTCTTCGTGCAGATCCTCGTCGATTTTCACAATTCCCATGCCGCCACCCCTTGCATTCGATATGAAACGTTTATGTTTCATATCGAATGTGCTTGGTCAAGACTGCCCCAGAATGCGTCGTTCGCGGGACCGAGCACGATTGGGCAAACCGGACCTAGGCCTTGGGCGCTGAGACGGCATGACGATACTCGTCCGAAGTCTCGTCCAGAAAGACATACAGCGCGGCGATACCGGCTGGGATGTCATCATCGTAAGCGACGGCAAGATCGCCGCGCGGAGCCATTCGCAAGCGGGCGACCGTCATTCAGCAAAAGGCCGGTCGTCCGGTTCAATTCGAGATCGTGGCTGAAGCGCGCAAGAGCCTAATAGCTTCGCTTGCCCGCCATGGTCTGCGCCTCGTGATGTTTTGTGAATTAAAGTATCTTGCTATCTAAAATGTAAATAGGTAGCTTGCGACTCAACGGGAAGATACCCGATGAGAGGATCGAGATATGAGGATGGCGTTTTGTGACCGGCCCGGCCGCGGGCTTGTTTCCATCATCGCAATGGCCGGTACGAGCGTGCCGGCCATTGCCCTGGCCCACTCGCTTCCCGCTGCGCCGCCCGCTGCTGCGGTGCAGGCGGACGACCATGCCGAGAACGATGACGTCACCGCCGCCGGGAGTGGCCCGATAGTCGTGACCGGCACGCGCATTGCCAGCGGCTTCGACGCGCCTACCCCGGTCTCCGTCATGGGCGCGGAGCGGCTTGCCGAGCGCGGCGCCAGCAACATCGGCGATGCCCTCAACGAGCTGCCCGCCTTCCGATCGACGCAGACCCCTGCCTCGACCGGCCTTTCCGCAGCCGCCGGCTATGTTGGTGGTCGCATCCTCGATTTGCGTGGCCTGGGTTCAGTTCGCACGTTGACACTGGTGGATGGCAAGCGTTTCGTGCCTTCGACCACGCAAGCCACCGTCGACACCAACATGATCCCCTCAATCCTGCTGCAGCGGGCCGAAGTGGTCACCGGCGGAGCTTCGGCCGTCTATGGTTCCGACGCGGTTTCCGGCGTGGTCAACCTGCTGCTTGACAAGAAGCTTACCGGCTATCGCTTCAACGCGCAGGCGGGCGTTTCCAAGTATGGTGATGCCAGCACACGCCAGATCGGCATCGCCGGCGGCTGGGCGATCGGTGATCGTGCACATCTCATCCTTGGCGGTGAATACGAGGCGAATGACGGGGTAGAAGCTTGCCGCGTGCGCGAATGGTGCGCCAATGGTCAGATCAACTGGGGACGGAACCCTGGCCAGACCGGCCTGCCTGCCAACAATATTCTCAGCAATGTCCACCCTTGGTCCGCTTCGTACAACGGCGTGACCACCCCGCCATCTTCTGCCTACACCGGCAAAGCGGTTCCCAACTTGCGCCCGATCGACGGCATCACGTTCGGCCGCGATGGCACCCCGCGGCGCTTCCAGTTCGGATCGCTGGTCAATTCACTCTACCAGGTTGGTGGTGAAAGCGATGGTCCTGGTGAGAACATCTACTTCGATTTTCCGATCGTCTCGCCGACCGAACGCTACAACGCCATGGCGCATTTGACGTGGGAAGCGAGCCCTGCGCTGACGCTTGAGTTCACTGGCAACTATGGCCACGCAGAAGGCTGGCACCGCGCCGTGGCCTATCGCAACACGGCGCTTACCATCCGTTCCGACAACGCGTTCCTGCCCCGCTCGAATGACCCAACGCTCGACATTCCCACCATCTTGGCTGCCAGCGGGCTGGCCAGCTTCACCCTTGGCAAGGGCTTCGACGATATCGGGCCGGGCCAGATTCACGTGCGCAACAACGTGATCCGCGCCGTCGTCCAGGCGCGCTACGACCTTGGCGGCAGTTGGAAAGCCGATGCCTATTATCAATTCGGGCGCAACAGCTTCCGCAGCGATCTCACCGGTGGCACCGTCACATCGCGGCTGCTCAACGCCATCGATTCCGTTTCGGTCAACGGGACTGCGACCTGTCGCATCAATGCCGACGCCTCTGCCGCCAACGACGATCCTGCCTGCGTACCGCTCAATCCGTTCGGCTACGCCAATGGCTCGACCTTTGCCACTGCCAAGGCCTATGTCACCGCCAATGGCTACCAGACCAACGTGACGACAGAGCACGTGGCCGCTGCCAATGTGACCGGTTCGCTGTTCAATCTGCCGGGTGGCCCCTTGGGCATAGCGGTGGGCGGCGAATACCGTAACGACGCGGTCAGGGGCGATGCCGACCTGCTTTCGCGCACCAACCGCTTTTTCACCGGTGGTGGCTCGCTGATCTCGGGCAGGATCGCGGTGGCGGAGGGCTATGGCGAAATCGAGGCGCCAATCCTGCGCCATGTCGCGTTCTTCGACGAACTGGGGCTCAACGGCGCGGTGCGGCGCACGCACTACAACCGCTCCAGCGATTTCTTTCCCTCGAGTTCCCTCAGCGTAACGACATGGAAGGTTGGCGGCACCTGGGCGCCGATCGAAGCGCTGCGCCTGCGGGCCACCCGCTCGCGCGACATTCGCGCGCCCAATGTGTCGGAATTGTTCGGTCCGACCACGCAAACCCAGGGAATTCTCACCGACCCGGCTCGTGGTGGGGTGCAAACGGTTGCTCCCATCACGCAAGGCTCCAACCCCAATCTTCAGCCCGAAAAGGCTGACACGTTTACCGTCGGCGCGGTAATCCAGCCGCGGGGCGGGTTCCTGGGCCGCTTTCGCGCCTCGGTCGATTATTACCGGATCGAGATCAAGGATGCGATCAGCACGCTTGGCCAGCAGAACATCGTCACCCGTTGCTTCCAGGGCGATCCGCTAAGCTGCTCGCTGGTAACCCGCGATTCCTCGGGCGCGATCACCAACATCGTCGATACGCAGCAAAACGTGAACAAGCTGATTGCGCGGGGTTTCGATATCGAGGTGTCCTATCGCCAGCCGATCGGCCGCGAGGCGAGCCTCAACACCCGGGTGCTCGCCAGCAACGTGATCGATCTGATCACTGTCGATGCGGTGGGTCCCACCGAGCGCGCCGGGCAGACGGGGCTGCGCGCCGGCACGCCACCGGGCATTCCGGACTGGACGGTGGATGGCATGGTCACGCTCGACCTGCCCGACCGGTTCAGCCTGTCCACCCATGTTCGCTGGATCAACAAGGGCTTCTACAACGCCGCCTTCATCGGCCCGGATCAGGATGGCTATGCCATCGGCGCGCCTACCAGTTCCAATACCAACAGTGTGCCCGCGAAGACCTACGTCGACCTGCTGGCCACGTTCCGCATCCGTCAGCAGGGGGCGCAGAAGTTCGACGTGTTCTTTGGCGTCGACAATCTCTTCAACACCGAACCCCCACGCGTTCCCGGCGCCAACGGCTCGGGCAACAACGTACTGTTCAACCCGGTGGGCCAGTCCTTCAAGGCCGGGGTGCACGGTTCGTTCTGATTGCTTCCCACCTTGCCCGGGGCGCTCCTCCTCCCGCGCCCCGGGATTTTTCTCCCCTATTGACAACGGATTGTGCCAAGATGCTCGAACGCCCTTTCGACCCTGAGACCCGCATCGTTTCCCGCCGCGACGCGCCCGCCGTGATCGAGCGGGAATGTGACATCTGCGTGGTCGGCTCTGGCGCATCGGGCGCATCGGCGGCGATCGAGGCCGCGCGGGCCGGCAACCGCGTGATCCTGGTCGATGGGCTGCCGTCGCTGGGCGGCCAGGCAGTCAATTCGATCATCGGCATGTTCTGCGGGCTTTATACTCCGGGCATGGATGGCCGCCAGCTTACCCACGGGATCGCCGACGAAATCATCGCGGAGCTGACAGCCAATGGCGACGCTCACATCATCCAGGGCGGGGTGATGAAGGTGGTGATGTACAACGAAGTCGCCCTTGGCCGCTGGGTCGAGAAGGCCGTCATTGCCGCCGGCGTCCAGCCGCTGACCGGCGCGATCATCCGCCAGGTCCACGTCGAGGGCAGGCGCATTTCCGCGCTCGACATCGCGACGCGCCATGGCGACGTGCGCATTCGCGCGCAGGGCTTCATCGATGCATCGGGCGATGCAGCGCTGACGTGGCAGGCTGGCTTCGACTGCCGAGTCCAGGCCCAAGGGCAGATCTACGGCTCGCAGATGCTGATCGTGGAGGGCATTGACGACGCGCACAAGCCCGATTGGGACACCATGGCGCGCCGCATTGCCGAACGTGGCGAACACTACGGTATGATGCGGCGTGATGGCTTTGCCGCGACATTTCCCGGCACAGACGTCGCCATGGTCAACATGACGCATATCGAAACCCCGCTCGACCCGTTCGATGCCGCCGAGAAGCAGATCGACGGCAAGGAGCAGGCTGACCGGACACTGGTCTTCCTACGGGCCGAATTTCCCGAAGCGTTCGGCAAGGCCCGCGTTCGTGCCTATGGCTTGCCCGGCGTGCGCCAGACCCGCTGGATCGTCGGCACGCATCATCTCACCACCGCCGAAGTGCGCGCTGCGACGCGTTTCGACGATGCCATCGCACGCTGTTCCTGGCCGCTCGAGCAGCACCACAACCGCGAGGGCTACGTCTGGGAAACCTTTGGGCCCGACCATGTCCATACTGTGCCGCTGCGCTCGCTTGCAGTGGCAGGGGCTGACAATCTGCTTGCCGTCGGGCGCTGCATCGACGCTGATTCCACCGCGCTGTCATCGGTGCGGGTAATGGGCCCTTGCATCGCCATGGGCGCCGCCGCAGCCCATGCCTTGACGATCGCCGGGTCGGGATCGGTCCACCAGGTCGACATGGGCTTGCTACGCCAGAAGATTGCAGCAAATCTCGAAGGATAAGGTCGCGCGCCAAGCCGGCCAGCCGGGAAAGGATCCCTGAATGGGAAAGGCCAGCAGGACCATCGACGTTGCCCGCGTGATCGACGCACGCGGCCTTGGTCCCTTCAATTACCGCCTGATCGCGTTGTCGTGGCTGATAACCGTGTTCGACGGCTTCGACATGATGATGATCAGCTTCACCGCGCCTTACATGCGCGACGAACTGGGGCTGACCAAGCCCATGCTGGGCAACGTCTTCTCGGCCGGTTTGCTGGGCATGATGATCGGCGGATTCGTGCTGGCCTGGCTGGGTGACCGGCGTGGCCGGCGCCAGACGATCGCGATAGCGGCTGTGGCCTTCGGGATTCTCACCGCCGCGACCGCGCTCGCCCGGTCCTATGAAGCACTGCTCGTGCTGCGCTTCCTCGATGGCTTCGCGATCGGGGGGATGCTGCCGCTCGCCTGGGCGCTCAACATCGAATACGTGCCCACCCGGCTCCGTTCTACCGTCGTGACGGTGATCATGATGGGCTATAGCCTGGGCACGGCGCTCGCGGGGCCAGTAACGGTGTGGCTGGCCCCGCGCTTTGGCTGGGAAGGGGTGTTCGTAGCGGGCGGCGCCGCGACGTTGGCGATTGCAGCGGCACTGTTCGTCTGGCTGCCCGAGTCCGTGCGCTTTCTGGTAGCGCGCGACCGCGATCCCGTGAGCCTGGCTGCCACGCTCAACCGCATCGATCCTGGGCTCGGCGCAACGGCGAGCGACCAGTTCGTGCTGGGCGATGAGGCCCGCGGGGCATCGGGCAACTTCCGCGTCAGCCAGCTGTTTGCCGGGCGGCTGCGGTGGATCACGCCGTTGCTGTGGCTGGGCTACATCGCCAGCACGCTGGCCGTCTATTTCAAGGCGAACTGGGGCCCGATCGTCTATGAAGACCTGCACTTCACCCGTGATCTCGCGGCCTATGTCTCGTCGTTTTCGGGCCTTATGGGCGCCGTACTGGGGCTGCTGCTGATGCGCTTCACCGATCGCAAGGGCGCGCTGGCGGTTGCTTTCTTCCCCGCGCTCGCCGCGCCGGTGCTATTGCTGATCGGGCTCGTCCCCTTGAGCTCTACGGCGTTTCTCGTGCTGTCGGTCATCTCCACCAGCCTGGTTGGCGGGGCCCATTTCGGCATCCTGTCGATAGCCGGGATCTATTATCCCACGGCGATCCGCGCCAACGGCTCGGGCTGGGCCACGTCGGTCGCCAAAATCGGCGGCATCGCCGGGCCAATCCTTGGCGGCATGGTGCTTGCCTCAGGCCTACCAGTGGTGACCAGCTTTGCCATCCTCGCGATCTGCCCGGTGGTGCTAGCGCTAGCAGCGTTCGGCATCGCCCTGGTGGTCGCCCGTGAACAGCGTGCCACGGCGATCGCCAACACTCCCGCTCCCTCGTTATCCCCCACGTCCTGAAAGGCCGGCCATGACCGCTCCCAACCCGCAATTCCGACGCCCGCTGCGCAGCCTTGCCGCCAACTCGCCCGTCCGCAAGGCCCATTGGCGTGCGCTCGGCCTTACCGATGCCGACCTGCTCAAGCCTAAGATCGCCGTGGTCAATTCGTCGTCGGAACTGGCAGTTTGCTTTGCCCACCTCGATGGCGTGGCCAAAGTGGTCAAGGACGCGATCCGCGCTGCCGGAGGCGTGCCTTTCGAAGTGCGTACGACCGCACCTTCCGACTTCATCACCGGCGCCGGACGCCAGGGCAGCTATATTCTGGCAGCACGCGATCTCGTCACCAACGATATCGAGGCCCAGGTCGAAGCAGCGATGCTCGACGGCATGGTCTGCCTGACCAGCTGCGACAAGACCCCGCCCGGCCACTTGATGGCGGCGATGCGGCTCAATATCCCAACCTTGCTCGTGATCGGCGGCTATCAGGCCTCAGGCATGGTCGATGGCGATCCGGTGGATATCGAGGACCTCTTTTCGGGCGGCGTCGGTGCGAGCTTGGGCAAGCCCGGCAAGCACGCAATGGAGGATGTGACCCGCAATGCCATCCGTGGCCCCGGCGTCTGCGCCGGGATGGCCACGGCCAACACGATGCACTGCGTGGTGGAGGCGCTGGGCATGTGCATCGCCGGATCGGCCCCCGTGCGGGCCAACAGCGACAAGATGTTCGACGCGGCCAGAGCAGCCGGCGCCCGCATCGTCGAGATGGTGCGCGAGGACCTGACTCCGCGCCGGATCATGACGCCCGGCGCATTTTATAATGCCGCCGCCATGGTTCTGGCGGTCTCGGGCTCGATCAATGCGATCAAGCACTTGCAGGCAACGGCGACCGAAGGGGGAGTCGATGCCGACCTCTTTGCGATCTGGGATGAAGTGGGGCGCAAGGTGCCCACACTCGCCGCAGTGCGTCCCAACGGTCCGGTCCGGATCGAGGGCTTCGAGGACGCCGGTGGCGCCCGTGCGATGCTCAAGCAACTCGAACCGCTGCTCGATCGCGAGGTACTGGTCGCGTCGGGCCGTACCATGGGCGAGGATCTTGCCGACGCAACCATCGTCGATGCCGAGATCATTCGTCCGCTCGACCGTCCTGTCTCCGATGGGCCTTCGATCGCGATCCTCAGAGGCTCGCTCGCGCCCGAAAGCGCGGTGGTCAAGCTGGGCATCCGTGACGGTACCCGGCCCGAAGCTTTCGAAGGCACAGCCCGCGTGTTCGAGGATACTGCCAGCGCCATGAAAGCCATCGCCGCAGGGGAGTTGCAAAAAGGCGACGTCCTGGTGCTGCGCGGTCAAGGCCTGAAAGGCGGACCGGCCATGGGCGGGGGCGCGTCGATCGTGCTGTTCGCGATCGACGCGGCGGGTCTCGCGCGCGATGTCGCGTTCATTACCGACGGGCAATTGTCGGGGCTGTGCCTCAAGGGCCTGACCATTGCCGAAGTCGCCCCGGAGGCGGCCGTCGGCGGCCCGATTGCGAGGGTACGCAACGGCGACCGCATCGAGATCGACGTCGCCGCGCGACGTCTCGATCTGGCCGTGGCGGCCGATGAACTGGCGCGCCGGCCCGCGCCGGGCAATGCCTTCCCGGTGCCGGCAGATGGTTGGTTGGGCATCTATCGGCGCGACGTGCAACCCATGGCAACAGGGGCCGTGCTGCTCGACCTGCCGGTCGGCGGGCGGGATTAACCCCGCCGTGATCCGGCCCCGGTCCCGCGTTGCTGCGCCCACTTCGGTAGCAGACTATACAATCCCTTCGGCCTCGGGCATGGTGGCGACGATGGACGACACCGACGGCAAGGCGCGAACGCGCGACCGCACCGATCACAAGCGCGGCCCCAAGGCTGCTCCGCCCAAGGCGCCTGCGCAGGCTCGGCTTGGCCGGCGGCGCGAGGAGATCGACCTGCCCGGCGGCTTTGATACCGACGCCTCCGAGCGGCACCTGATGCGCTATCGCCGCGCCAGCGGCGACAGCACCGACGATGGCCTGTTCCGCGTCACCCGTGCGATCGTTGTCGCCGGGCGGCTGTGGCGTAAGGTCGCCAATGATCGCATCAAGGCGCTCAACCAAACCATGGCGCGCTGGGAAACGCTGTTCCACGTGGCCTATTCTGATGCAGCGCTGACCCAGGGTGACCTGGCACGCTTGATCAGCGTGGAGGGCCCGACGATGGTGCGGATGCTCGATGCCTTGGCACGCGACGGGTTGATCGAACGCGAGCAGAGCACCGAAGACCGGCGGGTCACGCTCAACCGCATCACTCCGGCCGGGCAAAAGGCGATCGAAGACATCATGGCGATCACCAACGAACTGCGTGGGGACGTACTGGCCGGGATCGAACCGGAAAAGCTGTCCGTCACCGTCGATGTGCTCACCCGCATTCTCAAGCGCCTCGACGCCATGCGTTGAACCTCCAGCTTCTCACACCGGAAGTTTGGCCCAAAAAGATAGCTTGCTACAAGATGGAAGGAGCCGACATGGTCACGCTTACCACCCAAGAACAGGCGATGCTCGATGGCGAGCAGGGCCCCGCCGTGGCCCGCGCCATGGCACTCCTGGTCCGCTATGCCGACGCGCTGGGCGCCGAGGACTTTGTCGAGACCAATAATGTCGCCGGGGTGCCTGGCTCGGCATCGCCGTGGATGAAGGAATACTACGCAGCCGATGGTGGCGATTATCGCGCCGTCTTTTCGCGTTTCGACCTTGATTCCGACGACGTGGTCGATGTGCCGCGGATGAACGCGTTCTCCTGCCACCTCCAGGGCGGCATGGACCCCGAGCTGTGGCGTGAGCAGGGCATGACCGAAGCCGCCAACGCGAACTTCCGCTACGACGAGGAACAAGTCGCTGCGCACGGCATCCAGTTGCTCAAGACCTGCACTCCCTATCTTGCCGGCAACGTACCGGTGATGGGTGAGCATTGCGCCTGGATGGAATCGAGCGCGGTCGTCTTCTGCAATTCGGTCGTGGGCGGACGTACCAATTGTGAAGGGCGGGAATCGACCAGCGCCGCTATGCTCGCCAAACGTATTCCTAACTGGGGCTTTCACCGTGATGCATACCGCCTGGGCCAGCACTCCATCGACGTACAGGTGTCGGTGGACGACGTGTTCGACTGGGGCCTGCTGGGTTACTTTACCGGCGCGACGGTGGAAGACACGATCCCGGTTCTCTCGGGCGCCATCACCAACCCTTCGCTGATCCGGCATAAGCATTTTGGCGCGGCCGCAGCTTCGTCCGGTGGGGTGGAGATGTACCACATGGTCGGCATCACGCCCGAAGCACGCGATCTCGAAACCGCATTCGGCGGGCCTCCACGCGGCGAGCGTTTCGTTTATGACGCGCAGGCGCGGCGACGCACCTGGGAAACTCTCAACAGCGTCGGGCAGAGTACGGCGGTCGATTTCGTGATGCTTGGCTGTCCGCACTACTCGATCGAACAAATCGCGCTGGCGGCACGGCTGATCGAGGGCCGCAGGGTCCATGCCAACTGTGCCTTGTGGATTTTCACCAGTCGCGCGGTCAAAGCGATGGCTGACGCGGGGGGGCACACTGCCACCTTGCGCGCGGCAGGCGCAATGCTGATGACTGACACCTGCTCGGCCATCAGCCAGGCCGTCCCGCCCGGCACCCGCGTTGCCGCTTTCGACAGTGCCAAGCAGACGCATTACCTCCCGGCGATCATGGGCATCGAAGGCTGGTTCGGCACGACCGCCGAGTGCATCGACGCAGCCTGTACCGGCGTCTGGCGCGGAGACCTCGCATGAGTGTCACTGCCTTGCCCACCCGGGCCCCCGATTACGTAATCCATGGGCGCGGCGTGGTTCCCGGCATCACGGTTGGTGAAGCGCTGGTTACCCGCGACACGATCTCCGGCTGGGGGGGCGTCAACCCCATGGCCGGCAAGGTGATCGAAAGCCGCCATGAACTCAACGGCGTCAGCTTTGCCGACAAGATTCTGGTGTTCCCCGGTGCGAAGGGGTCGTCTGGCTGGTCTTCGATTTTCCACATGACGCGGCTAGCCGGCACCGCTCCCCTCGCGCTGCTGTTCAACGTGACGACGACCAAGGCGGCATTGGGAGCCGTGGTCCTGCGTGTTCCGGCGCTCACCGACTTCGACCGCGACCCGCTTGCTCTGATCGCAACGGGAGATTTGCTGCGCGTCAATGCCGACGAAGGCAAAGTGGAAGGCTGGCGCGCCCCGAGATAGAGTATCTAGAAGCGCGGTATGGCCAAACGTCCTGGACCTTCGGTTCAATGCATGGTTGCACCGGCGGCGGAGAAAACAAAGGCACGCAAGCACTCCCGCGCGGTGATGTGGCTACCTCCTCGATCAGATGCGCCGTAGCGGAACGGCAGCTGCTCAAATGTCGCTCAGGATGCAGGTTGCTCTAACCGGTGCGCGATGAAGCCTCGCGCGGCCATTGCCAGGGAAAGGTCTGTCATCGCGGGCTCTCGGCCTCGTGCCTCTCTTTCATGTCCCGCTTCCAGCGCTGGCGAAGTGTAACTGGCCGCATGCCATGACGATCCTCGAGAAAGGTAGCGGCGGAAATGCGATCGGCACGGAAGTGCCGGAAATCCTGCCGCAGCTCGCACCATGTGGCGAGCATCCTCGTGTCGTCGAGAAAGCCGAGGATGATGGGCCAGACAATGCGTCGGGTCAGCTCGCCCTGCAGGTCGAGATACTCGATCTCGATCTTGCGGCCTTCGCGAATCCATTCACGCGTGCGCGCCAGGTCGATGCGATCGGGCGCCGGCGGCGGCCTGGTCGATCGGGCGGCAATCGCTGGATCGGTAATGAGCGGCCGCAGCCGATCGGGAACGACGCTGGTGATCTTGGCGATCAGGTCGCACGCGGCATTGGCGAGCACCGGATCGCCCCGGCTTGCAACCCATTGCGCGCCGAGCACCGCCGCTTCGACTTCGTCGGGCGTCAGCATCAATGGTGGCATGTCGAAAGCGTCGTCGAGAATGTAGCCAAATCCGGCTTCGCCCTGCACGGGAACGCGCTGCGCGATCAGATCAGCGACGTCGCGATAGACGGTGCGTTGCGAGACTTCCAGTTCGCCCGCGATCTCGGCGGCCGTCACCGGCCGGGACGAACGGCGCAGAATCTGGATGATCTGGAACAAGCGGTCCGCCCTGCGCATGCTGTCGCCTCTTGCTGACGGAATGCTGTCAGCAGGAGGCGACTACAAGCGAAATCGCTCAGCGGATCCTCGCTTGGCCATTGGACTGACTGAAAAGGACCCTGCCGCATGATAACCTTGTTCCACGCGCCGCAATCGCGTTCGTCCCGCATGATCTGGCTGTTGGAAGAGCTTGGGGCTACCTACGAAATCCGCCCGGTTTCCATCTTCCGCCCCATGACCGGGGAAGGGCAGGGCGACCCCGCCAATCCCCATCCCGACAAGCGCGTGCCGGCGCTCGTCCACGACGGCAGGCTGCTCGCGGAATCGGTCGCGATCGTGCTGTACCTGCTCGATGCTTTCCCGCAGGCCGGGCTTGCGCCGGCACCGGCTGATCGCCGCCGGGGGGATTATCTCACCTGGATCGCGTGGTATGTCGCCGAACTGGAGCCAGTCTTGTTTGCCGGCATGGCTGGCGAACTGGCGGGATCGGCGCAGAAGCAGCGCAACCATGACGCGGTGATCGCCCGCTCGCGCGCCGCGCTGGGGACTGGGTCCTATGTCATGGGCGAGAGCTTCACGGGGGCGGACTTCCTGATCAGCAGTGCCATGGCATTTGGCCGCCAGGCATTTCCCGCTGACCAGGCCTTCGACGCCTATATTGCCAGGTGCCGAAGCCGTCCTGCCGCCATTCGTGCGCTGGCTTTGGACGGTCACGCTGGCGTGCAGACGCCAGCGTGAACTTGCGCATTTGATCCGCAGGCATTCCCAGCGCCTCGGATCAAATGCATCCCTTTGCATAGCCACGCTGGCCATCCGCGCCGGCGACGCGATGCAAGGCTCTACTCCGTTTGCGGTATCGACAGGTCAGAGCAATTCGTCTTGGTGGTGGCGGCGCCGTAGTGGGGGGCTGGCAATGGGCGATGATCTGTTCTTTCACGGCAAGTATGCATTGGGGTGGGCCGCGCTCGGTCTGGTGCTCGCGGCCATTTCCGGCACGCCATCAACAGCGGCAGTGCGCCGTGTCGCGCGACCAGTCACTACACGCGCTGTGCCGTCCACCCTGCCACGACCTGACACAGACCCAAGTAAGCCGCCGCCGGTTACGGTCCCCGCCATGCTTCCGGCAACATTCCGCCCGGTGGCGTCCATCGAAGGAGAGGTTCAGCGAATTTTGGCCGACCGCTGTTCTTCGGGCGCGATGGTCTACCGCAGCAAGAGCGACGAAACGATCGTCAACGTCAGCGACGATCCATTTCGTCCCTTGCTGGCCAATCCTGACAGTTCCGATTTCCAGCCGGCTTTGGAAGCTTATCGACGCTGCCTTACGCGCAAGATCGCGGCCATTCGCGCCACGCCAACCTATGCGCTTGCGCCAGATACGCCAGATCGTGACTGCCCGAATTGCGGACTCTATTTGTCCAACCGGGCTCTGGAGATTCCGCGCCTGCGGATGATCATCGGCCTGACCTATCTCGCGCCGCCGCGGTTTGCCGATCAGGATCCGGCCGCGGCGCTGGCGATCCTGCGCCAGGCCGCCACCGATGCCACACGCGTGGTCAGCGATTTCCGCGATCAAGCGCAGACAGTCATCGAAGCGCGGCAGGAGGCAATTCAGGACAAGCGCAACGCGGCGATCCGTGCCTCCAACCGGCGCGCGCAAAATGCCATGCTCATTGGCCTCATGGGCACGGCGGTCGGCCTGGCCAGTGGCATGAACGGACAACAGATCAACGATTCGGTAGGTACCGTCACGCTGAACGAACTGAACCAGGCCAATGCTGACCTGGGAGCGCGGCTTACGGAAATCGATAATCTGGCCGCGCAGGTGCGGCAGCGTCGCAATGTGGTTTTTTCCGACAGCGCGGCAGGATGGCAAGACGATGGCATCCGGGTGACTGTCGCACGCTATTTGCCGATCGAGGCCGATGGTGATGACAACGTCCAGGCACCCAGCACCGGGGCATTGAGCAACCTGCTGCCGTTGCGTTACCTCGTGCAGATATCGATCGACCGCAACGGCGAAAGCTATCAGTGCACGGGGGCCTTTGTCGCGCCGCGCCTGGTTCTCACCGCGCGCCATTGTATCGAGGACGTGGAGCATCACACCGGAGTGGCACCGGCCGCGCTGACCGTGCGCTGGCTCAATTACGTGAGCGGGAAGGGCGGCCTCAAATCCGATCCGATGACGTTTTCAGTCGTGCATTGGACAACCACTGCACTGTCGGAACCTCGCGACCACACGAACGACTGGGCATTTCTGGTGACGGACAAGCCGTTCGGTGGGGGAGACGGCATGACGTTGATCCCCCCTGCCGAACTGGCCAAGCATCCTGCCATGCGCGTGGCACTCGCCGGCTATTCCATCGATTTGAACGACGGCGACGAATTGACGATGGATTGGGGATGCCCCGCACGTTGGCGCTATGGAACGCTGTTTTTCACCTGCCGTGATTGGCAAGGATCGTCGGGTGGGCCGGTATTCGCGGTGGATGGGACATTCGCGCGCATGGGAGTGGTTGGCGTCAACGATGCCATTCTCGCCGGCGCCGGCGACGGCGTTGCCCGCATGAAAGTGGCATCGGCTTCGCAAGGGCTGTAAGATACCTGGCTTGAATTGAAGCAGAAGTATGCGCCGTGAAGCGCAGGCGGGCTGTGGGCGGAACTGTACATGCGCAGGAATGCAGCGGAGTCAAAGCCTGCGCCTCATGCGGTCTGGATGCGTGAACTAGGGTTTTCCGTCACCGCGCCGCATTTGGGCGTGGTCGTAGCGGCTGGTATGACGTGGCTAGCCTCGTGCCTGAGCCAGCCGCGGTTCGGCGCATACAACCCGATCGCGTCCGGCTGCCTTGGCTCGCAACAGCGCCGCATCGGCGGTTTGCAGCAGTTTGTCCGGTCCGCAGATTTCCGGTGTGCTCGAAACGCCAAAGGACGCTGTGATCGGCCCAAGTTCCCGTCCCTCCATGCGCAACTTCAGATCACTGATCCGCTGCCGCATGAGTTCCGCGCGTTCACAGGCCTGGTCCATCGAAAGACCGGGTAAAAGAAGCAGGAACTCCTCGCCGCCGACCCGCGCCGCAAAGCCGCCATCTCGCACGCAGTCTTTCAGAGTGGATGCCACCTCACGCAGCACCGCGTCGCCGGCATCATGGCCATGGGTATCGTTGAAGCGTTTGAAATGATCCACATCGATCATGAGGCAGCTTAGCGGCTGGCTATGCTGCTGGGCCGTGGCGATCTCGGCTTCCAGCACGTCGTCGAGGTGGCGGCGATTGGCTAGTCCGGTCAAGGGATCGGCCATGGCCATGGCGCGCAAGGCTTCCCGCAGGCGCAGGTTGGCGATGGCCAGAGCGATATTCTCTGCCAGAACAGTGAGATAGGCTTCGGAGGCCGCCTCGCTTTGCGCGCGGTGGTGACGCTCCAGGTAGAGCAGGCCCAATGTTTCTCGCTGCGAGGTCAAGGGCAGGCAGATCGCACCAACGGAGCGATCTTGCCTGCCAACATGGGCGCAGGGAATATCGATGCTGTCACCGTCAGGCCGATGCGGAAGGCCGCGGCGCAACGCCCAGCAGGACAGGGGCGGAAATTCCGGCGGGGAATGGGCGGGCGAGAGCCACGACCCGACCTCGACCATCACCTGACGGGTTTCTTCCAGCAGATACAGCCTGCCAGCATAGGCCGGTGCGATCTCCGGAATGAAGCATTCCACCACGGATTTCAGGTCTTGAAACGTGTCGCTGGCCTGCATGCGCTGGGTCATGCGCGAGAGAAGCTCGCGGATGGCACGATCGGTGCTGCGTTCCAGCTCCAGTCTTTGCCGCGCCAGGCCGTTGTCGCGAAAGGCGCGGATAGCCTGAGCCATGTCACCAATCTCGTCGACGTGGTCGAACTCTGGCGGGATGGCAGCGTAATCCTCCGCCGCGAGCCGTGCCACCACATCGCTGAGTTTCACCACCGGATGAATAACCCGCTTGCGGAAGATGAAATACATCACGCACAGGAACAGGAAGGCGGTGACGGCCAGCGCTGCTTCCGAGACCGACCGCCACAGCCGCGAGAGGTCGGTGGCGCGGCTCACCTCCGCGTCGGTGCGTTGATCCAGCCGATACTGGAACTGATCGAACTGCGCGGTCGCGCGGTCCAGATCGCGTTCGTAATCAGCCCCGAACAGACGTTCGACGGCGAAAGCCTTGTTGCCTTCCTGGCGCGCGGCAACAGCTTCCTGCTGCTCGTCCCGTAGGGCGTCGATGGCCAACATGCCGGCCTTGAGCGCATCCAGTTCCTCCGCAGAGGCTCCGGCATCCACCATGCCGCGCATGCGCTGTTCAACCGAACGCAGCCCCTGCCTGGTTTGCTGATAGATGACCATGTCGCGCGCCTCGCCGCGGATCACGAAACGCCGGGACAGACTGCTCAGCGCGCCTTCCTGTTCCACGATCTTTTCAGCGGCTCGATCCAGCAAAGCGCGCTGGGCGACTGCCGCGCGTTCCTCGGTCTGGGCGCGCGAAGCGAGCAGCATGGTGCCCCCGGAAATGAGCGACAGAACCACGGTCACGCCGTAGGCCCAGTTAGTGATGGTCGCCAGTCTCATGCATACTGGCTAGAACCCGAGTGCTTAGGAGTGATTAACTCTTGCGCAACATTCGCTGGCGCTGATCCAGCCAATGGGTTGCCAGGACAAATTCCGCACCGGCACGGAGCAATAGGTGCCGATCCGCAGCAAGGCAAGTCCAGTTCGCTTTATGGTCACCACCGCCCCACTTGCGCTTGTCGGTCTCGCAACACTTCCCAAGCGCCTCATTATCGCGCAATGATACATTATATCATGATTCGAGAGAGTGACCTATGAACAAGCCTCTTCATGTCGCAGGTGGACCTCACGGGCTCCTGCCCGTCACCGTCCTGTCCGGTTTCCTGGGGGCGGGCAAGACCACCTTGCTCAACCATATCCTCTTCAACCGCGAGGGGCGGCGCGTGGCGGTGATCGTCAACGACATGTCCGAAGTGAATATCGACGCCGATCTGGTGCGCGGTGGCGATGCCGCGCTGTCCCGCAGCGAGGAAACCCTGGTCGAGATGACCAACGGCTGCATCTGCTGCACCCTGCGCGACGATTTGTTGCAGGAAGTGCGCGCGCTCGCGCAGGCCGGGCGGTTCGATTACCTGGTCATCGAAAGCACGGGCATTTCCGAGCCGCTTCCGGTCGCCTCGACCTTTTCCTTTCGGGACGAGGCTGGCGTCTCGCTGGGCGATGTCGCACGGCTGGACACCATGGTGACGGTCGTGGACGCCATCAACCTGCTGAAGGATTATTCGAGCCAGGATTTCCTGGCTGATCGTGGGGAATCGCTGGGTGAAGACGACCGGCGCAGCCTTGTGGGTCTGTTGGTCGAACAGATCGAGTTTGCCGACGTGGTGGTGGTCAACAAGGCGTCGTCCGTGTCTGCCGATCAGTTGACTATCGTGAAGAAGCTGGTCGCCAGCCTCAATGCCGACGCCCGCATCATCGCTTGCGACCATGGCAAGGTTCCGCTCGACGCCGTTCTCGACACCGGCTTGTTCGATGAGGAGAAGGCAGCCCAGCACCCACTCTGGGCCAAGGAACTCTATGGCTATGCCAACCATGTTCCCGAAACCGAGGAATATGGGATCGAAAGCTTCGTCTATCGGGCACGGGCGCCTTTCGATCCCGCCAAGTTCCATGCGTTCCTCATTGATGGCGGGCTCGATCACGTCGTGCGTGCCAAGGGCCATTTCTGGCTGGCGACACGGCCCGACTGGGTCGGTGAACTGGCGGTGGCGGGCAGCCAGACGATGACCGCGCGAATGGGCCGCTGGTGGGCGAGCATTCCGAAGAACCAGTGGCCCGACGATGACCGCTTCGAGCGCTTCGTTGCAAGGCACTGGGACACGACATGGGGTGACCGGCGGCAGGAGCTGGTGTTCATCGGCATCGGCATGAATGAAACGCTGATCCGGAGCCGGCTCGATGCCTGCCTGTTGCCTGTCGGGGCCTTCACGCCGGATCGGTGGATCGGCCTGCCCGATCCGTTCCCGGCCTGGGGCGAGCAAGCGCTTGAGATGGCGGGATGACGATCCGCGTGTTGGCCCCCCGCTCCTGCTGGCGTTGATCCGCAAGCAGCGCATGGAGCAGGCACGTTCTTGCGTCTGGCTCGCGAAGGCAGAGGCGGGCCAAGGCTGCGGCCATCAGTCCGTGCTGCCCAGGGCCTTGTCCTGGTGGGCGCGGGCGATGACATAGTGGCGGATAGCGTCGATGTCGGTCGGGCTCATGACTTTGCCCCAACCGACCATGCCATTGTCTTTCAGGGCGCCATCATGGACGATCATCTGCCAGGTTTCGGGGCTGCCCAGGGCCCCGCTATGGCGGAGATCGGGCGTGACGCCGCCTGAAATCGCCGCATCGCCATGGCATGCCGTGCAATAGCGCCCGTAAAGCTGGGCACCGCGTGCGATGACCGCGGCCGAGGCCGTGGCCGGTGGTGGATCGAGCGGCAGTTTGTCCCATGCGGGCGCGGCCGGCAACTGCGCGGTGCCACCCAGCTTGAACACCAGCAAGCGGCTGATGTTGCGCACCGGGCCTGATTTTTGCGCCAGCACGCCGGTCGCCAGAGGCCAGATGCCCCCCCAGCCGGCCAGCACGGCCACGTATTGCTCGCCCCTTACGCTAAAGGTGATCGGCGCGGCGACCACGCCGGTCTGGGTCGGGAAGGACCACAGCTTCTGTCCATCGCTGGCGGAGTAGGCGTTGAACTGGCTGGCAGCCGTACCCTGGAACACCAGGCCACCACCGGTTGCCAGGACGCCGCCATTCCACGGGCCGGGATAGGGCACCCGCCAGCGTTCCTTCTGGGCAACCGGATCCCATGCGATGAGCGCGCCGGTGGTGGCAGCCTTGGCGGCTGCGCGCGCTTTCTCGTCGGCAGGCATGGCGCCAGCGGCCATATCCACGCCGACGTTGAATCCCAGATGTGACGGTTTCCAGTCCTTGGCCGGGAAATAGGGGTAGGCGGCCATCTGCGCGGGGATATAGACCAATCCTGCGGCGGGGCTGAACGCCATCGGATGCCAGCTATGCGCGCCAGCCGCACCGGGCATGCCGATGAAGGGCTTGCCGGTCTGGCCATAGCGCGCCTCGGGGTTTTCGATCGGGCGGCCGGTTACCGGATCGAGCCCGCTGGCCCAGTTCACCGGCACATAGTTCTTGCCGGATATGAACTGCCCGGTCTGTCGGTCGATGACATAGAAGAACCCGTTCTTGGGTGCCTGCATCAAGACCTTGCGACGTCGGCCCGCGATGGTGAGATCGGCCAGGATGATGTGCTGGCTGGCGGTAAAGTCCCATGTCTCGCCCGGCGTTTCCTGGAAATGCCAGACATATTGGCCCGTCGATGCCCGGATCGCCACGATCGAGGACAGGTAGAGGTTGTCGCCGCCGCCGGGTGAACGATAGGACTGGTTCCAGGGGCTGCCGTTGCCTACGCCGATATAGAGCAGGTCGAGTTCGGGATCATAGGCCATGGCATCCCAGACGGTGCCCCCACCGCCCAGCTTCCACCATTCCCCGTGCCAGGTGGCCTCGGCTTTCTTCAGATAGTCCGCTGTGTTGGCACCAGGCCGATCGGGGACGGTGTAGAACCGCCAGCGCTGCTTGCCGGTCGTAGCGTCATAGGCCGTGACATAGCCGCGCACGCCCATTTCGGCGCCCCCGTTGCCGATGATGACCATGCCGTTGACCACGCGCGGCGCGCCGGTGATGGTGTAGGGCTGGCCCTGGTCTACCGTCACAACCGACCACGCGGGCTTGCCGGTCTTGCGGTCAAGAGCAATCAGCCGCCCATCAAACGTGCCGAGGTAGAGCTTGTCCCCCCAGGCAGCCAGACCCCGGTTGACCACGTCGCAACAGCCTTTGACTGCCGCCTCGCCGGGCACCTTGGGATCGTATTCCCACAAGAGCCTGCCACTTGCCGCGTCATAGGCCTTGGCCTTGGACCAGGCAGTGGTGATGTAGATCACCCCGTCGATGACCAGCGGCGTGCCTTCCTGGCCGCGTGCCGTATCGAGGTCTGCAAACCAGGCCAGGCCTAGTTGTCCCACGTTGGCGCGATCGATCTGTGCAAGCGGGCTGAAACGCTGCTCGTCATACGTGCGCCCATGGGCAAGCCAGTCGGAAGGGTCGGCCGCGATGATCCGCGCAGCGTCGACAAGCTTGGGCACATCCTGCTCCGCCCAAGCCGCGCCGCCGCCGGCGGCAAAGCCACCTGCCAAAGCCACCGCGCTGAAGCAGGCAAGCGTTGCAACGGGCACAGCGAAGCGTCGCTTGATCATGAACCTCTCCACCCAACAGACTTAGTTTGTATGCCTAACTTACTAAAATCGGTGTGGAGGTCCAGTGGTTCGCTATTAAGTAGATCGAAAAAATGATGTTGGATTGATGAGATATGCACGATGCGTTCTATGATGCAGGCCAACTTTGGCCTGCCTGAAAATGGCCCGGACCAGTCTTGGGCCGCTCAGTGTTGATTGCCACTGAGAAGTGACCCGGGAGGGGCCGTAATTTCCACTGAGATTTGACCCAT
>NZ_BMZP01000034.1 GCF_014652855.1 Novosphingobium pokkalii
GCAGAAATGTCAAATCTGCACGGAATTTGAGTCAGACCCCCGATTGGACGCCGATTGACACGCCATGTGCGGAGCGCGTGCGGACGGCGTTTTAGAAGCCGAGATAGCGGCCGATGCCGGCTCGTGCCTCGGGAGCCGATGCGTAAGCGTGGAGATAGACGTGCTTGTATTTCACCGAGCGCCAGAAGTGCTCAACGAACACGTTGTCGCGCCAGCAGCCCTTCCCATCCATGTTGATGGCGATCTGCTAGCGGCGGATGGCGGCGGTTATCCGCCTGCCGGTCGCGCTACGCTGCCCGGGGCCTGAAAGCTGTTTTTCGGTTCGCCGTGCAGATCGGGCAGTCGTGAATAAGCGGGGTAATCGGACAATGATTTAGGTGGTTCTTTCTGGGCTGGTGGAAGGAACGTGATGCGCCGGTCGCCCCCACGCCTTCGCTTTACTCAAGAAGGTTGGCGAGGTTCTTCAGCGTCGACTCCATGCGGGCCTTGATCGGACTCGCTGATCCCAGGGGGCACATTCTCGGCAACAAAGGTGACCTTCGTGCCGTCGCGCACCAGCATCAGCCGCGTCGTGATGGTCATCGTGCCGCCGAACGCGGGATCCTCGCTCTCGAACGTCACCGCCTCGACAATCTTCTCTTTCGGAATTAGCTCGACGAACCGCCCTTCAAAGATATCAGCGTCAGCGCCCGACTTGCCATCCGCAATTCCGTTACAATGCCAATGGCCCTGATCACTGTCCGCTTGAAGAATTAACAGGTACGGAACACGAGTATCGAACAGCAGCCCTCGCCTGGGCCGCCAACTGGTTGCCGTCCAGTTATGATGACCGACCTGTCAGCTGCCCCAAGGCCTTGTGGAGAACGCGCATCACGGCATCGACATCGTCCGCGGTGTTGAACAGCGTCGGCGCGAACCGTATGCGATGTTCCGAGCATGTGACATAGCAGCCGGCCTGCTGCAACGCTGCCTTGACCGAGCTGCAGTCAGCGCAGTGGAATGCGACGATAGGCCCATGCGATGCGCATCCTGCCTGTTTCAGTCCCAGTCTGGCGGCCTCCAACCTGATGTGCTCAAGGATCGGCTGGCGCGCCGCGACGATCGCGTCGAGATCGACCGACGTCAGGAATTCGAGCGAACTGGTCAGCGCTGCGACGACGATGTTCGAGACCGATCCGACTTCGAACTTGCCAGCGGTGCCCGGCCGCGTCCGCCAGTCCCGCGATGCGCCGTCGGAGGTCGCCAGCTGACGCGCTCCGAATTGCGTGGCGGTGAGCTCTGGCAACGCGGAACCGCGCACGTAAAGGAACCCAAGACCAAGGTCCGCCATGAGCCATTTGTAGGACGATGTCGCAGCGAAATCGACGCCACTGGCGTCAAGGTCGATCGGTAAGGCACCGACGCCCTGCATCAGGTCGACATAGACGCGGGCGCCGCGGTCATGGGCCAGTGCGGACAGCGCGGCCAAGTCGTGCCGATGGCCATTCCACGCCGAGATCCAGGACACGGCAAGCAGCGTGGCGCCCCTTGCGAGCGCCGCCCGGACATCCTCCAGATGGACGACACCCTGCCGGGCGCGAACCACGTCGACCTCGACGCCGGCCATCCGCAGCTGACGATACATATAGAGCGAGCCGGTATAATGCAGGTCGTCGGTCACGATCCGGCTGCCAGCTTTTATCCCGAGTGCAGAAACGATCAGGTTCTCGGCGGTGGTAGCGGTTGGAACGAATGCGATCTCGTTCACCCGCACGTTCACCAGGCGGGCGAAGAGCGATTGGACGCGATCCTGTTCCCGCTTGGCGTGCGAAGCGACCGCAGCATTGGTTCTGCAAGCGAGATAGTCCTGTATCGCCTGGATGCTCTCGAGACTCATCGGGTGCTGATAGGCGCTGTCGAGCCAAACGCCGTGGAGTCTGAAGTGCCGGCCGAAGGCGTTGCGGACGGTCGGTTCCGGCCGATGCCAGCCCCGATGCGGAAGGTCATCCGGCACGATCAGGCGATCGCGCCGAGCTTCGAACGGCAGACCCAGTAAAGCGTACCGATCCCCCCCCATACACCGATTAGCGCATAGGGCCGCCAATCGGTTTCGTATCCGAGTACGAACAAGCCGAGCGCGGTTGCCGCACCCAGCAGCGACAGCGCGAGCACTGAGGTTCCACCGAGCCGCATCCGGGCTGCGGCCAGCACATCAGGCCGCCACTTCGAGACTTTGACGCCGCACAGGCAAACGGTGAGATATTTCAGAATCGTGGGAATGTTCGAGGCGAGAAATAGAAAGACGAGATTGGAGGGCAGACACAGGCCCACCACAAGGCAGACGAAGGACACGATGATCGCGACCCGGGGAACGGCCGCTTCGCCCCACAGCTGCGCAAGCGCCGGTGGCATCACCCCGGCCCGGCCCATGGCGTAGAAAGCGCGCGAAAAGATCAGGAAGGATGCGTTCAACGACTTGGCGAGCGACACGATGGCAGCGCCGACGATCAACGTCAGCGCGAGCGAGGGAATCGATCGCCCGGCTGCGGTGACCAAGGGGGCCGACGATGCTGCGAGGCCCTTGGCTCCGACCAGTCCGAGCGCGACAACCGCGACCGACAGGTACACGGCGCCGATGACCAGGAGCGAGAGGAGGATGCCGAGCGGAACATTGCGTTCGGCGTTGACGACCTCCTCACCGACCTCCGTTGCGCTCTCGATCCCCATGAACAGGTTGATCATGATCGGTGCCGCCAGGAGGATCGGCCACCACCCTGCAGGCGCGAGCGGAAATATGTTTTCCGGCCGGATGGCGCCAATTCCGGTCACCACGAAGATGCCCAGTGTGCCGAGCAGGACGATCATCAGAAGCGATTGGGCCTTCGCCGCGACCTTCAGTCCCGCAAGGTTGACGAGAAAGACAATGACGAACAGCGCGAACATCGCCGGCTTCACCGGCAGAGGCACAGCCATTGAGGCATATTGCACCAGAACCAGGCTGACCGTCGTCAGCTGGCCGACGCTACCGAAAATCCGCAACCACGACAAAAAGAAGCCGACGAACGGATGGAGATATTCGCGCGGCCATTCGAACGACGCGCCGGATCGCGGGTTGGCGGATGCAAGAAAGGCGTAGACCAGCCCGAATACCGCCATTGGAATGGCGGCAAGAACGGTCGTCATCAGGATGCCCGAGCCGCCGATCGCGGCAGCCGGAGAGAGAACCGAAAAGATACTGAACCCGAGCGCCGATCCCGCACTAATCATGACAAGATCGAACAGCCCGATCGTTCGGGTCAGATGACCCGCTTCAGGCGGTTCGGACGTTAAGATCGACTTTTGCATACCTATATTATCCGACATGGATCAAGCAATTGATGGCGGTTCGGATGATCAGAAACGGATCGCGAATTACCGGATTGTCCGCAACAGATCTCCGACCGTGTCTTGAAGGCCGCCAAAAACTCTTGCCGACGACTCGATATGATTGCGCATGGCGGCTTCGGCATCGTCGGGGCGACGCCTGATGATGGCGTCGACGACGTCACGATGCTCGGCCATGGTGTCGACCTCCAGACCGCTGTCGAAATTCCAGGAAATATAGTACAAGCGCCGCGCCCGATCGTGCAGACCGCGCAACAGCTGCTCGAGGATGGAATTGTGCGTTGCCTGCGCGACGGCTGCGTGGAAATTTTGATCGATTGCCATCAGGGCCTCACGCGCACCGTTGCGACCCAACGCCTGGCCCTCGGCTATCCCCGCCGTAAGCGATGCACGCTCTTCCTCGCTGGCGCGGCTTGCCGCCAATCGCGCGGCAGCAGGTTCATTCACCAGCCGCGCCTCGAACAGGCTTTGGATGTCGCGGATGGTGAGCGGCGCGACGATCAGGCCGCGACGGGGTATGATCTCGATCAGGCCTTCCTGCGCCAATCGCATTATGGCCATGTGAACGGGCGTCCGGCCGATCCCTAGGTCAGCACTGATCTGCGCTTCATTGAGCGAGGCGCCAGGACGATAGGTCAGATCGATGATGCGTTGTTTGACACTGTCATAGGCATGCGCACGCAGCGGGATCGCCGGTTGATCGCGAAGAGGATGATCACTGCGACGCTTTGCACCACCTTTGCTGCGGCCCGTTTTTACCGTGGTCGAACGTGCCCCGGCTTTGCCTGCACCCTCGGTCGACCGATCTGTCCCGCTTGGTCTCATCATCCCGCCCATTTCAATTCGCATCATTTGTAACGCGGACTTTGACGGGCCCGCAATGCTCGCGTCCCGTCAGGATCGCAGGCCAACGAACGCTCATGCCGACCGCGCCGACCGGACGATCGTCATTGCCGCGTGCGCCGCGGCGATGTCCTGGATCGCGATCCCAGACGAATCGAAGACGGTGATGTCGTCGGCAGACGAGCGGCCGGATACGGTCGCGCAAATCAAACCGCCGAGCGAGCGGTGACGCAGGTCCGCAAGCGTCGCCTTGCCCGCGGCCAACAGATGCTGGGCCTCGCCGATGACTGCCGACTGGTCGGGATAGTCCATATAGAACAGGCTGCGCGCGACGAGCTCGACGGGAAGCTCCATCTTGCCGACATTGTCTGAACCCATCGCGGACACATGAGTGCCGGGCCGGATCCATTCGTCACGCAGGACGGGAGAGGTTGCGGGCGTTGCGGTCACGATGATGTCCGCCTGGCGCGCAAGATCCTCGACGTCGCGAAACTCGACCGTGAGCCCGGTTCGCTCGCTCACCGCTTGGGCGAAGCGATCGGTATCGGCGCCCGCCCGACGTGCGGCATAGACCGTGTCGATCGGCCGGACCGCCGCCACGGCCTCGATTTCGAAGACCGCCTGTGCGCCCAGCCCGATGATCCCCAGCCGATGGGAATCCGCCCGCGCCAGATACTTGACCGCGATCGCATCGGCCGCCGCCGTTCGCAGGCCGTTGAGATATCCCGCTTCGACGACCGCCACTACCTCTGCCGTGAGATCGTCGATCAGCAGGGTCGTCGACGTATGCGACGCGCGCCCCCGCGTGCGGTTTCCAGGGTTATACGAGGCGGCCTTCACCCCCATGAACCCGGTCGAGGCATCGAAGCCGGATTTGATCGCGGTGATGTGGCGAGGATCGGAGCCCGACCCGCGGGCGACGGGAAAGACTTTGCTCTCGCCACGCCCAAGCGCCGCGAACGCCTTTTCGACAGCGTCGATGACGACCGCGGCCCCGACGTGCTGCTGAATTTCCTGGTTGGTGATGACGAGCATTCGGTCAGGCGGTCCTATTTCGAAAGGGTGGATCGGTTGGCCGATAGGCCGCGAACGACGACGCCGCCTTTCATCACGAACGACACATGTTCGAGACTGCGGACATCGACGAGTGGATCGGTGTCGACGGCAATTATATCGGCATAGGCGCCAGGCGCGACGATGCCGATGTCCTTTTCTCCGATCAAGGCGGCAGCATTACTCGTGGCCGTCTGGATCGCTTGCATAGGCGTCAGGCCGGCGGCAGTCAGCAACGCGAACTCCTGCGCCTCATCGGAAAAGCCCACGAAGCCCGAAGCATCGGTGCCATAGGCGATCTTGACGCCCGCCTTGTGGGCGGCGGCGACCATTTTGAGATTGATCGGTGAGACGTTGGCGATCTTGGCCGCGAAATCGGGCGGGAAGCGGTTGGGATTGAGCCGAACCGATCGCAAGAGGTCGTAGTTGGTCAGCATCGTCGGGACGAGAAAGGTGCCATGCGCCTTCATCAGCGCGAACGTGGCCTCGTCCGAGAAGGTGCCATGTTCGACCGAGTCGACCCCGGCCCGCACCACGGCGTCGATCGCGGCCTTGCCGTGTGCATGCGCCGCAACACGCAATCCGAGATTGTGGGCGGTGTCGATCGCCGCCTTGATCTCGTCATCGGTCATGAGCTGGGCATTCGGATTGTCGCCAACGGTCCCGACACCGCCGCTCGGCATGATTTTGATGACCGTCGCGCCGCGTCGCATGTGATCCCGGACGCTTGCACGCACGGCATCAGAACCGTCCGCAACGTCGAAGCGCCGATCGGGATCGTTCGCGTCGCCATGCCCGTTTGCCGGATCGGAATGGCCGCCCGTCGGTCCGATCGGCTGAAGCGACACCCACATACGCGGCCCCGGCGTCTCACCGCGATCGATCACGGTCTTCAGGTCACGATCGATTTCCGCCGGGCTGCCAAGGTTCCGTATCGAGGTGAAGCCCGATTCGAGCGTCGCCTTCGCATGCGCTGCGGCCACGACGGCCCGCTCGCCATAAGGTCGCTCCGTCGTGCTGCGCGGATCATCCCAGTGGTTGTCGTCGTCAGTCAGATGGACATGACAATCGATCAGGCCGGGAAGCACGGTCTTGCTCGAAAGGTCGATAACGTCAGCGCCGGTCTCGGTTATGAAGCCGGGCACGACGCGCGCGACGCGCTGCTCGGTGATGACGATCGACATATGCTTTACCGGTGCCGGCGAACGCCCGTCTATGAGAGTTCCGGCGTGAATGATCGTCGTCTTCGCAGAAAGGGGCGCATGCGCCACTGCGATCGCAGCCCAGCCGGCCATGACCCAAAAAACGCGCCTCAAGCCCAGCCTCCCCTCATTTGATGCCGCCCCTCACCGGCTGGCCATCGCCCGATCGGCTCCGGCTGCTTTTCGTGACCATTAATGCCGTGAAGTCTCACGCTCTGTCAACAGATCGACACGACTCCAGCAAAACACTGATATCCTTATAATTATCTCAGAATATGGCATTCTGAAGAAAAATACTTGCAGTTCTCGGTGATTCGGTGAAACTTCACCATAACGGACTCGGGGTGCGCTTGGCAAAGCGAGCGCTACCGGAGAGCACAGGGTTTCCGGAGGAATCGATGCTGGTGTCAGCCTCGCGCCGAGGTTCGATCGCACCGCGTGTCGGAATGGACGATCAGACAGAGGGGGATCAATGAAACAGGTAATTTCAGCGAGGGGCGCGGCCGTGGTCGCCCTGTTGTCCTCGACCATCCTCGGTGTGCCGGCCTATGCCCAGCAGCAGCCATCGAGTCAGCCGGATACCACCTCGCCGAATGCGCCGGCCCCCGGCGCGACCGCGTCGTCGCCCGGCGGTTTGCCGCAGGCTGACGATGCGCGCCCCGGCACTGCGGACATCGTGGTCACGGGTTCCCGTATCTCGCGGCGGGACACGGTGGCGAACAGCCCGATCGCGACGATCAGTGGCACCACCTTCAACCAGACAGGCGCGGTCACGCTCGAAGACACGCTCAATCGTCTCCCGCAGTTCTCGCCAGGGACCGGGGCGACATCAAACGACAATCTGTCGGGCGGCATCACCACCCTCAATCTGCGCGGCCTCGGATCGAACCGGACGCTCGTGCTGATGGACGGGCACAGGCTGCCGGCATCGACCGATCTCGGTGCGGTCGACATCAACATCATTCCCGATGCACTGATCGAATCCGTCGAAACCATCACCGGCGGGGCCTCTGCCGCTTACGGCTCCGACGCCATCGCCGGTGTCGTGAACTTCAAGATCAACCATCGGTTCTCGGGCATCCGGCTCGACGCGCAAAATGGCATCAGCGGGCGTGGCGACGGCTACACGTTCAAAACGTCGGCGACCGTCGGATCCAACTTCTCAGACGGTCGGGGCAATGCCGTACTGTCGATCGGCTACCAGCAGCGCGATGCCGTCAACAACAGCGATCGCGCCTTTTCCAGCATCGTTCGACCGTCATCTAGCCTGCCTTACGGCGCCTTCATCGTCGATGCGGACAACCAGCCGTCGGATGCCGCCGTAAAAGGCCTCTTCGCCCGCTATGGGGTCGCGCCAAGCCGCGTCAATAGCGGCACCAACCTGGCCTTCAACAACGACGGTTCGCTGTTCACATATTCGAACAGCGCCCTCAACTATCGGGGCAGCGCGCCGAATGTGTTGCTGTCGAACCGTATCCGCTACAATTCGAGCGGCAAGAACGGTCTCATCCTGCCAATCGAGCGCCTGAGTGCCTATGGCCGGGTGGAGCATGAGGTCGGGGAAAACACCACGGTGTTCCTTGAGGCCAATTTTCAGCACTTCACGTCGCGCGCGCAATATGCGCCGGCCGGATTCACCTTCGACGCGCCGGCGACGAACCCCTTCATCCCGGCCGACCTTGCCACCGTCCTGGCATCACGCCCCGATCCGGCGGCAGATTTCACGATCACCCGTCGCTTCACCGATGTCGGCTTCCGCACCGCATCGACCGAATATAACGAGTTCCGCGCCGCGGGCGGAGCCAGCGGCAGGCTGCCGATCGGCGACTGGACGTGGGACGCCTACGGCTCCTATGCGCAGGTGACGGCGGAGGAACGCGACCGTAACGGCTTCAGCGTCAGCGCCCTCGAGACCCTACTCTACGCGCCGGACGGCGGTCGCAGCCTTTGCTCGGGCGGACTCAATGTGTTTGGTAACCAGGCCGGCAGTGCCTGCGCCGCCTATATCCGTCGTGATACGATCCGAAACACCCGGACCTATCAGAGCGTGGTCGAGGGCACGGTCCAGGGATCGCTGGTCAAGCTGCCGGGCGGCATGATGAAATTCGCCGCCGGAGCGGATTATCGGAAGGACGGCTATCGCTTTACGCCCGATTCCGCTCTTCTCGCTGGTGACGTCGTCAGCTTCTCGAACGGCGTGGTGCCGGCGGAAGATGGCGCGATCACGGTCAAGGAAGCCTTTGCAGAACTGCTCGTGCCGATCCTGGCAGACCTGCCGGCGATCAAGAAGCTCGAGGTCGACGCCGGCCTCCGCTACTCCGACTACAACACGTTCGGCGGAATCAAGACCTATCGCGTCGAAGGATCGTGGGAAGTAGTCGATGCCCTGAGGTTCCGGGGCGGTTATGCGCGTGCCGTGCGGGCGCCGTCGGTGGGGGAGCTGTTCGCACCGCAGAGCCAGACCTCGCCGCTGATCGGCGCGGCCGGCGGTACGGGCCAGGGTGATCCGTGCGATGTTAACGGCGCCTATCGGGCTGGCGCCAATGCGAGTCAGGTAAGAAGCCTCTGTCTTGCGCAAGGCCTGCCGGCGACCATTGTCGATCGGTACACCTTCGACAACACGCAGATCGTGGACGGTGGCGTCACCGGTGGCAACCCGAACCTGCGTCCGGAAACCGCGGACACCTATACGGCGGGCGTGGTCCTGACGCCGGCGTTCGACGCGCCGATTTTCCGTCGGCTCAACATCTCGGTCGATTATTACAATATTACCATCGCGAAGGTTGTCGGGCCGATCGACGGCCTGACCGCATTGCAGCGCTGCTACAATTTGGACGGTTCGAATCCCACATATAACCCGGGCAACGTCTATTGTTCGCTGTTCGGCCGCAGCACCAGTACCGGGCAAATCAACTCATTCTCGCTCACCAACCAGAATCTCGGAAAATACAAAACCTCGGGTCTCGACATAGCCTTGGACTGGAACGTCCCGCTGTCGGCGTTCGGAATGTCCGATCGCGCGGGGAGCCTGCATCTAACGGCAGCGGCAACGCGACTGCTCGCCTTCGACATCCAAACCTTCCCGGGCGACCCCAGCGTTCATTACACGGGTTATATCGGCGATATCGGCTATCCGAAGTGGCGGAGTGTCGAGACGCTGACGTACCTGAATGGTGGGTTCAGCATCGGCCTGCAGCATCGCTATATCGATGGGATGGTAGATGTCGGCCTGATCGGCACCGACGATCGCACCACGCGCGTCCCGGCGATCAACTATTTCGATCTCAACCTTGCCGTTGCGGTGTCGAAGGCATTCTCGATGCGTCTGGGTGTGAATAACCTGACCGACGCGCAGCCCCCGGTGTACGACTCCTTTTCACAGTCGAACACGAATCCCGGTGTGTATGACGTGCTCGGCCGGGCATTCTACGCCGGCGTGCGCGTCACGTTCTGATAACGGCGGTCGCAGCGGTTGCGGACGGGGGATCTATGACTGTCATTCGTATCATGATGATCGCGCTCCTGTCCGTGACCGTGTCGTTTGCGTCGGCGATGGCAGAGACGGTCGTGCCAGCGCCTGGCGCTGGCGCAGGCAGGGGCGATGCACGGGACTTCAGGCCCAGCATCACCAAACACAAAGGGCGGTTCGGAAAGGCAGAGATCCGCTATGAGGCGATCGCCGAGACGATCCCGATCGCAGGCGAAAACGGCCAACCCGAAGCGGAAATCTTCTCCGTCGGCTACACGGCGATCACCAAGGCGCCTGCAATCCGACCGGTTACGTTTCTTTACAATGGCGGCCCTGGCTCGGCCTCCTTTTGGATACAGATGGGTGCCTTCGGCCCCAAGATTGTCGCCTTGAACGGTCCGGCGGGCGGCAGCGACCGGTCCAGCCCAGGCAACCCACTCGTCGACAATCCGGACGCCTTGCTCGACGTCACCGATCTGGTGTTCATCGATCCCGTCGGGACGGGGTTCAGCCACGCCGTCGGAAGCACGAAGGACGAGGCCTTTTTCAAGATCACGACCGATGCCTCGTCCATCGCGAAGTTCATTCGCGCCTGGCTGACTCGGCATGGTCGCTGGCAATCCCCCCGTTTCGTCGGTGGAGAATCCTACGGATCGATCAGGACCGCGATGATCGTCGACGACGATCCGTTCATGACCTTCAACGGTGCCTTCCTCGTCTCGCAGGGACTCGACTGGGGGACGGTGATCATGCCGCCCGGTTATGATCGCGGGTACGAACTTTTTCTGCCCAGCTATTCCGCCGCAGCCTGGTATTATCACCGCTACCAGGCAAGCGCGGTGTCGTCAGTCGCTGACGCGGTGGCCGAAAGCCAGCGTTTTGCCGAGCGCGATTATGTCTCCGCGCTCGCCCGGGGACAGGGATTGAGCGCGACCGACAAGGCCAATGTCGCCAGCCGCCTTGCCCAGCTGACCGGCATTTCGAAGGACGAATGGATAAGGGCGGACCTTCGCATCGATCCGGACGCTTTCCGCCGGCTGCTGTTACGTGACCAGGGTCTGCGGATCGGCCGCTTCGATGCCCGCTATTCGATCGGTAACAGTCAGGTTTTCGACGCAGGCGAGCGCTACGACCCGTCGCTGTCGGCCGCCGCGCTTCCCTATTTGAACGCCATGCGCGCGTTTCTGTCGTCAGAGCTCGGCGTGACGACCGACAAACCGTATGTCGGCGTGATCTCCTCGGACTGGACCTACGATCTCAGCAACGAAGCATTCATCAATCCGGCTCCAAAGCTCGGCGCGGCGATGATACGAAACCCGGGCATGCGCCTGTTTGTCGCATCGGGCTATTACGATTTCTCGTCGCCCGTATCGTCGGCCCAGTACAATATTGGCCATGGTGGGATCCCGTTGGATCGCACGACGATGAAATATTATCCGACCGGGCACATGATGTATCTCGACAGCGAGCATCGCCGGGCGTTGCTGGATGACATGCGCGCCTTCATAGTGGCGACGCTCAACGCCCAAGCAGTTCGATAATGGCCCGTATGCGTTGCAGCAGGATGGGTCGATCTGCCTTGGCGCTGCTGATGCTCGGGCCAATAGTCATTGCCCCTGTGCATGCGACCGGCCGGTCCGGCATCTTGCCCCCCGAAAGCAGACGCCAGCACGATGTCACGGTGAACGGACAGCGTCTTACCGTCGTGGCCGCGCTCGAACGCTATCAGGCGCAGGGGCGATCCGGTCGGCCGCTGGGCAGCGTCTACCTGACCAGCCTGACCGCATATTCGGATGATAGCCGACGGCCGGTAATCTTCGCGTTCAATGGTGGCCCCGGTTCGAGCAGCGCCTACCTCAACCTCGGGATGATGGGCCTGCGGCGCGTCCAAGTCAGCGGCCCGGAGGCGCGCGGACCAACCGGCACCATCGTAGACAATCACGACACCCCGCTCGATGTCGCCGATATCGTTCTGATCGATCCGATCGGCACCGGCTTCAGTCGGCTCGCCTCGCGAGGCGCGGCGGGCGAGACCTATTCGGCGGTCGGCGATGCCGCCTACATTGCCGGTGTCATCCGGCAATGGCTGAAGCGGCATCATCGTGAGGCCGCTCCCACGTTCCTGGCCGGCGAGAGCTACGGGGCACAGAGGGTCGCCAGCATTCTACGCGTGTTGAGCTGCGACGGGGAACGACACTGCACGCCACTCCGCGTCGAAGGTGCAATCCTCATCTCGCAGTCGATCGAAATCGTGAATACGTTGCAGCGACCGGGTAACGTCACGGGGATTGCGGCGGGCTTTCCGACGATTGCGGCGCTCGCCTGGTATCACAGGAAAGTCGACCGGCACGATCGCTCGGTGGACGGCGTCGTCGCGGACGCCTTTGCATTCTCCTCGACCTACCTCTCCGCGCTCTACCGTGCGAATTCGTTGTCCGTGGACGAGCGAAACGCGATCGCAGGCAAACTTGCCGCCTTCACCGGCCTTCCGCCTGCCTATTTCCAGAAACATCTGTCGATCACCAAGGACGAATATCGACACGAGGCCTTCCGCGCGACGGGACAGGTGCTCGGAACCTACGACGCGCGTTATCTGGGTCCGGTCCGTGGCGCGGGCGATCCGTCGACGAAAGCGCTGGACACGGCGATCGCAGCAAAGCTGTCGCGCGTGCTCAACGAAAGCGTCGGGGTGCCGGTACGATATAGCTATCGCGTGTACAACGACGCTCTGGACGGGCGCTGGACCTACGCGCCGGTCGCAACGCCGTTTTCCAGCTACGATTATGCCGGCGAACTCGCCGCTGCACTCCGGATCAACCCTGCGCTCAAGGTGCTGGTGGCGGGCGGCCTTTACGATACCGCAGCCAGCGTGGGTGCGGATGCCTTCCTTCTGAATCAATGGTCGGTGCCAGCGACGCAAACGCTCAGCGTCCATTATCCGGCAGGTCACATGTTCTACCTTGACGATGCCAGCAGGGTGGACTTCGCGCGCGCCATTCGATGCTTCGTTGGCAGCCGTTCGATCGCGGCATGCCAAGCTGCGGCGCAAGGCCGGGGCGTACCACCGGGCATCGGGCCGCTTCCCTCCAATGGTCAGCCGGATCTCGCACCGTGAAGCAATTTATCCAAACCGCGCTCATCGTCGTGACCTGTGCCAGCGTGTCACAAGGCCATGCGGATGCCGGGGCCGCCGCCGGCGCGGTGGTTCCACTTCGGTCGGCAACGCGTCAGTCGGAAGCGATCCTTCGCGGTCGCACCATTCGATACACCGTCACTGCCCAGGAAAGTCCGATCAGCATCACGCCGGGAACGTCCCGGCCGGACGCGACGATGTTCTCGGTCAGTTATCTGCGGCAAAGCGCCAATCCCGCCGCCCGCCCCGTCATGTTCGTCTTCAATGGCGGGCCGGGATCGTCCGCTTCTGGTCTTCATGATGCATTCGCGCCCAAAAAGGTCGTCAGTCGCAATCCCGATATGGCGGTCCGATCGGTCGGGACCTACGTCGACAACAACGGCAGTCCATTGGACGCGACCGACCTCGTGTTCATCGATCCGCCCGGCACCGGCTACGGGCGCGAATTTACGGCGGGTGCGGTGCGGCACTTCTCGTCTGTCCGCGATGATGCGAGAGTAATGGCGGACTTCATGGCGCGATGGCTGGAGCAGCACGGGCGACGAGGATCACCCAAGCTGATCGCCGCGGAGAGCTACGGCGGCGTCCGCCTAGGCCTCGTTGCCGCCGAACTCGGCCGGCGCACGCGGCCGATACTGTTCGACGGCTATCTGCTGATCTCGCCCAGCACATTGGCGGTCGAAGACGATGAGAAAGCGCGCGGGTTCATCGCCAATGCGGTCGGCGCACTGCCGAGCCTGGCGGCTGCAGCGGCTTATTATCATAAAGGCGCCTATTCCACACTTCCGGCGGACGAGTTGCAGCGCAAAGCCATCGCGTTTGCGCAAGGCCGCTATCGCGCGGCGCTCGAGCGCAAGGAGCGTCTGTCGCCGGTCGATCGTGCACGGGTCGCGGACGATGTTTCAGCATTTACCGGTGTGCCATCGGCGCAAATCAGCCGGTCATCGCTCGTCGTTCCGATCGATGCCTTCGTCAAACTCTTGCTGGCCGAGCGCGCGGAGCGCATCGGCCTCGGCGACTCTCGGGCACATGCGCTGCTTGCGCTGACCAGGAAGGCGCCCCCACCATATGACGATCCATCGACCTCGCGCTGGACGATGAATTTCAGCTGGGACGATGCCATCGACGGCTATTTCAGGAATGCCGTCGGCTATCCGGTCACTTCGACCTATGTCCGCTACAGCGGGGCGGTGTACGACACCTGGCGATGGGATGCCCTGCCCGCGGAGCAGCATATCGCACCCATTCTGATGGCCCAGATCAATCGCGATCGATCGAGCGCCCTGCTCGCGCTGGGCTATTATGACCTGATCATCCCTTATGGACTGCCGCTGCATGATTACCGCGCCGCAGCTGGCCAGTCACAGCGCCTCACGGTGCGCCTCTTTGCCGCAGGACACGCGGTTTTCAACGACGCGACAGCACAACGCGCCGCGGGCGAGGCGCTGCGCAATCTCATCGGCCAGAGCATAGCAAACCACAACGCTCGGTCGGCAGCGAGGAGGGGCCTCTAAATAGTGATCTAGGCCGTAGATCTGTAATTGCAGAGCGAGGCGGTGTAATCCCTTGAGGGTTTCATGGATCTGTCCGCACTGACCGAGGTTAGGCCTGGCCGTGCTGTATCGGGTCTCACAGAGGCGAACGTTGCATTGACTCGAAGCGGGCTTGGTGGCCCATCCGGTAACCTTCGCAGATCGTTCGTCCCTGCGTTCCCTCGCGGGACACCGCCCTCGGATCAGCTTTGAGGCCTCACCGCTGGCAAACGAGTTCTAGCCTACCTCATGCCTGGAACAAAGTGCCGTCGCGCAGCATGGCGTGCATGATCACCGCGAGGCGGCGCGCAAGCGCGACACGGGCCTTCTTGAGCCCCCGGCGCTTGGCGATCTTCATGGCCCACGTTTTCAAAGCAAAGGTTTCCCGGCTTCGGGTGAGGATCGAGTTGGCGGCTTCATAGAGCAGCTTGCGTACGGTTCCGTCCCCTTGCTTGGTGATCCGGCCAGTCCAGTCGAGCTCGCCCGATTGGTGGCGTCTGGGCACCAGACTGTTGATTGCCACTGAGAAGTGACCCGGGAGGGGCCGTAATTTCCACTGAGATTTGACCGATGTTCTGATCGTTCCCCTGGCTGGCAGTTGGGGGATCATGGAGTGATCGACATGGCGTTATTGAGTGTGATCCGCCGCTGGCATTTCCGGGAAGGGATGGCGATCCGGGAGATCGAACGGCGCACCGGGTTGTCCAGGAACACCATCCGCAAGTATCTGCGGGCCGGCACGGTGGAGCCGCAGTTCAAGGTTCCGGATCGGCCGAGCAAGCTAGACCCGTTTGCCGAGAAGCTGTCGGGCTGGCTCAGGATCGAGGCTGGCCGGTCACGCAAGCAGCGCCGCACGGCCAAGCAGATGTACGCCGATCTGGTGACGCTCGGCTACGACGGCTCGTACAACCGGGTCGCCGCCTTCGCGCGGGAGTGGAAGGCCGACCGCCAGCGCGATGCGCAGGCCAGTGGCCGGGGCACCTTCGTGCCGTTGGTGTTCATGCCAGGCGAAGCCTTCCAGTTCGACTGGAGCGAGGACTGGGCGATCATCGCCGGCGAGAGAACCAAGCTGCAGGTCGCGCACAGCAAGCTGTCGCACAGCCGGGCCTTCAT
>NZ_BMZP01000035.1 GCF_014652855.1 Novosphingobium pokkalii
TACGCCTTGGGAATCCCAAAAATCACACTTCTGCCAAAGTAGTGCTAGGACCAGCGGGATGAGCGACACGCAACAGGACGCGGCCAAGGCGGCATGGGATGCGGCGCACGTGCGCGCGTGGCTGGAAAGCCGCATGGCCGCCGCCGCGCAAGAGCAGGTCTACGCCGACCGCAAGGGCCGCGATTATCGCGATGACTACGATAAAGCGGCGGCAGAAGGCTATGTCTGCGGCTTGGCGCGGCGCAGCCCGGCCGTGGAAGAGCAGGCCCGCTTCGTGGCCTTTCTCACCGCTCAACTGGCCAAGGACGACTATCTGCTGGCCGGCGTGCACGACGATCGCCGTTTCGAGCGCGAGGTGCGCGCCTGCCTGCGCAAGCTGATCAAGAAGGCCAAGGCGAACGACGGGTTCGCCAATCTGGCGCATTTCCAGTAGCTTTCGCCCCTATCAGTTGCCGCGATAAGTGGAATAGCCATAAGGGCTGAGCACCAGGGGCACGTGGTAGTGCGCGCCATCGTCCGTTACGGCAAAGGCAATGGCGATTTCCGGGAAGAACGGCTTGGCCGAAGCGTCGGGATAGTGCGTCATATCGAACGTAAGGCGATAGGTGCCCGGCGCAAAGCTGGCGGTGCCGAAGCTGCGCACGCGGCCATTGGCATCGGTGCGTGCTTGGCCCACGGTGGCCCACTGGCCTGATGCATCCCGCTTCATCAGCGTTACGGGCACGTCCGGCCCACCAACGCCGCGCGCCAGATCGAGCACATGGGTGGAAATTTCGGCCGCTGTGGCCGGCGTGGCGAGCAGGACGCCGGCGAGGAAAGGCAAAATTTTCAGATCTTTCATCGGTTTTTCCAGATTTCGGTGCGGATCGGGCTTGCGTGCTTATACCGCGCAGGCATGCGCGGCAGACCGGCCTTTCGGGCAAGCAAAAGGGGCAGCCTCTCGCGAGGCTGCCCCTGCTCGATCTCGCGCGAGCGGATCAGAAGGTGTTGGCGATGACGGAGGCGATCACGCCGGTGCCGATGGCAACCAGCAGCGCGTCGTTGCCCGAGCGCACCCAGTGATAGCCGCGCGGCGGGGCGCTGAGGCGGCGATACTGGTGGTAATCGACTACGCGATAGTTGGGCGCGCGGCGCATGTCGAAACGCTGGCCCTTGCGGAAAGGGTTGGGTTGCACCTTGGCAGGGCCACGGCGCGCGTCATGGTGGCTGTCGCGGCGCATGTCATGATGCTGGGCCAGAGCCGGGGTGGCGGCGGGCAGGGCGACGGCGATTGCCGCAACGGTGGCAAGAAACTTGTTCATGGCGGTCCTTTCCAATGAAGCTGACCTTGCCTTAACGGTTGGCCATGGCCCCGGCTCCCACCGGAAATGTCTGATTTTGTATCGATCCTGTTACGCTTGCTCCAAGCCGTGGCGCGGCGAGAGCACCAGCGGGATGCCCCGCCGCGCGCGCAGCGTGAGGCGGCTGACCGGTTCGGGCGCCGGGCCGGGCGCCGGGGCGAGACGAAAATGGCGCAGCAAGGTGGCCAGCACGATCACCGCTTCCTGCATGGCAAAACCCTGGCCGATACATACGCGCGGTCCCTTGCCAAACGGCAGCCAGGCCTCGCGCGCGGCCGTCGAGCTTTCCGGGCGGGCGAAGCGCACGGGATCGAAGGCATGTGGGCAGGGCCAGTGATCGGCGTTGCGCTGTATCAGCCAAGGCGAAACGACCACCAGATCGCCGGGCCTCATCGCCTTGCCGCGCATCACCTGCGCCTGCGTCACCTCGCGCATCAGGAAGCTGACCGGGGGATAGAGCCGCAAGGTTTCCTGGAACAGATGGCGCAGCATGGGCAGGGCCTTGAGGTGTTCGGGCGCCAGCGCTGCCTTGCCGCTGACTTGCGCGATCGCTTCGGCGAGGTCGTCTTGCAAAGCCGGATCGCAGGCCACCAGATAGCTGGCCCAGGCGAGTGCCGAGGCTGAGGTTTCGTGCCCGGCGAGGAAGAGCGTGGCCAGTTGGTCGAGCAGATCATCCGGCGCAAACGGCGCGCCGGTGTGCGGGTGGCGGGCATCGAGCAGGGCGTCGAGAATATCGCCCGGTGCCGGCATTTGGTCCAGCGCGCCCCGCGCCATGATTCGCGCATCGACCAGCGGTGCGAACAGCGCGCGGATGTCTGCCGCGGCGCGGGCCATGCGGCGGCGCCGGCCCAGCAGCGGCAAGCGATAGAGCCGCAGCATGGCGTAAGGCTGGACGTGACGCTGATAGCGGGCAAAGGCGGCGAACACGGCGTCGGCCTGGGCCGGGGCGAGGGGCTGCGAAAACAGCGTGCGGAAAATCACGTCGGCGGTGACGGCGGTCATGGCCCGCTCCATGTCCACCGGCCCCTGCATGGCGGCGCGGTGCAATTGCTCTGCCATGGCATCGGCCGCCGCGCGCATGGCGGGGAAAGCGCGGCCCAGCCCGGCGTGGGCAAAGGCCGGGTTGATCATCGCGCGCTGTGCCTGCCACTGCGCGCCGTTGGCGGAAAACACGCTTTGCCCCATCAGCGGGCGCAGCAGTTCGGTCATCAGCCCGTGCTTGGGCCAGGGGCAGCGTTTTTCCTCCAGCACGTCTTGCACCAGGGCGAGATCGTTGATCACGAAGAAGCGCAGCAGCGGAAAACGCACTGTGCCCATCTTCATCCGATAGGATTTCTCGAACAGGGTGTGAATCCAACTGCCCCAGCCGATCACGAACCGGCGCAGCAGCCCGGCCTTGTGGCGCAACGGGGCGGGGTAGGGCGGTGTTGCCAAGGCCATGGTCTCGCTCATGCTTCCGCCTTTGCCTTGGCGACGGTCCGAAATGCGGCGATGTTGGCGGCCAGCGGCTGGCCACTGCATGTCAGGCCCAGGTAATCGAGCGGTGAGGGGCGATCGAGCCGGCGCAGATAATCAAAATGGGTGAGGTACTTGTCCTTGCGCCGCGCGGCATAGGTGGCCGGATTGCAGAACGCGAACCAGCGGGGCGAAAGCTGGACCAGCCCGGCCATCCGGGCGGGGGGCTGGCCCAACCAGGGATCGACCAGCGGGGTGGCGGCGCCATCGGTGGGCGAGCCGATATCGAGCCAGGCAAAACGCCCCTGCGCCAGCGTGGCCATGGTCTGTGCAAAGCCCCGGGCATCCCGCCGCGCACCCAACATCGGCAGGCTGGCCCCGAGCGTGACCAGCGCCAGGCGCGGCGGCAATGCTCCGCCGTGTCGCGCGAGCAGGCGCGCCGTGACTTCCGCAGCCAGGATCGCGCCGTTGGAATGGCTGACCAGCAGCACTTCGTCCCACTCCGCGTCTTCGGGCAGCGCGCGGTCGATCGTCTCGGCAAAGCGATCGAGCCGGAGCGCAAGCGCGGGATCGGCCTGCCCGGCGGCCAGCGCATCGTTGAACACAAGGAACTGCACGATCCAGCCGACATGAGCGCGCCCGCCGAGCAGCAGCGCGAGCAGGGCGGCGACGACCAGTACCAGCAGCGGCGCGAGCCAGGGCCGCCCCAGCCCGAGCGCGATGGCCCCGGCGCCAAGGCCCGCCAGCAGCGGCACGATCAGCAGCGCCAGGGCCGGCAGGAACAGCGCAACCCGGCTGCCATGCGGCACGCGGGCGAGGCACGAGAGGTCTGCATGCCGGAGCAGCCGCGCATAGGCGCGCACGGTGGCGGAGAGCAGGCGCGGCGTGCTGCGGATCCAGGCGCGGCGAACGATGTCGTCCCAGGCGAGGAAATGAAACGCGGTCTGCACCGTTGCGGCCGCATCGCTCACCTGCCAGGCGCGGTCGCCGGTGGCATCGCTGCGGCGCGGGGACAGGCTGAGGGGATTGCCTGAGCCTTGGCCCGCATTGTGCGTTGCGATCTGTTGTGCCAGCAATTCGTGATAGAACCGTGCACCCCGTGGATCGAAGCCGCCAATATAGAAGACTTTGCGCTTGAACATTGCCCCGTCCATGCCAAATTCACGTGCAAGGACTATCACAAGTGCAGGGGGCTGGCGTGTGTGATCCGGGGCAGCGGGACTATTGTCTGTTCCTCAATGGATTTAAATACAACCGCAATGGATCATGCCGCAAGCATGACAATGCTTATGGTATCGCCGGTGGAGGGCGGGAGGCGGACCGGCGCCGGGCCGATGCCGCGTTCTACCGCGCCTTGCGGAAGGAGGGTGATCCCATGGCGCTGCCGGTGTGGCTGGCGGTGCGCGTGGCGGGGTGGTTCTTCTTCAATTACCATGGCTTTCCCTGGCGCGGGCAACTCGTGCGCAAGATCTTCCCCGGCTATTGACCCAAGGTTCTGGCGAAACGGGCGGCGATGCCCCATATAGCGCGGGATGAACCGCCAGAATGCCTCTCCCGAACAACGCTCGGTCCGCCTGCTCAAGGTGGGCGAGCAGGTGCGCCACGTGCTGTCCGAACTGCTCACGCGCCAGATGGTCCACGATGACGTGCTGAGCGCGCACACCGTTTCGGTCACCGAAGTGCGCATGTCGCCCGATCTGCGCCATGCCACCGTCTTCATCAAGCCGCTGCTGGGCGAGGACGAGGACATCGTGCTCAAGGCGCTGCGCACCAACACGGCCTTTTTCCAGAAGGAAGTGGCCGGCCGGCTCAAGCTGAAGTACGCCGCGCGGATCAAGTTCCTGCCCGATGAAAGCTTTGACGAAGCGTTTCGCATCGACGCATTGCTGGCCGATCCGCGCGTGCGCCGCGATCTGGGTGAGGACGGCGGAGAGGGCGAAGGCGAAACTCAGGGCTGAAAGGCCGCATAGCTGCCATGGCCAAGCTCTATTTCTATTATGCCAGCATGAATGCCGGCAAATCCACCAACCTGCTCCAGGCGGCGTTCAACTATCACGAGCGCGGCATGGCGACGATGCTGTGGACCGCAGCGGTGGATAACCGCGCCGAGCATCTTGGTCCCGGACGGGCGATTGCCAGCCGCGTGGGCCTGCATGCCGATGCCCATCGCTTTGGTCCGGAGACCGACCTGTGGCAGGCGGTGAGCGCGCACTTGGTGCAGGGGCCGCTGGCCTGCGTGCTGGTGGACGAGGCCCAGTTCCTGACGCGGGCGCAAGTGTGGCAACTGGCCGACCTGGCCGATCGCGCCGGCTTGCCGGTGCTGTGCTATGGCCTGCGCACCGATTTCCGGGGCGAGCTGTTTGAAGGCTCTGCCGCGCTGCTCGGCCTGGCTGACAGCCTCGTGGAACTGAAGGCAGTGTGCCACTGCGGCCGCAAGGCGACGATGAACCTGCGCGTCGACCAGGCCGGCCACCCCGTGCGCGAAGGCGCGCAGACCGAAATCGGCGGCAACGAACGCTATCTCACCTTGTGCCGCGCGCATTTCAGCGCGGCCATGCGCCCGGATGAACGCCCATGAGTGACGGCCTCTATGTTCCCCTAGCCGACGGCACCCTGGCGCTGGAGCCGTTGGCCGAGCGCCATCGCGAAGGGCTGCGCGCGGCCTGTGCGCAGGACACGGAAATCTGGGCGGTCTATCCGCACAACTATCTCGGCGCCGATTTCGACGTGCAGTTCGATCGCCTGCTGGGCAGCGCGCCGCAACGCCGGGTCTATGCGATCCTGGCCGATGGCGTGGTTGCCGGGATGACCGGCTGGCTGGAGCATGGCGCGCCGGGCTGGTCGATCGAGATCGGCAACAGCTTCATCGTGCCCGCCTTGCGCGGCACGGGTTTCAACGGCCGGCTCAAGCGGCTGATGATCGATCATGCCTTTGCCTGCGGGCTCGCGCGCGTGGTGTTCAAGGTGGACCGGCTCAACACGCGCAGCCAGGCCGCCGTGCGCAAGCTTGGCGGCGTGGAAGAAGGCCTGATGCGCCACGAGCGTCGCACCTGGACTGGCCGCGTGCGCGACACGGTGCTGTTTTCCATCCTGCGCGAGGAATGGCTGGGCCGCCCATGAACGACACGCTCTATCAACTGGCGACCGTTGCCATCCCCATGATCGTGGCGATCGTGTTCCACGAAGTGGCGCATGGCCGCATGGCCCGCCTGCTGGGCGATCGCACGGCGCAGGACAGGGGGCGGCTCAGCTTCAATCCGCTGCGCCATGTCGATCCGGTGGGCACGGTGTTCCTGCCCGGCATGCTGGCGCTGGCCCATGCGCCGGTGTTCGGCTGGGCCAAGCCGGTGCCGGTGGACGTGCGCGGCCTGCCGCATCCGCGCCGGGCGATGATGATCGTGGGCGCGGCCGGGCCGGCGATGAACTTTGCCCTTGCGGCCGTGGCTGCGGTCGGCATCGGCATTCTCGCGCGGATCGAGCCTGGCGCGGGCCTGGTGGCGCAATTCGTGTTCGACAATCTCGTCAATTTCCTCGTCATCAATCTGTCGCTGGCCTGTTTCAACCTGCTGCCCCTGCCCCCGTTCGATGGCTCGCACATCGTCGAGGGCCTGCTGCCAGAGCGCGCGGCCAATGCCTATGCCCGGCTACGACCGCTGGGCCTCCCGATCATCCTGGTGCTGCTGGTGGTGCTGCCCTGGCTGATGCCCGCGATCGATCCGGTGCGAGCGCTGCTGGTGCAGCCGGTGTCGTGGCTGGGCGAGCATTACCTGGCTCTCGCGAGCCTCGTGGCTGGCCGCCCGCTCGACGCCTGAATACATTTTCAGCTTGGTCGTCAATTGTCGCGCGGGCTTGATCGCGTGGCGGGCCTGCCCATGTCGGTGGTACGACATTTTCAGGCAAGGAGCAGACCGATGATCCGTAGCAACGCCCTGGCCGCCCTCGCGCTCGCGTTCGCGCCAGTCCTCGCCCATGCCGCTCCGGCAAAACAGCCGGCTGCGGCCGAAGCGTCCATTCCGTTTCTGAACCACGGCGGAATCCGCGATTGGCGCGCGGTGGGGGATAGCACGCTCTATGTGCAGGACCAGCAGGGCCAGTGGTATCGCGCCAGCCTGATGGGCCCGGCGTTCGACCTGCCATTTGCCGAGGCGATCGGTTTTGACGGGCGCGGCACCGACACGTTCGATCGCTTTGCCAGCGTGGTGGTGCGCGGGCAGAGCTACCCGGTGCAGAGCCTGGTGAAAGTGCCTGGCCCGCCCAGCGCTGCCGCCGCCAAGGCCAAGCCCGCCGCCTGATCGCGCGCGGGAAAGGGCTGACAGCGCCCGCCGCAGCCGCTAGGGCGCGCGGCCATGGCAGATGGCTGGATCATTCTCGACAAGCCGCTGACCCTGGGATCGACCCAGGGCGTGGCGGCAGTGAAGCGCAATCTGCGCGCGCGGGGCCTTGGCAAGTGCAAGGTTGGCCACGGCGGCACGCTCGATCCGCTGGCTACCGGCGTGCTGCCGATCGCGGTGGGGGAGGCGACCAAGCTGTGCGGGCGCATGCTGGATGCCAGCAAGACTTATGCCTTTACCGTGGCATTCGGCGCGGAGACCGACACGCTCGACCTGGAAGGCGCGGTGATCGGTGAAAGCCCGGTGCGGCCGGCGCGTGCCGCGCTCGATGCGGCGCTGGGCGCGTTCACCGGGCCGATCGCGCAAGTGCCCCCGGCCTATTCCGCGCTCAAGGTGGATGGCCAGCGCGCCTATGACCTGGCGCGCGCCGGCGAAGACGTGGTGCTCGCTTTGCGCAACGTGACCATTCACGCCCTGCGCGTGCTGGAAACGACCGGCCGTGCCGATGCGCTGGAAAGCGTGACATTGGAAGCCGATGTGTCCAAGGGCACCTACATCCGCAGCCTGGCGCGCGACCTGGCGCTGGCGCTGGGCACGCGCGGGCATGTGACGATGCTGCGCCGCCTGAAAGCCGGGCCGTTCACCCTGGAGCAGGCGATTTCGCTGGACAAATTGAACGAATGGGGCCAAGGCGCGCCCCTTGAGAACGTGATCTTGCCTGTGGAGGCAGGGCTGGTCGACATCCCGGCTCTTGACCTCAACCCCGAACAGGCCGGGGCGGTCCGCCAGGGCCGCGTTCTATCGGGGTTGCCCTTTCCTGACGGACTGTGGTGGGCGCGGTGCGGCGGCAAGCCGGTCGCGCTGGTCATGCTGGCAGGCGGCGCCTTGCGCGTCGAGCGGGGTTTCAACCTTTGAGCATGTCGCGGAGTGAATACTTATGTCGGTGACCCCGGAAAAGAAGCAGGAAATCATCCAGAGCAACGCGCGCGCCGCCGGTGATACCGGTTCGCCCGAAGTTCAGGTGGCTATCCTCACCGAGCGGATCGTCAACCTCACCGAACACTTCAAGGGCCACCACAAGGACAACCATTCGCGTCGTGGCCTTTTGCAGATGGTGAACAAGCGTCGTTCGCTGCTCGACTACCTGAAGAAGAAGGACGTCGAGCGTTACAACGCGCTGATCCAGAAGCTTGGTCTGCGTAAGTAAGATCACGGACGGCCCGCCCCAGGCGGGCCGTTTTGCATTTGCCGCCTTTTACGGCGGATAGACCACGGAGCGCCGTGTGCGGATGCAAAAGGCATTCGGCAGCAGCGCAATCCGTGGTAGGGAAAGGGGCCTTGCGCAATTCGGCGCGGGCCCTGCGGGGCAAAGCCCCAAACCGGACCGGGACGGCATCCCCGGCAGCAAATCCCGCCGGCAATAGGGCCTGTGGGGCGAAGGAAAATACATGTTCGACGTCAAGACCGTATCGCTGGAGTGGGGCGGAAAGACCCTCACTCTGGAAACCGGCCGTATCGCACGCCAGGCTGATGGCGCGGTGCTGGCCACTTATGGCGAAACCGTGGTGCTCTGCGCCGTGACCGCCGCCAAGTCGGTGAAGGAAGGCCAGGACTTCTTCCCGCTGACCGTCCACTACCAGGAAAAGTTTTCGGCCGCCGGCCGCATCCCCGGTGGCTTCTTCAAGCGTGAACGCGGCGCCACCGAAAAGGAAACGCTGGTTTCGCGCCTGATCGACCGTCCAGTGCGCCCGCTGTTCCCCGAAGGGTTCTACAACGAAGTCAACGTCATCGCCCAGGTGATGAGCTATGACGGCGAAACCGAACCCGATATCGTCGCGATGATCGCCGCTTCGGCCGCGCTGACCATTTCGGGCGTGCCGTTCATGGGCCCGATCGGCGCCGCGCGCGTCGGCTTCAAGGATGGCGAATACCAGCTCAACCCGTCGCTGGGTGAAGCCGCTTCGGGCCGCCTCGACCTCGTCGTTGCCGCAACCGACGCCGCCGTGATGATGGTGGAATCGGAAGCCAAGGAACTGACCGAGGAAGAAATGCTCGGCGCGGTGGTCTTTGCCCACAACGAAAGCCGCAAGGTGATCGGCGCGATCATCGAGCTGGCCGAAAAGGCTGCCAAGGATCCTTGGGAAATCGACCTGTCGGACAATACCGCCGACATCAAGGCCAAGCTCAAGAAGGGCGTCGGCGCCGATATCGCCGCGGCCTACAAGCTGACCGACAAGTCGGCCCGTTCCAACGCGCTGAACGACGTGCGCGCCAAGGCCAAGACGCTGTTTGCGGATGAAACCCCGCAGACGCAGATGGTGGCGATCAAGACGCTCAAGAAGCTGGAAGCGGAAATCGTGCGCGGCGCCATCCTCAAGGACGGCCAGCGTATCGATGGCCGCACCGTCACGCAGGTGCGCCCGATCGAATCGATCGTCGGCTTCCTGCCGCGCACCCACGGTTCGTCGCTGTTCACGCGCGGCGAAACCCAGGCCATCTGCACCACCACCCTTGGCACCAAGGATGCGGAACAGATGATCGACGGACTCGATGGCCTGTCGTACCAGCGCTTCATGCTGCACTACAACTTCCCCCCCTATTCGGTGGGTGAAGTGGGCCGCTTCGGCGCCCCCGGTCGTCGTGAAGTGGGCCACGGCAAGCTCGCCTGGCGCGCGCTGAACCCCGTCCTGCCCAGCAAGGACGAGTTCCCCTACACGATCCGCGTGCTGTCCGACATTACCGAATCCAACGGCTCCTCGTCGATGGCCACGGTGTGCGGCGGCTGCCTCTCGATGATGGACGCCGGCGTTCCCATCGCGCGCCCGGTTTCGGGCATCGCCATGGGCCTGATCCTGGAAGGCAAGGACTTTGCCGTCCTGTCCGACATCCTGGGTGACGAAGATCACCTGGGCGACATGGACTTCAAGGTCGCCGGCACCAGCGAAGGCATCACCTCGCTCCAGATGGACATCAAGATCGCCGGGATCACCGAGGAAATCATGCGCAAGGCCCTGGCCCAGGCCAAGGAAGGCCGCGCGCACATCCTGGGTGAAATGACCAAGGCTCTGGGCACCGCCCGTACCGAGCTTTCGGCCCATGCCCCGCGCATCGAGACGATCCAGATCGACAAGTCGAAGATTCGCGAAGTGATCGGCACCGGCGGCAAGGTCATCCGCGAAATCGTCGCGGAAACGGGCGCCAAGGTGGACATCGACGATGAAGGCCTGATCAAGATCTCGTCGTCCGATCTCTCGCAGATCGAAGCGGCCAAGAACTGGATTCTTGGCATCGTCGAAGAACCGGAAGTGGGCAAGGTCTACACCGGCAAGGTCGTCAACATCGTCGATTTCGGCGCTTTCGTGAACTTCATGGGCGGCAAGGACGGTCTCGTCCACGTCTCCGAAATGAAGAACGAGCGCGTGGAAAAGCCGGGCGACGTCGTCAAGGAAGGCCAGGAAGTCAAGGTCAAGGTCCTCGAGATCGACAACCGTGGCAAGGTGCGCCTGTCGATGCGTGTGGTAGACCAGGAAACCGGCGAAGCGCTGGAAGACACCCGCCCGGCGCGCGAACCGCGTGAACCGCGCGGTGACCGTGGCGACCGCGGTGATCGCGGCGGTGACCGTCGTGGCCCCCGCAGCGATCGCGGCCCGCGCCGCGATGGCGACCGTGGCCCGCGCCGCGACGGTGGCGACCGGCCCCGTCGTGACCGCGACGAAGGTCCGGCCCCCGATCACATGCCGGCGTTCCTCAAGTCTGACGACTGAGGATCAGCCAGCCTGATTGACGGCAACAAGGAAGGCTCGCACCACCCGGTGCGGGCCTTCTTTGCAGGCTGACACCGCACGAGGCGGAGGCTGCTCCCTATTTGGCCACCGGCCAGGCGCGGTCTGTCAGCATCACGCGGTTGCGGCCGGCGCCCTTGGCCGCATAGAGCGCGCTGTCGGCGGCGGTGAGTGCACTCTCCAGGTCTCCGCAGGCCACGGCGTCGGCAATCCCGCCCGAAAACGTCACGGGGCCGAACGGAAGATCGGTGGTGCGGTTGATCAGGCGCCGTTCCGCCATTCTGGTGCGGGCGCTGTTGAGCAGGGCCAGCGCCTGGCCAGGGCTGCGTCCCGGAAACAGCACGCCGAATTCCTCTCCGCCGATCCGGCCCACGAAGCAGCCGGCATCGCGCAATGTGCCGATCGTTTCTGCCACCACTTTCAGCACGCGATCCCCAGCGGTGTGACCGTGGCGATCATTGATTCGCTTGAAGTGGTCGATATCCACCACCGCAACGCACAGCGGTGCGGCCCTGCTGCGCGCTGTATCGAGTGCCAGGGCAAACTGGCGTTCGAACGCCCGGCGATTGGCCAGCCCGGTGAGGTGGTCTTCGTCGGCCACGCGCTGCACGTGTTCCAGCGTGCTTTGCAGTTCGGCGGTGCGCGCGCGGCTGGCGGCAAGTTCGGCATGAAGCTGGCTGGCCTGGCCCAGCATGGCCTTGGCCGCTTCGGCTAGGTTGCGGACCAGTGCCTTGTCGGTGCCGGCCTTGGCCATGTCGGCGAGATGAACCTGCAAGGTATCAGCAAAATCGCCACTAGCCTGCATGGCGCCATGCGTGCTGCGATCGAACGCGGTCAGACTTTCGCGCACGTGGCACAGCAGGGTGATCAACTGCTCGGTCGCCATGTCCTGCGCGGGGTGGCGCAGCGCCTGTTCCAGCCAGGCCAGATCTACCGGCAGCCCTGCGGCGATGCGCTGAACGAGCAGTTCTGCCAGGCGCGGGTTCGCGCCGGTCAAGCAATCGTGGGCCATCACCAGCGTGAACGGCGTGATCGGTAGATCATGATCGATCAGCAGGGCGGCGAGGCGGGCCAGCAAGGCGCGGCGCGCGGAGAGTTTTTCGGCAAGCGCGGCCACGTCTTGCGCCGGGCCATCGTCGCTGCCCAGGCCAAGCCTGTGCCACAGGCGCTGAAAAGGGTTCTCCGCCCGCCGGTGGTCATGCTTCCCCATGCGCGCAAGAACGACAAGGCCGCGTCCCGGTTAAGAGCGCGGCCTTGCGACATTTTCGGCAATATTGGAGCGCCCGGCGATCAGCGCACGCGCGGGCCACCAAACGGCATCGGCGGCGGCGGCCGGCGATGGCCGCGTGGCAGTTGCGCCTGGAAAGCCCGGCCGCAATGTTCGACGCAATAGGGGAAGCCGGGGTTCACCTTTTCCCCGCAGAAGTGGAAATCCGGCTCACCGGGATGGCCCATCGGCCAGCGGCAGATGCGATCGTTGAGATCGAGCAGGCTGGTCTTGTCGGCGATTTCCGGGCTGGGCCGTGCGGGCACCAGGCGACGCGGCGGCGCCGGCGGAATCGGCGCCTGCTGATCGCCAGGACCCTGGCGGAGGAAGCCGCCGGGGCCGACGGAGACGACGCGCGGCGTCGGCGCGGCGGCTGGTTCGGCGGCAGGGGCTGCACTGGCGGGCGGCGGCGGCGGAGCAGCCGGGGCGGGCCGGGGCGGAGCGACCGGTGCGGCGCGGGCTTCCACCGGGGCCGGTGCAGGTGCGGGCTTGGGCGCGGCGGGGCGCGCTTCGGCCACGGGCGTGGCGGCGACGGGGGCCGCCGGCTTGGCCGGCTTGGGCGCAGCGGCAGCGGCCGGCGCCTCGCTCTTGTCATTGGCCTTGACCGGGGAGGGGCGCGCCTTGAGCCCCAGGCGGTGCGCCTTGCCGATCACGGCGTTGCGGCTGACCCCGCCAAGCTCCTCGGCGATCTGGCTGGCGGTGGCGCCGCCTTCCCACATCTTGGTCAGTTTCTCGATCCGCTCGTCGGTCCAGCTCATCCGTTCGAAAACCCTTGCATGGGCCAAGGGGAATGTCCCTTGCCCTTTCCTAGTCTTGCCATCGGCCCGCCCGCGCGATACCGCGCCAGTCATGGCCAATCAATTCCCGTCTCCCACCGGAGAAACGAAACCGCGTCAACCGGAGGCCGCCGTTGCAGGCGCCGCCGCCGGTCATGCCTATGGGCATCTAGCCGGTTTCCCGCAGCCCGGACAGCCGATTTTCCGCAGCTTCAACAGTGTCGGGCTCTGGACCCTCTATATGAAGGAGGTGCGCCGGTTCTTCAAGGTCCAGACCCAGACGATCTGGGCACCGGCGGTGACAACGCTGCTCTATCTGATGATTTTCACGCTCGCGCTGGGCGGTGGCGGCCGTATCGTGCTGGGCGTGCCTTTCGCCAGCTTCGTGGCGCCGGGCCTGATTGCCATGGGCATGATCAACAATGCCTTTGCCAATGCCAGCTTCGGCCTGCTGGGCGGCAAGATCCAGGGCACGATCATCGATTACCTGATGCCGCCGGTTTCCGAAGGCGAACTGCTGGCCGCGCTGGTGGGTGCGGCGGTGACGCGCGCGATCCTGGTCGGCCTTGCGGTGGCGGCGGCCATGGCGTTCTGGCCCGGCGTCTCGCTGGAAATGCGCCATCCCTGGGCGATCGTCTGGTTCGGCCTGATGGGCTCGATCCTGCTCTCGCTGATTGGGGTGGCCACCTCGCTCTGGGCGGAAAAGTTCGATCACAACGCGGCGGTGACCAACTTCATCATCACCCCGATGTCGATGCTCTCTGGCACGTTCTACGTCATCGATCGCCTGGCGCCCGCGTTCCAGACGGTCAGCCGCATGAATCCGATCTTCTACGTGATTTCCGGCTTCCGCTATGGCTTCCTGGGCCAGAGCGACATTGGCAGCAGCAACATGGCGGTACTGCACGGCGCGATCGGCCTGGGCGTGCTCAACCTGGTGCTGGGGCTGGGCCTCTATGCCGTGCTGCGGTCGGGCTGGCGCCTGAAGGCCTGAACAGTTCACAGACGCGAAAAAGGCGCCGTTTCCCCCTTGGGAGACGGCGCCTTTTTCATGCGCGCGGCAGGATCAGTGCGAGAGGCGCCGCCGCAGGCGATAGCGCCCGTCGGCAAAGCCATCGAACATCTCGTGCAGGGAAGGGTGGTCCACCGGCCCGGCTTCTGCATCGCCCGCCAAGTTCTGTTGGCTGACGTAGGCGACATAGCTGCTCTCGTCGTTTTCGGCGAGCAGGTGATAGAACGGCTGTTCGCGCGGGGGCCGCATGTCTTCGGGAATGGATTCGTACCACTCCTCGCTGTTGGCGAATACCGGATCGATATCGAACACCACGCCCCGGAACCCGAACAACCGGTGGCGCACCACATCGCCAATCGCAAAGCGCGCTTCGCTGACGGCCGGAACGGAAATCTGACGGCCAGCCTGGGGAGAAAAGTAGCTCGTATTTTCGGCATGAATGGACATGGTGCGAATATAGGTTTGTGGCACAAGCGAAACAAGCGAGCCTTTCGGGGAATATCAGGCTGGGGATAACTCGTCTTTCCTCTTGGCAAGCCCCGAATCGTGCGCTAGTGGCGCGGTCCTCGGCCGGGGCGGCCTACCAGCCACCCTCACACGGCACTTCATGGAGAGGTGGCAGAGTGGTCGAATGCGCCGCACTCGAAATGCGGTGTACGGGCAACCGTACCGTGGGTTCGAATCCCACCCTCTCCGCCATGTGCCTCTTTCGGCGTTAAGCCGGGCTACCCTAAAATACCACGCAAGGCACAAGGGAAGAGGGCTTTTCCTCGCTGGCGCAATATTTGCTGCGAACGGTCAAGTGTGGGTTAGCTTTGGCGATGCTCGCCATGTCTTGCTGAAATCTCGCTGGATATGCTCGAACCGCGCGCGCGGCGCGGCCTTGACGGATATGGCGTTGCCGGATGCGGTTGAGCCTGGCGGCAAACTGGTGGTTGCCTGTCTCTTGCGGCGGGGTGTTGCAGAAAGGAAAGATGGATTTGGGGGGAGGCCCTCCTGGAGTATGGAAGTGCTCCTTATCCGGGCCTCGGTCCTGGTCCCGGAGACCGCTCATGCAAACGAGTGCTGTACCCCCTGCCGTGTTGCACACCAGCCGTGAACGGCCCCACGGCATTCTCCCGCGTCATGAACCTGAATGACTAGGCGGCGTGGACAAATTTGAGCCAGTATCTGGCGGTGGCGAGCTGGACCATGCCGAGGAAGCTATTGGCCAGTTGATCGTATCGGGTGGCGATGGCGCGGTTAATCTTGAGATGGCCGAACATGCGCTCGATGCGATTGCGCTGCTTGTAGAGCGCCCGATCATGTTCGATCTTCACGCGCGGTTAGACCGGCCAGGAATGACGGCCTTGATCTTTCGTTCGGCAAGATCGGCACGGATGGCATCGGCGTCATAACCTTTGTCCGCAAGGAAAGCGTCGGGGGCCTGCTCAGGCAGGTCGATCAAATCATCATACGCCTTGCAATCTGCCGCCTCGCCACCCGTCAGGTGGAAGGCGACTGGTCGTCCAACGGCATCAGCCAGACAGTGAAGTTTGAGGTGGTGCCGTTTTTCTGGACAGGGTGATAAGCTCAGCCTGACCTGAGGAACGGACTGG
>NZ_BMZP01000036.1 GCF_014652855.1 Novosphingobium pokkalii
ATCAGAGCCATGGCAGCGTAATGTGTAACCGCCCGCTCACACACGGAATTCCTGACAGTCCCTCGAAGCCCTCCGGAGATACCAAGCCGCAAATCGCCATTGCGACGGTGTTCGCATCCTTGCTGTTCGCAGGTTCGGACAGCAAGCCGAGTTCGATCTCCTGCAGCATTGTGGCGGGCGTTCCGACCGGCTTCTTAAACGCCGCCTTGGTTCCCATGGCGCGGCTCGCGAACATTTCCCGACGCTTCGCGGACCCACCCAACCCGCCGATAAAAGCGGCGAGATCTGCGCGATCCAGCTGCGACGCCTGCGCGAAATAGAAGATCGGCAACCACTCGGCGTGCGATGCCTCCACCGCGAAACGAATATACTCGACCGGCCGGAACAGCGTCTCCCGGTTGAGAAAGTTCGTCAGAAGATTGACATCGGTCACCACGCCGCGGCTCCCGATCCGTTCTTCGCCCGCCGCCCGAACCTCTCCGATCAGGCGGAGCGCCGGCGCGCCCGCCACCTCGTTGAACTCCCCCTCGCGGATGAAGCTCAACTGGTCGAGCAGCGACTTGTCGATCGTGATCGGCCGCTTGCCGTCATCAAGCACCCCCTCCTCCAAATCCGCCAGCAGCACGCGATCGGGACCACGCTGCAGCAGCTTCTCGACCATCGGAAGTATCTGCTGGCGGGCAATTGCGTCCCGCTCGTCCAGCATCGTGCGCAGATCGCCATATTTGATTCGGGAAGACTGCCCCGGATAGCGAAAGAAGATGTCGCCTTCGCGGATATCGCCCTCCTGCCGGGTGGCTATCACGGGCCTGCTCGGGTGCTGCTCGACGTGCAGGACGCCTACAGTCTTCCCGTCCAGTTCGATCGTCGCCGCCCCGACACGAGGGGTCGGATCGAGCTTCGCCTTGATGTGCGAGGTGAGATCAGCGGGATCGAGATTCGCGAAATCGGAGCCGGTCAGGCCAATGACGGCGAAGCTCTTGTCAACGCCATCTGCGCAGGCGGCGTCCTTGTCGTGCACCCCGAAGAGGATGTAGCCGCCGCGATTGTTTGCCAACGCCGCCACCGCACGAAGCCAGACATGCGCGTTGCGCAGCCGAAAGCTGGCCTTGCATTCATGCGCATCGGTTTCGCCAGGCCGAAAACGCCAGGTGCCGTCCGCATCCTGCTGGAACATCGCCAGCAGTGCCCCCCGGTCGAGCGGCCCGCACGGCGCGGGCGCGACCTGAGCGCCTGGTGCCGGCGGGACGACAAGGGAAGCCTGCCGGAAACCGGCGAGAAAGGTATCCAGTGTTGCATCCTCCGCCGCCGGAATGAGCGCAGAGTCGCTGTAAGTGCCGTCACTGATATTGGTGATCCTGCCCGAGTTTACCGGTCGATCCGGGCGATTGAAATAGAATTGAATGGCCGCGTTTCGCATACCACGATGGAGCATCGCCTTGATGAGGGCGATCTCTTCGTCGGTAATGCTACGCTTCCCCATTGATGCCCGTCCCCGTCGCAAGATCTTCCGTCCTCGTTAAGCGGTCCATCAAGCCTAGAACAGGCGGTTCAGCAAGCGCGGTTCGCTGTTCTTCAAGCGATCGAGCATGTTGTTGACGTAGAACATGTCCGGGCTGGCGATCGCCGGCAGAACGACGACGTTGTAATCGGGCAGATCCTTGTCGAGCGTGAAGACCACGAGGCCGACACCGTGGATGCTGCACAGCGATTTCAGGCGGCTCATATCGTCGTTGCTCGTGGTGCGCGGCACGACGATGTAGCTTTTATGCGAGAACAGGCGATAGGCAACTGCCTGGCCGAAGGCGACGACCGGCTGGACGGGCGTTGCCTTGATCTCGGCGGTGACGATCTGCGGTTCGAACTTGAAAATGTCCTGCGCGCGCGGCTTCAGCACGCCGATCACATCGGGCGTGCCCCATTTGCCGCCCAGACTGCTGCCGCCCAGCGCTCCCGCCACGGTGACCTCGTCATTCTCCTCCAGCCATTCGGCGAAGCTGGCGTAGAAATCCTGCTCGGAGACCGATGCGGCGCCGCGATCGGGGGTATCGATCGGCACGGCCGTGGCGGCGACAGCCTCGTCCTGCGCCACGGCGTCGGCGGCCTCGGCCTCGGCATATTTGGCGAGCTGATAGGTGCCGCGCGCGATCTTGACGATACCGTCACCGCTCTGGAACAGCAGATGCGTCGCGCCGCGCACGCTGTTCGAAGGCGTTTCCGGGTGCGCGGCGGCAATCAGCTTGAGCACCTCGGCCCAGCGCAGCCCACCGGGATGCTGATCGAGAATGTGGCGGACCTCGTCATGGATCTGCTTGCGGTTGAGTTTCGCCAATGCCGTTCCCCCGGGTCAGATGGTGCTTACGCCGTCGCCAAATGCCTGATGCAGCATCGCGGGCAGCAAGGCCGCGAGTTCGGTCACCGCGGCAGTTTGGGCCAATCGCGCCGATCGAGCCTTAGCCTGAAGGCCGTCAAACCAATGCTGCGCGTCGAGTGATGGGACCGGGAGGTTGATAGACGCCAGTCGCTTGGTAGCGAGTGTGCGATTTCGGTCTGCGCTCCCCACTGACGCTTGACCGATTTGGCGCAGCCCGGCGTCAGTCTGCAAATAGTACCACAGATAGCCAGCGGTCGCGAGCGAGAGGTCAGGCACACACGTCAGATACCGATGCGATCCATGCTTGCCTGCGTGTTCGGAGCCAGCGACAGCGAACGCGCCCTCCCACGCTTTGATGTTACTGAAAACGAGATCGCCAGCCTCGATGCGGTAAAGGGATTGCCACGTCACTTCAGCACCGACGACATCCGGTTTGATGAAAAGGCCACGGCCGAAGGAACGAACGCCGAGTTCGGGATACACAGCATCAGGATCAATCTGCACGGGGCGGCGGACCAGCGGGGCCACCTCGGCCATTGGGCGGCGCGGCGCGTCGGCGATAATGCGGGCGAAGGCGGCAGCCAGCATCGCGTCGATTTCGGCATCGACGCCGGTTGCCGCGCGCGACCGCGCCTCGATCGCGGTCGCTGCCGCATCCAACTTTTCCACCACCCGAAGCTGTTCGGCGAGATGAGGAAGAGAAATGCGATGGGCTAACAGCCGGTCGGGATGCACGCGCTGCCGCCTATCCCCCATACCAACGGCCCCAAGGCGGAGCGCACGCCAAGTTTCCTGCCACCGAAACAGCCAACCGATATAGCGTGGGTCGGCCCGGCTGGCATCCACGGTGAAGGTCGGGAACTCGTTCGATACGAACATCCCGTCCTGTTCCGCAGGCACGGTTGCGTATGCCCCTTCGAACGCGAACAGCCGACTGTAGATGATCTGCCCGGCGCGGATGCGATAGAGCGTCGATGCACTGGTGCTTGCAGCTTCGATCGCGGGCTTAACAAACGTTCCCCGACCGAAACTGTAGATGCCGATGTTTGGGTAGGAACACCCCGCTTCGACAGGCTGTGGATCAAGATCAAGGGCCATGACCTCGCCCAGCGCCACCATCGGCCATGTCATCACGCGTCGCGCTCCGCCACCAGGGCACGCAATTCTTGCAGGATCGCCAGCACCTCGGCTTCTTTTTCCAGCGCCGCCGCCACGATCTGGGCAGGTGTTCGGTGGTCCTCCACCACCTTGGTGTTGGGGTTCTTCTGGTCGAGGTTGACGGCGCGCACCGCACCGGCCTCGTCGCGCTCGATCAACGCCGGGGCGCTGACCTTCCAGGCGCGCGGATCTTCGCCGCGCACGTCCCACCAGGCGGTGAGGTCGGCAAGGTCGGCCGATTGGAGCGGCGCGGTCTTGCTGTATTTCTTGCGACCCTCCGGAACGGGCTGTTCCCAGAACCAGATATCGCCCGTTGGCCCGGTGGTGTCGAAGAACAGCAGGTTCGAGGCGATGTCGGTATAGGGCGCGAACACACCTTCGGGCAGGCGAACCACCGTGTGTAGGTTGAACTGTTCGAGCAGATCGGCCTTGATCCGCGCAGCGACACCGTCACCGAACAGCACGCCATGCGGCACGACCACCGCCGCCCGGCCTTTGCCCTTGCGCTTCAGTCGCCGCATGATGAGCTGGAGGAACAGCAACGCGGTTTCCGAGGTACGGCGATCGGCGGGGAAGTTGCCGAGAATGCCCGCCTCTTCCTCGCCGCCAAAGGGCGGGTTGGAGAGGATCACGTCCACGCGCTCGCGCTCGCCAATGTCGGTCAGGCGGAAACGCAGCGCGTTACCCGCATCGATGTTCGGTGCCTCCAGCCCGTGGAGCAGCAGGTTCATCTGCGCGAGCAAATAGGGCAGCGGCTTGGCTTCGCCGCCGAGCAGCGAACCGGCCTGCAACTGGCGGCGCTTCTCCACGCTGTTCGCCTGGGCGGCCATATGGGCATAGGATTCGGTGAGGAAGCCGCCGGTGCCGCAGGCGGGATCGAGCACGGTTTCGCCGATCTTCGGGTCGATCCGCTCGACCATGAAGCGCACGACGGCGCGGGGCGTGTAGAATTCGCCGCTATCGCCGGCCACGTCGCGCATTTCACGCAGCAGCGTTTCGTACAGGCGGCCGAGCGTGTGCATCTCTTCCGAGCTGTCGAAATGGATGCCGTGGATCAGATTGATCACGTCGCGCAGCAGATAGCCGCTTTCCATGCGGTTCTGCACGCCGCGGAAGACGGTCGCGATCACGTCGCGCCGATCACGTCCGCCATTGGTGCCGCGCAGGGACCGCAGATAGGCGAACAGGCCGGGGCCGGTGGAGCCATCGGGTCGGGTCGCTTCCTCGGCGGTGATGAAGTTGAGCAGGTCCGGGCCGGTAATGCCCTCCTTGTCCGCTGCCCAGTCGCGCCAGCGATACGGTGCGTCGATGGCCGCATGGAACGGCTGGCCCGCCAATTCGGCTTCGTCGGCGTGGACGCGCTCCAGATCGTCGAGAAACTTCAGGAACATCACCCAGGTGAGCACCGGCAGCCGATCGAGGTCGCCGTTCAACCCCTTGTCCTTGCGCATGATCTTGCGCGCGGATTTCACGATGGTGTCGAGGCGTTGGGCGGTGGTCTGCGGGGTCGTGGTACGCGGCGCGCGGGCCATCAGGCGGGGTCTTCCCAAGGATTGAGGAGCGGAACGCCGGTTGCAAGGAAGTCGGCGGTATTGCGGGTAACGACGGTGAGGCCGTGGACAAGGGCGGTGGCGGCGATCATCGCGTCGCGCTCGGGCCGCGGATCTGGCACGTGCAGCGCGGCGCAACGGCGCGCAACGGGAATGTCGACCGGCAGGATGCGGTCGGCAAAATCCGCCATCACGCGATCGTCCATCCACACGCGCAACATGGCGGCCTGGGCGGGATCGCGGCGATTCAGAAGCAGGATGCCGCGCTCGATTTCGAACACCGTGATCGTGGAGAGAAAGAAATCGGCCAGATTGATCCGCGCCGCCCAGGCGAGGACATTCGGATTCCCCTGGTTCGGACGGCGCAGCGCAGAGATGGCATTGGTATCGAGCAGGAACATCAGTCGAATTCGGCCGGGTGCGATACGAAATCCATCTTGGGCGGATCGAAATCGAAATCGCCGCCGTTCCAGTCGGCCAGCGCATCGGCCAACGTTCTTCCCTTGCCGGTCAGCCGCTGATACTCCTCGATGGACAGCAGGACATGCGCGGGACGGCCACGATCGGTAATGAAAACGGGGCCGTTCAGGGCCGCTTTCTTGGCGCGGGCGGCGTCCTGATTGAACTCTCGGCTGGTAACGCTGGTGATGCCCATGACGCTCTCCTGACGCTTGACGATATGTTGCTACATTGGCAGCGACACTGCGAAAGTCAAGCCGCGTAAAGTGCCTGATTGAGCGCGTCGACCGCCTGTCGCATCGCCTTCGGACCGCCAAATCGGCGGGCGATTTCGCTGGGATTGCCGAAATCGGAGACCGGCTGCACCTTCAGCGCCTGCGGCAGCACCAGTTCCTCGGCACCACCGCCGGCATAGCGATCGAGCAGCGCGTCGAGGATTGCGCGGGCATCGTCGCCAAATTTGCTGAATAGGTCGGTGTCGCGCACCCTGCGTGCCCGCTCCGCCCGAGTGGTGAGCGGTGCGTTCCAAGCGAGGTGGCAGATCAGGTCGAACGGGTCGTCTTCCGGGCGCTCAGCTTCCTGGGCGAGCGCGTGGAGATCGATACCGCGTTCAGCCAGGGCATCGATGACGGCGCCGCGCTTGTCTGGCATCGCCCACTCCGCCCGGAACGCGGCCGGGGTGGCAAACAGGGTGCGGACCCTCTCGCCCGTCCAGTCGGTGAGCTTGCGGCAGGTTAGGCGTTTGCCGTCCGCGTCGAGGTCGTAGACCATGTGCGCGACGACTTCGACCTCGCCGCCGTCGACGTAGAATTTGCGGGGGAGGCCGTCGTCTTCGTCGTCTGGCGGCACGTCGGCTGAACCGTTCGGCTGTTGATCGGGTGCCTCATTGTCCGGCGCCTCCTCCTCGACGGTTTCCGTCGTGACGATCTCGCCGGTATCGTCGATTTCGGTCATGGTTTCGGCGCTTGGCTCCCCGTCAAAGGACGGGTCGGCGAATTTCTCGGTGGCGGTGCCGGTATAGTCGAGGATCGAGAACCACAGCTTGCCGTAATCCTCCCGCATCCGGGTGCCGCGGCCGATGATCTGCTTGAACTCGGCCATCGAGCCGACGACCCGTGCCAGCACGACATTCTTGCAGGTCGGCGCATCGACGCCCGTGGTGAGCAATTGCGAGGTCGTCAGGATGACCGGCGTGTCCGCCTCGACGTCCTGAAAGCGGCCGAGCATGGCTTTGCCGATGTCGCCTTCGTCGGCGGTGACACGGGCGACATAATCGGGGTGGCGCGCGACCATGTCCGCGTTCAGCCGTACCAGCGCGGCACGCATCTCGCTCGCGTGATCCTGATCGACACAGAAGACGATCGTCTTCGCGTAGCGATCGGTGTTCTTCAGAAAATCCGTGAGGTGCCGGGCGATGGCTTCAGTGCGAGCACGGAGCGCAACGGTGCGCTCAAAATCGCGGGTTTGATATTCCTCGTCGGGCACCGCACGGCCGAACCGGTCCAGCTCGCCCGCGCTGGGCCGCCAGCCAACGGCATCGAGATCGGTGACGATCCGGTGCACGCGGTATGGGGCCAGAAAGCCGTCGGCGATGCCCTGCGCCAGGCTGTAGGTATAGAGCGCGTCGCCGAAATAGCGGTAGGTGTCGCGGCTCTCTTCGCGCAGCGGCGTAGCCGTCATGCCGAGCTGATAGGCTGGTTCGAACCATTCGAGGATCTCGCGCCAGCTGCTGTCGGATCGGGCGCTGCCGCGGTGGCATTCGTCGATGACGATCAGGTCGAAGAAGTCGCGGGCGAACTCGCGGTAGAGGCCGGGGCGCCGCTCGTCTGCGGCGATGGCTTGGTAGGTGGAAAAATAGATGTCGCGGCCATGACTGACCGCGCCTGCGCCGAGCTTCCACCGCGCATCGCCGAACGGGATGAACGTCTTGTCCTTGGGATCGTCGACCAGAATGTTGCGATCGGCGAGAAACAGGATCTTCGGCCGCCGGTGGTCCCCGCGCTTGTTCCAGCTGGCGGACCAAAGCCGCCAGCAGATCTGGAACGCAACTGCGGTCTTGCCGGCGCCGGTGCACAGGTTGAGCAGGAGGCGTCGCCGGCCACCATGGATCGCCTCCAGAGTGCGGTTGACCGAAATCTCCTGATAGTAACGTAGCGGTCGCTCGGCATCCGGGAAGCCGGGCTCGAGCACACGGTCGGCTACGGGTTCAGGAAGGTCCAACCCCTCCCGGAGCCGCTGCCACAGCTCGTCCGGCGATGGGAAGTCGGCGCGCACCGCTTCGGTACCCGCGACCATGTCGATCTCGATGATCTCATGCCCGTTGCTAGCATAGGCGAAGCGCAATCCCAGCACTTCGGCGTAGTCCCGCGCCTGTTGGACCCCATCCTGCGCCGATCGATACCCTGCCTTGGCCTCGATGACCGCGATCGGATAATCCGGACGATAGCGCAGGATGTAGTCAGCGCGCTTCTTCTGTCCGCGTCGCGGGGCGCCGCCGACGAACATCACCCGACCGTCGGTAAAGGTGCGCTGTTCCTGAATGGCGCAAGGTGCATCGTCCCATCCGGCTGCTTGCAACCGAGGAACAATCAATTTTCGGCAGGTGTCGGCTTCTGTAATCATCGCTTGCAGTTCTTTTGGCGCGAACGCTCGGTGCAGGCAACCACGCTTTCGTAAGCCGGACAAAGTAAATCGTCTCTGATGGTCAAGTTGGATACGATTGGCTGATCAGCCAACGGTATAGAACTTCGCATTACGCATCGATTCACGGATGGCGGATGCGCGCCAGCCGGTGCAGCGCGTGGCGATGCGCACCTGCTTGGGAAACTTACCTGCCTGGATCTTGTGGTAAAGAGTGGCGCGGGTCAGGCCGGTGCGATCAAGGACGGCGTTTAGGCGCAGAATGCGGTCAGAGGGCTGTTCGGTCACGGCTTGGTCTTCCTGTGCTGTGGTAGGTTTTCTTGCTCCATCGGTGTGAGACTTGCTGGTCTGCGGTCGACGTCTAGAGTGCCGAAATCGGTACCAATGCACTGAATCTACGTTTGATTCCGCCAGGGCCGCTGATGTAACGCTACGGTGCGAAAAAGAAATTTTTGTGGTCTTGCAGATTGTGTCTCAGGCCGTCTCTGCCTGACCGCGCTCTCCTTCCGCTGCACTCCAGCCGAGTCGGCTGCGCCGTCTCGTCGGCATGGCCGGTGCGATCGCTGACACCTGGCCCGGCCTTGCTGGCCGGGCCTGTCGGTCCGCTTTCAGCTCCCCTCCGGTTGTCGCCGCGCTCTTGATGCGCGGCGGCGTCTGCCTCGGCTCCAGGGTGACGGGGGGCGTCACGGCCCTGTAGCCCCGCCGCGACGGGGTGCAACCCGGCCCGCTGCGCGGGTCCGGGTGCTCCACGCTGTTGCGCTCCTTCGGATGCACCCCGCCGCCTGATGCGGGGCTGTCGGTCCGCTCCTGCCGCCCCCCGCCACCCCGGCGCCGGGCCATGGCGGTTTAAGGAGCTTGAAGATCATGAGCACCGTGAGCACGACTGAACGCCAGTCCCTCTATGTAGAGGTGACCTACCGCATCATTGCCGAACTTGAAGCCGGGCGCCTGCCCTGGGTGCAGCCGTGGGACGCCAGCCGCTGTCCCTGCACGCTGCCCCACAATGCCGGTTCGGGTAGGACCTATTCGGGGATCAATGTTCTCATTCTCTGGACCTCTGCCATCGAGCAGGGCTTTTCCTCGCAGCGCTGGCTGACCTATCGCCAGGCCGAAGCAGCCGGGGGCCATGTCCGGCGCGGCGAGAAAGGTACGGTGGTCTGCTATGCCGATCGCTTCACCCCGCGCGAGGAAGCCGCCAAGGCCCGGGACGAAGACCGCGAAGCGCGCACCGTGGCCTTTCTCAAGCGCTTTACCGTGTTCAATCTCGACCAGTGCGAGGACCTGCCCGACGACATGGTGCAGCCTGTGGCGCCGATTGCGCCCGAGCTGGCGATTGCTGGTGCGGATCGCGTGATCCAGGGCAGCGGGGTGACCTTCCGCATCGGCGGCAGTGAAGCGTTCTATTCCCCCACCCATGACGTGGTGCAGGTGCCGCCCCAAGCGGCCTTCTTCGAGCCGATCAACTGGTTCCGCACCGCCCTGCATGAACTGGGTCATGCCACCGGCCACCCGAGCCGGCTGGACCGGGATCAGACCGGCGAGTTCGGTTCTGCGTCCTATGCAAAAGAGGAACTTGTCGCGGAAATGGCCAGTGCTTTTGCCTGTGCCGCGCTGGGCATTGTCCCGACCGTGCAGCATTCCGATTACATCGGGGCCTGGCTGGAAGTACTGCGAGCCGACGAGAAGGCAATCTTCCGCGCGGCCAGTGCGGCCAGCAAGGCTGCCGATTTCCTCCTGACCTGCGGGGAGGACCGGCCATGAACTCGCCTCTCCCGCCCGAATGGGGCACGCCGGTCCTGCCAACCTTGTCGCCGCGCGCGTTCTGGCGCCGGGGCCAGCGTGGTCTGCGCCGCATGACCAAGCGCCAGCGCGCGATCTTCGCGGCGGTACGCTTCGGGGGCGCCAGCTATGCCGAGCTGGCGCAGCGCCATGGCATCAGCGTCGAGACGGTGCAGGCCGAACTGGCCAAGGCCCTCTCCACCCTGACCCGCGCGGTCTATGGGCACTGGTGGCAGCGCTGGTGGCCGTGGTGAAAAATTCAGGCTGCCCGATGGCTCGCCATCGGGCGGCACCGATATGCGGATCCCATCAGGTGAAGTCGTCGACGGAATAGAACATCGGGTTCTGCAGCCACTGGTCGAGCGCGCTGCGGCGCCAGCCCACGCAGCGCGTGGCAATGCGCGACTGTTTGGGGAAGGTCCCGTTCTGGACCTTGCGATAGAGCGTCGCGCGCGAGAGCCCGGTTTCCTTGAGCACTTGGGGCAGACGCACGAAGGAATTGGGGGAGGCGGTATTCATGGCACATCCTTCCTGTTTCATGGGTTGGATTGGCCGGCCACGAGTAGAATTGGGGCGTTGCGGGAAAAGCGCAACCACCTGAGAATCCAGGGAATGCGGCATCTGCCGCCAGCACGCTGCCCGGTACACCGAAGCGCACCGGCACGACCTCGCACGAACACCCAAAAAAATTTTGCGAACAGGCGCTCGGCGGTTGGCAATCCGCAAAGTCTAGCGGTGTCACGAGATCGTTTGCCCCCCAATCGGTCTGGCCGCGCGAATCAGTCTTGCGCGGTGAGACTGATCAGGACGGGGACCGGCGCTGCTTGCGTCGGCCGTGCCCGGTCACTTCCGCGACGTGGTCCAACAGCGCGGTAATGATGTCGCGAACCTGCCCGGCGACAAAGCCTCCCGTGTCAGGCTTGATGCCGTGCGCACGGCTGAGATCGTTCCATTTCCAGTAGGGCGAGAGCACGTCCATCAGCCGCTCGGTTTCCGTGTCCTCGAAACCAAAGCCAGTGGCATTGGCATAGGCCAGGGAACGGTCAACATGGAGGCCGATGTATTTGGCACACCACGCGTCTGGGAAACCCACGTCGAGCAGGTGCGACGACATCGCCAGCTGCGCGACGATTCCGGCCGAGTAGAACAAATAGGCAGTGTCATCGGCCATGGGCGAGGCAAGCGATCCCATGAACTCGCCCGCGCGGTGATAGCGATCTAGACTAAGCGCACGGCCTTCCCGCGTGCGCAGGAGCCGGACGGGCCGCGCATCATAGCGCCGCCATAGCCCGCCCAGCTCGGAATTCTTGCCCGGCAACGTGATGATGGCAGCGCCCAGCGCGGGGGCGCCAAGGTGGGATGAAGTAGCAGGAACGATCGTGTCCATATGTACCTCCGGTCCGCGTCAGAAGCGGGGAGCGGAAGGCTTCAGGTCATCACGCGGACTGACCCCGAGCTCCCGCACGCTTGCGCGCGGGAGCCGCCGGAGCTGGTAACATGCGAAAGCACATGCGCCGCCGCCTTTAACCCGAAGGTTTGGACATGCGCGACGGCACCCCGGAAAACCGCGTTTTCCGAGCTCTTTGCTTTCGCGGGATTACCAGTCCCGGCGCCGCCTTTTGCGCAGCGCGATCCCATGATATCAGACGCGAATCCGCGCGCCAAGTTTTTGCGTGAATTATGGAAAAGCGGGGTGCGCGCTTTCAGCTCTCGGGCGAGGATGCTCAAAAGGTCCGGCGCGGCCGATCCCGCGTCGGCGAAACATCATGAAAGGGTTTACAGCACTAGTGCTAACGACCCGTTCTTTGGCATCCAGATCGTGCCGGATGCAATGCGGCGCGCGATATAGGACGCAGAGGATGACGGCTGAAGTTGTGTCGTCCATGCCATCTGCTCGGAACGCATCGCCCAAATGGAGGAGGCCGCGCGGCAGTCAGGATGAGCAATAGCCAGCGCATTGATTTCGCGCATCGAACGGCTTTTCGTTCGTTCGCATGGTCCAAGTCTGGGACATTCCCGACGGGGGGATGGCAATTCGAACGCCTGCCGTTGCCAGAAACCGACGCTCGCGAGTGATGCTTTCTCGCCCCCCTGACTGAAAAAAGTCCGCCCGTTTGCAGTCAAAGCGGTATCCACGGCGACCGCTCCACGCAGTTCGAGGACGCAATCTAGCGATATCAGCCAACACCATTGAGCCCTGACAGTAACAGCAATGCCGCTCTGATGGTTCGATGAAGCAACTCTTGGTCCGTGCTGTCCTCGATGGTCGAACAATATCTGGCCGGTTCGATCAACGGTCTCATCGCCACCGCCTGGAATCGAGCTGTTCCGTGATGGCGAAGCGTTTGAATGCCAGCCGTGCGTCGCGCAGTCGAACAGTCAAGGCGAGGTCGTCAAGCTTGGCGATAATCGCCTGCCTGCCCGTATCGCACTCGGCGCCGAGAATGACCTCTTTGAGACGCATTGCGCTCGAGAAGCACTTGAAATAATTATCCCCCTCGCGATCGCACGCCGCGAGATCCTCCCAGACACGCACCTCGTCTTCATAGGCCCAATGCTCAAACTTCACGGTCATCAGGCTCTCGATGAGGGCTTTGGCGGCGGCAGGGTCGTCGAGACAGTTAGGATCGAACGTGACCCGCTTTTTTCGGTAGCGAACCGGCCGACACTGAGCATCGTCGACCTCAAAGCCCAAGCACAGCCCTTTGTGTCGGTCGGCGTAATGCGACCATTGCACCGGGTTCGACCAGCTTCGGCTGAAGCACAGCAGACCAACAGCCGCCGCCCGCTCGGCTTTAGCCCGGCGAAAGGCCGCCCGGTGCGCTGGCGACGACGACGTGGCCGCGAGCATCTCGAAGGGATCGTTCAGGGCGTCGAGCGTTGCGAGCTTAACCCGCCGGCGTTCGATGTTCTGAAGCCCCCAGCGCGACGGTACGAAGTGATACAGCAGCAAGATTCACCCCCTGGCCATCGGACCGTCAGAGCCAATCCGCATCGAGCCTGACCTTTAGATTGTGAGGGTTGGCAGGGTAGAGCGCGACCCGTCCCGCAGACGCACGATTCATGAGGTGCAAGCCGACGCCCTCATCCCATGTCGTCTCCTCCTCCACCTCCCGCAGCCACTGGACCATTCTCGGGAAGTGACGATTCTCCCCCACGTTGAACCGGCGCTTCCATCCCATTTCGCAGATCACTCGCGACACAACGCCCCGTAGGAAATCGTCCAAGTCAACGTCGACGGCCTCGTCGCCCACACGGTGGAGGGCCTCAGCCCAGATTGCCTTCTTGAAGGTGGACGGTGGCACATCGTCGACGTCCGGAGCAAGCGCCTCCTCCGGGGATGCTAAGCTGTCCTCAATCAGGGACTTAAGGATCCCGTCATCCCCCGTCGCCTCATCCAGCTTCGCGCGCAGCCCTGCGGCGTCGCCGCTTTCCATTGCCCGCACAAAATAACCGAGAGCTTCTCGAAAGCGATCCTTCGGGTAGCCGGAGAGCCTATCCATGGGTTTGCCGGTCACGTCCTGCCAGACCTTCATCATATGACGGGTTGCGGCTCCATAAGTGCGGATGCACCCGTCGAAAAACGTCAGGTCGCGATCAGAATCGTCCATGCATGCCCCCTCTGTGATTGAGCCCTGTGTACCCGCGCGGGGTCCTTCAGATGAAGGGAGTGTTAGCGCGGTGCTTTCCGGTTCGCCAACTAGGATCTCCGAACTGGAGAGCAAGCGGCGTACCTTCTACAGCCCACGGCAGGGGCAACCATCCGCGACGATCACGCGGTCCAATCTATGATCCCTAGTGTACCGGCTTCGCTTTGGGTTGCCACAACTCAATCTTGGTACCGTCTGGATTAAAGATCCCGACGAAGTCGCTCGACGGGGCGCTATCTTTCCGCTCGATACTGGAAACGCTCTTGGCTTTCAGCCCGTCAAGCATCGGCGAGCATCAACTTGTGCCTGGATCGTCCACTTCGACCAGCACGACCGCCCGCTTCTGGCGGAAACGGACGTTTATCGGTTCGGGCGTGAACGACCGGGTCTGGTCGCGAGTTGCCTCCGGTTGGCGGCGATCACATCCCTACAATCGAGGCACTGGCGTAGGACGCGATCTTCTTCCATCCCAGCGTTTCATAGAGTGCCCGGCCATCGTTCGTGGCGACCAGCAGTTCAACACTGGCGAGATCGCGCCTAGCCTCGTGCAGGGTCTGCATGAGGACATGCCCCAAGCCTTTGCGACGATGC
>NZ_BMZP01000037.1 GCF_014652855.1 Novosphingobium pokkalii
CGCAGAAATGTCAAATCTGCACGGAATTTGAGTCAGACCCCCGATTGGACGCCGATTGACACAGCTGGACCTTTTCCAGCCACTCGTCCGAGACCGTCTTGAACGTGTTGGCGAACGAGATGGATTCCTGAATCTTATTGAGCTTGGCCTGATCGATCGGGTCGATGCCATCTGCCAGCAGACGCCGTGCGTTGAGGAGTCGCTGCCGGGCATCGGCCAGCAGCAATTCCGGATAGCGCCCGAAGGTCACCGTCCGCTGCAGATTGTGGAAGCGGTAGTTCATTCGCCAGTACCGTGCGCCGGTCGGCTTCACCAGAAGATACAGACCGTCATAGTCAGACAGTTTGTATGCCTTGTCCTTCGGCTTGGCGCGCGCGACCGATGATGCCGTCAGCCCTGATTTCCGTTCGCCCATTTGATGGACCTCCCTTCAGCTCGGTTGGCTGCAGGTCCATCAATGTGCCCATTTTGTTCTGATATTGGGTGAAACATCGCCGGAACTGCCGGGACATTATACCAACAAAAAGCTGTAAAAAACAGCCGCTTACGGGCCGTCTTGGGACCTCCTGGGAGGAGGCTCTGGAGCGGGTAGCGGGAATCGAACCCGCATAACTAGCTTGGAAGGCTAGGGCTTTACCACTAAGCTATACCCGCCCGCTTCAGGCCCTTGCGCTTGCCATGCGCGATCCGGGTTCGTCAACCCCCCGGGCTTGCCCATCCTTGTTGCCTTTGCGCGATCCGCACCCCGTTCGTGGTGGATGGACTTTGGGGTGGCTGGTGCCTGGGTGGGGCACTCGCCGCTTGCCGGGTTTCGCTGATTGTTATAAGTCATAGCGAAATTCGGAGGATGTCATGGCTGTTGAACCCGTTCTGTCGCATAAGGCGATCGCCCGTTTCCTGCGCCCGCAATCGGTCGCCGTGGTTGGCGCCTCGGACAAGCCCGGCGCGCTGGGCGCCACCTTGCTCAGCAACCTGCAACGCAATGGCTATGCTGGCGCGATCTATCCGGTGAATCCCAAGCGCAGCGAGATTGCCGGGCTCACCTGCTACCCCAGCACCGATGCCCTGCCCGAAGGCGTGGACGTGGCCGTGCTGGCCATTCCGCGCGCCGGGGTGCTTGATGCCGTGCGCAGCCTGGCGGCGCGCAAGGCGGGCGGGGTGGTGATCTTTTCCGCCGGCTTTGCCGAAGGCGGCGAGGAAGGCCTGGCCGAGCAGCGCGAGATCGCGCGGCTCGCGGCCGAGGCCGGCATGGTGGTGGAAGGCCCCAATTGCCTGGGCCTGGTCAATTATGTCGACCGCATTCCGCTGACTTTCGTGGAAACCAACGCGGTGCCGCCAGCCGGCAGGCGCGCGGTGGGGATCGTCTCGCAATCGGGCGCGATGGCGGCGGTGCTGGGCACCATGCTGCTGGCGCGCGAGTGCGGCGTTTCCTATTCGGTGTCCACCGGCAACGAGGCGGCGAGCGGCGTGGAAGACTTCGTCGATTGGCTGGTGGACGACCCCGATACCCACGCCATTGCCATGATCGTGGAGCAGTTCCGCAAGCCGCAGCGCTTTCTGGCGGCAGCGCGGCGCGCCCATGCTGCGGGCAAGCCGGTGGTGCTGCTGCATCCCGGCAAGTCCAGCGCCGCGCGCGAATCCGCCGCGACTCACACCGGCGCGATGGCTGGCGATTACAAGCTGATGCGCGCGATGGTGGCGCGGGCCGGGGTGATCTTTGCCGAAACCCTGGAGGAACTGGGCGATGTGGCCGAGATTGCCGCACGCTGCCCGATCCCGCCTTCGGGCGCGGCGGCGGTGCTGGGCGAATCTGGCGCGTTCAAGGCGCTGACGCTCGACCTGGCCGAGGAACTGGGCCTGCCGCTGGCCGACCTGCACGATGCGGATTCGCCCGAACTGCGCGCCGCGCTCCCGCCGTTCGTGCCGGTGTCCAACCCGCTCGACATCACGGCGCAGGGCCTGTCGGAACCGGCGATCTATACCCGCACGCTCGATGCGCTGCTGGCGGACGATCGCGTCGGCACGGTGCTCGCGGGGATCATCCAGGCCGAGGCGATCACCTGCGCGATCAAGTTCCCCGCGATTCTGGCCGCGGTGGAAGGCAAGACGCTGACCAAGCCGCTGATCTTTGCCGGGCTGGATGAAGGCGCCGAGGTTCCGGCCGAGCGCATCGCGGCCCTGCGCGCGGCGGGCATTCCCTGGTTCCCCACCACCGAGCGGGCGCTGCGGGCGATCACGCGGTTGACCCACTGGTCCGCGCGCGACCTTGGCGCGACGGACGCGCCGGCGCTTCCGGTGGCGGGCCTGGGCGATGTTTCGGGCGTCATTCCCGAATACAAGGCCAAGCAGTTGCTGGCCCCGGCCGGCGTGGCGTTCCCCAAGGGCCAGTTTGCGGCGAGCCCGGACGAGGCCGTCGCGGCGGCGCAGGCGGTGGGCTATCCCGTGGCGATGAAGGCCCAGGCCGCGGCGCTGGGCCACAAGAGCGATGCCGGCGGCGTCATGCTCAACCTGGCCGACGATGCTTCCGTGCGTGAGGCCTGGACCCGCATGTTCGCCAATGTCGCGGCCTATGACGCCAGCATCGCGCTCGACGGCGTGCTGATCGAGGCGATGGGCAAGCGCGGCATGGAAATGATCGTGGGTGCCAAGAACGATCCCGAATGGGGGCCGGTAGTGCTGGCCGGGTTTGGTGGGGTAACCGCCGAGATACTCCAGGACGTGCGCCTGCTCACGGCTGACCTGACGCAGGAAGCGGTGGAAGCCGAGCTGATGCAGCTCAAGAGCGCGGCGCTGCTGGCCGGCTATCGCGGCTCCCCGGCGCTGGACGTGCCGGCACTGGCTGCGCTGATCGTCAAGGTGGGCCAGGTTCTGCGCGCCGAGCCTTCGATTCGGGAAATCGATCTCAATCCGGTGATCCTGCATCCCAAGGGGGAAGGCGTGGTGGCGCTGGATGCGTTGATGCTGGTGGATTGAGTTGGTTGGGGGTTGGGGGAGGAACATTCCCTCCCCCCGACACCCTCCCGTTTGCGGGAAAGGGAGATGAGGGCGCGTTCCCTCAGTGGCCCGGAAAGTCCATCAGGGCGTCGACTGTCACGCCCGCATCGCGCAGGCGCTGGGCGCCGCCCAGGTCGGGCAGGTCGATGACGAAGAACGCGTGGGTGACCACTGCGCTGGCTTCGCGCAGCAGGTGGGCGGCGGCGAGGGCCGTGCCGCCGGTGGCGATCAGATCGTCGACGATGGCCACGCTCTGGCCGGGGCGGATCGCGGTGGGATCGATCTCCAGCCGGTCCGTGCCATATTCCAGATCATAATCCACGCCCAAAGTCGTCACCGGCAGCTTGCCCGGCTTGCGCACCGGCACGAAGCCCAATCCGGCGCGCGCGGCGGCGGCCGCGCCGAAGATGAAGCCGCGCGCTTCCATGCCGGCGATCAATGTGGCGCCGCTGGCCCGGACCCGGGCGGCGAGGTGATCGATCGCGGCGGCAAAGCCAGCCGGGTGGGCGATCAGCGTGGTGACGTCGCGGAACAAAACCCCCGGTGCGGGGAAATCGGGCACGCTGCGGACCAGCGCCTTGAGATCGCCGGGTGACAGGGCGGCTGGGGCCGGATCAGCGGTGGGACGATCGCGGGACGGGAGAACGCTGGCAGACATGAGAGCCTTTCGCGGACGAGGAAGGGGCGCGCGGCCCATGCCCACAACTCATGAAAAAGGCCACCGTTTCCGGTGGCCTTTTCGTTTTTCAGCAAGGTTGCCGGGCTCAGTGCACCTTGGCCCAGATGTTGCGCTTGGCGAGGTAGGCCAGCACCGTGGCGGCGAGCAGGAAGCCGAGCACGGCCCAGCCGGTCTGCTTGCGCTTTTCCATCTTGGGTTCGGCGGTCCAGGTCAGGAAGGCGGCCACGTCGGCGGCCATCTGCTGCTTGGTTGCCTTGGTCCCATCGCCATAGGTCACCTGGTCGTCGGCCAGCGGGGCCGGCATGGCGATGTTCAGGTTGGCGAAGTAGGGGTTGTAGTACAGGCCGTCGGGCGTCTTGCTGTCGGGGAATTCCTTGAGCAGTTCGGCCGGCTGGTCCTGATACCCGGTCAGCAGCGAATAGACGTATTCGGGGCCTTCGTGGCGGGCCTTGGTGACCAGCGAGAGATCCGGCGGATTGCCGGTGCCGGCGTAGTAGACCTTGGGGAAGTGATCGGCCGGCACGTTGTCGCGCTGGGTTTCGTCACCGGTCTTGGGATCGGTGACCTTGGCCTTGTTCGACCAGTCCTTGGCGATCGCCTTCACTTCGGCTTCGGAATAGCCGAGCGCGGCCAGATCGCGGAAGGCGACGAAGTGCAGCGAGTGGCAGTTGGAGCAGACTTCCTTGTAGACTTGGAAGCCGCGCTGCAACTGTGCCCGGTCGAACTTGCCGAAAGGCCCGTTGAACGAGAAGCCGGGCTCCGGCTCGTGCGGGGCGAGGTGGAACTTCTGCACCGCCGTGGCGGGTTCGGGCTCGCGGATCGCCTGGATCGCGCCCACTCCGAACGACCAGAGCAGCGCCACGGCGAAGAAGAGGCCGACAAGAGGACCAAAAAGACGGACCATGGGGTTCTCTCTCTTTGTGCGGTTCGCGCGGGCTCAGGCGGCCGGGGCGGTCTGGTCATCCTTGCCCAGCACCGCCTGGGTGATGGAGAAGGGCAGCGGGGCCGGCTTCTCGATCGAGGCGACGATCGGCAGGATCACGAGGAAGTGGAGGAAATAGTACGTGGCGGCGATCTGCGAGATCAGCACGTACTTGGTTTCGGCCGGCGAACCGCCGCAATAGCCCAGCACCAGCACGTCGATCACCAGCAGGTAGAAGAACTTGCGGAACAGCGGACGATAGTGGCCCGAACGCACCGGCGAGGTATCCAGCCAAGGCAGGAAGAACCACACCAGGATCGCCGAGAACATCGCCAGCACGCCCATCAGCTTGGCCGGGATGAACAGGAAATCGGCGGTGAAGGCGCGCAGGATCGCGTAGAACGGCCAGAAATACCATTCGGGCACGATGTGCGCCGGCGTCGAAAGCGGGTTGGCCTGGATGTAGTTGTCCGGGTGACCCAGCGCGTTGGGCAGGAAGAACAGCATGGTGCAGTAGAGGATCGCGAAGACCCCCAGGCCGAAGCCGTCCTTGGCGGTGTAATAGGGGTGGAACGGCACGGTGTCCGATTCGCTCTTCACTTCCACGCCCGTGGGGTTCGACGAACCGGGAATGTGCAGCGCCCAGATGTGCAGGATCACCACGCCCAGGATCACGAAGGGCAGCAGGAAGTGCAAGCTGAAGAAGCGGTTGAGCGCGGCGTTGTCTGGTGCGAAGCCGCCCAGCAGCCACTGTTGCAGCGGCGTGCCGACGACCGGGATGGCCGAGAACAGGCCGGTGATGACCTTGGCGCCCCAGAAGCTCATCTGGCCCCACGGCAGCACGTAGCCCATGAAGGCGGTGGCCATCATCAGCAGGAAGATCGTCACGCCCAAGAGCCAGATCATCTCGCGCGGGGGCTTGTACGAAGAGTAGAAGAAGCCGCGGAAGATGTGGATGTAGACCACCACGAAGAACGCCGAGGCGCCGTTGGCATGCGCATAGCGCAGCATCCAGCCCCAGTTCACGTCACGCATGATGTGTTCGACGCTGTCGAAAGCCACGCCGGAATTGGCGGCATAGTGCATCGCCAGGACCACGCCGGTGACGATCTGGAGCATCAGGCAGACCCCGGCGAGAATGCCGAAGTTCCACATGTAGTTCAGATTGCGCGGCACCGGATAGCCGGCGCCGACGGCGTTGTAGACGAAGCGCGGCAGCGGCAGCTTCTCGTCCAGCCACTGCATCAGCGGGTGGCTTGGCTTGTATTCTTTCGCCCAGGGAAAGCTCATCGGGTCTATCCTCAGCCGATCTTCACGACAGTGTCGGACGTGAATTCATAAGGCGGCACTTCCAGGTTCTTGGGTGCCGGGCCTTTGCGGATGCGCGCGGCGGTATCGTAGACCGAGCCATGGCACGGGCAGAAATAGCCGCCGAATTCGCCCTTTACCTCGCCCTCGCCAGCGCCGAGCGGCACGCAGCCCAGGTGGGTGCACACGCCCATGGTGATCAGCCAGTTGGTCTTGCCCGGCTTGGTGCGTTCTTCCAGCGTCTGCGGATCGCGCAGGCTGGAAACCGGCACCTTGTCGGCCTCGCTGATCTCGGTCGGGGTCAGGTTGCGCACGAAGACCGGCTGCTTGCGGAACACCGCCTTGATCGCCTGACCGGGCGCGATCTGGGAAATGTCGATCTCGGTGGAGCTTTCGGCCAGCACGTCGGCCGAAGGTGCCATCTGCGACACCAGCGGCACGAGCACCGCCAGCCCACCGACCCCGGCGAAACTCACCGCCGCGATGTTGATGAAATCCCGCCGGCGCACGCCGTCTTCGCCACCCGACCCGTCGTGGACGGCGGGCGTATCTGTGCCGCTTGCGTTCACAATTGCCTCATCAGCCATTGATAATCCCTGCCTGCTGCCACCCCGCCTGGAAACGGCCGGGCACGGTATTTCCCCCTCCTTGCGCGCGGCGGCGAACATCGCCGGGTATCATGCGCGCCGGGCCGCCGTGATTTGCACGTATCAGGCCCAAACAGTTATACTGCGTGATAGCCACAGAAACACGGCTTTGCCAACAAGCATTTTAGTGCAGGAAATCCGCGTATTTTGCGCTGCCGCAATGCAAGCTGCAAAGTCTTTATAGTGCGGCGGGAACGGGCCAGTGCGCTGCGGAAAAGGCCATGACCTTGAACAGGTTGCCCATTTCTTCCGCGCCGGTCAGGCGATCGAGCGCGCGGGCCAGCGCCGGGGCATGATTGGGCGCGGTGCGGGCTAGGCCCGCCGCGCGTGCCTCGATCCCGAGACAGCGCAGGAAATCGCCCTGGCTGGCAATGCCGTCGCACCGTGCACCGGCCGCCGCGACCACCGGCACCAGCGCGGCGAAATCGACCAGCGCGGTCAGGTCTGCCTCACCCGGATCGGCAAAGGGATCGACCTTGCGATGGGCACGCACGGCCTGGAGCGTGCTGCCGTCATGTGGCTCGGCATGGCCATAGTCGATCCACAGCGCGGCGCCGCCCTGGGCGGCAAGGCGCGCGGCGACCTCGGCGGTGACGGCAGCGGCGGCGGGGCAGGTCTCGATGATCGTGCCCTCCGGTGCGCCGGCGCGATCGGGCGGAACGGCGGCGTCCATCGGGCGGTCGCCGGCGACGGGCAGCAGGCGCTGGCCTTGCGCATCCCAGCCGATCATCCGCTCGCGCCAGCCTTCGGCCATGCGCACGATCTGCCGCACCGGCAGGGCATCGAGGAATTCGTTGCCCACCACCAGCAGCGGGCGATCGGCCGGCACGGTGGCAAAGTCATCGTGCCAGGTGGCGCCGGGAAAGCGCTGGCGTTGCAGCGCGCGCAGCGCCGGGCTGGTTTCGACGAAATGGACGTCGGGCACCAGGCCCTGTCGCGCGGCGGCGCGCAGCGCATCCTGCGCCAGGGTGCCGCGTCCCGGCCCGGCCTCGACATAGGCGATCGGGCCGGGCCGGCCGGCACGGATCCACAGGTCGGCCAGCCACAGGCCGATCATCTCGCCAAACATCTGGCTCACTTCCGGCGCGGTGATGAAATCGCCACACGCGCCCAGCGGATCGCGCGTGCCGTAATAGCGCGCGTTGGATTCGGCCATGAAGTGGGCCACGCTGATCGGCCCGGTGGCGCGGATCAGGCGGGCAAAGATGTCCTTGAGCGAATCGTCAGCCATGGCCGGTGCAGCAGGCAAGCGGTCAATCGGCCGGGGACGGCGTCACGGTGCCCAGCGGCGGGCGGGCCAGGGCACGGATCAGCAGGGTGAGGCCGATCGCCAGCATCGGCAGGGTCAGCCACTGACCCATCGACAGCCCGGTGCGCAGGGCAAACTCTTCCAACTGGGCATCGGGTTCGCGATAGAATTCGACGATGAAGCGCGACAGGGCATAGCCGGTGGCGAAAGTGCCCATCAACAGACCCGGCCGCCAGCGGGCGCGGGTCTTCCAGAACAGGGTGATCAGCACGGTGGCCAGGATCACGCCTTCGAGCAGGGCTTCGTAAAGCTGGCTGGGATGGCGCGGATTGGGGCCGGCGCCGGGAAAGATCATCGCCCAGGGCACGTCGGCAGTGGTCACGCGGCCCCACAGTTCGCCATTCACGAAATTGGCGCAGCGCCCGAAGAATAGCCCGATCGGCGCGCAGGGAGCGATATAGTCGCAGACCCGGATGAAGCTGAGGCCATTGCGCCAGCAGACGAAGGCGATGGCCAGCACGGTGCCGATCAGGCCACCGTGGAAGCTCATCCCGCCTTCCCACAGCTTGACCAGTTCGGACGGATGCGCCCACAGTTCCGGGGCATAGAACGTGGCATAGCCCAGGCGCCCGCCCAGGATGATGCCGAGCGTGGCATAGAAGAACAGGTCGTCGGCATGGCGCTGCGCCATCGGTGCGCCGGGCTGGCGGATCATGCGCGAGAGGTGCCAGTACCCGATCATGATCCCGGCGAGATAGGCCAGCGAATACCAGCGCAACTGGAAGAAGCCGAAATCCCAGGCGATGGGGGAGAGGTGCAACTGGTCCCAGCGCAGCGGCATGGGCGATGCGGCAGCCGTGGCAGCGGAAAGGGCCGAAAGAAGGAACAAGCGCAACGCTCCGTGAACTGATGCCTGGTGCCGGTTGGGCCGCGACAGTCGCCATGGCCCCCGGTTCGGGCGCCTTCTGGCACAGCGGCCAAGCCGCTGGCAAACCCCAAAAGCGCGGCGCTTGCGCCGGGGCCAGGTGAGAGGAGCTATGTCTGGCGGTGCGGCACAATCGTGAAAACTTCACCTCTTGCGCTGTTTCCCCTTAACGCCACCTCGTTTAATGAGGGGGTATGACTTTGCCCCGCATTGCCCATCAGCGCGCCATCATCGACCGTCGCACCCTTGCCGAGGCGGTGAGCCAGGCGGTGGTCGAGGCCGGCGGCGATCCTTCGCGCGCCCGGCCCGTGGTGGTCGAGCATCTGCGCGCCGCGCTGGCCCATGGGCGCGACGAACTGGCGCGGCGCCTGCGCGGCAAGCCCTCGGCCGGCTATGAATGCGCGCAGGGCCAAGCCTTCCTGGTCGACCAACTGGTGCGGGTGATCCACGACTACGTGATCGGCCATGTCTACCGCGCCAGCAACCGCACCACCGGCGAGCGCATCGCCGTGCTTGCCGTCGGCGGCTATGGCCGGGGCGAGATGGCCCCGCATTCCGACGTGGACATCGCCTTCGTCACGCCCAACAAGCCCACCGCCTGGTGCGAGCAGGTGATCGAGGCGATGCTCTATTTCCTGTGGGACCTGGGGCTCAAGGTTGGCCATTCCAGTCGCTCGCTGGACGAAACCGTGCGCATGGCCAAGAGTGACCTGACCATTCGCACCGCCCTGCTCGAAGGGCGCTATGTCTGGGGCGATCGCGCGGTCTATGAGGAATGCGCGCGCCGGTTCTGGGCGGAAGTGACCGCCGGTACCGAGCGGCAGTTCGTGGCCGAGAAGCTGGCCGAGCGCAACGAGCGGCACAAGCGGCTGGGCGACAGCCGCTATGTGGTGGAGCCCAACGTGAAGGAGGGCAAGGGCGGCCTGCGCGACCTGCACACGCTCTACTGGATCGGCAAATATGTCCACAAGGTGCGCGATCCATCGGAACTGGTCGATGTCGGCCTGCTGACGGCGGCGGAATATCGCGCCTTCCACCGCGCCGAGAACTTCTTCTGGGCGGTGCGTTGCCACCTGCACATGATCACCCGCCGCGCCGAAGACCGCCTGACCTTCGACCTGCAACGCGAAGTGGCCGCGCGCATGGCCTTTGCCGATCGCCCGGGCAAAAGCTCGGTCGAGCGGTTCATGCAGTTCTTCTTCCTCCAGGCCAAGCAGGTCGGCTCGCTCACCGGCGTGTTCATGGCCCAGCTCGACGAGCAGTTCGCCCGCACTAAGCCGGGCTTCTTTGCCGCGCTGCGCCAGCGGCGCAAGCGCAAGGTTTCCGGCTTTCCGATCGTGGCCGAAAAGGTTTCGGTGCCGGGCGATGATTTCTTTGCCGTCGATCCGGTGCGGCTGATCGAGATTTTCGTGGTGGCCGACAAGCACGGGCTGGAAATCCATCCCGAGGCGATGCGCCTGGCGCGGCGCGATGCCGGGCTGATCGATGGCGCCGTGCGCAAGGATCCGCGCGCCAACGCGCTGTTCCTGGAACTGCTGACCAGCCGGCATGACCCCGAAACGGTGCTGCGCTGGATGAACGAGGCGGGCGTGTTCGGGCGCTTCATTCCCGATTTCGGCCGCGTCGTGGCGCAGATGCAGTTCGACATGTACCACCACTATACGGTGGACGAGCACACCATCCGCGCCATCGGCCTGCTCGCCCGTATCGAGAAGGGCGAGGAACGCGAGCCGCATCCGCTGGCCAGCAACGTGGTGCAGAAGGTCGCGTCGCGCCGCGTGCTCTATATCGCCACGCTGCTCCACGATATCGCCAAGGGCCGGCGCGGCGACCACTCGATCCTGGGCGCCGAAGTGGCGCGCAAGCTGTGCCCGCGGCTGGGCCTCTCGGCGGCGGAGACTGAGCTGGTGTCGTGGCTGGTACGCTGGCACCTGTTGATGAGCGCCACCGCGTTCAAGCGTGACCTGGCCGATTACAAGACGATCGCCGATTTCGCCGCCCAAGTGCAGAGCGCAGAGCGGCTGCGGCTGCTGCTGATCCTGACGATCGTCGATATCCGCGCGGTGGGGCCGGGCATCTGGAACTCGTGGAAGCGCCAGCTTCTGGGCGATCTGTTCGTGCAGACCGAGGAAATGCTGCGGCTGGGCCACAAGCAGCATGGCCGCCCCGAACGCATCGCCGCCAAGAAGAAGGCAGTGGGCGAACTGCTCAAGGAACGCGACGCCCTGATCGGCACGGTCGGGCGGCAGCTTGGCGATGCCTACTGGATTGCCGAGCCCGAAGACATCATCGCGCTCAACCTGCAACAGATGGACGGCGCGTTGGGCGAGCCGCTGTCGGTGGAAGCGCATTACTATCCGGCGCGCGGCGCTACGCTGGTCACCGTGCTGGCGGCGGACCATGCCGGGCTGTTCTATCGCCTGGCCGGGGCGATCCACCTGGCCGGCGGCAACATCATCGATGCGCGCATTCACACCACGCGCAATGGCCTGGCGGTAGACAACTTCCTGGTGCAGGATCCCTTGGGGCGCCCCCTGAACGAAGCGCGGCATATCGAGCGGCTCAAGGCGAGCATTGCCGATGCCCTGTCCAACCGGGTCAAGCTGATGCCGCAACTCGCCGCGCGGCCGCTGGCCCGTCCACGTGCCGAGGCGTTCGACGTGCAGCCGATCGTGATCTACGACAACAAGGCATCGAACCGCTTCACCGTGGTCGAAGTGGGGGCGCGCGATCGCCCCGCGCTGCTCGGGCGCCTCGCCCATGCGCTGTTCGATTCGCGGCTCGTCGTCCATTCCGCGCATATTGCCACGTATGGCGAGCGGGCGGTGGATACCTTCTATGTCACCGACATTCTGGGCGAGAAGGTGACCAGCGACACCCGCCTGCGCAATCTCGAACGGCGTCTGCTCGATGCGGCGGAAGATCGCGGGCCGGGCGGGGCCAATGCCGCTGCCCCGGCCACCACCACGCCCGCCGCTGCTGCCTGAGCGAAGTTCGTTATCCATGCCCGATGTTTCCACGTTCGACCAAGCACCGCACTATCTCGCCGGCCGCCTGCTGCTCGCCATGCCGGGCATGATGGACCCGCGCTTTGATCACGCGGTGATCGCGCTGTGCCTTCACGACGCCAATGGCGCGCTGGGCATCGGCCTGGGCGAACAGCGCGCGGGCATTCGCTTCCATGCGCTGCTGGAAGACGTCGGCATCGATCCCGGCCAGGCGCCCGATGTGCCGGTGCTCCATGGCGGGCCGATGGAAACCGGGCGCGGCTTCGTGCTGCACACGCCCGATTGGGGTGGCGAGGGTTCGGTCACCGTCAATCCGCTGTGCACGCTATCGGCCTCGATGGACGTGCTGCGCGCGATTGCCGAAGGGCGCGGCCCATCGCGCTGGCTGATCGCGCTGGGCTATGCCGGCTGGGGGCCGGGGCAGTTGGAGGAAGAGATGCACCACCACGGCTGGCATGCGGCCGAAGGGGCGCCGGCGATCCTGTTCGATACCCCGCGCGAGCAGCGCTGGTCGGCCACCTGGCGCGCGGCCGGGATCGATCCGGCCCATCTCGCCGCCAATACCGGCCACGCCTGATCGGCACAGTGGGTCAGAACGCGGCGGTCACGCCCACTTCGGCGGCGACGCGGCGGTAGTCATAGATTCCCACGGTCGAGCGGTTGCGTTCCCAACGCAGCCGCGTGATCGGGGCGAGCCCCTGCCATTGCAGCCCGCGCCAGGTGGCGCTGGCCACCACCGAAAAGCGATCGTCGACGCGGCGGCGGGGGTAGAGGAACAGCCGGGCATCGCCCTCAAGGTGGCTGTAGCTGGCGCTGACCACGGCCGTGGTCCGGGCAATCTCGCGAAAGGCATAGAGCGAACCACCCGCGGTCACATCGGACCAGCCGGCATCCCTCGCCTTGGTGCGGTTGACGAATGCCTGGACGCCGCCGCCGAGCCGGGCGGAGATCGCGCGATCGAGCCCGGCCGACAGCGAAAACACGTCACCGGTCTGCAAGGCGTTGCGCCGGTTGGCGGTGTGCGTGATGCCCAGGTCCAGGCGCCCCTGCATCGTCTTGCCCATGGGATGGATAAAATCGGCGCTGACACCCACTGACGTGCTGTATGGCTTGAGGCCATACCAGCGCCAGGTCGGACCGGCGGCCAGGGTCAGGCGATCGGCGCCCAGCGCGTATTCCGGGCCGGCCTGGATGCCCAGCAGAATATCGTCGAAGCGCTCGTCGCGATAAAGATCGCCCGATCCGTTGGCGCGCACCAGCAGCGTCGCGTTCTTTTCGATGGGCGCGCGGAAATAGGTCTGCCCGCGCAGCGCCAGGCCCAGGCCTGACTTGGCCTTGGCATCCTGGTCCAGCGTGAAATCGCCGATCACCGTGCCCAGGGTGTTGGATCGCGTCGCGCGGTTGATGTTGCTGTCGGGCGCCAGGGCCACGTCGAGCGTACCGCCGAACGGTTTGCGCGCCTTGAGAGCGGCGGCATAGAATCGCACCATGCGCTCGACGTCGGGCGGCAGGCCACCGGCCTGGGCCGCGCGCATCTCGCGCCGCGCGGCGCCCAGGTTGCCCATCATCGCCTGCACGCGGGCCAGTTCCAGGCGCACGCGCTGTGCCTTGGGGCGCTCGTCGAGAATGCGGCGCAGCACGATCGCCGCATCCTTCAGCTTGTGCTCGCGATCGGCCAGCATCAGCGCGAGGCGAAAGCGGGCTTCATTGCGCAAGTCGATGTCGGGATTTTCCGCCAGAGCGCGATAGGCGCTTTCGGCCAGCGCAAAATCCCCCCGGTCACGCGCCTGATCGGCCAGGGCGAAAAGCTGTGGCGGGGTCAGTGACACGGAATCGGCCCTGGCCACGACAGGACACAAGGCAAGCGCAGCGGCAGCAGCAAGACGGATGAAAATGGACAATCTCCCCTGATTGCAACGGACTATTGCATCGCTCCGGCGCCGTCCAGCCCATGCTGCGGGGCTTTTTCGTGGTCTATCTCCCCTCCCGCTGGCGGGAGGGGATGTTTGTGGCGTGATTCTGCGTGTGTGATTCGGGCGCTGCTGCGTGCGGAAACAGAAAAGTTTCGGGTTAAAATCCAAGCGGCGCGGGGGTTTTGGTGTTGATTTTGTTGCTTGTGGAAAAATGGTCGTTGACGTGTTGGGAGGTGGTCCATATATGCCGCTTCACCGACGCGGTGAGGCCGGTTTTACTGGCTCTCTGGGTGATCCTGGAGTGGTTGCGTTGGTCGCCAGATAGCTACGGACGGCTTGGGTTTCCGGTGAGAACCGGGGATGGAAGGTTGTCCGGGTTTTGTTGTCTGGGTTGGTCTTTGACATTGTTGATTAGATGAAGGGACATGTGGGCGACGGCGCCTGGTGTCGGGG
>NZ_BMZP01000038.1 GCF_014652855.1 Novosphingobium pokkalii
AGCGACCCGCCAATGCATAATCTGCCAAAGTAGTGCTAGGCCGTAAACTCATAAATGGCACCTACGAGGTTTGAAGCCAAAGGCCCCGTCGCGAGGAGAAAGCGCGCAGGAATATCCTACATATTTCAAGTGCTTTCGACGCTGCGAGGGGGCCTTTGGGTCAGCCGAAGGCCAGCGAAGCTAAACCGCGAAGCGGCGCCAAAATGGCTTCCATCTCGGCCCAAAGTGCCCTTGCAAAGGCCACCAGCCTTCGCTGCGGTCACTTTGGCCCGATATGTTCGCCATTTTGGCGCCTCGGAGGTGCCATTTATGAGTTTACGGCCTAATAGCCTGTGAGCCTTGTCGATCACCTTTTGTATGCCGTGGCGTGGGGGATGTTCGGCCTGAGCCATAGCCTTTTGGCCGGGGCAGAGGCGCGGCGGGGGGTGGGCTTGTCTGCCTTGCGCGCTTATCGTCTGGGGCCTTTCGTCGGTTGGTCGCAACTTCGCGGCGAGGAAGACGCCGTGCAGACCTTGGTTGTGACTGGCCTGCATCGCAAAGTGCGTCATCCGCTGTGTACGGCGGCTCTTCTCCTGCTATGGGGCCGGGTGGATGATGAACTGTCGCTGGCGACGGCCATCTGGGGCAGCCTCTACCTTGCCGTGGGCAGTCATTTTGAAGAGAGGCGGTTGATGTCGCGCTATGGTGAATCCTATCGCCGCTACCGCGCCATCACACCGCGCTTTTTTCCGCGCCTGCTTTAGGCTGGTTTTCGCGCGACCATATCGATCAGCGCCGATATGCCGCTATGGCAGCGCCTTTCCTCGATGATGCTGTCGTGGCTGGCCAGATGCTCGATCTTCCATTCAGCAAAGGCCTCGCGCAGCATTCCCTCCGTGTAGAGATTGTCCGGCATGCACGGCCCACCCGTGCCATTGCAAAGCGGGCGTTCCATTGGCTTGCATGGTCCATCATCCGCGTGCCCATTCCACGATGCGGCGCGCATCCATCGCGCCTGAAATCCGTTTCACTTCCCGTCCCCTAGAAAACAGCATCAGCGTGGGGATCGACTGGATGCGGTGCGCCGCGCCCAGCGCCTGCTCAGCCTCGGTATCGACCTTGAGCAGGCGCAGGGAGGGTTCCAGCATCCCGGCGGCCTGTTCAAAGGCCGGGGCCATCGCGCGGCACGGGCCGCACCATGGCGCCCAGAAATCAACCAGCACCGGCAGCGTGCCCTTGCCGACATGCGCGGCAAAGCTGGCGCTATTGACGGGCAGGGGATGGCGCGTGAACAAGGCCTGATGACACTTGCCGCAATTGGGCGCATCTCCCAGCCTCTCGTGCGCGACGCGGTTGGCGCCGCCGCAATGCGGGCAAATCACGATTTCGCTCATGCCGGTACTCCCGATAGCGCGGTCCAACTGCGCCACAGCATGTAGAGCGCCACCACCACAATGCCAGAAGCGAAGATCGTGTTGAGCAGTCCCTTGGCACCTGACAGGCGCCGCGAACTCCAAGTGCCGAGCACCGTGCCGCCGATCCCGCCCAGAATGAACGTACCCGCCAAGGCCCAGTCCAGCATACCGGAAAGAGCGTAATTGGCGGCCGTGGTGACACCAAATGCAGTGACCGCCATCAAGGATGTGCCGATCGCGCGATAGATCGGCATGGAGGTGGCCGCGACCAGGGCCGGCACGATCAAAAAACCGCCGCCGATCCCGAAAAAACCCGACAAGGCGCCCGTGCCCAAGCCAAAGATCAGAACACGTGGCAGGTTCTGGCGATGGCACACCACGCCCTCAATGCCTTCCTCGCCGCGCCCACGAAACATCGCCCCCGCCACCACCAGCATCAACAGCGCGAAGAGCGCCAGCAGGCGATGCCCATCGACGATCTTGCCAAGGCTGGACCCGGCAAAGGCCCCTATGATCCCTGCTGAGGCGAAGGCTGCGCCGCAGCGCCAGTTGACATTACCGGCGCGCGCATGGCCTACCAAGCCAGCAAAGGCATTGGCGGCAACCGCCAAGGCGCTGGTGCCGATGGCCAGATGCGGCTGTTTGACCCCCACCACATAGACCATCAGCGGCACCGCCATCACCGATCCGCCGCCACCCACCAGCCCCAGGGTGAAGCCGACAAGCGCGCCGCTGCCAACGGACAATATTGCAGGAAGCAGGTCGATGCTCACCACGGGTTCTTCCTCACAGCAGGTTGAGCGGCAGCTTGAGGTAGCTGACCCCATTGCCTTCGGGGTCGGGCATGCGCCCGCCGCGCATATTGACTTGCACCGACGGCAGGATCAGTCGCGGCATGGCAAGGGTGGCGTCACGCGCCTGGCGCATCGCGACAAATTCAGCCTCTGTAACGCCATCATGAATGTGGATATTGGTCTTGCGTTGGGCCTCTACAGTGGTCTCCCAGACGAATTGCTCGCGACCCGGCGCCTTGTAGTCATGGCAGAGAAACAGGCGGGTCGCGTCAGGCAGGCTGAGCAAGCGGCGGATCGAGCGATAAAGCGTGGCGGCATCCCCACCCGGAAAATCGCAGCGAGCCGTGCCGTAATCCGGCATGAATAGCGTATCGCCAATGAAGGCGGCATCGCCCACGACATAGACCAGATCGGCGGGCGTATGGCCCGGCATGTGCAACGCGATGGCCGGAATTTCGCCAATCGCAAAGCCTTCGCCATCGTCGAACAGATGATCGAACTGCGATCCATCGCGGGCGAAGAGCGCGCCCTCGTTGAACACTGTGCCGAAGGTGTCCTGCACAGTCAGGATATGGCGCCCGATGGCGATCTTGCCGCCCAGATGCCCTTGCAAATAGGGTGCGGCCGATAGGTGGTCGGCATGGGCGTGGGTTTCCAGCAGCCATTCGACGCAAAGACCCGCCTCGTGCACATGGGCGATTACCTGATCGGCATGGGCCGTGCTGGCGCGGCCAGAAGCCGGGTCGAAATCCAGCACGCTGTCGATGATGGCAGCCTTGCCCGTTGCCGGGTCGGATACGACATGCGTTGCTGTAAAGGTCGCTTCGTCGAAGAATGTCGCTATTTGCGCTGATGCCCCTGCGGTGACGGTGATTTTCGCAAGGGCTAGGGCGGGGGCGGCCATTGACGTTCTCCCTTATTTCACCTCCTGATTATATTAACAATCTATAATATGTCAATGACGGACTGCGTTGCCATGAACCCGTGGGCCTGGGCGCCACCGTCGGCGTCCAGGCCCAAGCCGGCACCGAGCAAGCGCAAGGCGGCCATCACACCCACCATGGCCCAACTGCGCCGGCGAAACCGGCGCAGACCAGCCACCTGCGCTGGCGACAGGATCAACATGGACATGATCATGCCCAGGCCGATCGCGATACTGCGGTGGGCAGGTCCGTGCAGGCTCCGGCCTGTGTCAGCGCAGCATTGAGCACAAGCGCCACTTCGCGCCGCTCTTGCCAGCCCAGGCAACGGCCGATTTCGATCGCGGTGTTGCGGCTGCGCAGGATCAGGCGGATCGTTTCGTCGTTGCATCCGGCAATGTCGAGCTGCGCACCGGCAGCGGCCATGCGGCTTTCGCGGCCATTGCGGTCGCGGTGGCTGACAAACCCATCGGCCAGTTCCAGATGTTCGCTGGCCGGCGTGCTGCGGGCATGGCGATCAAGTGCAAAAGTCAGCACGGCCATTGCCGAAAGCGCGCAGACCGGCACGAACAGCAGGCCGCGAAAGGCCGGCAGGATCGCCGCAGCCATCAGCAGCAGTGCCAGTGCTGCCACCGCGCCGCGCGCGCCCGGAGGAAGATGGGAACGGTTTTCCTGCATCCGCAGGATCAGATTCGCCGCGCTGCCGTGGCGCGTGGGATCGGCGCGCGGGGAGACGATTTCGTACATGTTGGGGCAACTCCTGGCCAGGACTGTCAAGCAGTCCGGGCAATCTGGCAGTTGGGCCGGTCACCGACATGAGGAAGGCATGGCTGGCGACCGGCCCGGTCTGACACACGCAGGGCAAGGGGCAGAGGAAGGCTGCCCAAGCCCTGCGGCGATCAGACCAAACCCGGTGGCCCACGCAGTGGCGGCCGCAGCCGTGCCGGTGCCGCGCCGCGCGCAACAGCAACGCCGGCAATGCCGCGCAACAGCATGAACGCCAGGGCCGCGGCCATCAGTGCCACACCGATCAATGGCAGACCGGCGAGGGCCAGCGCCGCATAGGGGCAGTCCCTGTGGGTGTTGTCGCCGTCCGGGTTGCCGGCCTTGTTTGTGACAGGTAGCGTTATGGCCAGCGCGCGATGGGTATCGGCATGGCTGCTGCCATCGCACAGCAGCACCACCAGCGTGCCACCTTGGCGTTCCGGCATGAAGCCGCCTGGCACCAGCAGTTTCATCGCCAGCGCCAGCACGGCCGCAAACAGCGCCAGCCGGCGATGCTGCAGCAGCAAGAAGCGCAAGCGGCACATCACGCGATCAGGGCCGGATGCGCTTGGGCCGGGGTGCCGGCCGCGAATGCGCGATCAGGCCGCGCGCCTGCATCCACCAGGTGAACTGGGCAAACCAGTGATCGCTGGGCGCGCCTTTTGCGGCAAGGTCGAAGCCGTGGCCGCCGCGTTCGTAAATATGCAGTTCTGCCGGGACGCCAGCCTTGCGCCATGCGGCAAACAGCAGTGCGGCATCATCGGGCACATAGGGATCGTCGGCCGCTGCGGCAATGAACGCGGGCGGCGCATCGCTGGGCACCGGGCCGCGCAGCCCGCCATAGAGCAGGGCAACGAAATCGGGGCGCGAGGCGGGCGGCCCGATGGCCAGGTCCGCCGCCAGAAACGCACCCGCCGAAAGGCCCAGTATCCCCACGCGATGGGGATCGATGCCCCATGTTGCGGCATGGGCCCGCACCAGTTCGAGCGCGCGTGCGCCGTCGGCCACGGCGTGCGGCTCTCCGGCAAACGGCGCAATCTGCGCCGGGCTGCCGCTTTTGGCGCGAGCCTCGATCGCGGCCATTTCATGCACGTGCTGCGCGGGCATGTGCATGGCATCGTCGGGGCTGACAATGGTGCGGTATTTGAGGACGAATGCCGTAATGCCCAAGCCGGCCAGCCGCTGTGCGATGGCCGTGCCGCCGGCACGATAACCGATGCCGACAAAGCCGCCGCCCGGCGCCACGATCACCGCCGTGCCGTTGCTGTGGCCCTTTTGTGGCGCAAAGCGTTCCAGCGTGGGCACGCTGACGTTGAACACCATGGTTTCGCCACTTTCGGGCAGGGTGGCCCGGGTTTCGGCGGGAAAGCCCGCGTCCGGTCCGGCGCCACCGGGCGCCCCGGCCGGATAGAGCAGGATTGGCGCGGATGTCTCCGACGGCGCAGGGAGAGACCGCGCGAGCGCGACGCCGCACCATGCCGAAAGGCCGAGCAGCGCCAGCGCGGTGGCCGCGATACGGCGAAAGCGCAGCGCCATCAGATCCTAGCCTTGAGCGTGACGGTGGCCGAACGCGGCTGATTGGGCGCCACAACCGGATAGCCCATGTAGGAATAGGGATCCCAACCACGGCGATTGCCCAGGTTGACCACGGCCAGGCCCAGCGTAAAGCGCCCGATGTCGTAAGCGGCCTGGGCATCGACCACGGCATAGCCGGGTGCGGCGATGGTGTTGGGCAGAGTCAGTTCGCGGGCGGTGAAGGCGGTTATCCCCGCACCCACCGACAGGCCCTTGGCAGGGCCGGTGAGAAAACGATAGCGCAACGCGAGACGGCCGCTGTCGCGCGGTACGCGGGCCAAGCGGTTGCCCGGGGCCACCCCATCGTCGCGGCTGGTGGTGTGGGCATAGTTGCCCAGCACCGAAAAGGCGGGCGAAGGTTCCCACACGAGGTCCATTTCCAGGCCGCGCGCGCGCTGCCGCCCGGTCTGGATCGAAAAGCCGGGGTTGGCCGGATCGGATATCACCACATTGTCGTGCGTCTGGTCATACGCCGCGATCGTGCCCGAAAGCCCGGTATGGGGCACGGCCAGCTTGATCCCTGCCTCCAGATTGCGCGAGGTTTCGGGCTTGGGCACGGCCAGGCCCAGGAAGCTGAACGCCCCGCGAAAGGCCGTGGCATAGCCGGCAAACACCGCCACTCCCGGCACCACATCGAATGTGGCGCCCACGCGCGGCGACAGGTGGTGGTAGGTGCTGTTGTTGGCCACCCCGAAATTGCTTTCTTCCTGGAAGCGTAGCACGGTCAGGCGCAGCCCGCCGGTCAGATGCAGGCGGCCATAGGTGGCCTGGTCCTGCACATAGAAGGCCAGTGTGCGGTAATGATCCTGGATCCAGGAATTGACCGGCAACTGAGGCGTGTAAGTCAGGTCATAAACGGGGTTGGACAGATCGATCGTGCCGCTGGGGCTGTCGCTCACGAACAGGCCCATGCCGCTGTAAAAGCTGGTCCAGTCATAGTTTAAGCCGGCCAGCAGCGTGTGCGTTCCGCCCAGCATCGGCAGGGTGGCCGCCAGATTGGCATCGAGCGTCGCCTCGCGCGTGCGGTTGCGCATCGTGATCGGATAGACATCGTACAGCGGGGCCAGCGTGCCCGTAGGCATGAGGCCGGGAAAGACAAAGCTGCCGCTTTCCGCCACCTTGTTGTCGTAGTAACGCCCGCTCACGGTCAGTTTCAGCGTGTCGGAAAACGCGTGGCGCAGGGTCAGCCCGCCCATACGGCTATCGTTGCGCGTCATCGGCTGGCCATTGGGCGCGCCGGGAAAGGCATCACGCGCCACCGTGCCGGCCAGCGCGTCATCGGCCGGGAGCCCGGAATATTCCAGATTGTCGCGGCGGTTGAACTGGGCTTGCACCAGCACATCGGTCTGCGCGTCGATCTGCCACAGCAGGCTGGGCTGGATCGACCAGCGCTTGCCGCGAACCTTGTCGATCCAACTGCCGTTGCTCTGGTATTCACCAGCCAGGCGCAGCGAAACGCCGCTGCCAAGCACGGCGTTGAGATCGGCCGACGGGTTCCAGGTATCGAAGCTGCCCGCGCGCAGCGCCACGAAGCCGCCGCTCACGGTGCCCGGGCGCTCGCTCGTCACGTTGATGACGCCACCCAGCGGTGTGCCCAGCCCGCCGCCATAGAGCGTGGCGCTGGGGCCTTTGAGCACGTCGATCCGCTCCACCGCGACCAGTGACACCGGGTCGAATGCCTGCTGGTTGCCGGCAAAGATCGGCAGCCCGTCGAGATAGACTTCCGCCGGGAAGCCCCGGACGATCGGGGGAATGAACAGGTTTTCGTCGGACCGGGTCGGGGTGACGCCCGAGACGTTGACCAGCGCTTCGCCCAGCGTGCGGCGATCCTGTTCCTGCAACAGGCTGCGGGTCAGCACCTGTACCGATTGCGGCACTTCGATCAGCGGCGTCGGGGTCCGCGTGGCGCTATCGCTATCGGGCGCCGTATAGCCGGGCGCCTGGCCGTTGACGACGATTGCGCCAGACCAGCGGTTGCCCGGATCGGCATCGGCATTTTCGCCCGCCGGTGCCGCGTGGGCCGCAGGAGCCAGCAGGGTTGATGCCAGCAGCAGGGCGGGCAGGGTGGCGTCGATCGTCCTCACGAGTTCCTCATTGTCATGTATCGGGTGCGCGCACGTCAGGCCTGCACGATCAGGCCTGCGCGATCAGCGCCTTGAGTTTGGCCAGCGCGCTGTCATCGGGTTCGTCGTAGGTGATCAGGTTGGCGAACTGGCCGTGGCGATCCATCAGATAGATCGCGGCGGTATGGTCGATGGTATAGTCGCCGCCCGGCTGGGAGACCTTGGCGGAATAGACGCCATAGCCGCGCTTGATCGCGTCGATCTGGGCCTGTGTGCCGGTCAGGCCCAGGATCGGCGTGCCGAACAGGCCGACATAGCGCCCGAGATCGGCCGGCTTGTCGCGCCCGACGTCTACCGAGACGAACACGATGGCGAATTTCAGGCCATCGGCTCCCAGCTTTTCGCGCAGGCGGGCCATGCGCGCCAGGCTGGTGGGGCACACATCGGGACAGCGGGTGAAGCCGAAGAAGATGGCAAACGGCTTGCCCGCCAGCGCTTGCTCGGTCACGGTCTTGCCATCGGGCGCCGTCAGCGTGAACGGACCGCCGATGGCCGGCTGCCGATCCTGCGATGGCGCCTGCGCAAAATGGTTGATGCCCAGGGCCAGGCCGGTGAAGCCGGCCGCAGCCGCGAGCAGGACCAGCCCGGCGCGCCAGGGCCACCGCGCTCCGGCGCTGGCCTGCCCGGCCTTGCTCTCCTCAATGTCCGGCATGGGGCATTTCCATAGGCCCGGTGGAGGTGGCCGGCTGCACCGCGAACGCGACTTGCACGGTGCCGGCACGCTGGAACGTCAGCGTGGCGGGCACGCGCTCTCCTGCCTTGAGCGACTTCTTCAGGCCGATGAACATGATGTGATAGCCGCCAGGCTTGAGTTCCAGCGTGCCACCGGCCGGAACGGCGAGGCCGCCGGTCACTTCGCGCATGCGCATCACGCCGCCGTCCATGGTCATGGTGTGAAGCTGCACTTGCGCTGCAACCGGGCTGGTCACGGCGATCAGGCGATCATCGGTTTTGCCGCGGTTGGTCACGGTGAGAAAGCCGCCGCCCACGCTTTGGCCCGGCGCCGTCTCGCGGGACCAAGGATGGCCGATGGCCAGGCCGGAAACCTGATAGGAATGGGCGATCGCGTCGCTGGCAAAGACGATGGCGCACAGGGGGGTAAGGCACGCAGCGTAAAGCGCCGCAAAACGGGTTGAAGACATGGCAAGGGGTGTCCTGATCCGCGCGCGCCATCAGCACGGCGCGCGCCTGGTCTGTTCCGGGATGGCCGCCGCAAACAGGCGGCCGGGCAGGATCAGGAAAGTGCGGGCGGTCCGCGCAGGGGTGGGCGCAGGTGCGCGGTCTGGCCCAAGCGCGGGCAGGGGGCCGCGCGCAAGGCCAGTGCCATGACAAACGCAAGGGCAAGGGCCAGGACAACGGGATCGACTGCCCCCAGCGAGGCCGACGACAGCGCCGTGAACGGGCATTCGCCCTTGACATGCTCGCCGTGATCCGGCTTGCCCGGCAGGACAATTTTCGCCGTCGTGTGGGTAGCCTGCGAATCCTCGCAAACCAGCACGGTCAGCACGTGGTTCTCGCTGCCGAGCATGTAGCCAGCGGGCACCACCAGCTTCAGGCACAGCGCCGCCAAGACCATGAACATGGCCAGCGCGCGATGGCGCAGGAACAGGCGGCGCAGGGAAAGCATCGAAACACGGCTATACTGTCCGCTCGTCAGCGTGTCATGCGAATACGCCGGCTTCGCTCCGTGCCGGGCCATTTTGCGCAATTGCTTTTCGGGCGATGCAGTTGTAGCCGCGCGTCCATGAGGGCATTGCGGCACTGGTTGATGGCGCGCCGGCATCTGGTCTTTGGACTGGTGGTGCTGACCCTTGCCGTGCGGGCATTGCTGCCGCAGGGCTACATGCCGGTTCGCCTGGGCCAGATCCTGACCATTCAGGTCTGCGCCGATGCCAGCGGGCAGCACTTGACGGCCCACATCGCGGTTCCTGCGGCTTCGCATGACCAAGATGGCGGCCCCGGCCATCATCCTGTCTGCGCGTTTGCCGCGCATGGCATGCCATTGCTGGACAGTGCGGCAGCGCCGCTTGTGCTGGCCGCGTTGCAATTTGCCATGGTCATGGCCCTGTTGCCGGTCGCGCCAGTGCGGCTGGTGCGGCCGGTCCGCCTGCTTCCGCCGCTGCGCGCGCCACCCCTGCGTTTCTGATTGCATGCAAAATCACCGATGATCGGGCCGCCAGGAAGCGCCTGATCGATCGACAGCATGTGCGCCACGGCTGCGTGCCGGCCGCACTGTGTAAACAGGAACGATCATGAAACTGACCAAGTTGGCGCTGGCGCTTGTCGCTGGCGCATCCACCCCTGCGCTGGCCCAATCGTCCACCACGCAACTGCCGCCGGTCGATGTCGATACGGCGTCCGCCACGGCCGATGATTCCGGCGCCACCACGATTGCACGCGATCACATCGAGCGCCTGGCCCCGTCCACCAGCGATACGGCCGCGATTCTCACCCGTCTGCCGGGTGTTTCAGGCAATAGCGGCGGTGGATTTTCCACGATGCCGGCCATTCGCGGACTGACCGAACAGCGCCTGACGGTGCTGGTCGATGGCCATCCGATCGACTCCGCCTGCCCCAACGACATGAACACTCCGCTCAGCTACACCGATCCGCAGACGGTGGCATCGGTGGCGGTGATCACCGGAGTTTCCCCGGTCAGTGCCGGGGGCGACGCCATCGGCGGGGTCATCGCGGTGAACAGTGCCGCGCCGCGTTTTGCCACGGGTGGCGGCCTGCTGGTGACGGGCGAGGCGCAAGGCTATTACCGCAGCAACGATGGGGCCTTTGGCACGGGCCTGTCGCTCACCGTGGCGGGCGCGCATCTTTCGGCAACCTATACCGGCAGCTATGCCAAAGCGGCCAATTACAGCGCGGGCGGCGATCTGGGCACGGTCCATTCCACCCAATATGCCAAGACCGATCACAAGCTGGCCCTAGCCTGGCAGGGCGATATCGGCCTGGTCGAGCTGGCCGGCGGTTACCACCATTCCGCCTATGAAGGGTTTCCCAACCAGTTCATGGACATGACCGGGAACAACTCGTGGTTCCTCAACGGCCATTACCTGGGCAGCTTCGCCTGGGGCACGGTGGACTTCAAGGCAGACTATCGCGCCACCGACCATGAAATGAACTTCCTGGCCGACAAGGGCGGCGTGGCCGATGGCGGCATGCCGATGAACACCCGCGTGCGCTCGGGCGGTTATACCCTGGCCGTCAGCCTGCCGGTGGCGGCGGGCACCACGCTGCGCCTGGGCCATGAATATCGCCATGAAAACCTGGATGACTGGTGGCCGCCGGTGGCCGGCAGCATGATGATGGGGCCAAACACCTATCTCAACGTCAACCAGGGCCGGCGCGAACGCATCGCCGGCTATCTTGAGGCGGAACAGCGCGTGGGTGATGCCTTCACCGTGACGGCTGGCGGCCGGTTCGACCGGGTGAACATGAACACCGGCGATGTCGCGCCCTATTCCACCAGCATGATGAACATGGCCGATGCCATGGCTGCCAGCGCGTTCAACGCGGCCGATCACCAGCGCCATTTCAACAACTGGAGCGGCTCGCTGATCGCCCGCTATGCCCCCACGGCCGGCCTGGCGTTCGACCTGGGCTATGCCCACAAGACCCGCGCGCCCAATATCTACGAGCTCTACACTTGGGGCCAGGGCACGATGTCGAGCCAGATGATCGGCTGGTATGGTGATGGCAATGGCTATTTCGGCAATCTGGCGCTGCGGCCGGAGCGGGCCGACACGATCAGCGGATCGGTCACCCTGTCGGGCGGGGGCAAGCAGGGCTGGTTCATCAAGCTTGCGCCATTCTACACTCACGTGAACGACTATATCGATGCCCGCTTCGTCAAGGCGCTGGGCGGGATGATGGGCATGTCCAGCCCCTTCGTGCAGTTGCAGTTCGCCAATGAAGAGGCGGAATTCCATGGCCTGGATGTGTCTGGCGCAGTGCCGCTGTGGAATGGCGGGCGGCTGGGGCAGACCCGCCTGACGGGCACGCTGTCATGGGTGCACGGCCAGAACCTGACCTACCACACCCCGCTCTATCACCAGATGCCGCTCAATGTGCAGACCAGCCTTACGCACACGGTCGGCGGGTTCAGCGGCGCGGTGGAAGTGAACTGGGTGGCAAGCAAGACCCGTGTCGATCCGGCGCGCAACGAGCCGGAAACCGCCGCCTATGCGCTGGTCAACTTGCGCACTGCCTATGCGCTCAAGGGCTGGCGTCTCAGCCTCGATGTCGAAAACCTGCTGGACAAGGGCTATTACCTGCCACTCGGCGGCATGGCGCTGGGCGATTACAGCGCCAGCGGCAACATGGTGCTGCGGCCGGTGGCCGGGCGCGGGCGGTCGTTCAATGTCGGCCTTTCGCGTCGCTTCTGATGCTGCACCCGGCGCGGCCTGTACCGGGCACGGCCCCGGTGCAGGCCACTGGCGCGCGCGCATCGGCGGGGCTGGCGCCAGCCTGGCCGTGCATGGCGTGCTGCTGGCTTTGGTTCTGGCCGGTCGATGGCTGAACAATGCCGATCACGCGCCTGTGCCGGTCACGCCGGCCATGGAACTGCACAGCATCATGCTGCCATCGCCCCCGCCGCGCGATCCCGTGCGCAACCGGCCCTCGGCCAGCCACGCAATGCCCACCTTGCACCGTCGGCAGACCGCGCAAGCCAGCGCGCATGCGGTGGAGCAACTGCCAGCGCCACCCGTGGTGATGGGGCAGGTCACTATGGTGTCCACCGCCGCCAATGCTGCGCCATCACCCCCGATGCCCGCCGCCGCGCCAGTGGCCGAGCCGGTGCGGGCCGTGGCGCCGCCGCGCGACAAGGTCGCCATGCCCGCAGAATATGCCCACAGGATCTGGGCCAGGATCATGGCCTGCCGCCCGCCCGGCATTGTCATGACCGGCACGGTGGGCCTGCACTTTCGCCTGGACGGCGATGGCCGCCTTGTCGAAGCCATCGTGGCCCAGCCCAGCGGACTGGCCTTGCTGGATCGCGCCGCTCTTCAGGCGCTCCGCCGCGCCACCCCGTTCCCGCCGCCGCCACCGGACATGCCAGCCGACGCCTTGCGCTTCGATGTGGCCGTGCATTTTGGCGCAAGGCAGCAGAACGACTGGTAGCACTGGGAGGATGCGGGCGACGTCAGTGCCACAGCGCCTTGCCGAGCGGGCCACCGTGGCTGATCGACCTTTTCGGCCGGTGCTCACGGCGAACCCGTTGCATGAAAATTGCCATGCGCGAATGCATGGCTTCAATTCCCGGCGAGCACGCGACGAATGGGATAGACGCCGCTGAACGCATCGCGATGGGGCAACCGGGCGGCCAACCAGCGCAGGCGGGCATCGGGATCGTTGGCAAAGATGCTATCCGACGCCAGCTTGTTGTCGAACTGCGAACGCAGGTCGGGATTTGAAGCCAGCAGTGCATCGGCAATCGGCGCCATGACGAAATCCTCCGTTCCGGCCGGCGGCGACAGCACTTCGGGGAAGAATCCCTAGGCGAGGAAGCTGTCCTGGCTTTCCGGCTCCAGCAGTGCCGCTGCCAGCAGCCCGAGCGGTTGGTCGGAGGCAACCCGCACCGTGCCCTTCGGGATCACCTCGTTTCGCTGCTTATGCGTGAAACGTGCCGTCAGCGGAATGCGTCCGTCATGCGCCGGGGACAGCTTCACATCGTGAAGGCTCACGACATCCACCCGAAGCGGCTGATCTGCGGCCATCGGTTCGAAGGCAATGCCATGCAAACGCAGTTTCTCAATAACCTCTGTCTGTGCGGCGGGGATCAGCCAGGCCTGGGTGAGGTGGTGCCGTTTTTCTGGACAGGGTGATAAGCTCAGCCTGACCAGAGGAACGGACTGGAATGAAGACGACGAGAAAGCGCTACAGCGCGGATTTCAAGGCGAAGGT
>NZ_BMZP01000039.1 GCF_014652855.1 Novosphingobium pokkalii
ACATATCCAACCGGGTCAATTCTCGATGGAAATCCCGGGTCACTTCTCAGTGGCAATCAACACCTCATCGAGCCATGTTTCAGCCTCACGGTTGAAATAACGGCCATTGGTGCGGAGCATCGCGCAGAAGCGGTCCCAGCGGGCATGTTGCCAGAACAATGGCGTTCCTGCGGGCGCAAAGCCGGTCGAATAATCATAGAGGTTCGGGCGGTCCTCACGCTCAGCGACCTTCTCCAGCGTTTCGCGGAGATAGTCCTCGACCCGCCATGCGAGATCAGGTGCGAGCCCGGCGATCCGCACGAAGATGTCGGCAGCGCTCGGGCTTTGCTCATAGGGCGTCAGCTCGAAATGATCCTGAAATGCCCCATCGATTTCCTCGGCCAGCCGCGCGAGCGGGACCGCCGCGCCATCCTCGCCGCATTCATCGCAGGTCGCATGGCGGACTCCAGTCAGTAGCCGCGCGCGCAGATGCGGATCGCCGACACAGGCAAGACAGATTGGTGCTTCGCCGCCGTCGCTCACCGCCGGCCCCCGACCGCGCGGCGCGGACCGCCACTGTCACCGATCAACGGCAGCGCCTCCGCCCGGCGCTTTGCCGCACTTCTGAGGGCCGAGAGCTGTCCGGTAAAAGCCGCGCACGGGTTACCGTTGATATTAAGGGGCAGGGGCAAACCGCTGGCGAGGAGCTTCTTCTCCGGCTCCCACGGCGCAGGATGGGTCGCCCACGCCACCCGAGCATGCATGTGCAGCCAGGCGTCGAGCAGCTGCTCGCCCGGATTGGTGAAGGTCAGCCGTCCCGTGGTCCCGACGCGCCGCAGAATCGTGCCGATCTCGGCTTCGAGCAGGCAGCCGAGCGTGAGTCGCAAGGTCGATCCGGCGGCATTGCCGCCGAAATGCGTACGCAGCCGCTGATGCACATGCGATCGGCTCGGCGGTCGCCCGTTGAGCGGCGGTTTTTTCGGTGAGATGCCGCAATAGAGCAGGGTCCAGTCGCCGGCACGGTGGCAGTCGGCGGCATCGATCCCGGCGGGGATTGCATCGAAATACCAGGCGTAGATGCCTGGCGAGCGTGGTGCGCCGTCAGTGCGGCCCGCTGCCATTTCTCCAGTTGCCAGCTGCGTCGGCGCCAGCAACTTCGCGATCGTCGCGTCATCTTCGAACATCGCTGGCCAATTTGCGCTGCCGGTCATGCGCTTACCAGCGCCTGCAACGCCGCATTCGCGGCCCGCAGATCGTCGATGACCGCCTGCTGCGATCGCCCGCCGTCCATATAGGTTTCGCGGGCCTCGATCTCGCGCAGGCGCGCGCCGATCGCACCGAGTGCCGCACCGCGTTCGGGATCGCCCAATATCGCGAGAAACGTTCCGATCTTGCGCAGATCAAGGCCGTTGCTACCGGCGTCGCTGCGCAGCTCGTCAAGCTTGCAGCGCGCGACAAGCGCGTCGATCCGCTGGGTCAGATCGTCGTGCCGGCGCACGAGCGCCGCCAGACTGTCGTCGAGGCCGGTGCGGGTCTGCGGGTTGAAATATTCCGGTTTGAGGAACTCGGCAGTGATTGCCCGGGCCTGCTCGACCGCCGCGCGCGCGGCCTCGTTCATCTCGTCGAATCCGGAGCCGAGCGTCAATTCCTCATGCGCGGCGATGTCGAGCTGCTCGGCGAGCGCGCGTATCGGCGCGACCATGCCCGCACAATCTTCCGGCGCCTGCGCCGCCAGATCGCGCAGCTGGCGTGCATACGCGCCAAGATAATAGCGCGTCTCGTCGAGGCTCGCGCCATAGTCGCGCACCTCGATTTCGCTCGCGCGCACGATCACATCGACCAGGATATTGGTCATCGCCGACAGATAGTCGTTCGTCGGGCTTGCCTCCTCGCCGCGCCGTGCCTGATCCCATGCGAGGACCGCCTCGACCACTTCGTCGGGCATCATCGGGCGGGCGGCGGTCAGCTGGCGCAGATACGGGATGTTCGCGGAATAATAGACCGGTGCCTTGCCCTTGGGCACCTCGATCGCCGCGACCACCTGACCCTCTACGACCGCGAAGCGGATTGCTGGGGTGACCGCCGGCTTGACGCCGCTGGCGCAAACGCCCTCGATCCGCGCGACGAGCGCCTGGCGGGCGCTGCGCTCTTCACAGCCTTCGAGCCCGGTTACCGAGCCGTCATCGGCGATGCCGAGCAAGATGGTACCGGCATTGCTCGTCGCGAAGGCGGCGATCTCCTTACCGAGATCGGTTAGCTGCTTGGGAAACTGCGCCTTGAACTCTACGGTCTGGGTCTCGCCCGCAAGCTGCGACAGCGCGATTTCATCGGCGAGTGCGGCATCTGCCCAGCCTGGTTGTTGCGCGTCGGTCACCATGAAATTGTGCCGCTCCTCGATAGTTTCACCGCCGATCTTAGCGCACCGCCCTCCGGGAACAAGCAAGGAACGCGTGAGGCAGGGTCGGCCACCCTCTCCAGGGTGACCGACCCTGCTATGACCTCTTTCAGGAATGCTAGAGGCTACGCCGGCGAATGTCGGGTTCTGTGAGGTCCGGACATTCGAGCCGCCCAGCCGGATCGACCGCTTTGTCCCAAGCCTCGTCTTTCCGCAGTGCTGAGGTCCGCGTGAATGTACGACGGGTTCCGATGCCTCGGCCAAGCCACCCGATTGGCGGCTTTAGAGGCGGTCTTGACCAGATGCGCGCGATATGAAACATATACGTTTCATATCGCGCGCAAAGGATATCTTCATGGGCATTGTGAAAATCGGCGAGGATCTGCACGAGGAAGTCCGCAAGGCGAGCGCGGTGATGTGCCGCTCGATCAACGCGCAGGCCGAATTCTGGATGAAGCTGGGCATGTTGGCCGAGGCCAACCCCACGCTCTCTTTCAACGAGATCGTCAAGGCGCAGCTTGCGGCAGCGCAGGTCCGTGTTCCCGACCTGGCCGCCGCCTGACATGGTCAAAACCCCGGATGAAATCGCGTTGATGCGTATTTCCGGCCAATTGCTGGCCCGCGTCTTCGAGATGCTGGATCAGCAACCTCTGGCGGGCATGACGACGATGGCTGTCAACGATCTGGTCGAACATTTCATCACGGTCGATCTTGGCGCCCGCCCGGCCAGCAAGGGGCAATATGGCTTTGCCTATGTGCTGAACTGCTCGATCAATGATGAGGTTTGCCACGGTGTGCCCAACACTTCGGTGGTGATCCGCGCCGGGGATATTATCAACCTCGACATCACGCTTGAGAAGAACGGCTATATCGCGGATTCCAGCAAGACCTATCTCGTCGGCGAAGTTGCGCCTGCTGCCAAACGGCTCACCCGCGTGGCGCAGGAGGCCATGTGGCAAGGCATCGCCCAGGTGAAACCCGGCGCGCGGCTTGGAGACATCGGCCATGCCATCGAGCGCCATGCCAAGAAACACGGCTACTCGGTCGTTCGGGATTATTGCGGCCATGGCATCGGGCGCGAAATGCACGAAGAGCCGCAGGTTCTCCACTTTGGCAAGCCGGGCAGAGGCCTGCCTCTGCGCGAGGGCATGGTGTTCACCATCGAACCGATGATCAACCAGGGCACCCACAGGACCGTGACCAGAGATGATGGCTGGACGGTGGTGACTGCCGACGGGAAACTGTCTGCCCAGTTCGAGCATACTATCGCGGTCACGCAGGACGGGTTTGAGGTGCTTACCCAACGCAGCAATGAAAAGAGCCTGTTGGGCAGGGCCAGCTTAATCCCGGCTTGATGCGCCCCGGGGTTCCCGGAAACGAAAGCCCGAAAGTGTGGTATGAACAAACGGTCGCTTTGGCGGCCGCTGCACGAAACCCTGGAGGTCCGCTCTCGCGGCGGCAATCCCCCGAGCGTGTCGCCGACTTACTGGCGGCGGCTATCGCCATCCTCGAGCAAAAACCCGGCTTTCCGGATACGACGCGATTGCGGACATTCGCGTTGAACGCCAAAAAGCTCGAATGAACACGAGCCTTTCCTTCAGCTATCAATTTAGCGGCGATCCGAACGACGACTTCGGGTGGCTAGACGTAAAAGTCATCGGCGATAAGTTTGCAGGACATGGGGGCTTCTGGGTTCAGTGGCAGGATGTGAAGGAGTTCGGCGAGGACTTATCCGCGTATCCAATTCCGCCAGAGGCTCCGATCAAGGCCGCTTGGGGTTACGAACCATGGGAAGGTGACTCACTCGTGGTGAGCGTTGAAGTTGCTCCCGCAGACAAGCGGGGTAATTTGTCGGTCCAAGTTTGGTTGCGAGATTACGTGGAAAATGGTGACGGCGCGCCGCGGAACTGCGTTCGTACGACCTTTCAAACGAACTATCCCGAGATTGAGAACTTCCGCATCGCTATCGCCGCGCTGATGGACGGAAAGGCAAAAGAGGCCGTGCTGGTCGGTCACTAGCTGTCCGCTTCCCCCGCTTTGTCGCAGATCGGCGATGCATACGACCGAACTGTCAGCCGCCGTTCGCCGCCTATCATCAGAAGATGAACGAACGAGCGGTTTCGCGCTCGGCCTCGAGGCCCTGCAACGTCTTCTTTAGAGGCGATCGCGGCGCGATGTGCAGATGGTTGGCTCGCGCCCAGTTGCGGAGGTTCGCCGCATGCGCCATTCAACGTTGATGCGGACCATTTACATTGATTGCGAGGGAGCGAAATCTGCGGACGAGGTTTGGCAGCGCTATGTCGACGCCGTGAACCCCGCAAATGCAGCCGTGTTTGGGCGCAATCTCGATGCCTTCTGGGACGCTGTCGAATATGGCAGCCCTGGTTGGCCTGGACCGGTAAAGCTCGTCTTCTTGCATTCGCAACGACTAGCCACGCTTCGTACTCGAAACGGTCTATCCCTCTTTGCTGGGCTCCGTCAGATCGCAGATGAAGCGACGCAAACGTCTATCGAACTGGCGTAGATTCATCGTCGGCTAACCACCACCCCAAGCCATTCATGAGCCCATCGACCTGGATAAACGAATGACCGCTCCCGGCGCGCCAACTCAGCCGCCTGAATGGCCGCTATGAAGGCGGCTCGCGACCATAACAAGTCGTCCCGATGGGAAGGGAGATCGTCGGCTGTTTGCCGAAACCAGCCATGCACCTCGCTACTCTCGCGGCTTTATCATGAATTTTGCTCCTCTAACTCAGGTCCGTTTGCTAATTCGTTCAGCTCAGTTTCTGGGCGGAGCGACGTCAGGTTGCGAGCGATCGCAGCGCGCAGGCGTTCGCGGCTCATGGGGCGCTGCTTCGGAAGCGCCGCGATCAGCACTTTCTCGACCCTTGTCACCCACGCGCGCTCGCTGGTGAGCATGTCGCCGTGGCGCAGCTCGTGCCGGCCGTGCAGTATCTCAAGCGCTTGCGACTGGATTTTCGGCGGCCAGCTAAGAACACATTCAACGAAGTATTCCGGAGGCAGGGCGGTCATGACCGGCTGATCGAAATAGGGGGCCGACCGGACGTTGTTGATGACCATGTCGAGCAGCACGTCGTCGGGTTCGTCGGGCAGGCGACGCATCAACTCGTGCGCGATAGACAGGTATTTGGAGCGGCGCACGCGGTTCGACGCCTCGCCATAGGCATTGGCCAGCGTTCGGTATTCCGGCGTCGTGTCGTCGATCACGCGAGTCTGGAAGAATGAATTGTCTCGATCGAACGGGCTCCGGCCGATCTCGACGATCTCGCCCGCCTCCTCCAGCGCGGCGATGTAGGCCAGCCCCTCATCGACGACCTGCTGCCGGTCGCGATCGATCAGCCCGAGGGTCGAGAACCACAGCCGGACCCCGAACAGGTGCATCAGCTCGCCCCGGTCCTTGACCGATCGCGAAGCGAACGCCTCCTCAACCTGAGTGGCTACAGCATCGGCCTCGTCGTCGTCCTCGAAGAAGGTGTGGTGCGCGCGATGCCACAGCGGCTGCTCGCCCGGCTGGACGAAGTCGCTGCTCGCATCGAGGCCGGCGCGGATCGCGTCGCCATCCACGTCGCCGCGGAAGAGCATGCCCCCAATCACGGCCACGGGCAGGACGATGTCGTCGAAGTCGATCTGCTTGTAGCGGGCGTCGATTTCGTCAGCCGCAGTCGTCTGGCCGCTGGCCTCCTTCCGGAAGATGCGGTGGAAAGTGCTGCCGACCAGCCGCGTCAGATCGTCTTCGGTCATCTTGCCGGCCCGCCGCTCCATCGAAGCGGCCAGCACGCCCTTGAGCACCTTCGCCATGCTGGCCGGGGCGTCCCAATGGCGCTGCGCGAAATGCCGGGACAACTTCTCGAAGTCCCACATGGCGTGCTTGAGCGTGCGCAGGTTGCCGCGCCCGCCCTCGGCGTGGACGGCAAGAACAACGTCGGCGTGAGCCTTCAGGAAGTCGCGGGTCCGCTGGTCGTTGATCAGGCCCAGGAAGGCATCGAACGCGGCCTGCGTTTCGGGCAGCACTTCGAGCGTCTGGCCGATCAGCTTCTCCTTGATCTCCAGATAGGTCGCGTCGCCCTCCATCACCTTCGTCTCGTTGGCGATGATGATGGCCTTGAGCTTCTCGTGCTCGACATAGGCATTGATGAAGCCGAGCACCTCGCCGACGGGGATGCGGCAGCGCTCCAGATCGTCGAAGACGAGCAGACGGCCGCGGGGATCGTCCAGGCCTGTCCGCAGGTCGAGGTCGGGCATGGAGGGGCTGAGGGTGCCGTCGTCCTTGCCGTCGTTGTTCAGATCGATCTTGAAGGCAGCCTTCAGCAACCCCTTGGAGACGGCGCCGGCCAGCTTCATGCCGGGATGGGAGAGGACGGGGTGCAACTGGCGGTAGAACTCGTCCTCGATCTGCGACACCGACGTCATGCCGTAGAGGCTGACGTAGAGCGGCTTCGCGTCCGTGTCCGCGAGGAACTTCTTGATGAGATGGGTCTTGCCCGATCCCCAGGGGCCGCCGATCAGGACGGCATAGTCGAGCGGATGCGCAGAATCGACGTAGTAGGCGAGGAACCGCTCGATCGCCGCGTTGACCACCCGCGCATCGCGCTTCGCTTCTTCAGGTTCAACGGTCATGTCGCTCATCCAGCGAATATGGATACTGAGCGTGTGCATTTGAAGGCCGACGAACACTTCGTAGGAATGATTCCGCCACAAACGGAAACGGGGCGCTCGACCCAAAGGGAGCACCCCGCCTGCTAACAATTCGCCGCTCTCCCAATTGAGCTACAGGCCCCCACTGGTGGACCCGACCGGACTCGAACCGGCATCTTGCGAAGTATTCCGCTAACTGATGAGATATTCTACCAATGATCAGTCTCCATGTCAAATATTATATGATGGCAGATTGACATTTGCTTTGACGTTCAAGGTTGTGTATTATTGAACGCGTCTATCCAATTCGGTGCTATAAGATGATTTGAAGATAAGTATATGCTGTCCTCGCAGTCCTGTGTGGCACCGCCTACCAACTGATGGATACGAGGGCGGAGGCCGTCCATCAGCAACTTGCCGTGACTATGCTCGAAGGCCACGGGGACCAGGCCGTTGGCTGGCACGAAGCCTCCGACGGGTGGCGGATCGGCAGGCATGTTGCATTGCGCCCATTCCTGCTTCCCGCGCTTGCGTGGGGAATCATAGACCGTCGTCTTGATCTGGCCCCGCGCCGTGTGGGCCGCGGCGACGAGCTGATCGCGCCTGAAAGCGGTGACGTCGGTGATCGCGGCGTCGATGACATCGGGCGCGATCTGCGGGAACCTGGCCTGCAGATGTCCCGCCTGAGCGAACGAATGCTCGACGTCGTTGAAGGGCGTGAACACCTCGGTCACGCGGGTGACGCCATTGCGCTGGCGCTCGGCGGCTGCGGTCGCGATCTCGAAATTCATTTCGGGCTGGGTGCGGAAGTCGCGATCGCGGTGGAGGATGATCCGCGCGTCGGGCCGCATGTCGGTGATCATGCTGGCGAGCAGGCGCGCGGCGGGCAGGTTGCCGCATCCGTTGTAGGAAATCACGGCGAGGTTTGGGGGCGCGCCGTTGGCAAGCGCCAACGCGGTGACGGGCTTCGTCTTCTTGTCCTCGGTCATGAGGATCACAGGGCGCGCGGGGTCGAAGGCGTCGGCACCGGCGGAGAGCGCGCCCAGCGTCATGAGGATCGGGATCGCCGGCCGCTGTGTCTCGTCGACGGGCACCGCCGCTCCCTCGGCCATCCAGACGACGGCGGCGTCCGCATCATACATTAGCCGCTGGATCAGCTGTGGCGAGTGGCTGGCGAACAGGATGCGGGTATGTGTCTCGGCGGCGACACCGCGGAGCGCCTCGTATAGCCTCGACTGGCTGTCGGCGTGTAAATGGGCGTCCGGCTCGTCGAGCAGCAGCAGGGGCGGGGCGTAGAAGCAGGCGTATGCGATGATCTGGATCACCTGCAGCATGCCGGTTGACGCCATGTCGAGCGTGACGCGGGAGTCGGTGGCCTCCACGTCGACCCGCACGTAGCGGTCCCGCATCTGATCGTGCGCCACGATCACACGTGCGCCTGGGTAGCAGCGATCAAGCAGGGTGCAGAAGGTCTTCCACCGGCTCTCGGGCAGCACGCCGATGTCGCGGTTGTGGCTCCACGCGGCCCTGGCCATCTCGTCGAGATCGCGGGTGAACAGGTGGTCGAGCACGGTGCGCAGATAGAGGTTGGCGTCGCCATGCATGACGGCGGCGTCCATGGCCCCCTTCGTGCGCCACTCCTCGCGCATCGGGATGCCGGAGAGGCCGGGCGTGAGGATCGAGAAGGGCGTGTCGGGATCGGCGAGCACTGCCGCCAAGTAGTCGTCGCCGATCCGGTTGATGGCGATGTTCGCGTTCTTGCCGCGCCGGACCTCGATCGTCAGCGACTTGTCCGCGCCGCTGTCTAGATCCACTCCGCTGTATGTGATCGAATAGCCGAGCTTCTGTGTCGCCGGGTCGCCACGGCGCAGGTCCAGCAGGTGCTCTGTCGGACGGAAGAGGACGCTGTCGTTGGACACGGTGCCGGCGAAGTCCGGGGTGCCGTCGGCCTTCACGCTGCGCAGCGCCGCCTGGAGGATTGAGACGCCGAGCTGTGCCGCCTGTAGCGCGCTGCTCTTGCCGCTCGTGTTGCCGCCGACCAGCGCGGTGACCGGCTTTAAGTCGATCGTGAGCGCCTCGATCCGCTTGAAGTATCTGATCGTGATCTGATCGAGCCGAATCCGCATGCATCCTCCAACCTTGGTACAAGATTGGATCGTGTTCAGGCACAAATAGCAATGCTGGTTCCGCCCCCCCCGTGGCATCGCGATTGACCGAGACGCGATCAGAGACTGGATGGGGCACACTCTGCTGTCAAAGGATGCTCGGATTGCTGAAGTCCGAACCGAATGCAAAAGTTCTCAAATGACCGCTCGCGCCATTACGCGACATTCGGCGCGATGACTGTAAAAGGCTGGTTTGTCCCACGACGCCGCGTCCCGGTGCTGACGGCACCCGACCAGATCGCGACGTTCGTTTTGGCGACGCGAACGTCGCGAATTGACAAGAGCCGTCATTCGCGCGCTGCGCGTCGACGCGCGAGATCCTCGAGCCACGCGGGCAAGGTCTCATAGGTCGGCATTGGATCGTCGGCGGCTATGATCAGTGAGCGCGACCATAGAATGCCGGTGTCATAGTAGTGGCGGCAGTCCATCGCGCCATCGACTTCCAGCCAGTGGCTGGCCTCTGGGAGCAGTTCGGTCGGCAATGGATGCCGCGCGAACGGGTTGTGAAAGACTTCCAGTTCGGCGCACCATGGTTCCCAACCCTGCGGCCAGAGCGCACGATAGTCGTCGGAGAGCACATCGAAGCAGAAGGGAATGCCTTCGAGCGCGCCGGGCTTGCGATCATAAAAGCGCCCATATCGCACATAGCGGCCAACATGCGATTGCATGCCGCGGGTCAGCGCGACGCGATTGAATTTGCTGAGCGCGCAGGCGTTGGTGAAGATGACCGCTGACAGCTCGGCATGGGCATCATTGCGGAACAGCCCTGCCGGAAATTTCGAGGGACCAAGCAGGCGTTTGACCTCATAGCCAGCGGCGACGCGCTTGCCGTTGATCTCGATCGGTTCTGCGCCGAAGCCATAAAGATAGCCGAGCAGGGCCTCTCGGCTCCAGACCATTGAACCCGGCGCGTGGAAATCGGCCATCGCGATTGCGAAGGGGTGTCCTGCGACATGGTCCATCTCGGCATATCGACGCTGCAGCTTGCTGCCGATGGTCTTGGCAAAACGCAGAGCGGCCGTTCCGGAGAACAGTTCTTCATTCTCCTCGGGCTGGATCGACGGCATGGCACCAACCGGCTCAAAACGCTCCTGCGGATTGGCGGTGACCGCCTCGACCCAAGCGGTGCCACCCTTGCGGTTCTCGATGCGGAAGTCCGGGGACTCCATGGGCTGCGTCAACAGCAGGCCTTGCTCGCGGAACGAAGCAAGGAGCTGCGCTTCCCAGAGCCGGGTATGGAAGTTTCCGGTCTGGCAGTCGGCGGCCCAGTTGCGATCGGGACGCGGCAGCGAGAGATAGAGCTGGTTGAGCAGCCAGGCGACATTGCGATGGCTCTTCGCCGTCAGCATCCTGAAAATCTCGCTCGGCTCGCGTCCTTCCACATCATACAGCGCTGTCCGTCGCTGGATGCCGGGTGGCACTTGTTGTGGCGGCTCACCCTCGCGCAGTTCGATCCGCGCGCGATCGCGCACCGCGTCGAGATGCTCAAGACCCAGCAGATCGCAGGTCGTCGCCCAGACACCGTCGGTCCGACGCCGCATGACGACAAGCCCGAGATCCCCATGATCGGCGTGGCGCGTGATGATGGCCAGGGCTTTGCCGTCGCCGGTTTCCCACGCCTCGTGCGGGATCTGGTCGCCAAAACCATGGCCGCGAGGCAGTGCGAGGGCATAGATGTCGAACCTGCCGAGGGGAACCTCGATCATGTTACTTAGTGTGCCACGGCGTCGCCGGCGCCGGCATAGCCATCCCAGACATTGCGTCCGAAGGACGGCGAACCGTCGCCCCAGCCCGAGGTCTGCCATAGGATGTCGAAGACCTCGTTCAGCTGATTGCCGGGCTGCGCGAGGGGGGCCGCCAGTTCGACGACGGGGAGCGAAAAGCCAGGTCGCCGGATCGGGCGACCGCCACCCCGCGCGCGGGTCAGCTCGACATGCTCGACGCCTTCGAAGCCGATCGCCAGCAGCGCCGGGCCGCCGAGCCCTACTTCGGCCAGGCACACCGCCAATCGCTCGACGCTCGCGACAATGCGGCCTTCAAGGTCGCGGCCATCGACCATGATCTGAGGATCATCATCGATCCGTGATCCAATCGTCGCCTCCAACTCGATCGCGCCCGGTCGCACGAGCCGCATGCGCCAGCGCGACTCCGCATTGGGCTTGCCGACCCCGCGCGGTACGTCGGCGCTCCACCATTGATCACCATCGGCATCTGTCACGACGCGCGCGTGGACGTCAGGCGCAAACCGCATCTGCGCCCTGACGACCTGCGCCGGCACAAGACGCGGGCGGTCAGCAACAATCGAAGGCACCAGCCTGATCGTAACGCTCGGCTTGCTTACGATGCCCGGGACACGTCCGGTCACCCCGTCATTGCCAAGCCGTTCGAGCAGTGCTTTCGCCGCTCCCCATGGATCGACCGGGGCAGTGGGCGCAGCGGGGACCGCCACGGCAGCGACCCGCACGCGATCTCGTGCGACGCGCTCAAAGGCGTCGAGCGCGCCGGCGAAGGCGGCCGCCGCCTCATTTAGTTCACCAACATTGCGAACGGTCGATGGCTGGGTGCCACGGCGACGATCTTCGTCGGTCTTGGGCGAGCAGAGCGCGAGATTGGCGTCGAGTACGAAAAGATATTTGCCGGTGAGATTGCCGAGCGCTTCCGCCCTCCCGCGCATCTCGGCCCAGGCCGCCTGCAGTGCGCCATCGTGGAACTCGAACCGCGCGCCGCGCCAGTCCTCGTTCATTTCGTAGAGCGGGTTCAGAATGTCGCGACGGAATGTCTGGCCAAAATCATGGTCATGGAAGAAACGCTGCAGCCCGACCGGAAACTGGTCGCGCACCTTGCCCAGCAGTTCGACATCGAGCGGATGCGGTTCGGCCGGTGCTGCCGCTGGTGCAGCAGCCACCTTGTCATTCAAGATCGCCCGCAGGGCATCTCTAAGCGCTGCTGCCAGAGCACCGCGGGCCGCGCGCCGTGTCGCCTCGTCGGCGTCATCGGGGCAGTTGTAGAGGATCGGACGCCGGAAATGCTGCAGGTCGAACGGCAACGGACAGTTCTCGGGCGAACCATAGGCGACGTTCATTACCGAAATGACCCTCCGCCAGCTAAGCGCCCGCAGTGCCCATCCATGTTCGAGTAGGACATTGGGGTTGGGCGTGAGCCGGCCGTCAGCGCGGGTCGCGACATAGGTCAGGTCGGACAGGAACGCGGTGGCGGCATCAACCTTGGCGAAGATTGTCTCGACCAGTGGCGGCGAGCCGGGCACGCCACTGGTGTCGCGGTCGATCGCCAGTTCGCGGTGCGCCGGATCGATCTCGGCATCGGCCTGGATCGCCAAGATCGCGTCGCCGAGCGCGCGCTCGATCAGATTGCGTCCGGTCAGGGGCAATCGATCGATCTGCCAGGAGAAGAAGATATGTTGTGGCATAGCTCTGCGAAGATAGTCGCGACGCGACTATAATACTAGGCCACAAACTCATAAATAACCCCCCCGAGGCGCCAAAATGGCGAACATATCGGGCCAAAGTGACTACCGCGAAGGCTGGTGGCCTTTGCAAGGGCACTTTGGGCTGAGATGGAAGCTATTTTGGCGCCGCTTCACGGTTTGACCCAAAGGCCCCCTCGCAGCGTCGAAAGCACTGGAAATATTGTCGATATTCCTGCGCGCTTTCTCCTCGCAACGGGGCCTTTGGCCGCAAACCTCGGGGGTGCTATTTATGAGTTTACGGCCTAGCACTACTTTGGCAGAAGTGTGATTTTTGGGATTCCCAAGGC
>NZ_BMZP01000040.1 GCF_014652855.1 Novosphingobium pokkalii
ACTGCGGATGCCGCCCCAGCGACCCGCCAATGCATAATCTGCCAAAGTAGTGCTAGGCGGCGTGGACCAATTCCACAACTGCGCAGCACAAGGCAGCAGTGCGGTGGCGCGATCAGATGTAGATGAAAATGTATTGCACGCTCGGACTGTAGGGCCTGAACAGCGAGGGGGCGAAATTGCGCTGCACGAAAAATTGCGCGGTTCCGTCGGGCTGCACCGACTCGATGATGATGTCGGCTCCCAGCACATCCTCGAAAACCACCGGATAGGGCACCTTGGCCGGGTTGCTGGCCATCCGGTAATATTGCTCGTTGCGGCCTGTGTGGGTGGGCGTGATGATATAGTCGAACGGCAGCGCCGCACCATTGCGGGTTATTTCGAGTTCGAGGCTGATTTTCGACGTCGTCGTATCGAACTTGCGGTACTTCAGCCTGATCTCGTCGGCCGCATTCTCTTGAACCAGATGCTCGACACGGTAAGGCAGGGGGCCGACCGGCTGCTCCTTCAGGAAAAGCGGATCCTTGGCACCGGCCAGAAAATAATGGTCGAACCGGCCGTCCTTGTCGTCATCGACAAAGCAAAAGCGGACGATGTTCTCGAACTTGGAGCCCATGTCGCCCATCAAGCCGGCCATGAATGACGAGCGCGCCTTCATGTCGTCGCCGCAGTAATAGATATCGGCTTGGCTGCCCACGATCGAGCGCGTACGATCGTTGGCCAGCACGGTGGTCAGAACCGCGCCTGCGGGGATATCGGCCGCAAAGCGAGCGATTTCGGCATGAACCGGAACGTCGAGATAGGTCTTTTCGGTACGCGCGATCTTTGCCCGCAGCACGACATCGCCGGGCTTCGCGGAAACCTTCGTCCCGATGGTCACCGACCTGTCAGGCACCAGCGTATCGGGCAGGACCACCACCGGCGCCCGCGCGGCGCCCAGCGCCAAAGCCAGAAACGGCAAAATGCATGATCGGCTGCGGCGCATCGTCACTCCTTGCAGTCCGCGAAAACGTATATGAAACAAGGCGTAACAATCCTTAAACCTGAATCACAAGGGAAATCAGGACCATTCCGGCAAGAATGCGCACGTGGCCGCCACGCGCACTGCCTTCGCAAAAAAGCGGCCCTTCCCGAGGGAAAGGCCGCCTTTTTGATAACTGATGCGAAGATCAGAGCGTGCGTTCGCGTTCTTCCACTTCAAACACTTCCAGCGTGTCGCCGGCCTTGATGTCGTTGGTGTCCTGCAACACCACGCCGCATTCAAGCCCTGCGCGCACTTCGGAAACGTCGTCCTTGAAGCGACGCAGCGATGCGATCGTGGTCTTGCTGACGATAACGTCGTTGCGGGTGAGGCGGGCGTGGATGCCCTTGCGGATATAGCCTTCCAGCACGAGCAGACCGGCAGCCTTGTCCTTCTTGCCCGCAGGGAAGACTTCCTTGACTTCCGCACGGCCCACGACGGTTTCGATGCGCTCCGGCCCCAGCTCGCCCGCCATTTCCTTGGCGATGTCGTCGGTGAGCTGATAGATCACATCGAAGTACTTCATCCGCACCTTGTTGCGCTCGATCAGCTCGCGCGCCTTGGCATTGGGACGGACATTGAAGCCCACGATCGGCGCGCCGGAAGCCTGGGCCAGGCCCACGTCGCTTTCGGTGATGGCGCCCACCCCCGAATGCAGCACGCGCACCTTGATCTCGTCGGTCGAGAGGCGGTTGAGCGCGTTGACGATCGCTTCGGTCGAACCCTGCACGTCGGCCTTGATCACCACCGGATATTCGATGACGGTCTGCTTGGCGGCCAGCGCGGAGAACATGTTCTCCAGGCTCGACGGCGCCACGGCGGTGCGCTTGGCAGTCGCCTTTTCCTGACGATAGGCGGCCACTTCGCGGGCACGGGCTTCGTTTTCCACCACGGTGAGCGTGTCACCGGCCATCGGCACGCCGCCGATACCCAGCACTTCCACCGGCAGCGACGGCGGCGCGGACTTCACCTGGCGGCCCTTGTCGTCCAGCATGGCGCGAACGCGGCCAGACTGGGTGCCAACCACCAGAATGTCGCCCACATGCAGCGTGCCGCGGTTGATCAGCACGGTGGCGAGCGGCCCCTTGCCCTTGTCGAGCTTGGCCTCGATCACGGTCGCCTCGGCGGCGCGATCGGGGTTGGCGCGCAGTTCCATCAGCTCGGCCTGGAGCAGGATCTTCTCGATCAGCGTGTCGAGACCGGCGCCGGTCTTGGAGGAAACCTCCACGTCCTGCACGTCGCCCGACATGTCTTCCACGATCACTTCGTGCTCGAGCAGGCGCTCGCGGATCTTCTGCGGGTTCGCCTCGGGCTTGTCGCTCTTGGTGATCGCCACGATCATCGGCACGCCGGCGGCCTTGGTGTGATTGATGGCTTCCACCGTCTGCGGCATGATGCCGTCGTCGGCAGCCACCACCAGAATGACGATGTCGGTGACGTTGGCCCCGCGCATGCGCATTTCGGTGAAGGCTTCGTGGCCCGGCGTGTCGAGGAAGGTGATGTAGTCACCGCCCTTGGTCTTGATCTGATAGGCGCCGATATGCTGCGTGATGCCGCCGGCTTCACCGCGCACCACGTCGGTGCCGCGCAGCGCGTCGAGCAGGCTGGTCTTGCCGTGATCGACGTGGCCCATGATCGCCACGACCGGGGGCCGTGCCTTGAGCGTGGTTTCGGCATCGATGTCCGAAGCGGTGTCGATGTCGACGTCGCTGTCGTTCACGCGCTGGATGTTGTGGCCGAATTCGGTCACCAGCAGTTCGGCGGTGTCCTGGTCGATGGTCTGGTTGATGGTGACCATCATGCCCATCTTGAACAGCGCCTTGATCAGGTCGGCTGCCTTTTCCGCCATGCGGTTGGCCAGCTCCTGCACGGTGATCGCTTCGGGCACGATCACGTCGCGCACCTGCTTTTCACGCTGCTGGGTCTGCCCGGCGAAGTGGGCACGGCGTTCCTTTTCGCGGGCGCGTTTGAGCGCGGCGAGCGAACGGGCGCGGGCGCCTTCGTCCTCGTTGAGCGCGCGGGTGACCGTCAGCTTGCCCGCCTGGCGGCGGTCGTTGGCATTCTTGTCACGCGGAGCATGGGCCGGCTTCTTCGCCGGTTCGGGGCGCTTGGGCGCCACGACCGGGGTGAAGCGACGCGGTGCGGGAACGGCGGCCGGGGCGGCGGCAGCCGGCTTAGCAGCCGGGGCAGCCGGCGCGGGCGCAGCGGCCTTGACCGACTCTTCCACCTTGGGCGCGGCAGCGGGTTCGGCCACGGGTTCAGGCGAAGCCACCGGCGCTTCCGGCGCGGCTTGTGCCACGGGCTCCGGTTCGGCCGGCGCAGCTTCGGGCGCGGCAGCGGCCTGGGCAGCGGCTTCCTTCTGCTCGGCGCGGCGGCGCTCTTCCTCGATCGCGCGCAGGCGTTCTTCCTGCTCGCGACGGTTGGCGGCTTCCAGCGCGGCGAGACGGGCTTCCTCGGCCTGGCGCAGCAGACGCGCCTGCAATTCTTGGCGCGTTTCGCGCGAAGCGGTGGGCGAGACCGGCGGCGGCGGCGGCGGCACGACCGGGGCGCGCGCGGCCGGGGCAGCCGGACGCGGTGCAGCGGCAGGGGCAGCCGCAGCCGGTGCGGCGGGCTGGCCACCCGGCATCAGCTTGCGGCGCTTGACCTCGACCACCACCTTGTTGGTGCGACCATGGCTGAAGGTCTGCTTGACCTCTCCAGCCTCCACTGCGGTCTTCAGGCCCAGTGGCCTGCGGCCCAGTGTCGGCTTCTTGTCGCTATCGCTCATCGAACTCATTCGCCCTTCGTATCCAAATCGTCGTTCGCCGCGTGTGCGGCCGGTGCATCGGCAGGAGTCGGCCCGCCTGGACTATCGCGTCCAGGTGGACCTTCCGGTGCCGCAGCCCCGATAAAGTGCATCAGACGGTCCAGCGGACCGGCAATCCGTTCGGCCGCGCCCGCATCGGTGACGCCAAGGTGAACGACGTTGTCGCGGCCCAATGCCACAGACAGCGCCGCCCGGTCCAGCGGCAAGATGATGCCGGCCATGCCAGACCCTTCGGCCATTTCGCCCACTCGCCAGGCCTGGGCAAGCTTGCCCACGCCATCGGCCTTGGCATCGCTGGCATGGGCCAGCCAGACAATCGCCCCGGATCGGGCCGATTGGGCAATCTTTTCCGTGCCCAGCACCAGATTGCCAGCGCGCAACTCGATGCCGAGTCGGTCCAGCGTGGCGCGCTTGAGGCCTTGTTCGATGCGATCTGCGAGGTCCGCAGGGATGGTCAGCGGCGCGCCCTTGAAGGCCCGCGCCAGCGCTCCCTTAAGTTTGCCATTGCCAAGGGCAATTTCAAGGTCTGCACGGCTCACGCCGATCCAGGCGCCGCGCCCCGGGGCGCGCGCCAGCGGATCGGGCAGAACCAGACCGTCGGGCGAAACAGCCAGGCGCACCAAAGTGTCCCGGCCATCGTGGCGGGCGGAGAGGATGCATTTCCGCTCCGGCAAGGCCTTTTCAGGCTTTGCCGGGCGGTCTTGCGGCCCTTGCGCGCTCAGCGTCTCATTGTGAGGATTCCGCATCGGCGGCCTCCTCGGTTGCGGGGGCTTCGTCGGCCACCGGTTCATCGTCGAACCAGTGGGCGCGTGCCGCCATGATGATTTCGTTGCCCTGCTCGTCGGTCAGGCCATATTCGCCCAGCACGCCGCCCTTGTCTTCGCTGCGCTCCGAACGGTCACGCTCGCGGCGATCGTTGCGGCGACGCTGGTCGTTGCTGCGCTTTTTGGCGATCAGTTCGTCGGTGGCGAGATCGGCCAGATCGTCCAGCGTCTTGATCCCGGCCTTGCCCAAGGTGACGAGCATGGCTTCGGTCAGATGCGGCAGTTCGGCCAGGGCATCTTCCACGCCCAGCGCCCGGCGCTCTTCGCGCTGGCCTTCCTCGCGGCGGTCGAGCGCTTCCTGCGCGCGGTTCTGCAATTCGGTCGCCAGTTCCTCGTCGAACCCTTCGATCGCGGCCAGTTCGCTGATGTCGATATAGGCGACTTCTTCCAGCTCGCTGAAGCCTTCGGCCACCAGCAACTGCGACAGGGTTTCGTCCACGTCGAGTTCTTCCTCGAACGTCTTGGAACGTTCGGAGAATTCCTTCTGGCGCTTTTCGCTCGCCTCGGCCTCGGTCATGATGTCGATGGCCGAACCGGTGAGCGAGGATGCCAGGCGCACGTTCTGGCCGCGACGGCCGATCGCCAGGCTGAGCTGGTCATCGGGCACCACCACTTCGATGCGGCTTTCTTCCTCGTCGATCACCACGCGGCTGACGGTGGCCGGCTGGAGGGCGTTGACCACGAAGGTCGCGGTGTCTTCGCTCCAGGGGATGATGTCGATCTTTTCGCCCTGCATTTCCTGCACGACGGCCTGGACGCGGCTGCCCTTCATGCCGACGCAGGCGCCGACCGGATCGATCGAGCTGTCGCGGCTGATCACGCCGATCTTGGCGCGGCTGCCCGGATCGCGCGCAGCGGCCTTGATCTCGATGATGCCGTCATAGATTTCGGGCACTTCCTGCGCGAACAGCTTCTTCATGAAATCGGGGTGCGCACGGCTCAGGAAAATCTGCGGCCCACGGTTCTGGCGCTCGACCTTGAGGATCAGCGCGCGCACGCGCTCGCCCACGCGCGGCACTTCGCGCGGGATCTGCTGGTCGCGACGGATCACGCCTTCGGCGCGGCCCAGATTGACGATCACGTGGCCGAATTCGACAGACTTGATCACGCCGGTGATGATTTCGCCGGCACGGTCCTTGAATTCGTCATACTGGCGGTCGCGCTCGGCATCGCGCACCTTCTGGAAGATGACCTGCTTGGCCGACTGGGCATCGATGCGGCCCAGGTCCACCGGCGGCAGCGGATCGACGATGAAGTCCCCCACCTTGGCGCCGGCCTGAAGCTTTTCGGCCTGCTTGAGATCGACCTGCTTGAAGTAGTCCTCGACATGCTCGACCACTTCGACCACGCGCCACAGGCGCAGATCGCCGGTGCGCGGATCGAGCTTGGCGCGAATGTCGTTCTCGGCGCCATAGCGGTTGCGCGCCGACTTCTGGATCGCTTCTTCCATCGCTTCGATCACGATGGACTTGTCGATCATCTTTTCGGCAGCGACCGCGTTGGCAATCGCCAGCAGCTCGGCACGGTTGGCGGAAATCGCACTGGCCATGGCTTAGTCTTCCTGTTCCTCAAGAAATGCGTCGGGTTGCGCCAAAGCGTCTTCGTCTTCGAAATCTTCCTCGTCCACGCCGGACGTATCGACCGGGCGCGAGGCGGCAATCAGCCGATCGGTAAGGATCAGCTTGGCATTGGTGACGAGCGCGAAGGGCACGGCATAGACCACGCCATCGTCCTCGATCGAAATCGTTCCGGTCTCGGCATCGAAAGCCTTGAGATCGCCGCGAAAGCGCTTGCGATTGTCGAGCAGCTCGGCCAGCTCGATCCGCGCCTCATGGCCGATCCACGCGGCAAAGTCCTTGGGCCGGGTCAGCGGACGGTCGATGCCCGGTGAGCTGACTTCGAGGCGATAGGCGTCCTCGATCAGCATTTCGCCGGCTTCCTCGAGCGCGTCGATCTTGTCCGAGATGCGGTGCGACAGAGCGGCGCAATCCTCGATCACCAGTTGCCCGGTCTCGGGCCGCTCGGCCATGACCTGGAGCGTGTGCTCCTCGTCGCCCACCTCGCTTTTGCCATAAAGGCGCACGCGCACGAGATCGAATCCCAGGGCCTTCACCTCGGGCTCCACAATCTCGATGATCCGCGCGATATCCGTCATGCAATCTCCAATGCCCCGAATAGTCTGCACCGTGCAGGCAATGGAGTTTCGCGCCGGCCCCTTTCGGCGCCAGCCCGCTCTTGCCTTCACAATGTCGGGATGAATGTGCAGATAAGCCAGGCAGCGGAAAATTGCAAGAACAAAGCGGCGACGCCCGGCACAACATCCGCCAGTAAGGCCCAAGGTGGGCGAGAACCGCCGGATTGCTCCGGCAGCATCGCATGCCAGGCCCGCCCGGCCCGCACCCGATGCCTGCCCTCAAAGGGGAAAAGAAGGCCGGTTCCCGCCCTCAAAAGCTGCGCGGCATGCGAATCGCGTCAGCCATGAAAATCATTATCCAAATTATCGGTGAATAATCCCAATCGTTGGTATTCACTTGGCGTTCACCCAGCCACCTCATCTCCGGGAATGGCGGAAATCAGCCATTTTTCGAATTTGGCACGCCCCATGCAAAGCAGGGGACATCAGCCGGATACGCCATCCGGCGCCACAATCAGGGAGTATCGACCATGACTGCACTTCGTTCCATCGCCGGCCGCGCCAGCGCCGCCGTTGCCGCCCTCGCCCTTTCGCTGGCCCTCATCGGCCAGACCGTGGAAACCCCGGCGGCTGTCAGCCACGCCGCCACCTCGACCGTGGAGATCGCATGATGACCGACTTGCGCTTTGACGACAGCCCCGTCCGCCCCGCCCGCCGTGGCAGCATTTTCCGCCGCGATCGCCAGAACGGCAAGATCTTCGGCGTCTGCGCCGGCATGGCCGACGCGCTGGATATCGATGTCACGCTGGTGCGCGTGGCCTGGATCGCCGGCACACTGCTGGGCTTCGGCTCGCTGCTGCTGATCTACCTGGCCATCGCCCTGATCGCCGATTGATGCGGGGCCGCCAAACCCCGCACCCCTCTCACACCGAGGCGGTGCGGGCAAACGGCGAGAAATCGGTATCGGTGTCGAACACGTCCACGCCTTCGCGCCGCTTGAGGAAATTGACCACGGCATAGGTCACGGGCGTGAGCACCACTTCCCACAGCACCTTGAACGCCCAGTTGGTGATCATCACGTGGACCACGTCGGCATTGGTCCAGGTGCCCAGGAACGCCACGGGATAGAAGATCAGGCTGTCCACCGCCTGGCCAAAGATGGTGGAACCCCAGGTGCGGGTGAACAGATACTTGCCCCCCGTCCAGACTTTCATCCGCGCCATGACGAAGGAATTGACGAACTCGCCCGCCCAGAACGCGGTGACCGAGGCCAGCACGATGCGCCAGGTGCTGCCGAACACTGAGACATAGGTGGTCTGGCACAAGGCGCCGGCCGAACCCTTGGCGACCAGCGCGGCGAACTGCGGATCGCCGCTCGAGGCGCAGCCCCAGTCGGCCGCCGGCGGCATCGCCACCACCACAAAGCTCATCAGCGCCATGAACAGCAGCGCGAAAAAGCCCACCCAGACGCAGCGGCGCGCATTGGCATAGCCATAGACTTCGGTCAGCACGTCGCCCAGCACGTAGGACACCGGGAAGAACAGGATGCCCGCGCCAAAGGTAAAGCCGCCCACGCTCGACAGCTTGGACGCGCCGATCAGGTTCGAGAGCAACAGAATCGCCACGAACGCGGCCATCATGTAATCGAAATAGCGGAAATGCCGCCGCGCACCGGCCGAGCCGCCGATCTTTTCGAGCATGCCAATGGGGGCGGAGGGCGCAGCCTGGGCGGTGTCGTTCATGGGGAAGAACTGCTATCGCCATTTGCACCAAAGGCAAAGCCGTCTTATGGGCACGGCTGCGCGCGCTCTTAGCTCAGCTGGATAGAGCATCGGCCTTCTAAGCCGGTGGTCGCAGGTTCGAATCCTGCAGGGCGCGCCAACTTCTTACTCATCTCACCGCCTTTTCGCATGCAGCCTGCTGCACCTGCGCGATCGCCTGCCAGGTCCGCGCAAACTCTGCGTCCTCCAGGCCATGATAATCGTGGTCGCTGTCAATCGACACGATCGCGCATGCCGGGCCAAGCAATGGCCCGAACTGCGCCGGATCGCCGCCATAGATATCGCGCTGTCCCTGGATCACCACCATCGGCTTGGTCACGCCGCGCAAATGCCGCGTGCGATAGGCTTCGCGCTGCCGCTCCGGATGGCGAAAGGGGTAGCCGAAGCTGGCAATACCCTGAACCTTGGGATGGGCCGCGATCCGCGTGGCGGCCACGCCCCCGGCCGAATGGGTGATGATCACGACTCGCTCATGGGGCAGCGCTTCGATGAACCGCGCCAGTTCGCGCGCGGCTACCCGCCACGGCGGCAGCAGCGCGGCGACCAGGAAATCCCAACGTTGCGGGCTGGCGCAGGCCAGCACGGTCTTGACCACGCACCAGGCAAGGCGCCCAGGCCAGGACAGCGCCTGGCCCGTGCTGCGCGCGATGCCGGGCAGGACCTGCTCCAGGCGGCGGTTGATCCGTTCCGACGCGGCCTGGCGCGGGGATTGGAACAGAAACACCGGCTGGCCGCACTCGCCGAACCTGGCGGTCACACGGGGCAGGATATCGGATCGCCTGGCCGTGTTGTTTCGATCGGCGAGAACGATCGCCATCGGTGGCGTCATGCGGAAGACCATTGCGGCAGCGGTTGCACTTGTGCCAGCGGAGACGGCAACCGCACCCGTCTGTCAAGCTGCCTCAACAGGCTGGCCTTGCCCCTGTCATCCATGCCATGGCTTGGCCGACCGTCAGCCCTTCCCCCCAGGAGCCTCAATGCCTCAAAAGCCCCCCATCGGCCGCGACACCCGCCTGTGCATGTCGCTGTCCGGTCGCCCCGGCAACGCCGGATCGCGCCTGCACAACTATCTCTATGACGCGCTGGGCCTGGATTACATCTACAAGTCGTTCTCCACGCGCGACCTACCCGCTGCGGTTGCCGGCATCCGCGCGCTGGATATTCGCGGCAGCGCGATCTCGATGCCGTTCAAGGAAGCGGTGATTCCGCTGATCGATGCGCTGGAGCCGTCCGCGCTCGCCATCGACAGCGTCAACACGATCGTCAACGACGATGGCCACCTGACCGGCTACAACACCGATTACACCGCCTGCCGCCAGTTGATCGAGGCGAGCCCCGCCGACCCGGCCAAGCCGTTCCTGCTGCGCGGCAGCGGCGGCATGGCCAAGGCCGTGGTCGCCGCGCTGCGCGATGCGGGCTTCACGCAAGGGACAATCGCGGCCCGCAATCCCGAGGCCGGGCCGGCGCTGGCAGAGCGTTATGGCTTTGCCTGGGCAGCGGAACTGCCCGCGCAAGGCGCGCCCCTGCTCGTCAACGTCACGCCGCTCGGCATGGAAGGCCCCGATGCCGAGGCCCTGGCTTTCCCGGAGGCCATGATCGCCGCTGCCGAGGTGGCGTTCGACGTCGTGGCGCAGCCGGCGCAGACCCCTTTCATCCAGGCCGCGATCGGCGCCGGAAAGCCGGTGTTTTCCGGCGCGGAAGTGATCGTGCTCCAGGCCGTGGAGCAATTCGCGCTCTACACCGGCGTGCGCCCCTCGGCCGAACTGGTGATCGAGGCGGCCCGCTTTGCCCATGGCGATGCCACCGCCGCGCGCCTCGCCGCCGCGACGATGAAGGGTTAAAATCGGGCACCCCCTTCCCGTGGCTGTGGTGCGTCCTATATGAAGCGCCACAGCCACGGGCGCCCGGTATCGGCGGACCACGGCGCAGGAAGGACATGAGGGATATGGGCAAGGCCGAGGTCGAGTTTCCCGAGCCGCCGTTCGCCATCGACGACGTTGTCGCGCACTTGCGCCGCGTGCGCGAAGGCTGGCGCGATGCCCGCAGCAAGCGCGGCGATTATGGCGCGGTCGGTTTTCCCTCGCGCCACGCGCTGGGCCGCATCATCGACGTGCTCGCGGCTGCGCTGTTCCCCCTTCGCCTGGGACCGGCCGAAGTAACCGCCGCCAACGAAGACATCTTCGTGGCTGCCAGCCTGCAATCGGCCCTGCCCCTGCTCGCCGCGCAAGTGCGGATGGAACTGCACTACAGCCATCCGCAGGATTGCGACGCCACGGTGGACGCGGAAGTGAACCGCATCGTGGGCGAACTTGCCGCCCGCCTGCCGGAAATCCGCCGCCTGCTCGACAGCGACGTGGAAGCCGCGTTCGACGGCGATCCCGCCGCGCGCTGCGTGGACGAAGTGCTGCTGTGCTATCCTTTCGTCACCGCCGTGCTGCACCACCGCGTGGCGCACGAACTCTACAAGCTGGGCGCGCCGCTGGTGGCGCGCATCATCGCGGAAATCGCCCATTCGCGCACCGGCATCGACATCCACCCCGGCGCCACGATCGGTGAAAGCTTCTTCATCGACCACGGCACCGGCGTGGTGATCGGCCAGACCGCGATCATCGGCAAGCGCGTGCGCATCTACCAGGCCGTGACACTCGGCGCGCGCAGCTTCAGCACCGACGAGGAAGGCCGCCTGGTCAAGGACGAGCCGCGCCATCCGATCATCGAGGACGACGTGACGATCTACGCCGGGGCCACGATCCTTGGCCGCGTGACGATCGGCCGCTGCTCGGTGATCGGCGGAAATGTCTGGCTCACCCGCTCCGTCCCGCCCGGCAGCCGCGTGCGCCAGACCCAGGCCAGCGTCACGGTGGAAGCGGGCGATCCCTGCGATTGAGTTTTTGAGTTGGGATTTGAACACCCCCTCCCCTGACCCCTCCCGCGAGCGGGAGGGGGACACAAAAAAGCCCCCTCCTCATCGCAAGGAGGGGGTTTGGGGGTGGTGCGAAGCCTAACGCAACACCCCGAAAATCAAAGCTTGCCCACCAGCTCCGGCACGGCGGTGAACAGGTCCGCGACCAGGCCGACGTCGGCGACCTGGAAGATCGGCGCGTCCTCGTCCTTGTTGATGGCGATGATGGTCTTGCTGTCCTTCATGCCCGCAAGGTGCTGGATCGCCCCGGAAATGCCCACTGCAACATAGACCTGCGGCGCCACGATCTTGCCGGTCTGGCCCACCTGGTAATCGTTGGGCACATAGCCCGCGTCCACCGCCGCGCGGCTCGCGCCGATCGCGGCGCCCAGCTTGTCGGCCAGGGGCGTGATCGTCGCGGCAAAGGTTTCCGCATCCTTCAAGGCGCGGCCGCCCGAGACGATGACCTTGGCGCTGGTCAGTTCGGGGCGCTCGCTCTTGGCGATTTCCGCGCCAACGAAGCTGGAGAGGCCGGCATCGCCCGCGCCGCTCACCGCTTCCACAGACGCGCTGCCGCCGCTCGCGTCCGCCTTGGCAAAGGCGGTGGCGCGCACGGTCACCACCAGCTTGGTATCGCTCGATTCGACCGTGGCGATGGCATTGCCGGCATAGATCGGCCGGGTGAAGGTCTTGGGCCCTTCGACCGAGAGAATATCAGAGACCTGCGCCACATCGAGCAGCGCGGCGACGCGCGGCGCCACGTTCTTGCCGGTGGTCGTCGCCGGGGCCACGAAGGCATCGTGGTCGGCCATCAGGCCCGCCACCAGCGGCGCGACGTTTTCAGCGAGCGCATGGGCATAGGCCGCATCATCGGCCTTGAGCACGGCCGAAACGCCGGCGATCTGCGCCGCCGCCTGGGCCACGCCATCGACGCCTTCGCCCGCCACCAGCGCGACCACGTCGCCCAGTTGGCCCGCCGCCGTCACCGCGCTCAGCGTCGCGTCCTTGATCGCGCCGCTCTCGTGCTCGACCCAGAGAAGAACCTTACCCATCACGCGACTCCCAGTTCCTTGAGCTTGGCCACCAGCGCATCGACATCGGCCACCTTGACGCCCGCCGCGCGCACCGGCGGCTCGGCCACTTTCAGTGTCTTGAGGCGCGGCGCCACGTCCACGCCCAGATCGGCCGGGGTCTTGGTGGCAAGCGGCTTGGCCTTGGCTTTCATGATGTTGGGCAGCGAAGCATAGCGCGGCTCGTTGAGGCGCAGGTCGGTGGTCACCACCGCTGGCAGCGCCAGCTTGACCGTTTCCAGGCCGCCGTCGATCTCGCGCTTGACCAGCAGGTGATCGCCTTCGACGCTGACTTCATTGGCAAA
>NZ_BMZP01000041.1 GCF_014652855.1 Novosphingobium pokkalii
TCATGCGCAACAAAACGGCCCGGCTCTAATCCCAGCTGGTGGAAAGCTGGGGGTCACGTCACAACGCCTTTCATGAAGAACGCCGTACCTTGGCTGCCGGTCCCTTCCCAATGCTCGATGAGCCAAACGGCCCGCTCCCGAATCTCGTGAGCGGTAGGTAGGATCTCTAGTTGCAAAGCTGGGAAAGCCTTGTTGAAACGCGATGCCGTGCTGCGAAAAACGGGATCTGAGGCGCCCTTAATGTGGCCTAGCCACGCGACCTTGCCCTGCAGATGTTTGCCGAGCCCCGACTTACCGCGGTGGGAGGAAAGGAACTTGGCCTCTGCCGCAACAACGCCGAGTGTCTCGACCGAATAAAGCGCAGCCCGCAGATTTCGAACAAACCGACGATCGACGTTTAACGCTTCGTTGATTCGTATGCCCGTTACGGTCCGACGTGAGTGTCGATCCGCATAGTGGGCCTTGTCCTGATTCACAACAAAGCCGTTTGCATTGAAGATCTGCCGAAGTCTCGTGTTGAGTAGGTCTGGAGCGAAGTGTCCAGGCGACGGAGGGTATGACTCGAAAATGCCGACCAGAGGTTGGTAGCTGGAAAAGCTTATATCGTCCGCATATCGGGTGAAGATACAACGCGTGCTTTTGGCAAACTCTAAAAGTTCTTTGTCGAGCCGAAAGCAGATCATGTTTGAAAGGATCGGACTGCTCGGCGCGCCCTGAGGAAGGCAGCCATTCAAGCAGCACAACGCAGCGATTGCCTCAGCGACGCTGCGATCGATACCCAGAGATATCAGCACACCAACCACGCGATTATGTGTAATCGAGGGGAAAAATCATGCAAATCCAAATTAACGATGAACTTACTACCCAGATGTGATTGCGCGTTGGTCTTAACTGACCTGTCCGCCACGAACCCGTGAACTGGGTTGCGACGACGATACAATGGCGTCAGTAAATCAGCGATCTTTCTCTGGACAATCTTTAGTCGCCGGTCAGGCGCATTGATTTTCCTGGCCTTCCCGGATTTCTTATTAATGTTGAACGTGTGGTACATCCGCTTGGTGTACCACTTTACAACCTTCAGTTCGGCCAGGTTCATACCAAGATACGAAAGCAGGTCGGCTCGGGTTACTAGCTCGGGCGGCAGTTTGGCACGAATGACAGGTCCAAAAACTCGAGCCGGGCGTTTCACGGGGTCTCCCTTCCAATCACGCCATGGTCATCCGACAATCTGTGGCGCGCACGATGTGTGCTGACATTTACTCTTACGCCGCAGTTACTACAGCGCGTATGCGAGGGGAGACCCTCGGCGACGTCGAATAGCAAAACCGATACAGCAACGGAACAACCCTTTGAAAATTTTTCACCTTGGGGCGAACCGGATTCCGTGAAGCACTGCATCACGCTAGCCTTGAGGAAACCGCTGGCAGAGATCGCGTAAAAGGCAACCAACACCCGTTCGAGGGTGGGTGACTGCTAGTGTTTGGGCAAATTGGTCCAGGTTGCCGCAAGCTGCTGCGAACGGTTAGTCGCGTCGACTGCAGAGGACATTAATTCCCGTTCGTCGATAGACGACCAGCCGGCGCGATGTACGCTTGCGGCTGAACGGATGACGTTGACACATCCGAATGTCGGCTATCCCATATGGTCTGAGCCCCGCAATCTCCTCCAGATTTGAGTAGAGTCCGGCCCACGGAAGGAGTCGGACGGGATGAAGCGTAGCAGGTTCAGCGAAGAGCAGATCATCGCGATATTGAAGGAGCAGGAGGCTGGGTTGCCGACGGCGGATGTATGCCGCCGTCACGGTGTCAGCAGCGCGACCTTTTACAAGTGGAAGGCCAAGTTTGGCGGCCTTGAGGTGTCGGAGGCGAAGCGCCTGCGGCAGCTCGAGGACGAGAACGCAAAGCTGAAGAAGCTGCTGGCTGAGGCGATGCTGGACAACGCGATGCTCAAGGAGATCACCGCAAAAAAATGGTAGCGCCCGCTGCCAGGCGGGAAGCGGTGGCTCACCTTGAGCAGGTGTTCGAGGTGAGCCAGCGGCGGGCGTGTGATGTGCTGGGCGTGGACCGGACGATGGTGCGGTATCGCAGCCGGCGAGGCGATGATGGGGCGATCCGGGAGCGGATGCGTGGCCTGGCGGCGGAGCGCCGCCGGTTTGGCTATCGCCGCTTGCACTGGCTGCTGGGCCGCGAGGGCGTGATAATCAACCACAAGAAGTTCCGGCGGCTGTACCGCGAGGAACGCCTGCAGGTGCGGCGCCGCGGCGGCCGCAAGCGGGCGCTGGGCACGCGGGCGCCGATGACGATCCCGCAGGGACGCAACCAGCGCTGGTCGCTCGACTTCGTGTCGGATGCGCTTGCCTGTGGTCGTCGGTTCCGCATTTTCGCGGTGGTCGACGACTTCACCCGCGAGTGTGTCCGGCTCATCGCCGACACCTCGATCTCGGGCCTGCGAGTTGCGCGGGAGTTGGACTGGGCCATTGCCGAACGGTCCCGTCCAGCATTGATCGTCAGTGACAACGGCACCGAGCTGACCAGCATGGCGATCCTGCGCTGGTCCAAGGAGCGCAACGTCGAGTGGCACTACATCGCGCCGGGCAAGCCGCAGCAGAACGGGTTTATCGAGAGCTTCAACGCCCGCTTGCGTGACGAGTGCCTGAACGAAACCATCTTCACCAGCCTGGCCCAGGCCCGGTCGGTGCTTGCTGTCTGGCGGCACGATTACAACCATCACCGGCCGCACTCGAGCCTGGGCAACATGACCCCAGCGGAGATGGTGGCCAAATCAATCGGCAAACCGGGTTGGGGGTTAACCCCCAACCCGGTTGTCATCACGCCCGCACAAGGGCATCAATCGGGCCGTCGGCTCTACTCATAGGTGGAGGAACGTCGGGGCTCAGACCACATATCTTAGCCGTGAAGCCGCCGTTCCGGTCCGTCCCATTATCCGGCATACTGTTTACGGTAGCACGCGACCAGGCCTCGCCGTGCAAGCTTCAAGAGGCAAGGGTGCGTGGACGACTGGTTTCGATAACGACGCCTTGGCTCCAACAATCGGCTCTGAGGGTGTCATCTCCAAAGTGAGAGCGGGAGGAAATCCTTTCGAGTTCCCTGAACCCGAAAGGATTTCCCATGTGTCCCAACGCACTGGAGCCCGCAGCGTATGTAAGCCAGCTTGCAGAAGCTTCGCTCCGTTTAATTCCGCATCTGTCCGCCGGCGAAAAACTCGGCAGACGGATTGTCAATCAGGCCATGGAGGAGGCAACCGGCTGCACTTCGGCCTCGGGAGCCTGGTCTCAGCGGGACAGCTTCCAGATGCTGGAAATGGCTGTGCTTTGCTGGCTCGCCGGGCAATCGATCCCCTCATCGGCCGATCAGGCACTCCTATTGCTGCACAATCTCGAAGCGCGTCTGCCAACCCAGACCGTTCGCAGCGAGGAGCAGGTTGAGCATCAGCATTTCTCAACACCGTTGAGCCTGGCTTGGCTGGCGGCCCACTTGGCAGACATCCAACCTGAAGATGTGGTGCTCGAACCCAGCGCGGGCACTGGAATGCTGGCTGTCTGGGCCAGACATGCTGCTAGCCTCCACCTCAACGAAATCGATCCAGTCCGCCGGGAAATCCTGCGCCACTTGTTCCCCGATGCGACCGTGACCGACCATGATGCCGCCCGCATCGGGGCTCATCTGATCCAGCGGCCCAGTGTGGTGATGATGAACCCGCCCTTCGCCCGCAATGCTGCTGGACTTGAGGATCCGACAACGGCTGCACGCCACCTTGCTGCTGCACTTGGCGTTCTGAAGCCTGAAGGGCGTCTCGTTGCCATCATGCCCGACAGCTTCCAACCCCACGGCCGCGCGGAACTGTTCCAGCGCGCGCTGCAGGGTGCGAGTGTGGCGTTCCATGCCCGGCTTGAGGGCGCCTTTACCAAACAAGGCACCGCCATCTCTGTGCGTCTGCTGGTGATCGACAAGTTTGCTGGGTCCATCAACACGACTGTCATCAACCGGGCCACTGTTGCCGATCTGGTGCCCTTCCTGTCCAAGGTTCCACCGCGCCGACGGGTCGCAACTGAGTTGGCGCTCGTGGCCGCACCTCCAGTTTCGCCTGCCAAAACCACGTCCACCTTACTAAGAGGGATTCGCTCAGCCGTAACGGAACTGGCCGCAGCAGCGTCGCGCGGCGATGCCACCGGCGCCACACCGCTTGCCTATACCCTTCGCGACACCATCGCCGATGCCGAGCAGGCGGTAGGCGTCTACGTCGCCTATCGGCCCCAACGCCTCATCTTCGAGAATGCGGCTGACCATCCGACCCAGTTGGTGGAATCGGCGGCCATGGCCTCGGTGGCGCTGCCAGTACCAAGCTACGTCCCCCAGCTTCCTGCCAAAGTGATCCGTGACCGTGTTCTGAGCCGCGCCCAGCTTGAAACGCTGGTCCACGCGCTCGATGCGACCTCGTCCGATCTTCCCGGCTGCTATCGCGTGCCGGAGCGCGGCTTTGAACTGGTGCCTGATGCCGATGGTGCCATTTACCGTCGCGGCTTCTTCCTCGGCGATGGCACGGGTGCTGGCAAAGGCCGGCAACTCGCCTCGATCCTGATGGATCAATGGCTGCGCGGTCACCGCCGCCATCTCTGGATTAGCGAGAGCAATGCTCTGATCGAGGATGCCCGCCGCGACTGGCAAGCGTTGGGAGGCATCGCGCTCGACATCCAGCCCCTTTCCAAGATCAAGCCCGAGGCTAGGATCAGGCAGGCTGATGGCATCCTCTTCGCCTCCTATGCCACGTTGCGCAGCGGCACTGGCGAGAAGACCCGCCTTCAGCAATTGCTGGAATGGCTGACGCCGGATTTCGACGGCGTGATCCTGTTCGACGAGGCCCATGCCATGGGCGGTGTCGCTGGTGGTGAAGGTCGCTTCGGCGCCACCAAAGGCTCGCAGCAAGGCATCGTCGGTGTAGAATTGCAGAACCGCCTGCCGCGCGCCCGCGTGATCTACGCTTCGGCCACAGGGGCCTCGGACGTGAATAATCTTGCCTATGCCACGCGGCTTGGCCTGTGGGGTGAAGGCACTGCCTTTCCAGACCGTAGCTCGTTCATCGCCCGCATTCGCGAAGGTGGCATCGCCGCGATGGAACTGGTCGCCCGCGAATTGAAGGCGATGGGCGTCTATACAGCCCGCGCGCTTTCCTATGCCGGCGTCGAGTATGACATCCTCGAACATGCGCTGACCCCGCGCCAGATCGCGGACTTCGATGCCTATGCCGATGCCTGGGCGATCATCCACCGCAACCTTGAGGCTGCGCTGGGCGCATCGGGGGTCACCGATCCGCTCGAGGGCAAGACCCTCAATGGTCAGGCGCTGTCGGCGGCGCGCTCGCGCTTCGAGAGTTCGAAGCAGCGTTTCTTTGGTCAGCTCCTGCTGTCGATGAAGCTGCCCTCGCTGCTCCCCGCCATAGAGGATGCGCTGGCCACCGAGCACAGCGTGGTCATCCAACTGGTCTCGACAGCCGAGGCCTTGCTCGATCGGCGCCTGGCCGACCTCTCCGCCGAGGATCGCGCCGAGATCCAGCTCGATCTTTCGCCCCGCGAGATCGTGGCGGACTATCTCGACAATGCGTTCCCGACCCGCGCCATGGAAAGCTACTGGGATGAGGATGGCAATGAACGCTCGCGCCCGATGCTCGATGAGGCGGGCAATCCGGTGCATTCGCAGGAGGCCTTGCGGATCAAGGCCGAAACGCTGGAACTGCTGGGCGCGCTGCCGCCGATCGTCCCCGCGCTCGATGCCATCATCTCGCGCTTCGGCACGGATGCGGTGGCTGAAATCACGGGCCGCACCCGCCGCTTGGTGACCTTGCACGACGGCAGCCAGCGGCTTGAATCGCGCACCGCCAACCAGTCGCTGGCCGATGCCAACGCCTTCATGAGCGGTGCCAAGCGCATCCTCGTCTTCTCGGATGCCGGTGGCACTGGGCGTTCCTACCACGCCAGCCTTGATGCCAAGAACCAGCAGCGCCGGATGCACTTCCTGCTGGAGCCGGGCTGGCGCGCCGACCGCGCCATCCAGGGACTTGGCCGGACCAATCGCACCCATCAGGCCTCGGCGCCAGTCTTTCGTCCGGTCACCACCGATTGCCGCGGTGAACGGCGCTTCATCTCGACCATCGCCCGCCGCCTCGATGCGCTTGGCGCGCTGACACGCGGTCAGCGCCAGACGGGCGGTCAAAACCTGTTCGATCCTGCTGACAATCTCGAGAGCGATTACGCCCGCGAGGCCCTGACGCGCTGGTACCACCTGCTGCACCAGGGCAAGCTCACCAGCATTGGCTTTGCCGATTTCTGCGAGCGCACGGGCCTCCAGCTTGAGCAGGAGGGCTGCCTCACCGACAATCTCCCGCCGATCCAACGCTGGCTCAACCGTATTCTGGCGCTGCCGATCGCACTCCAGAACGCTGTCTTCGACGAATTCCTGGGGCTGGTTGAGGCGCGGATCGATGCGGCGCGCAAGGCAGGCACTTTCGATGCCGGCGTCGAGACCTTGGTGGCCGACAAGCTGACCATCATTGAGGAGCGGATCCTGCGCGAGGATACCAATGGCGCCTCGACCCTGCTTCTGACCCTCGAGGCGCAGTGGGCGCCTAAATTCACCCCGCTTGCCGAGATCGTGAAGCGCATCGGCCCCAAGACCCGACTGCTGCGCAATGGCCGCTCGTCGCGCGTGGCGGTGCTTATGCCAGATCGCACGCGCCTGATGGACGATGGCACGCCGGTGGCCAGTTTCACGCTGCACCGGCCTGGTGGGCGAAGCTGGCTCACCGCTGACGAACTCGCCGAGAGCCACTGGAATGATTGCGAGCGTGAGGTTTTCGAGCAGGCCTGGCAGTTTGAGGCCGACGATCTGGCGGCCAAACCCTATACCGAGCGCTTCTATCTCGCGACCGGCCGCCTGCTGCCGATCTGGAACCTGCTGGGCGATGAGGCGCAGGTGCGCCGTCTTGTCACCCAGGATGGTCGATCCTTGCTGGGACGCATTGTGCCCGCCGAGGCGGTCAACATGCTGCTCGACAAGCTGGGCATCGGTGATCGGATTGCGCTGTCGCCTGAGCAACTGGTCGATGCGGCGCTCGGCGGCAAGGTTGTGCCCATCGATGCCTTGTCCGGCATCAGCCTCAAGCGTTCCCGGGTCAATGGCGAGCAGCGGCTTGAGGTCATCGGCTTTGATCCGCGAGGGCTGCCTTCCTGGAAGGCAAAGGGCTGTTTCACCGAGATCATCGCCTATCAGACCCGTCTGTTCATGCCGGTGAACGGCGCTCGGGAAATCGTGCAGGCGCTGGCGGCGTAGTCGCCCATTCTTCCTTCGGTAGGGCAGGGGGGTGTCAATTGACAAAATTTGCCAATCTTTGCTATTTGAAGGCTCGGAGGTTCCCATGGCCACGATGAACATCTCACTGCCCGATCCTATGAAGCAGTGGGTGGAAGCTCAAGCTGACACCGGTCGGTACAGCAATGCCAGCGACTATGTGCGCGATCTTATCCGCCGTGATCAGGAGCGCGCAGATAAGGTTGCCGCCATGCAGCGCCTTGTCGACGAGGCTCGTGCTAGCGGTCTCAGCGAAGAGACGATGGCTGACATCCGGGCGCGTGCGATCAGTCAGGCTGGCTTACAAGCCTGACCGTGCCACGCTTCCGCTTAACGCACGCCGCTGCCGACGATCTAGCAGCCATTTTTCTTGAAGGCATTGAGCAGTTCGGCCTGCCTCAGGCTGATGCCTATCATGAAGGGCTGGGCGCGATCTTCGCGTTTCTGGCGGGCTATCCGCATGCCGCGCGCTTGCGAGAGGAAATTTCGCCGCCTGTCCGCGCATATCCCTACAAGGCCCATCTGGTGATTTATGATGTGGGGGGTGACGACGAGGTCATCATTCTGCGCGTCCGGCATGGGCGAGAGGACTGGATGTCCTCGACTTACGACGGGTAGTCGTCGCAGGATAGGCGCAGGCCACCTGAGAGAAAAGGGGAAAGCCATGGGGGCGAGGCCCCCTGGAGGCGAAAGCGTCTCCATGATCCGGGCCTCTCGACCCAAGCGCGGGAGACCCTATCATGCAGTCCACCACCCTGACGCACGCCAAGCTGCGCCTGTCCGAGAGCAATGTTCGCAAGGCCAATGGCGACTCGGGCCTTGAGGCCCTGGCCGCCAGCATCGCCGAGCACGGCCTGTTGCAGCCGCTGATCGTCAGCCCCTCTGCGGGCAAGAAGACCCTTTACGATGTCCACGCCGGTGGCCGCCGCTGGCGCGCGATCGGCCTACTGATCGAGCGCGGCATGCTGCCGAAGGATTACGCGATCGACGTGCGCCTTTGCGAGAGCGAGGACGCCGCTGCGCGCGAGATCAGCCTTGCGGAAAACCTGATCCGCGAGGCCATGACGCCTGCGGATGAGGCGCGGGCCTATCGCGACATCGTCGATAGCGGCGCTGATGCCGAAGCTGTGGCGCGTCGCTTCGGCGTCACCGTTCGCCATGTGCAAGGCCGCCTGCGCCTTGCTGATCTGGCCGAGCCGATCTTCGCGGCGCTGGCCGCTGGAGACATCACGCTCGATGTCGCCATGGCCTATGGCTCAACCGGCGACCGCGAGCGGCAGGCAGCAGCGTGGGAACGCTTGTCGACGAGTTGGCAGGCCGACAGTCCGCAGGCAATCCGCCGCGCGATTGCTGAGGAAAGCCTCTCGGCCGATCACCCCATCGCGCGCTTTCTCGGTGAGGCCGAGTATGTCGCTTGCGGTGGCCGGATCGAGCGCGATCTTTTCGCCGCCGAGGGCGAAGGCCGGTGGCTCGATGGCGATCTCGCCATGGACCTCGCCGCCAAGAAGCTGGCGCATGAGGCTGAAGTCGCCGAACTCGGTTCCAAGCTCGCCTGGGTGAAGCCCACGTTGGCGACTCATGTTACCTATGACGAGACCAAGGACCTCCATGCTTATTGGCCGCGTCGCGCTGAACCCAGCGCCGAAGCACTGGCCCGTATGGACGAAATCTCCGACCGGATGACCGAGATCGCCGAGATCCTCGACGCGCCGGATGACGGCGATGATGTCGAAGCGCTGGAGGCGGAATACAATTCGCTCGACACCGAGCATGATCGGCTTGCCGACACCGAACTGCTGATCCCAGAAGAGGACAAGCCCAACGTCGGCACCTTCCTCGTGCTGGGCAAGGATGGTCAGCCGCGCCTGCTCGAAACCTATTACACCTCGGCCAAGCCCGCTCGGCGGCCATCTGCATCGGGCGAACCCATGGGCGGGGCCGAGATCGATGGCGAGGAGCCCGCGCCTACGGCCAGTCTGCCGCACTCGCTCGAAGAGCAGATGGCCAAGGACCGCCGCGACGTGCTTGCGCTTCATATCGCCCATGATCCGGCGCTGGCGCTTGATCTGGCGATTTTCAGCCTGGCGCGCGACCATGCCGGGCATTTCGGCTACTCCGACACCGGCTGCACCATTCGCATCACCGACCGCAACGAGCCATCGGGCCTGACCGGCATTCCGGCCAGCGCGGCAGTGACCGAACTCGAACAGCAGCGCGCCAGCCTGCCCAATGACTGGGCCAGCGAAGAGGACAGCTTCGCGTCCTTCCTCGCCTTCCGGTCGCTGGACGATGGCGTGAAGGCGGGCTGGCTCGCCTATGCTGTCAGCCAGAGCCTCAAGGCGAGCCTTGCCAGGGGCACACACGCCTGCACCTTCCAGAGCCGCCTTGGAGCCGAGATCGGCATCGACATGGCCCAGCACTGGCGGCCGGGTGCCGAGAACTTCTTCGACCGCATCAAGAAGGCGCAGATTCTCAGCATCCTCGGGCAATTCGATCCCGAAATCGCCCTGCGCTATGCGGCGGCGAAGAAGTCCGAACTGGCCACCGCTGCCGCGCGCCTGTGTTCGGGCGACACGATCATCGAGCCGGAGATCAAGGCCAAGGCGCTCGCATGGGTTCCTGATGCGATGCGCTTTGACGGCGTTGCGGGTGATCTGATCGACAGCGGGATGGCCCTCGACGACAGGTATGAGGATGCCGGGGACGTTCCGCTCGACGCGGCCAATCAGAACGATGCCGACGCCCCGCTCAACCAAGCGGCCTGACCCTCAACCTCGAACAGCCACCGAACCGATCCTCCTTCCGCGCCAGAGCGGGAGGAGGATGGCGCAACTGCGAGCACAGTTCGGATCAGGAGGAGACCATCCCATGAAGCCCCGTCACGATATTTACGCCACCGTCACCGCCCAGCTTGTCGCCGCGATTGAATCGGGCGCAGGCGAATGGCGGATGCCCTGGCACCATTCCGGCGCGCCGGTCATGCGCCCGACCAGCGTGGCTGGCCGGCGCTATTCCGGCATCAACCGGCTTGTCCTCTGGGCGACGGCCGATGGCTGCGGCTACGCCTCGGGCATCTGGGCGACCTATCAGCAGTGGCGCGCCCATGGCGGCCAGGTACGCAAGGGTGAGATCGGCACCCATGTCATCCTCTGGAAGAAGGTCGAGCGCGGCGATGCCGCCGTGGAGGCGGGCGACGAAGGCGATAGCCGCGCCCGCTTCTTCGCGCGCAGCTTTGTCGTCTTCAACCGCGATCAGGTGGACGGCGCCGAAGAAGCCGCAGAGAAGGAAGTCGCGCCCATCAGCACCTCGGTCGCCGATGCGTTGGCTTTCCTCGAAGGGCTTGGCGTCCTGGTCGAATATGGCCTGCACGATGCCTATTACCGCCCCGACATCGACAAGGTCTTCATGCCCGAGCGCACGGCTTTCGACCATGACCTCGACCTTGTGTCCACACTCGCACATGAGGTCACCCACGCGAGTGGACATGTGGACAGGTTAGCTCGTGAGACGCTGCGCGACTATCACAAGGAACGCAGCATTCGCGCGCGCGAGGAACTAGTCGCCGAACTCGGCGCCAGCTACCTGATGGCCGATCTGGGCCTTGCCTATACGCCGCGGCCTGATCATGCCGCCTACCTTGCCAGTTGGCTGGGGGCTTTGCGCCACGACCCCAAGGCGATCTTCAACGCCGCAGCGCAAGCGCAGGCCGCCGCCGACTGGATCCACGCGGCGCACAAAGCTGCGATTGCGCCGATGGCGATTGCGGCATGAGACGGGCCACAGCGCCCGCGCGCCTCTGGCCCGATGGCGCGCAGGTTGCTTGTCGCCCATTGTCAGGCATTCTGACGTGCTCCCCTGAAATGTGACCGCCCGATGGTAGAGTCCGACCACGAAGGAGTCGGAC
>NZ_BMZP01000042.1 GCF_014652855.1 Novosphingobium pokkalii
ACGGAGACACCCCAAGAATCCTATTCAATCAGCAGCGCAAGCCCATATGCGATTCCCCTGCCCTGAAGAGGAGGGGGCTTTGGCCGCTTACTCCCCCTCCTCTTCAGAGGAGGGGGTCGGGGGGTGGTGGAAATACAGCACCCACGCCGGCAAACATTCTCAATTTGCAATGTTGCGGGGAATCGCCGGGTGTGACGGTGCTTGTCGCACAACTGTCACGCACCGTGCCTAGCGGGGCGGCAAGCGCAACGGGAATGGCCCGGCGCCCATGGGGTTTCTCACGATGCGATTCTTTCGGTCTGCGGCCGCGCTGGCGGCTGCCTGCCTGGCCGTGCCCGCAGCGCATGCGGCGCATGATGCCGATCCGGCGCCGCAGTGGCTTTCGCCCGATGCCTTCGCGCCCGATCATGCCTTTGCCCCGCCGCCCGCACCCGGCTCGCTGGAGGAACGGCTCGATCTCGATCGCCTGCGCGCGCTGATCGCCGCCACCCCGGCGGCCCGGCGCGAACAGGCCGATTGGGACGGCAAGCACGAGGATCCCTCGATCTTCAACGCTGCCATGGGCCGCGATCTGGCAACGATGCCGCACACCATGGCGCTGCTCACGCTGGTGCAGCAGGATGTGGAGCGGGTGGTGGCCATCGCCAAGCATCACTTCCGCCGCGCCCGCCCGTTCATGGTCGATCCCGCGCTGCCCCATTGCGGCAAGGGCGAACAGGCGCTGAAAGCCTATCCCAGCGGCCATGCCGCCTTTGCCTGGAGCGCGGCCTGGACTCTGGCGGCACTGGCGCCGGACCACGCCGCCGCCGTGATGGCACGTGCGCAGGACTATGGCCTGAGCCGCGAGATCTGCGGCGTGCACTATCCCAGCGACGTGGAAGCCAGCCACGGCATGGCCACCGCCGCCGCGCAGGCGCTGCTGACCGATCCGCGCCTTGCCAGCCAGGTTGCCGCCGCGCGTGCCGAATGGGCCAGGCCCTGATCCCGACCTGCTTTTCCCTTTCCCTTTGCCGACCCGACAAGGAACCACAATGACCAAGCACACCCTGCGCGCCGCCCTGCTGGCGGCCTCCAGCCTGCTGGCCACGGCCGCTCACGCCGCCGAACCGGCGCCTGCTGCCGAAGCCGCCGCTGCTGCCTCCGATCCGCAATCGACCACCGCCAACCAGGCCGGCCAGGCCAACGATGCGCAATCGCTGACCTCGTCCGACATCATCGTTACGGGCAGCCGCGCCGCGCAAGTGGCGCCGATCACCGCCTCGCTTACCACCACGCAGCCGCAGGCCGCCGTCAGCCGCGAATTCATCGACAACGCCAATGCCGCGTCTGATTTCAACCAGTTGATCGCCCTGACCCCCAGCGTGAGCATCTCGGGCAGCAACAACGGCACCGGCTTCACCGAAACCAAGGCGACGATCCGCGGCTTCCAGGATGGCGATTACAACGTCACCTATGACTCGATCCCGTTTGCCGACACCAACAACCCGACGCACCATTCCACCGCGTTCTTCCCCACCACCACGATCGAAACCGTGGTGGTCGATCGCGGGCCGGGCAACGCCAGCCAGTTGGGCCAAGCGACCTATGGCGGCAACATCAACATGTATTCGCGCGCCGCGAGCGACCAGATGGGAGGCCAGGTGCAGGGCCTGCTCGGCAACTGGAACACGTTCATCGGCCGCGCCGAATTCCAGAGCGGCCGGATCGACAAGCTGGGCGGTGCCAAGTTCGTGCTGGCCGGGCAGTTCCTGCGCTCCGACGGCGCGCTGACCTTCTCGCCGGTCAATTCCAAGAACCTGTTCGCCAAGGCGGTGATCCCGCTCGGCAGCGCCCACACCCTCACGCTGATGAGCACGTGGAACCGCAACTTCTACTATCAGTCGGACTCGATGAAGGGTGCCACCTGCGGCACCGGGGGCACCGCGCTGGCCGCCGGCACGCAATTGACCGCCGACAACTGCACCGCCAAGTCGCAAATCGGCATGTATGGCCTGAATTATGGCCTGGGCAACGATCCGACCAAGCAGGACTACTGGAAGTACAACCGCACCGACAAGACCACCGACTTCTCGTACATCCGCCTGCAGAGCAAGCTGGCGCCGGGCCTGTCGATGGACAACCGCGCCTATATGTATGGCTATACCAACAACACGCTGTCGGGCACGACCGGCACCGTGGTGACCGGATTCAGCGGCGCTGGCACGAGTGCCTCGCCCTACAAGACCGTGACCGCACCGGGCGACGTGCTGGGCTATTACAAGCTCAACAAGTATCGCGTGTTCGGCTATATCGGCCAGCTCAACTATGATTTCTCGCTGGGCAAGATCCGCGTCGGCGGCTGGTATGAATATGCCGACACCGATCGCACCAACCAGGATCTCGACCGCACCACCGGCCTGCCGTCCTACAACGAAAAGTTCGCGCCGGTCACGGCGACGGCAACCTTGCCGAGCATCGCGCTCGCCAACATCAACTACCTGCAATATTCGCGCTGGAACCAGTACCAGCTCTTTGCCGAGTTCGAGTTCCACCCGATCGAGGCGCTGGCGATTACCCCGGGCGTGAAATACGTCCACTTCAACCGCGCCATCAGCGGGCCGGTCAACCAGAAGAGCCGCACGCCGATCGACACGGCCGCCACCTGGACCAAGACGCTGCCGTTTGCCACGATCAACTGGCAGGTGATGAACAACTGGTCGTTCTATGGCCAGTATGCGCAGGGCATGTATGTGCCCGATCTGTCGAGCTTCTACACGGCTAGCGGCACGGCCAACGATCAGGCGGTGCAGCAGCAGAACCTGTCCAAGCTGCAACCGCAGACCTCCACCAACTACCAGGTCGGCACGGTGTGGCACGGTGACCACGTGTCGGTCGACGTGGATGGCTATATCATCGACGTGAACAACAAGATCGCCGCCGACACCTCGACCGGCGCGCCGTCCAACGCGCTCGTGAACATCGGCCAGGTCCGCTACAAGGGCGTGGAAGGGCAGGTGAGCGTGATGCCTGTGACCGGGCTGACGCTGTTCGCCAACGGGTCCTACAACTATGCCCATTCGGTGCAGACCGGGGCGCAGATCGCCAAGGCGCCGTTTTCCACGGCTGCCGTGGGCCTGTTCTACAACCACAACGGCACGCGCTTCTCGTTCAGCCAGAAGTTCACCGGGCCGCAATACGCCACCGAGGCAACCGCTGGCGCCACCGGCCCGCGCAGCTATCGCATCGCGCCCTACAGCGTCGGCGAATTGGCGGTGAGCCAGATGATAGCCAACCGCTTCCGCATCGGCGCGACCGTGTCCAACGTGTTCAACAACCGCGCGATCACCTCGATCGCCAACGGCAAGACCTATGGCGTGGACGACCAGTTCCAGTTCCTGGCGCCGCGTTCGTTCATGGTGGATGCGCGGATCACGTTCTGATCGCATCCGATGTTGCGCAATGGTAACTTTGCCGCACGTCACCTGCGGGGTAGGGTGTAGCGCGAGGTTTCACACCACCCCCCGACCCCCTCCTCTGAAGAGGAGGGGGAGGAGGCCGCCAAATGCCCCCTCCTCTTCAGAGGAGGGGGTTGGGGGTGGTGGATACCCACACAAACATACAAGGGCACATGAGCCCACGGGGACACAGTGAGCGGGCGCAGATTCCAACCCTTGGCGATGGCAGGCCTGCTTGCCGCCTGCGCGCCCGTGCCGCCCGCGCCGATCGACCTGCCCACCCGTGTGCAAGCCCGCGTGGCCAGTCCGCTCGATCTGGGCAAGGCGCGCCAGATCGCCGCCAGCATTGCGCCGGGCGCACGACCGGAAGCTTCAGGCCTTGACCGTCTGACGCTGTTCGCCGCGATCCTGGCGCAGGATCCGCAAGTGGCCCAGGCGCGGGCGGCGCTCGCGTCGGCGAGGGCCGATGCCCGCGCGGCGCGCAAGGTGGCGGCGCCCACTTTCACCCTGTCGAGCGAATATGCCAACGATCCTTCCACCACGTCGCCGTGGTTGCTTGGGGCGGGGGCCAATCTGCCGCTGGACATCGGCGGGCGGCGTGGCGCGCGGTTGGCGCGGGCAGACCTTGGCATCCTGACCGCGCGGCAGGATCTGGCCGAAGTGGTCTGGGCCGATCGCGTGGCGCTCCATCGCGGGCTGATCGACGCCATGGCCGGGGCGGAGCAGGCGCGTCTGGGCGAAACGATCGTGGCCTTGCGCGATCGGCAACTGGCAGTGCTGGAACAGCGCGCGCGGGCGGGCGAGATCGCGTCGCTCGACCTCTATCCCTATCGCGCGGCGCGGGCGGCGGCAGCCCGCGCGCTCAGCGATGCACGGGCGCGGGCGCAGGGCGGGCGGGCCGCCGTGGCCGGCGTGCTGGGCGTGCCGGTCAGCGCTCTGGCCGATCAAACGCTGACCTGGCCCGATTTTGCCGCGCCCAGTCCCACGCCTCCGGCCATATCACCGGCAGAGCGTGCCCGCGCCATCGCCGCGCGCGCCGATGTGCTGCGCGCCATTGCCGCCTATGACCAGGCCGAGGCCGACTTGCGCGGCCAAGTCGCGCAGCGCATGCCGGCGCTCAGCCTGGGGCCGGGCTACACCTGGGAACGCGGGCTGGTGAAACTACCCTTCGCGCTCAACCTGTCGTTGCCATCATGGGATGGCAACCGCGCCGCGATTGTGGCGGCAGAAACCCATCGCGCGCAGGCCGGCGCTGCCTTGGAGACCACCCTGGCCGCAGCGCAAGCGGCCATCGAAGCGGCCCAGACCGAGCGCACCGCCGCTGCCGCCGCCTTGGCCCGCGTCCGCAGCGAGGAACTGCCCGCCACCACGCGCGCCGCCACGCAGGCGCAAGTGCAGTTCAAGCTCGGCGCGATTGGCGAGGTGGATCGCACCGCCGCGCAGATTGCCGCCGCCGAAGCGCAACTGGCGCAAATCGATGCCCTGGTGCGCCTGCGCAGCGCCGACCTCGCCCTGGAAGACGCGCTGCGGCGCCCGCTGGATGGACCCGAAACCGTGATCGACCCGAAACTGGTGCAGCCATGGCTGTGATGCGCTGGCCCGCGATGGCCGCCCTGCTGCTGGCCGGGGGCGCGCTGGGCGCCGTGATCCACGCCGGCTATGCCCGCCTGGCCGCGCCCGATGCCGACGATGCCGCGCCAGCCGCCGCCGCGCCGGCGCAGGACAACGGCGGACTGGTCGTGGACGCGGCGACCCAGGCGCGCGCCGGACTTGCCGTGGCCGCGCTTGCCCCTGCCAGCCAGAGCGAAGGCACCACCGGCTATGCCCGCGCGCTCGATCCCGGTCCGCTGGCGGCAATCGGCGCGGAAATCGAAAGCGCGCGGGCCGCAGCGCAAGCGTCCGCGCGCGAGGCAGCACGGCTGGCCGCGCTGGCCGGCGCCGACGCGGGCGCCGCGCAACGCGAAGTGGAAAGCGCGCGGGCCCAGGCAAGGGCCGACGCCGCCCGGCTCGATCTGGCATGCCAGCGCGTGACGTTCGAATATGGCGCGGGCCTCGCCCGGCGCGGCTGCGGCGCGGTGGAAACCCTGGCTCGGCAGGCTGCGCAAGGCCAGGTGGCGATCCTGCGCCTCGATTTCCCCGGCGGAGCGCCACAGGCCGGTGCCGTGGTCCAGCTCGATCTCGCCCCCGGCACCGCGCAAGTGCGCGTGCTCGGCCCGGCGGCCGCAGGCGACAGCCAGTTGCAGAGCGGCGGCGTTCTGGCGCTGCTGACCGGCCCGCAGGCGCCGCGCCTGGGAGTGGGGCGCATCCTGGCCGCGTCATTTGCCGGGATGGGGCCTGTGCGCGCGGGCGTGATGGTGCCGCGCAGCGCCATCGTGCGGGCCGACGCCGGCCTGTTTGTGTGGCGCGCCGGACCCGCCAACCGCTTCGAGCGCGTGCCGCTGGAAGACGGGCGCGCCGACGCCGCCGGCTGGTTCGTGCCGGTCGGCCGCCTGCATCCCGGTGACCGCGTGGTCGTGGCCGGCGCCGGCACGCTGCTCGGGCTCGATCACGCCGCACCGGCACCGGCCGACGGCGGAGACGATTGATGCTCTCGGCTCTGGTCCGGCAATCGCTACGCCATCCCTGGCTCATCCTGCTTGGCGCCGTGGTGCTGCTCGCGCTGGGGGTGCAGACCCTGCGCAGCGCGGCCTATGACGTGTTTCCCGAGTTCGTGCCGCCCCAGGCGAGCGTGCAGACCGAAGCACCCGGCCTTTCCCCGCAACAGGTGGAAATGCTCGTCACCCGCCCGCTGGAGGCGGTGATCAACGGCGCCAATGGCGTGGAGACGGTGCGCTCGCAGTCGATCCAGGGCCTGTCGGTGATCGACATCACGTTCCGCGAAGGCAACGATGCCTATCGCGCGCGGCAGCAGGTGTCGGAAGCGCTGGCCGAAGCGATCAGCCGCCTGCCGCCCGGCGTCGATACCCCGCGCCTGACGCCGCTGGTTTCCTCCACCATGGACCTGCTCAAGATCGGACTGGTGTCGCAGCGCCTTTCGCCCATGCAACTGCGCGATCTGGCGGAATGGACGATCAAGCCGCGCCTGCTGGCCGTGCCCGGCGTGGCCCGGGCCAACGTCTTTGGCGGGGAACAGCGCCGCATCGAAGTGCGCGCCGATCCCGCCCGCCTGCTCGCGCGGGGCCTGACTTTTGCCGACCTTGGCCAGGCGGTGAGCGCGGCCGTCAACGTCAACGGCGGCGGCTTTGCCGATACGCCCAACCAGCGCATCCTGGTCGATCCCGGCCCCAGCGCCACCACCGCCGCGCAGATCGGCGCCGCCGTGCTGGCCACCGGGCCAGGCGGCACGGTGCGCGTGGGGGACGTGGCGCAAGTGGCCGACGCACCCGCGCCGCCGGTGGGCGATGCCCTGATCATGGGCAAGCCCGGCGTGCTGCTCACGCTATCGAGCCAGTATGGCGCCAACACGCTCGACACCACCCGCGCGCTGGAGCGGGCGATCGACGACCTCGCCCCGGCGCTGCGCGCGCAAGGGGTGACGCTCTATCCCGCGCTGCATCGCCCGGCCAATTTCGTCGAAGTGGCACTCAGCGGCATTACCGGTGACCTGGCGATCGGCGCAGTCATGGTGCTGGTGGTGCTGTTGGTCTTCCTGCGCGACGTGCGCGTGGTGATGATCGCCTTCGTCTCGATCCCGCTCTCGCTGCTCGCCGCGCTGATCGTGCTCGACCGCACCGGGCAGACGATCAACACGATGACGCTGGGCGGTCTTGCCGTGGCGCTGGGCGTGGTGATCGACGATGCCATCGTCGATATCGAGAACATCGTGCGCCGCCTGCGCGGGGTGACCGACACCGATGATCGCCGCGCGATCATTGCCGCCGCCTCGATCGAAGTGCGCGCGCCGGTGGTTCACGCCACGTTCGTGCTGGCGCTGACGATGCTGCCGGTGATCCTGCTCACCGGGCTGCAAGGCGCGTTCTTCGCGCCGCTCGGTCTCTCGTTCCTGCTGGCGACGCTGGCCTCGCTGGTGGTGGCACTGTCGGTCACCCCGGCGCTGGCGCTGATGCTGCTGCGGGAGCGCACGCCGGTGGCCGAGCCGGCCTTGCTCGAACGCTTCAAGGACTGGCACGAAGGGCTGACGCGGCGGCTCTGCGCGCGGCCGGGGCTGGCGGCCGGCGCCATCGCGGTGCTCGGCGCGCTGGCGCTGCTCGGCACGCTGTCGTTCGGCAGCGAATTGCTGCCCACGTTCCGCGAGCGGCACTATGTGCTCCAGGTCTCCGGCCCGCCGGGCGCTTCGCTGGAATGGATGCGCGCCACCGGGGTACAGCTATCGCGCCGCCTGCTGGCCATTCCCGAAGTGCTGAGTGTGGAAGAGCAGATCGGCCGGGCCGAGGCCGGGGAAGACACCTGGCCGCCCAGCCGAGGCGAATTCCACTTGCGCCTCAAGTCCGTGGGCGGTCGCGGGGAGGACGCAGCCCTGGCCGAAATCCGCGCCGCGCTGGCCGCGACCCCGGCCTTGCAGGGTGAAGTGACCACGTTCCTGGGCGACCGCATCAGCGAGAGCCTTTCGGGCGAGACCGCCGCCATCGCCATCAGCATCCAGGGCGCCGATCTCGACACGCTCGATCGCACCGGCGCCACCATCGCCGCCGCGCTGCGCGCCACGCCCGGCGCCACCGACGTGGCGATGAAAGCCGCGCCAGGCACGCCGATGCTCGGCGTTACGCTCGATCCCGCGCGCATGGCGCTGCACGGGGTGACCGCCGCCGATGCTGGAGACGCCATCCGCGCCACCTTCGCGGGACAGACGGTGGGCCAGGTCGTGCTGGCCGATCGCGCGATCGACGTGGCGGTCACCCTGCCGCCAGACTTGCGCCGCGATCCCGAAGCGCTCGGCAACACGCTGGTACGCGCTTCGGCAGGCGGCGCCAGTGGCGGGGCCGTGCGCCTGGCTGATATCGCCACGATCTCTCCGGGCGAAGCGCGCGCGTTGATCGCGCACGAAGGCGGGCTGCGGCGCCAGGTGGTGACGGCCAATGTCACGCCCGGCCATGCCGTGGCCGATGTGGTGCGCGCGGCCCAGGCGCGGATTGCCCGCGATGTGCGCCTGCCGCCCGGCGTTTTCCTGTCATGGGCGGGCACGGCCGAGGGCGCGGCAGCGGCGCAGCGGCAATTGCTGGCCCATGTCGCGCTGGCCGGCGTGGCGATGGTCGCCCTGCTGGTGCTGGCCTTTGGCGGGGTACGCCCGGCCTTGCTGATCCTGGCGGGAATGCCGCCGGCCATGGCGGGCGGCGTGCTGGCCGTGGCGCTGGCGGGCGGCACGGTGTCACTCGGCGCGCTGGTCGGCTTCATTGCCCTGTTCGGCATTTCCGCGCGCAACGCCATCCTGCTGGTGGCGCATGTCGATCAACTGGTGCTGGGGGAAGGGCGCCCATGGACGCTCGACACCCTGCTCGAAGCCACGCGCGAGCGCGTCACGCCGATCCTGCTCACGGCCTTGGTCACCGCCTTTGCCCTGCTGCCGGTGGCGATCGAGACCGGGCAGGCGGGGCGCGAGATCCAGGGGCCGATGGCCATGGTGATCCTGGGCGGTCTCGCCTCCTCGCTGCTGCTCACCCTGCTGCTGCTGCCCGCCCTCGTCTGGCGCTGGCGCTTCAGTGCGGAAAAACCAGCGCCGAAGGCTGGCTGAAGCGCAGGGCCTGGACCCGCTCGCCGACCTTGCCGGTCTGCGGATCGCGACGAAACACCGCGATGGTATCGCTGCCCTGGTTGGCGATCAGCACGAAACGCCCATCGGGCGCAAACGCGAATTCGCGCGGCTGCACGCCTTCCACCGCGCGGCGATCGACCAGGCGCAAGCTGCCGTCTGCCGGATCGATGGCAAAGCTGACCAGCACGTTGTCCGCGCCGCGGTCGGTCACGGCCAGAAAGCGGCCATCGGGCGAAACGTGCAGCGCGGCCGCGCCCACCGCGCCGGCAAAGCCGGCGGGCGCCAGCGGCAGCACCTGGCGCAGTTTCAGGTGGCCTTCCGCATAGTCCAGCACGGCAACCGAGCCGGTCATTTCGAGAGTGAGATAGGCCTGCCTGCCGCTGGGCGAAAACACCAGGTGGCGTGGGCCGGAACCGGGCGGCAGCGCCACGAAGGGCTGGTCCGCCACTGCTGTCAGTGGCAGCTCGGGCCGCGCCGGATCATAGCGATAGGCATAGATGCGATCGGCACCCAGGTCTTGGGCGAAGACGAAACGGCCATCGGGCGAAGACACCACCGAATGGACATGCGGCGCCATCTGGCGATCGCGGTTGACCTCGCTGGCGCGGTGGGTCTTGACCTGCGTGACCGGCGCCAGGCGCCCGTCGGACAGCACGGGCGCCACCGCCAGAGTTCCACCCGGATCGCTCGCGCCGGAATAGTTGGCGATGAACAGATAGCGGCCATCGCGGCTGACGCTGGCATGCGTCGGATCGGCACCCAGCGCGTTGATGCGGTTCAGGAACGCGATGCGCCCAGTGCGCGGATCAAGCCGATAGGCCGAGGCACGCCCCACCGGATCGGCCTGACCCTCGCTGTTCTCGTTCACGGCATAAAGGTGGTGGCGATCGGGCGAAAGCGCCAGCCATGAAGGATTGATCGCGGCCACCACCTGCTGCGGCCGCGCCGTGATCTGGCCGGTGCGGCTGTCGAAATCATAGACCGCAATGCCCTGGCCACCCTTGCCGGTGTAGCCGCCCACGAGCAGAGGCTCCGCCTGGACCACCACCGGAACGAGCAGGGCGGCAGCGGCACTGGCTGCCAATGTCCGCGCCAAAACCTTGAAGCCCATGCGTTCTTTGCCTCTTTTCCCAAGATCGGTGGAATATGCGGACTGGCCGTAAAGGCCGGTGCGGTCAAGGTCTTGCACCGAACCTCACGCTATAAATATTTGTGATCGTGCGATTTTTGACAAAAACCGGTTCCCACTTTTTGTCATCGCACTCTAGCACTACTTTGGCAGAAGTGTGATTTTTGGGATTCCCAAGGCGTAAAATCGCTGATTCA
>NZ_BMZP01000043.1 GCF_014652855.1 Novosphingobium pokkalii
CATGAACATGGATCAGAGGGCCGCCGGCGAACGATTGATTGCGACGGCGCGCGGGCCAGAGCGGCCGTGATTGCGGACGATCCGGAAGGGCCGCTTACGAGCGCCGGCGGGCGAAAGCAGCCCTTCGTTCATCCGGGCGGGTGAACGTCGGCTAAGTTGGACGGTCCGGCATGTCCCCTTTCGGCAGCGCAAGCGGGTTAGCGGACGTCCCGGGGGGCGTGTCAGCTTCATGCCCCAACTTGAACCGTCAAGGGCGAAGCGATAGCACCAAAAAGCGGATGAAACTCACTCAGGTAGTGTCATGACCGACAGATAGTCGATCATTCCGGGCGCACCATTTCAACAGGATCGAACCGGCGGCGGAATTGGGCGGCTCATTGCAAGGTTGAGGTGGCAGCGGTTGCGGAATCGAAGACCTCGAATAGCCTCCGTCGCTGTGCCTGCCACTTGAGATCGCTACGGCCTAGATAAATGGGCGGCCACCCGTCACCGGCACGGTCGCGCCGGTGATGTAGCTCGCCTCATCGCTGGCAAGCATCACATAGGGAGGTGCAAGTTCGCGCGGCTGCGCGGCGCGGCCAAGCGGTGTGTTTTCGCCGAATGTCTTCACCGCCTCGGGCGGCATGGTCGAAGGGATCAGCGGCGTCCACACCGGGCCGGGCGCGACGCAGTTCACGCGGATGCCCTTGTCCGCAAGCATCTGCGCGAGGCCCATCGTGAAATTCTGGATCGCGCCCTTGGTGGTCGCATAGGCGAGCAGGCTGGCATTGGGCTGATCGGCGTTGATAGAGGTCGTGTTGATGATCACGCCACCCTTCATCAGATGCGGGACCGCAGCCTTGGAAAGGTAGAACATCGCGTGGATGTTGACAGCGAAGGTCAACTGCCACTCGTCATCGGAAATGTCCTCGATATCCTCGAAGCTCGCCTGATGGGCCGCATTGTTGACGAGAATATCGATACCGCCCAGCTTCGCGATCGCCTTCTCGACAATCGCCCCGCAATGCCCGGCGTCACTGATGTCTCCGGGCACCAGAACCGCCTTCCGCCCCGCCTCTTCAATCCATTTTTGGGTTTCGCGAGCATCTTCATGCTCGTCGAGATAGGAGATGAGAAGGTCGGCGCCTTCGCGCGCATAGGCGATCGCCACCGCCCGCCCGATGCCGCTGTCGCCGCCGGTGATGATCGCGCGCTTGCCCGCCAGCCGGCCGGAGCCGGCATAGCTCTCCTCGCCGTGGTCGGGCCGCGGGTCCATTGCATCGGTCCTGCCCGGCATCGGCTGCTGCTGCTCGGGGTAAGGCGGACGGGGATCGCCGGTCATGGCCACATCCTTCGCAGTTAGAGCGTTAGGCCGCGATCAGATGCACGGCGGTCGGCTGTGCCAGCGGCAGGCCAGCCGATTTCGCCTGCGCCAATAGTTCCTCCTTGCGGGCCAGCATCTGGTCGCGCAGCACGACCAGATCGACATCGGTCTTCCGGCATTGGGCGAACATGCCTTCGGACGGCATTTCTTCTTCATGGACGTGGTGCTTGATCTCCTCGGAGAGGACCTTGACCTTGGCGTCGTAGAAATCGTCCTGGGGGCTGCCGGCCTCGATGTCGTTCACCAGCACCTTGGCGCCGTCATGCTCGACATAGGCTTCGTCGAGCGTGTCGCTCTCAATCTTCCCGCGAAAGGCGGGATAGAAGATTTCTTCCTCGATCAGCGTGTGGATCTTGAGTTCCGTGCATATCGCGTGGGCGAGCTTCTGTTTGCTGCTCGATGATGTGGCTTTCTCGAACTGCTCGAACAGATCCTCGACCTTGCGGTGGTCGGCCTTGAGCAAGGCGATGGCGTCGGTGAAGGTTTCGCGGGGCATGATATCCTCCTTTGGAGTGCTACCCGGAAAATGAGCGGATCATGGCATCCGTTCCCTGCAAGCGACTCGCAGCACGACGAAGCGTGAAGCAGTTGAATGCGATCACCTTCACACCGTCTTGTCATCATCTTCCTGTTTGGATGTCTCTTCTTCCTTCTTCGCGATGAAGCTGATCTTGCCATTGGGCTCGAGGATGGCCCACGCAACCTCGGCAATATGGGCGATGCCCGCGAGACGCATCTCGATTTCCACTTCAGCACGGGTGATGCGATCGCGGCGCATATTAGCCATGATCAGTTCACCGTTCTTGACCAACACGCGTGGCACGCCTTCCAGCAACCTTTCGGCGCGTGGGGAGAGATAGGTGGCCCAGCTCAGCGCCAGTGCCCAGAAGGCGATGGTGCCAATGGCGAGGGCGGCGCCCGTCATGCTGAGATCATTATGGGTAATGCCCTGCTGGACCAGGTCGCCCATCACGACGAGCAGCACCAGTTCGAACGGCGTGACCTGGCTCAGCTCCCGCTTGCCCAACAGCCGGAGCAACAGATACATGACGAAGAACATCACGCTGGCGCGCAGGATGATGTCCATCAGGGCAGCACCTTGATCGTGACCGGCACAGCGGCCAGCCGACGCTCGCCGTCAAGCGCCACGACCTCGCCGCTCGTTCCCGCGAACAGCGGTGGATTGATCTGGCCATCGATCTTGAAGCGGAAAGTCTCGCCCGGCTTGGCGTCACCGAAGGAAAAGCGATGAAAGCCGCTCCTGTGGCTTTCATCACCTGCGGCCGGGATCATCGTGTTGATGGTCATTTCCCGCCACAGAACATCCGAGACGGCAATGACGAGATCACCGATCGGCCGTTGCGGCGTGACCTCGACGATCGTCTCGAACGCCATGCCGTTGCGCAGCGTTTCCGGCGTTCGCACGCTCATGGCGACCATATCGTTCGACGAGTGCCGAACGATGGCCGGCTGGCCACCGAACAGGCCGGCCAGTCCGGCGCCCAGCAACACGATGAGAAGGAGGAGCGGCCAGGGGTTGGCCCTCCGGCTGTTGCTTTCATGCTCTTGCGTGATGCCGTCCGGCGCCTGCGCTGCCATGACCAGAGCTCAGGCCGCCCGCTGCGGTCGACCCACCACAGCCGATAGCATGTCGGGCAGCATGTCGAGCGCGACCCGCAGGCTCTCGATCCGTGTCGCACCGCGCCCGATGTCACCGAAATGGCAGACGATATGGCGTGTCTCCACCCCATGCGCGGCGCAGGCGAAATGCACCAGCCCGGGTTCGTCGCCGGGTTCGCCGGGGCCGGCAAAGCCGGTGATCGCAATCGCCAGCCGGGCGTCCGACCGGCGCAAGGCGCCTTCGGCCATGGCGCGCGCCACCGGCTCGCTGACCGCGCCGCAATCGTCGATCATCTGATGGCTGAGCCCGAGCAGGTCGCATTTGGCCTTCTTACTGTAGACAACGAAGCCACGGTCGAAGGCGTTGCTGGCGCCCTCGATATCCGTAAGCAGCGAAGCAAGCAGCCCGCCGGTGCAGCTTTCCGCGGTCGCGATCCCGATCTTGGCCTTGCTCGCGGTTTCGAGCAGGACCATTGCCGCCTCGATAATGTCGTCAGGTAAAACCGGCGACAGCGTCTCGGCGTCCGGTGTCGGCGTGGCTTTGTGCTGCGAGGACATCTTCCTTCTCTCTGTCGGCGCCATCGGCTGGTAAGAAACCTCTGTCCTGCCGATACCGTTCCCTTGGAAATGCGGCAGTGGCTTTTCCTCAGCGCGCCAGGGCATCCCGCGGGAGCTTGAGGACAGTCTCAAAGACGCCGTCGCGCCATTCCCGGACAATCGTTCCCTGAAGTCCCCTGAGGGTCGCGTCGAGCAGGCTCGTGCCGAACCCCGCCTGAGGCTTTTCCGACCACTCGCCGCCCTCTTCCCGCCAGAACACGGAGACCGCTGCGGCATCGGTGGCGATGTCGACGCTGAGCGAACCGTCTGGATTGGAGAGCGCACCATATTTGACCGCATTGGTGGCGAGTTCGTGGAACAGCAGCGCAAGCGACGTCATCGCATGCTGGCCGACCACTGTATCGCAATCCACAACCGCGATGCCGTCATCTCCATAGGGTGCCATCACCGCCGCGAGGATCTCGCCTAGGGTCGTGCAGGCGCCGTCGGCCCTGTCCTCGCTGTGCAGCACCAGCGACTGCGCGGCAGCGAGCGATGTGATACGGGCGTTCAATTCCTCGGTGAACGTCTGGACATCATCGGCGCGGCGACCGCCGATGCTGATCAGGCCCTGAACGATCGACAGCAGGTTCTTCACCCGATGCCTCATCTCGCTCAGCAGCAGCGCCTGCTCATTCGCATGTCGCAGCCGTTCACTGATATCGCGCGCAATCGTGGAGGCGCCGATGATCGTCCCGTCGGCGTTGCGAAGCGGCGAGATTGCCACTTCGACATGAACGGGTACGGCCTCTCGGGTGCACCGGACCGTCTCGAACCGGCCGATGCGTTCGCCAAGGCGCAGACGGACCACGATATCGGCCTCCTCGTCCAGACGCTCATCGGGTATGATCAGGCTGATCGGCCGTCCGACGGCTTCCTCGCGCGAATAGCCGAACAGGCGCTCGGCACCTGCGTTCCAGCTAGTGATGGTGCCGTCCAGTGTCTTGCTGAGGATGGCATCGGTCGAATCCTCGACGATCGCCGCAAGCCAGGCTGTCGTGTCGGCGGAAAAGTGCGGATCGGACAGGGAATGCAGACTTACCGGTGACATGTTCGATCCTTCCTTGCGGCGGCGCATTGAAGGAATAGCATGGCGTCCGCGGAAGGTCCGCAGCTGAGCTCCGACAGTGCGTTGGCCGTCAGCTAGTCCGCACGATAGCAGATTCCACCGCTGGGAACAAACCACCGGCCATCGGTTCGGCACGAAGACTCATCGGCCAGCCGGATATTGACGCAGGCCGAGCCGTGGCCGTGACAGGCTGTGCTTCCTGCCGGAACGATGCGGCCATGATGCCCGTTCTGCAATTCGAGCCCCCGAGCGCCGAAGACCCCACTCTGCAGGAGAAGTGCAATGGCCGATTTGCGTGACGATGCACCGATCACGACGTCGAAGCGCAGCGACAGAATTATCGATGCGACAGAGAATCTGCTCGAGGCCAAAGGCCATAGTCTTGTCGGCCGCTCCGTGACGATCAACCGGCCACGCGCCGAACTCTACGCCTATTGGCGCGACTTCACGAAACTTCCCAGCTTCATGGACAATGTCGAGCGGGTCGATGTCGTGGACGATAGGACCAGCCATTGGGTCGTGAAGGCACCCGGCGGCAAGACCGCCGAGTGGGATGCCGTCATCACTGAGGAACGGCCTGACGAACTGATCGCCTGGGCATCGACGGAAGGCGCGGATGTCCCCAATAGCGGACGCATCGACTTCAGGGACGCAGGTGATCGCGGCACGGTCGTCACCGCGACCATTCTCTACGATCCACCCGCCGGCTTCATCGGCAAGGTCATCGCCAAGATGTTCCAGCGCGAGCCGGCGATTCAGGCGCGCCGTGACCTGCGGCGCTTCAAACAGCTCATGGAAACTGGCGAGATCGCTACGGCAGCGCGGACGCATAAACAATTGAAAGAGGAGATCGCCTGATGCGCGCGCTCACCTGGCACGGCAAGCATGACGTCCGCGTCGACACTGTCGACGATCCCGAAATCCTCAATCCGCGCGATGCGATCATCAAGGTCACTTCGACGGCGATCTGCGGGTCGGACCTCCATCTGTACGACGGCTACATCCCGACGATGCAGGCGGGCGACATCCTCGGCCATGAGTTCATGGGCGAGGTGGTCGAGACCGGCCCCAAATCAACGCTCAAAAAGGGCCAGCGCGTGGTGGTGCCGTTCACGATCGCCTGCGGCAGTTGCTATCATTGCGGCAAGCATCAATATTCCGCCTGCGACAACGCCAATCCGGCGGACAATCAGGACATCGCTCAGACGCTCTACGGCCAGCCGATGTCGGGACTGTTCGGCTACAGCCACATGACCGGCGGCTATGCGGGGGGCCAAGCCGAATATGTCCGCGTGCCGTTCAGCGACGTGGGTCCGATCGTCATTCCCGACGGAATCGATGATGACAAGGTGCTGTTCCTGTCGGACATCCTGCCGACCGGTTGGCAGGCGGCGGAATTCGCACAGATCGAGCCGGGCGATACGGTCGCGGTCTGGGGCTGCGGTCCCGTTGGCCTGTTCTGCGTGCAGTCCGCCTTCCTGATGGGCGCTGAGCGCGTCATCGCGATCGACCATTTCCCGCGCCGGCTCGAACTGGCGGCCAAGTTCGGCGCCGAAACCCTCAACTTCGAGGAAAGTAAGACCTACGAGGCGCTGATGCAGATGACTGGCGGCATCGGCCCGGATGCCTGCATCGACGCGGTCGGCCTTGAGGCGCACGGCCTGTTCGTCGACAATGTCTGGGACCAGATCAAGGTCTCGACCTTCACCGGCACCGACCGCACCCATTCGATCCGCCAGGCGATCATCGCCTGCCGCAAGGGCGGTCGCGTGTCGATGCCTGCGGTCTATGGCGGCTTTGTCGACAAATTTCCGCTCGGCGCCTTCATGGAGAAGGGACTGACCCTAAAGACGGGCCAGACCCATGTGCAGCATTATCTGCCCGGGCTGCTCGCTGCGATCATGGAAGGGAAGATCGATACGACCTTCCTGATCAGCCACCGCATGGCGCTGAGCGAGGCGCCTGAGGGCTACAAGATCTTCCACGATCACCAGAACGACGTGACCAAGGTGGTCCTGAAACCGGGCCTCGACCGGGTCGCCGCGTAAGGAGAAACCGACATGGCTGACAAATTCGCAATCATCACCGGCGCTTCGACCGGCATCGGCGCCGAGCTTGCCAGACTGGCGGCTGCGGACGGATATGACCTGCTGCTGGTTGCCGACACGCCCTTTGTCGATCCGTCAGTCGGGAATGCCAATGCCCGGACGCTCGAAGTCGATCTCGCGACGCTCGAAGGGGTCGATCGACTGCTCGACGCCGCCGGTGGCCGGCGTATCGATCTGCTGTGCGCGAATGCTGGGCATGGCCTCGGCGGACCGTTTCTCGACCACGCCGTCAGTGACTGGCGCCATGTCATCGACACCAATGTGACGGGCACCGTTTACCTGTTGCAGAAGGTACTCGCGAAGATGGTGGCGCAGGGCGAAGGCAAGGTTCTCGTGACCGGCTCAATCGCGGGCTGGATGCCGGGCAGCTTCTCGGCGGTCTATAACGGCACCAAGGCGTTCATCGACAATTTCACCGCCGCGATCCGCAATGAGCTCAAGGAGCATGCCGGGATCACAATCACCACCCTCGAACCTGGACCGGTCGAGACCGAGTTCTTCCACCGTGCCGGCATGGATGACACCAAGGTCGGCCAGAATGACAAGAAATCCGATCCTGCGGATGTCGCGAAGGACGGCTGGGACGCGCTGATGGCCGGCAAGGACACGATAATCTCGGGCTGGAAGAACAAGCTCCAGGTCGCCGCGTCGGGTGTGCTGCCACAATCCGTGCCGGCGCAGCTGCATCGCGGCATGGCCGAGCCGGGCAGCGGGAAGGATTGAGCTATGGCCGGCAAGAAATGGTCGCAGTACGTGACCGAGCATTCGGACGCGCTCGATCTCGAGGACGGCGTTTTCAAGCAGGACGATCCCGTCAAGATCGCTGCGTCGCTCAAGCGCTCGGCTGAACGCAGCAAGCGCCGCAAGGGCACACCGCTGCAATCGGCGATGGGCATGCTCAACTTCTATATCAATCGCGCGGGAGACAATCTCGGCAAGGGCCAGGGGCAGGTGCTGGAGAAAGCCAAGGATGAACCGCGTGAAGCATTCGGCAGTGAGCCGGAGGACACGCACAAGGAGAAAGCCCATGGCTGAGAAAGGCAAGGAGCGCAACCAGACCTCGCGTGGCCCTCTGGGCGATGCCCGTCCGGATAGCACCGACAACGATACGCGAACGGGCGGGGGCCGGCCGGTGCAAAAGGTCGAGGACCGGCCCATGGTCGGCACCGTCAAACCGGAAGATTACCCGTTCCAGCAGTGACGAACAGCAAGGAGTGATGCACATGGCCGACCTCAGCCAGATCAGGGAGCATATGGAAATCATCGGCGCCGACGGTGTCCATATCGGCACTGTCGATAAGGTCGAAGGCGATCGGATCAAGATGACCAAGGCCGACAGTGGATCGCATGGCGATCATCATCATTATTTCTCGGGCGGCCTTGTAGCTGCCGTGGAAGGTGATCGGGTGCGGTTGTCCGCGGCCGGATCGGCGGCGGTGCTGTTCGAGGAGGAGGAAGGTGGCGAGCCGCTGACCGAGAAGAACCCATGACCGGCTCGCGAGGACCGCGCCCATTGGTTAGTCGAAACGATAGGGACTGAAACAATCGCGATCCGGATCGGGCTCGCCGCCCAATTCCCGCTCGAGCATTTGAGCGGCGAGGCTGGCGAAAGCGATGCCGTTGCCGCCGAAACCCGCCGCCATCCAAACGTTCGGCATCGTCGCGACGGGGCCGATCGCCGGCAAGCCATCGGGCGAGGCGCCAAAGGTTGCCGCCCACTTCCGGTCGATGGTGATCGGGCGGGCGCCAAGCAAGGTCTCAAGCTTGGCGGCAATGGCACCCGCTTTCGAGCCCAGCAGCGCGTTTCGCACGGCCTCATCGGCGGACTCTATATCTTCTCCGCCGGCGATGATGCGTCCGATACGGTCAGTGCGGACATAGAGATACGGGTCGGACGCTTCCCAGATCATCGCCCGCTCACGCCAGAGCGGTGCGCCGCCCGGCGGCGTGGCGATCGCGAAGGTGGAGTGCAGGCCGAACGCGGGCGGCAGGAACAGCGACGCGCGCTCATATCCCGTGGCGAGGATCACGTTTTCGGCTCGGCAGCTTCTTCCATCGGCCATCTCCAGAACGATTCCGCTATCGTCAGGGTGGAGTCCGGTCACATCAACAGGCCAGTGCAAGTTCGCGCCCTCTCTGCGCGCGCGATCCAGCAGGGCATGGCACAGGCGAACCGGCTCGATCTCGAAGCCGCCCTGCGACGCGATTGCCGCGCGGGCCGCGATATCGAAGCGCTCCGCCACCTCCTCCGCTCGCAGAAAGACGGAGGGCAAGCCGTTGCGACGATGGATATCCGCTTCCCTGACCAGCCCGGCCTCATCGAGGACAGAGCCGGTAAGATAGAGTGTGGGGCGGGCAACCCTTCCACCATTCAGCCCCAGCGCATCGATGTGTTTCCCGAGATCACGCACGGCGGTGAGCACACGCGTCCACCGTCGCGCTGCCTCCGCTTCGCCGATCTCAGTCGCAAGATGGCTCATCGGCACATCCATGGCCCACATGATCTCGGCGGTGGAGGCCGCCGTGCTGCCGCAACCAGGCGGACGGCGGTCGAACAGGGCGATGCGCCGCCCGCTATCCGCCAGCCACTGAGCGATGAGCGCGCCGACGATTCCCGATCCGACGATGGCGACGTCGACAGGCTCGGCTGGAAATGGATCGGACGGCCGCGACGGCCAGTCCGTTTCCTGCCAGGGAACATCCCCGGTGCGCAGGTCGCGACATTCGGTGAGTGTCATCGGGCCATTGGCAGTTCAACAGCGGCGCCGATCGCGAACAGCCTCATCCGGGATAATTCTGCTGGCTAAGCAGGCCGGCGAGATGCGTGGCGTTGCTGGCCACCATCTTCGCCGTCTTGGCGACCATTTCCGGTGACGTGCTCCCCTGATTGTTACCGGTCAGAGGTAGAGTCTCGCTCCTTCATGATGATTGT
>NZ_BMZP01000044.1:5000-7811 GCF_014652855.1 Novosphingobium pokkalii
TTCCGTCAATTTCTTTAAGTTTCAGCCTTGCGACCATAATCCCCCCAGAACCCAAAAACTTTGATTTCTCGTAAGGTGCCGAGCGAGTCAGAAAAAGAACATCGCCCGATCCCTAGTCGGCATAGTTTACGGTTAAGACTACGACGGTATCTGATCGTCTTCGATCCCCTAACTTTCGTTCACTGATTAATGAAAACATCCTTGGCAAATGCTTTCGCAGTAGTTAGTCTTCAGTAAATCCAAGAATTTCACCTCTGACAACTGAATACTGATGCCCCCGACTGTTCCTGTTAATCATTGCGGCGTCTCTAGAAACCAACAAAATAGAAACGCACGCCCTATTTTATTATTCCATGCTAACGTATTCGAGCAAAGGCCTGCTTTGAACACTCTAATTTTTTCAAAGTAAAAGTCCTGATTCCCCAGCACGCCCAGTGAAGGGCATGAGGTTCTTCAGAAGGAAGGCCCGGCCGGACGAGTGCACGCGGTGAGGCGGACCCGCCAGCCAGGCCCAAGTTTCAACTACGAGCTTTTTAACTGCAACAACTTTAATATACGCTATTGGAGCTGGAATTACCGCGGCTGCTGGCACCAGACTTGCCCTCCAATTGTTCCTCGTTAAGAGGTTTAAATTGTACTCATTCCAATTACAAGACCCAAAAGAGCCCTGTATCAGTATTTATTGTCACTACCTCCCCGTGTCGGGATTGGGTAATTTGCGCGCCTGCTGCCTTCCTTGGATGTGGTAGCCGTTTCTCAGGCTCCCTCTCCGGAATCGAACCCTAATTCCCCGTTACCCGTTGAAACCATGGTAAGCCAATACCTTACCATCGAAAGTTGATAGGGCAGAAATTTGAATGAACCGTCGCCAGCGCAAGGCTATGCGATCCGTAAAGTTATCATGAATCACCAAAAAGCCCCGAAGGGCATTGGTTTTTTATCTAATAAACACATCCCTTCCGAAGTCGGGATTTTCAGCATGTATTAGCTCTAGAATTACCACGGTTATCCAAGTAGTAAGGTATTATCAAATAAACGATAACTGATTTAATGAGCCATTCGCAGTTTCACGGTATAATTGCTTATACTTAGACATGCATGGCTTAATCTTTGAGACAAGCATATGACTACTGGCAGAATCAACCAGGTAACAATCGTTCACCAACAGCGCCGAAGCGCAGTGGCTGAGCCCCCGAAGGAGCGGAATTGTACCAAGAAGGGGATCGCCGAAGCAATCCCAATCGCCTACTGCGAATGCGCGCAGGGCGCAATCGCTGCAGACGACCTATTCATTTGCCCCCACTGAGTTCCCCAAGACGTGGTCCGCCGCGAAGCCTGATCGGCGTTGCCGCCAATAACAAGCCCACAGCATATACGTCTCAAGAGGAGAAAGCCCACGTCGCCTCACGCACACGAAGCGCGGATAGGCGGCGCGACTGTCCCCAAAGATCTGGTGAAATTTTTGGCAAAGCCATCAATCCACAGACCCCGAATTGGCGCCCGCTCATGGAAGTGAGCAGGACTTCAGGCGTCAAGCGCAGGTAAAGGCGCAGTACCGGAGCACCGCTTCAATATATAGGCTTTCGCCCGCCTCTACAAGCACCCAACAGTCGCCGAGTCCCGGGTAACGCGCTGGCCAGAGTTGACGTCCCCAACCGCTACCTGGGTAACAAGGCTTGCAAGTATGAAACCGAAGAGTTAAAGCAGAAAGTATAGCTAAAGCAAGGAGCGACCCAATCGAAACTGGTATAGCCCAATAGCCAACGATCCGCAAAACAAGGATTGATTGTAGGCAGCTGAGATCCGAAGACCCCAGCTGCCCTCCTCATATAGTGTAGGAACACTGTTCGGCTTGATTTTCGCGTTGCGGGGTTAAGGTGGCGGAAAACAGCTCGGAGGTGCGCTTTTTTGTATGAGAAACCGTGTAGACATGCGCAGCCCCATACAAACCATAAACCGATTCCACAACGTATAGAGTCTAGTAGTTTACACTCAGAAAGCAATTTCGCATTTGGTTACAATAGGAAAAGTCAGAATAGTAGAAAGAAAAAAAGTCTAGCGTCTAGTAGTTTTGCAGAGTCTAGTAGTTTTGCAGAGTCTAGTAGTTTTGCAGAGTCTAGTAGTTTAGTAGAGTCTAGTAGTTTTAGATTTCTTTCTTCTATATTATAGTAGTAGTATATATATTTAATAGCTATATATATATATTTACTATAGAAAATAGTAGTATTTAGTATAAAGTAGCTAGTTAGTAAGTAAGTTATTACTATATAGTATATTTTTTTTTAATAAAATATATAATAAAGCTAAGCTTTAGTACTACTTAAAGCTATATTTTAAAATAACTAAGCTATAATAATAGTAGTAGCTAAATAGTATAATAGTATAGTAAAAAGTATATAGTAGATAAGTATTAAATATACTTTACTTTTATATACTATAGCTTAAGTATTTAGTATTTAGTATATAGTTATTTAATAAAGTAATACTCTATATACTAGTAGTACTAAAGAAAATATATAGCTATAGTAAGTTTAAAAAGCTTATTATATACTAAATAGTACTTTAGTATTATAGAAAAACTACTAAACTTTATTGCTATAAAGTTAACACTAAAGCTAATAAAACTTACTAAATACTTTATATAAAGTATAGTACTATATAATAAATAAAATACTAAAAGAAAAACCACTATACTTTATAAAACGTTAACGTTAACTATTGACAAACTACTAGACTTTAGACAAACTACTAGACTTTAGACAAACTACTAGACTTTAGACAAACTACATACTAAAAAACAAACTACTAGAC
>NZ_BMZP01000045.1 GCF_014652855.1 Novosphingobium pokkalii
GACGACATCGGCTTGAGCTTAACTTCGCCGCAAATCTGTCCAGGAAGGCGGGGCCACCTCACCAGGAACGCTCATCGCGTTTCCCGTTGCGGTGACGCTTTGCCGGGCGGCGCAAACAGGGTGCGCCTTTCGGGCGTGCACGCAAAAGGCTGCCCAAAATTTCCATATCGCACGGAATAATTGCATCCCGTGTGCATGCATCATGCGCTATCCTGCATATCCATAGCAATATTCAGCAGGATCAGGAACGCCGCATGTATCGCCAGGAAGCACCGCTTTGCGCCTCGCCCCTGTCTCAGGTGTCTCAGGTGCCTCAGGTGTCTCGGGGCAACACGCTGTGTGCAGATGGGTCTGGCCGCTGGGCCGATTGGGCCATCGCGCGGATCGAGGCGGATTACACGCGCAGTGCCGATACCCACCTGATCCCGCTCGATCTCCCCGCGCTGCCGGGCATTGCCATCTACCTCAAGGATGAAAGCAGCCACCCGACCGGCAGCCTCAAGCACCGCCTGGCCCGCTCGCTGTTCCTCCATGCGCTGTGCAGCGGGTGGATCGGCGAGGGCACCACCGTGGTGGAGGCCTCTTCCGGCTCCACCGCCGTGTCGGAAGCCTATTTCGCGCGCATGCTCGGCCTGCCCTTCGTGGCGGTGATCCCGGCCAGCACGGCCGCTGAAAAGATCGCCGCGATCGAGGCGCTGGGCGGCCAGTGCCACAAGGTGAGCGAGCCGGGCGCGGTCTATGGCGAAGCGCAGCGCCTCGCGGCCGAGCGCGGCGGGCACTACATGGACCAGTTCACCTTTGCCGAGCGCGCGACGGACTGGCGCGGCAACAACAACATTGCCGAAAGCATCTTTGCCCAGATGGGCCATGAACCCGCGCCGATCCCCACCTGGATCGTCTGCGGGGCCGGCACCGGCGGCACTTCGGCCACGCTGGGTCGCTTTGTGCGCTATCATCGCCATGCCACGCTCATCTGCGTGGCCGATCCGGCGCACTCGGTGTTCCATCGCCACTGGCATGACCGCACGATCCGCCACAACGACGGCGCGTGCAGCCTGATCGAGGGCATTGGCCGCCCGCGCGTCGAACCCTCGTTCGTGCCCAACGTGATCGACCGCATGGAAGTGGTGGAAGACGCCGCCTCGATCGCGGCGGCGCGCGTGCTGTCGCGCCATCTTGGCCGCCGCGTGGGCGGCTCGACCGGCACCAACCTGGTCGCCTGCGCTCGCCTTGCCACCGAAATGGCGCAGGCCGGGGTGCGTGGCTCGATCGTCACGATCCTGTGCGATTCGGGCGAACGCTATGCCTCCACCTGCTTCAACGATGCCTGGCTGGCGCAGCGCGGGCTGGACCTGGCCGACGAGGAAGCGCGCATGACGGCGTTTCTGGAAACCGGCAGCCTGGCCTGATCGCGCTCTGCGCGGCTTGCCTGGCGCGAGGACCAGGCCCCGCGCCAGACCGAAACCATGGCGGGATGGCAGGATGGAGCCGAAGCCCCGCAACGCAGGGTTGCTGCTGGCCTCCTGCCGTCTTCCGCAAAACCGGACCGCCTGGCATCGGCCATGCGTTTCCAGAATGTCCTTGCGGTGCAAACGTTGCCGTCTCCTCCGTCATAGCGGTATGACATGGCAACACAGCGACTGCGAAGCATCGCCGGGGGAGGGCATTTCCGCACTCAGCCGACTGTTCCGCCCGGCCCTCATGGCCTTTTTCCGCCGCCGTCTGGGCGGGGATCATGCCCGGTCCGAAGATCTGATGCAGGAAGTGTTCTTGCGCCTCATGGCTCTGCCCGAACGCGCGGTGGATAATCCCGATGCCTATGTCTTCCAGGTGGCGGCCGATCTCCTGACCGATGGCGCCCGGCGCGCAAGAGGTGGAAGCGTTTCTGCTGCGCCTGGCGCGCCTGGCCTGGCCCAGGGCGCAAGCCGATCTGGAAGAGTCGCGCCGCTTTGCCCTGCAAGAGCTGGGCCTTGCCGATCTGATGCCGTGGGACATGGGCTTTGCCGCAGAGCGCCTGCGCCGCCCCCGCCACGCGCCCGACAGTGGGGAAATCCGCCGCCACTTGCCGCTTGATCGCGTCATGGCTGCGCCGTTCGATCTGGTGGGCGACAACCTGATCGCGCGGATGCTGGGCGCGCGGCAGTTCCAGAGCGGCCTTGGCCTGCTGCGCCAGGCCGAACTCGCGCTGTTCGACCCGCGCCTCCACGCCAGCGCGGGCGGGGACAACAGCCCCGATCCGCAAGCCGTGCTGGAGGCCGTGCGCGACGAGATCGCCGTTGTCCGCCCGCCCGAATGGCACCGCTTTGCCCATGCGTTCAGCCATATCTTTGCCGGCGGCTATGCGGCGGGCTATTATTCCTACCTCTGGGCAGAGCGGCTTTCGGCCGATGCCTATGCCGCCTTTGGCGAACCGGGCGCCGACCGGGCCGCGCTGGGCGCACGCTTCCGCGACGAAGTGCTGGCACGCGGCGGATCGCGCCCGGCGGCACAGAACTTCCTCGCGTTCCGAGGTCGAAGGCCGGTCGATGAACCTCTCTTGGCTAATTGGGGCATTGCCGCCTAGCTGTCAGGTTGCGGAACCTAAACCTGCAAGTTGGCCAATCTGTCGCGAACCCAGCGCATGAGCGCATCATTGTGCGTTCTTTCGTGCCAGACGAGGATCTTGGCAAAGCCGGTGATGGCGATCGGGGGGGGCACCACGGCAAGGCCCGCCTCGGGCGCGACGAGCCGCGAGGGCAGCAGCGCGCAGCAATCGGATGAACGCACCAGATCGATCAGCACGGTGAAGTTGGGCACCGAGGCGACCACCTTGCGGCTGCGGCCGACGGCTTCCAGCGCCTGGTCGGTCGCGCCGCGAAAGCGGGTGCCGTCGTGCGACATGATCGCATGGTCGAGCGCGCAAAACCCGTCGAGATCGAGCCGCGCCCGTGCCGCCCGATGCCCCTCGCGCAGCACGCAGACGTAATGCTCATCGAACAGGCGGCGCGATTTCAGCGTTTCGGCCGCATCTTCGGGCGTGGTCAGCGCCAGATCGAGCGCGCCGCGCTCCATCTGCGCGGCCATGTCCACCATGCCGGCGGGGCGCACCGAAACGCGGATACCCGGCGCTTCACGCCGCAGCAGCGCCAGAAAGGGCAGGATGAGCACGCGCTGCGCATAATCGGTGGCCGCGATGCTGATGGTCTGTTCGGCCCTGGCCGGATCGAAGGCGACCGGCTGCATCAGCGCGTCGATGGCGTGCAGCGCCTGCCGCAGCGGCGCTGCCAGCGCCTCGGCGCGCGGGGTGGGCATGATGCCGCGCTGGGCGCGCACGAACAGCGGATCGTCAAAGGCTTCGCGCAGGCGGGCCAGCATGCCGCTGACCGTGGGCTGGGTCAGCGAGAGACGCGCCGCCGCCGCCGTGACGGAGCGCGTTTCCAGCAGGGCATCGAGCGTCTTGAGCAAGTTGAGATCGAGCGTTCCGATATTGTCCATGCCGATGGATGGTATCGAGAATTGCGATTTTCGCAATATCCCAAACCGCGCTAGGGTGCGTGCCAGACAAAGGAGACACCCATGAGCGATATCATCTGGCCCGCCGGCTATGTGCCCGGATTTACCGACAATTACTGCTCGAACGAAGTCATCGTCACCGGCCTGACCACGGCCGATGTCTGGCCTTTCCTGAACGAGCCGGAGCGTTGGCCCACCTATTACGCCAATTCGGCCGATGTGCGCTTCTATGATGGCAAGGGGCCGGCGCTGGAGCCGGGCCTGCGCTTCTATTTCAGCACCTTCGGCTTTCCCGTGGAAGCGCAGGTGGTGGAACACACCCCCCCGGTGGAAGGCCAGCCCGCCCGCGTGGCCTGGCATGGCTGGGCCGGTGAAGTGGGCGCGCAGGATCGCCTCGATGTGCATCATGCGTGGCTGATCGAGGATCTGTCGGGCGGGCGCGTGCGCATCCTGACGCAGGAAACCCAGAACGGCAATCCGGCCAAGGATCTGGCCAAGGCCAATCCCAACCCGATGATTAATGGCCATCAGGACTGGCTGAACGGCCTGGTGGCGGCGGCCCGCGCGGCCAAGGCCTGATCCCACAAGCATGAGTGGGGCGGCGGTGGTTGCCGCCGCCCTGCCCCGCAGCACAGGAAACGCAAGCACATGGCAAAAATCGCCGTTCTGGGCCTGGGCGCGATGGGTTCGCGCATGGCGCGCCGCCTGGTCGCCGCCGGGCATGAGGTACACGTGTGGAACCGCAGCCGCCCGGCGACCGAGGCGATCGCGGGCGCCACGCTTGCCGCCACCCCCCGCGCCGCCGCGCAAGGGGCGCAGGCGGTGATCGCCATGCTGCGCGATGACGAAGCCTCGCGCGCGGTGTGGTGCGATGCGGAAAGCGGCGCGCTAGCAGGCATGATGCTGGGCGCGCTGGCCATCGAAAGTTCGACGCTGACGCCGCAATGGGTGCGGGGCTGGGCTGCGGCGGCGCAGGCGGCGGGCGCCGTGCCGGTGGAAGCGCCGGTTTCCGGCTCGCGCCCACAGGCCGATGCCGGGCAACTCGTCTATTTTCTGGGCGGCGCGGCTGATGCCGTGGCGCAGGCGCAGCCCCTGCTGGCCCCGCTGGGCGCGGCCTTTCACGCGGTCGGCCCGATCGGCGCGGGCGCGGTGGTGAAGCTGGCCACCAACACGCTCCTGGCGCTTCAGGTGGGGGCATGGGCCGAACTCCTGCCGCTGCTTGTCCGCGAGGGGCTGGATCTGGACGTGGCGCTGGGCGCGCTGGCGGGCACATCGTCATGGGCGCCGGTGGCGGGCTATCTCACCATGTTGATGCGCCAGGGCAATCATGCCCCGCAATTCCCCATCGACCTGATCGCCAAGGATATGGCCTATGTCACCGGCATTGGCCAGGAAGGCGACTTGCCGCTGGCGCAAGCGCTGGCCGCGCGGTTTGCCGCCGCCAGCGCGGCCGGGCTGGGCGATGAAAACATGACCGCGCTGGTCAAGCTGGCGCGCGGCTGAAACATGGGAAGACAGACGATGAAGCAGATGATCCTGAACGGCGGCGGGCTCGATACCCTGGCGCTGCACGACGTGGCCGCCGCGGCCGATCCGGGGCCGGGCGAAATCACCATCCGGGTGCGGGCCAGTTCGCTCAATTACCACGATCTGCTGGTGGCCAAGACGCCCGGCTCGGTGGCCGGGCCGCGCATTCCCCTCTCCGATGGTGCGGGTGAAGTTCTGGCCGTGGGCGAAGGCGTGGCCGATTACCGGGTGGGCGACATGGTCGTTTCCATCTTCTTTCCCGATTGGCAGGACGGCCCCGATGGGCCGAGCAATTTTTCCCGCGTGCCGGGCGATGGCATCGATGGCTATGCCCGCGAAACCATCACCGTGCCCGCCACCTGGGTGACGCATGCGCCGCGCGGATGGAGCGCGCCGGAAGCCGCCACCATCACCACGGCGGGCCTGACGGCGTGGCGCGCGCTGGTGGTCAACGGCGGGCTGAAGGCGGGCGACACGGTGGCCGTGCTGGGCACCGGCGGCGTCTCGCTCTATGCGCTGCAACTGGCCAAGGCGATGGGCGCGCGGGTGATCGCCACGTCATCTTCCGATGAAAAGCTGGCGCGCCTTTCCGCGCTGGGCGCCGATGCGGTGATCAATTACCGCAGCCAGCCCGAATGGGGCACGGTGATCCGCGATCTCACCAATGGGCGCGGCGTGGATCACGTGGTCGAAGTGGGCGGGCCGGGCAGCCTGGCCCAGTCCATCGAGGCCGCGCGCGACAATGGCCATATCGCGCTGATCGGCGTGCTCACCGGCTTTGCCGGCGAAGTGCCGACTGCCACGATGATGCGCAAGCAGCAGCGCCTGCAAGGGCTGATCGTGGGCAGCCACCGCCATCAGCGCGATTTCGTCGCCGCGCTGGAGGTGACCGGCATTCGCCCCGTGCTCGATCAGGCCTTTGCCCTGGACGATCTGCGCGCGGCTTTTGAACACCAGGCGGCGGGCCGGCATTTCGGCAAAATTCCGATCACCCTCTGACAAGCTTGCGTCTGGTGAGACCCAGCCTGCCCGATTAGGCGGGGTCAGTTTTCGAATTTGGGACCCTTGCCATGAATCTTGCGACCCGCTTGGCTATCACGCTTTGTCTGCTGGGCGGTTCGGCCTCCGGCGCGCCACCGGTCGTGGCCCGCCCGGCGACCTATCACTCTGCCAAGGGCATGATGCGCGCCATTGTGCTGAACATGGGCGATGAGGGCCGCAGCGTAACGGATGCGCGGTATGATAGCCTGTTTCGCGGCGGCGATGCGACGCAAGGCGTCGTGCAAGTGATCCGGGCGGGGCGGTTTTTCATCAATGGCATTGCCATGCCCGCAACGGCGGAAGATTTCGCCAAGACCAGCCCCGATGGTTATCTGGTCAACCAGGTTGCCTGGTTGAAGCGCGATGCCGCCACGGGCGCGTGGAAGGGTGGTTTCAAGGCGGAAAAGCCGGCCGCCAGCTATGAGTCGGCCGCCCTGGCCAGTGCCACAGGCATTGTCGCCGGGCTGGAGGTGCGGCTGTATGACACGGACCACGATGGTTTTGCCGACCGGATCGAGGCGGAATACAAGGAAGGCGTGGCCGTTGGCAAGGTATTGCGGCGGCGTAATGGCATGTTCTCTGTGCGCCGGGCCGATCAGGGCGTCGGCCAGGCGGCAGGTGCCGCCACGGGTGAGGGCCGAGCCTTTGACTCCGCCCATTTCACCGCCACATCGGGCGAGGCCATCAAGCCTGCGCATTTTGATCGTACCCTCCATCCAGGCGATGTGGCGCTGTTCTGGTATGGCCCGGATGGCTGGGTGATGCAGCGGGCGTTACAGGTGCGCGGTGCCTTCATGGGCGGCGAGGACCACAAGAACTACAATATTGATGGCAAGATCTATCAGGACGCCATGCGCTTTTCCCGCGATGGCATCGCCATATCCAACCGGCCAGGCGAATTTGTGAACGCGCAAAAATTCTTCGGCTTTGACAAGGATCAGCGTGGTGCCAAGACCAGCCTGTGGCTGGTGCCCACGACGCAAGCCGGCAAGCAAGGTGCGCCCGTGGCGTTGACCAGCGGTACGGATGCCGCACAATTCCTCTCGCGCGCGATTGCCGTGGCCAAGGCGCATCTGTCTGCTGCAAAGGTCAGCGTCGATGGCCGGGATGTGCCCTCTACCGGCACATGGGCAAGCGGGCAGGCCCATGCACAACTGGCGAGCGTGATTGCTGGTGCGCAGGCGCAACTGGCCAAGGGCGACCCCACCGGCGCTGCGCTCGATTACCAGACCTATCTGCTGTATCTGGCGCTGGATGGCAGCGACAAGGACATTGGCGCCAGGTTCGGTGGTTTCCGCTTCACCGGTTTCGACCACGAGGTGAAGGCGGGGCTGCAAGGCGCCAGCTAATGCGCACTGGGAACAGAGGTGAAATGCTGGTGCCGGGCTTCACTCGAGCGAACAGGTCTGGTCGAGCAGACATGCATACGGCGTTCGGACCCGCGCTTCGGCGTGCTTGCCAGAATGAGAAAAGCGATTGGCGAGGTTACTGTGAGGTGGCCCCGCCTTCCTGGACAGATTTGCGGCGAAGTTAAGCTCAAGCCGATGTCGTCA
>NZ_BMZP01000046.1 GCF_014652855.1 Novosphingobium pokkalii
ACGCGCCGCCTGGAACGACGCATTCCTGCTCTCCGTACTCCGTCATATGCGATAGCCCTGCCGTGCCGGGGAGGATCAGGTGGCGGGCACGATGTCGAAGGCGATGTTCAACCGTTCTCCGGCATCGAAAGGCACGGTGCCGTGCCACAACGTGGAGGGGAACAGCACCAGTTGTCCCGCCGCCGGGGCAATCGTGCCGTAGGGGGCAAGGTCGAGGCCCAGTTCCGCCGGTGGCGCGCCATAGTGAAAGTGGCCGGCATCTGGCGCGGCGCTCTCGGCCGGATCGGGCAGGGCCACGTAGAAGGCGCTGCTGATCCAGCCCAACGGATGGGAGTGGGTGACATTGAAGCCCGCGCCATGCAGGCGCACCGACCAACTGCCGCTGATCCTCAGATCACGCCGCGGGCGCGACAGCAGCGGGTGCGTGGGATCGGGTGCGGGCAGGGCGGCGACATGGTCTCGAACGGCGGCGAGCAGCGCCTCGCGGGCGCGGATCAGCGGGGCCTCGTGGCGCAGCAGCACGCTGCGATCGGTCTGGGTGCCGCCGCGCACGGACTGTTCGGGATAGGGCAATTGCGTCTGGTGCAGGCCGCGCAGTACTGCGGCAAGGTCCGCCAGCTCCGCCGCCGACAGCCCCACGTCCACGGCACGCACGAACGCGCCATCGCCATCCAGCCAGGCCGCGCGCGGATCGTCGAGCAGGCGCCAGCAGGTGGAGACATAGGGCCAGACCTGCCCGGCCAGCGGCGAGCCGGGCGCCTGCTGGGCCAGCGGCAGGGCGAGGGCGAGCGCGGCCTCGGGCGCACCGTCGCGCAGGGCCTGGCGCACGCGGGCGATGGTCACCAGCGGGCTGTCGGGCAGGCCGCCTTGGGCCAGCAGCCGCGCCATGGCCGCGCCATCGCCGCTTTCCCCGGCCAGGAACACCCGTGCCTGGGTCAGTGCCGGCACGGTGTCGAGATGGCGCTCCGCCTCGTCGAGAATGGCGGCGGCGCGGGGCCAGTCGCGTCCCTGCGCCACGGCGGCAAACCAGCCGAGCCACAGCGGGGCATGGGCCGGATGGGTGCGCGCTGCCTGGGCATAGCTGGCGTCGAACCCGGTGGTATCGCCGCCCACCCAGCGCAAGGAGGCCAGCACGCGGTGCCCTTCGATCCAGGTCGGGTGGCGGGCCAGCACGGCGTCCAGCGCGGCGATCCCTGCGGCCACTGCGCCTTCGCTGGCCAGCGCCAGGGCGTGGTTGCGCTGGGCGTCGAGATGATCGGGCCACTCCCGGCACACTTGCGCAAAAAGGTGGGCGGCCGGGTGGCCCAGTTCATAGCGGGCCTGTGCATGCAGGAAGGCCACGGTGGGATCGTGCGGCGCCAGCGCGCTCGCCTGGGCCATGGCAGCCTCTGCCCCCACCATGTCTTGCCGGGTGCGCAGGACGCGGGCCTGGTCGAGCCAGGCCCCGGCGCTGCCGCTCATGCCGGCTGGCGTGCCTGAGCGGGGGCAGGCGCCATCTGCGCCAGCACCGCGCCATGGCGCGGGGCCTTGGCCGCTTCTGCCGCCATGGCCCCGCGCAGCCTGGCAAGCCATTCCCGGCCATCCACGCCGCGATAGTCGATCAGCGGATCGTGGCCCTGGGGCAGGTTGTTCTGGCCGATGTGCACGGCGAGCCATGAGGGCGGGGCGAACAGATCCAGCTCGCGCGCGATCAGGCGGCCGTGGCGACGGAAATGCTCGATTTTCAGCGCCAGGGTATCGGGAATGTCCATCGCCGCAACATGGCGCCACAGCTCGGCGTCCTGCCGCTGCGTCAGCTTGTAGTGCAGGATGATGAAATCGCGGATGCGCTCCATCTCGCCATGGGCGATGCGGTTGAACTCGTCGCGAGTGGCGGGATCGAAATCGCGATCGGGGAACAGCGCCAGGATCTTGGAAATGTTGGCCTGGATCAGGTGGATCGAGGTGGATTCGAGCGGTTCGAGAAAGCCCGAGGACAGGCCCACGGCGATCACGTTGCGGTTCCAGTGCAGCTTGCGCCGCCCGGCCTGGAACCGCACCGCGCGCGTATCGCCCAGCGGCGCGCCGTCCAGGCTGCTGGCCAGATCCTGCGCCGCCCGCTCTTCGTCGAGGAACGCGCTGCAAAAGACATAGCCGTTGCCGATGCGGTGTTGCAGCGGGATGCGCCATTGCCACCCTGCCGCGCGCGCGGTGGAACGGGTATAGGGCGCGGGATTGGGATCGGACGCGGGATGGGCGCAGGGCATCGCCACCGCGCGGTCGCAGGGCAGCCAGTGCGACCAGTCGTCATAGCCGGTCTGGAGCGCACCTTCGATCAGCAGGCCGCGAAAGCCCGAGCAATCGATGAACAGCTCCGCTTCGATCCGTCGCCCGTCAGCGAGGGTGACCGCTTCGACAAAGCCGGTCTCGCCGTGCAGCGCCACGTCGGCGATCCGGCCTTCCACGCGCGTGACCCCGGCCGCTTCGGCCCGCTCACGCAGGAACGCGGCATAGAGCCCGGCGTCGAAGTGATAGGCATAGTCGAACGTGCTCATCACGCTGCGCGGATCGGGGGAAGGGTGGGCAAAGCGGCCCGCCTGGGCCAGATGCCAGGCCATGGCGTGGGCATCGAGCGGCGCCGTTTCGCCCTGTTCCCGCGCGCGCAGCCAGTACTGGTGCATGGGCACCATGTCGAAATTGCGCCCATAGGGGCCGAAGGGGTGGAAATAGCGCGAATTTTCCGCGCCCCAGCCGACGAACTCGATCCCCAGCTTGAAGCTGCCTCTGGTGCGCGCCAGGAACTCGCGCTCGTCGATGCCCAGGGTCTGGTTGAACATGCGGATCGGCGGGATCGTCGCCTCGCCCACGCCGATCGTGCCGATCTCCTCGCTTTCGACCAGGGTAATGGCGCAATCGCGAGCCAGTGCGTGCGACAGCATCGCCGCCGCCATCCAGCCGGCCGAACCGCCGCCGACAATCAGTACCTTGCGGATCTTGCGATCGTTCATGATGTGCTTCCCCTCCCTGGGAGCCAGTATCCTACAATCAATTGCAGCCGGCGCAAAGCGGGCTTTGGGACAGTTGCGGTGATGCATCGGCTGCGGCCGGGCATGAAATCTTGGTAATGATCTCAATTGGCAGAAGAAATTGCCAGCAAAAGGTCTAGCGTGGCTGCGCGGTGATGAGAGAGGTCTCGCATGAGCCACTTTGCCTTCGTGGCCTTTCTGGTTCTGTTCGTGGCGCTGCGCTGGCGTGCGCAGGCCCGCCGCGCCGTGGTGCCGCCCGCTCATCCCCCGGTCAGCCTGGTCTTTGCCGACGCGCCGCCCGTGCGCCCGTCTGCGTCCCACAATCCGATAGAAGCACCGGACGAGGCCCCGGCTGACGTCCAGCCTGCGCGGCCCAGCAGCCATGCCCTGAACGCGTTCTACCGCACCGTTTACGGCCCGGGTCTCTGCTCGCCGCGTTAGGCCAGCGTCCGGCCACCCCATTTCCACCCCCCGGAGACAAGCGATGGCCATTACCAGACAAGTGATCACCACGGTGCGCAGCGATGGCTCTGACGCACTCGGCACCCGCACGGTGGCCTACAAGATTGCCGATGAAAGCATTGTCTCGGGCTCGCTGCTGACGGTGGAAAGCAACCATTTCTGCGTGCTCAAGTCGCGCGGGGCGGTGCTCGATGTCTATGAAACCGGGCAATATGCCATCGAAACGCCGGACAAGCCGCTGATCGGCTCGATCGCCAAGGGCTTCTTCGGCGGTTCCTCGCCCTGGGTCTACGAAGTCATCTACATCAACCGCTCCAAGCTCTTGGTGCGCAACAGCGGCATCGCCACTTCAGCGGAAATGGCCGAAGTCTCGTATGTCGTCGACTATTACATCCACATCGACAGCAAGCAGGAAGCGCTCGACCTGATCACCCACATGCCGTTTTCCGGCACCGTGATCGATACCGCCGAAGTGGCCGACTATGCCGGGCCGGCGATCGAGCAGGCGATCAACCAGATCGTCCAGGTGACCAAGCTGGAAAACATCAACGAGCACATCAACGACGTGCGGGAGGCGGTGAAAGTCCACCTGGCCGATTTCCTCAAGGTCTATGGCATCATGCTCAACGACCTCAAGGTGTTGATCATGCCGCGCGATGATCGCATGCGCGAGCTGATCTCGCTCCAGGCGATCGGCCTGACTCCGATCGAATCGGTGCGCTATTATCTCGCGCTCAAGATGGCGGAAAAGGGTCTGGTCTCCGCGCCCAATGCGGCGGCGGGCGTGCCGTTCGTGATCGGTGGACAGCCCACCGGGTTCTACCCGCTTGGCCCGGAAGTGGGCGCCACCACATGAGCGGGCCGGCAGAGGACGGGCCAGAGCAGAACGGGCCGAGAGAGGACGGGCTGGCTGCGCGCGCGGCGCAAGTCGCGCTCAACCTGTTCCGGGGTTATGGCTATACGTTCTATCGCGCCGAAAACGACCTGCGCGCGGATGACCAGCGCATCCGCCGCATGGTCAGCGAATTGTTGCAGCAGGCGCGCAAGGGCCTGAGCGAGGCGGAAGGGCGCTATCGCCGCGAGGTGATCCCGCCCCCTTCGCGCGCCAATCCGTTTCCGCCGGCCGAGCTGGTGGCCAATGCCCGGCGACTGGAAGCGCTGGCGCAAGGCGTCAGCGCGCTCGATGCGCAGGTGGCCCACCTGCCGGTGCCGACCAACGATTTCATGACTGCGCGCTATCGCAACGAGGCCGAGACGCTGGGCCGCCTGGCGGAAAAGGATGTCGAACTCGTCGCCGATGCCCATGCCCTGGCCGAGGCCGTGCCCGGGGATGACCCGCTCGCCGTGCTCGACGCCGCCAGCGCCATCACCACGGCCATCGCGCGCGTGAAAGACCGCCTGGCCGAACGCCAGGCGCTGCTGCTGTAGATACGCCGGCTAACCTTGCGCACCCGGCAGGGTCAGCTCGAACACGGTGTCCCTGCCGGGGTGCAGGACCAGATCGCCGCCATGGGCACGGGCGATCTGGCGCGCGAGGCTGAGGCCGATGCCGCTGCCCTCGGTCTTGGTCGTGTAGAACGGACGGAAGATGCGGGCGCGCGCGTCTGCCGACACGCCGGGTCCATTGTCCGCAACGTGAAACGACAGGCGCTCATCGAGCGTGGCGGACAGGCGGACCTGCGGCGCACCTGGCCCGGCGATGGCGGCCTCCGCCCCGTTCTGGAGAAGGGCCCAGAGCGCCTGGCTGATCTGCTCGCGGTCGATCGTGACCACCGCATCCGGCGCCCCGTCCGACAGGAACGCCACGCGCCCGTTCCATCGCGCGGCGAACATGCAGGCGAGATCATCGAACAGGGCGGGCAGGCTGGTCGGCGCCAGTGATGGTTCGGGAAGCCGCGCCAACTGGCGATAGGCCTGGGTGAAATGAAGCAATCCATCGGCGCGGCGGGACAGCGTACCGATCATGTCGCGCAGCGGGCCGACCGGCGGCGGGGTGTCTTCCAGCGTTGCCAGCGCACTTTCGGCCAGCGAGGCAATCGGGGTGAGCGCGTTCATCACTTCGTGGCTCAAGACTTCGAGCAGTTCGCGCGTGGCCCGCGCTTCGGCAATGCGTTCCTCGCTTTCGATGTCGATCAAGGCCAGGATGGTGCGTGTGGCGCCCGCGTCATGCGCTTCGATCCGGTCGATGCGATAGGCCCGGCCGGCATAGCGCAGGCGCGGTGCGCCCTGCCGCAAGGCTTCGGGAGCATCGACCAGCACATCGTCCGCCCCGAACAGCGCCCGCGCGGCGGCGTTGAGGGCACGGACGCCGCCGTTGCGGCCGATGCTCAAGAGCGGCGTGGGTGCCTGGTCCAGCACCGCGCGCAACACGGCGCGGTCCGCATCGCCATCGGCGGGGATGACCGGCCGTTCGTTCGCCGCGCGTGGCGGTGTCGCCCGCAACAGGGACAGCGTAGCCAGCCAGAAGCCCAGCAACAGCACCAGCACGAAGCAGGCGTAGAAGCCGCCGTTCCACGCCGCCACCGTTGCCGCGCCGCAGCCGAACAGCAGCACTTGCCCGGGCCAGACCCGCGCCGGGCGCCTAGAGCCCATGCTTGGCCATCCGGCGATAGAGCGCGGCCCGGCTCAGGCCCAGGTCATCGGCAGCGCGGCTTACGTTGAAGCCATGGCGCTTGAGGGCGGCGGCAATCAGCGTGCGCTCGCTGTCTTCGAGGCTGAGGCTGGCCGCGACCACGGCCTCTCCGGGCGTGTCGCTGGCCGGCTGGCCCAGCCCGAGGTCCACTTCGCCGATCGGGCCACCGTCGCCCAGCACCACGGCGCGCTCCACCGCCTGCGCCAGGCCGCGCACGTCATCGCTCCACCGCGTGACGGCGATGGCCACTTCTGCCTCGGGCGTGAAGCCGAGCACCGGCTTGCCGTGGCGCCGCTCGGCCAGGCGGGCGAAATGGCGGGCCAGCAGCAGGGCATCGCCGCCCCGCTGCGCCAGCGGGGGCATGGCGATTTCCACCGTGCCCAGCCGCGCCCGCAGCGCCGGCAGCATCGCTTCGGCGCTGTCGGCCGTGGCGACAATGCGCAGGTCAGCGGGGAGGCGCGCGAGCAGCCGTCCCTGCGCCACTTCGTTCAGGCGGTCGACGTGGCGCAACAGCAATGTGCCACTGGCCGCGCGCGCGATGTCTGCCCCGGCCACCTCGTCATGCGGATCGGCCGCCGCGCGCGCATCGAGCATCACGCATTCGCCTGCCGCGCAGGCCGAGGCGTGGTGAATCGCGCGGCTGGCGAGGCTGCGTCCCGAACCGGCCGGGCCAAGGACGAGCACGCTGGCAGAAGTCGGCGCCACGCGGCGGATCAGGTCTCGCACCCGCTCCATCGCCGCGCTGGCGCCGAGCAGGCGCGGTGGATCGGCTGGGGCGCCATCATGCTGGCGCAGTGCGGCGATTTCCCGGCGCCGTTGGCGATGGGCCAGCGCGGCACGCACGCGCTCCAGCAGTTCCTCGTTGCGCCATGGCTTCATCACGAAATCGATCGCCCCGGCCTGCATCGCGGCCACGGCGATGCGGATGCCACTGTGGCCGGTGATCACCACCACCGCCGCATCCGGATCATCGCCGAGCAGCCGGGCGAGGGCGGCAAAGCCTTCCTCGCCATGGGTGCGCCCGCGCGTGAAATTGAGATCGAGCAGGATGGCATCGGCCGGGGCCAGTTCCAGCGCCGAATAGGCCTCGTCCGGCTGCATGGCGCTGACCAGCTCGATACCCGCCCGCGCGAAGAGTGAGGTGGCCCCGCCTTCCTGGACAGATTTGCGGCGAAGTTAAGCTCAAGCCGATGTCGTCATGCCGCGAGTTTGGGCATCAGGTCATGGGGGGCATGCCCCCTATGACCTGATGCGCCGATGTGCCCATATGCCTCTGCCGGGGTGCTACCGGCAAGGGCGGAATGGGGCCGGTGGTGGTTATAGTAGGTGAACCAGCGGCCGAGGCC
>NZ_BMZP01000047.1 GCF_014652855.1 Novosphingobium pokkalii
CCCGAACTGCGCGCCGAGCGGTTCGTCAGCCGCTGGAACGAGCTGTCCAACCAGGCCGATCGGCACTATGCTACCGGCAACATCGACGCCTACAAGAACGCCCGGTCAGCCATGGCAAACATGGCCAGGAGCCTGGAGCGCGATCCGCAGCTCGAATCCCTGCTGGCCAGCCGCAAGGCTCAACTTGGCATCACCATGATGGACAGCGAGCGTAAACTTGGCGCCCAGCTCGCGTTCGAGCACGGCCTCGATCTTGGCCGGGGGCGGGGGCGGGGGCTCGGGCTGTAGGGCAGGCCAAGGCCCGAGTCGCTGCGCCTTCACCGCTTGGCCCAATCTCAAGCCGCCTTAACAGGATCTGCGCCGACACGGCCACCAATCTCACCCCTTCCAGCGAGGTTCCAGCCTCTGGCGTTCCAAAACTGGCACGGTTTAGCTGCGCCCATGACCGAGACAACCGACATCGAAGTGACCACCGCCCAGGCTTTCGAGGCCGTGCGGCACGAGCTCAGCCTTTTGCATAATGCCGTCGCCAATCTGACGGCGGCACGCGAGCGGATCCCCGATCACACCGCCGCGCTCGATGGCATCGACCGTAGTCTGGGCAATGTCCGCGCCCGGCTTGCCGCCATCGAACAGGCACCGGCGGTCTCGCTGACGCCTGCCGAAATGACGAAGCAGATCAATCTCGCCGCCCAGACAGTGCGTACCGAGGACAGGCGCATGCTCGACATTGCCCGCGCTGCGCTCGACAGGTCGGCCGGGCAAATCGACAGCGTGGTGAAGCGCGGACAAGCTGCCGATCAGCAGATCGAGCGTCAGATATGGAGCGCGGCGGCGGGACTGCTTGCCGGCAGCCTCCTATGCGCCACGCTCCCCGGAGCCATTGCCCGATCCCTGCCGGCCAGTTGGCACGTGCCCGAGTGGATGGCTGCGCGAACCATGAACATGGATCAGAGGGCCGCCGGCGAACGATTGATTGCGACGGCGCGCGGGCCAGAGCGGCCGTAATTGCGGACAGTGGCGACAGTCTGGTTTTGAGGCCAAATTTGCGTAAACTGCCCTTCGTTCAGGACGGCCCCGCCTCGCCGGCGTCGGGAGTCGGTTCAGGCTAAGCAAGGCTGTTACGTCGTTCCAATTAGACAATTGCAAAAATTAGGTATTGCACCACTTTAAGTAAAAGCCGAAGCCATAGCACTATGGATGCTGTCGATTATGCGCAGGCACTTGAGATGATGACGTCGCTTGGTGCTTTTGGCGAGGTAAATTTGAGTTCTATTTCCAACTGCAACCCAGCGTTGATGAAGCAGCTGTCTGCCCTCGATCCGCTGGCAACTGTTGCGACGTTCTCGGGCCTGCTGCTGCAACCCGAACTCCAGACCAATTGCCTGAGGATCGAGACGCTGATCCACCTCGCTTTGGCGGTCGGAAGCGGAAAACAGACTCCTAATCCGAAACTCGTTGCTGTCGGCTTCAACCAGCTAGGCAAAGGTCAGTGCGGATCAATGGAAGACCCGGCGGAGGACGTCTTCGTCGCCACGGTACGAAGCCCGCGTGGCAATTTCAGGATTCTTGAGGGAGTTTGGGAAGGGAATGCCTACTTCCTGCAGAAATTCATCGATGCGGTGGAGGACATGCCCGCCGGCACCGGCTACGATGAAACCCGGACGAGCATGTACGGCCTGCTACGATTGTCCGACCTGATTTGCGAACGCGCGGGGCTGCAGCGGCACCAGCTGGGTAACGAATTCAACACCGCGAAGATGTCGCTCGCTGCGGCGGAGCGGTTTGTCGCGGCGAGACACCACGTCAGATTCAAACTTGCGGAACTGCCGGATCTCGGCATCGACCCGATTTCCCTGGCACCGTTCTTGTTTACGCCGTCTGGTCGGGCGCTGTTGCTGAGCCAGACCATCGGTAACTCGGATTTGGAACGGCATCCGCTCGTCCGTAACGACACATATCTGTATGTCGCCCTGCCGACCGCGATCAGCATTGCCATCCGGACCTTCGTGATTCAGCGCATGAGCGAAGCGGGAATGCGGGATGCATTTTGTCGCGGTCTCGCCAATGTCTATGCGCGAACGCTCCAGACCTTGCCGCTCCTTGGGGCGAGACGCGGGCCAGCGATCAATTTTCAACCGGGGCCACACGCTGCGATCACCCAAGTCGGTATCGAGTTCGATGTTGGTCGTTTCATCCAACTCCTCTTCTTCACCGACAACCTGCGGGATTTCGAGGAGACTGGCTTCACTGGACTGAACCCTGACACGATGGAGCTGGACCGCACCTTTTCAGAATCCATCGCCGCCTTTCAGAAGCACGCGCAGCAATCAGAGGTTTATCGCGGCGGACTTACTTTGATCGTAGGATGCGGAATCGGGCGGGCCGCAAGCACGATGATGGAAAATGACCAAGACGCGAACTGGCGCGTACTAGGCTGCTCTTCGTATGATTTTGAGACACTGAGCTGGCTGCGCGAATTCAATCCCGAAACGCTCTGGCGGATATTGGAAGGTCAAGCAAAAGTTGAGCAGTTGGGGATCACACTCCAGAACGCGAATGGTCTGCTCAACCTGGTGGCATGGTCCAGAGAATTGAATGGGCACCTCGTCCCACATGGCGACGTTCCCGATGATGTCGGCGGTCCTGGCCAGCAGGCCATGATGATCGTCACCCAGAACGGGATACGCGAGCTGCGCCATTCGGTCGCCCAAGCGTGCGATGTTCGCGTCGCCCAATTTGTCGATGGATCATGGCTGCCGATCCGCAAAAATCGACTTTCGATCTTCAAGGACGATGAGCGCGCGTCGCTCTATGCCAGCGAAGTTCCAGGCGAAGCCGGGCGACCGATCTCAGCTTTCACAACAGCGCAGCGGACATGGTGGGTGGAGCTCTTCACCCCCGAAGAAGTGCCGGGATTGTTCGCCTATGAGCGCTTGGCGATGCTCAGCACCTGGTTGAGCCGAGCGGCAGAGAAACTGGAAGGATTGGTCGGCCTGCCGCCAGGCCCCATCTACTGGAAAGCAGAATTTCGCGGCCAGCCGGGTGAATTCGATAGGGGCGCTGGGCGCGCATCATATGACGAGGCACGAGCGGCGATCCAGGTCGAGGCATCAACTGGTGACTCGACATTCCGCACGATTGCCGACGACGGGTTCGAACAGGCCGTTTTCCATCCGGAAAACATCGCAGAGAGAGCGGTTGTTGCTGCACTTGTTGACGCGGTCAACCAACTCGCAGGTACGCCACTCTCGGCTATCCAAGCAGGTGCGCTGCTTCAGGAAATTGTGCAGAGTCCGGCAGCCAGGCATGGCCACGCCTTCATGGCGCGCGAGTTTCGCGATCATGTACGCGACGATATCGGCGGGGAAGTGATCCATATCAGCAGGGATGATGATGCCTTTGTCCGACTAGGCTTGGGATGGGCTGCACGCGAACGCAGTCTGGGTCCTAATATCGTCGGAAAAGCCGAGTGTTCGGCATTTCTGAATAGCGTGGTTCGTCATCTGGAGAACGAACTTTGCACCGATCTCAAGCAGTTTGGGCGCAACTCATTTCTCCAGAAGCTCCTCCGAAATATGGAGTTTGCTGCCAACGATCGGGACCGGTGGCGCCGGACTACCGCTGCGATGATTGCCTTGCACCCGCCCGCAGCGGAGGCAATCGAAACAATCTCTGTCCATGACTTCAAGCTCAATGCGGTTTTCCAAACGAGCCGGATTCTAGCCGAGATGGCCATTTGTGCATGCCCGGATGCAGGGGCGGTCAAAGTCGGAAAGCTGGATTTATCGCGCCTCATGGCAAAGGCCAGCTTACTCTTTCACATTGGCGGTTGGTCGGACGCGATCCGTTGGGGTGTCATGAAGCCAGAACTTCGGATCACGCCACTTGGAGATATCCATGCCCAATTTGGCTATGTGGACGAAATCGTCGAGCCTTTCGCGCGCGCTAGCGCCGCAGGGCGGACATCCAGCGATGCTGACAATTACTCGAAACACCTTGAAAGTTATGATCCTCAGCTGACGGTTGGCCACCTCCTTGATCGGGAATTTGCTAGAGCATGGGAAGAGCAGTTTGGTCTGACCTTCGACGAGACGCGCGTCTTTGTTGATCACTGCGAGAATTTGGGCATCAATGCCGGAAAAGGAGTCATTTCGGTTCAACGGTCGGCGTTCGACAATGTTTGCGTGGAGGGGCAAACCGTGTCGCCAGAACGCGCTTTGCGATTGCTCGATGAGCTGACCCTACTACCGCGGGACGAATGGCGCGAAGTTCCACCGGGCTACAATGACCGGGACCGCCAACCTTGGAGATTCCGCCGGAGGCTGTCCCTACTGCGCAAGCCATTCCTGCAGATCGAGGAGGGAAATGAAACCGTCCTCCTATTCGCGCCGGGTCAGATTCGGGACAGCTTTGTTTACATGTTGGGCAATTTCCATCGCGGTGAATTTCCGCAGGAGCAGCTCAGCCCGAAAATGAAATCCTGGGCAGGAAAGTCTGCAGATCGGCGTGGTGCGGCTTTCTCGGCGGAAGTCGCCGCAAAGCTGGTGGAAATGGGATGGCAGGCAGAAACAGAAGTGCGGGTCACTAAGCTGCTCGGTCGAGGTTTCGACATGGACTATGGCGATGTTGACGTTCTAGCCTGGGATGCAGCCTCAAGTCGCGTTCTCATCATCGAATGCAAAGACGTTCACTACCGCAAGACGTATGGAGAAATTTCTGAACAACTTGCGGATTTCAGAGGTGAACTCCGAGATGACGGTAAGCGGGACTACCTGCTAAAGCATCTCGACAGGATGGGCGTGCTGCAACAGCATTTGACCGAGGTCGGGAGACGTGTTGGTATTGCCGGCCAGCCCAGTTTGGAAAGCCATCTTGTCTTCAAGAACCCTGTGCCGATGCAGTTTGCGCTGAAGTTTATGGAAGAGCGGGTTACGGTTAGCAACTTTGATAAGCTTCCAACTAATTTTGTCCGTTGATGTCATTTGCTTTCTCTACGCCGACTTCTCAATTCTCAAACCTGAACAAATGGCGCGTTTCAACGGTCGTTGACACGTCTTCCAACGTGTCAATCGGCGTCCAATCGGGGGTCTGACTCAAATTCCGTGCAGATTTGACATTTCTGC
>NZ_BMZP01000048.1 GCF_014652855.1 Novosphingobium pokkalii
GCCCGCACTGCGGATGCCGCCCCAGCGACCCGCCAATGCATAATCTGCCAAAGTAGTGCTAGCGGATAAGCGGATCAATAAGTGGCTATGTTAGAATAATTGGACGTTCCCAGTCGCGGCATCGACTTGCAGGGGCGTCACGCTACCTGGCAACCGCACACGGAGGCAGCCGACCATAATGCGCCGTTCGACATTCGGGCTTGCAACGGCAGCTGCAGACGGAACCTGCTGCCCGGTCTGGGCGAAACCGACTAGCGGCAACACGCTCGATCCCGTCATTCTCCGGCGCCCAGCCGGCCCCCAGCGCGACAGCAGCCGCTTATTCACGCCGCAAGGAAGGTCATGATTTGTGGGAATCGATTGGTGTGCTTTGAAGCGGATTCTCGATAAGGTTCGTTCATTCACCCCAGGACCTGCTTGACGCGAGGCACCGCAGCAGCGAAACCGGCTTGTCGAGGGGGCATGGAATAGTCGTGACGGGAACAGGACCTACACCGGTATTCCCAACCGGTTTACAGAATGGCGTCTCGGCGCCGACGTTCGATGTAGTGTTTATCCACGGTTTGTCTGGAGATCGTTTTAGGACCTGGACCGCAAAAGATGGCGCTTTTTGGCCGCAATGGCTCGCGGACGAGTTTGACAACATCAACGTCTATCTCGCCGGGTATGATTCCGCTGCATTCGCGGGCATATTGCTCGGCAGCGGCGCGTCGATCCAAGATCTCGCAACAACACTCGCAGACGGATTAATCAGCCGGCCGCGCCAAGCCGAGAATACCGTCCTGATCACGCATAGCTTGGGTGGGCTCATCGTGAAGCAGATGCTGCGCCGATGCGCCGACTCTGCCGACGTCCGGTTCAATAATCTGGCCCAGAAAGTGCGCGCAGTCGTCTTTCTGGGCACGCCGCATCAAGGCGCGCAATTGGCAACCGCCCTCGACCTCATTCTCAGGCCCTTCAAAAGCAAGGCATCCCAGCAGCTCGCATACGGCGGCGCTGAGCTCCTCGATCTCAGCAACTTCTTCTCGAACTTCGCGGTGCGAGAGAATGTCATTGTTCGTCCGTTCTACGAAACCGAAACGACTGGTGGTATCCACATCGTGGACCGCGTGACCGCTAACCCGAATGTTTACGGCGCTGAGCCAATCGCGGTGCAGGCCAACCACATTGACATCTGCAAACCAGAAACCACTCAAGCGCTCGTGTATCTATCGGTATGTGAACTACTACGGACACTACCTTCCTCGGGGAGCAGCCTGGTCGTCGCGGGCGCCGCAGCGAATTTGACATCAAGTTCGGCCGGTCAGAGTCTGCTGCCAGTCCCGTTGTGCACGACAATTCAGAGTTTGCCGCCGGTCGGTGTTGAGATTGCTCTGCCGCCCGCAACCGACATCCCGTCCCCTCAAGGCGTAGCCTCCGACATTATGGAGGATTTCGCCTATTTTACGACGGTAGCAGCGGATGATCGGCGGTCGCTCGATCAGAAGTTGCGCGAGGCGGGCCGCGCCTACCAGATCAAGGATGCCACGCGCCGTAAGGAGCGGTTTGCCATGGCCCTTCGCCGCCATATCGCCCAACCTTCTGCTGTCACACGCTACACGCAACTGCTGGGTGATGTGGAAAGCCGGTTCGCACGACATGTTCGACGGCCGATTAGCGAGGGCGCAACGCTCGCGCAGGTCGACCATGCCATTCAGTCGGACGTCCTCGATCCATGCGTCCGGCAATTCTCCAGCCCCGGTAGCGAGATTACGTCGGCGCTCGTCGACAACGCACTCTACTATCTGGCGGGCAATTGCCATGTGAGTTGGGATGCATGACCGACCTTCGCATCTGGTATTCGGCGCGCGATCCGTATCACTGCGCGTTTCGCATGATCCGCTTGCTAACATGGAAGGGGGAGGGCATTCCCATTGACCAACTGCGCGTCCTCGACATGCTTCTGATGTATCCATCCTTGGCATTACGGATGAAGCTTCCGGCGACGGTCCGCGAGAATCTGCGGGCGCTGCGCCTCCCGCCCCTCAAAGACTTGTTCGTCAGTCTCCCCGGCACCGCGTCGATCTGGCAAGATCTGCAACTCTACCAGTCTACGGCGCTGAAGCAGCTGGCTGGTCGGAGCCTCCTCAAGCGAGACGCCCTTCGTGATAGATACGCCTCCCTGGACCAACGCAATATACCTGCCTCTCTCCACGATCGGGCGAGCGCGCAAAATGCTGCGCAGGCCGCGTTGATGACCTTCTTGATCACCGACATCGCCAACCTTCCCGTCAACGGCCCGGACAACATCTTCAAACGAGCGGGTGTGCCGACCCGGGGGCCGGTCGCATGAGAAGTCAGCTGATCGTTGATCGCATGCTTGTGTATCAGGCGAGTAATGTCCTCTACGACGAGCGTTTTCACCACGGCGTCAACATCATCCACGGCTCAAATGGGTCAGGGAAGTCGACGCTCGCCGATTTCATTTTCTTCGGCCTCGGCGGCGACCTTCGTGAATGGAAACCTTATGCGTCACGCGCAGAGGCGGTCTTGCTACAGATCACCACACCGCAGGGCGTTCTGACCACCCGCCGCCACGTCTCGACCGATGCCGGTCGACCGATGGATATCTTCTTTGGTCCGATGGATCAGGCCCTGAGCGCCGGTTCCGATCTCTGGCAAAGCTATCCGTACAGCCGACCGGAGCGCGGCTACAGCTTCAGCCAAATCCTATTCCGCGCGATTGGATTGCCCGAGGCGATCAGTGATGGCGCTAGCAATCTGACCATGCATCAGATCCTGCGCCTGATCTACGTCGATCAGCTGACGCCGATCCAGCGCATCTTCCGGGTCGACCGATGGGACACATGGCAAACCCGGCAGGCGATCGGCGAGTTGCTCGCGGGCATTGGTGGCTATGAGCTGTACGACAGACAGATCCTGCTTCGGGAAACCGAGAAGAAGTACAAAGACGTATCCACCGCCCTGACCAACCTGATGTCAGTGGCATCGGGGTACGGCGAACAGATTCTGGTCGAACACATTGAGACCAGCATCGCCAACGCAAGCCAGGAACGCACCCGCCTGCTTGCGGCCATCGACGCTTTGGGCGACGAGGACGACGACGGCGAAGCGACGCAGGCGTTGAAGTCTGCCCGGGCCGAAGCGCTTAAGGCGTTCAGGACGAGCCGGCGTCGGGTCGTTGACCTGACGGATGCGATCGAGACTCTGGGCTATGAAATCGAGGACGCCGACGCGTTTCTCGACCACCTCCGCGAGTCGCTGCGCGACTTCGACGATGCAGCTCTGACCTTCACGGCCCTGGGACGCCTCGACTTTGAGTTTTGTCCGTCCTGCTTCGCAGTCGTACGGGAGAGGGCGGCGGACCATTGTCAGCTATGCAACGAACCGCATGTTCACGGCACAGACGATTCCCGCACGCTGGCTGTGCGTCTGGATCTGCAAATGCAGCTTCGGGAGTCCACCATTCTCCAGGAAGAACGTCAAGCCGAACTTGCGGTCATGACGGCCAATCTGCGCGTCGCGAAGCTGGAACTGCGCCGCGCGTCGACCACGATCGAGGTGTCGCGGACGGGACCGGCCACCAAGCGCGAAGCCAGCGTTGCCGAACTCAGTCGGAAGGTCGGCTTTATCGATAGTCAGCTCGAGGTGCTTCAAAAACGGCTTGAGCTTGGTCGCAAAATCAGGGCCCTGTCGCAACAGAAGGAAGACCTAAACAGCGATGTATCTCGCCTGCGCTATGAGGTTGAAGCGATCAGCCGGTCGCAGGATCAACGGAAACGCTCAACCTACACGCTTATCTCCAGCGAGGCCAAAGCGCTCCTCGATCACGATCTCGAGGAGCACTCCGATTTCGGTAAGGTGGAGCATGTTGACTTCAGCTTTGCCGAGGACTGGATTGCGATTAACAAAGACAAGAATCGGTCAGGTAGTGCTAGCGGTATGGTCGTGCTGAAGAATAGCTTTACCGCAGCAGTCATGTTTTCGTCGATCGCAGATGCGCGCTTCTGCCTTCCACGATGGATGCTGTTCGACAATATTGAAGACAAGGGCATGGTCGAGGAGCGGTCGTGGAATTTTCAGCGTTTACTTGTGTCAAAGTCAGCAGAAACCGAGCATCTTCACCAGATCATTTTCACTACTTCGAAGATCGCCCCCGAACTGGAGGGCAGCGATCTCGTAGTTGGTCGTAAGTACACGAAGGTCGCTCCCTCCTTGGCTATTGTCGCTCCATCGACCACAACAACCAATTAGGACTGTGTTCTTCCAAAGGCAGCGAACCGGAAACGCGGCAAGACGCATTTAGACACTCGCGCCGCGATTCGAAACAATGCTTTGGATCGCGCCGGTAGTACTTCGATGGTCGGTTGGGAAGCGTTGGAAGTCGGGTGCTGGCGAGAGCTGTCCTTCGAGGCGTCAAGTGGGAACGACGTCTGTGGACGCCCCTAAAGATGCAAGCGTTAAATGAGGTCTGGCAACGTAGTCAGGTGCTCTCGTCTGTCCGGCCTCTGATGCAGCATGTGGCTGCGGGCCAGTATGGGAGTTCGCGGACCGGATCCACATCGGGTTTGCGCGCTTGGCTAGCGCCGCGTCATTCACTGGTTTTCCGACCCCGTCTACCGACTGTTGTGCCATACCCTCCTTCGACCGCCTACGTCTCCGACGACCTCTGGCCCTGCGTTGCAGCTTTACGCTGCAACGACGACCGGAGCTTTTGACGTGCTCCCCTGAAATGTGACCGCCCGATGGTAGAGTCCGACCACGAAGGAGTCGGACG
>NZ_BMZP01000049.1 GCF_014652855.1 Novosphingobium pokkalii
AGAATGATGAAATCTTTTGAGGGCGCGCTTATACGTCGTGCCGACGTGCGCTTTTAGGCGTATCCGGTGTGTCGCCATGGCGATCTACCACTTCTCGGCCAAAGTCATTTCGCGCGGTAGCGGCTCGAGCGCCGTGGCTGCTGCTGCCTATCGCTCGGCCGATCGGCTCTATGATGCGCGGCTCGACAGGCACCACGATTTTTCCAACAAGACCGGTGTCGTACACAGCGAAGTCATGCTGCCCGAAGGCGCGCCGGAAGAATGGCGGGACCGGGCGAAGCTGTGGAACGATGTCGAAGCCGTCGAAGTGCGCAAGGACGCGCAACTCGCCCGCGAGATCGAGTTCGCCATTCCGCGTGAGATGACCCAGGCCGATGGCATCGCACTGGCGCGGGACTTTGTGCAAAAGGAATTCGTCGATCGCGGCATGGTGGCCGATCTCAATGTGCACTGGGATGTCGGACCCGACGGCCTCGCCAAGCCCCATGCCCACGTGATGCTGGGCATGCGCGAAGTTGGCGAGAATGGGTTCGGCGCCAAGGTGCGGGACTGGAACCGCACGGAGCTCCTGACCCACTGGCGCGAAGCCTGGGCCGAGCACGTCAACGAACGGCTGGCGCAGCTCGATATCGACGCGCGGATTGATCACCGCAGCTTGGAGGCCCAGGGCATCGACCTTGAACCGCAGAACAAGATCGGCCCGGCCGCTGCGCGCATGGCCCAGGAAGGCCTGGTCCGCGAGCGGCTGGAAGAGCATTTTGCCATTGCCCGGAGCAATGGCGAGAAGATCCTCGACAACCCCGGCATCGCGCTCGATGCCATCACCCACCAACAGGCCACGTTCACTTCGCGCGACCTTGCCACGTTCGTGCACCGGCACAGTGAGGGGAAGGACCAGTTCGACGCCGTGCTGGCGGCGGTACGGAGTTCGCCCGATCTTGTCCGACTGGGTCCTGACGGACGCGGCGAGGAGCGCTTCACTTCGCGCGCGATGCTCGAGACTGAACAGCGGCTGGAGCGCGCGACCATTACGCTGGACGCGCGGAGCCACCATGGCGTCAATGACCGTCACCTGGAACGCGCGCTCGCCCATGCTGAGGGACGCGGCATGGTGCTCTCGCCGGAGCAGCGCGGCGCGTTCGAACATGTTACCGAGGCACGCGGGATCAGCAGTGTCATCGGCTATGCCGGCACCGGCAAGAGCGCGATGCTGGGTGTGGCACGCGACGCATGGGAGTCGGCCGGCTACACCGTCCATGGCGCGGCTCTCTCCGGCATTGCCGCCGAAAACCTAGAAAGCGGCTCTGGCATTGCCTCGCGCACGATCGCCAGTCTGGAGCATCAATGGGGCCAGGATCGCGAACTGCTGACCGACAAATCGATCCTCGTCATCGACGAGGCCGGGATGATCGGCACGCGCCAGATGGAGCGCGTCATCACCGAGGCTGAAAAGCGCGGTGCCAAGGTCGTGCTGGTCGGCGATCCCGAGCAGCTCCAGGCAATTGAAGCCGGCGCCTCGTTCCGCAGTATTGCCGAGCGTCACGGCGCGGTCGAGATCACCACCATCCGCCGCCAATCCGAGGACTGGCAGCGCGATGCCACGCGCCACCTTGCCACCGGCCGCACGGACGAGGCGCTGACGGCCTATGAAGCGGCTGGCCATGTCCATACCGCCGAGACGCGCGAGCAGGCCCGCGAAGACCTGATCGATCGCTGGGATCGAAATCGCATGGCCGATCCCGATGCCAGCCGGATCATCCTCACCCACACCAATGGCGAAGTGCGTGAACTGAACGAAGCGGCGCGCACGCGCATGCGCGCAGCACAGATACTCGGTGAGGATGTCGGCCTGGAGGTGGAACGTGGGCAACGGTCGTTCGCGTCCGGCGACCGCGTGATGTTCCTCAAGAACGAGCGCAGCCTGGAGGTGAAGAACGGCACGCTCGGCACGGTGGAAGACGTGAGCAAGATCGCCATGCGCGTGCGCACCGATGACGGCCGCTCCATTGCCTTCGATCTCAAGGACTATGCCCATATCGATCACGGCTATGCCGCCACCATCCACAAGGCGCAGGGCATGACCGTGGACAGCGTCCATGTGTTGGCAACGCCAGGGCTCGACCGCCATGCCGCCTATGTCGCGCTCTCGCGGCATAGGGACCAAGTCGATCTGCATTACGGCAAGGATGACTTCGCCGATCGCGATCGGCTTGTCCGCGCGCTCAGCCGCGAGCGCGGCAAGGACATGGCATCGGACTATGCCCGCGTGCCCGAGCCTGCGCCCCAAGTGCAGCCCAGGCGCGGCATCTTCGACGGGCTCAAGCTCAAGGTGCCCAACTTCTCTACCGTACCCGAACGGGTGAACTTTGATGGCCACCGCTTCAAGGTCTCCAAGGATCTGCTCCAGCCCGTCGCCCCGTCACCTGCAATCGCTTCAATCCCAACCAGCGCCGAAACCCGCGAGGCGCAACTGCGGCGCGAGCGCATGGAGGCGCTGACACGCCATGCCAAAGCGATCGACGGGATCTACAGCGCACGTGGCCACGGCCGCCAGGAAAGCCCCGAACAGCTTGCCGAGCTCAAGTCTGCGCGCAAGGCGTTCGAGGAGCTGCGCC
>NZ_BMZP01000050.1 GCF_014652855.1 Novosphingobium pokkalii
TGCTTTTCACCTTTCCCTCACGGTACTGGTTCGCTATCGGTCATGTACGAGTATTTAGGCTTGGAGGGTGGTCCCCCCATGTTCAGACAGGATTTCACGTGTCCCGCCCTACTCGAGGCCTCATCCATCACTTTCGCATACGGGGCTATCACCCGCTATGGCCAGACTTTCCAGACTGTTCTGCTAGTTGAAGATGAGGCACTGGCCTGGTCCGCGTTCGCTCGCCACTACTAACGGAATCTCGGTTGATGTCTTTTCCTCCAGGTACTGAGATGTTTCAGTTCCCCGGGTTCGCTTCACCAAAGCTATATATTCACTAAGGTGATACCTTATCCACCTCACTCAAGGTCCGGTTACCCGAAGCTCGAGAGAAATGGTGAAGGTGGGTTTCCCCATTCGGAAATCGCCGGATCAAAGCTTGCTCACAGCTCCCCGACGCTTATCGCAGCGTGCCACGTCCTTCTTCGCCTGTACATGCCAAGGCATCCACCAGATGCTCTTACCTCACGCTTGAGAATCCACACCATCACCAACAAACCTGCATAACGTTTGCGGTGTGCCAGGTGCGGACGATATCTCAGCCAGATCGAACAACACATCATGCAGCTTTCGCCACACGACCGCTGCCCATAATGTGTGTTGCTTGCTCGCACAGCGACCGTAATCGCCGATACGATGCAACACGGCATCGATCTAAAAAACCCATTCACAATGTCAAAGAGGCACCAAACGTGCCAATACCAGACCATGCTTGCGCATGGCCGGAACTCGTTTCTTCATCCCCGGAGAATTCGTTCGAGCAATCCGACCACTCCAGCCGACCATCTTGCGACAGCGGCGAATGGTGGAGCCTATCGGGATCGAACCGATGACCCCCTGCTTGCAAAGCAGGTGCTCTCCCAGCTGAGCTAAGGCCCCAAACCTTGAAGGTCGTGAGAGGTCACAGCTCGCCAAGCCGTCAGTCGTGGCAAAGCCACGCCTTATGGCATGGCATCGCCCCGCTGGCCGGTCTTGTTGCTGGGCAAATTAGCGTTCCGCTAATTTGCCCTGCAACTGCGACATGGTGGGCCGAGCAAGAGTTGAACTTGCGACCTCACGCTTATCAGGCGTGCGCTCTAACCACCTGAGCTACCGGCCCATATCGCGCCAGGCTGGCCAAAAGGCCGCCAAGCGGCGTTAGCCAGCTCAGGCAGGCAACATGATCAGACCAGGCTGACCATGCTATCTCCGTTGATGAAGGGACATGAGGACGACGGCATGTTCCATGAAAAGGTTGGAGCCATATTGCCTTGCTGTGCAAGGCGGGCTGCCGACCGATCCTTAGAAAGGAGGTGATCCAGCCGCAGGTTCCCCTACGGCTACCTTGTTACGACTTCACCCCAGTCGCTAAACCCACTGTGGTCGCCTGCCTCCCTTGCGGGTTAGCTCAACGCCTTCGAGTGAATCCAACTCCCATGGTGTGACGGGCGGTGTGTACAAGGCCTGGGAACGTATTCACCGCGGCATGCTGATCCGCGATTACTAGCGATTCCGCCTTCATGCTCTCGA
>NZ_BMZP01000051.1 GCF_014652855.1 Novosphingobium pokkalii
ACATCAGAAAACAACAGGGTGGTATTTCACCTATGGCTCCACACCGGCTGGCGCCAGTGCTTCAAAGCCTCCCACCTATGCTACACAATTCTTTCCTAATGCCACTCTGAAGCTGCAGTAAAGGTGCACGGGGTCTTTCCGTCTAACCGCGGGTACTCCGCATCTTCACGGAGAATTCAATTTCGCTGAGCATATCCTGGAGACAGTGGGGAAGTCGTTACGCCATTCGTGCAGGTCGGAACTTACCCGACAAGGAATTTCGCTACCTTAGGACCGTTATAGTTACGGCCGCCGTTTACCGGGGCTTCAATTCGGAGCTTGCACTCCTCCTCTTAACCTTCCGGCACCGGGCAGGCGTCAGACCCTATACGTCGTCTTGAAGCCGACTTAGCAGAGTCCTGTGTTTTTGCTAAACAGTCGCTACCCCCTGGCCTGTGCCCCCCACCAGTGCTTGCGCATAGGTGGGGCCTCCTTCTTCCGAAGGTACGGAGGCAATTTGCCGAGTTCCTTCAGGATACTTCTCTCAAGCGCCTTGGTATACTCTACCTGACCACCTGTGTCGGTTTCGGGTACGGTCTATATGGAGAGGCTATTTCCTGGAACCTCGTCACTGCCAGCTCAATCCGATAAGAGCTGACAATTTAAGAGATCCGTCACTCATCTCCAGGCCCACGAATATTAACGTGGTTCCCATCGACTACCCCCTTCGGGCTCGTCTTAGGGGCCGGCTCACCCTGCTCAGATTAGCTTTAAGCAGGAACCCTTGGTCTTTCGGCGAGAGGGCATCTCACCCTCTTTGTCGCTACTCATGTCAGCATTCGCACTTCCGATACCTCCACGGTCGGTTACCCTTCCGCTTCGCAGGCCTACGGAACGCTCCGCTACCGCTGGACTATAAAGTCCAACCCTAAGCTTCGGTGCACGTCTTGAGCCCCGTTACATCTTCGCCGCAGGAACCCTTGTTTAGACCAGTGAGCTGTTACGCTTTCTTTAAATGATGGCTGCTTCTAAGCCAACATCCTGGTTGTTTTGGGATTCCCACATGCTTTCCCACTTAGACGTGACTTGGGGACCTTAGCTGTAGGTTAGGGCTGTTTCCCTTTTGACGACGGACCTTAGCACCCGCCGTCTGTCTGCCGGATAAATCTCGTTGGTATTCGGAGTTTGGTTAGAGTTGGTAGATCTCGCGACCCCCGCATCCATCCAGTGCTCTACCCCCAACGGTATACGTCCGACGCTCTACCTCAATAGATTTCGCGGAGAACCAGCTATTTCCCGGTTTGATTGGCCTTTCACCCCTAAACACAACTCATCCGACAATTTTTCAACATTGAACGGTTCGGCCCTCCAGTGCGTGTTACCGCACCTTCAGCCTGGTCATGCCTAGATCACCGGGTTTCGGGTCTAATTCATCGAACTCTGTCGCCCTATTCAGACTCGCTTTCGCTGCGCCTACACCTAACGGCT
>NZ_BMZP01000052.1 GCF_014652855.1 Novosphingobium pokkalii
GTGACCGAACTGGTTCCGCCGATCAAGCTGGTCGAGGCCATGGCCCTGGGCCTGCCCGCCGTGGTGCCCGACCTGCCGGTGTTCCGTGCCGAAGCGCAGGAGGGACAGACTGCCCTGTTCTTCACCCCCGGCGATGCTGCCGATCTGGCCCGTGCCCTGGCTGCACTGGCCACCGACCCGGACCATGCCCGCAGCCTGGGACAAGCCGCGCGCCAGCATGCCCACGGCACCCGCGACTGGAACGCCATCGCCCGGGCTGTGGTCCAGACGCTGCCCAAGCCGGAGGCGGGGGCGGAAGCACGGGCTGACGCCCCAACGGCCGACGGCCGTACGCAAGCCGTGGCGGCCGCTGCCGCGCTGACGAGGCAGGCACGCGCGCTTAGCGCCACGGACCTGCGCGGTGCGATTGCCCTGGCCGAGCAGGCCCAAGCGCTCGATCCGCAGCCTTGGCGCGCCAAGTGGCTAGGGCTGCGCCTGCACGAAGCCGGGGAAACGGCTCGCGCCGCAGCCATGCTTGCCGCGCTACCCGCCGATTTGCCGCTCAGTCGCTCGGAAGCGCAGCGCATTGCGCGCATCATCAACCCACCCGCGCCAGAGCCGGAACCCGATCCGGTGGCGCTGGCGGCCGCAGAGCAAGCCCGCCAGCGCGCACAGGCCGTGGCCCGCGCGGCAGAGCTGATGCAGCAGGCGCGCGCGCTGGGTGCCACCGACCTGCCCGGCGCGATTGCCCTCGGCGAGCAGGCGCAGGCACTCGACCCGCAGCCCTGGCGCGCCAAGTGGCTGGGGCTGCGCCTGCACGAGGCCGGGGAATCGGGACGCGCCATGGTGCTCTTGGCCGCGCTGCCGGCCGACCTGCCGCTGAGCCGATCGGAAGCCAGCCGCATCCAGCAGATTCTCCATCCGCCTGCCCCAGCGCCGGAACCAGATCCGGCCGCCCTGGCCGTAGCCGAAGACGCGCGCCGCCGGGCCGAGGCGCAGGCCAGGGCGCGCAGCCTGACCGATGCGGCGCGCGGCCTTCAGGACAGCGATCCCTTGCAGGCCGCGCGACTGGGCGAGGAAGCCCATGCGCTGGACCCGCAACCGTGGCGGGCGAAGTGGCTGGCGTTCCGGCTGCATGACGCCGGGCATCTGGCGCGCCCGGCGGCGTTGTTGCAGGGCTTGCCGCAGGACCTGGCGATGAGCGCTTCGGAAAGCAGCCGCGCGCAGCAGATCCTGGCGCTT
>NZ_BMZP01000053.1 GCF_014652855.1 Novosphingobium pokkalii
CCCGACGCAAAGAACCTGCGGTTCCGTCCGATTTGCTGGATCAACTTCTGGCTGGCGGCGATGCCGCGTCAGCCCTTCAGCAGGGTGGCCTGCTGGATTCGCTGAAGAAGGCGCTGGCCGAACGTGCACTCAATGCTGAGATGGATCATCATCTTGGGCACGCCGACCAGGCCGGCAACAACCGTAATGGCTATGGCCGCAAGACGGTGGTCACGGACACCGGTAAGATCGAGATCGAGGTACCCCGCGACCGGCAGGGCAGCTTTGATCCGCAACTGATCGCCAAGTACCAGCGCCGGTTCCCCGGCTTCGACGACAAGATCATCTCGATGTATGCCCGCGGCATGAGCACCCGGGAGATCACCGGACATCTGCGCGAGCTATACGGCATAGACGTTTCACCCGACCTCATATCGACCGTCACCGACGCCGTGATCGAGGAGGTTGCCGCCTGGCAGGCCCGGCCACTGGATCAGGCTTATCCGCTGGTGTTCTTCGATGCCATCCGGGTCAAGATCCGCGACGAGGGGATGGTCCGCAACAAGGCGATCCACATCGCGCTGGGCGTGCTGGCCAATGGCACCAAGGTCGTCCTGGGCCTGTGGATCGAGCAGAACGAAGGGGCCAAATTCTGGCTGCGCGTCATGAACGAGCTCAAGAACCGGGGCGTCGAGGACATCATGCTGGCTGTCGTCGATGGTCTCAAAGGCTTCCCCGACGCGATCACCGCCGTGTTCCCGGAAGCGATCGTCCAGACCTGCATCGTTCATCTGCTGCGCAATTCGATGGACTTCGTCTCCTGGAAAGACCGCAAACCGCTGGCTGCCGCATTGAAGAGCATCTACCGCGCAGTCGATGCCAAGGCCGCCGAGGAAGCGCTCGCGGCCTTCGAGGAAGGCGAATGGGGCCGGCGCTACCCAGCGATCGGTCAGATATGGCGCCGGGCGTGGAGCGAGGTAATCCCCTTCTTCGCGTTCCCCGACGAGGTCCGCAGGATCGTCTACACCACGAATGCTATCGAGGCCCTGAATGCCCAGCTCCGGCGGGCGGTCAGGGCCAGAGGACACTTCCCCAGCGACGATGCAGCAACCAAGCTGCTCTATCTGATCTTGAACCGATCAGAAAAAGAGTGGACGATGCCGCCGCGTGAGTGGTCCATGGCAAAGGCCCAGTTCGCCGTTCTGTTCGGCGAACGCTTCA
>NZ_BMZP01000054.1 GCF_014652855.1 Novosphingobium pokkalii
TCATGCGCAACAAAACGGCCCGGCTCTAATCCCAGCTGGTGGAAAGCTGGGGGTCACGTCACGGAAGACGCTGCTTACGGGAGAAAGCCAGTAACCCTCGGATATTTCTAGCAGCATTGGCATGAAGGGTGTCGGCTCAGCCCCGAAATACGCTGCATCGTCGCGGGTCACCACGATTGCGCGCAAAGTGCGTTCTATTCTTTCTGCATCTATCCCGGTGAAAGAGGAGATCGATTCGATAAGTTCATCTGGCCTGTTCCAGATGGTCAGACTCATGCAATAATTGATCTCTGAGAGGCGCTTGCTGCCAACACCGACAAACCAGATGTGCTTCAAATACACGCTGGCAAGCAGCATTACCACCGCGGCTACGTCTGCTCCGTCCAGTTGATTTGACTGCACATCAGGATGGATTCCAGCCTCATCTCGCCATTCAGAGACTCTTTGGCCTACAAGTTGAATGAAGTGTGCATCGAGCCTCGGATCTGCATCATAACCAACCATCGTGCCGTGTCCCGTCTCAAACGGGAAGACCAATGCTCCGGTGAGATCGTCGACTTCGGCAGCGGTCATCAGTCCGGTGCTCTCCCGGTCCTCTCCCCCATTCAGCGCAGTTTCAAGCGCATCGGCCTCAAGTTGATCCAAGAAGTGATCACTGTCGTGACCAACCGTAAATTTGAGATTGAGTCCATTCTCGGTCTCTTGTCCTGTCAAGAAGCCATGGAGAGCCATATCGGCGGCCTTCTCAAGGATCGCGGATGCGCCAAATGAATGAAGAAGCGATCGCGCATGCGAACGTGTCGTGGCCGTGCTTTCTTGGATTGGAATTCCCACGGTCTTCGGAAGCCTCGGCAAACCATAGTGCAAGAGCGGATTCCAGCCCCGGCTCATGACGTCGAATGCTGGATAGGGAAGATGATAGCTTTCATCCTCACGAGAATTCATCAAGACATTCTCATAATCTATGACTCTGGCCGCCTCGATGAGAATCGCGGTGAAGTGCAATTCATCAAAGCTATCCAGCCTTTCATGAATTGCCGTCAAATGCGACCGCGCCATCTGCGCGAGCTGACGTGCTCCCCTGAAATGTGACCGCCCGATGGTAGAGTCCGACCACGAAGGAGTCGGAC
>NZ_BMZP01000055.1 GCF_014652855.1 Novosphingobium pokkalii
TGCCGCGATGGCCCAGACGCTGCCGGAACTGCCCACGGCGGCGGCGCCGGCCTATGATCCGCGCCCGCAGAGCCTGCTCTATTGCGCAGCCAGCGCGCTGCCCTGGCACACCAGCGGCTATACCACCCGCACCCAGGCGCTGCTGCGCGCGCTGGTGGCGCAGGGCGTGGACCTGGTGGCCGTGACCCGCGCCGGATATCCGTGGGACCGCACCGACAGCAGCGGCACGCCTGATGGGCTGGCCACCAGCCATGACGGCCTCGACTGGCACCATGTACGCCAGCCCGGCCAGGCCCTGCCGCTCGACATCTATATCGAGCGCGCCAGCCTGGGCATTGCCCGCCTGGCCAAGGCCCGCCGCGTGGCCGCGATCCAGGCTGCGTCCAACCATGTCAACGCCCTGCCTGCGCTGATCGCGGCGCGACGGCTGGGCATTCCCTTCCACTATGAACTGCGCGGGCTGTGGGAAATGAGCCGCGCCGCCAACGTGCCGGGCTTTGCCGGGACCGAGCGCCATGCCCTGGGGCTGGAGCTGGAAGCCTTCGTGGCGCGCCATGCCGACCGCGTCTTTGCCATCTCGCAAGCCCTGGCCGATCATGTGGCCGAGCAATGGGGCCTGGATCGCGCGCGCATCGCCCTGCTGCCCAATGGCGTGGATGCGCAAGGCTTTGCCGCGATTGCGGCCGAGCCGCTGCCGCGCACGACCATCGGCTATGCCGGGGCGCTGGTGGCCTATGAAGGGCTGGACCTGCTGCTGGACGCCATGGCCCTGCTGCGTGAACAGGGCCTCACGCTCGACCTGATCGTGATGGGCGAAGGCCCCTTGCGCGAAGGGCTGGAAGCGCAGGCGCGCCAACTGGGCCTGGGCGATGCCGTCACGTTCACCGGGCGGCTCGACCCGGCCGAGGCGCGGGCGCGCATGGCGGCCTGCCACATCGCCTGCCTGCCGCGCCGCCGCAGCGCCG
>NZ_BMZP01000056.1 GCF_014652855.1 Novosphingobium pokkalii
GCCAGCGTGACCTGGATTGCACGGAATTTGAGTCAGACCCCCTTTTGCACGCCGGTCCACACTTTACCGCTGGCGGGAGTATGCCGGAAGCGTCGAAGAGCCTCGGGCATGGATTGCCCGAGAAGCCGAGGCCGACGCAGGGCTTGCTGGTTTGATAGAACGTTTCATGCGGTCCGGCAGCTCGCAGAGCGTCGAGGATCGCGTCTCGACGACATTCTTTTATTTCGAGAAAATTGATTTCACCGACTTTTTCGATGATCCTGACCTGCGGGCACGGGTTGCCCGCCTTGATGCGTCCGCTCTGTCTGAAGGGCAGGCCAAGGCAAGGGCGACGCTGATCGAACATTTTGAGAAATGGGCTGATGAAACGGGGAAGGCCAAAGCGCCAAGGGATTAGAAGCAGCCAGTCGATGCGGCTGGAGTGGGCGGCGGCTCGCTCGGTCAATTGACCCAGAGGGACTTAAGACGGCGGAACCATTCGCCTTCGCTCGGAATACAGGCAGGGCAAATAGCAGGTGTCGGCATAAGCCGTCGTTCCCGCTGAGGCATGGAACGGCGTGTTCTGGTCGCGAGTTGCCCCCGGCTGGCGGTGATCACATCACTACAATCGAGGCACTGGCATAGGACGCGATCTTCTCCCATCCCAGCGTTTCGTAGAGTGCCCGACCATCGTCGGTGGCGACCAGCAGTTCGAAACTATGGGGATCGCGCCTAGCCTCGTGCAGGGTCTGCATGAGGACATGCCCCAAGCCTTTGCGACGATGC
>NZ_BMZP01000057.1 GCF_014652855.1 Novosphingobium pokkalii
GCGATGTAATGCCACTCGACCCGTCGCTCCTGCGACCAGCGCAGGATGGCTGACGAGGTCAGTTCGGTGCCGTTATCGCTGACCACCGTATGCGGCTTGCCGCGCATCCCAAGCAGACCGGTCAGTTCCCTCGCCACCCGAGCGCCTGACAACGACGTATCGGCCACCAGCGCCAGGCATTCCCGGGTGTAGTCATCGACCACGCACAGGATACGGAAGCGCCGGCCGCAGACCAGGCTGTCCGAGACGAAGTCGAGCGACCATCGCTGGTTCGGTCCGTCCGGCAGCACCATTGGTGCCCGGGTGCCCAATGCCCGCTTGCGACCGCCACGACGACGCACCCGCAGCCCTTCCTCGCGGTAGATCCGCAGCAGCTTCTTGTGGTTGGGCGTCATGCCTTCCCGCGCCAGCAGGTAGCCGAGGCGGCGATAGCCGAACCGACGGCGTTCTCCTGCCAGTTCGCGTAATCGTTGCCGCAAAGGCGCATCGTCCGGCCTGCACGGCTGATACCGGACCACTCTGCGGCTCACGCCGACCAGTGAACACGCCCGACGCTCGCTCATTCCGTGATGCTCACGGGCATGGGCGACGGCTTCCCGCTTGGCGCCGGGCGTCACCATTTTTTTGATGCCAGATCCTTCAGCACCGCGTTGTCGAGCATCGCCTCGGCCAGCAGCTTCTTCAGGCGGGCGTTCTCCTCCTCAAGCGACCGCAGGCGACGCGCCTCGGACACCTC
>NZ_BMZP01000059.1 GCF_014652855.1 Novosphingobium pokkalii
GAACGCAGCCTTGCCGCTGCCTCGACCAGCAGGCCCAGGATAGCGGCGCGGTCATCATCAGTCAGTTCGACTATTCCAGCCTTGGCAACCAGACCACCCAGCTCGATCAATTGCCGCGTACGCTCGCGCCGCTTCACCTGCCAGTCTCGCGTGTCATGCCGCGCCTGTTGCAGGGCCAGACGATGGCGGGCGCTGGTCGTGCGGCGCTGCTGGTTGCGCGTTGTCGCCAGTGCGCTGGCCAGACGTGTGTTCGGCCCGCTCGCCAGAAAAGAACGCGGCGCCGCGTTTGCGCCATGCCTCCCGTCGGGTTGGATCCGTGATGGCGGCAATCGACAGCAGCGCGCCAGCCAGTTCCTCAATGGGCATGACGTCGGCGCCGGTGGCTTCAACCAGTTCGCCGAGCTGGCTCTGCTTGCGTGCCTTGAGTTGCCTGGCCTTGGCGGTGAGGGCCTTGAGGTCCTCGTCATAGTTGCGGGGCTTGCGCATGTCTGGTGTCCTGTGACGGCAGTCTGTTGCGCCGTAAGGTATTCCAGTTATCGGCCTTGACGATCAATGCCAATTGCCTGAAACCTCATGGGATTCTGCCGTCCCGA
>NZ_BMZP01000060.1 GCF_014652855.1 Novosphingobium pokkalii
TGTTCTGATCGTTCCCCTGGCTGGCAGTTGGGGGATCATGGAGTGATCGACATGGCGTTATTGAGTGTGATCCGCCGCTGGCATTTCCGGGAAGGGATGCCGATCCGGGAGATCGAACGGCGCACCGGGTTGTCCCGGAACACCATCCGCAAGTATCTGCGGGCCGGCACGGTGGAGCCGCAGTTCAAGGTTCCGGATCGGCCGAGCAAGCTGGACCCGTTTGCCGAGAAGCTGTCGGGCTGGCTCAGGATCGAGGCTGGCCGGTCACGCAAGCAGCGCCGCACGGCCAAGCAGATGTACGCCGATTTGGTGACGCTCGGCTACGACGGCTCGTACAACCGGGTCGCCGCCTTCGCGCGGGAGTGGAAGGCCGACCGCCAGCGCGATGCGCAGACCAGTGGCCGGGGCACCTTCGTGCCGTTGGTGTTCATGCCAGGCGAAGCCATCCAGTTCGACTGGAGCGAGGACTGGGCGATCATAGCCGGCGAGAGAACCAAGCTGCAGGTCGCGCACAGCAAGCTGTCGCACAGCCGGGCCTTCAT
>NZ_BMZP01000061.1 GCF_014652855.1 Novosphingobium pokkalii
CAGCTACGGGAGCATCGTGGTCGATCTCGAACGACGCGAGGTGATCGACCTGCTTCCCGATCGTCAGCGCGACACGGTCATCGCCTGGCTGCGCCAGAACCCGCAAGTCGAAATCATCTGTCGCGACCGTGGTCCGGGTTATGGTGCGGCCGCAAGCGAGGCGGCGCCGCAGGCACAGCAGGTGGCCGACCGCTGGCACCTGTTCGAGAACGCCTCGGCAGCATTTCTGGCGGCTGTGCGTTCGGAAATGCCATGTTTGCGGCGCGCGCTGGCGCCGACGGGGCCGGTCGATCCGGCGACCCTGACCCGTGCCGAGCGCATCCAGTGGGATGGCTACCAATTGCGCGAGGCCCTCAACCGCCAGATTATCGATCTGGCCGGGCAAGGCGTGCCGATCAGGGTCATGGCACGCACGACCGGCGTGTCGCGCAAGACCATCCGCAAGGTCCTGCGCGGCCAGCGTCACGACACCTTCCGCACGCGCCAGAGTTCGCTCGATGCCTGGTC